>NZ_JBVAXG010000010.1:156582-259527 GCF_055419245.1 Mycobacterium sp. IDUB_37 | reverse complement strand
GACCGGCGGCAACGGCGCCCTGGCCACCCCCGGCGGCAACAACGGCGGCAACGCCGGCAACGGCGGCGACGGCGGCACCGGCGGCAAAGCCGGCACCGGCCCCTTCGCCCCCACCGGCCAAGACGGTGACGGCGGTAACGCCGGTAACGGCGGAATCGGCGGGAACGGGTCCGCGGCCACCACAGATGGGGCCGCTGGTGGGTCGGGCGGCAACGGCGGCATTGGTGGCAGCGGCGGAGCGGCCAGCGGTGTAGGCGCCACCGCCGGCAAGGGCGGCGACGGTGGCGGCGGCGGCGCCGGGGCCAAGGGCGGTGACGGCGTGTTGACTACCGGCGGTACCGGCGGTGACGGCGGTAGCGGCGGAGCTGGTGGAGCCGGCGGCACAGGCACCAACGGCGCCAACGGCGGCCTAGCCGGCGATGGCGGCGAGGGTGGTGCCGCCGGAGATGGCGGCGCCGGGCCCACCGGCGTCGGCGGAATCAAGATCGCGGGCCAAGGCGGGGACGGGGGCCGAGGCGGCGACGCTGGCGCCGGCGGCAACGTGGTCGGCACCGGAACCAACGGCACCGGCGGTCAAGGCGGTGGCGGCGGCGCCGGCGGCGACGGCGGCGCCATCGATTCGATTGCGGACAACGTCTACAGCGGCGGTGGCGGTGGCGGCGGCGCTGGCGGCAAAGGTGGCAACGTCGGTGTCGGGGGCGTTGGCGGTGTTGGTGGCACCGGCGGCGACGGCGGCAACGGCGGCAACGGCGGCACCGCTCAAAACTCCAATCCCCCTTCTTCCAATGCGGCAGGCAGCACCGGTGGCGGCGGTGGGAGCGGTGTCGACGCGACCGGAGGCAACGGCGGATCAGGGGGAGCCGGCGGCGGAGGTGGCGGAGGCGGCTTTGCGACGAGCAATGGCGGCTCGAAGGGCGAGGCGGTAGGTGGCGGTGGCGGCGGAGGCGGCGGAGCCGGATCCACCGCAGGGAGCGCCGGCAACGGCGGCGCCGGAGGCAATACCGTCGCCACTGTCGGCGTCGGCGCCGTAGCCGGTGCGGGTGGCCCCGGCGGTTCGGCCGGCAACGGTAGCGGCGGCGGTGGCGGTGGCGGCAGCATCGCCAACACTGCTGATGGCACCGGTAACGGTGGCCCCGGAGTCGGTAGCGCCTTCGGCAGCGGTGCCAACAACGACACTTTCGGCAACGACGGAGGCGCTGGCGGCACAGTCGGCAACGGCGGCACTGGCGGCAGCGGCGTCAACGGCATAAACGACGGCAGCAACGGAATGTCCGTCTAAAGACAGGGTGCTCGCGGGCCACGCTGTCGCTGGTCCTGCGGAGCTTGCCGTTGCAGCGATGGCCGCACCCATCGACGGGCGCTGCATCGGTGCCCGCGATCCCCGTGGAGTACGGATGTCATCCTCGGCGCTACGACAACGATCTGCCCGAGGGCGGTCGGTTGCGGTGGCACCAAGCCAATGCCCGGTCAGGTCACCCCAGACCAGGCACGATATCGCCAAGGCTGAAGGTTTGCGGCTGTTCGAGTTGCTCGTAGGTGCAGGAGCGCGGGTCGCGATCGGGTCGCCACCGGTTGAATTGGGCAGTGTGGCGGAAGCGTTGACCTTCCATATGGTCGTAGCGGACCTCGACGACTCGCTCCGGCTGCAGCGGCACGAAGGAAAGGTCCTTGCCTGCGTTCCAGCGTGAGCCCTCGTTCTTGCGGGGGGTGCGTTCGCCTGCCTCATGAGCCGCCCAATTCCACGGGTGACCATCGAAACTCGTTACCAGCGGCTGCATCTCAGCGAAGAGCCGCCGCCGTTCGGCCATTGGGAAGGCGCCGATCACACCGACCGAAGCGAGTTGGCCGTCTTCTTGGTAGAGCCCGAGCAGCAGGGAGCCGATGGCGTCACTGCCGGACTTGTGGACCCGGTAGCCGGCGACCACGCAGTCGGCGGTCCGCTCGGGCTTGATCTTGAACATGACGCGCTTGTCCGGCTGGTAGGTGATGGTCAGCGGCTTGGCGATCAAGCCGTCCAGTCCAGCGCCCTCGAATTCCTCGAACCATTGCTGCGCAAGGGTCTGATCAGTGGTTGCGGGCGTGACGTGAATTGAGGGTCCGGAGCCTTGCAGGGCATCGACTAGCGCGGCGCGCCGCTCGCTGAAGGGGCGTTTGGTGTAGTCGTCGTCGCCCAATGCCAGCAGGTCGAACGCGATGAAGGATGCCGGCGTTTTTTCGGCGAGCATCCGGACCCGTGAGTCGGCCGGGTGGATGCGTTGTTGCAGCGCCTCGAAATCCAGGCCGTGATCGGTGGCGATAACTATTTCGCCGTCGATCACGCAGCGCTGCGGCAGCTCGGCTTTGATCGCCTCGACCAGTTCCGGGAAGTAGCGGGTTAATGGCCGCTCGTTGCGGCTGCCCAGCTCGACCTCGTCAACGTCCCGAAAGCAGATTGAGCGGAATCCGTCCCATTTGGGCTCGTATGAGGCGCCGGGCGGGATCGATCGAACCGATTTGGCAAGCATCGGCGACACCGGCGGCAGCACAGGTAGGTCCATCAGCTCATTGTGTCGCCTCGGCGATCAACGGGTTCGCGCCGTGCGCCGAGTCGTCGCTGGGCGTGAGCCCCTCGCCGACTGAAAAGCGCCTGCGTACGATCCATCTCTCGTTAACGAGGGCATATGGTGTAGGCGGTTCGTTTGCGAAATGCAGGTCGCAAGGAGGCAGGTAGGAAGGCATGCAGCCGTCTCGACAGACCGACACCTACCGTGATGCCATTCCCGCCGACGTCCGCGCCAAAGTCATGCCGGCGGTGCTCGACGAACTGGCCCGCTGGGGTGTCGAGCGGTTCAGCATCGAAGCCCTCGCCGAGCGCCACCATCTCGACCCCGCGATGATTTATAAGTACTGGCGCGATCGGCAGCACCTGATGGTCGACGCCGCCGTCGGCGATCCCGAAGCTTTGCGGGCGGCCACCGACACCGGCTCGTTCCAGGGCGACCTTCTCGCACTCGCCCGCAACATCGCTGCGGACATCAACACGAAAGTGGGCCGCACCTTTAATCGGGCATTGGTGATGGACGGTCGCGGCTACCACGACAACGAGACGCGGACGCTGTTTTGGGAGCAGCGATTCGGCATCCTGCGTTCGATCGTGGATCGGGCGAGGGAGCGCGACGAGGTGCGCGACCATGTCAACACGCTGGTCGGAGTCCAACTCGTCACGGCGCCGCTCTACATTCGCAGCCTTTACTCCGAAGATCTCATCGACGACGCCTACTGCTTAATAGTCGCCGACATGGCATGGCACGCGATGCGGAAGGAATGACGGCGAGACACCTTTAGGATGTCGTGATGCTGCAAGTATCTGCACTATTCGTTTCGCGCTCCGCCGCGTTCGACGAATTCGGCGCGATCAACGCCATGAGCATTCCGATGGCCTGGTTTCACGTCGACCAAATGCCGTTGTGGGCAAAGGTTCCGGTTGTTCTGGTAGTGCACGCGCGCGCCGGTGGCGACTACGATCCCGAGCTCCATGTCGTCTGCAAAGACCCGTCCGGGAAGCCGGTCGGATCATTGAGGGCAGCGTGGCACTGGCCCGACGAGGGCAATCTACCCTCCAAATACCGGTGCTTCACTCAAGAACTTTCCTTCCCGATTGAAACGGAAGGCGAGTACACCATCGGCGCCTATTACGACGCCGGCGGCAAAATCGAACTGGCGGCTCCCATACCCGTTTCGATCCTGTTAGCCGAGGCGGGCGCAGCCGAGAGTGACAGCGACGAAGACTTGGTCAGTGCGCCCGTCGACAACGTCGAATAACCCCGCGCCCCGATTGGAGTCAACGCTGTGAGTTCGTCTCGAGTCTCGTCCGACTCCCACAGTGCGACCGTGTATTTCCGGCTGCCGACACCGCTAAGCTGTCGTGATGCATGTAGCCGCATTGCTAGTGGCGGGAACCGCCAACATAGATGACTCCGCGATCGACGCCACGCGTCTACCGACAACCAGCTATGAGGTCGAACAGCTTCCTCGGTGGTTGACGGTTCCACTGGTCATGGTGGTGCACGCGCCTTCCGGCGGGGACTTCGACCCGGAGTTGTTCATCGTCTGCAAAGACCCCGGCGGGACGGTTCGCGGAACCGTTCGCTCGGCTTGGCAATGGCCGGACGACGGCGGCAGGCCCTCCAAGTACCGTTGTTTTACTCCCCAACTTTCGTTCGCGGTCGAGGCCACGGGTGAATACACCATTGGCGTCTACCACGACGCCGAGGCCACCCGCGCAGTCGACGCACCGGTTCCGCTGCAGATCAACCTGGCCGGTGGACGTCAAGGGCGCAGAAACAGCTAGCCCACTGGTCGCGACCCGCTGCACCCGGGTACGCCGCGCTTGCGATCGCGATTAGACCGCAACGGTCAATGCTGACAACCCGCGCAGCGTGACGTTCGGCTTATACAGCGGCTCACTTGCCAACCGTGCATGCGGGAAGCGGGCTGTCAGCGCCGCCAGGGCTGCACCGGCTTCCAAGCGTGCCAACGGTGCACCCAGGCAGTAGTGCGCTCCGCGGCCAAAACCTAAGTGGCGCAACGCTGCACGGTCCGGGTCGAACACATCGGGTCGGTCGAATTCGGCGGGATCACGGTGGGCGGCAGCCAGCAGTAGCAGCATCATGTCGCCGCTGGCCACGTCGGTGTCCCCGATTGTCATGTCGCGGCGGGCAATTCGGCTGAGTTGTTGTACCGGCGGGTCGTAGCGCAGCGTTTCCTCGACCACGACCGGTGCACGCGACGGATCGGCGCCCAGCGCGGCCCAATGCCGCTCATCACGCAACATCGCCAGGATGGCGTTGCCGATCAGGTTCACTGTGGTCTCATGGCCGGCAACCAACAGCAACACGCAGGTAGAGACGATCTCCTCCTCGGTCAGCTGATCACCGGACTCGTTCACGGCAACCAATGCCGAGAGCAGGTCGGCATCCGGGTGCGACCGGCGCCGCTCGATCAAACCGTGCAGGTAGTCGCGTAGCCCCGCACCAGCAGCTAGCGAGTCATCCGTGTCGTCGGCCTCGTCCCCGATGAAGAATGGATCCAACGACTTCGCCAGCACCGCCGACGCCTGGCTGAACTGCGGCTCGTCCTCGAGCGGCACACCCAGCAATCGACAGATCACCGCGACCGGCAGCGGATAGGCGAAGTCGTCGACCACATCAAAGCTGCCTTGCTGGGCGATCTGGTCGAGCAGCCCCGCAACTATCGCGTCGATTTCGGGCTGCAGCGCTGCGACCACCTTCGGCGCAAACGCCTTGCTGACCAGCCTGCGCAGTCGGGTGTGGTCGGGTGGATCGAGAAATAGGAAGCTCGGCGGCACTTCCCGGCGCGCTGACGGGTCTGCCGCGGTCATCTCCTGCGACATCGTCGAGTTGAGCTGATCGCTACTCGAGGAAGAGTGCCGCAACACCTCGTCGCAATCCCGGTAGGTCGAGAACAGGACGATGTTGCTGCTTGGCAGCACCAATGGCACGCGGTCACGCAACTCGGCACACACCGGATACGGATTGGGCCGGCTTACCGGATCAAGCAGTCGCACCAGCAATGCCTGCGATTCGGCTTGCCAGGCAGGGTCGGTGGGCGCTGTGGTCATGCTCGCCATTCTGCCTGCGCGACTGAGTGAACCGGGGTGGCGGACGTCACACTTCCGCGTACCATCGGCCTGATGGCGCTGCGTCGGGTTTGCCGGTTGGGAATTGTTGTCCTGGTTCTGGCCGCCAGCCTGCTGGTGGCATCTCCGAGCTATGCATGCGCATGTGGCGCGGCGATCGCACCGATTGGTTCGAGCGCGACCATGAATCGTGAAGTTGCGCTGGTGCATTGGGACGGGACCACCGAGACGATCGTCATGCAACTCGCGATGAGTGCTTCCACCGACAACGTCGCACTGGTGGTGCCGACGCCCACCCCTGCGTCGGTCGCAGCCGCCGACAAGGCCACCTTCACCGAACTGGACCAACTGACCGCGCCACTCATCCAGCATCGCCGGCAGTGGAAACTGGGGCTCTTCCTCTCGGCCGGAGCGAGCAACGAGGGAGCGCGCGCACCGGCAGGCGCCCGGGGTCCAGACGTGGTCAATCAGGTGCGCCTCGGCCCACTGGAGGCGACCACACTGGCCGGCGGCGATCTCCCAGGCTTGCAGAAGTGGTTGGTGGACAACGGATACGCCATCAAGCCGACAGTGTTGGAGGCACTCAACCCGTATGTGCGGGACGGTTGGGCTTTCGTCGCGTTGCGACTGACGAGCACCGCGCCGATCGTGGGTGGGCTCGATCCGGTGCGGCTGACCTTCCAATCGCCGAACCTGGTGTATCCCATGCGACTTTCCGTCGCCGCGACGTCCGCGCAACACGTTTCGGTGTTCACGCTGTCCGATCACCGGCAGCAGCGCACCGACGCCGACAGATCGTCGCAGACCACCAAAGTTCAGTTCGCCGGAAACATCGCCGGGATTGTTCAGGACCCGCTGCTGCGCGAACTGACCGGCAATCACGGCTCGTATCTGACCGAGACTCAAGTCGATATCACTCAAACATCCGGCATCACTTCGGATTTCATATTCGGCAATGCCGCCAATGATGATGCCTACCGGCAGGTCAAGATCGTCAACGACGACGTCATGATCCCACTGGAACTCGTTGCGGTGGGCGCAGTGTTGACCCTCGTTGCGGCGGGTGTGCTGCTGACCGTGATCCTGCGCCGGTCTCGTCGCCGCAGGTTTAGGCGCTCAGGGACCTTCGGCTGATCGTGCCACATCCGGGTGGGCCATCAGTCGATCGAGGAAAACACGCTGGCCCTTCAGTAGTTTCGTGCGTGCCTGCACCACCGGAAGCCACTCGACGCGATCGACTTCGGGGAATTCCCGTAGCTTGCCCGATCCGCGCGGCCACTCCATTTCGAAGGTGTTGCTCCGCGTCTCGGTGATGTCGAGGTCCGCGCGAATAGCGAAGGCAGTGACCACTTTTCCGCTTGGCTGCTTCACCGGGCCGAAGTCGATGCGCGTGCCGTCCGGCACCGGCAGCCCGAGTTCTTCGGCGAACTCGCGTTGCGCGGCCGCCCACGCGTCGTCTCCTTCGGCATACTCACCCTTCGGGATCGACCAGGCGCCTTCGTCTTTGCGGGCCCAAAACGGACCGCCCGGATGAACGATCAGGACGTCGACGGTACCGGCGCGCTCCCGGTACAACAGCACGCCCGCACTGAGTTTGGGCATGAGGCTCAGATCCCGACAGCCCGCTCCAGGTCTTTCAGCGACGTCTCCAGGTGCGTGAGAAGTCGCTGCAGGTGCGGCACGCTACGACGACAACCGACCAGGCCGAAGTCGAGATTGTCGCCACTGTTGACCAACGTGATGTTCAGCGCCTGCCCGTCCGGGATGTTGGACAACGGGTAGCTGCCGTCGAGTCGCGCTCCGCCGTAGTACCGGGGAGCCCCGCCACCGGGCACATTCGAGATCACGATGTTGAATGGCGGCGGCACCGCGGAGAGGAACCCCGGCACTCCGGCCAACGTCAGCGGCGCCATGTTCAACGCCGACAACGCCATCACCTGATAGGACGGCAATTCCGCGAGCACCTTCTTGTTGCGTCGCATCGACTCGCCGATGATCTCGATGCGCTTGGCCGGGTCCTCGACGTTGGTGGCCAAGTTGCACAGAATGCTGCCGACCTTGTTTCCGCCGCTGTCGGCGTCGGCTTCTGAGCGCAAGCTCACCGGCACCATTGCGACCAGCGGAGTGTCCGGCAATGCATCCTGCTCGAGTAGGTAGTAGCGCAAGGCACCGGCGCACATTGCCAACACGGCATCATTGACCGTCACGCCGGTTGCCTTCTTGACGGCCTTGATGCGGTCCAGCGACCAGGACTGGCCGGCGCATCTGCGGGCTCCGCCGACCTTGACGTTCAGCATCGTGTGCGGCGCCACGAACGGCAGCGTCAACTGCTGCTCGAACAACGCGGCGCGGGCCAGCTTCAATGTCGAAGGTGCCACTCCCGCAATCCCTTTCACGGAGGATCCGGCCAGCTTCAGCAGTGTGTTCAGCGGGTTCGAGCTGTCTTCGTCGGGCTGGGGCCGCGGCGCGCGTGGCGGCTTGGGCAGGTTCCACATCGCCCGGATCCGGGTGTCTTCGGGGTCGCTCGACATTGTGCGCTGCATCAGCTTTACCGCAGACACACCGTCGACGAGGGCGTGGTGAATCTTGGTGTAGAGAGCGAAGCGGCCGTCGTTGAGTCCCTCCACGACGTGCAATTCCCACAGCGGGCGGTGCCGGTCCAGCAGGGTGGAGTGCAGCCTCGAAGTCAACTCGAGCAGATCGCGGACACGGCCCGGCGACGGCAAAGCCGACCGCCGGACGTGGTAGTCGATGTCGACCTCGTCGTCATAGGTCCACGCCAGCTGCGAGATACCCCCGCCGATCGTCGCAGGGTGCTTACGGAACGTCGGCTGAAACTCGTCGTTGGCAACCAGCCCTTCATAGAACTCGCGGACGAATTCCGGGCCGGCCCCTTCGGGCGGCTGGAACAACGACAAGCCTCCGACATGCATAGGATGCTCCCGCGATTCGGTCAACAGAAACATCGAGTCGGTGGGCATCATCAGTTCCATCCCGCTATTACACCGCGCGGTTTCTCACGGCGATAGGCTCGCCTCCATGTCCGTGGTGCGCGGGACCGCGCTCTCGAACTACCCGATGCTCGTTACCGAGTTGTCCGGTGACCCGGCCGTCCTGCTCCGTGCCGCGGGCGTCCGAGATCAAGATGTCGGCAACTACGACGCGTTCATTCCATTCCGTGCGGCGATACGCGCCATGGAATTGGCCGCCGCCGCAACGGGAACACCGGATTTCGGGCGGCGCCTGGCGCGGCGGCAGGGCATCGAAATCTTGGGGCCGGTCGGCGTCGCCGCCCGCACGGCCGCGTCGATCGCCGACGCGCTACAGATTTTCAACACCTACATGGCGGCGTTCAGTCCGGTGATCTTCATCGAGATCACCGGACTGGCCGATCTGCGACGTTCCTTTATCGCGGTCGAGTACCTGCTCGACGCACCGATCGCGTGTCCCCAGGCGCTGGAACTCGCACTGGGTGTGGCGCTCAACGTTTTCCGTCTTCTGATGGGTACCGACTACAGTGCCTTGGCCGTTCATCTGCCGCACGACCCACTGACACCGCCAGCCACCTACACCGAATACTTCGGCTGCACAGCCTATTTCACCCAGCGTCGCAGCGGATTCACCGTACGTACCGCAGACTTGGGCCGCCGACTGAACCGCGACGACATCGCGCACCGGGCGGTGGTGGATTACTTGAGCAGCGTCACCCCGTTGGGCGCGGGGATCGAGGAATCGGTGCGCGCCATTGTGCGACAACTGCTGCCGACCGGCGCGGCGACACTCGAAGTCGTCGCCGAACAGTTTCATCTGCATCCAAAAACGTTGCAGCGCAGGCTCGCCGATGAGAGCACCACCTTCGCCGCACTGGTCGACCAGGTCCGCAAAGATGCCGCCGACCGCTACCTGCGGACCACCAAGATCAGCCTGTCGCACCTGGCTCGCGAACTCGGCTACGCCGAGCAGAGTGTGCTGACCCGCTCGTGCAAACGCTGGTTCGGCACCGGACCGGCGTCCTACCGGGGCCAGCCCGCCCTTTAGCTCCCCCTAGGGGATTGACTCTGCGCTCACGGCGCGATCTTCTCGCACTTTCTCACCCTCAGCGCAGCGTCAACTGCGCTGTCGAGCCGACAGCCGGGTCACAGGCCGACGGAGCGTTCCAGTTCCTTGAGCGAGGTCTCGAGGTGACCGAGCACCCGCTGCAGGTGCGGCACACTTTGCCGGCACCCGACCAAGCCGAAGTCGAGGGTGTCGGCCGTGCTGCTCAGGGTGATGTTGAGCGCTTGTCCGTCGAGCGCGAGCGACATCGGATAGTTCCCAACCAACCGGGCGCCGTTGAAGAACCTGGGCTCGCGCACACCGGGAACGTTGGAGATGCACACGTTGAACGGCGGCGGAGTCACCCGGCCCACGCCGGGCAACGCGTTGAGCAGGGCGGGGCTCACCAGGAACAGCGACAGCGCCATGGCCTGGGCCCGGGGCAGTTGCGAAAGCACCTTCTTGTTGTCGCGCATACACGCGCTGATCGCGTCCAGGCGGTCGGCCGGCTCGTCGAGGTGGGTGGCCAGGTTGCACAACACCGCCCCGATCTGGTTGCCGCCGATGGGGTCACCCTCGCCGCGCAGGTTCACCGGGACCATCGCCACCAGCGGCGCGTCCGGCAATGCGTCGTTCTCCTCGAGGTAGGCGCGTAGCGCTCCGGCGCACATCGCCAGCACCACGTCGTTGAGGCTCACTCCCGCTGCATCCTTGACGGCATTGACGCGGTCCAGCTCCCACGACTGCGCCGCGCAGCGGCGTGCTCCCCCGACCGGGACGTTGAGCATGGTGCGAGGCGTGCTGAACGGAAGCGTCAGCTGCTGCTCGAGCAATGCGGAGCGCGCCACCCGAAGCGACGACGGGGCCAGACCGGCGACGGAACCGACTAAGCCGCCGAATTTGTCCAAGGTGCTGCGGGGGGTCCGGGCGCGCCGTTCGCGCCGGGGCGCTGGGGACCAGATGGCACGGAAGTCGGTGTCATCGGGATCGGTTGCCAGCGACTGCCGCATCAACGAAAGCCCCGATACGCCGTCGATCAGAGCGTGGTGCATCTTCGAGTAGATCGCGAAGCGTCCATCGCGGAGACCCTCGATCAGGTGCGTCTCCCACAGCGGCCGGTGCCGATCGAGCAGGTTCGAGTGCAGCCTCGAGGTCAGCTCCAGCAGTTCGCGAACCCGTCCTGGGTACGGCAATGCCGACCGCCGCACGTGATACGTGAGGTCCACGTCGCTCTCTGCCGACCAGCCCAGGTTGGTGACTGCGCCGCGAAACGAGGTAGGACGCTTGCGGAATAGCGGTGAGATTTCTTCACACTCGAGCATCGCCTCGTGGGTGTCCCGCCCGAAGGCGCGTCCGCTACCCTTCGGCGGTTGGAACAACTGCAACGAGCCGACGTGCAACGGATGCTCGCGCGACTCGGCCGTCAAGAACAGCGCGTCGATCGGTGCCATTAGTTCCATTGATGCTCCTTACGCTTTCGCCGACCAGTGTCGGCTCGGGCAGGTCGGTGCCGACCTGGCGAAGCGGAGGTTTGTCATCGTCGACCGCGCCCTCACGCAATATGGGCCTGCGCACAGTCTGGTGCAGCTCCAGGCCTCGTGTCTTGACACTAGAGGACCTAATTTTGACAGTTGGGGACAATGACGTATTGGCTCCGTCACACGGCAACCGTCTAGCGCTGGGACAATTCTGGTCGAAAACGTCGGATACGCTCGAATGGTGTCGCAGCAAAACCCGGACGTAACCGGCGAGTCCCCGTCCAGCGCAGGCATGGACGACGCACCTAAAAGCCTCCGCGAGTACGCGCTGACCACGGTAATCAACACCGTGCCGCCATTGCTCGGTTACTACGGACTTCGACTCTGCGGGGTCCCGCCTTACCTGGCTCTGGTGGGTGCCATCGTGGTTGCGACCGTCCAAGGCGTCTACACCATGGTGCGCAAACGCAAGGTCGAGCCACTCAATATCGCCGTGCTCCTCTGCGCGGCGGCGTCGCTGACCGTTGCCTTCACCACTAAGAACCCGCGCATCGTGCAGTGCACCGAATTGATTCCCGTTACCACGATCGTCTGGTCCCTGGTGGCCAGCGGTTTGGCGCGCAAGCCTGCGTCAAAGTCGATAACCGGTGCGATCGTGCCCAGCCTCGCCGACCCCGCCCTGCCGCAGCGCGGGTGGACACCTGAGGACATCGACAACTGGCACAAGCTGCACACTCGGCTTTCCGTTCGGATCGGCATCTTGTGCGGCTTGTTCCCCATCCTTGCCGTCGCCTGGATTTTCACGTTGTCGGTGGATCTGTCGCAGATCCTGATCATGACGGTCGGCCCGGGGGTTCTGATTGCCTCCATTGGAACGGCCACCACGCTCTTTCGCAGGTTCGTCCGCGCGACCGATCAGGCGGCTGCCGAGCGCGCGGGTCACCCCACGGACGTGCACGCGGAGTAGCCGCTCAGTAGGGGGCCGGCACTTATTGACAGTCACTGCCACCTAGGCATAGCGTGCCACTTTGATGACTAGACCAGCCTCTTTTCGCGTAATCCAATGGGCAACCGGTGGCGTTGGGAAAGCCGCCATCGAAAATGTGTTGAACCATCCCGAGCTGGAATTGGCCGGATGCTGGGTGCACAGCGAGAGCAAGAACGGTGTCGACGTCGGACACCTCTTGGGGACCGCTGACATCGGTGTCACCGCCAGCAACAGCATCGACGACGTGCTGGCCATCGACGCCGACTGCGTCATGTACAGCCCACTGATTCCCAACGACGACGAAGTCCTGGCGATTCTGCGGTCCGGCAAGAACGTCGTCACTCCGGTGGGCTGGGTATATCCCGACCCGAACAACCCGCGGCATCAGGCCATCGCCGACGCGGCCATCGAAGCCGGGGTGACGTTGCACGGGTCGGGAATCCACCCGGGCGGCATCACCGAGCGATTCCCGCTCATGGTGTCCTCGCTGTCGTCGGCCGTCACGCACGTGCGGGCCGAAGAATTCTCCGACATCCGCACCTACAACGCGCCGGACGTGGTGCGCCACATCATGGGCTTCGGGGGCACACCCGAAGAAGCGATGCAGGGACCGATGGCCAGTTTGCTCGAGGCGGGCTTCAAGATGTCGGTGCGCATGGTGGCCGACCACATGGGTTTCCGCATCGATCCCAACATCCGGACCACCCAGGAGATCGCGGTCGCGACCGGCGATATCGACTACGTCGTCCCGATCCCGCCGGGCACGGTGGCGGCACGGCGATTCCGCTGGCAGGCGCTCTGCGACGGCGAACCGGTGATCACCGCCGCCGTCAACTGGCTCATGGGTGAGGAGAACCTAGAGCCGGCCTGGGAGTTCGGCGAGAAGGGCGAGCGCTTCGAGGTCGAGATCACCGGCGACCCCGACGTCAGCATCACCTTCAAGGGCCTGCAACCGCAGTCCATAGCCGAAGGACTGGTGCGCAATCCCGGCATCGTCGTGACCGCCAACCATTGCGTCAACGCGATCCCCGACGTCTGTCGTGCCGAGCCTGGCATCAAGACTTATCTCGACCTGCCGCTGCTCGCCGGACGTGCCGCGCCCGGACTCGCGGCGGACCGGGCGTGACCGGCGTCATCGCCGACGTATCGTTCTGCCACCTGGTGGTCGGCGTGACCGACATGGACCGTGCGCTGGCGTTCTACCGCGATCTACTGGGCATGGAAGTCGTCTTCGACAGCCTGATCTCGGGCGAACCTTTCGACGCCGTCCTGCATGCCAAGCGCAAGCAGGAAGGCCGGGTGGTCGGTGGCTTGCTGGGCGGACTGATGGTCGAACTGCTCTCGCTGGGTGCCAATCCACCGGATTCAAGGCCCGCCCGTCGGGGCATCACCGGGATCCACAATGTGTCGTTGTCCGTCACCGATCTCAACGACACGCACCGCCGCATCGCCGCAGCCGGCTACCCGCCCGACCAGGAGCCTTTCGAAATCGGCGGGGTGCGAATGTTTTTCGTCAAGGATCCCGACGGTACCGCGGTCGAGTTCATCGAGTTGCCAGGCGGGGTGCGCAGCACCTACGAGATGCATCGCGGCGTACCGCTACAGCTCGGCCCGACGAGATGACCTACACCCACCCGGACTCGATGCGCGGGCACGTTGCCGTGGTGACGGGCGCGGCTCAGGGCGTTGGCAAGGGTATCGCCGCCGCGCTACTCGAGCGCGGCGCGGCCGTATTACTGGTCGATATTCAGGCCGAATTGCTTTCTGCGACAACGGATGAGCTGAGTCAATTGGGACGGGCCCAGATGCTGGTGGCCGACCTGCGCGACCCCGATAGCGCGGGTCGGATAGCGGCGGCCGCAGTGGGAGCATTCGGCACGGTGCACGGCCTGGTCAACAACGCCATCGCCACCAACGAGCCCAAGAAGTTCGTCGACATCACCACCGAAGACCTCGCGCTCGGTTACGACGTCGGGCCGCGGGCGACATTCCTGCTCATGCAAGCGGTGTACCCGTTGATGCTCGAGGCGGGCGGCGGGTCCATCGTGAACCTCGGATCGGGGACGGGCACTGGCGGCGAACCGAAGTGGGGTGGATATGCGGCCGCCAAGGAAGGCATCCGCGGGTTGTCGAAGGTCGCCGCTCTGGAATGGGGCCGCGACAACATCCGGGTCAACGTAATCTGCCCGTTCGCCGAGTCCGACGGCGTCAAATTGTGGAAGCAGTTCGCTCCCGACGACTACCAGAAAGCGGTGGGCCGCGTCCCGATGAAGCGCATCGGTGACGTCCGCACCGATGTGGGTGCGCTGGTGGCGTTCCTTCTCAGCAGCGACGCCACGTTCATCACCGGGCAGACCATTGCGGTCGACGGCGGTATCGGCTCTTTCCGATGACGGAGTCGCTGCGCGACCGCCAGCGCGCGCAGATTCGCGCCGACATCAGGCGTGCGGCGTTTCGGCTGTTCGTCGAACGTGGCTACGACTCCGTCACCACGGACGAAATCGCTGCTGCCGCAGGCGTTTCGCCACGCACCCTCTTCCGGCACGTTCAGACGAAGGAAGAGTTGCTACTCGCGCCGGTTCGCGAAGGCGGAGCCGCAATCGTCAGTCTGCTCGAACAACGGCCCGCCACCGAATCGCCGGACATCGCACTCATCAACGCCATCGTCAGCAGGACCCGGTCATTCGACCAAGCCGACTGCGAAGAGTGGCGTTCGGCCCTGCTGGTCGCGCCTGGCCTGCTCGACAAGGTGACGATTCACCTACCCGCGGATCAGGAGCGGGCGACGAAAGTCATCGGCGAACGCATGGGCGTCGATCCGGACGTCGACATGCGCCCCGGCCTACTTGTTCAACTCGGCTTCACCGCAGGGGATTTCGCTTTCCGGCAGTGGGTACGGCGGTCGGACCGGGCGTCGCGCCCGCTGGATCATTGCGTCGTCGAAGCGCTGGAAGCGATCAAAAGCCCGCACTGGGCTCGGTAGGGAGCGCGTCGGGGTTCGCGATCCGGACCGGTGTCCCGTCAAGCCAGGCCACGACAGCTTCCACCGTGTCGGAGTAAAAGGCCCCCAGCATCTCGCGGGTCACGTACCCGAGATGCGGTGACAATGTCACTGTCGGCAGGCTCCGCAACGGATGCTCGGCCGGAAGCGGTTCGGTGTCAAAGACATCGAGCCCCGCACCGGCGATACGCCCACTACTGAGCGCTTCGATCAAGGCGTCCTCGTCAAGGATCGGACCCCGGGATGTGTTGATCAGATAGGCATTTGGCTTCATCAGAGCAAACTCGGGTGCTCCAATCAGTCCGCGGGAACGCTCTGAAAGCACCAGATGGATGGAGACCACGTCGGATTCTGTGAACAGTGCCGCCTTCTCGACCCGACGGACTCCCACCGCCTCCGCGGCCTCATCGGTGAGGTTCTGACTCCACGCGATGACCTGCATGCCAAACACTTTCGCGTATTCGGCCATCCGCGTTCCGACTCGGCCGAGACCCAGCAGTCCGAGCGTCTTGCCGGACAGGGTCATGCCGATCGTGGTCTGCCAGGCGCCGTCCCGCATCCGCCGATGCTCTTCGGCCAGATTGCGGACCGTCGCGATCATCAGACCCCAGGCGAGTTCGGGTGTCGCGTCCCGCACGGCCTTGAATCGAGGGTGTGCAAAATTGGAGTGGGCAACCAGAACACCGCGCTCGGTGGCCGCCTCCATGTCCAAGTTGGGTAGGCTCCGGCCGACGATGGTGATGAGTTTCAGGTTCGGTAGCCGCTCGATGAGCTTGCACGGCAGCGCCATTCGCTCGCGCAGGGTACATATCACATCGAACGGCTGCAGCACCTCGGCCGCCTCGTCCTCGGAGAGATGCCGGTCGAAAACGGTTACGTCGCAGCGGTTCTGCACCGGCGACCAATCGGCTACATCCAGCGCCACACCGGCATAGTCGTCGAGTATCGCGACGTGGGGCATGCGCCCAAACTTACACGGGCCCTACCCGACGGCGAGTACCTCGTCGGCGGCCCGGCGGCCCGAGGTGATGGCGCCGTCCATGTAGCCGCACCAGACCTGGGCCGTCTCCGCGCCCGCCCAGTGAATGCGGCCCACCGGTGCTGCCAGTGCCTTTCCGAACTGAGTCAGCGCTCCGGCGGTCAGTCGTCCGCCATAGCAGCCGCGAGTGAATTCCTCTGCGCTCCAATCCTGCTCCGCGATGTCGAAGGGTTCGGCAGCGCTGGGCCCGAAGTACTTCACCAGCGCGTCGATGACCAGCTTGTGTCGCTGTTCCGCGGCGAGCTCGGCCGCTTCGCGGGCATGGGCACCGTCGATGAAACCCACCAGCACCCCGCAGGAGGCGTCGGCGGGTGAATTGTCCAGGACGACGCTGAATGCATCGTCGAGGCTGGTGACGAAACCGCTCAGACCGTCTTCACGCCAGAACGGCTTGTCGTAACCCACCTGGAATTTGATCACCGAGCCGGCGGGGAATTGCTGGGTCAAGCTGTCGCGCGCCGACGGCAGCGGAGGCAGGTAGCGGATCCGGCCGGCCAGGGTCGGCGGGATCGCGACGATCACCTGGCCAGCGGTGATCGTGCCCGGGTCACCGGCATCGGCATCCTCGTAGCCGACGGTGACGCCGTTGCCGTCTTGCACAACAGTCCGGACCACCGCTCCCAATTGGACCCGATCGCCCAGTTCCTCGGCCAGCAGCTCAGAGATCCGGTGCGTCCCTCCCACCACCCGGAGTTCCTGCGCACCCCCGGTCACCGCCAACATGCCCGCCAGACCGTTGCCCGACCGGATGTAGAACAGCAAGTGCAGCAACGAAAGTTCCGGGGACTCGGCACAAAACAACGTGGGCACGACGAGACGGAAGAACCGCACCGCGACGCTATCGGTGGTTTGCGCCGTCAACCAGGCGTCAAAGGTCTGCCGGTCCAGGTCGGCGGCTTCAGGTGCCTGCCACGGCGCGGCCGTCGGTACCGAGGCTGCCAGCGTTTCGAGTTCACCCCAGACACGGCCGATCTCGGCGAGGTTCTCGACGGGCAGGCCGAACGACGCATCTTCATACCGGAGCGCGGCACCGTCGACGTAGGTGATCGCCGCGCCGGTGTCGTAGGTGGGGAATGTCTCGAGGCCGAGTTCGGTGATCAGTTCGAGCACCGCGTTCTGGCCCGGCCCCACCCATTGGCCACCGAGTTCCACGGGCACTCCGTTGCTCAGGAACCCACCGAAATTGCGGCCGGCCACCCGGTCGCGCGCCTCGAGAACCCGCACCGACTTCCCGGCCGCGACCAGTTTGCGGGCCGCCGACAACCCGGCCAGTCCAGCGCCGACCACGACGACATCCACGTCTGACATTCCCCCGCCTCCTGAACTCATACAGTCGTATGACTTGGTTGTTCAGAGCGTACGGGATCGAGGCACCAGGCGACAAGGCGTCAGCGTGAAGCGGGTTTGATCGCCGCGAATGCGACGACCATCTCCATGAGGGTCTCGAGGTCTTCCACCGCCCGGTCGGCATCCGGGTCGATCACGTGTTGCACGATCAACCCGTCGATGGCCGCGACCAGGACTCGTCCGAGGCGAGTGAAGGGAACCGCGCTGACCTCCCCCGACCGGCTGGCAGCTTCCTGGCACCACTGGGCAACGGCCTCGGTATATCGCTCGTACTGCCAGCGCGGAAGTTCCTCCAAGCCCGGCGTGCGCAGGGCGTGGGTGATGAGCTCCAGTTGCACCATCTGCAGCTGACGGTGATCGACGACCAACGTTTCCCAGAAATTGCGCAGCCCGTTCCGAATCGCGTGTTCCAGCCCGGACTCGAGTTCAGCGGAAGTTCTGAGCAGCTCGGCGATCTCCTCGACGATGTCCTCGATCACCGCGCGCAGTAGCCCCAGCTTGGTCGGGAAGACGTACTGCAATGTTCCGAGCGGAATACCGGCCTCGGTCGCGACCGAGCGCATCGTCGTTCCTTGGACGCCGTCCCGCATCAGCACGGCGCGGGCAGCGGCCACCGCCTGCTTGCTGCGCACAGCGGACTCGATGTACGGCATTAACGTCTCCCGTATCTCCGGAATCTCCGAAGCCCACCCGGATGGCGCCACGGTAGCCGATCCTGCCGGTTTGACTCCTAATCGGAACGCATCTGCTCCGGACGCTGCTGTGGTTCTGCTTGCTGCGGTCCCGCGTAATGCCGCCACGCCTCCCAGGTCGCGGAGTGCAGACCCGGGACGACCCGCGAGTCCGGATGGTCGAAGACGAAGACGGCCCGGTCGTCGTCGTAGGCAGGCCAGCCTGGCGTCCCGTCGTACGCGAACTGCGCCCAGCTGTCTTGGATGCGCTCGCTCATCGCGCGGTACCCGCCGCGCCCGATAATCGTGAGCGCCTCGATGGCCGGCATGTTGCAGCCGAACACCATCGGCACGTCCATCGCATGTATCGCACCCATGCCGATCAGGCGGAGCAACACGGGGGCATAGTCAAGCCGGTAGACATAGGTCGGCGCATGGCGCGCGTGCGCTTCGGCAACGCCGACCGTCGGTCGGACGAAAAAGCAGTCGCTTGCCAGTCGGGTCAGGGCCGCCGCGGCCGGATAGTCCGGATAGTGCGCGAGTGCGCGTTCCTGGGCGGTCGGATCGGTAGCGGCGAACATGCGATCCACCCGGGCCGGCGTGGTCGGGAGAAAATTGACGAACTGGCGGACCGGCCCCCAGCCCGCATGGCCAAGTTCGTCGCGCATCGTCCCGACGACGAGGGGCACGCGATGAGCGCGGCCGGACGCGATGGCCGCGGTGGGGGCCTCGGGGAGCAGGTCGCCGTCGATGACCGGGGCCAACGCCAGTCGGCACGGGACGGCGCGCGCCGTCTTGAGCATGACCCGGATCGCGGCCTGGCTGATCGCCCCGGCCGGAGCCTCGCGGAGGACGTCTGCAGCGGTATCCGGTTCGGCGCCAAGCGCTTTGATGCACCGCCGGGCGGTATCCGCCGCCTGCTTCCCGGTACGCACGGCGTCAGGTATCGGACTCTGCGCTACGGCCCGATGGAACAGTCCCCTTGCCGCCGGAACCGCCAACAAGGTCAGAACCGAGCACCCGCCCGCGGATTGGCCGAACAGGGTGACGTTGGCCGGGTCGCCGCCGAAGGCCGCGATGTTGCGCTGCACCCAACCGAGGGCGGCGACCTGATCGCGCAGTCCCACATTTGACTCGAATTCCTCTGCGTACGAGGAGAAGTCGACGAAGCCGAGTCCACCCAGCCGGTAGTTGATGGTGACGACGACCAGGCCGGTGCGTCGCACCAGGGCTGTCGGATCGTGCACCGGCGCAGCTGAGGTGCCCTCGAAGAAGGCACCGCCGTGGATGAACACCAGCACCGGACGCGGTTCAGCTCCGCGGTCGGAGGGTGCGCACACGTTGAGCGTCAGGCAGTCCTCGTCTTGGACTTGGCGCCCTACGATTCCCATGGGCGCACCGAACCGGTGCGAGTGTGCGGCGGAACCGAATCGGGTCACGTCTCGCACACCGGTCCAGGGAGTGACCGGCTGCGGCGCCCGCAACCGGAGCGGCCCGACAGGTGGAGCTGCATACGGAATCGAACGCCAGACTGCGACGCCCCGGTGGTGCCGCCCCTGTACGGCGCCCGACTCGACGTCGATCGTGGTCATTCGTAATTACTACAGGGCTTTGAGCAGTTACTGGGCGAGCGGTGCGGCCGAAGCCGGGTTCTGCCCGGTGTAGAGATTGCGGTGACCAACGGCAACGCTTCATTCCGAGCGCGTGAACTCAGTTCTGATCCTGGGCGTTCTGAGTGAAGATGTCGCCGGACGTCTGACCGTTGTCGTTGGCGAAGTTATCGTCGCCGTCGGCGGTGACGACTGCGTGGTTGGCGCCAATGGGCACTACCCGTTCGTGCCCCGTGCCGTAGAGGAAGAGGGTAGCGACGGTGGCGGCCCCGGCGAGCAGCACTCGCGCGGCAAGGAGTGTTGTGTTCATCCTTTAGTTGTGCGCCTCGTGATTAGCCGCACGCTATGTCCCCGCTGCCAAACTACTGTGAGGTCAACTGCTCGGAGTTGATCAAAGCGGCGCGCGCCAGCGTCTGCTCGGCCATCTTCACGTGTGCGGCATCGACCAGGACCCCGTTGACTCCTACGGCGCCACGGCCGTTGGCTTCCGCCTCGCGGTAAGCGGCGACATTGCGTTCGGCACGTGCGATCTCGTCGGCGGTCGGGGCGTAGACCCGGTTGGCAATCGGAACCTGGTCGGGATGGATCGCCCACTTTCCGGTGTAGCCCAGCAGCGACGCGCGTCGTGCGTCACGCTCGTAACCCGTGACATCGCGGTAGTCGGGATAGGGCGCGTCGATCGCGTCGATGCCGGCGATACGCGCAGCCACGATTACCTTGTTGCGCGCGTAATGCCAGAAATCACCAGGGTATTCGCCGAGCGGGACGAAGTTGGTGTCCACCCGTGCGCCCTGGGACAACGAGAAGTCCCCCACTCCGAAGATGAGCGCGTCCAACCGTGGGCTGGCCACCGCTATCGCCTCGGCATTGGCCAGGCCCTCAACCTCCTCGATGAGCACCTCGAGGCGAATCTGCCTGCTGAGCGCCAGTTTTGACTCGAGTTGGGTGAGCAGAACATCGACCCACCACACGTCGCGGGCGGTACGTGCTTTCGGAATGATGATCGTGTCCAGGTTGGCGCCGGCCCCAGTCACCACCTCGATGATGTCGTCGTGGCACCACTCCGTATCCAGGCCGTTGATCCTGATCGCGCGCGCGGTGCTGCCCCAGTCGATGTCATTAAGGGCGGCAATAGCTTTGGCGCGTGATTCCAGTTTGAAGGCAGCAGGCACCGCGTCTTCGAGATCGAGGAACACCAGATCGGCCCCACAGCCGGCGGCCTTGTCGAACATATTGTCGTTGCTGGCGGGTACCGCCAGTTCGGAGCGGCGGAGCAACTTCGTCATCGATGAATGTCCTTCCCTTACAACACGCCACGGGCGCACAGGCCGTCAAGTTCGCTCGCAGTCAAACCGAGCAACTCGCCGTACACCTCGGCGTTGTGTTGCCCGACGCTCGGGCCGAGATGGTCGACCGTTCCGGAGGCCGAAGAGAACCGCGGGACCGGCGCCTGCACCGTCATCGGACCGAGTTGGTCGTCCTCGACCGATACGAAAACTCCGCGATGCGCAAGCTGATCGTCGTCCACCAGATCTGCGATGTCGTAGACCGGCGCCGCCGCCACCTCGTGAGCTTCGAAAACTTGCATCGCCTCCGAAAGCGTCTTGGTGGCAACCCAATCCGCTACCACGGCATCCACTTCGGCGGCCCGGGCCAGCCGCCGCTGCGGGTCGGAGAAGTCCGCGTCCTGCACCAGATCCGGCCTGCCTATCGCCCGAAACACGCGCAGCGCCAACGCCGGCGAACTCCCCGACATCGCCAGCCAACGACCGTCGGAGGTGCGATAGGTATTGCGCGGAGCCGAAATATCCCAACGATTGCCGGATCTCTGCGGGACCAACCCCAACTGGTCATACCCCAGCAGCGTCTGCTCGAGCAGTCGGGCCAGCGGGTCAATGAGATTGACGTCGATCAGCTGGCCCGGTCCGCCGTGCACATCGCGGTGGTACAGCGCCATCATCACCGCGTACGCGGCATTCAACGACGCGACGCCGTCGGCAAGCATGAACGGCGGCAGGGTCGGCGGTCCGCCGGCCTGCCCGGTGATGTGGGCGAATCCGCTCATCGCTTCGCCGAGGGTGCCGAAGCCCGGGCGTTCACTTTTGGGGCCGGTCAACCCATATCCGGTGATGTGCAGCATCACGATCCGTTCGTTGACCGCGCGCAGGCTCTCATAATCCAGGCCCCATTTGCGCAGCGCCTGGGGCCGGGTGTTGAAAATCGCGACGTCGGCGTGTTGCACCAACCGTCGCACCAGGGCCTGCCCTTCCCCGCAACGCAGGTCCAGGGTGATGGATCGCTTGTTGCGGGAGATGGATTTCCACATCAGCCCGACGCCGTCGCGCTGATTACCCCAGGACCGGATGGGATCGCCCTGACCCGGTTGCTCGACTTTGATGACGTCGGCGCCGAACTCACCCAGATAGGTGGCCACCAGTGGCGCGGCCGCCAAGGTCGCGAGGTCGAGGACGCGCAGACCGTCAAGCATTGGCACCGGCGCACACCCGGGATGGTCGCTGCAAGCCGAGGTGTCCCCGCAAGTTGGATGACTCGTAGGCGGTACGGAACAGCCCGCGCCGCTGCAGTTCGGGCACCACCATGCGCACCACATCCTCGAACGCTCCGGGCAGATGTGTTGCGGCCAAGACGAATCCGTCGCAGGCGCCACTTTCGAACCAGTCCGCCATCTGATCGGCGACCTGCTCCCCGGTTCCGACGAATCGCGGACCCTGCAACAGCGTGGCGCGGTGGCCGGCCAGGTCGCGCAGCGTCACATGGCGGCCTCCGC
This sequence comes from Mycobacterium sp. IDUB_37, assembly GCF_055419245.1. Lineage (NCBI taxonomy): Bacteria > Bacillati > Actinomycetota > Actinomycetes > Mycobacteriales > Mycobacteriaceae > Mycobacterium > Mycobacterium sp. IDUB_37. The sequence goes on along the minus strand of NZ_JBVAXG010000010.1, from coordinate 236,932 downwards.
CATTGGAAGAGATGTGCGCGCGCAGGTTCTGCACCAGCCCACGAATGCCCGACACCGACGCGATGAGTTCATCGGTGACGGGGTCATCGAGGTCGTGCTGGGCGAAGTCATAGTTCATCAGCTCGGACAACAGCGTAAGCGACGCCATCGGGTGCACCAGATCGTTGAGGAACATCGCCTCGCGATCCTTGGCATGCGACTCGGACTCCCCCACCACCGCGTAGGCCATCGGGCAGATCCGCACCGCGCTGGGATCGCGCCCCGCACCGGCGATACGTTCCTTCTGATCCGCGTAGTGGCTGCGTGCGATGTCGATGCCCGGGTCGCCGGTGAAGATCAATTCCGCCCAGCGCGAGGCGAATTCGCGTCCGCGTCCGGATGATCCGGCCTGGATGATGACCGGCCGGCCTTGCGGGGTACGCGGCACGGTCAACGGCCCGCGCGCGGAGAAGTACTGGCCGACGTGTCCGAGTTCGTGCACTTTGGCGGGATCAGCAAAGCGACCCGATGCGCGGTCGTGCAGGATGGCGTCGTCCTCCCAGGTGTCCCAGAGGCCGGCGACCACGTCCATGAATTCGTCCGCCCGGTCGTAGCGTTCGTCGTGGCCGAGGTGGGCTTTGACGCCGAAATTCTGCGCCTCGCTGTCGTTGACCGAGGTGACCACGTTCCAGGCGGCCCGACCGCCGGACAGGTGGTCCAGTGACGCGAAGGTCCGCGCGACGTGGAACGGCGCGTAGTAGGTGGTCGAGTAGGTGGCACCCAGCCCGATGTGTGAGGTGGCCTGAGCCAGTACGCCCAGCACGACGCCGAGGTCGAGCTTGACTGGGCGCGCACCATATTCGACGGCCTCGGCCACTGAGCCGCCGTACACGCCGGGCATCGCCAGCCGGTCGTCGAAGAACATCAGGTCGAAGCAGCCCTCTTCGAGTTGGCGTCCGATCTTTGCGTAGTAGGACGCGTCGAGGTAGCGATGTTCGGTGGCTGGGTGCCGCCAGGATCCCGCGTACACCGAGGTACTTCCCGCCTGCATGAAGGCAACCAGGGCCATCTTGTCGCTTCTCATGTTCCGAAACGTAGCATCTGATATTTCAGATTTCAAATGTTAGATGTCTAGTTTGATACGCTAGGCCCGTGGTGGCGATGGACATCTCCGGAACCGTGCGCGAGCGCGCGGCTCGCGAACTGCGGGACCGCATCCTCACCGGCACCCTGCCCGCTGGATCGCGCCTCGACCTCGATGCCATCACCGAGGAGTTCGCGACCAGCCGTACCCCGGTTCGCGAGGCATTGCTGGAACTGTCCTTCGAAGGCCTGGTGCGCGTAGCCCCGCGCAGCGGCGTGACGGTGATCGGCATCAGCCCCGACGATGTGCTGGACAGCTTCACCATCCTCGGCGTGCTCACCGGGCAAGCGGCGGCGTGGGCGGCCCAGCGGGTGGAACCGGACGAACTCACGATGCTGCGCGAACTCGCGGCGGACGTCGCCGCGCGGTCCGGTGACGACAGCATCGGCGAAGCCAACTGGCTCTTCCACCAGAAGATCCACCGCGCGGCGCACTCTCCCCGGCTGATGACCCAGATCAGGCAGGCGGCGCGCGTCGTCCCCACCAACTTCCTCACCCTGTTCCCCGACCACGAGAAGCACTCACTCGACGACCACCGGGAATTACTCGACGCCTTCGCAGCCAAGGACGTGGAGCGTGCCCGCGCCATCGCCGAACGGCACGTCCTCGACGCTGGGCGCTCGCTGGCCGAGTGGTTGGAGCAGCGCGGCTAGCCTCCTCGCGAAGCCTGAGCGAGATTGCTGTTACGGCCGCATTTTTCGGCCCCGCCACGACCGTGGCGGCCACCTCGCATGAGTACCCTTCCTAGGGTGCCCGAGATCCCCGCGCAGTACATCCTGTCGGCTGACGCAACGAGCCCGCGCACGCTCATCGACATCATCCGGGAAACCGCCGCGCGCTATCCGGATGCGGCCGCCATCGACGACGGCGAAGTGCAGCTCACCTATAGCGAGCTGATCGAAGACATGCAGGACAGCGTCGCCTGGCTGGCCGCCCGCGGTATCGGCCGCGGCGACCGGATCGGCGTGCGACTTCCCTCGGGCAGCTACTCGTTGTACGTGGCGATCCTGGGGATATTGGCCGCCGGCGCCGCGTACGTGCCCGTCGACGCCGACGATCCCGAAGAGCGAGCCGAACTGGTCTTCGGTGAAGCCAATGTGGTTGCGGTCATTACCGCAAAAGGGACGCAGCGCACTCTTGGCGCGTCACGAGGCTGGCGGGCCGGCGCACCGCTGGTTCGCGACGACGCGTGGATCATCTTCACGTCCGGGTCGACCGGCACCCCGAAAGGAGTTGCGGTCACCCACCGCAGCGCCGCCGCATTCGTCGATGCCGAAGCTCAGATGTTCTTGCAGGACAACCCGATTGGCCCCGGTGACCGGGTCCTCGCCGGGCTTTCCGTGGCCTTCGACGCGTCGTGCGAAGAGATGTGGTTGGCGTGGCGGCACGGCGCCTGTCTGGTGCCGGCGCCGCGATCGCTGGTTCGCAGCGGGATGGACCTGGGGCCGTGGCTGGTCACCCGGGACGTGACCGTGGTCTCAACGGTGCCTTCGCTGGCCGCACTGTGGCCCGCCGAAGCATTGGAGGCGGTGCGGCTGCTGATCTTCGGCGGCGAAGCCTGCCCGCCCGAGCTTGCCGAACGGCTCGCCGTGGAGGGCCGCGAAGTGTGGAACACCTACGGCCCTACCGAGGCCACCGTGGTCGCCTGCGCCGCCAAACTCGACGGCTCCGGGCCGATCAGCATCGGGCTGCCATTGACGGGGTGGGACCTGGCGGTCGTCGACGGCGACGGCGCGCCCGTCGACTACGGGGACGTCGGCGAGTTGGTGATCGGCGGAGTTGGACTTGCGCGCTATCTGGACGACGCGAAGGACGCCGAGAAATACGCGTCGATGCCGACGCTGGGCTGGAAACGGGCGTATCGCAGCGGCGATCTGGTGCGCCTGGAGCGCGACGGTCTGTACTTCTGCGGCCGCAGCGACGACCAGGTCAAGGTGGGGGGCAGGCGTATCGAGCTGGGTGAGGTGGATTCGGCGCTGGTCAATCTGGCCGGGGTCAGCGGTGGCGCATCCGCGGTCCGACACACGGCCGGCGGCACTGCCGTGCTGGTCGGATACGTCGTCAGCGCCGATCCGTCGTTCGACGTCGCCGGCGCGCGCAAGGAGCTCGCGCAGCATCTGCCGGCCGCGTTGGTGCCACGGCTGGTACAGATCGAGGAACTGCCCACCCGCACCTCGGGCAAAGTCGACCGGGATGCGCTGCCATGGCCACCGCCAGGACAGGACGCCGACGAGGCGCCCGATCTGGCCGGCACCACGGGCTGGCTGGCCGGATTGTGGCGGGACCTGCTCGGCGCCACGGTGTCCGGCGGCGGGGCCGATTTCTTCGCGTTGGGCGGCGGCTCGCTGGCCGCGGCACAGCTGGTCGCCATGCTGCGCCAGAAGTATCCACAGATCACCGTCGCCGACCTTTACGACCATCCACGACTGGGTTCGCTCGCCAGCTTTCTCGACGAACTCGAACCACCACCGGAGGTCACCGAGCGGGTGGTGAAACCAACGCCACGTCGCACGCAATTGCTCCAGACCGCACTGACGCTGCCACTGTCGACAATCTCTGGGCTGCAGTGGATTACCTGGCTGGCGTTGGGGAACAACGTTGCGCGTGCCTTGCATGTGGTGCCCTGGACCTTCGCGGTGGACTGGTGGCTGGTCGCGGTTGCATTCCTGCTTTTCGTCACGCCGGTGGGCCGGATGAGCATCGCGGTCCTCGTCGCCCGACTGCTGCTGCGGAATGTCCAGCCGGGGACGTACCCGCGCGGCGGCTCGGTACACCTGCGGGTGTGGCTCGCCGAGCGGTTAGCCGAAGCCAGCGGCGCCGAGAACCTGGCGGGCGCACCGTGGCTCGTCTACTACGCGCGGGCACTGGGCGCCGAGATCGGCAAGGGCGTTGACCTGCATTCGGTGCCGCCGGTGACGGGTCTGCTCGAGGTGGGCGAACGCAGCGCAATCGAACCGGAAGTAGACCTGCGCGGGCACTGGGTCGACGGCGACGTGTTTCACCTCGGCGCCATCACGATCGGAGACGACGCGACCATCGGTGCCCGGACCACGCTGTTGCCTGGCGCGATCGTGGGGAAGAACGCCGACGTCGCTCCCGGGTCCGGTGTGGTCGACAAGATCAAGAACGGCCAGTACTGGAAAGGCTCTCCGGCGGTAAAGTCCGGCCGGGTCAATCACCCATGGCCCGACGAGCGGCCGGCCCGCAGGTCGCACTGGGTTGCCGTCTACGGAATCACGTCACTGCTGCTGGCCGGGCTCCCACTGCTTGCGGTGGGCACCGGACTCGCCGTCATCGGGGTCGCTGTCCACCACACCCGCACCCTGCAGCAAGCCGTGCTTCCCGCGCTGCTGTGGGCGCCGGTCGCGGCGCTGGCCGGAACCGCGGCGTACGCGCTGGTGACGATTGTCGCGGTACGCCTGCTATCGATCGGGCTGCACGAGGGTTACCACCCGGTTCGCAGCCGCTCCGGGTGGCAACTGTGGACGACCGAGCGGCTGATGGACGCCGCGCGCAACTACCTGTTTCCGCTGTATGCCAGCCTGCTGACGCCGGGTTGGCTACGCATTCTGGGCACCCGTGTCGGTCGCGGCACCGAGATCTCCACTGTGCTGCTCACTCCAAAATTCGCCGTGATCGAAGACGGCGCATTCCTGGCGGACGACACCATGGTCGCCTCCTACGAGCTTGGTGGCGGTTGGATCCACGTGGCCGAGACAACCGTCGGCCGGCGCGCATTCCTCGGTAACTCCGGCATCACTCAACCCGGGCGCCGGGTGCCCGACGACGGACTGGTCGCGGTGCTCTCCGCGACGCCGCCGAAGGCCAAGCGCGGCTCATCGTGGCTGGGCAGCCCGCCGATGCGGCTGCGTCGGCGGCCGGCCGAGGCGGATCTGGAGACGACGTACGACCCGCCGACCCGGTTGAAGGTAATGCGGTCGGCGGTGGAGACCTGCCGGGTATTGCCGGTGATGGTGACGGCCGCCATCGGGCTGGCGGTGCTGGGCGCGCTACAAGCGCTGGCTTTGGCTTTCGGGAAATTCGGCGTCCTGTGGGCGGCACTGTGCGGCGGGCTGGTGCTGTTGGCCGCTGGCGCGATCGCCGGCGTGGTGGCGGTGGCCGCGAAGTGGCTCCTGGTCGGCCGCATCAAGGCGAGTGAGTATCCGCTGTGGTCATCGTTTGTGTGGCGCAACGAGCTTGCCGACACATTCGTCGAAACCGTTGCCGCGACGTGGTTTGCCCGCGCTGCCAGTGGGACGCCGGTGATGAACCTGTGGCTGCGCGGGTTGGGCGCTTCGGTGGGACGTGGAGCCTGGTGCGAAACCTATTGGCTGCCAGAGGCCGATCTGGTCACGCTTGGCGCGGGCAGCACCGTCAATCGCGGCTGCGTGGTGCAAACACACCTGTTCCACGACCGGATCATGCGGATGGACAGCGTCGTGCTGGAACCCGGGGCCACCCTGGGCCCGCATTGCGTGGCCCTGCCGGCCGCCCGGTTGGGCGCCGGCGCGTCCGTCGGTCCCGCGTCCCTGGTGGTGCGCGGCGACGAAGTCCCCGGATCGACCCGCTGGCAAGGCAATCCGGTTCGGCCTTGGAAACCAGCTCGGCAAGCCGGCCGGAAGAAGTCGGGTCGCAAGAACCCCAGTACCGAGGACACTGCGGCGTGAAGTCCACGGCAAAGAAGACCCCGAAAAATGGGGAGCTCGATCCATACCTGCCGCAGAACGGCAACTTCGGCTACCAGGTATCCCGCTACGAGCTGGACCTCGAATACAAAGTCGGGATCAACCGGCTGTCCGGAACGGCAACCATCACCGCGGTGACCCTGACCGAGCTGCAAACGGTCACCTTCGACCTGTCCAGTGCGCTGTCGGTGTCCAAGGTGTCAGTGAACGGCAAACGCGCCGCGCGCTTCAGCTGCCGGGACGGCAAGTTGCGGATCACGCTGGCGTCGACGCTGGCCACCGGTGCCGCACTTTCTGTCATCGTGCGCTACAACGGCACCCCGAAACCGCTCCGAACCCTCTGGGGTGACGTGGGTTTCGAGGAACTCACCGACGGCGTGCTGGTCGCCGGGCAGCCCAATGGCGCCGCGTCGTGGTTCCCCTGCAACGACCACCCCAGCGCCAAAGCAGCGTTCCGAATTCAGGTCAGCACCGAAAGCGCCTATCACGTGGTCGCCAACGGGAAACTGGTATCGCGGCGCGGGCGGGCGTCACAGACTGTGTGGACTTACGAACAGCCGGAGCCGACCTCGACGTACCTCATCACTCTGCAGATCGGGGTCTACGAGGCGGTGCGGCTGGCGAGGACGCCGGTGCCGATCCGGGCCGCGTTTCCCGAACGGCTCAGGGCGAACTTCGATTACGACTTCCTTCGGCAGCCCGACATGATGCAGTTGTTCATCGAGCTGTTCGGGCCCTATCCGTTGGCCGACGGTTACACCGTCGTGGTCACCGACGATGTGCTGGACATTCCACTCGAGGCTCAGGGCATTTCGATCTTCGGCGCCAATCACTGCAACGGCAAACGGACCAGCGAGAGACTGGTGGCGCACGAACTGGCGCACCAATGGTTCGGTAACTCGGTGACCGCGCGACGGTGGCGGGACATCTGGCTACACGAAGGATTCGCGTGCTACGCCGAGTGGTTGTGGTCGGAGCACAGCGGTGGCCCTCGCGCTAACGAGCTGGCGATCTATCACCACGCACAGCTTCGCGTGCAACCACAAGACCTGCTGTTGACCGATCCCGCACCACGGCGGATGTTCAACGACCGGGTGTACAAGCGCGGTGCGCTGACGCTGCACGCTTTACGCGGGCGGATAGGCGACGAGAACTTCTTTGCGCTGCTCAAGGATTGGACGACTCGGTATCGGCACAGCACCGCCACTACCGAAGACTTCACCAGCCTGGCGGCGAAATACTCCGACGAGCCACTGCGGTCGTTGTGGCAGGCCTGGCTGTATTCGACCGAAGTCCCGTGATTACAGACTGGCCAGATCGTCGGGCACATCGACGGCGTGCTCCTGCAGAACTTCCAGCGGTACCACCTCGAGCGTCCGTTCATGGGTGGAGGCCAGCACGACCGGAGCCGCGCGGCCGTCATGGTGAGCCCGGAGCCAGTTCAGCGCGGTGACACACCACCGATCGCCTGGGAGCAGGCCGGGGAACCGGTACTCGGGCACGGGCGTCGACAGATCGTTGCCGATGGAGCGCTGGTGATCGAGGAACTCGCTAGTCACCACGGCACAGATCGTGTGCAAACCACGGTCCTCGTCCCCGGTAGAACAGCAGCCATCGCGATAGAAACCGGTAACCGGCTCGGTGCCGCACGGTTCCAACGGACTACCCAGCACATTGCGATCGGACACACGCCTAGTATCGCGCTTTCGGCAACGAAAATTAGATGAAGTTTCTGCTAGGCCGACACCATGCGGGAGCCCCACAGCAAGCCGATGTCCATCACGTTGCCCGCAACGGTGGCGTCGACGTCGGCGTACATCCGGGCGATGTCGGAAATGGTCGAACCCGCGCGCATCAACTCCTGCTGCGCCGCCTGGTTCACCGCAAACATCTCAGCCGCGTCGCTGGCAAATGCCATTACAGCTTGCGCCGAGATCTCGTCGCCCCCGGCGGGAAGCAACGAACTCAGCGCGTTCGAAGCGGTCGCTGCTGACTGCAGGCCCTGATAGCCGTTGTCCAGGATCCGCGAACCGATGTCGGCGGCGGCTGAGTCGAAAGTCATGGACTGCATATGCGTCTCCCCTCGTCCCCGAACAATGTCTGTAGCGACAGTAGCAATAGGCAACTGTTTACGTCTACAAAACTTTGGCATTGCATGGCACGGCGGTCGGAAACCGCGCGTTGGTGCCACACTGACGGCTCCGCGCAAACAGATCGGCGGACATATCCAGTGGGCGGACGCGATGCCGTGACCACGGAGAGGTAGGTTCAGCAACGTGATACTCACGGGTGCCTTCCTGGCCGATGCGGCCGCCGTCGTCGACAACAAGCTCAATGTCTCGGGCGGCGTGTTGTCCCGATTCGGCCTTGGACCTGACCGGTCGGCCCGATTCGTACTGGTGGTGCTGACGCAGGCGGAGCCCGGCGACACCGACCGGCAGCTCAAGATCGAGATGCGGCCCCCGACCGAGGAGGAACCGATCCTCCTGGAGTTCGAGGTACCGGAGGCGTCCGTCGCCGAGTTCCCCGGGTTCGCCTTCTTCGAGCTCCAGCTGCGCCTGCCCTCCGATGGCCGCTGGGTGATGGTGATTTCCAGCAACTCCGGGGCGATCTCGCTGCCGATCCTGGTGTTGGAGCTCCCGACCCAACAGCTCCCATCGTCCTTCGGTCTCTAGCCGTCCGGATCCGCCGCCCGTCAGCGCAGCGCGGGCAACACTCGGTCGGTGAGTAGCTGCACCGACCGCCAGGCTTCCTCCACGGGCATGCCGCCCACCAGCGGGTGCAGCACTATCGGGCCGTAATACTCGGCGTCCTTGACCTCGGCGACGAGTTGGTCGGGTGTCAGGAATCGGTATCGACCCGAAGCCCTGACCTCGTCGAGCGTCTGGACTCCCGGCAGGTGCATCAGGGAGCGTTCGTCGGCTGACCATCCGCCGTAGGTGACTGCCTCCCAGAGGATGAATTCCCCCAACTCGGCCCACGCGCGGTCCGGATCTTCGTGCAGGAAGATCATTCCCCGATTGACCGGTCCGGGCATGATGACAAACGGAGCGACGCCAGCCTGTGCACACAACTCGCGATAATGCGCAGCGACGTCGGGCAGATGATCGGCCAGACTGAGCGGCAGCCCGAAGCGGGCCGCGCGCCGAGCCGTGGCCGGCGACCCGCCGCCCACATATAGCGGCGGATGCGGCTTGGTCCACGTCCCGGTGCAGATCCCGGCGTCTGAATCGGCACCGGACCAGACGGACAGCATTCGTTCGACCAGGCTGTCCATCTGCTTGCCCCGCCGACTGAAATCCACACCCAGCGAGTCGAATTCGATGGTCCGATAACCAAGCCCCACCGTGGTGTGCAGCCTGCCGCGGCTCATGTTGTCGACCAGGGCGATGTCCTCGGCCAGCCGAACCGGGTTCCACAGCGGTCCGAGCGCACAGTCCACACTCGCGATCATGCGTGAGGTTCGCGCGAGGAACATCGCCGCGGCCATGATCGGGTTGCAGCTCCAGCCGTGACCGGTCGCGTGGTGTTCGTCGACGCTCACCGTGGTGATGCCGTGCGATTCGCCCCACTGCACCAATTCGATTGCAGCATTGAGCAGTTCACTCTGCTTGTGTGGGTCACCATGTGGCGAAGCGAAATTGAACCGCAGGACGGTGAGCAACACAGCTACTGCGCCTGCGACTCGACGAAGGCGGGGAAGTCGGGAAACAATGCGCGATCGACGATTTCGATACGGGTGCCGACCGGGTCGATGTAGTAGGCGAACAGGGCTAACTCCGATCCCGGCATGTCGGCGGTCATTTCGAAGGTGCACCCATTGGCTTCCAACTGCTGGGCCGTTGCGACGAGGTTGTCGGTGAAGTAGCCGAGGTGGTGGACGGCATTGCCCGGCGCGGCCGTCCAAGGTGTACCCGGAACCTCTTGCACGAGTTCCAGATACGGTGCCTGGACGGAGTAGACGATCGTCGAGGTCAGGTCGCTGGTACCCGCGGTCGTTCGAAAGGGCAGCGTGTAGCTCATCGGACTTATCCACCGATAGCCCGCAAGTGCGGTGAACCGGGCCATCGCCGCGTCGAGATCGGGCACCACGATGCCGGTGTGGTAGAGGTCTTCAGGGCGAAGCGTCGATGTCATGACCTGTCCTCTAGATGCAATCCGATGCGCCATCGATGACGAACACCGCACCGGTGGTGTAGCTACTCTGCTCCGTACACAAGAAGGCCACCGTGGGCGCAATTTCGCCGGTGGATCCGAAGCGTCGCTGTGGGATATGCGCCAGCTCGGATTCAACGAGTTCGGTCGCGGCATGCATGGGTGCTGTCATCGGGGTGTCGATGGCGCCAGGTGCCACCGCGTTGACCCGGATTCCCAGCGGCGCCCATTTCACCGCGAGATTCCTCGTCACAGCGATAATTCCAGCCTTCGCGGCGCCATAACCGGGGACCAGCGGCACGGCGCGCAGCGCCGACATCGATGCCAGATTGACCACGCTCGCGCCGCCCGTCGCGGTCGATGCTTTCAGGGCGCGACGCAGGCCTACCGTAAGCCGGTACGGACCGATCAGATTGAGGCCCACCGAAGCCTCGAAGCCGTCGGGCTTGGACTCGTCCAGGCCACCGGGAAAATTGGCACCGGCATTGTTGATCAGCACGTCCAGGTGGGTGAAACGTCCGGTGAGCGCGTCAACGGACGCGGGGTCGGTGATTTGCAACTGGTGGTAGGCCATGCCGGACAAATCCGTATCATATTCGGCCGCAGCAGATTTGGTTCCGGTGATGGCGACTTCGGCGCCGGCGTCGCGAAAGAGTGTGGCGATCGCATGTCCGATGCCGCTGGTGCCACCCGTGATCAGCACCGTGGTGCCGGTGAAGTCAAAGCTCACCCGCGCGGTCATGCGTTACTCGCGATCTGCTGATTGAGCCACGCCGTTTCCCAGAAGTTGGCACTGTCACCCAACAGATCCTGGTGGGCTTCCCTGAGCACCTCCCGCGCACCGGGGTGGCCGCCGTCGATCAACTCGGCAAGGTGGATGGCGTGTAGCGGACGCCCGGCGGCCAGGTGCGCCCGCGCCCGATCAACTAGAGCATCGGCGCCGGCCAGTTCGACGATGTCGGCGGCGACCTCGTCGAAACCAACTGAATAGAGTTCGGTGGTGGAGCTGTGGTGGAACCAGCCCGAGTAGTTCTCCCAGACGGCCCGTACATCCCAGGCCACCTTTCCGTAGCCCTGTCCCACTTCGCATTCGGCTGGCAGGGCGATTTCGCGCATCAGCGTCCGAACATCCTTGCCGGCGTTCATTCCGGCGACCGTCTGATCGTGGATGTACTGGATGGCGTCGCGCAGTCTGGTCAACTCCGCCTCGATACGTTCTGCACCCGCAATCGGTTCGAAGTGACCGGTCACCAGCAGTTCGGGCTGTAGCGCTCTGACTCGTTCGACCGACGCGATGGCCGTAAGGGCGTCCCGGTACCGGTCGCCACGGATGGTGACCAGGTTCGGGATGTGCCCGAAGATCGGTCCAAAGGTATTCCCACACAAACATATTCGCTCATCGGGCAACCAGATCACCAACGAATCGCTGGTCTCGCCGCCCGGCACCGCGATCAACTCGATTCTGCGCCCGCCGACTTCGATGCTCAGGGTGTCCTCGAAGTCGACATCGACGACGGGAACGCTCTGCGGCGGCAATCGCTTGGTACCGAGACGTCGCTGGATTGCCTGGATTCCGGTGGACAAGGTGTCTTTGAAGGCGAATGCGCTGCGGTTGGCACGGTACGGGATAAGACGTTCGTTGTCGTCGCGCCACTGTGTCCAGTTCGCTTGCGCGACAACGGTAGTATCGGTGTCGCGGACGCTGTCCAGTCCGCCGACGTGGTCGACGTGGCCCTGGGTGAAAATGACGTAGCGCACCGGTGAGGAGTCGACTGCGTCGAAGTTGGCACGGTGCACCGGGCCCTCGAATCCCATGCCGGTATTGACGATTACCCGCCCCTGGTCGGTGGTGAGCAGGTACGAGTTGGACAGGCCGGGCGAACACCACAATCCGGGAGCGATCTGCTCTGCTTGCTCGGCCGACGCGGGACGCAGCGCGTCGGCGCCCGGCCGGCTGCGATACACCGGGTCAAACATCAGTGTTTTCCCTTCATTCGGCGCGGACGTCGAACCTGTCGAAGTAGAAGTCGAACCGCGAGCGGAGTTCGTCGGCCGAGATACCGAAGTGCCGTTTCAGGTCATATTGGATTCGGCCGTGCTTGCCGCGCGGATTGCCGGCCAAGTATGTCTGGAACCGATCGCGCACCTGGGGAGTCAGTTCGACGTCGCCGCGCCGGTAAAGCTCGTCCAGCACCGACATCTCGTTGCCGTTGAGGTGGTGAAAGCTGATATCAACGCTGCGCGCGGCGGGCACCAGTTCGCGGTCACGCACGCAGGCGGTGAGTAATCGGTGCACCCGGTCGCTCCAGTAGTCGAGTAGCCAGTCGGGATCAATGGTGCTGCGCCGCAACCGATCGGAGTAAGCCATCATCGTGATCGCAGACTGGATCACTGCGACGGGATCGCGATGGGTGAAAGCCACCGTTGCGTCGGGGAACGTCGCCATCAACGGACCCAATTGCTCACAATGCTGCGGGCTCTTGAGCAGCCAGGTGCGCGGGCCGCGCAGGAAGGTCAAGGCCTGCAACACTTTTTTCATGTATGCGTAGTGCCGATACTGGTCCAGATGAAGGTAGTGATCGCGCCAATCCGGCACGCGTGCATGCCATTCCAGAACATAGGACGCGAGGTCGAGGTCAAGAAGTTCGACTTCCTCCTCGATCGCCTCTGGGAATCGATCGTGCATGGCGGCCACCAACGGAGCGCTCGCCATCAGCGCATCATGTTCCTGCTTGGTCCGCGTGTACCGCGGGTCCACCCCGAAGTTGTCCGGACCCTGGCCGCGCGCAGGGATCGGATCCTGGCTCTCCCAATAGGGCAGGGCGCGGCGGCGCGGGTCGGCGGCGATCAGATTCACCAGGTGCGTGGTGCCGGATCGTGGCATACCGACGACGATGAAGGGCTTCTCGATCGGGATGGATTCGATCTCGGGATACCGCTTGAGCAGATCGGTCAGCGACAGTCGGTTGCGCAGCAGTCGGACCACTCGCTGACGCAGGGTGGACCGATTGAGCTGCAGTAGTCCGTCGTCGGCCTCGATCGCGGCGACGTGCGCGGCCAGCCGATCCCCGAAGCCACCGTTGTCATCAAGGTCGTCCACCCCGGCCTGCTCAACGGCTTCGGCGAGCATCTTGTCGACGTCGAATTCGACCGGGCGAGCCTCGGTCAACTTCAGGATCAACTGCTGGATTTTGGTCAGCTGCGGCGACGACAGGTCGTCGATGTCAATGACTTCGGCATCGGGACTGCCATGGTGAATGCCGGAACTTGCAGAATCCACCCCGCCTCCATCCGCTTGCGGTGTCGAATATTCGACGTATAGTTCGAATATATGATAGAGACGGTAACTTCCGACTCGAAAGCACGTCAACCCGCCTCCCCGCCCACGGAGCGTGTCATTGCCATCGCGCGATTGCTCGGGCTGCAACCCGCTCGCGCATTCACGCTCACCGAGATCACGCGTGAATTGGGCATCAGCCGCGCAACCGGCCACTCGATCCTGTCCACCCTCGCCGAGCATCAGTGGGTGGTGCGGAATGCAGCCGCCGCCTACTCGTGGGGTCCGGCGATAGCATCGTTGGTCCGTCCGTCGCGCGACCGCACGCATCACGCGATACTGCGGGAGCTCGCCGAATCCACAGCGACACAGGTGTTCCTGGCACGCCGCGACGTCAACACCATCGTTGTCGTGGACACCGCCGGTGAATCCGCGTCGGGGCTGCGCGTGGAGCGCGGTTTACGTCTGCCGCTGGTCGCGCCATTTGGCCGCGACTACCTCGCCTGGGGTTCCACCAGCGCACAGCAGACTTGGCTGAAAGGCATCGGCAAGCCTTCCGGAGCATTTTCGTGCCGAATCACCGCGGTGCTGGCCGAGATTCGCGCCCGCGGATACACCATAGAGCGGTTGAGCCGCGAGTATGTCCGCGTTTACACCGCACTCCGTGCACTCGGCGGCCTCGATGAGCCGGACGCCATCACGACGCAACTTGCGCGGGCCTTCGCCGACCTGACGGTGATCGACGTGTTGTCGGCCGAACTTTCCGAGCACGACACACACAGCGTCGCCACCATTTCGGCTCCGGTTTTCGACGAGGACGGCGTCGTCACGATGTCGGTCACCGCCGCACCTTTCAACGAGGTCACCGCAGCGACTGCGAAGCAACTCGGCGCCGAGGTCAAAGCTGCCGCAACGAGAATCCAATCGCACGTCGCTCAGGTCGCCCCCTTGCTCGGACGTTAGGGCGCAACGGAACCCGCAGCCTGCAACTCCGCTGTAAAGTGGACCGATGCTCGTCGTCACAACCAATGACATTCCCGGCTGGGAGATCCAACGCGTGTGCGGCGAGGTCTTCGGGCTCACCGTCCGGTCGCGAAATGCTTTCGCGCAGTTCGGCGCCGGGTTCAAGTCGATGTTCGGCGGCGAACTACAAGGAATGACCAAGAACCTGGCCGAAAGTCGCAACGAGGCAATGGCCCGGCTGATCACCGAAGCGCACGCCAAGGGCGGCAATGTGATCATCGGAATGCGTTTCGACACCACCGAGCTCGGCGATGTGTGGACTGAGATCTGCGCGTACGGCACCGCGGTACAGGCCGTGCCCGTCACCGACGGTGCCCGCTACACCGCTTCGCAATTGGGCTACGCCGGCGCTCCGCAGACTCAGCAGTAATCCGGTGGTCCGCATAAACAGGTAGAGCATCACAGCTACCCGCCGTGCTTCGGCACGCCCGTAGCGGTAGGTTCAGCGGGTGATAGTCGGGGCCTTTCTGGCCGAAGCCGCGGCGGCAGTCGACAATAAACTCAACGTGTCCGGTGGCGTGCTGCTCAGATTCGCGGTCGAGGAAGACCGGCTGGCCCGGTTCCTCCTGGTCGTACTCACGCAATCGACGGACAGCCCAGACCGTCGAATCGAGGTCGAGATCAGGCCTCCGACCGACGACGAGCCGCTGACCATCGAGTACGAGCTACCCGAAGCCGCCACCATGGCCGAACTCGGATTCGCTATTTTCCCCATCGAAGTGAACCTGCCGGTCGATGGCCGCTGGGTCCTGATGGTGACCGGCGGAGCCGGGATTCTCTCGCTCCCGCTGATCGTCAGTGGTGCCTGACCCCACTCTGCAGCGAGTCCGTACGACCCGAGGATGACGGCGGGATAACAATTCCGACCCTCAAATTGTCGCGGTCCGGTACGCCGCGCCGAAGTTGTGGCCGACGGAACTTACCTTCACGTCGTGGACCGTCGAACCGCCCTGAAGTTACCGCTGGCGCTGGCAGTCGGCACGGCGCTCACCCGAACAACGCGCGCTTCCGCCGCAGCAGGCAGATGGCCGGCTGAGCGCGCCCAGAACTGGTACCAGGCGCAGGGATGGCTCGTCGGCGTCAACTACACGACGTCGACCGCCATCAATCAGCTCGAGATGTTCCAGGCCGGCACGTACGACCCGCGCCGCATCGACAACGAGCTGCAGGTGGCCCAGTTCCACGGCTTCAACACGATTCGCGTCTTCCTGCACGATCAGCTGTGGGCACAAGACCGGCAAGGTTTCCTGGCCCGGCTGTCACAGTTCGTGGGTATCGCCGCACGGCACGGCATCAAGCCGCTATTTGTATTCTTCGACTCCTGCTGGGACCCGTTCCCGAAGCTGGGTCGCCAGCGCGCACCCACGCCCGGGTTGCACAACTCCGGTTGGGTGCAAAGTCCCGGAGCAGAGCACATCGACGACCCCCGCTACATCGGAGTCCTGCGCGACTACGTCACGGGAGTATTGACCCAATTCCGCAACGACGACCGCATTCTGGGTTGGGACCTGTGGAACGAACCCGACAACCCCGCGCGCGAATACCGAAAGGTGGAACGCAAGGACAAGCTGGACAAGGTCGCCGCACTGCTCCCCCAGGTATTTCAGTGGGCGCGCGCGGTTGATCCCTCCCAGCCACTGACAAGTGGGGTGTGGCAAGGTAATTGGGGAGATCCCGGCAGCCGCAGCGCAATCGCCAGCATGCAGCTCGACAACGCCGACGTCATCACCTTCCACAGCTATGCTCCGCCGAGCGAGTTCGAATCCCGCATCGGCGAGTTGGCGCCGCTGGGAAGGCCGATCATCTGCACCGAGTATCTGGCCCGGTCGCTGGGCAGCACGGTGGAAGGTATCTTGCCAATTGCCCGGCGGCACAACGTCGGTGCGATGAACTGGGGTTTGGTAGCCGGCAAGACGCAGACGTACTTTCCGTGGAATACGTGGGATCACCCAGCCACCGCCCCGCCCAAGACCTGGTTCGCCGATCTGCTTCAGCCGGACGGCCGGCCGTTCAAGGACGGCGAAATGCAATTGGTCAAGAAGCTGGCCAGCGGGCAGAACCAGGACTGAACGGGCCGAATTGTGGGACGCGTTGACGAGAAGGTTGTGCTCATCACCGGCGGATCGCAGGGTATGGGCGCGGCGCACGCCGAACTGCTTGTCGCCGAAGGCGCCCGAGTAGTCATCGGAGACGTGCTCGATGTCGCGGGGTGCGCCGCCGCCGAAAAGCTCGGCGATGCTTGCCGTTTCGTGAATCTCGACGTCACCGACGGTGAGCAGTGGGCGGCCGCTGTCGAAGCATGTGTCCGAGAGTTCGGGCGCCTTGACGCCTTGGTGAATAACGCCGGAATCGTCAAATTGGATTCGATCCTGCGATCCTCCTTGCCCGACTGGCAGCAGGTGATCGACGTCAACCTCACCGGCGCCTATCGCGGTATGTGCGCGGTCGCGAAACCGATGATCGACAGTGGCGGCGGGTCGATCGTCAACATCTCTTCGGTTGAGGGCCTCGCCGGCAGTGCCCACCTGCACGCCTACGTTGCCGCCAAGTTCGGCTTGCGGGGCATCACCAAGTCCGCGGCGCTGGAACTGGCCGCCACAACATCCGGGTCAACTCGATCCACCCCGGGCTCGTTCACACCCCGCTCAGTGCTGGCGTCACGGACGCGTTCATGAAGCCCATCCCGATGCGGCGCGGGGCAGCGCCGGCCGAGGTATCCAACTTTGTGGTGTTCCTGGTGAGCGACGAGTCGTCCTACGCGACCGGTGCGGAGTTCGTCATCGACGGCGGGCTTACCTGCGGGGTCCCGACGCCGATCTGACGGATCAAGCTGGAGGGTCGGGCGATCCCATTGGCCGGTAGTAGGCGGACTCGACGTTGGCCCGGTATTGCTGGTCGTACAGCTTCTTCTGTTCGTCAGTGGCCAGGATCTGCAGCAGCGTGACCATCGGCAGATGGTAGGTGGCCGGGGCGCCGAGAATGTACGTCGCGTTTCCTTCGACGTAGCTCTTGTTGCCGGGGTCGTTCAGGCTGAGGCTGCTGTAATCGCCGTGCACTTGCCGATACTGACCTGCGCCCCCGACGAACATTGACGCGAATCTGTTCATCCGCGCAACGGAATTCGCCAGATTATTGGGGCAGTCCGCCCAGAAATCGTACTGCCGGATAACTACTTTGACTGTGTATCGCGTATTAGCCGGGAATCCTCGTCCACCATAGGCGGCCGTGCATCCACTGTTCGGAACAGTCATACAACCGCCGTACTTGCCTTCTGGATCGCCGGTGAGAATGAACGTCACCGTGGCGGGGTCGATATCGCTGGTCGGCCCGTAAGTTCGCAGCCAGTCATCTTCTACCTGCGCGCCTTCGCTGTGGCCGAGAACGATCTTCGGCCCTGGGGTCGCATGCAGCATGTTGTTCAGGTTGAGCGATCCTTGGTGGACGTTGCCCGCGCTGGGAAAGTTGTAGTAAGGGACCTTCGCGACCACATTCGGCGCTCTGAAGAGCTCGCCCCGCAGCCAGTTGCCCGGGAGCGAGCGAAATGCCGGATCGAGAGTCATCACAGTGGCTCCGACCGCCAAGACATCTTCCGCAACGGCGGTGGCCGGCGCGAGAGCGGATACGCTGCCAGCGATTGTCAAAGACGAAAATAATGCAGCTATCGAGCGTTTCACCAGCGTCACCCCATGCTCTTGCCCACCCAAATCGTTTGTGCCGGCACTGCTTTCCGGCCAAACTTCAAGAGATAGCAGACGAATTTGCTGCACGCATATATATCATCGGCAGCCATTCAACCCGCGGGCGCGTGAACAAATAGACGCCAGAATGAGGCCTCCGGTACATATCTGCGGGCTTTGCGGTGAGCCATTGACCGGGGCGGTACGTTTACCGCCATGAACAAGTTTTCGGCAGCGCTACTGGCTGGGGTCACTGCTGCGGCAGTGCAGATTGCCATCGCTCCCGCAGCACATGCGAATTACTGCCCGGCTACCGGAGGAGGCACGTACCCCAACGTGCTCGATTGCCCGATCGGCAGTATCGCCGGGGCGGATGCGGTGGACGAAGCCCGGCAGCGCCTCGAAGGTCGGCCGCCGTGTTACACCCGCGAAGGCGTGCCGTACTACACGCCCGGCGACGCACCCTGCGGCTGAAACTGACGCCTACCTAGGCGGTATGGCGCCGCTCTTGGCGACACAGTGCGTGCAGCACCAGGTCGCGGATTGATCCGTCGTACCAGCCGTCGGTAACGCCGTCACGGATCCGCTTCAACAAGTGGGCAGGGAGCGGACTCCGTGTCGCGAGCAACGCGTCACAGATCGCGCACGCCGCGTCGCCGAACTCCAAGTCGAACATGACATTACGGCGCGCACCATCGTCCAACTCGGCAGCTGCCGCCACTTGGTCGGCCAGTTCGTTCAACCGCGCTGCGGCGGGTTGCGCCTCCGATGCGCTCATTTAGAAATGATGCGGCGTCCCGGGTGGAACGTCCAGGCGAACGCGGTATCAATTCGGCTTGGGCGGAGGCCGTCGGCATCGGGCGCCTTCGCCGCAGTCGAAGTTGCACTCTGGAGCCATGCGCATCAGCCGACGCCCGCCGCTAAACCGCGAGTTGCAACGAGGTGCGATCGCTGATCGCGTTTAATATGCGGCGGTGTTGACAGGACAAATTGCTGAGCCCTGCGTCCTTTGGTCTGGATTCGATCCGGCAATAGTGGCCAGAAACTTCGCCCAATTCACCGGGATCCTGGCCGGGTTTGCCTTTGTCGTCATAAATCTCGTGCTCGACCGCGCCTATCGTCGGCGCGGAGATGGCCGTTCGTCGAGTCCCCGTGAGGCTGCGCGTGAGACCCAGATAGGGATTGCGCTGGTGTGCGCATTTCTGGGCTTGGTTCTGACAACGCTGCGCTACAGCCTGCTTGCCGGCGAGAGCGGATGCGCCATTACCCAGGGCCGAGCCGGGTCCGCGGCAGTGCTCGCCGCCGTGTCGCTGGCGGCTTCCATCTACACGTTGCTTTATGCCGTGGTTCAGTTCTTTTCGGGCGCATCAGGCATTCTCGCCAGGCACTGCGTTTTCATCCTCGCGGTTCTTGCTCCTGCACTTGCCGTGTCCTTCGTCGAACAGACACTCGCGCATCTTGCGCTCGCTCTGGGTAATCCGGACACGCGACAGCCGCTGCAACCGCTGTGGGACCAGGCCAATCACTTGTTGACGGTGATTCCGGTGGCGATCACAATCATTTGCGCCGTCATATGGTTTCTCGGGATGAAGAGGCGGCGCTCGGAATCTCCTGCCGGCGCCCTTGCGCAACGTGTACAAATGTCCGTCCCGTACACGACGATCGCCGTCGCTGTCGCCGTGACAATGCGCTCTGTTGCACTACTGGGATACGCGAATCCGGCCGTGCACATCTCGCCGACTGAAGCCTGGCTCTGGTTGGGGATACTTGCTGTCGCGTTGGTAATCCAGAGTGCGGCTTTGTCATTTCAAAGTGGTGTAGAAATTCCTTTTGGCGGCTCGCCCACTGCCATCGATAAATCGGCTGAAGCGCGAGACGCAAAAGCCCTCTGAACTGCGTTAACAGTCAGAGGGCGTTTGGCGGTGGCGGAGGGATTTGAACCCTATCTCCAGGCACTGTTCGGCGGAGAAACCATGGTTAACGTGCGCAGATGGATCGCCGCAGTTGACTCGAGATCACCAGATATAGCGGTCAAGTGTGGGCAAAATGTGGGCACATAGCGACGCTTCGACCCCGCCCAACCGGAGCGGCCCGCTGAAGGCGGGGCGGCGCGTCACAAGATCTCCACCGACGTCAGGCCCGGTCGCGGCGGGCCGACCGGGCTACAAATGCGGTCCGCCACGCGTAGTCCACCGATGCCCGCGGTCTCGATCACTGCTGCGAGGACGGCCACCTCCGCACAAGGACGGCAGCCGCCACTCGGCCTGTGATGCGGGTTTGTCCGGTCGTTTACATCGAGGACACCGCGGGGGCTTGCTAGAAGCAGAACGAGGAACTGACGCCGTGGTGCTATCCGTTGCGGCGCGGGCCTACAGGACCGGAGGAGAACAAGCGAGTGACCGGAATCGCCGAGGCAGTACAGAACTCGAACGAGTTGAAGAAGCCGCTGACCGCATTGATCAACCAGCAGTGCTACCCGGTGGGCGGGGTGTACAAGCTGGACTACGACTCGGCCGTGGTGCTGACCGACGACTTCAAGAAGCACCAGGCCGGCGGCGTGCCGCGCGGCGGGTTCCTGCTCGCAGTCGCCGGGACGAATACCGCCACCGGTTTCGTGCTCGAAGATCAGGAGGTCATCCTGCTGCGGGTCCGGTCGACCGCGGGGCTGCCCAACGAGTCCGAACTGGTGCAGACGCGGCTGGCGGTGGTCCGAGATGCCGGCGCATCGGGAGTCGGGTTCGACGACGTAACCGACGTGCTAACCCGAAATGAGTTGCAGCAGTCGGCTTTCGACTGCGAAGTGCTGGGCACCTTCTATACCGACTCCGATGAGCGCAGTGCCCCGATCCGGTTCGGCGCCGACATAGACAACGTCGTCGTGTCCGCCAAGTACCAGGTCTTCCTGCCGTCCCCGCAGGTGCTGTCCTGGCTGGCCTCCTACCCCGGTCCGACGAATCCGAACGACGCGCTCGCCGTCGGACACGTACGCTTCGCGGCCACACGCCGCAAGGCGCACCTCTCGGGCATCGACACCGCCGAGGTGCGTGTCGACATCGCCGACTTCGTGGGCCGCAAGACCGCCGTGTTCGGCATGACCAGGACCGGTAAGTCCAACACGATGAAGACCCTCGTCACCGCTGTGCACCAGTACGGCTCCGAGCACCGCAGGTCAATCGGGCAGCTGATCTTCGACCCGCAGGGCGAGTACGCCAACGTCAACCCCCAGGACGGGACTGGTCTGCGACTGCTCGGCGACGACGACACGAGCGTGCGGATCTATAAGGTCGAGCCCGACCCGGCCGACGACCGCGAGAAGCCGCTGCGTATCAACTTCTACGACCGCGAGGTCCTTGAGGCGGCCTGGAGCCTCGTCAGCGAGGCCACCGCCCCGGTGAACACGAACTACGGCAAGAGCTTCCGCGCGGCGGCGCTGACCGAACCCGACCCCGGCGACCGCAGTGCCCACAGCCGCTGGGGGTGGGCGATGGTCGCGTTCTACGGGCTGTTGGCTAAGTGCGGTTTCCAGTGCGCAGCCATGCCGCAGGACCTCGTTATCGCTGCACCGGCGGGTCCCACCGAGCAGTTCATCGCCGACCACGCTGGCATGCTCAGCCAGGCAGGCCGTGCCGGACGCTACCGCGTGAACTCTCCTGCCGCCGCTCGAGCGTTCGCCGAGTGGGTGGGTGAGAACTCGACGGAGTACCCCAAGTGGCACGACACCGAGAACTGCCACTTCGCCGACATCTACGGGGTGTACAAGTACACCGGCATCACCTCGGCGATCCGCACCATCCGCGCCTTCCACGGGGCCCAGTCCGTTGGTGACGTCGGTGAGCACCTCTGGCAGGACATGATGGCCGGCCGGCTTGCGATCGTCGACCTGTCCAGCGGAAACGACACCGTCGCCAAAGCGATGTCTGAACGGATCGTGAGCCATCTGCTCAACCGCGCCGGGGAAAGGTTCCGTTCCGATCTCGAGCCCGTCGAAATGCAGATCATCGTCGAGGAGGCGCATAACCTGTTCGAGCGCGGGGGACGCGACGTCGCCGACGACCCCTGGGTCAGGCTGTCCAAGGAAGCCGCCAAGTATCGAATGGGCCTGGTATACGCGACTCAGGAGGTCACATCCGTCGACAAGCGCATCCTGTCGAACACGTCCAACTTTCTTGTCGCGCACCTCAATTCGGATCACGAGACGCGCGAGCTGTCGCATTATTACGACTTCAAGGTGTGGGCGCCGAGCATTATGCGCGCGGAAGACGTGGGCTTCGTGCGGATGAAGACATACTCCGGCAAGTACATCGTGCCGGTCCAGATCGTCAAGTTCGACCACGCGATGGTCAACGCCGCGCGCGTCGCCGCCGGCCTGCCCGAACTTGATGCGCGCCCTGAGGGTCAGTGATCGCCGTGCCGTACCAGATGGAGCGCGCCTCCCGCCTCGGGCATGTCGACACAGTCCGCAACGAGGCCGTCCAGGCAGCCCTGCAACGGTGGACGATCACCTCCACCCGACCCGATTCCAGCAGTGAGATCGAGGCGCTGTGCCGCCCGCTGACCAACCTCGCGTCAATCGGCCGGCCCGAGGACGTCGAGTTCTCGATCACCGTCGACGGATCGGACACCGAGGTCGAGGCAACCCGCGACCACCCGACGGTCAAGGTCGGCTATCTGCGTGTCGCGGGCTCCATGGTGCGGCTCGACTCGTTCCGTACGCTGGCTACCCAGCGGCACATCGACCCCCGCGATGTGCGCAGTGCGCACACCCAGTACGCCTTCGATGTAGCGCTTCCGGGTTCTCAGCTGGTGCGTCCCGGCTTGTCCGGGGTCGACACTTGGCGCACCGAACTCGACGAGTTCCTGCGCAGCGCACGCTTCGACTCGAGCACCGAGATGACGTTGGCCGACGGCCTGCTGGCCCTACACGGCACGCGCGGCAGGCCCGCCGAACGGGTCGCCCTTCGCGTGTGCCCCGGCTGTGGCGTCAAAGCGGACCCGGGTGCCGCCATCACCGTGGCCGCCGATGGTGGTGAATGCGCGGGGTGTCGGGCTCCGTTGTTCCTGTCCGACGTGCTGCGCACCCACGAGGAGTACTCCCTAGAGGGGTCCAACTTCACCCCGATGGGGCGGGTGATGACGGCGACTGAGCGGCTGATGTCGGTCTGCTATCTGAATTTCTTCGCCGAGAACGCCCCGGAGGTGCTGCGGCATACGCTGTTTATTACCGACGGCCCGCTGGCGCTCTTCGGCCCGCTGGCGCCATTGAAGCGGCGGTTCGTCGAGCATCTCAGCGACCTCGCGACGTGGTGCGGCGAGCAAGGTCTACCCGCGCCTCTGATGGTGGGCATCGAGAAGTCCGGCGCGTTCGTCGAGCACGCCGCCCTGATCGGGGATCTCATCGCACCCGGTTCGGTCATGCGGCTGCCGAACGCCTACATCAACCGCATCAGCGGCCGCGCACCGACCAACCGCTACGGGATCGACGAGTTCTACGGCCGCCGGTTCATCTACCGCACCCGTGCCGGGGACCCGCTGGTGCTCACCGTGCCCCCGGCGCCGGGACTGTCGCCCTATGACGGCGGCGACGCCGTCGAGGGTTTCGAGGCCTACCCCACACTGCGACTGGTCTGCGAGATCCTCGACTCGCTGCGCACGCACATGTATCAGAACGCCGTCGTGCCGGTGGCGCTCGCCCACTCCGCGGCCGCGTTGCCGCTGGGCGTCGGGCGTTCGGTGCTCACCATGATGGCTCAGGAGAACATCCCCGAGCTGAAGGTGGATGTGCAAGCGGTCAAGCGGCCCTCCTACTTCCCGGCCTAGCCAATACGCTGAACTGTCCGAAACGTGGTGCAAGATACGGACATGGCCCCCGTCAGCGCGCCGCCCTCGGCATCAACGGCCGCGACCGGGCTCGCCGGTGTCGCCGACAGGTTCGGCGCATCGCCGACGATCGGCTCGCTTCCGCGGCCCCTTCCGACGAGGCTCGAACCGATCGACCACGCGCTGGCCGCTGGCCGCTATCAGTCGCCGTTGCGCTATCCGGGGGCCAAGTCTGTTCTGGCGCCGGTGATCGCCCGGATCATCACCTCCGCACGGAGATCCCGCGAAGTCGGACACGTCAATCTGCTGGTCGAGCCGTTCGCCGGCGGGGCGTCGGCCTCCCTGCGCCTGGTCGGATCCGGTGTGGTCGACCGCATCCTGCTCGCCGACGCGGACCCGCTCGTCGCCGCCTTCTGGCAGAGCGCCGCCGAGGACACCGAACGCCTCGTCGACCGCGCCTACGACGAATGGGATCGGTTCGTCCGGCCCGGCGGGCACGCCGCGGTCCAGCGGTGGGACTACTGGAAGGCCTGGGAGCCGCGACGGAACACGCAGCAACGGACGCGTCGACTGGGAGCGGCGGTGAAGTGCCTGTTCCTGAACCGGACAACGTTCTCGGGGATCCTGCACGGCACCGCCGGCCCGCTCGGTGGCCGGCGGCAGCAGAGCCCCTACCCGATCGGGTGTCGCTGGAATCCGGACGCCCTGGCCGAGCGCGTCCGCCTGATCGGGCACCTCTACGACAGCGGCCGTCTGGTCGACGTCTGGCGCAAGGACTGGCAGCAGACCCTGGCCGACGTCCCCGAGTACTACCCCCAGCTGCTCCCCTCGCGCGTCGTGGCCTACCTGGACCCGCCCTACGTGGAGAAGTCGTCCGCCCTATACCGGGCGTCGTTCGACCCCTCCTACGACTATCACGGCACCCGACGAGCCCAGTCGTCCAAGGACGACTCCCTACACGTCCTGCTCGCCCACTACCTGACCCATAAAGCACAATTCCGGTGGGTGCTCAGCTATGACAACCACCCCATGCTCACCGAGAACAGGTGGCTCTACGCCCGCAGCCGCATGACGCCGAACACAGCCGACCGCGCATTGCTTGGCGTGTCGCAGTGGACTATCAGCAAGCGTCTGGTGACGACGCGCTACACGGCGGCCGGCCGGGTCGGCAAGCGTTCAGCCGATGAACTGCTGCTCACGACTCTGCCGCCGGCGACGGTCCCGATCGACGACCAACTGCGAGAACTCTGAGCCGCCGCATTCTCGTCACACGAGGCGCGGCGTCATTCTGTCTGCACCGTCCGCTTGCGTCGCTTCTCCAGCGCCGCCTCCAGAATCGCCCGTGACTCTGCCGCCGACTGGTCGAAGAAGTCCGCCGGCCAGTTGTCGATGCCGCCGTACTCGTTCGTCTCGACCAGTCGGTAGGTCGTTCGGCCCTCGCTCTGCTCGGTGAACAGCAACCCGACGCTGTCGCGCACGGTGTCGGACGCGTCTTCGGCGATGCGCAGGCGAAGCCGCGAAATGAGGTACTCGCTGTGCGTTTCGACGATTAGTTGGCGGTTCGACGCGGCGATGGCGAGCAGGAAGTCGGCCAGCCGCTGCTGGACTGCTGGGTTGAGGTGAAGTTCGGGTTGCTCTATGAGAACCAGGGAGCCCCGGGGAGCCTCCAAACACAGCACCAGCACCGGCAGCAGCTGGCTTACGCCCGTGCCGACGCTGGTCAAGTCGAGGTCGACGTCGACGAACTGCTGGTGAATCTGTAGTTCCAGTCCCAGCCGACCTTGGTCGTGGGTATCGATGCGATCGCCCATCTTCAGGTAGCCGACCCACTGGTTCATCGCGTCCTTGAGCGTGACCCGCGAGGTGGCACCCAGACCGCGCTTGGCGCCGGGCAGCGGCACCTCCACCATGCGCGAGCCGCTGTTCTGCAACACGGCGGCCAGGAATTCGCCCTTCGCGCCGATGTATCCCGCGGCGGCTTCGGCGGAGTCCTGGTAGACGACGCGGGGATCCTCACGCAGCGGGCCAAGATAGCGAACCTTGGATTGGAGGAAGTTCAGGATTGCGCGCGACGGTATCGATGTCCGCTGCAAGGTGTTGAGGACGGGAACTTCGCCGGTGATCGCGGCCTCGTCGAGGCGCTGCACAACCGCAGACCCGAACGCGGGGTCGATGACCTTATTCGCATCCACGGCAAGACTGCTTTCGTCGCCGTACTTCTCCTCGAACAGCGCGCGGACTGCGTTTCGAATCTGCGGAAAGGACTTCAGTTCCGCTTCGCTGGTCCTCCAGACACTGAGGATGTCGCTGACGACGAGATCTTCGAGTTCCGCCCAGTCCTGGTGCGTGGAGGCATCATCATTCCTTGCGCGCTCCATCAAGTAGCGACGTCGTGCAATCGAGCTGTCCATGAAGGCATTCCGCCATGCTCGCCAGAGCAATCCACTCTTCGACTCGCGCACTGTGCCAGCCAAGGGCAGACCGCCACGCAAACTCACCCGGACCAAATCCAACTTCTGCTCGCTGCTACTGAAGGAGCCGGTCAGAAGCCGCTCCGCGACGACGTCGCCGTCCGGCGTCGACTCGGCCGGCACTGCGCGCGCGTGCAGTTCACTCCGGATTTGGCGATTGCGGGCTCTCCGGACGTCGATATCGGAGACGGAAAAGTGAACCTCCTCTATATAGGCGTGCCCGCTCTGGCCCGCGGGGGCCTCGCCGAGGACCAGTTGCCAGTCCACGCGTTGCGTGATGGCTCGGCGCTGACGTGCCCGAACCCGTGCGGGGAGCGGTCCGCGGTACAACTCCACGCCGTCTGCCAGCTGAAACCGTCCACCCAGTGCGAACGACGTGGGCCTAACTTCCGACGGACCGGCGTAGCGGGTCTGGGTGACCGTGCCCAGACGAATTGTCGTCCCATTGAGTGGGAAACGGTCACCTGACGGTGACGCCGCGGCGGCCTGACTCGCGGCCAGGATGCTCTGGATGAGCGTGCTCTTCCCTGCACTGTTCGCGCCGACGAGGACGGTCAACGGGAGTAGGTGAACCTCTTCGTCCTTGACGGACTTGAAATTGGTGAGATGCCACGCTGTCAGCGTGATGTAGTAGTCCTCACCGCGTACAAGACCGGCGCGGTCGAATTCGTCGTCCTCTTCAATCATGTCAAACTCCCCATGTCTTTCATGAATGGCAGGGCATGAGAACGCACTGGAACATTTGGCGTCCCACCGTGCGGCGTTGCGGATATGGAGATGCGTCACGGGACCGGCCCAAGAATTTGACGAACGTCGTTCCCGAGGCGGCTCTGTCCAGTAACACCTGAGTCTGCAGCAGTTCGAGGCCAGGTCGGTCGGCGGCGGTGTCGGGCGCTTCCGGCTCGTCGTCGATCGACCACAGCTTCTGGTTGAGGACCTGCGTCAGGGCACTGTAAACATCGAGAAGCCCCGACTTGCGGTAGGAATCCTCGAGTTCGCGGTCGATCAGAATTCCCTGCATCAGCCAGGCCGGCATCGAGACCTCGCCGCGTTCGATCTTGCTCACGACGTGGAGTACGAAATCGACCAAATCGAAATCCGAGAACCCCGCGGGGTCCAGTCGGAACGAAACGGGATCGACGATCAGATCCTGTTCCCCCTCAATCAACTGGCGGGTGCAATCTCCCGTGACGGCATTCAACCGATCCAATTCCGCGATTTTGTTGGCCCATCGGGGATCCGACGGTGAATCAAGCGGGGGCCCTGCCTTAAATTCATCCGGAATGGCATCCGTCGGCGGATTACGAGGAAACAGTTCTCGAACCATTTCGCCAGGGAGCGAACCGATTGTTTTCAATTGCACATTCCAGACGTATCCGAAGATGTCTGTTTGTGCGGCGAGCCCATAGGGCAATCCGGTCGCCTCCGCCGACAGATAGACGTCCTTATCGGTCGCCAATTCCACGTCCGGGGTCAAGAGCACCACGGTGAACGAATACGACCGCGGGTCGGAGTCCACCACCAGCACAAGAACGTTGTCCGCTAAGCGCTCCATCGGTTCCGCACGACAGATGGTGCCGATGGACGGCTGCCCGCCACCACCGTCGGCGTCGATGCGCGGGTATTTCGCCTTGAGTTGCGACAGCCACAGGTCACGGCGTGTGTTCATGGCGATTCCTTCGTCGTCGAAAGTGCGACCATCAACGCGTCAGTCACGGCGTCATCCGATACGTTTCCGAGGTCGGCTAGCGCGACTTGAAGTTGCGCGACGGCGTTGCGCTTGTGTTTGTCGACTGTTGGTCGGCTGATCTGGAACATCCTCGCCAAGGTGCTGTCCGTGTCGCCGCGCAACTTACCGACCAGCACCGCTCGTTCCACGGCACTGAGAGCGGCTACCGCCTGATCCACGGTCTCCTTCACCACCTCTGCTACCTCGGGGCCGGGAGACGATTTCAGCTCGAAATGCTCCTCATTTGCCTCAAGCTCGCTAGGCACCAGGAATGTCAACGCCTCACCGAACAATTCGTCGATCAGGCCGCGGGTGACCGACGGGTACGTCGCGGCGACGTCGGCGACGGCCGCCTCGAGTTCGGCGCGGGCCCACACCGGACTCGCGCGTTCGCTCGACACTCCCGGCATGCGCGGAAGCTC
This sequence comes from Mycobacterium sp. IDUB_37, assembly GCF_055419245.1. Classification (NCBI taxonomy): domain Bacteria; kingdom Bacillati; phylum Actinomycetota; class Actinomycetes; order Mycobacteriales; family Mycobacteriaceae; genus Mycobacterium; species Mycobacterium sp. IDUB_37. Next base: position 208,553 of record NZ_JBVAXG010000010.1, on the reverse strand, counting down.
CTTCAGACGCGTTATTAGCCGATGTCGCTGCTGCGAGTCCGGCGGGCTGGCGGGTGATCGGCCGTTGGTTCGGCGCCATGCCTCGCCGTCGGCCTCGGTCGACGGTTCGTAGTCGGGCGCCACCAGTGCCTGCACGGCGCGGTCGACCAGATTGTCGACCACGGTGCGGCGTGAACGACGTCGGGAGGACAGCGCGAACTTGGTTTGTCGCCACAGCAGCCGACGAGCCGAGTCCAGATCGTCGGCGATCTCGCAGATGTACTCGATCTGGCGCTTTCTCAGCAGGTGCTCGACGACGTCCTGAAGCAGGTCTTCGCGCGCTGCGTCGTCCCAGGTGGCGGTTCCCGAATACGTCTGGGGCGCATAGCGGCTGGCGACGATCCGGCACATTCGTTCGACTTCGGCGACCCACAACTCGCCGATGCCCTCGATTCGATGCTCGCGGACGAGATCGTCGAAGAGCCCCCCGCGCGTTGGTCGGTCGTCGGAGTCCTCGGCGTCCTCGGTGACCTCCGGCGGCGCTGCCTCGGCGATCTCGTAGATTGCATCCGGCGCTGCGTTCGAGCCGAGTTCACTCGGCGGTGTGCCATCGGTCATATCGGGCCTGTCATCACGGCGCTCACCGTGCCTTGATCGTCCTCTGAACAAAGACGATTCGCGTCACACAACTTGTCCTTGCTGACCGGCATCGGTAGTCGAGTGACCACCCAGCCCTCCTTGTCGAGCCAGCATCCAGGCCATTCGGCGCGATGGCTGTGAGCCGGATTGAGCGGCTCAGCCCTGTGCTTCTGGGTCGTTCGGGCGTAGACGACCGCGAGCGGCCCCGACTCCGGCCACCGGCGAAGCACTATCGCTCTGTTCTTGTTCTTATGCGGCGCGAACGGTAGGTCCTTATCGGGCAGATGAAACCACGCCTCACCCTCCGGCGGGCCGAGGCCAAGGCGGGCACGCAAGCCATCCAGTGCTAGCCGCGCCACGCGCCTCTACCCCGTCCTGCCGACCAATTCGCCGTCTGCGGTTCCTCGTCAATGATGCACCAGGCGGAATGGAGAACACGCCCGATCAGCTTTTGCGCCTCAGGGCGCGCATCCCGTACACGCGCCCCAACAGCGGCTGCGGTAGCGCGGCTTGCTCCGTCCAGGCCGAGGCCCATGTGCCAGCATCGCCTGGCGAACTGTTGACCCGGACGAGCAGCACGCGGCGATACCCGCGCATCCACAGTTTCGAGAGGACAAGCGACCGGCCGGCATACGGTGCACTCAACGAGCTTGGCGAGTGAGCCCTCGTACAGTGCGCGCCGCATCATCACCCGGCCAGCATGCAACCGCGCGGGCCCGGTCCGGCGATCCCACGCCGACGACCAGTACCACGCGGCCCGCCGACGCGCTCAGATCATCGACTCGTCCCACGGCTCGTCCGGCGTCGTGGCGATCGCCGACTGCGGACCCGACCTCCGCGAGCCGGCCTCAGCAGCCAGGTCGATCGCGTGAATGTCGAACGCAATGTCGCGCTGCTGCTTGATCAACGCTGCGAACGCCGGACCCGCAGTCTTCGGGTCGTCGATCGCCTTCGCGATCCGATGCTGCAACGCAACGAGCAGTTGCCGGCGATCACCACTCCTCGCCGCATCGACAACCGACTTCGGCGCCGCTTTCCGTGGTGCCCGCTTCGCCGGCGTATTCTGGCCCTCCTTCACAGCGCGCAGTCTGCGCTCGGTCACGTTATAGACCCTTCTGCTCGTGCGAAAAAGAAATCGGGGCAGAGGGGGCGGCGCCTATGCCACGGGGTGCGGTGTCGGTGGGGGGTGGGGGTTCTACCGCGTGGGGTGCTCGTCAAAAAGGCGGGACAAAGTCGGGGTCATAACGTGGTGGGATTTCGGCGGCACGTACCAGATTGTCGGCGAGCCAATGGGCGTCCTTTGGGCTGAGTTCAACGGTCAAAGACGTCGCGGCGCCCGACTCCGGACACTCATAGGCGAATGTGATGGCGACATCGGCGGAGCCGCTGGGATATGAGCGCCGGAGGACGATCACTTCCGTGTCGTTGTCGGTCCGGACGGACTCGCTGACTCGGGTGTCGTTGTAGAAAGTTTTCACTCTTTGATTCCTTTCACTTACTGCTGGTCGCGGAACTTGGCGCTTGGTCGTGTTGTTTCGTCGTCTTCTTGGAGGTGGGCATCGGCGCGAAGACGCCTACCAGCCGCCGCGGCGTGATGTGCTCATGGTCGCGTAGGACAGGCCGGCGCCGAACGAGTCGTATTGCTGGAGTTTGTCGAGGTCGTCGAGGTCTTCGGCAGCGGTCGGGTGCTGCTTGATGTATTCGGCGACGATGCCGTTCCAGCCGTTGGCGAGTGCTCGCGCCAGTATCGCGGCGGCGAGAGTCCCGTCGTCGGAACGCATGGCTGCCGCGAATAGCTCTGCTGCGTCGTCGCTTCGGGTGAGCCGCGCAGCTCGGTCTTGTGCGTCTCGGTAGGCGATGATTTGGCTGGGGTCGCTGCTCGTCACATAGGACAGCCCGAATAGCCGCTTCTCAAGCGACCGTTTCTTGGCGGTGATTAGTTCGGTTTCCTTTTTGCGCAGGTCGCTGAGTTTGGCGCTCACCTGTGCGTGTTCGTTGTCGAGCTTGGCGCGTTTCCCGGTGTCGGTGAGGGTGTTGTCGGCGGCGAGCCGGTCGGTGGTGCGGGCCCATCGGCTCTGAATGCGCTCGGCTTGCGCGCGCAGGTCGTCGATCTGGGATTCGAGTTGTGTCAGAGACATTGCTTGCGTTTCCTTTTCGGTGTTCAGGCTGAGGCGCGGCCTGTGGTGGTCAGGTGCCAGAGTTCTTTGGCGGTGTCTGCGATGGGGTGCTCGCCGTCCCAGACCTTGATGAAGGCGCTTACCACAGAGGCCCATCGGTTGTCGACGGCGACGCGCAAGATCTCGACTTGTCGGAGGTTGTCGGCGCTGCCGAGGGCAGTCGCCAGCACCTCGCGCGCCGCGTTTTCGGTGCGGAGAGCTGCTACGTCTCGACTGGGAACAACGTTTCCGAAAAGCCGGGAGTACAGGAACGTGATGCGTTCCGCGGTTGCTTGTGCAGCTCGGTCCTGTTCGGCGCGTTCCACGGCGGCGCGGTCGACCTGCCTCTTGCAGCGTTCGAGCATGGTCAGCCCGGCCGGCGCGCTACTCACCGCGACCACCAAAGAGGTTGTGCGCGAACGCGGCCTGGCTGTTGTCCGCCCGCTTGCCGTCAGGCTGTCGCACCAGCTGCATGAGTTCGTTGAATTCGTCGTCGGGCAGTTCGCGAAGGTACTGCTCGACTCCAAGCTTCAGGAAGTCGGTCGGGTTCACTTGTGCTGCCCTGCCTTTCGTTCGGCGCATTGGACTACGGTCTGTCGCCGGAAGACATATCGACAGCCAACCTTGCGCCCGCCAAGCTCGACTCGGATGCGCCCGACCCATTGTGGTGAGCAGCCGAGTATCGCGGCTGCTTCGTTCGTGTCGATGAGTTCCTCCGCCTCCGATGGTGCCGAGTGAGGCTGCGTCACACAAGTTTTGGTTTCGCGGACGAAACCGACGAGCTTGACATGCACAGCGTGAAACTCGCGCGCCAAGACGGGCTTACTGCCGAATGTCTGGCGGACCATGAAATCACGAAAGCCGTGGTGCAGAGCAAGAATCTCTGCCGCTGTGAACGTGAAGGCGCCCGGTTCTGCGTCGCTCACGAGTTGACCTCGCCGGCCTGAATCAGATCGGATCCGCCGGTCAACGACCGCTTGCGGCCGATCCTCCGCCTGCGGTCCGGCTCGCGGTCGAGACACGCGATGGTGTGTACGCCGATGCACAACGAGCCGCACGGGGTCAGCTCGGCCTTGGGTTCGTGGATTGGCTCAGAGAACGATCTGCCCGATCGGGCCGGCGCGGCCTGAGGCTCAAACTTGGCCGGGCTGGATCGGCGGCGACGCACGCACGGCACCCGTCGCCGGCGCGGGCCGAGAAGGCGGTCGTCGGCTACGAGATAGAACTCGCCCGGCTCGGCGCCGCACGTCGAACATGGTGAGTCGATCGCTCCGGGGTAGACCGTTGGAATAGGTGGTCTCATCCCGGCGCCTCACTCCACGCACGCGCGGTCAGTGGGTTATCGAGAAGTCCCCGATTTGCGTAACACGGCAGGCTAGTTGCGGTAGAGGTTGTCGGCCCGTTCTGCACGCCAGTGCAGGACGGTTTGGGTCGTCCATACCTACGTAAGTAGGTGTGTATTCCTTTGGTGCACCCACGGGGGTGCAGTTGAACTGCACGCCAGGAGTGCAGTCTGAGAGCCGTTGAACTGCACAAAAAACCGTGCAGTTTGAGCGCTTGCGAACTGCACGGATATGGTGCAGTTCGGACGGCGCTGGACTGCACGGATTCCGTGCAGTGTCGAGCCTCCTCTAGTGCACGGATATCGTGCACTACGGCGGCGCTCATGTGTCACCCTCTGGGCGCAGCTTCGACGGCAACACGATCGATCGGCCGTACTCCGTTAGCTCCCAATCGGTAAACTTCCGGCCACCGGCCGCCACCACATACGTCCACCGCGTCTCCAACTCGCGGCCGTCACGCTCGAACCGCTGGATCACAAGCCGCTGTTGCTTCTCGGCGATCGCAAGGGCGCGCCGAACGCGCTCCCGGTTGCGCCCCCACCCGAGGTCATCGGAGATGCGAACTGGCGACGTCTCGAACCGCTTGCCTCTGCTGGTGCCGGCGCGTGACAGGAGGTATGCGAGCAGTACGACCCCGTCAGAGCCGAGTTCCCCTGCGCCGGTGCGCACTAGCTCGTCGCCCAGGTAGAAGTAGCCGTCGCGGGGGCGGTCGCCGACTACGTGAATTGGGTGGCCCATTAGCGCACCGCCGGCGCGCGGCGGGCCGGACCCGCGCCGAACATCAGCCGGACACCAGACCCGCCAAACGCCGAGCGTAAGCAGCGGCGTCGAGCAGCTCTTCGGCGTGCTCGGGTGTGATGTAGTACACCAGCATGCCGCTGCCGATGCCGTCGCGCACCAGCCCCGGCCACGACGCGTTCGCCCCGACATGAACGGCGGGCTGATCGGGTGGTTTCCGCATCACGCAGCACCGCGCGGATCGTCCGTGCGCTGCACAGTGTTCGCGTCAAGGTACGAGTTGACGTCACTCCATCGGTACAAGACTTTCCGATTGACCTTGATGAACTTAGGCCCTATACCGCGATAGCGCATCTGCGCGAGTCCCTGCTCCGTCGTATGAAGCACTGCTGCAACCTCTTTAGGACCGGCAGTCTCGGGCGGTGACGTGTTCAAGCTGGTTCTGTCGACGCTCACGTTCAAGCCTACCTCCGATGGGATTCTCAACCCCCGTGAATCACGGGCTTGTGATTCACACTGCAACGAGAGTGGCTTACTGTCAAGCCTCGCGAAAACGGGGTATGTTGCGTGTCGTGACGGACACGGTCGATTTAGCCGCGGTGATGGGCCGCAACGCGCGAGAACTACGTGGTGACGCGAACCTCGACGATGTCGCCAAGCTGGCGCGGGCATGCGGCTTGAACTGGGGCACAGGGCGGATCTCGGACCTCGAACACGGCAAGGTGTCACCAACACTGCCGACGCTGGTCGCTTTGGCTCTGATTTTCTCGGAGCTGCTCGGCCGGCCCGTGACATTGGGTGACCTCGTTCGCGCCGATGAAAACATCGCTGTCACAACACGAATTAGCGTCACAAGCGACGAACTGCGCGGCTACTTGTCAGGAGACGCCGTTACGGCGGCCGACCAAATCCGACATAAGGCCGGCGCGACTTTGCACTCGGTAGTCAGTGGCGACTACCGCAAAAACTGGCCCACCCGCCTTCAATCGGTGCCGAAGGGCGCCACTATGCGGATGCTCGGAGAAATCGGCGAGCCCGAAGAACGACTCGCCCGTGAGCTCGGCATCGACCGTGCGCGACTTGCCGCCGAAATGTTGGCGCTGTGGCGCCGATCTTTCAGCGCCGAGCGCGACTTTCGAGCAGGTGCGGAGGCGAATGCGCAGAAGAAGGGGCGCGTGGCCCGCGCCCTGAAGGCCGAGTTGAAAGCGGTGCTCGATGGCGACGATTAGCAAGTATCAAACAGCTAACGGTGCAACGCTTTACCGTGTCCGATACCGCACCCCGGATCACCGCCAGACCGATAAGCGCGGGTTCAAGACGAAGCGCGCCGCCGAGGCATTCGCCGCCGAGGTCGAGGTGTCAAAGATGCGCGGCGAGTACATCGCACCGGCACTCGGCAAGATCACGGTCGCTGAACTATCGAGCGTATGGCTTGGCCGCAAACAGCAAGCCACTGCACCGAGCAACTACCGGATGATTGAGTCCGCATGGCGAGTCCACGTCCGACCACGCTGGGGCAGGGTCAGCGTGGTCGACGTCGACGTTCTCGCCATCGAAGCGTGGGTGACCGAGATGGTCCGCGAGGGGGCCGGCGCCACGACGGTTCTTCGCGCACATGGGGTCCTGTCAGGCATCCTGACCGATGCGGTCAAAGGGAGACGCCTGGCGGTCAACCCGGCCAAGGGCATCGAAGGGCTACCGCGAAAGTCAGCCAAACGCCACATCTACTTATCGTCGGATGACGTCGCGCGCCTGGCCGACGAAGCCGGCGATCACCGCGCGCTCGTATTTACGCTGGCCTACTGCGGCATCCGATGGGGCGAGGCTGTGGCGCTACGAGTGCGGGACATTGAGTTCCTGCGACGGCGGCTATCGATTCATGAGAACGCCGTGCAGCTCGGCGTGGACCACGCAGTGGGGGCGACCAAGGGCCGCAAGGCGCGGTCGGTGCCCGTTCCCACGTTCGTGCTCGACGAACTGTCAACGCTGTGCGCCGACAAGGCCGGGAACGCGCTCGTGTTCACCGGCAAGGAGGGCGCGGGGTATCTCCCACGCCCCAAGTCGTCGGGCGGATGGTTCGCCGCGGCGGTGAAGCGCTCCGGCGTCCAGCACATCACACCGCACGACTTGCGACACACTTGCGCATCCCTCTCGGTCAGTGCCGGCGTCAACGTCTTAGCGCTACAGCGGATGCTCGGACACACGTCGGCGAAGGTCACCCTCGACACCTATAGCGACCTGTTCGACGACGACCTCGATGCGGTCGCGGTCACGCTTCATAGCCGGTACTCGCGCTCAAGTGTGGGCAAAGTGTGGGCAGAAGATGAGCAGACCGTGGCGCAGCAAACATAAAAATAGCCCCTCACCTGGGTTAGCAGGCTCGGGGCTATGGCGGTGGCGGAGGGATTTGAACCCTCGGACGGTTTTAGCCGTCACACGCTTTCGAGGCGTGCTCCTTAGGCCGCTCGGACACGCCACCGCCAAGGAGCTTACCGGGCCACCCCGGTCTCAACCCAATCGCTGCCGGGCGAAGAACTCTTCCAGCGGCTCGGCGCACTCTTCGGCAAGCACTCCGCCGCGCACTTGGGGCCGATGGTTGAGCCGTCGGTCACGAACCACGTCCCACAATGAGCCGACCGCGCCGGTCTTGGGCTCCCACGCCCCGAACACCACGCGAGCCACCCGGGCCAGCACCAGCGCGCCGGCGCACATGGTGCATGGTTCGACCGTGACGGCCAGCGTGGCGCCTTCCAGCCGCCAGCCGTCGCCGAGCACACCGGCCGCCGCCCGCAACGCCAGGATCTCCGCGTGCGCGGTGGGATCGCCCAGCACTTCGCGGGCATTCACCGCCCGGGCGAGTTCAGTGCCGTCGGCTGCGATGACAACCGCGCCGATCGGCACATCACGTGGCCCGGCCGTCCCAGCGACCGCCAGGGCGGCACGAATCAGATCTTCGTCGCGAATCACCGACCGCGACCCGCTGCGCCCGAGTCAGTCCAATCGTGTCGACCCGCTGCGCCCGGCTTCGCCGCGCTTGCGATCGCCACGGCCGCGCTTGCGATCACCGACCCAAGCGGTCGATCACCGCCGACAACTGGTCGGCGAAGCCCATCTCCCGGGCGATGCGGCCCAGTTGCTCGTCGGCGTACAGGTCGGTCTCGTCGAGAATGACCCCAAGCACCGCCTCCGGCAGCCCGATGTCGGACAGCAGGCCCAGGTCTCCCTCCGCGAACGGATCGGTGTCCTCGAGGTCCTCCGGGTCGATATCAGCGTCCAGGTGGTCCAGCACCTCGTCGGCGATGTCGTAGTCCAGCGCGGCGGTGGCATCCGACAGCAGCAACCGGGTGCCTGACGGCGCTGGGCGCACGATGACGAAAAACTCGTCGTCCACGTCCAGTAGCCCGAACACCGCTCCGGCGCTGCGCAGCTCACGCAGTTCGGTTTCGGCGGCCGAAAGACTGGTCAGTGCTTTGGCGCCCAACGGCGAACAGTGCCATTTGCCTTCTTCGCGCACGACCGCCACGCCGAAGCCGTCCGGAGTGTCCGTTGACGGGCCTGCTGCTGAAGCCCGTTGTGCGCCCATGGCCGCTTACGCTAGTCGCTGAGCTGGTCCCCTGGCCAGACGAGGGCCGTTAGGCGGCGCGCAACCCCGTTAATCAGGTGGTCGGCGACCCGCTGCGCCCGGCTCACGCCGCACTTGCGATCGCTAGGCCGGATGGGCTGCGACCGCGCCGGGGGGCGAACTATGCCAACCTTGAACTGTGGCGAACAGACCGGTGTGCGTGCTGGGCCTGGGTCTTATCGGCGGCTCCATCTTGCGAGCTGCCACCGCAGCGGGCCGCGAAGTGTTTGGCTACAACCGCTCGGTCGAGGGCGCCCACGGCGCCCGTGCCGACGGGTACGACGCCATCACTGACCTCAATGAAACGTTGGCGCGCGCCGCGGGCAGCGATGCCCTGATCGTGCTGGCTGTGCCGATGCCGGCCCTGCCGAACATGCTTGCCCACATCCACGACTCGGCGCCCGACTGTCCGCTCACCGACGTCACGAGCGTCAAGACGGCGGTCCTCGAGGAAGTCGCCGCGGCCGGTCTGCTGGCGCGCTTCGTCGGTGGTCACCCGATGACTGGCACCGCGCACTCGGGTTGGACGGCGGGTCACGGCGGGTTGTTCAACCGGGCGCCCTGGGTGGTCAGTGTGGATGACCATGTAGACCCCGAGGTCTGGTCGGAAGTGATGACGTTGGCGCTGGACTGCGGCGCGGTGGTAGTACCGGCCAAGTCGGACGAGCACGACGCCGCCGCGGCCGCAATCTCGCACTTACCGCACCTACTCGCCGAGGCACTCGCCGTCACCGCAGCCGAGGTTCCCCTTGCTTTCGCGCTGGCCGCTGGTTCATTCCGGGACGCCACCCGGGTCGCGGGCACTGCTCCCGACCTGGTGCGCGCCATGTGCGAAGCCAACTCCAGCCAATTGGTGCCCGCTACCGACCGGATCATCGACCTGCTCGGCCGAGCCCGCGATTCACTCGCACACAACGGTTCGGTAGCCGACCTCGCCGACGAGGGCCACGCGGCACGCACGCGCTACGAGAGCTTCCCCCGACTGGACATCGGCAACGTCGTCATCGGCGCAGGCAATTGGCGCCAGCAACTCGCCGCCGCCGGCCGTGCCGGCGGAGTGATCAGATCCGCTCTGCCAACCCTGGATAGTCCACGATGAACCCGTCGGCATCGACGGTCACGGTGGTGTCGGCCACCGGCGAACGCAACTTTATTCCGTCGAGACGGCCCTCGCTGGTGTAGCTCACGGTGGCTGCATCGACGGACATCTGCGGCACGTTCACATAGACCATCGGCAGGACAACCGAATCCGCCCGCTCGTGGATCCCGAGCCGCCGGATCGGCAGCGCATTGAAAAACGGGCTGAAGACCAAGTCGACATCAAGGGCACCGTTGTAAGCGGCCCGCCGTTCGCCTTGGTGGTCGGTGATCAACCACATGTTCTCCTCGTCGCGAGCGATGGCGAGCTGCCGCTCCCGCTCAGCAAGCGTGACAGTCAGGCCCAACCGCTTCGTGGCGCCGGACTCATCGGTTTGCAGTTCGTAGAATGCGCCGAACGCGGGGTTGCTTGCGGTGGCCGCGGCCACGATGCGCCCGTTGGCGCGGATTCGCTTGCCGGACAACTGGATTCGTACTGATTCCATACGCGAGACGTCCTGCGCTCGCCAGGTCAGCATCTGCGGCCAAACGCTAGTAGTCGGATCAGAGGGGGCTGGTGTCACACCCCTACCGTATGACGTGTTCGTCGACCGTGGCAGCTTTGCCCTCAACTGCGGCGTCATCGTGACGATGTGAGCGGCGCTTGATCTCGATTGTCACGACCCGCTGCGCCCGGCTGCTCGCCGCGCTTGCGATCGCGACTGGTCCAGCTCAGCCGTCCGGTGCCCGGCACCGACGTCCACACCACCAACGCCAGCAGGCCATCCAGGATCAGCGCCAGCGCGGCCACCATCACCGCGCCAACCAGGGCGATCTGGAACTGTCGCTCTTTGATCCCGTCGATCAGATAGCGTCCGAGCCCACCGAGGCTCGCGTAGGCAGCGACCGTCGCGGTGGCGACCACTTGCAGCGTCGCGTTCCGCAGGCCACCCAGGATCAGCGGCAGCGCATTAGGCACCTCCACGCGCAGCAGGACCTGGAGTTCGGTCAGTCCCATCGCCCGCGCGGCGTCGACCACCAAGGGATCGACACTGGCGATCCCCGCATACGTGCCGGCCAGCAGCGACGGGATGCCCAGCAGCATCAGCGCCACAATCGGCGGTCCCAGGCCCAGCCCGTACAGCAGCACGCCCAGCAGCAGAACACCCAGCGTCGGTAGTGCGCGCAGACCGTTCACCACGCCCACCATGAGCAGTTGCCCACGACCGGTGTGCCCGATGATCATCCCGATGGGAACAGCGATGACCGCCGAGGCGATCACGGCCAGTGCGGTGTACTCGAGATGCTCGAAGGTGCGGACGGCCAGGCCGGCCGGGCCAGTCCAATTGCTCGCGGTTGTCAGGAACGATGCCGCCTGGCCGATGAAGTTCATCGGGCACCGCCTACCAGCGGGGATTTGATCCGGCGCGTGCGCGTCGCCCGCTCCCACGGCGTGACCAGTCGGCCCGCCAGGCTGAGCATCGTGTCGACAACGACGGCCAGCACGAAAATCGCGATGATGCCGGCCAGGATCTGGTCACTCTTGTTGGTCTGGAATCCTGCGGTGAACCAGGTGCCGAGACCACCGATGCCGATCACCGAACCCACCGAAACCATCGCGATGTTGGTCGCAACCACGACCCGCAATCCGGCGATCAGAACCGGAATCGAGAGTGGCAGTTCGACTTTCACCATTCGCGCGATGGGCGCGTAGCCGACGGCGGTGGCCGCGTCGCGCACCTGGGCCGGTACCGCGTCCAGAGCCTCGAGAACTGCTCGCACCATCAGCGCGGTGGTGTAAGCGCTCAGCGCGACCATCACGTTGGCCTCGTCGAGGATCCGGGTTCCGAGGATCAACGGCAAGACTACGAACAGTGCCAGCGACGGGATCGTGAAGACCAGACTGGCGGTCGCCGTGGTCAGTCGGCGAAGCGTCGGGGCGCGTTGCACCAGCAGGCCCAGTGGCACCGCGATCGCCAGCCCGATCAGAACCGGAACCAGCGACAGCCGCAGATGAACCAAAGTCAGCGCCCACGCCGTTGCCAGGTGGGTCAGCAAGTAATGCATCAGCGCTGCCGCCTGGCTTCCACCGCGGCCAGCACATCGGCGGCCAAGATGCCGCCCACGACCTTGTGCTCGCGATCCACCGCCACACCCACCGACGTCGGCGATGCCAGGGCGGCATCCAGTGCCTGGCTGAGGTTGCCCTCGACATGAAACACCGAACCCACGGACGTCATGGTCTGCGACAGCGGTTCACCGGCCCGGTGCCGGCGCAGGCCCTCAGCATCGATCCAGCCCATCGGCTCACCGGCATCGACCACCAGCGCCCAGCCGTCCGGCGGTTGCACGCTCTCCAGGTCACTGGCGGCGACCTGCTCGATGTCGTGCATCGGTAGCCCGGCCGCGTTGATGAGTTGCAGCCAGCGGTATCCGCGGCCCAGCCCGATGAACTTCGCCACGAAATCGTTGGCCGGACGCGACAGCAGTTGGGCTGGTTCGTCGTATTGTTGCAACTTCCCGCCCGACCCGAACACCGCGACCTGGTCGGCCAACCTGAGTGCCTCGTCGATGTCGTGGGTGACGAACACGATGGTTTTGCGCAGTTCGCCTTGCAGACGCAGGATTTCGTTCTGCAGCACGTGCCGCACCACGGGGTCGACGGCGGAGAATGGCTCGTCCATCAGCAGGATCGGCGGGTCGGCCGCCAGCGCCCGTGCCACCCCGACGCGTTGCTGTTCGCCGCCGGAGAGCTGTGCGGGATACCGCGTTGCAAGCTTGGAATCCAAGCCGACCCGCTCAAGCACCGCATAAGCCGCTTTCCGGGCGGCGCGCCGCGACTGGCCCTGCAGCACGGGCACGGTAGCCACGTTGTCGATCACCCGTTGATGTGGCATCAGGCCGGCATTCTGGATGACGTAGCCGATGCCGCGTCGCAGCTTCACCGGGTTGACGGCCGACACATCGGCGCCGTCGACGGTGATGGTGCCCGAGTTCGGGTCGATCATCCGGTTGATCATGCGCAGCGCCGTGGTCTTGCCGCATCCCGACGAACCGACGAAGATCGTCAACTTGCCCTCGGGGACGTGCAGGCTGAGCCGGTCGACAGCCGTGGCCCCATTGCCGAATACCTTGCTGACATCGTCAAAGGTGATCAAATACAGCCCTCACGATCCGATAGGGTGATCGAAACCGTTGTCGTGCACCCATTTCCGAGCGGCCTGATCGGGGTCGACGCCGCCATTGCCCGAGACGGCGGCGTTGAGCTCAGCGACGCCCTCGGTCGTCAGCTTGGCCGACACTGCATCCAACACGTCCTTGAGTCGATCCGACTTCTTCTGCGAATTAACCAGCGGGACAATGTTTCCCGCCAGGAAGTTGTGTTCCGGATCCTGCAGCACCACCAGGTGATCCTGCAGAATCGACGGCGATGTGCTGAAAATGTTTGCGGCAGTCACCTTTCCCTCCACCAGCGCCCGCACCGTCACCGATCCACCGCCATCGTTGATGGTCATGAAATTGCCCGCGCTGATGTCGAGTCCGTACTTCTGCCGCAGCCCAGGCAATCCGGACGGCCTGGCCTGAAACGCCGACGGCGCCGCGAACTGCACCTCGGCCGAATGCGCGGCCAGGTCTGCGATCGTTTTGAGGTTCCACTTGGCGGCGGTGCCACCGGTCACGGTGACGGTGTCGGTGTCAGAGGCCGGCGACGCAGTGAGAATCGACAGGTCACCGGGTAGGCGCTGGTAAAGCTCTAATTCGACGGCGTCGAGCAGGGTCGCTTTGGAGTTCGGCTCGAAGTAGAGCAGCAGATTGCCGATGTACTCGGGCACCAGATCGACCGAATGGTCTTTGAGCGCGGGGATATACGTCTCACGGCTCCCGATACCCATCCGTCTTCCGACATCGAAGCCGTTGGCCTGCAACACCTGTGCGTAGATTTCGGCAACGATCTCAGATTCGGGGAAGTCGCCCGAGCCGACCACGATGGATTTCGGGCTGCCCGTGGCCGATCCGAGCGGATCGGAATTTCCGCACGACGCGACCAGGCACACCGTCGTCAGCAACACTGCTGCGGCGAGTGCCGCGCGTCGCAGCATTCTCACGTTGCCGACACTATCCCGAGCGATGGCGCGGCGCTGCGGTCGCGGGGCATCAAAGACTTTCCCCGCCGTTTGGTTTCATTCCGCGCGGGATGGGAAGAAGATGGATGTTATGAGCAGCAATTCCCCCGGCTCGCCCCAGCCTTCCGGCCCGGCCGTGCCCAACCAGCCCCCACCGGTGCCGCCGCGCCCCCCTGCGTCCCGGTCCCGTGCCAGGGCGAAGGATCCCGCCGCCAAACTCACCCGGGCGGGCGCCTTGTGGTCGGCGCTGATTGCCGGCTTCCTGATTTTGATTCTGCTGTTGATCTTCATCGCTCAGAACACGGGATCGGCGGCGTTCCAGTTCCTCGGCTGGCACTGGACCCTGCCGCTTGGTGTGGCGATCTTGCTGGCCGCGGTAGTCGGTGGATTGATCACCGTGGCCGCCGGCACTGCGCGGATCGTTCAGTTGCGGCAGGTGGCCAAGAAGAACTTCGCGGGCCCGCGTTAGGCCCCGCTAGGTCAGCCTGGCGATCTCCGCCAAACCGCGCGAGATCAGCGGCGCCACCACCTCGGGTGCGTCATCGGACGCATCGTCTTTGCCATCGGCTTGCTCTGACATCCGCCTACGGAAGTCGATACCCGCGGCGATGATGGCCAGCTTGAAGTACGCCAGTGCCATGTAGAACTCCCACTGGCCGAGCGAGTGGCCCGACACCAGCGAGTACCGGTCCGCAAGTTCGTCGGCCGATGGCAGCAGCGGCGACGTCCAGGCGGCCTGTGTGTCGATGATCAGATCCAGCGCAGGGTCCCGGTACACGCACATCAGCGCGGCATCGCTGATCGGGTCGCCGAGCGTGGAGAGCTCCCAATCCACGACCGCACGGACCTTCGTCGGGTCGTCGGCATCCAGGATGGTGTTGTCGATCCGGTAATCGCCGTGCACGATCGCCGTCTGACTTTGCTGTGGAATGGTCTGCTGCAGTGCCGAATGCAGTCGCGCGACGTCGTCGTCGCGGCGGTCGTCGGGCAGACGAACCAGTTCCCATTGCGAACCCCACCGGCGCACCTGACGTTCCAGATAGCCGCTGGGTTTGCCGAAATCGCCCAGTCCGACCGAGTCCGGGTCGATGCTGTGCAGGTCGACGAGCACCCGGATCAGCCCGTCCACGCAGCCGTCGATGGCGCGACGGCCCAGCGATTCGAGCTGAGCCCGCCGCCGCACCACTTGCCCGGCAACGAATTCGACGATCTGGAAGGGCGCGCCCAGCACTGAGTCGTCGTCACACAGGGCAACCGTGCGCGCCACCGGGACCGGGGTGTCCTGAAGCGCGGCAACGACTTTGTATTCGCGGCCCATGTCGTGTGCCGACGGGGTCAGTCCGTGCAGCGGCGGACGCCTGACCAACCAGCTTGTGGCGTCGTCGTACACGCGGAAGGTCAGGTTGGAGCGACCACCCGAGATGAACTCGCCGCGGAGGTCTCCGTCGCGCGCTATGCCGAGTGAACGCAGGTACCCGTCCAGCGCAGGCAACTCGAGCCCCTCGAGTCGGTCAACCGAAGTCACCGGACTTGTTTACCACCGTTGATTGCCCGACGGTGGTCCAGGCACGGTGAAATTTGCCGCTCCGACGGGCGTCCAGATGCGTGCCCGGCAAACTGAGTCTCCGGCAGCACGTCACCACCGCTGGTTTCGCGGCAACAGGTCCCACACGTGATCGGTGGCGTTGACCGTCGCAACCGTCGCCTGACCAGCGCGGGAAAACAGCAGTCGGGTCACCGACGCGTAGTCGATGGGGAACGACAGCAGCCGGGCGGTACCCAGAATCTCGTGCAGCACCAGGTTGATCACCCCACCGTGGCTGAATACCGCGATCGTCTCGTCCGCGTCAGCGGCCGCCACCAGATCGTCTATCGCCGCCTGGACCCGCGCCCGGAAGGCGTCCTCGTCGACAGCGCTGGGCAGTTGACCCTGCGCCATGCGCGCCCACTCCTCGGGAAACTCGGTGCGAATCTGCTCGACCGGGATGTAGGACTGCAGATCGCGGTCGTACTCAGCGAGCCGGTCGTCGATCTCGATGGTCAGCTCAGTGGCCGCCGCGACCGGCTCGGCCGTCTGCACGGCACGGCGTTGCGGGCTGCTCACCACGCGCGAGATCGGAAACCGCGCCAGCGCCTCGGGCAGCCTCGCTACCTGCTGGAATCCCACGTCCGACAGGTCCGGGTCAGAACCCTGACCGTGTTCGCTGCGCAGCGGCAAGGCATGCCGGACCAGGAGCAGTTGCATGCGCCAAGCCTCGCATGAGCCGTCAGCGTCGCCGCCACGCTGGTGGAGAATGCTATTCTCCTGGTGGAGATCGGAGTGTGCGGAAGATGACGATTGCGGGCGGAACCGAACTGGATCCCGGAATTCTAGGCCGTTGGCTCGACTCGGCCAGTGCGCCTGGCCCCGGCGAACAGCCGGTGCTCGAACAGCTCAGCGGCGGCTCGCAGAACACCCTCTACCTGGTCAAACGCGGATCGGAACGGATGGTGCTGCGCATGCCCGGCCCCCGGGCCGACGCCGCCCGGATCGACGGCCTGCTGCGCGAGATCCGGTTGGTGCGGGCTCTGTCGGGAACCGACGTGCCGCACGCGGAACTGATCGCTGCCGACGAGACCGGCGCGGTTCTCGGCCTGCCGTTCTACGTCATGCAAGCGATCGACGGCTGGAGCCCCATGGACGGCGGCTGGCGCCAACCCTTTGACACCGATCTCGTGGCCCGGCGCGAGTTGGCGTTCCAGCTGGTCGAAGGGGCCGCCAAGCTCGGCCGAGTGGACTGGCAAGCACAAGGTCTGGCAGGCTTCGGCCGCCCGGATGGGTTCCACGATCGCCAGGTCGACCGCTGGCTGGCATTTCTCGACGCCTACAAAGTGCGCGAACTGCCCGGCCTGGACGAGGCGGCGGACTGGCTGCGCCGCAACCGGCCCGCGCACTACACGCCCGGCATCATGCACGGCGACTACCAGTTCGCCAATGTGATGTTCGCGCATGAGCAAACGGCCCGGCTGGCCGCGATTGTGGACTGGGAGATGACCACCGTCGGTGACCCACTGTTAGACCTGGCGTGGGCACTGCTGGGCTATGACGGCGAAGAACCGCGAGGCGACGGGTTCTACCTGGACATGCGCGGCATGCCCCGACGCAGTGAGTTGCTCGACCACTACGAGTCGGTCAGCGGACTGTCCACCGAGCACATCGACTACTACCTGGTGCTGGCGAACTGGAAGCTCGGCATCGTGCTGGAGAAGACGTACGCCGCCGCGGTGCGGACCGGACCACAAAGCGGAATAGTCGATCCCAAGATCAAGGACGCATTCGGAGCGATGATCCCGGGCCTCATCGCCACCGCGGCCGAGCTCGCCCGGTCGAGCGGGGGGTGACGTAATGGGTTATGCAGATCGGCTTTTCGATCTCACCGATCAAGTGGTGCTGATCACCGGCGGCAGCCGTGGACTCGGCCGTGAGATGGCGTTCGCGATGGCCCACTGCGGGGCCGACGTGGTGATCGCCAGCCGCAACATGGACAACTGCGTGACCGTCGCCCGAGAGATCGAAGAGGAAACCGGCCGCACAGCACTGCCCTATCAGGTCCACGTGGGTCGCTGGGATCAACTCGACGGCTTGGTCGAGGCAACTTACGACGCGTTCGGCAAGGTCGACACGTTGATCAACAACGCCGGCATGTCCCCGCTGTACGACAAGCTGACCGACGTCACCGAGAAGCTTTACGACTCGGTGTTCAACCTCAATCTCAAAGGGCCGTTCCGGCTTTCGGCCTTGGTGGGCGAACGGATGGTCGCCGCCGGCCGCGGCTCGATCATCAACGTGAGTTCGGCTGGGTCACTACGCCCGTCGCCCGACATCATTCCGTACGCGTCGGCCAAGGCGGGCCTCAACGCGATGACCGAAGGCTTTGCGCGTGCCCTCGGACCCAGCGTGCGGGTCAACACGTTGATGGCCGGACCGTTTCTGACCGACGTCAGCAAGGCCTGGGGTCTAGATCAGCGCGATACCAACATGTTCGGGCACCTGTCGCTCAACCGTGCCGGCAACCCTCCCGAAATCATCGGCGCCGCAATATTTCTGGCCTCTGATGCGTCCAGTTTCACCACCGGTTCGATCGTGCGGGCCGACGGCGGTATTCCCTAACCCTGCTTTGCGCGCGAAAGGAATATTCAGATGACGTGGGACTTCTCCACCGAGCCAGAGTTCGAGAAGAAACTCGAGTGGGTCCGCGAGTTTGTCCGCGAGGAGGTCGAACCGCTCGAAGTGCTTTTTCCGGGCTGTGAATTCCTGCCACTGAACGACGAGCGTCGCCGCATTGTCGACCCACTCAAACAGCAGGTTCGCGACCAGGGCTTGTGGGCGCCGCATTTGGGCCCGGAACTGGGCGGCCAAGGCTTCGGCGCGGTGAAGCTGACGCTGATCAACGAGATCCTCGGCCGCAGCCCCTGGGCGCCAATCATATTCGGGACACAGGCCCCCGACACCGGCAACGCCGAGATCCTTGCGCGCTTCGGCACTCAAGAACAGAAGGACCGCTACCTGGACGGCCTGCTGTCCGGTGAGATCTTCTCTTGCTTCTCCATGACCGAGCCTCAGGGTGGCGCCGATCCGCGCGTCTTCAAGACCCGTGCGGTGCGGGACGGCGACGACTGGGTGATCACCGGCCGAAAATTTTTCTCCTCCAACGCTTCCGTCGCGTCGTTCTTCATCGTCGTCGCGATCAGCGATCCCGACGTCCCGGTCCACCATGGCGCGTCGACCTTCCTCATCCCCGCGGGAACAGCGGGCCTGAACATCGAAGCCAACCACCATCTGGTGGGATCGGATCCACACGAACCGGGCCATTCCCTCATCAGCTACAACGACGTGCGGGTAGGACCCGAGGCGCTACTCGGGGAGGCCGGTCAAGGCTTCCTGATTCTGCAGACCCGACTGGCCGGCGGGCGCCTGCATCATGCGATGCGCTCCATCGGAATCGCGCAGCGCACCGTCGAGATGATGTCGCGCCGGGCGAAAAGCCGCTTCACACAAGGAAGTCCGCTGGCGGACAAGCAACTCGTGCAGGAGTTCGTCGCCGACTCCTACACCGAGTTGATACCGTTCCGGCTGACCGTCCTGCACGCCGCCTGGTTGATCGACAACGGCGACGAACGGGCTGCCCGCGCCGAGATCGGCGCCTGCAAGATCCTCGCCTCTCAGGTGCTCAAATCCATTGCGCTGCGGGCGATTCAGGTGCATGGCGCGCTCGGTCTCAGCGATCAGCTTCCACTGGTCAACGCACTGCTCGGCGGGATCGCACTGGGCCTGGCCGACGGGCCGACCGAAGCTCACAAGGTCAATCTGGCCCGGATGCTACTCAAGGGCTACGAGGCCGAAGAGGGCGAGTGGCCCAGCGAGATGCTGGAAAATCGTCGCGAGGCCGCCCGCAAGAAGTACGCGGGAATCATCGATCGTGTTCCGGCGCTGCCTGATTCGTCATGACGAGTAGAGTCACCGCGGCCGTGGAGCGGGCCCTCGACGATCGGCAGCGCGAAGCCACCGAGGAGGTGGAGCGGATCTTGGCCGCCGCGGTCCGGGTCATGGAACGGGTCGCGCCGGACCCACCCCGGGTCAGCGACATCGTCTCGGAGGCCGGTTCGTCGAACAAGGCCTTCTACCGCTATTTCGCCGGGAAGGACGAGCTGATCCTGGCGGTGATGGAGCGTGGGGTGGCGATCGTGGTGTCCTACCTCCAGCATCAGATGGCCAAGGCGGATCGTCCGGCCGGCAAGGTCGAGTGCTGGATTGAGGGCACACTGGCCCAGGTGGCCGACCCACACCTGATCAGCATGAGCCGTGCGGCGGCGGGCCAGATGTCGAATTGGCTTGTCACCGACCGGGAGATGTTGCGGCCCCTGCGCGATCTGCTCATCGAACCGGTTACCGAGTTGGGTAGCTCCGACGTCAATCGCGACGTCGAGGCGGTTTACGGTTGCACGGTCGCAACGATGCGGCGATATGTGGGGTCGGCCGAACGGCCGGGCCGAGAAGACATCGAGCACCTGGTGCGGTTCTGCCTGCTCGGGTTGGGAGTCGGTTGATGCGTGCGATCCTCTGCAATGCCTACGGTCCACCCGAGGACCTGGAGTTTTCCAAGGTGCCCGACCCTATTCCGGCACCGGGCCAGCTTCTGGTGCGAGTGCACGCGGCGGCGGTCAACTTTCCCGATGTGTTGTTCATCGCGGGCAAGTACCAGGTCAAGATTCCGCCGCCGTTCATACCGGGCAACGAGATTGCCGGCGAGGTGGTAGCCGTCGGCGCCGGAGCGACGGCCAGTATTGGGCAACGAGTGTTCGGTACCACGTTCGGAGCATTCGCCGAACTGGCACTGATCGACGCGACGCTGGCGCAATCGGTGCCCGAAGGCGTCGACTTCGCTTCTGCCGCTGCGTTTGGCGTCACCTACCGGACCGCCTATCACGCGGTGCGATCCGTGGCCCCGGTCTCGGAGGGCGACTGGGTGGTGGTGCTCGGGGCGGCGGGCGGAGTAGGTCTGGCCGCTGTCGACCTGGCAGTGGCAATGGGCGCCCGAGTGCTGGCAGCGGCGTCGAGCCCGGAAAAGCTCGAGTTGTGCCGACAGCGCGGGGCCGAGGCCACCGTCGACTATGACAACGAGGACCTCAAGCTGCGCATCCGCGAACTCACCGGCGACAAAGCCCGCGTCGCTCTCGACCCGGTGGGCGGCTCCTACGCCGAGCCCGCGTTGCGGGGGCTGGCACGGGGCGGCACCTTCGTCACCCTCGGCTACGCCGCTGGAACCATCCCGGCGATTCCGCTCAATCTTGTGATGCTCAAAGACGTCACCATTCGGGGCATGGAGATCCGCACCTTCGCGAACGACTACCCGGACGAGTGCGCACGCGACCTGGCCGAGCTGTCGCAGATGTTCGCCGACGGCAAGATCCGGCCATACATCGGCGCCCGCTTTCCGCTGCCCGAAACCGCTGCGGCACTGAGGTATGTCGCCGACCGCAAGGTGCTGGGCAAGGTGATCATCGACGTCGCGTGACCATGCCGAGCGCCAACTGACTACGGCGTGACGATGTTGAAGTTCGGGTCCGGCTGATCCAACACCGCGAGCAGCGACTGCAGCGCCGACTGGTCTCCCGACAGCTCGAGCCCGGGCGAGGTGAAGTCACCGATCGCCACCAGCAGCAGCCGGAACTTGTTGGCCAACTGCACGGTGGCCGACGCTGTTTCGGGATCCGCGGGCGCTCGGCGGTGCACGAGCACGCCGTTACGCAGTGCCAGTCGGTGGTTGACACCAAGGTCGGCGAACGTGATGTCGATGGTGATATCCAGGTCCCAGCTACGCGGACCGTTGACCCGGATCGCGAGACCGTCGAAGACCTGCTCCGGTGTCAGCTGAGACAGCAGGCTGGGCGAAGTGGCTTGCGATGCGGTACCGAAATTGGCCACCCGCAGCTCGGTGGCACCACTCATGAAGAAGTTTCGCCACGTCGCGCACTCGGCGCCATAGCCCAACTGTTCCAGCGTGTCCCCGTACAACTCGCGCGCGCCCGCGTGATGCTCGTCGGTGAACATCGCGTGATCGAGTAACGTTGCGGCCCAGCGGAAATCGCCGGAATCGAACGCGGCACGGGCCAACTCGACGACTCGGTCAATCCCACCGATGGCCTCCACGTAGCGTGGGCCCAGCGCTTCGGGCGGGTGCGGCCAGAGGCGACCCGGGTTGCCGTCGAACCACCCCATGTAACGCTGATACACGGCCTTGACGTTGTGGCTGACCGACCCGTAGTACCCGTGCGCATGCCACGCCTGCTCCAATGCCGGTGGCAGCTCGAACATTTCGGCGATCTCGACGCCCGTGTACCCCTGGTTTAGCAAGCGCAGCGTCTGGTCGTGCAGGTACGCATACAGGTCGCGCTGGAGCGAGAGGTACTCGACGATGCGGTCGCGGCCCCAGGTCGGCCAGTGATGGGAGGCGAACACCACGTCGGCCCGGTCGGCGAACGCGTCGATGGCCTCGGTGAGGTAGCCCGACCAAGCATGCGGGTCGCGCACCAGCGCGCCGCGCAACGTCAGCAGGTTGTGCAGGTTGTGGGTGGCGTTCTCGGCCATGCACAACGCTCGGAATTGCGGGAAGTAGAAGTGCATCTCGGCAGGCGCTTCGGTGCCCCGCGCCATCTGGAACTCGATCTCCACACCGTCGATGGTGTGGGTCTCCCCCGTCTCGCGAATGTCGACCGTCGGCACGATCAGCGCGACCTCGCCGGTGGACGGCGTCTGGCCGAGCCCGCAACCCACCTGCTCCAACGGCCCGCGGTCCAGCACCGTCCCGTACATGTAGGTCGCGCGCCTCGTCATGGCCGGACCGGCGTAGACGTTCTCCTGAATGGCATGTGCGGTGAAGCCTTCCGGCGCCAGCACCGCGACCTTGCCTGCATCCACGTCGGCTTGCGAGGTGACGCCGAGTACGCCGCCGAAGTGGTCGACGTGGCTGTGGGTGTAGATCACCGCGACGACGGGCCGGTCACCGCCGCGGTTGGCACGGTAGAACTCCATCGCGGCAGCGGCTACCTCGGTGGATACCAAGGGATCGATGACGATAACGCCGGTGTCACCCTCGATGAAGGTCATGTTGGAGAGGTCGAAACCGCGGATCTGATAGATCCCCGGTACCACTTCGTAGAGGCCCTGTTTGGCGACCAGCGCGGATTGCCGCCACAGGCTGGGGTGCACCGAAGTCGGGGCCGGGCCGTCCAGGAATGCGTAAACGTCGTTGTCCCACACCACCCGACCGTCGGACGCCTTGATGACGCACGGCGACAGCGCGGCAATGAATCCGCGGTCGGCGTCGTCGAAATCCCTTGTGTCATGCAGCGGTAGCGAGTGCGTGCTGTGTGCGGACTCGATGGTTGCGGTAGGAGGCTTGTGATCCACCGGCAATACCTTGCCATTAACGACGAGCGCCCGAAAGGTCTTCCGGTGGGGTCCCGCCGTCCCGCCGGGTTAACAATGCCGAAACTAATTCTTCGATGAACCTAGACCTTGGGTCTAGTTAACCCGCATACTGCCGAAGCGGTCTGCAACGAGGGTGGATCGCTACATCGGGCAAAGGAGCACACGTGAATCGTGGACTGACAGTCGCGGTAGCCGGCGCGGCCATTCTGGTCGTCGGACTTTCTGGCTGTTCGGACAAGAAATCGAGTTCGGGCGGCGGATCCTCAAGCGCAGCAACATCGGCCAGCAGCGGCGGCGGGTCCGGCACCAAGGTTCTCATCGACGGAAAAGACCAGGCCGTAAGCGGCACAACCGTCTGCACCACGGTGGGCGGCACGGTCAACATCGCGATCGGCGGAGCGGCGACCGGCATCGGCGCGGTGCTCTCCGACGCAAATCCTCCGGACGTGAAGTCGGTTGCGCTGGGCAACGTCAACGGCATTTCCCTCGGCTACGCGCCGGGCACACCGGACGCGAGCGCATCTGCCACCAAGAATGGCAACGCTTACAAGATCAGCGGAACCGCCACCGGGGTGGACATGGCCAACCCGATGCAGCCGGTCAAGAAGTCGTTCGAAATCGACGTCACCTGCTCGGGCTAACTACCCGAAGCAGTTAAGAGCGGTCGCAAGCGCGGGCGGTTGCCATTCATTAGCTAGTGCCATTCACTAGCTTGTCAGTGGCAACCGCACCGCGAACTCGGTGTGGCCGGGTGCACTGGTTACCGTGATCGTGCCGTTATGCGCTTTGACGACTGCGGAAACGATCGCCAGACCCAGCCCGGTGCTGCCACCTTTTCGGGAGCGCGACGTGTCACCGCGTGCGAACCTCTCGAACACTTCTGACTGGAGCGCCGCGGGAATGCCGGGCCCGTCATCGATGATCTGCAACAGCGTGTAGGTCGGTGCGGCGCTGAGTCGAGTAGTTATGACGGTGCCTGCGCCGGTGTGAATGCGGGCATTGGCAAGCAGATTCGCCATCACCTGATGCAATCTGGCCTCGTCCCCAGTGACCACCACCGGTTCAGCAGGCAGGTCGAGTTCCCACTGCTGGTCCGGTCCGGAAATGTGTGCGTCGCTGACCGCGTCGACCGCCAGTCGGGACAAATCGACCGGTTCACGTTCCAGCGGCCGGCCCGAATCCAGGCGCGCCAGCAGCAAAAGATCCTCGACGAGGCGGGTAATCCGCCCGGTCTCCGACGCCACCCGACTCATCGCATGCGCGACCGCCTCGTCGTCTCCACCGGACTTGCCCATTCGTTGTGCCAGTTCGGTATAGCCGCGAATCGCGGCCAGCGGTGTACGCAGTTCGTGGCTGGCGTCCGCGACGAACTGGCGGACCCGGGTTTCGCTGGCTTGCCGCGTCGACAATGCGGCGGCGATGTGGTCGAGCATCCGGTTGACTGCCAAGCCGAGTTGCCCCACCTCGGTGTCGGGATTGGCGTCGGGTTCAGGCACCCGGACCGGCAGTTCGACTTCACCACGGTCCAGGGGCAATTCGACGACTTTGGTTGCGGTTTGCGCGACTCGGCGCAACGGTGCCAGCGCCCGGCGGATGATCACTACGCCGGCGGTGGTGGCAGCAACCAGTGCGATCAGGGTGACGATGCCGAAGATGATCAGCATCCGCAGCTCGGTGGCGTCGATGTTCGCCATCGACAAGCCGGTGACGATGGCGTCCTCTTGGTTACGGCTGGGCGCGGCGACGAGGCGATAGCGGCCGAGGCCGTCGAGGTTCAGGGTCACCGGCGAGCGACTGCCGGCGATCTGTTCCAGCTGGTGTTGGGCGGTGGCGGACAGGGCCGCCCGCGCACCACTGCTGGTCAGATAACCGGAGTCGACCGTCCTGCCGCCGCTGATCACGGCCGCGACCATGCCGGCCGGCTGCCCAGGGGCATCGAGAAACCTGGGCCCAGGACCGATCGTCTTGGGGTAGCGCGGTTCATGCCGCCGATGAGGCGGTTCGGGATACAGCAGCGACGAGCGGTACGAGGTCCCGCTGAGTTGACTGTCGAGTTGTGCCAGCAAATGGTGGCGCAACGCCAGCTCGGTTGCCGCGGTGATCCCCACACACACGATGGCGAGAACGGCGACCTGACCGACCAGCAACCGCAGCCGCAACGACCAGACGCGCGGCCGCCTAACGTGCCGGCTTGAGGACATAGCCCGCGCCGCGCAACGTATGGATCATGGGTTCACGACCGCTGTCGATCTTCTTGCGCAGGTAGGAGATATAGAGCTCGACGATGTTGGATCGACCGCCGAAGTCATAGCTCCACACCCGGTCCAGAATCTGCGCCTTGCTCAGCACCCGCTTGGCGTTGCGCATCATGAACCGCAGCAGCTCGAATTCGGTGGAAGTCAACGAGATCGTCTCGCCGCCCCTGGTCACTTCATGACTGTCCTCGTCGAGGACCAAGTCCCCAACGACCAGTTGAGCGCCGCTGTCCACCGTCGTCACCCCGGTGCGTCGCAGCAGTGCGCGCAACCGCAGCACGACCTCTTCGATACTGAAAGGCTTGGTCACATAGTCGTCGCCACCGGCAGTCAATCCGGCGATACGGTCTTCGACCGCGTCCTTGGCCGTCAGCAACAACACCGGCAGGCGCGGATTCTCTTGGCGCAGCTTGTGCAACACGTCGAGGCCGCTCATATCGGGCAGCATGACGTCCAGTACCACCACATCGGGGCGCTCGGCACGGGCGGTTGCGATGGCCGACGAGCCGTCACCGGCGGTCGCGATGTTCCAGCCCTCGTAGCGCAAGGCCATCGACACCATTTCCGCGAGCACGGGTTCGTCATCCACCACCAGCACGGTGACCGGTTGGCCGTCAGCACGGCACATGACCACGCGCTCGACGGAAGTTCTGGGAGCCGACACGAATTCCAGTATCCGCGCACGGATTAGGCCGACGCTATGGCATCCCTGTGTACGTCCTGTGAAACGAAAACGGTCGCGTGACCACTACTGCGATCACGCGACCTTTTCTTACTGGCTCGAGAGGTTCCCCGAGGGGCACCGCGATTAGTACCAGTTGCGCCTGCCGGCGACCGGGCGGCCGACTGAGCCCATGGCCCACATCACGGCACCGACGACGAGCAAAACCACGCCGAGCACGGTCAAAATATGCACACCAAACACAAATCCAAGAACGAGCAAGATAGCACCGACGGCAATCATGGCAATTTTCCTTTACCTAGCAGGGATGTGATCAATTGACGGCATAGCACTGGGTTGGGGCAAACGAGGCGCACGGCAATCCTTTACTTTCGGATTTACGCCCATGTAATTAAGTGGCCCGGCGATTACCGTCACTGCGACGGTTCCCGCTGAGGCACAGCTGGTTTCCTGACCTTTGAAGTAGTCGCGCTGCCAAGCCGCGAGGACCCCGATGAGTAACCAAACCAGCACAATTGCGCCGATAAATCCGCGACCTCTCACCATAGCGACCTCCGTTGATCCCGAAACAATTCCCGTGGGGTGAGGATGGCCCGTTGTACTCGTGCCTAAACATGAAAATGGCGCGTATTCTTGCGCGCAGTGCGCGACTCGGTGGGCGCGGCGCTAATTTTCTTGGACGCCCGGTTGATCGGCGAGCCAGGCCGCCGCTCGCCGTTTCGATGCGCGGGACAACCACGCATCCTGGACCAGTTCGGCCAACTCGGTCACACCGATCTCGCCGAGTCGGTTGGCCCGCACCAGCACAGAAGGATGCCCGTCGAAATGGGCGGTGGTGAAGAACGGCGACGCCGGGTCCTGGACCAGTGCGAGTTTGTCGCTCTCCGACTCCACCCAGAGCATGATGACGTCGGTGTAGCGCTCGCCGGTCACCGGATCGGCGGCGTCAGGCTGCGGGGTTCGGAAGAACACGAATGACTTGCCGCCCACCTGGTAGATCGAGTTTCCCTTCGGCCCTTCCAATCGCTTGACGTAGGGCATCGACGACGCGATCTGGTGGACTATTCGGGAGCCTCCCGGGCGCCGTCGATCGGCCATGCCGCGACAATACGCCGGCATGACGGGTGCGTCGGTAACATGAGGCGACAAGCATTGTGGTGAAGGGAGATTGGGCAGGTTGGTCGATACCCTTTTCGCCGACGTCTCCGAATATCAAGTGCCGGTGAACGACTCGTACCCATACCGGGTGCTCTCCATCCGCGTCTGTGACGGCACGTACCGGGATCACAACTTTGCGCGCAATTACGCGTGGATGCGCGCGGCAATAGACAGTGGCCGACTGACATTCGGCATCGTTTACACCTACGCCCGGCCGAATTGGCAGGCCAATGCCAATACGGTCCGGGCAATGATCGACGCCGAAGGCGGATTACATCCACGCGTGTCGTTGATGCTCGACGTCGAATCGGGAGGTAACCCGCCGGGTGACGGTTCGAGCTGGATCAACCCGTTGTACTGGAATCTGGCCGATTACGCCGGCTCGGCTGCACGAATCATCGGCTATGCCAACACCTATGACTTCTTCAATATGTGGCGGGTCCGACCGGCCGGCCTCCGCGTGGTAGCGGCGGGGTACGGGGCGAATCCGAATCTGCCCGGACAGGTCGCGCACCAATACACCGACGGGAACGGCTACAGCCCGAACCTGCCGCAGGGCGCGCCGCCTTTCGGCCGGTGCGACATGAATTCCGCCAATGGACTTGCACCGCAACAATTTGCCGCGGCTTGCGGTATCTCGACGAACGGAGGATGGCTGATGGCACTGACTGCCGACGAGCAAGCTGAGCTGTTGACGAAAGTCCGCGAAATCTGGGATCAACTGCTCGGGCCGGATGGGGCGGGCTGGCCGCAGCTGGGAAAGAACAGCGCCGGCGCGAATCTCACACCGGTCGATGCCATCGCCGCGATCAAGAAGGACGTGGAGAAAGCTCCGAACTAGCTACCAGGCGCGAAAATCGCTGCTGCACAGTCGAACTTGAGGTCAGACCGGTGCATCGGTCGGACCGGAAACTAACGCTAATGTCCGGTCAAAATCAAACCGATCGCTGCGCCGACACGAACAGAGTCGGTGGCAGCGGGTGCTCCTCGCTTCCCGCAACCGTGCGGTCGTAGCGGGTCATCAGTTCGGGGAAGTCCACCGCCGAAGCCTCCCAGCCATGTTCACGCAACCAGCCGGGGAGCGCGGTGCGCTCCTCGGGGTACCAGAGATCTTCCACGTTGGGAATCTCCGCCTCGACCAGTCGCGCCGCCACGGCCCGCATCCGTTGCATTTCCTCGCGCTGACGCTGCAGCAGTTCAGGATCGATTGCACCGTCGTCGGGAACGTTGGAAGCGAGCCAACTACCGGGCGCGCTGAGTGCATGTATCCGCTCGAAGAGCAGGTCTTGGGCCTGCGCGGGCAGGTAACGCACCAACCCCTCGGCCGACCACGCCGTCGGCTTGGCCGGGTCGAATCCCGCGTCTTGCAGCGCCTTCGGCCAGTCTTGACGCAAGTCGATGGCCACGTTGACCAACTTTGCGGTCGGATGCGCGCCGTGCTGCTGCAGTGTGGCGCTCTTGAAGTCGAGCACTTTGGGCTGGTCGAGTTCGTAGACGACGGTGCCGTCAGGCCACGGGAGCCGCCAGGCGCGCGCATCCAGCCCAGAGGCAAGGATCACCACCTGCCGAACTCCGGCGTCGGCGGCGCCGAGGAAGAACTCGTCGAAGAACGCAGTCCGCGTCGCCATGAAGTCGACCATCATCCGCGCGCGCTTGGCCATCTCGGGCTCGATCTCGCTGGCCTGCGCCAGCAGCGAGGGATTCGCGTAGATGCTCCACATCCCCTCGCCGGCAGCGTCGACGAACACCCGCGCGAACGGGTCCCTGATCAGCGGATTTTCGCTCTCGGTCTCGGCGGCCCGCGCTGCGGCCACACCGAGGGCGGTGGATCCGACGCTCTGAGTGATCTCCCAGGAATCGTTATCGGTACGCGGCATCGCATTCCCCGTTCGACAGATAGTGAGTTATGCAAACTATTCTTCCCGCCGCCGGAGCCCGGCGCCGCTGTCCTACCCTTCTTCACAGACGGTCTACAGGTTGCAAGGGAGCACCATGACACGAACGCCGCAGGAAGTTTTCGCCCATCACGGGGAGGCACTCGTGGCGGGCGATCTGGACGAGATCGTCGCCGACTACACCGAACAGTCGGTGGTCATCACTTCGGCGGGCGTCGCTCGCGGCAAAGACGCGATTCGGCAGGTTTTCATCAAACTGCTCGACGATCTGCCCGCCGCGGCCTGGGACCTGACAACTCAGATCTTTGACGGCAACCTGCTTTTTCTGGAGTGGGCAGCCGACTCGGCGCTGAACCGCGCGGACGACGGCGTCGACACCTTCGTCTTTCGGGACGGCATGATCTGGGCGCAGACGGTCCGCTACACGCCGCAGGCCAAGAAATGACGGCTGCGGACTCCGTGGATTTGGCGGCGGTAGCGCATTGGATGTCTGCCCGAGGGTTGGGCGAAGGTCCGTTGACCGACGTCACTGCGGTGACCGGGGGAACCCAGAACGTCATGCTGCGCTTCAGCAGATCCGGCCGTCCGTACGTGTTGCGGCGCGGTCCGCGCCACCTGCGGTCGCGCAGCAACACAGTGATTCTTCGGGAAACCAGAGTGCTGGCGGCAATCGCCGGCTCCGACGTGCCGCACCCGCACCTCATCGCCACCTGCGACGACCCCACTGTGCTCGGGGACGCGGTCTTCTACCTGATGGAGCCCATCGACGGCTTCAACGCCGGCGAGGGCCTGCTACCCCTGCACGCCGGAGATGCCCAGGTGCGCTTCGGCATGGGGCTGTCGATGGCGGACGCGCTGGCCAAACTCGGGGCAATCGACCACGTCGCCGTCGGGCTCGCCGACTTCGGCAAGCCGGACGGCTTCCTCGAACGCCAGGTACCGCGCTGGCTTTCGGAGCTGGAGTCCTACCAGCAATACGACGGCTACCCGGGCCCCGAGATTCCCGGCATCGAGGAGGTCTCCGGTTGGCTCGAGAGCCACCGGCCGAAGAACTGGAAACCCGGCATCATGCACGGCGACTATCACATGGCCAATGTGATGTTCTCCCGCACCGGGCCCGACGTGGTCGCGATCGTCGACTGGGAGATGTGCACGATCGGCGATCCGCTGCTGGACCTCGGCTGGCTACTAGCCACCTGGCAACAGTCCGACGGATCCAGCGTGTTCAGCCACGCCCTCGGTGGCGAGAGCGGCCTGGCCAGCACCGGCGACCTGTTGGATCGTTACGCCGCCAACACCACACGCGACCTGTCGGACATCACCTGGTACACCGTGCTCGCCTGCTTCAAGCTCGGCATCGTGATCGAGGGAACCCTGGCCAGGGCATGTGCGGGCAAGGCCGAGAAGTCGGTCGGCGACCAGTTGCACGCCGCGACGGTGCACCTGTTCAAGCGGGCACTGACGCTGATCGAAACGAGCTAGTAGCCAGCTGTGAGCGGCGCCTAAGCTGGCGCGGGCGCGGTGTAACGCGGCGCAGGCGCAGGTGCGGGCGCGGCGAAGTCGGCAGGGGTTGGCCGCAAGCGGTCCGAAACCGGACGCAGTCGGCCGCCATCAGCTGGATCAGTCGATGCGCTCGAGGTGGGGGACCCAACGCTACCCAGTGGCCCTCCGGCGCCTGCCCTGCTTGTTGCAAAAGTCTGCGTTGCGGGGCTGCCGTCGGGCGCATAGGTGGCCTGCAGATCCCGAGCGGTACCGACACCTCCCGGACCGCCGGGGCCAAACGAAGCGACCGCCTTGCCGGTACTGCCGCGGGCGACGGTTTGGGCTTGTTTCTCGTTGCCCCGGCCCACGCCCCCGAATCCCCCGGCACCACCGGTCGGAACTGTGCTACCGGCGCCCGCGAGCCGGCCGGGTGACGCCGTCCGCGCGCCGCCGCCGCTACCCACCATTGGTGCGCCGCCCTGTCCCATCCGCGATTGGCCGCCCATGCCTGGACCGCCGAGCAATCCCTGGGCTTGAGTGTTGACGGTGTTCAGCCCGCCCCGATCCGTGCCTTGCAGGGGTGAAGCGTTCGCCGCCTCAGCCTGGGCGTACGAGTTCCCGGCCGAGTTCATCGCCTGGACGAACTGCGAGTGCAGGTCCGCTGCCTTGGCGCTCATCGCCTGGTAATTCTGGGCATGGGCGCCGAAGACCGCCGCCATGGCAGCCGAAACCTCGTCGGCGCCGGCAGCCATCACGCCGGAGATCGGCAAAGCCGCTGCACTGTTGGCTGCGCTGAGCGTCGAACCGATTCCGGCCAAATCCGACGCGGCCTCCATCAGCAGTTGCGGCTGCGCAAACATAAAAGACATTCAGTATCCCTTGGTCATATCGGCGGTTGGGATTCAGCGGATCGTAATAGAAAAGTACAGGTCAGAGCCGTCCGTAATTCTAACGTGCCAGCATCGTTATTGTTTTGTTATATAGAACGCGTGTGCAAAATAGCCCTAAGCAGGCTTTTTTCGCCCGTGTCCATTTGCTTGACATCAGTGCGCGCGTCGCCAAGCCGAGACCCCCGGCTGACCGGCTCGAAGCACGACCTGCAGTCCCTCGTCAGCGTCGGAGTTGTCGTCCAACTGTGACCGAAGTCGGCGCAAAATAAAACCCCGGCCGATGGCCGGGGATTCTGTGGCGAATACGAGATGAGCGCGCCCGAAGGGATTCGAACCCCTAACCTTCTGATCCGTAGTCAGATGCTCTATCCGTTGAGCTACGGGCGCCTTGTGTTCAGTTGTCTAGCACTTCAGTTGTCTAGCAGGTGTTGCGTGGCGGAGGCGAGAGGATTTGAACCTCCGGTCCCCTGTAAGGGGGACAACTCATTAGCAGTGAGTCCCATTCGGCCACTCTGGCACGCCTCCATGGCACTCAAAGGTTACCCGACTCGGGAACCCACAGCCGCCGGAGGCATAGCGTACACAGCCGCAACATATGCTGTCGAAGTGACCGCCCGCCTGCGGCCCGCGTTGGCGGGATTGCCCGTCTACGTCCCAGGTAAGACCCTGCCCGGCGCCATCAAGCTGGCCAGCAACGAAACGGTGTTCGGCCCGCTGCCCAGCGTCCGCGCCGCCATCGAGAACGCCACCGAACTGATCAACCGCTATCCCGACAACGGCTGCGTGCAGCTCAAGGCGGCGCTGGCCAACCATGCCGGTCCGGGCTTCACATCCGAACATGTCGCCGTGGGTTGCGGCTCGGTCAGCCTGTGCCAACAACTCGTGCAGATCACCGCGTCCATCGGCGACGAAGTGGTTTTCGGCTGGCGAAGCTTCGAGCTGTATCCCTCGCAGGTGCGGGTCGCCGGCGCCACCCCGATCCAGGTGCCCCTGACAGATCACACCTTCGACCTCGACGCGATGCTCGCCGCGGTCACAGACCGCACCAGGCTGATCTTCGTCTGCAATCCGAACAACCCGACCTCCACAGTCATCGACCCGGACGCACTCACCCGCTTTGTCGAGGCAGTACCGCCGCACATCCTGATCGTCATCGACGAGGCCTACGTCGAATACATCCGCGGCGACATGACACCCGACAGCCTGGGGTTGGTCCACGCCCACGACAACGTTGTGGTGCTGCGCACCTTTTCGAAGGCGTACGGCCTGGCGGGCTTGCGGGTCGGCTACGCGATCGGCCACCCCGACGTGATCACCGCACTGGGGAAGGTCTACGTGCCCTTCACCGCCACAAGCGTGTCGCAGGCCGCGGCCATCGCCTCGTTAGAGGCCGCCGACGAACTCCTGGCACGAACCGATACCGTCGTCGCCGAACGCGAGCGCGTCAGCGCGGAATTGCGCGCCGCCGGCTTCACACTGCCGCAGTCGCAGGCCAACTTCGTCTGGCTGCCGTTGGGCTCCCGCACCCTTGACTTTGTGGAGCAGGCCGCCAACGCGCTCATCGTGGTTCGCCCCTACGGCAGCGACGGAGTCCGGGTGACCGTCACCGCAGCGGCCGAAGAAAACGACGCCTTGCTGCGGTTCGCCCGCGGCTGGATTTGACGCGCCTCCCTGGCCCGTGAACGGGGTCGCCACACGATTGCGGCGGCTGGCCGCACACTCGGGCGACCGGGTTAGCCCTCGACCGGATTGCGGCCGGTGAAGGCGACGAGCCGGTCCAGCGGGCACGCATGCTCGGCCATCTCGACCGGGTCGTCGAAGCCTGCGGCGCTGCGTTGCTCTGGCCGGATCACCTGCTGCGCCAGCTCCAGCACGTATTCGGACAGCGAGTCCGGCGCGCTGATCTCACGCCCGACGGCGACCGCGTAATCCCACCCGTGGACCAAGAATTCGAGCGAGAAGATCGCCACGGCGGCCTTTGCCGGCATCGAGCTTGATCCGAACGCTACGTCGCCCTCGAGTCCGTGCTTGTGCCACGCGTCCAAGGCCGGGCGGGCCCGAAGGATGAGTCGCCGCTCCACCGAATCGTTCTCGTCAACTTCAGGGAAATCGGCGTCCGCGATGCCACCGATTGCCGTAATGGAACTCAGCAAATGACTCGTCAACGCCGCCACGTCGTACTCGGCACACGGCGTCTGACGGGACATCTCGTCCTTGGAGATGGTCTTCACCACTCGGTGCAGGATCCCCAAGGTCATCTCGGCACTTCGCAGTTCGTCGGTCGGCACGGAATCCGGTCCGGGGCGCAAGTCTGAGGGCATACCAACCACGCTACGGTCTCGATATGGCCCGAACATATGAGTCCGTCACCGTCGACATCAAGGATCAGGTCGCGCAGGTGACGCTGATCGGGCCCGGCAAGGGCAACGCGATGGGCCCCGCGTTCTGGTCGGAAATGCCGGATGTATTCGCCACACTGGACGCCGACCGTGACGTCCGGGCCATCGTCATCGCCGGCTCTGGCAGAAACTTCAGCTACGGGCTGGATCTGCCCGCCATGGGCGGGTCCTTCGCCCCGATGATGGCCGACGGCGCACTTGCCGGGCCGCGCGCGGACTTCCACGCCGAGCTCAGGCGCATGCAGGCCGCGATCACCGCCGTGGCCGATTGCCGGACCCCCACCATTGCCGCAGTGCAGGGCTGGTGCATCGGCGGCGGCGTCGACCTGATCTCAGCGGTCGACATCCGCTACGCCAGCGCTGACGCCAAGTTCTCGGTGCGCGAGGTGCGTCTGGCCATCGTCGCTGACGTCGGTAGCCTCGCCCGCCTGCCATTCATCCTCAATGACGGGCACCTGCGCGAACTCGCCTTGACGGGCAAAGACATCGATGCGGCTCGGGCCGAGAAAATCGGCCTGGTCAACGATGTCTACGCCGACGCCGAGGCCACGCTGGCCGCCGCTCACGCCACCGCAGCCGAGATTGCCGCCAATCCACCGTTGGCGGTGCACGGCGTCAAGGACGTCCTGGATCAGCAACGGATTTCGGCGGTGTCGGAAAGTCTGCGCTACGTCGCCGCATGGAACTCCGCGTTCCTGCCCTCCAAGGACCTCACGGAGGCTATCTCGGCGACGTTCGCCAAGCGCCCGCCGCAATTCACCGGCGAGTAGCACCCTCCCGCACGGAAAACCACAGGGCAACCCCGAGCCAGCCGGTAGAGATCGCGAGGCCGGCGAATTCCAGCCAGCCGACCGTGGCGCCGGCGCGGTGGTTGGTGTCGACCAGGTGGCTCAGCGCATGCATCGCCCAGTGCGCTGTGGCGAAAGCGAGTGCCGGTGTCCGCCAGGCCGGCCAGCGCAGGGCGGCCAGCAGCAGCAGGCCCAGCGGGAACTCGAAGGACGCGTTGTCGAAGATGTAGTGGTTGTTGCGGATCCCGAAGGTCCCCAGGGTGTCGAAGAACAGGTCCGGCGCCACCACCATGAAAAGTCCGAGCCCGACGGAGTAGAAGCCGAAGACCAGCAGGATGACGTCGACGTAGCGTGCGCGCAGGGCCATGCGAACACGCTAAGCGCTTTCGGCTTACGTACCCTCGCTGAGGTGGCGAGACTTGCACCAGTGACCCCAGACGGCAAGATCCGCGTCCCGGCCGACCTGGACGCGGTGACCGCGGTCGCCGACGAGGACCACTCCGACATCGACAGCGCTACCGTCGAGCGGATTTGGCAGGCCGTCCGGCACTGGTATCAGGCCGGCATGCACCCCGCGATCCAACTGTGTCTGCGGCACAAGGGCAAGGTCGTGCTGAACCGCGCGATCGGACACGGCTGGGGCAATGCTCCAACCGACGGCCCGGACGCCGAGAAGATTCCGGTGACGACGGATACGCCGTTCTGCGCCTACTCCTCGGGCAAAGCCATCGCCGCGACCGTCGTGCACATGCTCGTCGAGCGGGGAACCTTCTCCCTCGACGACCGCGTCTGTGACTACCTGCCCACCTTCACCAGCCACGGCAAGCACCGCATCACCATCCGACACGTGATGACGCACAGCGCGGGCATCCCATTTCCCAGCGGACCCCGCCCCGACGTCATGCGCGCCGACGACCACGACTACGCGTTGGAGAAGCTGGGCGAACTCAAGCCCGTCTACCGCCCGGGTTTGGTGCACATCTACCACGCACTGACCTGGGGACCGCTGATGCGCGAGCTCATCTGGCGGGCGACCGGCAAAGAGATCCGAGAAATTCTCAGCACCGAGATCCTTGACCCGCTCGGCTTCCGCTGGACGAACTTCGGTGTGTCCAAGGAGGACATTCCGCTGGTCGCACCCAGTCACGCCACCGGCAGAACCTTGCCGCCGGTCATCGCCCAGATCTTCCGGAAGGCTATCGGCGGGACAGTGCACGAGGTGATTCCGCTCACCAATGAACCGCTGTTCCTCGGCACGATCATCCCGTCGTCCAACACGGTGTCCACAGCAAACGAGCTTTCCCGATTCATGGAGATCCTGCGCCGCGGCGGCGAACTGGACGGCGTGCAGGTAATGCGGCCCGAGACACTGCGCGGCGCGGTCAAAGAGAGCCGTCGGCTGCGACCCGACTTCGCTACCGGTCTGGTGCCGCTGCGCTGGGGCACCGGTTACATGCTGGGATCGACCAAGTACGGGCCGTTCGGACGCAATGCGCCCGCCGCATTCGGCCACCTCGGCTTGGTCAACATCGCCGTTTGGGCTGATCCCGAGCGCGAACTGGCGGCCAGTGTCATCAGCAGCGGCAAACCCGGACGCGACCCCGAAGCCGGGCGCTACGCGGCCCTGATGAACACCATCGCGGCAGAGATCCCCCGGTCACAGCTCGCTTAGGTCGGCTAACTCAAGTTTCCCCGTTGCCGACGTCGGGAACCCTGCCGCATGGACTCGGAACGGTTCCGACAATTGCTTGATGCGCCGGGCCCGTTCGCATCTGTGTTTTTCGACGACTCGCTCAACACCCACGACGGGTCGATGCAGCTCGACCCCAAGTGGCGCGGACTGCGCGATCAACTCGAGTCGCAGGGTGCCCCGGACGGTGTCATCTCCGACATCGAGCAAGCGGTCAACGACCTGCAACCGCAGATCGGCCGGAGCGGTCGGGCGGTGGTGGCCGGCGCCGACGGGGTGTTGGTCAACGAACACCTCCTGCGGCCGACCGCGCAGCCTGTGGTCCGCGTATCCGATCTGCCCTACATAGTCCCGATCCTCCAGCACGGCTTCGAATACCCCGACTACTTGCTGGTGATCGTCGATTACGCCGGCGCCGACATCACGATCCAATTCGACGGGATCTTCCGCACCGAGACCGTGGACGGTGGTGGCTACCCCATCCACCAGGCATCGAGCGCCGAAACCGCGGGATACGGCGATCCTCAGGCGCGCACGGATGAAGCCGGCCGGAAGAACATCCGCGCTGTCGCCGACCGGGTCACCGAATTGGTGGACAAATTGGTGATCGACGCGGTGTTCGTGGTCGGCGAAGTGCGGTCGCGATCAGACCTGCTGGCCACGGTGTGCCAGAGAGTGCAGGAGCGGGTCGTACCGCTACGGATCGGTGCCCGCAACGGTGGTCATGACGTCATCGAGGTGCAGCGTGCAATCGAGGGGTGGTCGCGCAGTCGGCGAGTGAGTGTGATGGACAACGCGTTGGCGCGCTACGACTCCGAGATCGGACGCCGGTCAGGGCGCGCCGCCGAGGGTCTGGAGGCCGTGTGCTCGGCGCTGCGCCAAGGTGCAGTCGACACGCTCATCGTCGGCGAAGTCGGTGACGCCACGGTGGTCACCGACGAAGGCATGACCACGGTTGCGGCGAATGCGTACTCGCTGTCCGAGCAGGGGAAAACAGCGGTGAAGAAGCTGCGCGCCGACGAAGCGTTGCCATTGTTCGCCATCTCGGTGGGCGCCTCGCTGGTTCGCACCGACGAGCGGATTTCGCCGGCCGACGGCGTCGCCGCGGTGCTGAGGTACTCGCCGACATTGCGCTGACGCCGTGCGCAGGTGGCCCAGCGCATCGTCGTCGCGCACCGACTCACGCTCACCATCACCGACAGCGATGCCGGGCTGTCCCGTGTGCGGGAGAGCTACTCCGCCGACACAGCGTCGCTAGTGTCGACGCGTGGACAATGCGTTCGAAGACCTGCGAGAACTGCACGATTTCGGAGCCGTGTACGCAGCGCTGAGTCAGCTTCTGCTGCAAGAGGGCGTTAAAGAGCGACTCGGCGGCGAATTCAACTACGCAGCGGACCTCGACAGGGACTCCCTCGTCTTCACTGCCCAGGCCACGGGCGCAACGATCGAGACCACCGTCGAGTTAATGGCCAGTGTCGCGCCCGGCCCGCAAACGATGCTGTGGGGTCGGGCGTTGCCATCCGGAGGCCGCGCGGCAGCACAAATGATTCTCGAGCGCGGTCGCGCCGACGGGCTCCCCAGCTTGCTCAACGACGAGGTGCCCTTCCCCGTCGGTGGGGATCCCGACGACGTCGCTCAGTCCGCGGCACTCGAGATCGGCGCGGTCGTGGCCACGGTGACAGGCGGCGGGCTGACCTACCTCGTCGCCGTCGGCGGCGGCACCGTCGCTGTGCTGCTACTCGGCGACCTCGATTTCGCCCGGCCCCGAATCGACCACCGTTTCCTGACCCGAGTGCCGATGGCGCTGGGGGCCGGAACGATCCGGGATCACCGAGCCGCGGTGGACGGCCTTGCGGCCATGTCCGGATGGACCAGCGACTGGACGGCGAACCGCATTCGCGTGGAACTCACCGATCCCGTTACCGGTAACTCCGCCGCGGCGGAGTTCGACGATTACGCCCGGCTGACGTCGCTGCAGGGCTCGCTGGGCTGACCAGACCCACCGACACGCCATGAATGGTGAAGCCCGAACCCTGACCGAGGGTTCGGGCTATTCCGATGTCCTGCGACATCACACTGCGGTGGCGGAGGGATTTGAACCCCCGGACGGTTTTAGCCGTCTCTCGCTTTCAAGGCGAGTGCATTGGGCCGCTCTGCCACGCCACCGCCGATAAGCGTAGCGGGCGGCGGTAGCGTGGCCGACATGCGCGCCATCGTCGCCGAATCCGCCGAACAATTGATCTGGCAAGAAGTCAACGACGTATCTGCCGGCCCCGGCCAGGTGCTGATCAAGGTCAGCGCCGCCGGTGTCAACCGCGCCGACGTGCTCCAGGCAGCGGGCAAGTACCCGCCCCCGCCGGGCGCCAGCGAGATCATCGGCATGGAGGTTTCCGGCGTCGTAGCCGAACTCGGCGACGATGTCACCGAGTGGACCGTCGGCCAAGAAGTCTGCGCTCTGCTGGCCGGCGGCGGATACGCCGAGTACGTCGCTGTGCCGGCCGGCCAGGTGCTGCCGCTGCCTGCACACGTCGACATCATCGACGCCGCCGGCATACCCGAGGTGGCCTGCACGGTCTGGTCGAACCTGGTGATGACGGCACATCTGAGCCCCGGCCAGCTGCTGTTGATGCACGGCGGAGCCAGCGGCATCGGTAGCCATGCGATCCAGGTGGCCCGTGCGCTCGGCGCCCGGGTGGCGGTCACCGCCGGGTCGCCGGAGAAGCTGCAACTCTGCCGCGACCTTGGTGCTCAGATCGCTATCTCCTACAAAGACGAGGACTTCGTCGCGCGCCTCAAGGAGGAGACCGACGGCGGCGGCGCCGACGTGATCTTCGACATCATGGGTGCCTCGTATCTGGACCGCAATATCGACGCGCTGGCCGCCGACGGACAGTTGGTCGTGATCGGCATGCAGGGCGGAGTGAAAGCGGAACTCAACATCGGCAAGTTAATGGGCAAGCGGGCCCGGGTGATCGGCACCACCCTGCGGGCTCGCCCGGTCAGTGGGCCGAACAGCAAGAGCGCCATCGTGGATGCGGTGACGACATCGGTCTGGCCGATGTTCGCCAGCGAGCGGGTTCGGCCGATTATCGGCGCTCGCCTGCCCATCGAGCAGGCCGCCGATGCGCATCAACTGATGGTGTCGGGCAAGGTGGCCGGAAAGATCGTCCTAACCGTCTAGCTGACGTAATGAGCGAGATGCTCGCCGGTGAGCGTGCTGCGCGCCTCGACGAGTTCCCGCGGGGTTCCCTCGAAGACGACGCGACCGCCCTCGTGTCCGGCGCCCGGTCCGAGGTCGATAATCCAGTCGGCATGGGCCATCACCGCCGGATGGTGCTCGACGACGATCACCGACTTGCCGCCGTCGACCAGCCGGTCCAACAGTCCCAGCAACTGCTCGACATCGGCGAGATGCAGCCCGCTGGTCGGCTCGTCGAGCAGGTAGATACCCCCCTTTTCCGCCATCCGGGTGGCCAGCTTGACCCGCTGCCGCTCACCGCCGGACAGCGTTGTCAGCGGCTGGCCGAGGCCGAGGTACCCGACCCCGACGTCGGTGAGCCGCTCGAGAATCGCATGCGCGGCGGGGGTACGAGCTTCGCCGTCAGCAAAGAATTCCGAAGCGTCGGAGACCGACATCGCCAGCACCTCGCTGATGTCGAGACCGCCGAGTTTGTACTCGAGCACCGACGCGTCGAACCGACGGCCCTCGCACTCCTCACACGTGGTGGTGACGCCGGCCATGATCGCCAGGTCGGTGTAAATGACCCCGGCGCCATTGCAATTCGGACAGGCGCCTTCGGAGTTGGCGCTGAACAGCGCCGGCTTCACACCGTTGGCCTTGGCGAACGCCTTACGGATCGGGTCGAGCAGTCCGGTATAGGTCGCCGGGTTGCTGCGCCGCGACCCCCGGATCGGGGTCTGGTCGACCGACACCACGGCGTCGCACCCCGCCACCGATCCGTAGAGCAGCGAACTCTTACCGGAGCCGGCCACCCCCGTGACGACGACAAGCACCCCGAGTGGGATGTCGACGTCGACGTCGCGCAGGTTGTGGGTGGCGGCGCCCCGCACTTCCAGTACGCCTCGCGGTGTTCGGACGCTCTCTTTGAGACCAGCACGGTCGTCGAAGTGTCGGCCGGTGATGGTGCCGCTGGCACGCAACCCGGCGACGTCGCCTTCGAAGACGACCTGACCGCCCTCGGAACCGGCGCGGGGCCCCAGATCGACGATGTGGTCGGCGATCTCGATCGTCGCGGGTTTGTGTTCGACAACCAGCACGGTGTTGCCCTTGTCCCGCAACCGCAGCAATAGATCGTTCATCCGGTTGATGTCGTGCGGATGCAGACCGATCGTCGGCTCGTCGAAAATGTAGGTGACATCGGTGAGCGCGGACCCGAGTTGGCGAATCATCTTGACGCGCTGGGCTTCACCGCCGGACAGCGTGCCCGACGGCCGGTCCAGGGACAGATACCCGAGCCCGATCTCCACGAACGAATCGAGGGCGTGTCGCAGCGACTTCAACAGCGGCGCTACCGCCGGGTCGTCGACATCCTTGAGCCACTCGGCGAGATCGCTGATCTGCATCGACCAGAGCTCGGCGATGTTGCGTCCCTTGATCTTTGACGATCGGGCCAGCTCCGACAGGCGGGTGCCGTCGCAGTCCGGGCACGACATGAACGTCACCGCCCGCTCCACGAAGGAGCGCACATGGGGCTGCAAAGCGTCAATCTCCTTGGACAGCATCGACTTCTGGATCTTGGGGATGATGCCTTCGTAGGTCAGATTGATGCCGTCGACCTTGATCTTGGTCGGCTCTTTGTAGAGAAGTGAGAGCAGCTCCTTCTTGGTGAACTTGGCGATCGGCTTGTCGGTGTCAAAGAAGCCGCAGCCATTGAAGATTCGGCCGTACCAGCCGTCCATGCTGTAGCCGGGGATGGTGATCGCGCCCTCGTTGATGGACTTGCTGTCGTCGTAGAGCACGGTCAGGTCGATGTCGGACACCGAGCCCCTGCCCTCGCAGCGCGGGCACATGCCGCCGGTGACGCTGAAGCTGCGGCGCTCTTTCACCGTGCGCCCGGCACGTTCCACGTTGACCGCACCGGCCCCGCTGATCGAGGCGACGTTGAATGAGAATGCCTGCGGCGAGCCGATGTGCGGCCTGCCCAACCTGCTGAACAGGATGCGCAGCATCGCTCCGGTATCGGTCGCGGTGCCGACGGTGGAACGGACATCGACGCCCATCCGCTGCTGGTCCACGATGATCGCCGTGGTCAGGCCTTCGAGCACATCGACATCGGGTCGGGCCAGCGTCGGCATGAACCCTTGCACGAAGGCGCTGTAGGTCTCGTTGATCAACCGCTGCGATTCAGCGGCGATGGTGTCGAACACCAGCGAGCTCTTGCCCGAGCCGGACACTCCGGTGAACACCGTCAGCCGACGCTTGGGGATCTCGATGCTGACGTCGTCGAGGTTGTTCTCGCGTGCACCGTGCACGCGGATCCGATCGTGGCTGTCGGCCGGCTGAGCCAAGGTCAGCTCGTCGCCAAATTTCAACCTAGTGACGCCAACGCGCGCACCAACTGATCGACTTCGGCCGTCGTCGAGTAGTGCGCTAACCCGACGGTGACGGCGCCGCCGATATCGTCGACGCCCAGCACGTCGAGCACCCGGGAATGGGCGTTGGCGATCGCCAGAATCCCGTTGTCCGCCAGGCGCTGCACCACCCGGTCAGCCGGCACCTCGTTGACGGCGAAGCTGATCACCGGGATCCGCGACTCCGGGCGGCCGAGCACGATCACCAGCGGGAGCGACCGCAGCGAGACCATCAGGTAGTCGTAGATCCGGTTGAGGTACGACGAGGCGGACTGCATCGACAACGCCAGGCGCTCGCGCCTGCTGCCGCGGGCCGACTCGTCCAACGACGCCAGGTATTCGATGCTGGCGACGACACCGGCCAGCAAACCGTATTGGTGCACGCCCACCTCAAGGCGGGCCGGGCCGGTCGCGTACGGATTCGTCGAGACCGAGCCGAAGGTGCTCATCAGCGCCGGTTCGCGGAAAACCATCGCGCCGATCGGCGGCCCACCCCATCCGACCGCGTTCACCGCCACCACGTCGGCTTCGGTGTCCTTCATGTCGAACAACCGGTAGGGCGCCGCCGCGGAATGGTCGACCACCACGAGGCCACCCACGTCGTGCACCAACTTGGTCATCGCGCGCAGATCGGTGACCGCGCCCAGCACTCCCGAGGCGGACGTGACCGCGACCAACCGGGTCGACTTGTTGACCAGGCTCTCCCACTGATACGTCGGCAGGTCGCCGGTCTCGATGTCGACTTCGGCCCATTTGACCTTCGCACCGTAGCGATGAGAGGCGCGCAGCCACGGCGCGATGTTGGCCTCGTCGTCCAGGCGGCTGACGATCACCTCGTACCCGAGGCCGGCGCGCGCGGACGATGCCTCGGCCAACGACGACAGCAACACCGCACGATCGGCGCCCAACACGACGCCGCTGGGGTCGGCGTTGACCAGGTCGGCGACCGCCTCGCGAGCCGCCTCCAGGACCGCGGCGCTGCGCCGCGCCGACGGGTGCGATCCGAGCGAACTGGCAGCCGACCTACGGAAAGCCGTCGACACGGTGGTCGCCACGGAATCGGGAATCAACATTCCGGCCGGCGCATCGAAGTGCACCCAACCATCGCCAAGAGACGGGTGCAGTCCACGCACCCGGGCGACGTCGTAGGCCATGCCAGCCACCTTAAAGCTTTCGCGCTTTCGTCAAAATTGGTGACGGTCGTGGGTGCGCCGTAGACGTTCCAGCCGTGACGGCTTCCCGAGACGGGACACCCGGGCAGCCATACTAGTCGAGTGAGTTTGTGGTTCGGAACGCTGATCGCATTGATCCTGCTGATCGCACCCGGCGCCATCGTCGCTCGTATCGTGCAGCTGAACTGGCCGATCGCACTAGCGGTCGGCCCTCCGCTGACATACGGCGTCGTTGCGCTGGCGATCATCCCCTACGGCGCGCTAGGCGTCCCCTGGAACGGGTGGACGGCACTGGCCGCGCTGGCTGTGGTGTGCGTGCTGGCAGTTGCGTTGCAGCTGCTTCTGGCCCGCTTCCGCGACACCGAGGCCGAGGCGCTGGCGGTGAATCCCGGGCCGGCGATCGTCGTGGCGGCCGGCGTGCTGCTGGGCGTCGTGCTGATCGGCTGGGCGGCGTTCAGCGGCCTCCCGCACTGGCAATCGGTGCCGAGTACCTGGGACGCGGTCTGGCACGGCAACACCGTGCGCTGGATCCTCGACACCGGCCAGGCGTCTTCCACGCACATGGGTGAGTTACGCAACGTCGAGACGCACCAGTTGCTGTACTACCCGTCGGTCTTCCACGCCCTGGCCGCCGTGTTCTGTCAGCTGACCGGCGCGGCGGCCACCACCGGCTACACGCTGAGCTCGCTGGCGGTGGCGCTCTGGCTGTTCCCGACCAGCGCGGCCGTACTCACCTGGCGTGCCCTGCGCACGCACACCACCGAGTGGCGTACCGCCGTCGCTGCGTCGACCGCTGCTGCGCTGTCCGCATCCTTCACCGCGGTGCCCTACGTCGAGTTCGACACCGCCGCCATGCCCAACTTGGCGGCATACGGGGCGGCCATACCGGCCATGGCGCTGATCACCTCGTCGGTACGGCATCGAGATCGCATCCCGGTGGCGGTGCTGGCGCTGGTCGGTGTCTTCTCGGTGCACATCACCGGCGGCATCATCGTCGTGCTGCTGGTCGGCGCGTGGTGGCTCTTCGAGGCGCTGCGGCATCCGGTGCGCAGCCGACTCGGTGATCTGCTGACCCTGGCGGGCGTGGCCGGGGCTTCCGGGCTGATTCTGCTTCCGCAGTTCTTGAGCGTCACCAAGCAGGAAGACATCATCGCCGGCCACTCGTTTCTGACGTACCTCAGCATGAGACACGGCCTGTTCGACGCCGTGTTCATGCACTCGCGCCATCTCAACGACTTCCCGTACCAGTGGGCGCTGAGCTTCCTGTGCGCTGTCGGCGGGTTCCTCCTGCTGTTCAAAAAGGTGTGGTGGCCGCTGGCGGTCTGGCTGCTTTTCGTCGTGATCAACGTCGATGCGGGCACTCCGCTGTGGGGTCCGTTCGGCCGGGTGGCCGGAGCATTCGGCGAGTTCTTCTACAAGGACCCGCGGCGCATCGCGGCGGCAATGACCCCGTTGTTCAACCTGATGGCGGCCGTCGCGCTGGTCACCATCGTCATGCTGGTGGTTGGGCAGGCGAAGCGGCTGAGCGAGCAACGCAAGCCCATGTCCTCGCGCTTCTGGGCGGCAGCCACCGCCGTGCTGCTGGTCGGGATCAGCGTCGGTCTTGCGGGGCACTACTTCCCACGGCACCGGTTCCTCTTCGGCGACAAGTACGACTCGATCATCGTCGACCAGCGCGACCTGGAAGCCATGGCCTACCTGTCGAAACTGCCCGGCGCGCACGACACACTGATCGGCGACTCCAACGTCGACGGCACCGCCTGGATGTACGCGGTGGCGGGCCTGCACCCGCTGTGGACCCACTACGACTACCCGGTGCAGATGGGTCCGGGCTACAACCGCTACATCTTCTGGGCTTTAGCCAAGAAGGGCGACACCGATCCGAGGGTGCCCGAGGCGATCAAAGCGCTCAATATCCGCTACGTGCTGGCCAGCGGTCCAACGATCCGAGGGTTCAAAGTCCCCGAGGGTCTATATTTTCTGGACAAGTCGCCGTACTGGACGTTGATCTACGACAACGGCGGCGCCCAAATCTATGAATGGCACGGCGACACTCCGGTACGCCCCGAGCAGACACGCTGAAGGATGGTGATTGGTTTGGGGAC
This sequence comes from Mycobacterium sp. IDUB_37, assembly GCF_055419245.1. Lineage (NCBI taxonomy): Bacteria > Bacillati > Actinomycetota > Actinomycetes > Mycobacteriales > Mycobacteriaceae > Mycobacterium > Mycobacterium sp. IDUB_37. The sequence goes on along the minus strand of NZ_JBVAXG010000010.1, from coordinate 163,796 downwards.
TCGACACGACGGGGACGAGAACTTCGATGCCGGTGTTGCGGATGACGGCATCGAGGTAATCGGCGGCGTCGATCCGCGCTTGATGGCAATGCGCCAATCGGAGGAAGACGACGCCGACGAACGCTCCCTGACCGATCTGGTCGAGCAGCCCGCCAAGGTGATGCGGGTCGGCACCATGATCAAGCAGTTACTCGAGGAGGTGCGCGCCGCACCGCTCGACGACGCGAGCCGCACCCGGCTGCGCGACATTCACGCCGCCAGCATCCGCGAACTCGAGGACGGGCTGGCACCCGAACTCCGCGAGGAGCTGGAACGGCTGACATTGCCGTTCAGCGAGGAAAGACCGCCCTCGGACGCCGAGTTGCGCATTGCGCAGGCTCAGCTGGTCGGTTGGCTGGAAGGGCTTTTCCACGGCATCCAGACCGCTTTGTTCGCGCAGCAGATGGCCGCACGTGCACAGCTGGAACAGATGCGCCAGGGCGCCCTACCCCCGGGCATGGGCATACCGGGGCCCCCCGGTGGCGCGCACGGCACCGGACAGTATCTGTAATCCGTGGCAAGCGGTCCGCACATCGAGACACGCGACGCGTGGGTGGAATTTCCCATCTTCGACGCCAAGTCGCGGTCGTTGAAGAAGGCGGTGCTGGGCAAGGCCGGCGGCACCATCGGACGCAACAACTCCAACGTCGTGGTCATCGAGGCGTTGCGCGACATCACCATGTCGCTCGAACTCGGTGATCGTGTCGGCCTGGTCGGGCACAACGGAGCCGGGAAATCGACGCTGCTGCGGCTGCTTTCGGGTATTTACGAACCGACCCGCGGTTGGGCGAAAGTCACCGGCCGGGTGGCGCCGGTCTTCGATCTCGGAATCGGCATGGACCCCGAGATCTCCGGCTACGAGAACATCATCATTCGCGGTCTGTTCCTGGGGCAGACGCGCAAGCAGATGCTGGCCAAGGTCGACGAGATCGCCGACTTCACCGAGTTGGGTGAATACCTGTCGATGCCGTTGCGCACCTATTCCACCGGCATGCGGGTTCGGCTGGCGATGGGCGTGGTCACCAGCATCGATCCGGAGATCCTGTTGCTCGACGAAGGGATCGGCGCCGTCGACGCGGAGTTCCTGAAGAAGGCGCAATCGCGCCTGCAGGGACTCGTGGAGCGCTCCGGAATCCTGGTATTCGCAAGCCACTCCAACGAATTCCTGGCGCGACTGTGCAAGACCGCGATGTGGATCGACCACGGCGTCATCAGGCAGACCGGCGGTATCGAGGACGTGGTTCGCGCCTACGAGGGCGAAGACGCGGCCCGTCACGTCCGCGAGGTGCTCGCCGAAACCGAAGCGCAGACCGCCCTGCAGAAGGCGACTCAGCAAACAACGTCGGTGGATGAGCAACGTTGAATGACGCCGTCATCGCCGTCGTGGTCACCCACCGGCGCCCAGAGGAACTCGCCCGCTCACTGGACATGCTGAGCACGCAGACCGTGGCACCGGAGAAGCTCATCGTCATCGACAACGACGACTCCGGTGACAGCCGTGTGCACTACATGGTCGCCGGACAAGAGATCCCGTCGGTATATCTGAATTCCCGCCGGAACCTGGGTGGCGCAGGAGGTTTCGCGCTCGGCATCCTGCTCGCGCTCGCGCACGGGGCCGATTGGGTGTGGCTGGCCGACGACGACGGACACGCGCAGGACCCCGGCGTGCTGCAGACTCTGCTCGCGTGTGCGAAGAAGCACGACCTGGCCGAGGTGTCACCGATGGTGTGCAACATGGACGACCCGGAACGGCTCGCGTTTCCGTTGCGTCGGGGCCTGGTCTGGCGCAGGTTGGTCAGCGAACTGCGTACCGAAACCACGCAGGACCTGTTGCCCGGGATCGCGTCGCTGTTCAACGGAGCGCTGTTCCGGGCGTCGACGCTGGAAGCGATCGGCGTTCCGGACCTGCGCCTGTTCATCCGCGGCGACGAAGTGGAGATGCATCGCCGACTGGTCCGCTCCGGCTTGCCCTTCGGCACCTGTCTGGACGCGGTCTACCTGCACCCCTGCGGCTCGGATGAGTTCAAGCCGATCCTCGGCGGCCGCATGCATACGCAGTATCCCGACAATCCGACCAAACGGTTCTTCACCTACCGCAACCGCGGCTACGTGCTGTCGCAGCCGGGCCTGCGCAAACTGCTGCCGCAGGAATGGGTCCGGTTCAGCTGGTTCTTCCTGGTGACCCGTCGCGACCCGAAGGGGCTGCTGGAGTGGTTTCGACTGCGCCGGCTGGGGCGCCAGGAGAAGTTCGGACGCCCAGGAGGTTCGGCATGACGTTCTTTGACGCGGCGGCCCAGTCCAAGACCTTTGCCCGCGCCTGGGGTGATCTGGACGCCGGGTTCCGGCGCCGCGAACTGTGGCTGCACCTGGGCTGGCAGGACATCAAGCAGCGCTACCGCCGGTCGGTGCTGGGACCGTTCTGGATCACCATCGCCACCGGAACCACTGCGGTCGCGATGGGCGGGCTGTACTCGAAGCTGTTTCACCTCGACCTGTCTGTGCACCTGCCGTACGTCACGCTCGGGCTGATCATCTGGAACCTGATCAACGCCGCCATTCTGGAGGGCGCCGACGTCTTCGTCGCCAACGAAGGCCTGATCAAGCAACTGCCGACACCACTGAGCGTGCACGTCTACCGACTGGTGTGGCGGCAGATGATCCTGTTCCTGCACAACATCGTGATCTTTGTCGTCGTCGCCATCATCTTTCCCAAGCCCTGGTCGTGGGCCGATCTGTCGGTGTTCCCGGCGCTGCTGCTGATCATGCTCAACGCCGTGTGGGTATCGCTGTGCTTCGGCATCCTCGCGACCCGCTACCGCGACATCGGACCGCTGCTGAACTCCTTGGTGCAGTTGTTGTTCTTCATGACGCCGATCATCTGGAACGACAGCACACTGCGGCAGCAAGGCGCGGGACAGTGGGCCAAGATCGTCGAGCTCAACCCGCTGCTGCACTACCTCGACATCGTGCGGGCACCGCTGCTGGGAGCTCATCAGGAGCTGCGGCACTGGGCGGTGGTCGTGGCGCTGACGATTATCGGCTGGATCATGGCGGCGTTCGCGATGCGGCAGTATCGGGCGCGGGTGCCCTACTGGGTCTAGCTTTTCGGCCCGCCGAGCGTCACGCCAGAGCAACCGTGACCGCCGAGCGTCACGCCAGCGTGACCCACACGGCCGGCAACCGACGGGTCAGGCAGTTTCCCGGGTGACGACCATCTCGTCGTTGCCGGTAGCCCACGACCGCTGGAAGACCTCGATCGACACCGTCTCGTCCTGGCCGTTCGGGTTGGCACTGTCGTTGAGGTGCACCTTGCCGGTGGCGAGGTCCACCCCGGTGACGACGACGGCGTGGTCGCTCATCGGGTTGCCGCCGGCGTCCCTGGTCTGGACCGGTATGCCCCAGATGAGTTCGGCATTGACCCCGACGATGACCTTGTGGCCGTCGGCCAGGTAGTGCTCGAGGGCGTCCAGGCCGGAGTCCTCCTGGCCGACTGCCACACCGTAGATGCCGTACTGACCCAGCAACGTCGGAATGTCGTCGGGGTCGGTGCCGTATCCCGTGCCGTTCGGGTTGTTCACATCGCGGGGCAGCGTGTAGATCGGGCCCGGGTGCGACCGGCTGCCCAGCCGCTGCGCCACGCCGATGATCTCCTGCTCGGTGGGCTGGCGTCCGGTGAGCTGCCCGATCACGTCCGCGGCGGCCATCAGGGCGCAGTCGTCGAAGGATTGCTGCCGCCAGTAGGCGGCGGCAGCGGCCGGGTTGCCGTATACCTTGCGGGACTGGGAAGTGTGCGTGTGCGATGCGGCGTGGGCAACTGCGGTTGCCAATCCCAGTGCCATGGCGGCGGCGACAATCGCCAGCACGACACGGCCGATACGGTTGATTCTCATGCCAGAAGGCTCGGACGCCGGCCTCTGGAAAAGCTCTGCGATTTCTTGACGGCCCCCTGCGGCGGGCGGTCGCCAAGAATCCTCCAAGAATCTTCCAAGAACCTCCCCGGAGGCTATGGCGGTGCCACAAACACTCGTCCGTTACGAGCATGACTCCGCCCACAGTCTCGGATCAGTGCCGGAGCTTCCCGTCCGTCGCATCGAATTGCTGCGTGCGGTTCCGTTCCAGTCGATCTGCGAAGAGCACCTGCTGCCGTTCTACGGGGTGGTGCACGTGGGTTATGTGAAGGGCGAAATCCGATTGAGTCAGCCTGAACTCGCGCGAATTGTCGAAGCCTGCTCAAGCGGTGTCCAGGTGCAACAGAAGATGACGACCCGGATCGGCCTCTGGCTGGACCACCAGCTCGCCTCACGAGGGGTGGGCGTGCTGGTGGAGGCCGGGTACGCCTGCACGCCGGTCCGGGACGGCGCCGCCCTGGCCGGGCCGACCACCACCATGGCGTTCTACGGCTCGATGCTCGACAGCGCCGACCAGCAACGCGAGTTCCTCACCCGCACCAGGGAAAAGGCCGCTGTCGAAGTTGGACGACCATGACTGACCTCACGTTCGTCGACAGCGTCCACACCTCGGCCATGCACCGCGCCGACGCACCCGTCGGTCGGAGCGCCCGGTTCCACCTACGCAAGCGCTTCGGTGACCTGCCGTGTTGCCATCGCTCGTGGTCCCGGCAGGACAAGCGCTTCTTCCTGCACGGCTACGAGCGCCTCTTCGATGTCGAATTCGCTTGCGCCGAAATGGATCCCGAAACCAACTTGGTGTTAGACGGCCACTATCTCAAAGAGGTCCGCGCCACCCTGCGAGGGCAGTTCGACCACACCACGCTGATCGCGGCCGACGACCCACAGCTCGAGTTGTTCGAACAGTTGGCCGGCCAGGGAGTCATCGACCTGCGGATAATGCGGTGCACCGGAATCGAGGCATCGGCCGCTTGGGTGTTCGACACCGTGGAGCGCATTGTCGGGCTGGCAACTGGCGGACGGGTCTGGGTATCGCGAGTGGAGGCCCGGGAGGATCGCAACAATGTCTTCACCCTGAGCGCCGCCAATTGATTCCCCGTCTGCTGCAATCCTGGGGTCGACGCTGGCCACGGTAAGGGGGAGTATGCAGTCGTGAGCGCCTCTGTCATCGGTTGCGTGGGCATCTTGATCGTGCCCACGCGCGGTGCCGACGGAGCCGGCGAGGTCCTGGTGACGGTGCGAGGTTCCAGAGAGGCGTTCCTGGCTCGCTCGGACGAGCCGCTACCCAAGGGCACCAAGGTTCTTGTCGTAGACACCCACGGCGCCCGAACGGTCATCGTGGAACCCTGGCAAGACAACACCCCAGTGCCCTGATTACGACGAAAACACAAGGAGTACAACAATGCTCGGTTATCGGGTGCCCGCTCCGGATGAGGCCATGCTGATATCCGGCGGCAAAGCCAAGGGCAACGCGCCGTTCCGGGTGGTCACCGGCCACGGCGCCTTCGTCGCGCCCTTCTTCCGCAAGGCTGCCTTCCTGACGCTGGCCATGTGTGAGGCCGAGGTCGCCGAAAAGTGCGTGACGCAGCAGGGCATCACCCTCAATGTCCGGGCCGTCATCGCGTTCAAAGTCGGCAACGACCCGGAGAGCATCATCTCCGCGGCGCAACGATTCCTGTCCGAACAGGACCAGATGCAGGTGCTGACCGGGCGGATCTTCGCCGGCCACCTGCGCTCGATCATCGGCTCGATGACCGTCGAGCAGATCATCCGGGAGCGCCAGAAGCTGGCCACCGAGGTGCTCGACGGATCCAAAGAAGAGATGGCCCGGATCGGACTGAGCGTCGACGCGCTGCAGATCCAGTCGATCGACGACGACGGCTTGGGCTACATCAAGGCGATGTCCGCCCCGCACAACGCAGCCGTGCAGCAGCAGGCACAGATCGCACAGGCGCAGGCGAACCAAAGATCCGCGGAGGCCGAGCAGGAGTCGCAACGCCAGCAAGCCGAATTCGCCCGTAAGACAGCCGTTGTCAAGGCTCAGTACAAGGCGGAGGTCGACAAGGCTCAGGCGGAGGCAGCTCAGGCCGGCCCGCTGGCCGAAGCCCAGGCGCAGCGTGAGGTGCTGGCGATGCGCACCGAGTTGGCTGAGCGAGCCGCCGAGCTGCGCCAGCAGGAGTTGGTCGCCGAGGTCGTGAAACCTGCTGAGGCCGAAGCCGAACGCGTTCGGATCCTCGCGGTCGCCGATGCCGAGAAGATGAAGATTCAGGCCGAAGCGGCGGCGTCGCACAATCGGGTGGCACTGGACCGGATGATCATCGACCAGCTGCCCGAGATCGTGGACAAGGCGGCTCGGGGTCTGGCCGGCTCCAACCTGACCGTGCTCAACGGAGCCGAGGGCCTGAGTCAGGTGACCAGCGGGCTGGTTTCGCAGGGTCTAGCAATTTTTGACGCAGTGCGCAATGGGCTTTCGTCGTACGACGACGAAACCGACGGTTCAACCAGCAACTCCATCGTGCCGTTTGTGCCGAAAGATGGTTCCTGACAGGCTGATTCGCCTCGCAGGCTAGCTGACTAGGCCGACGCCCAGATACGAGCCGCGCTACGGGGCGGTAAACGTCTGCCAAATACCGGTGACGACCGGCACTTTGTGGTGTATCACTTAATCGCCGCGCACTCCGACCCCCTTTCGGAGCACGTGGTAACCGGCACCCAAAGGCAGGCCCCACAGGGCGAAAGGTCGGCGGACGTGAGCGAGTCATTGGACCTGGCGATAGCCGCGCGCGAGAACCTCGCAGCCGAACTCGACCGACTCAAACATCGACGCGAGCTGCTGGAAATCGAGGTCAAGAACGACCGCGGGATGATCGGTGATCACGGCGACGCTGCCGAGGCTATCCAGCGCGCCGAGGAACTCGCCGTACTCACCGATCGGATCAACGAACTCGACCGGCGGCTGAAGGCCCCGCCGTCCCGGTCGAACTCGTCGGGAACGCTGCCGGGTGGCACGCAGGTGACGGTGCGGTTCTCCGACGGCGAAGTGGTCACGATGCACGTGATCTCGATCGTCGAGGAAACGCCGGCCGGCCACGAGGGCGAGACCCTGACCGCCCGGAGCCCGCTGGGTCAGGCGCTGGCCGGCCGTCAGCCGGGCGAGACGGTGACCTACTCGACCCCGCAGGGTCAAAGTCAGGTCGAACTGCTCTCGGTGAAGTTGCCCAGCTAGCTCGGGTCGCAAGCGCGGCGCAGCCGGGCGCGGCGGGCCCG
>NZ_JBVAXG010000010.1:0-156484 GCF_055419245.1 Mycobacterium sp. IDUB_37 | reverse complement strand
CGAGCCATCGGGCCCTGCTCGGGTCGCAAGCGCGGCGCAGCCGGGCGCGGCGGGCCCGAGCCATCGGGCCCTGCTCGGGTCGCAAGCGCGGCGCAGCCGGGCGCGGCGGGCCCGAGCCATCGGGCCCTGCTCGGCTCGGGTCGCGGCTAGACTCCCCCGGATGGCCAATCCGATACCGGCTCAGCAGCCGCTGAGTCTGAAGACGCAGGTCTGGCGCTTCGTCGTGACCGGCGGCTTCGCCGGGATCGTCGATTTCAGCCTGTACGTGTTCCTCTACAAAGTGGTGGGACTACAGGTCGATCTGTCCAAGGCGATCAGCTTCATCGTCGGCACCATCACCGCGTACCTCATCAACCGGCGATGGACGTTCCAGGCGTCGCCGAGCACAGCCCGGTTCATCGGGGTGATGGCGCTGTACGCGGTCACGTTCGCCGTTCAGGTCGGACTGAACCACGTGAGCCTCGACTTGATGCACTACCAAGGGTGGGCGGTACCCGTCGCATTCGTGATCGCCCAGGGCACCGCGACGGTGATCAATTTCATCGTGCAGCGAACTGTGATCTTCCGTATCCGCTGAGCGTGCCGCATCGCCGTCGACGCAGGCGGTACCCTCTTTCACGATGTTGAGCGCTGATATTCCCACCACGACGAAGCGGCTGACGGGCTTCGGCCGCACCGCGCCGTCGGTGGCTCAGGTCCTGTCCACGCCGGACCCGGAGGTGATCGCCAAGGCCGTGGCCCAGGTCGCCGACTCCGGCGGCCCGTCCCGTGGCGTGATCGCACGGGGGCTCGGCCGCTCGTACGGTGACAACGCCCAGAATGGCGGCGGCCTGGTCATCGACATGACCGCACTGAACAAGATCCACTCGATCAGCGCCGAAACACGCCTGGCTGACGTCGACAGCGGGGTGAGCCTCGACCAGCTGATGAAGGCGGCGCTCCCGTTCGGGTTGTGGGTTCCGGTATTGCCCGGCACCCGGCAGGTGACCGTCGGCGGCGCGATCGCCTGCGACATCCACGGCAAGAACCACCACAGCGCCGGCAGCTTCGGCAACCACGTGCAATCGATGGATCTGCTGCTGGCCAGCGGCGAGGTCCGCCACCTGACACCCGACGGTGCGGACGCCGAGCTGTTCTGGGCCACCGTCGGCGGAAACGGCCTGACCGGGATCGTGCTGCGCGCGAGCATCGCGATGACGCCGACCGAGACGGCGTACTTCATCGCCGACGGCGTCGCAACGAAAGATCTCGACGAGACGGTCGCGGTCCACCTCGATGGCAGCGAAGACAAATACACCTACTCCAGTGCGTGGTTCGACTTGATCAGTCCGCCGCCGAAGCTCGGTCGGGCGTCGGTCAGCCGGGGCAGCCTGGCCAGGCTGGATCAACTACCGGCGAAACTCGCCAAGAACCCGCTGAAATTCGACGCGCCGCAGCTGTTGACGGTGCCGAACGTATTTCCGGTCAGCGCGATGAACAAGTTGTCGTTCATGGCGATCGGCGAGGTGTACTACCGACTCGGCGGAACGTACTCCGACAAGATCATGAATCTGTCGCAGTTCTACCACATGCTCGACCTGGTCAGCGGGTGGAACAATGCTTATGGCCCAACGGGTTTCGCTCAGCACCAGTTCTTGGTCCCACCGGACGCGATGGACGAGTTCAAGGCCATCATCCGGTGGATCCAAACGCGCGGCCACTACTCGGCATTGAACGTGTTCAAGCTTTTCGGTCCGGGCAACCGGGCTCCGCTGAGCTTCCCCATGGCGGGTTGGAACGTCGCGATGGACTTTCCGGTGAAGGCCGGGGTGAACGAGTTCCTCAACGAACTCGACCAACGGGTACTGGAATTCGGCGGCCGCGTGTACACCGCCAAAGACTCGCGCACCACCGCGGAGAATTTCCACGCCATGTATCCGCGGATCGACGAGTGGATCGCCTTGCGCCGCAAGGCCGATCCGTCGGGGGTATTCGCCTCTGACATGGCCCGACGCTTGGAGCTGCTCTAGATGGTGCTGGACGCCGTAGGAAACCCGCAGTCCATCCTGCTGCTCGGAGGCACCTCCGAGATCGGACTGGCAATCTGCGAACGCTATCTGCGCAACGCCTCCGCGCGAATCGTGCTGGCGGCCATGCCCGAGGATCCCGGCCGTGATGACGCGGTCGCGCAGCTGAAGGCGGCCGGCGCGCGTTCGGTGGAACTGGTCGACTTCGACGCCTTGGAGCCGGACAGCCACCCGAAGGTCATCGAGCAGTGCTTCAACGCCGGCGACATCGACGTGGCAATCGTCGCGTTCGGCCTGCTGGGCGACGCCGAAGAGCTCTGGCAGAACCAGCGCAAGGCCGTGCAGATCGCCGAGATCAACTACACCGCCGCCGTTTCAGTCGGCGTGCTGCTGGGCGAGAAGATGCGCGCCCAGGGTTTTGGCCAGATCATTGCGATGAGCACAGTGGCCGGCGAGCGGGTGCGACGATCCAACTTCGTCTACGGTTCGACCAAGGCCGGCCTGGACGGCTTCTACCTCGGACTGTCGGAGGCGCTGCGCGAATACGGCGTCCGGGTTCTGGTGATCCGCCCAGGCCAGGTACGCACCCGGATGAGCGCTCACGTCAAGGAAGCCCCGCTGACTGTCGACAAGGAGTACGTCGCCAACCTCGCGGTGACCGCGTCGGCAAAAGGTAAGGAATTGGTTTGGGCGCCAGGAGCATTCCGGTACGTGATGATGGTGCTGCGACACGTTCCACGGAGCATCTTCCGCAAGCTGCCCATCTGACCATGCGCAACGCGCTGGCGAGCGTCGGCCAGATGGCCGCGGCAGTGCTCGTCGCCATTGTGGTTGCCGCCGTTTCGCTGGCCGCTATCTCGCGGGTGCAGTGGCCGGCTTTCCCGTCGTCCAACCAGTTGCACGCGTTAACCACCGTCGGGCAGGTCAGCTGCCTGGCCGGCCTGCTCGCGGTCGGCTGGGTGTGGCGGCAAGGACGCTTTCGGCGACTGGCGCAACTGGGCGGACTGGTGTTCGTGTCCGCATTCACCGTCGTGACGCTGGGTATGCCGCTGGGCGCCACCAAGCTGTACCTGTTCGGAATCTCCGTCGACCAGCAGTTTCGCACCGAATACCTGACCAGGCTGACCGACAGCCCGGCCCTGCGTGACATGACTTACCAAGGGCTGCCGCCGATGTATCCGCCGGGCTGGTTCTGGATCGGCGGCCGCGCGGCGGCGCTGACCGGAACCCCCGCGTGGGAAATGTACAAACCTTGGGCGATCACATCGATCACCATCGCGGCCGCGGTGGCGCTGGTGTTGTGGTGGCGGATGGTTCGGTTCGAGTACGCGTTGCTGGTCACCATCGCCACCACGGCGGTGACGCTGGCGTACAGCTCACCGGAGCCGTACGCCGCGATGATCACTGTGCTGCTGCCGCCGATGCTGGTGCTCACCTGGTCGGGCCTGCGCGCCGCCGGCCGCGAGTGTGAAGCTGGCCGCACACTCGAGCCCGAACGTGAAGCTGGCCGCACACTCGGCGGTGAGGGGTGGGCGGCGATCGTCGCCGCGGGGATCTTCCTGGGTTTCGCCGCCACCTGGTACACGTTGCTGGTCGCTTACAGCGCGTTCACCGTGACGTTGATGGCGCTGGGGCTGGCCGCTGCGCGCTGGCGGACGGCCGGGCGCAAAGCGGCGCTCGACCCGCTGCGCCGACTGGTCGTCATCGCGGTGATCGCGATGGCCATCGCGTCCACCACCTGGCTGCCGTTCTTGCTCAGGTCGCTCAGCGCACCGGTCAGCAACACCGGCAGCGCCTTCCACTACCTGCCCGCCGACGGCGCTCAGCTGACCTTCCCGATGCTGCAGTTCTCGCTGCTGGGCGCGATGTGCCTGCTGGGGGCCCTCTGGCTGGTGGCGCGGGCGCGTTACTCGGTGCGGGCCGCCGGATTGGCGATCGGCGTGCTGGCCGTTTACCTGTGGTCGCTGCTGTCGATGCTGACCACCCTGGCACGCACCACGCTGCTGTCGTTCCGCCTGCAGCCCACCCTGTCGGTGCTGCTGGTGGCGGCCGGCGTGTTCGGCTTCATCGAGGTGACGCAGGCGATCCGCCGGGACTGGATCGGCGGGCGCGGGGTGCTGCCGGTGGCCGCGGCGATCGGCCTGGCCGGAGCCATCGCGTTCAGCCAGGACATTCCCGACGTGCTGCGGCCAGATCTGACCATCGCCTACACCGACACCGACGGCGACGGACAGCGCGGCGACCGGCGACCGCCCGGTTCGGAGAAGTACTACTCGGCCGTCGATGCCGCCATCGGAAAAGTCACCGGCAAGCCTCGCGATCAAACCGTGGTGCTGACGGCCGACTACAGCTTCCTGTCGTTCTACCCGTATTGGGGTTTCCAGGGGTTGACGTCGCACTACGCCAACCCGCTGGCGCAATTCGACAAGCGCGCCGCACAGATCGAAAGCTGGTCGAAGCTGAAGTCGGCCGACGAGTTCGTCGCGGCGCTGGACAAGCTGCCCTGGCCGCCGCCGACCGTTTTCGTGATGCGCCGCGGCGCGAGCAGCACCTACACCTTGCGACTGGCCGAAGACGTCTACCCCAATCAACCCAACGTGCGGCGCTACACCGTGGACCTCAAAGCCGCGCTGTTCGCCGACCCGCGTTTCGCCGTCGAGACCATCGGCCCGTTCGTGGTGGCCATCCGTAAGCCGACGCCGAGCACCTGATGGCCACCGAAACGTCACCGAACGCGGTCCACGAATTACCATCTACCTCCGTGAGCGATGCGGCGGCAAACCACCGGGTTGCTCGTCTCGTCGCCATCGTTGCGGGCCTGCTGGGAGCAGCACTCGCACTGGCCACCCCGATGCTGCCGGTCGACCAAACCACCGCCCAGCTGAACTGGCCGCAGAATGGCACCTTCAGCAGTATCGAGGCGCCACTGATCAGCTATGTGGCCACCGATCTGAACATCTCGGTGCCCTGCCAGGCGGCCGCCGGAATGACCGGACCAGAGAACGCCGGCAAGACATTGCTGCTGTCCACGGTGCCCAAGCAAGCCCCGAAGGCCATCGACCGGGGTCTGCTCATCCAGCGGGTCAACGAGGACCTGGTGCTGATCGTGCGCAACGTTCCGGTGGTCACCGCGCCGATGAGCCAGGTGCTGAGCCCGTCCTGCGAGCGGTTGACCTTCACCGCACACGCCGACCGGGTCACCGGCGAATTCGTCGGGCTCAAGCAAGGACCGGCCACTGAGCACCCGGGGGATCCGCTGCGCGGTGAGAAGAGTGGCTACGACTTCCGCCCGCAGATCGTCGGCGTGTTCACCGACCTGTCCGGACCGGCACCACCCGGCTTGAGCTTGAAAGCGACGATCGACAGCCGCTACAGCAGCAAACCGACGCCGCTGAAGTTGGCCGCGATGGTCCTCGGGGTGGTGCTGACCCTGGCGGCCCTGATCGCACTGCACATCCTCGACACCGGCGACGGCACCCGGCATCGGCGCTTCCTGCCAGCCCGCTGGTGGTCCGTCGGGGCGCTGGACGCCCTGGTCATGGCGGTGCTGGTGTGGTGGCACTTCGTCGGCGCGAACACCTCTGACGACGGCTACATCCTGACCATGGCCCGCGTGTCCGAACACGCCGGCTACATGGCCAACTACTACCGCTGGCTGGGCACCCCGGAGGCGCCGTTCGGCTGGTACTACGACCTGCTGGCGCTGTGGGCCCACGTCAGCACCACCAGCATCTGGATGCGGCTGCCGACCCTGCTCATGGCGCTGACCTGCTGGTGGGTGATCAGCCGGGAAGTCATCCCGCGCCTCGGCCACGCCGTCAAGACCAACCGGGCGGCGAAATGGACCGCGGCCGGCATGTTCCTGGCGGTCTGGTTGCCCCTCGACAACGGCTTGCGGCCCGAACCTATCATCGCCCTGGGCATCCTGCTCACCTGGTGCTCGGTGGAGCGGGCGGTGGCGACCAGTCGTCTGCTGCCGGTAGCGACCGCCTGCATCATCGGCGCGTTGACCCTGTTCTCCGGGCCAACCGGCATTGCCTCTATCGGCGCGCTGCTGGTAGCCATCGGGCCGCTGCGCACCATCGTGCATCGGCGCTCCCGGCAGTTCGGCGCTCTGGCGCTGCTGGCGCCGATCCTGGCTGCCACCACAGTCACCACGATCCTGATCTTCCGGGACCAGACGCTGGCCGGTGAGATGCAGGCGACCGGTCTCAAGCGCGCGCTCGGGCCGAGCCTGAGTTGGTTCGACGAGCACATCCGCTATGAGCGGCTGTTCATGGCCAGCCCGGACGGATCGGTCGCCAGACGCTTCGCGGTACTGGCGCTGATTCTCGCGCTCGCGATCACCGTGGCCGTTTCACTGCGCAAGGGACGAATTCCGGGCACCGCCGCCGGACCGAGTCGCCGCATCGTCGGCATCACCATCATTTCGTTCCTGGCGATGATGTTCACCCCCACCAAATGGACCCACCACTTCGGCGTCTTCGCGGGATTGGCCGGGTCGCTGGGCGCGCTGGCCGCGGTCGCGGTGACCGGTGCGGCGATGCGTTCGCGGCGCAATCGCACCATGTTCGCGGCCGTGGTGCTGTTCTTGGTCGCATTGTCGTTCGCCAGCGTCAACGGCTGGTGGTACGTATCGAGTTTCGGTGTGCCATGGTCGAATTCGTTCCCACAGTGGCGTTTCGGCTTCACCACCGCGTTCCTCGCGCTGACGGTGCTGGTGCTGTTGTTGGCGGCCTGGTTCCACTTCATCGCCACCGAGGACGGCCCGCCGAGGACCCGGGCCGGGGCGCGGGCGGCGGGAGTCGTCCAGTCCCCGTTGGCAATTGCCGCGTGGGCACTGGTGACGTTCGAGGTGGTTTCGCTGACCCTGGCGATGACCACGCAATACCCGGCATGGACGGTAGGACGCTCCAATCTGCAGGCGCTGACTGGCAAGACCTGTGGGCTGGCCGAGGATGTGCTGGTGGAACTCGAGCCCGATGACGGGATGTTGCTACCGGTGAGCGCACCGGTTGCCGACGCCCTGGGAGCCGGTTTATCGGAAGCGTTCACGCCCAACGGAATTCCCGCGGACGTCTCCGCCGATCCGGTGATGGAACGCCCGGGCGACCGCAGCTTCATCAACGACGACGGGGTGGTGACCGGCACTGAGGCCGGCACCGAGGGCGGCACTACGGCCGCAGCCGGGATCAACGGTTCGCGCGCCAGGTTGCCGTTCGGCCTCGATCCCGCCCGCACGCCGGTGCTCGGCAGTTGGCGGGCCGGCATCCAGGTGCCCGCCATGCTGCGGTCAGGTTGGTACCGCCTGCCACCGAAGGACCAGCGCACCAAGACACCATTGTTGGTGGTGACTGCTGCGGGACGTTTCGATCCTCGCGAGGTCCAGGTGCAGTGGGCCACCGACGAAGAGGCCACAGCTGGAAAGCACAGCGGTTCAATGGGCTTCGCCGACGTCGGCGCGGTTCCGGCCTGGCGCAACCTGCGCGCGCCGTTGAGCGCCATCCCTGATTCCGCTACTCAAATCAGGCTGGTTGCCGATGACGACGACTTGGCCCCACAACACTGGATCGGCCTCACCCCGCCGCGCCTTCCGAAGCTGCGCACCCTGCAGGATGTGGTGGGCTCGAAGGACCCGGTGTTTCTCGACTGGCTGGTGGGACTGGCATTCCCCTGCCAACGGCCATTCGGCCATCAGAACGGCGTCGACGAAACGCCGACGTGGCGCATCCTGCCGGACCGGTTCGGCGCTGAGGCGAACTCTCCCGTGATGGACAACAACGGCGGCGGCCCGCTCGGCGTCACAGAATTGCTGGTACACGCGACTACGGTGGCCAGCTACCTCAAAGGCGACTGGTTCCGGGACTGGGGTGCGTTGCAGCGGTTGACGCCTTATTACCCCGACGCCCAGCCCGCCCGCCTGGAGTTGGGCACCGCAACCCGAGGCGGTCTGTGGCAGCCGGCGCCACTGCGTAAGAGTTAGCCGCCCTCTCCGGTAGGCCATCTGGCGAAAGACCTTTCAATTCCCGAAGGTCCCTGCCGAATCTGACATCCAGATCTTCCCGCAACTGCTCAAGCTCTATATGGTTTACGCGGGGGACAATTTTTAGGGCTAACAACCAGTGGCTGGACCGTGTCTCCATTCAGGAGGCGGGGGAATGTCCTACTTGATTGCCGGACCGGATCTGATGTCAGCCGCGGCCGCAGACTTGGCAAGCATCAATTCGAGCATCGCAGCGGCCAACGCCGCCGCCGCTTCGCCGACCACGACGCTGATCGCCGCAGGTGCCGACCAAGTCTCGGTCGCCGTAGCGGCGCTGTTCGGCGGCCACGCGGAGACCTATCAAGCTCTCAGCGCTCATATGGAGTCCTTCCATCAGCAGTTTGCCCAGCTCATGGCCGGGGGCGCCGCGCAGTATGCCGGCGCCGAGGCCGAGAATGTGCAGCAAACCCTGCTGAGCGCGATCAACGCACCTGTCCAGGCTTTACTCGGGCGTCCGCTGATCGGCGACGGCGCCCACGGCAGCGCCACAAACCCGAACGGTGGGGCCGGTGGGTTGCTGTATGGCAGCGGCGGCAATGGTTTTGCGCAGACGGCTGACGGCGTGGCGGGCGGCAGCGGCGGATCGGCCGGACTCATCGGCAACGGGGGCTGGGGCGGCGCCGGCGGGGCCGGTGCGGCGGGCGGGGCCGGCGGACACGGCGGGTGGCTGTACGGCAACGGCGGCGCCGGCGGGTTTGGTGGCAGCACAATCGTCAGCGGATTAAACGGCGGTAGTGGCGGGGCAGGCGGTGCCGCCGGTCTGATCGGTAGCGGCGGAGTGGGCGGACGCGGTGGGACCGCCCTCCCCGACGCGGTCACTCAGACCGGTGGCAACAACGGCGGGGCCGGCGGCGCCGGCGGCCGCGGCGGATGGTTGGCCGGCTCGGGTGGTGCCGGCGGACACGGCGGCGCCGGCGGTCTCAATGACCTAGGCGCCAGCGGCGGAAATGGCGGTGCCGGAGGGAGGGCCGGACTCTTCGGCAACGGCGGCGACGGTGGTACGGCCGGCGACGCCGGGGTCGCCGATGACACCGGAGCCAACGGTGGCTCGGGCGGTGAAGGCGGTCGAGCGATATTCGGCAATGGCGGAAACGGCGGAAACGGCGGAAACGGCGGCGTCGCCTTGACGGTCGGTGCCAACGGTGGCGCCGGTGGGGCCGGCGGGGCGAGCTTGCTCATCGGCAATGGCGGCACCGGGGGCGAGGGCGCGAACGCGGGTGTCGGTCAGGAAGGCGGCGCGAACGGGGGCGCGGGTGGTGCCGGCGGCTCACACCTGTTCGGCATTGGCGGAAATGGTGGACAAGGCGGCGCGGGTGGCGTGAGCAGTAAAGGCAATGGCGCCAACGCGGGCGCGGGCGGAGCCGGAGGCGGCGGGCTGTTCGGCACCGGTGGCAACGGCGGGCAAGGCGGCGACGGAGGCGTGGCTGCCGACGGTGCGGGCGCTAACGGCGGCGCGGGCGGGGCCGGAGGTAGCGAGCTATTCGGCATCAGCGGCGACGGCGGGCAAGGCGGCGAGGGTGGTGTAAGTGACAGCAAAGCTGGCAATCCTGGCGCCAACGGCGGGGCGGGCGGAGCCGGAGGTAGCGGACTCGTCGGCGTCGGCGGCGACGGCGGGCTGGGCGGAAAAGGTGGCGTCGACGGCCAGTCCAGCGGCGCCAACGGTGGTGCAGGCGGCGCCGGTGGCACCCAGATGATCGGTTCCGGGGGTGCGGGCGGCGGCGGCGGTAAAGCAGGAATTGCACTCACTGACAACATCAGTGACCCCGGTGCGCTCGCTGGTAAGGGAGGCGTCGGTGGCGCGGCCGCCATGTTCGGCAGCGGGGGCGCCGGAGGCGCCGGAGGCGGTGGGGGTATCACCGCGGCTGGGCCCGCCACGAACACCGGCACTGCAGGCGGTGGCGGTGGCGCCGGCGGTGCCGGAGGAATATTCGGCAACGGTGGCGTGGGGGGACGAGGTGGCGTAGGCGGCGGCCTCCCCGCCAATGCGGACGGGGAAGGTGGGGTCGGCGGCACTGGTGGCGCCGGCGGGACCGGTGGGTTGTTCGGTGACGGTGGCGCCGGGGGCGGCGGCGGGGCTGGTGGAACCGGCAGTACTGGAAAAGCGGGCGGGGCCGGCGGGGGTGGCGGCCGCGGCGGAGCCGGCAACCTGATCGGCAGTGGCGGTAGCGGCGGTAGCGGCGGCGTCGGCGGAGATGGGGATCCCGATGGGGACGGCGGTCAAGGTGGCGCAGGAGGGAGCGGCGGCAGCTTATTCGGCGGGGCTGGGGCGCACGGCTGAGCCGAACTGCCCCGTCAGGACGTCCGGATCTCGAAATAGAACCCGAGGCCGCCGATCAGAACGTGGTCGCCGTGGGTCAGGGGGGCACTGCCCCGGATCAGCTGGCCTTGAACCTCCACACCGTTGGTCGAGCGGAGATCGGTGATCACGAAACCTGTACCGGTGTTGGCAATCACGGCGTGATGTCTGCTGACGTCGCTGTCGTCGAGCACGACGTCATTGTCCGGCAGCCGACCGATGCGAGTGGTCGTGGCATTGAGCCGGTGCACGCGCCCGTCGCCGTCGCGGAGCGTCGCCACGATTGCCGACTCGGTTGTGACGGCGGCCGTCTCGACGCGGAAGCTACCTCGTTTGCGGGTGCTGGTGGCGGCCAGCTTGGTGACGATCGGCTCTTGGCGCAGGATCCGCTCGTGCAGAGCGCTGATCGTGGGACCGGGGTCGATGCCGAGCCCGTCGGCCAGCGCGGTCTTCAGCTGCCGATAAGCGGCGAGCGCGTCGGATTGGCGTTCGGTCACGTAGTACGCGGTGATCAGCTGCGCCCACAGCGGCTCGCGGTAGGGGTGCTCGGCGGCGAGCGTTTCGAGTTCGCCGATCACGGCGTCGGCGCGCCCGCTGTTGATCTCGGCTTCGGCGCGTGCGCTGTGAACCGCCACCTTGTCTTCGACGACCTTGGTGGCGAAGGCTTGGACGAAATCAAAGTCCCGCAGGTCGTCGAGGACTGGTCCGCGCCACTCCGCCAGCGCCGCCGAGAAGTGCCGGCTTGCTTCGTCGAACCGTCCCGCTGCGGAGGCCTGGATGCCGGCGTTCTTTGCCGCGCCGAACCGTCCCAGGTCGTAGTTGGTGTCGGGGACGCTGAGCTGATAGCCCGGCGGCACGCTGGCCAGCACCCGGACCGGGTCGACTCCGGCGTCACGCAGCAGTCGGCGCAGGTTGGAGATGTGGGACTGGATGCTGGTGCGCGCCGCCGGCACCGGATCGCCGTCCCACACCGCGTCCGTCAGCGCGTCGACGGACACCGGCCTGTTGCGGTTGATCAACAGCATGGCCAGCACCGCCCGCTGCTTGGCGGCCCCGGCCGATACCGCGGCATCGTTGACCACCATTTGAAGCGGCCCCAGCACACCAAACCCGAGTGGTGTGTGTGTCATCGCGCTGCCACCCTCCCGGGTTGTCGGCCACCCTCAGCTCCCCAAGCCTCATTATTGTGACTTGCTGCGCAGAAAGAGAACCGAACAGGCCGCTCAGCGTTTCGTCTGCGCCGCCGCAGCCCGTCGCGAAGGTGCAGAGAATCCCGCAATTTGCGGCGTGTTGCCGTAATTCTGTGCACGCTCGCGGGCCACCCGGCGGCCCCGCATCCTCAACTCCCTTATCCGCGTCGCCTACGATCGACCATCGTGTCCCCCGACGGTAATGAGCGATCTCACCGGATCGCCCGACTGGTAGCCGTCGTCTCCGGCACCGCCGGTCTGCTGTTGTGCCTGCTGGTTCCGCTGCTTCCGGTGCAGCAGACCACGGCGGCAATCCTGTGGCCGCAGGGCGCCAATGCAGAAGGGAACGTCAGCCAGATCACGGCCGCGCTGGTGTCAGGGGCACCGCGGGCCATCGACGTCTCCATCCCCTGCTCGGCCATGGCCACCCTGCCCGCCGGCGGCGGCCTGGTGCTCTCCACTCTTCCGACCGACGGCTTCGAGACCGGCAAGCACGGGCTGTTCGTGCGGGCCAACAAGGACACCGTCGTCGTCGCATTCCGGGACACGGTGGCAGCGGTGGCGCCCCGCTCCGCGATCGCGAGCGAAGCCTGCAAAGTGCTGCACATCTGGGCCGACGCCGATGGGGCGGGCGCAGATTTCGTCGGCTTGGGGGGCACGGCAGGGGCCCGCGGAAATTTGCCGCCGGAGAAGAAGCCACAGGTCGGTGGGATATTCACCGATCTGAAGGTGCCCGCGCAGCCCGGACTGTCAGCCCGGGTCGACGTCGACACCCGGTTTATCATCGCGCCCACCGCCATCAAGAGCCTCGCGATGGGTCTGGGAGCACTTGCCGTACTGGCCGCCATCCTGGCGCTGGTGGCGTTGGACAGGTTCAGCCGGGGCGGCGGCACGCTGCGCAATTGGCGCTCCCCCATCGCGTGGCTGTCCCGTTACCGCCCGCGACTGCCTCGCAAGACATTTCGGCGGGTCGGCCTGGGCACCTGGTTGGCCGATGTCGGTGTCATCGGGACGCTGCTGCTCTGGCACGTCATCGGCGCCACCACATCGGATGACGGTTACAACCTCACCATCGCGCGGGTGGCCCCGAAGGCCGGCTACGTCCCGGACTACTACCGCTACTTCGGTACCACGGATGCGCCGTTCGACTGGTACTTCGGAGTCCTGTCCAAGATGGCCGCGGTCAGCACGGCCAGCGTGTGGATGCGGTTGCCGGCCACCCTGGCCGGCATCGCGTGCTGGCTGCTCATCAGTCATTTCGTGCTGCGGCGGCTAGGGCCCGGCAAGAGCGGCGTCGCCGCCAACTGGGTCGCGGTCTGGACCGCGGGCGCGGTGTTCGTGGCCGCCTGGATGCCGTTTAACAACGGCTTGCGGCCCGAACCGTTGATCACCTTGGGTGTGCTGGTCACCTGGGCCCTGGTCGAACGCTCGATCGCGCTGGGACGGTTGGCTCCGGCCGCAGTCGCGATCATCGTCGCCGCTCTCACCGCGACGTTGGCCCCACAAGGCTTGATCGCCGTCGCCGCGCTGCTGCCCGGCGCCCGCGCTATCGCCCAGACGATCCGGCGGCGCCGGGCAACCGACGGACTGCTGGCCCCGCTGCTGGTACTGGCCGGTTCGTTGTCGCTGATCACGGTGGTGGTGTTCCGCTCTCAGACGTTGGCCACCGTCGCCGAGTCGGCTCGTATCAAGTACAAGGTCGGGCCGACGATCGCCTGGTATCAGGACTTCTTGCGCTACTACTTCCTCACCGTCGAGAGCAACGCCGACGGCTCGATGGCCCGGCGGTTCGCGGTGCTGGTCCTGCTGTTGTGCATGTTCGGGATGCTGTTCGTGCTGCTGCGTCGCGGCCGGATTCCCGGCCTGGCCACCGGACCCGCCTGGCGACTGGTCGGCACCACCGCGATCGGCCTGCTACTGCTGCACGGCACCCCCACCAAATGGGCGATCCAGTTCGGCGCCTTCGCCGGGCTGGCCGGCGCGCTGGCCGGCCTCACCGCCTTCACTGTCGCGAGGATCGGCCTGCACAGCCGACGCAACCTGGCGCTGTATGTGACCGCGCTGCTGTTCGTACTGGCCTGGGCCACCTCGGGCATCAACGGCTGGTTCTACGTCGGCAACTATGGCGTCCCGTGGTACGACATCCAGCCCGTCGTCGCCAGCCACCCGGTGACCTCGATGTTCCTCACCTTGTCGATCCTCACCGGACTGCTGGGCGCCTGGTACCACTTCCGGATGGACTTCCAGACAGTCTCAGCCGGCCACACCGAGGTCAAGAACAACCGGCGTAACCGGGTGCTGGCCTCCTCGCCGCTGCTGGTGGTCGCGGTGATCATGGTGCTGGGCGAAGTCGGCTCGTTGGCCAAGGGAGCGGTGTTGCGCTATCCGCTCTACACCAACGCCAAGGCCAACCTGGCCGCGCTCAGTACGGAACTCTCCCCCAGCAGCTGCGCCATGGCCGACGATGTGCTCGCCGAGCCCGACTCCAACGCCGGCATGCTGGCGCCGGTACCGGGCCAGCAGTTCGGACCGGACGGCCCGCTGGGCGGCGTTAACCCTGTCGGCTTCAAACCCGAAGGGGTAGGCGACAACCTGCAGTCCGACCCGGTGGTGAGCAAGCCGGGGGTCGTCAATTCCGACGCTTCCCCCAACAAGCCCAACGCCGCTATCACCGACTCCGCGGGTACCGCCGGCGGCAAGGGCCCGGCCGGCGTCAACGGATCGCACGCGTTTCTGCCGTTCGGCCTGGACCCCGCCCGCACCCCGGTGATGGGCAGCTACGGCGAGAACACGCTCGCGGCCCGCGCTACGTCGGCCTGGTATCAGTTGCCGCCGCGCCGGCCGGATCGCCCGATCGTGGTGGTTTCGGCCGCCGGCGCCATCTGGTCCTACAAAGAGGACGGCGACTTCATGTACGGCCAGTCGCTGAAACTCCAGTGGGGCGTGTCCAAGCCCGACGGCAGCGTCGCGCCACTCGGTGAGATCTTCCCGATCGACCTCGGCCCGCAGCCGGCGTGGCGCAATCTGCGGTTCCCCTTCTATTGGGCCCCGCCCGAAGCGAACGTCGCACGCATCGTCGCCTACGACCCGAACCTGAGTTCCGAGCAGTGGTTCGCGTTCACGCCGCCGCGGGTGCCGGAGCTGCAATCGCTACAACAACTGATCGGATCGCAGACCCCGGTGCTGATGGACGTCGCGACCGCAGCCAATTTCCCCTGCCAGCGGCCGTTCTCCGAGCACCTGGGCATTGCCGAACTGCCCGGATACCGCATCCTGCCCGATCACAAGCAGACCGCGGTGTCGTCGAACCTCTGGCAGTCCGCCAACTCCGGCGGGCCGTTCATGTTCACCCAGGGACTGCTGCGGACCTCGACGATCTCGACGTATCTGAGCGGTGACTGGTATCGCGACTGGGGCTCGGTGGAGCAGTACTACCGCTTGGTGCCGGCCGATCAGGCGCCGGAAGCGGTCGTCCAACAGGGTGTGATGACTGTGTACGGCTGGAGCCGGCAAGGACCGATTAGGGCACTCCCATGAGCGTCACGAATGAGGAGCGGACCACCACCGCGGCCAATGACGACGGCCGAAAACTCCGGATGACGCGCTTGGTCGCCACTGTCGCCGGCCTGGTCGGCTTCATCTTGTCGATCGCCACGCCACTGCTGCCGGTGGTGCAGACCACCGCGATGCTGAACTGGCCGCAGAACGGCCAGCTCAACAGCGTCACGTCGCCGCTGATCTCGCTGACGCCCGTCGACTTCATCGCCTCGGTGCCGTGCGGCATTGTGCGGGATATGCCCCCGACGGGCGGGGTGGTGCTGGGCACCGCACCCAAACAGGGCAAGGACGCCAACCTCAACGCGCTGTTCGTCGTGGTCAGTGCGCAACGGGTGGACGTCACCGACCGCAACGTGGTGATCCTGTCCGTTCCGCGCGACCTCGTCGCCGGGCCACAGTGTGAGCGCATCGACATCACCTCGACGCACGCCGGGACGTTCGCCAACTTCGTCGGCCTTAAAGATCCGGGTGGCGCGCCGCTGCGCAGCGGCTTCCCGGACCCCAACCTGCGCCCGCAGATCGTCGGGGTCTTCACCGACCTGACCGGTCCGGCGCCGCCCGGACTGAGCCTGTCGGCCACCGTCGACACCCGCTTCTCCACCACGCCGACCACCCTGAAGTTGCTGGCGATCATCGGTGCGATCGTGGCGACCATCGTCGCGCTGATCGCGCTCTGGCGCCTCGACCAGTTGGACGGCCACCGGATGCAGCGGTGGATTCCGCAGAACTGGCGCAAGTTCACGCTGCTCGACGGTGTGATGATCTTTTCGTTCGTGCTCTGGCACGTGATGGGCGCCAATTCCTCGGACGACGGCTACATCCTGGGCATGGCGCGGGTGGCTGACCGCGCCGGTTACATGTCCAACTACTTCCGCTGGTTCGGCAGCCCCGAGGACCCCTTCGGCTGGTACTACAACCTGCTCGCGCTGATGACGCACGTCAGCGATTCGAGCATCTGGATCCGGCTGCCCGACCTGTTCGCCGGGCTGGTCTGCTGGCTGCTGCTCTCGCGCGAAGTGCTGCCCCGGTTGGGGCCGGCGGTGGCAGCCAGCAAGCCCGCCAACTGGGCGGCGGCCATGGTGCTGCTGACGGCATGGATGCCGTTCAACAACGGTCTTCGTCCGGAAGGCATCATCGCGCTCGGCTCGCTGGTCACCTACGTTCTGATCGAGCGTTCGATGCGATACAGCCGGTTGACGCCGGCGGCGCTGGCGATCATCGCGGCCGCGTTCACCTTGGGCGTGCAGCCCACCGGCCTGATCGCGGTGGCCGCACTGGTGGCCGGTGGCCGTCCGATCCTGCGAATCCTGGCCAAGCGCCGACGCATGGTCGGTGGCCTGCTGCCGCTGCTCGCCCCGATGCTGGCGGCCGGCACCATCATCCTGACCGTGGTGTTCGCCGACCAGACGTTGTCGACGGTGATGGAAGCGACCAGGGTGCGCAGCGCGATCGGGCCCAGCCAGGCCTGGTACACCGAGAACCTGCGCTACTACTACCTGTTCCTGCCCACTGTCGACGGTTCGCTGTCGCGCCGGTTCGGATTCCTGATCGCGGCGTTGTGCCTGTTCACCGCGGTTTTCATCATGTTGCGGCGCAAGCGGGTTTCCGGGGTGGCGCGGGGGCCGGCTTGGCGGCTGATGGGCGTCATCTTCGGCACCATGTTCTTCCTGATGTTCGCCCCAACCAAGTGGGTGCACCACTTCGGTCTGTTCGCCGCGGTGGGGGCCGCGATGGCCGCATTGACGACGGTGCTGGTGTCGCCGGCGGTGTTGCGCTGGTCGCGTAACCGGATGGCGTTCCTGGCTGCGGTGTTCTTCGTGGTGGCCCTGTGTTTCGCCACCACGAATGGTTGGTGGTATGTGTCCAGCTACGGGGTGCCGTTCAACAGCACCATGCCGAAGATCGCCGGAATCAGTGTCAGCACAGTCTTTTTCGCTTTGTTCGTGCTCGCCGCGGTGTACGCGGCCTGGCTGCATTTCGCGCCGCGCACCAGCGGCGACGGCAGGGTAGCCCGCGGCTTGACAGCGGCCCCGGTGTCGCTCGCGGCCGGCTTCATGGCGCTGGTTTTCGTCGCCTCGATGGGGATCGGGATTGTGCGGCAGTACCCGACCTATTCCAACGGCTGGTCCAATCTGCGGGCCTTCGCCGGCGGCTGCGGTCTGGCCGACGACGTGCTGGTCGAACCCGACACCAATGCCGGGTTCATGACACCGCTGCCAGGCGATTACGGCCCGCTCGGCCCCCTCGGTGGGACCGCTCCCGTCGGCTTCTCGCCGAACGGCGTGCCGGAACACACCGTCGCCGAGGCGATGGTGATGAAGCCCAACCAACCGGGCACCGATTACGACTGGGACGCACCCACGAAGCTGAAGAACCCGGGCATCAACGGGTCGACGGTGCCGCTGCCGTACCAGCTCGATCCCGGCCGGGTACCGCTGGCCGGGACCTTCACCAGCGGTGCACAGCAGGAGAGCAGGCTGACGTCGGCGTGGTACACGCTGCCCAAACCCGATGGGGATTATTTGGCCGGGCATCCGCTAATAGTGATCACCGCGGCCGGCAAGATCACCGGAAACAGCGTGCTGCACCACTACACGACTGGGCAGACCGTGGTGCTCGAGTACGCCAGGCCCGGTGTCGGCCCGCTGGTCCCGGCGGGGCGTCTGGTGCCCGACGACCTTTACGGCGAGCAGCCCAAAGCATGGCGCAACCTGCGCTTCGCCCGCGACAAGATGCCCGCTGACACTGTCGCCGTGCGGGTGGTGGCCGAGGACCTGTCGCTGACTCCGGAGGACTGGGTCGCGATCACCCCGCCACGGGTGCCGGAACTGCGGTCATTGCAGGAGTACGTCGGTTCGACCCAGCCGGTGCTGCTGGACTGGGCAGTCGGGCTGGCCTTCCCCTGCCAGCAGCCGATGCTGCACACCAACGGAGTCACCGAGATTCCGCGGTTCCGGATCACCCCGGACTACAACGCGAAGAAGCTGGACACCGACACCTGGGAAGACGGCACCAACGGCGGCTTGCTGGGCATCACCGACCTGCTGCTGCGGGCCCACGTGATGGCCACCTACCTATCTCGGGACTGGGCCCGTGACTGGGGATCACTGCGCAAGTTCGACACGCTCGTCGATGCGCCGCCCGCACGTCTGGACCTCGGCGAGGCCACCCGCAGCGGACTCTGGTCACCGGGCAAGATCCGGATCAAGCCGTAGGCTCTTGGGCCGCCGGTACGTTCAGCGCGGCGGCGGCAGCGGCGGCGTCCGGTTGATCACGGCGCCGCCGGCGTCCAGCGCCTGAAGCTGGTAGTAGCCGCCGGCGTGCGGGTCGACCGGGATTGCGGTGTCGTAGCCTGCCCAGTCAACGGTGACCAGCGGCGTCATCGAGGTGCTCTGCGGCCCGTGTAACAGTCGCCAGCGGACGACCGCGGTGGCACCGTTCCAGACGGCATGCACGGTGTTTCCGGCGAAGACCAAACGCGGCGGTTCGACGGGATCACCGGACCACTCGTCGAGGAATGCCCGGTAGGTGCCACCGGTGAGGCTTGCGTCGAAAACCATGTCGCCGGCCGGGTTGAACTCCGCGATGTGCAGCGCGGTACCCCACCCGGAGAACGTGTTGCCACCGGCCAGTTGCTGCAGGTTGCCCATGGCACCGGTGCTGAGGTTGCCGGGGTGGGTCTGGGCCCGGATCAGAGTGGCCGTGCGGGCGGCCTGGTCGAGACGGATCCACTTCAGCGCGGTCGGCACCGATCCCCCGCGGGTCTGCCCGGCGCTGCCTTCGAAATGGTTGTCGAACAGCGTCAGGGTATTCGGGTCGGGCATCTCCGCGTCGTGTTGATACGCGAACTCGACGCCGTCGCCCAGCGCGAACGTCGAGTGCTTGCCACCGAGTTGCCAGTTGATGGCGCCGGTCCGCGGGTCGATATTGAACACCGTGGACAGTGCCCTCATGCTGATCAAAAGGTTGCCCGAGGGATCCAACGAGATCGAGTTCATGTGGTACGGGTCCAAGACCTGACCGGCGCTGTACTTGGCCGGCGAATCAGCGACCGAAATGTGGCTCAGCGCGTCCCACCGAAATACCGTCTTCTTCGTCGCCACATCGATCACCGTGGCCAGGCAGTTGTAGATCGCACCGTCCTTGGGCCCGCCCACGCCGCTGAGGTCGGCGGTCACCTCCTGGTATGAGGTGATCAAGGCATGTCCCTCTGGGGTCAACCGGAACTCGTGGATGTCCGCCGACAAGTCACCTTCGGGAGTCAAGGTGGTGATCACGTTGTAGTGCTGGTCGGCGATGTAGCTGAACCCGAGTCCGTGACTGCTCTGTTTGAGACCTTGCCACCAGGTCAGCACCGGTTTGCCTTGGTAGCTCTGCACCCGGAGGTTGCCGGCGGTCACGCCGGGCGGCAGTTCGCGTTGCCACACCAGCTTGCCGGTCTTGTCGGCGATGATCAGCGCCGCCGGCCGCGTAGCACTGCCGGGGTTTGCCGCCGTGCTGCCGGAGACCATGAAGACGTAGCCCGGGGCACCGGCCTTGTTGACGTTGACGGTGTAGCCCAACGACTGCGCCGAGACTGCCGCGCCGGGCCCGGGCGGGGGTGACGTTCGGGAGAGCTCCGCAGGTTCGTCATCGCGAGATCCGCAAGCCGCGACCCCGGCCGCCAGCATCGCACCCGTCGCGACACCCAGATGACGCCGCGATATCCCGCCGGACATCAATCTCCTTCGAGGACTTCACTTCTGCGCAGTGTGGCAGGTTCATTACACCAGGCCAGCGGTCGAACAGGGATGGAACACTTGGTTGCATGCGGTCGGCACGCCTTGGCATCGCTCTGCTGGTGGGCTGCGCCTGGCTGATCGCCTGCGGCGGCTGCGCCGATGCACCCCCGGTCGGCCCGGGTTCGGCCGCACGGCCCAATTACGTCGCCATGGGCGACTCGTTCGCAGCCGCGCCAGGAGTGCCGGAGACGGCGGCCCCCCGAGCGTGTCACAAATCGACCAACAACTATCCGTCCTTGCTGGCGCACCGCCTCCATGCTTCCGCGTTCCACGACGCGACCTGTAGCGGAGCAACATCCGACGACGTCGTCAATCGAGAGCAGCAGACCGACCTGGCGCTGATTCCCCGTCAGAGCGACATGATCGGCCCGCCGACGGACCTGATCACGCTGACCGTCGGCGCCAACGACGTCGGACTGGCGGGCGACGCGGAGTCGTGTGTGGCCAGGGACGCGGAGCCGAAGCCGTGTGTCACGAAGTTCGTCGTCGAAAACGTCGACCGCATTTCCGAGGCCATCGCCGCGCAGGTACCGGTATGGGCGGCGATGATCGATCAGCTGAAAACGAATGCGCCGCGCGCGCGGATCGTCGTGGTGGGCTACGGGACCTTCATTCGGCCCGGTGGCTGTTTTCCCAGCCAACCCGTCCTGCCGGGCGACGCGAACTACCTACAGGCCAAAGTCGACGAACTCGACGACCGGCAGCGGCAGTTGGCGAGCGAGAAGGGGATCGAATTCTTCGACACCCGCCCGCTGTCCGCGGACCACGATATGTGCGCGCCACCCGCCGAGCGGTACGTCGAGGGCTATGTCACCAAAGGCGCAGGTGTACCGCTACACCCGACCGCGTCGGGGGCCGCCGCGGTGGGCAATGCGCTGACGGACTATCTCATTCTGTCCGAGAACCGTTGACTGCCGGCTCAGCGCCGCAAGCCGGCAACATCGAAAAATGTTGCACTGACGTCGAATACCAACGCCGCACTGCTAAATCAACGCCAATCGAGCACATCGCGCGAAACTGATTTCGAACACTAAGTTTGCTTGCGCAAATTCGAGTCAATATCTAGATTCGCCACATACCCGTGCGACGAAATGGTGGACAATATGCGTCAGCTGAATCAGGTGGGGATATCCGCTGCGGCAATAACACTGTTGGCCGCTTCGGGGGTGGCGCTGGCGACGAATGCCGCCGCATCCGGTCCGATACCTATCAGTTCAGCCCCGCGGAATTGCGACTTCAGCCGAGTCCAGACGGCTATCCAGGTGCCCCATGTATCGGAGGGGCATGGCACGGCGGCCTTTCACACCTCCGGTTCGACGGTGGTCGCCGACATAAAGCTGGGCATACCCAGCCGTCCCGGCGAGCATTACAACGTCGGATTGATCGAAGGGCCTCGGCCGTCCTCGGCGCCCTGCGGCCCGGGTGACCCGGGAACCGCGTATACCGGCGTCGACCTTGACGGCACCGGCCTGGCGTCGCTCACCATCACCGCTCCCATTCGGGGAGGTGCGACCAGCGCATGGGTCGTCGTCTCGATACCGGCCGAACACAACTGGGCTCCGGCTGAGCAATACACCACCGAATATCAGGCGCCGCTGTAATACCGTCGCTATATGAATGGTGACTACGACTCGGAGGCCGTCGACCGGTTGCCGTTCTCGACGCCGGAAAAGTCGGAGCGCTACCGCACCGAAAACTACGGCGGCGCCGTGGGTCTCAACTGGTACCGCACGGATCCCACCTTGCAGTCCACCATGGCTTACTACTTCAGGCCCGAAGACCTGGCGGTGGTGGAGCCCCATCTGACCGGCATGGGCGACCTGATGGGCGGACCGGTGGCGAGGTGGGCTGAAGAGACCGACCGCAACCCACCGCGGCTCGAGCGCTACGACCGATGGGGGCATGACGTCAGCCGTGTCGTCATGCCGGCATCGTTCACGGCGGCCAAACGTGCGGTCCTGGACTCGCAGCAGGCGTTGCGGCAGGCCGCGCGGGATGCGGGCTTCCGCTCGTCCCTGGCGATGTTCACGTCCAACTATCTGCTCAATCAGGCCGATATCGGCATGGGCTGTGCGCTGGGCACCGGTGGCGGCATGGTCCAGTCACTGGTCGCCGCGTACGCACCGGCTGACGTGCGCGACCATGTGCTGGCCAAGTTCGAGTCCGGCGAGTGGGCGGGCGAAACGGCCCAGTTGCTGACCGAACGAACCGGCGGCTCAGATCTGGGCGCGCTGGAGACGACGGCCCGCCGCGACGGCGACTCGTGGCTGCTGAACGGCTTCAAATGGTTCGCCTCCAATTGCGCGGGCGAGGCGTTCGTTGTCCTGGCCAAACCAGAGGGCGCACCCGATTCAAGCCGCGGCGTCGCTAATTTCCTGGTGTTGCGCACCCGCCGGGACGGATCCCGCAACGGGGTCCGGGTCCGGCGCCTCAAGGACAAACTCGGTACCCGGTCGGTCGCTTCGGGCGAGGTGGAGTTCGTCGATGCCGAGGCATTCCTGCTGTCTGGCGAGCCCAGTGAAAGCACCGGCGCGTCCGATGGGAAGGGCCTCGGACGCATGATGGAGCTGACCAACGCCGCGCGACTGGGCATTGCCTTGTTCGGGCTGGCCAATGCGCGCCGAGCGTTGGTCGAGTCGCTGTGCTACGCGAGGCAGCGGCGGGCGTTCGGCGGGGCGTTGATCGACAAGCCCCTGATGCGCCGCAAGCTCGCGGAAATGATCGTCGACGTCGAAGCCGCGCTGGCGCTGGTGTTCGACGGCACCGGAGCCGCCAACCACCGGCAACCACGACGGGTGCGCCAGCGCATCGCGGTGCCGGTCACCAAGCTGAAGGTCTGCAGGTTGGGGATCACCGCGGCCTCCGATGCGATCGAGATCCACGGCGGTAACGGCTATATCGAAACCTGGCCGGTAGCAAGGCTTTTGCGGGATGGGCAGGTCAACACGATCTGGGAGGGCCCGGACAACATTCTGTGCCTGGACGTACGGCGCGGCATCGAGCAGACCCAGGCCCACGAAGCGCTGCTGGCTCGGTTG
Source organism: Mycobacterium sp. IDUB_37 (assembly GCF_055419245.1). Lineage (NCBI taxonomy): Bacteria > Bacillati > Actinomycetota > Actinomycetes > Mycobacteriales > Mycobacteriaceae > Mycobacterium > Mycobacterium sp. IDUB_37. The sequence continues at coordinate 133,572 of NZ_JBVAXG010000010.1, read as the reverse complement.
CGGGACGCGGTGTCGGTCTCTGCGGACGACGAGACCACCCGACTGGTCGCCGACCGGATCGAGGATCTCGACGAGGCGGTCACCGCGTGGTCCAAGCTGGACCAGGTGAACCGAGGGGCGGCCGAGGCCCGCCTCTTCCCCCTCGCCCAGTTCATGGGTGACGTCTATGCCGGGGCGTTGCTCACCGAGCAGGCGGCGTGGGAGCAGGAAGCCCGCGGCAACGATCGCAAGGCACTCGTGGCCAGGCTTTATGCGCAGCGCTATCTGGCCGACCGCGGACCGCTTCGCGGCATCGATGCCGACACCGACGAGGCGCTGGACCGCTTCGAGGAACTGGCCGACGGAGCACTGCGGCTATGAGAAAGTTCGGCTGTGCGGTAGCCGCAGCGGCGACGCTGGTCGTGGCGGGATGCGGAGTGCCAGGTGAGGCGATCAGCGCCGGCCAAACCTCAGCAACGACCGGCACCTCTGCCGGACCGGTGATCGAACAGGACACCGTCCACGAACTCATGATCGGCGGAACCGACGCTCCGGTGAAAGTGTTGTTCGGCCGCCACGCCGCCATCTATGTCCTGAACCGCAACAACCCGAATTTTGCTGCGTGGCTTGGGATTTTGCAGACGGCCCGCGATCAGGGGACGCTGGTCCGCTTCGCCTACGACGTGTACGGACCGACGCTTACCTTGGTCGAACCTGCGTAGTAGCTGTCACTCCGTCGCACTCATACAGAATGCGAAATAGAAGTCGGCGGATGCCGTAGACTCTGGCGCCACGGCCGCCGAGCGCCGCGCGAGCGCCAGCCGACCGATCACTTTTCGTCTGCCGAGGCTATTCGTCGGTCGGCGCGCTAGGGGGAGGCCGCGATGTCCTACGTCACCGTCACGCCGGAGCTACTTACGGACGCGGCTTCGGCAGTACAAAACGTGGGTTCGTCGCTGCAGACGGCCAGTGCCATGGCTGCGGGCCCAACCACCTCATTGGCCGCCGCCGCCGGCGATGAAGTGTCAGCCGCGATCTCATCGCTGTTCGCCACCCACGGCCAGGAATTTCAAGCGCTGCAGAAGCAGGCGGCGGCATACAACGCCAATTTCGTCGCGACCATGCTGGGTTCCAGCGTTGCCTATCCGTCGGCCGATGCCATCGATGTTGTCGTGCAACTGGAGCTGCTGTTCCTCAACAACTTCGTGCCGGCGCCACTGCGACAGCCGGTCGGGTTCGCGTTGGATTTGTTCAACCTGCCAATTCAGCTGACGGAACGCTTAGCCCTCTACATCATCAATTTACCGACGCAGACATTGATCGGGCGTCCACTGATCGGCGACGGCAAGGCCGGCGCAGCGGGCACCGGCGCCGCTGGTCAAGCAGGCGGGATTTTGTGGGGCAACGGCGGAAACGGCGGCTCGGGAGCGGTCGGGCAAGCGGGCGGCCGCGGTGGCGATGCCGGCTTGTTCGGTAACGGCGGCAATGGCGGCTCGGGTGGCTCGGGTGTCGCGGGCTCAGTCGGCGGCGCAGGCGCCATGGGCGGAACCGGCTTGGCGGGGGGCAACGGTGGGGCCGGCGGCAACGGCGGGTTCTTCTTCGGCAACGGCGGCGTCGGCGGTCCGGGCGGTTTTGGCGGCGCCGGGGGCGCCGGGGGTGCCGGCGCCGTCGGTGCAGCAGGGCTGGCGGGCACGAACAACGGTATGGGCGGTACCGGCACTGATGGCGGCACCGGCGGCACCGGCGGCCAGGGCGGCGTTGGCGGCCCCGGTGGCAAGGCCGGCATGTTCCAGGGTGTGGCCGGGGCGCAGGGCGTCGGCGGCGCCGGCGGCGCCGGCGGCGTAGGCGGCGCGGGTGGCCAGGGCGGGAACGGAGCAGTCGATAGCGGCCCCGGCGCCGGCGCGGGCGGCCAGGCCGGTAACGGAGGCGCCGGCGGCACCGGTGGTGCCGGCGGTGTTGGCAACGGCGGGTTCAGCGGCAACGGCGGCGTGGGCGGGACCGGCGGCACCGGCGGCCAGGGCGGCAACGGCGTCGATGCGGGCCCGGTTTATGGCGATGGCGGCGCTGGCGGAGTCGGCGGCGCGGCCGGTGTGGGTGGCCTCACCGGTATCGGCGGCACCGCCGGCGGCCTGGGTAACGGCGGCAGCGGCGGCAACGGCGGCACCGGTGTCAACGGCGGTGTCGGCGGGAACGGCGGTACGGGTGCCAACGGTGGTGCCGGCGGCACAGGGGGCGCCGGCGGCTACAGCACCAGTCCCGGAGACGCCGTCGGTGGAGTCGGTGGCAAGGGCGGAGTCGGCAGCGCAGGCACCGGGGGCAGCGGCGGCGGCGGCGGCAGCGCGCACAGCACCGGTGCGGGTAACGCTCTCGGGGGCCTCGGTGGCAGCGGTGGGGTCGGGACTACCGGGGCCGGGGCGAGCGGAAGCGGCGGAAACGCAGTGGCGGACGGCGCCGGTGCCGCTATTGGCGGCACCGGCGCAGCGGGCATCGGCGTGAGCTCAGGTAATGGTGGGGCCGGCGGAAACGGCGGCACTGCAACGGCGAACGGCACCGGAGCGGCCACCGGAGGAGCCGGCGGGACAGGCGCCAGCGTCGCCACCGCCACTGGCGGAGCCGGCGGGAACGGCGGCAATGCCAGCATCACCAACGCCACTTCTACGGCAATCACCACCGGCGGAAATGGCGGGGCCGGCGGATCAGGCACGAACGGCGGAAACGGCGGCAATGGTGGAAATGCTGGGCAAGCCACGTCCAAGGGCGTCCTAGGGTCGGCCGGGTTAGGGCCCGTCGCAGCCGGCACGGGTGGCAACGGCGGCGCCGGTTCGGTGAACGGCGGCAACGGTGGCAATGCCGGGGTTGCTGGAATCTTCAACCCGAACGGGACGGTTGATGTCGTCGGCGCGAGTGGCGGCAAGGGCGGCGTAGGCGGCACCGGCACCAGCGGAAGCGGTGGTAATGGTGGCGGTGCCATCAACGCGGGCACCGGAAACGCCACTGGCGGGACGGGTGCGGACGGCACTAGCGGCGGCATGACCGCCAAAGGAGGAAACGGCGGAACCGGCGGTGAGGCGACAATCAGCAACGCTACGTCGACGGCGACCGCGACCGGTGGCAAGGCGGGAGTCGGCGGCAACGGCACCACTGGTGGGACAGGCGGGACAGGCGGTCGCGCAAGTGTTCAAAACGGCGCAGCTGCAGCTGCTGCCGTCGCTACCGATGGAGGTGTCGGCGGCACTGGCAGCAGCGGCAATGGCGGCAACGGGGGGATCGGCGGAACCGCCTTTACCTACGTCAATGCATCGGTCTCAGCCGGTAATGGAGGCGCCGGCGGGACTGGTCAGTTGAACGGCGGCACCGGTGGGCTGGGCGGGAACGGCTTCGTATTTCTGAATGCGTTCAACAGCGACGCCATGACCGGCGGCAAAGGCGGCGCGGGCGGCCTCGGGATTACCGGTTTCGGAGGGACCGGCGGTGCCGGCGGCGGCGCCGACACTCCGGGAACCGGAAACTCGACCGGCGGCGCCGGTGGTGTCGGAGGCAATGGCGGGGCTGGTGGAGGCACCGGTGGAGTGGGCGGCCTGGGCTCCGCTTTCGGTAAGGGTGGAATTACCGCCACCGGAGGCGAGGGTGGCGCAGGCGGCAATGGCCTGAATTCGGGCAGCAACGGCGGCACCGGCGGTGCGGGCGGCGTCGCCAAGTCGGCGACGGGCTTGGACACCGTGGTCGGCGGCAAGGGCGGGGCAGGCGGCCTACCGGGTGCGGGCGGTACGCCGGGCGCCACCGGCGCCACGGGCGCCACCGTCAGTGGCGGGAGCTAGCTTCTAAACGGGGATCAGGCCGTGCTTGCGCGCCAACCGCGTCCAGTTCTGCTTGTCCCGCAACAGGTGCATCGACCTGCGTAACAGCAGCCGGGTGCTGTGTGGGTCGATGACCGCGTCGATGAAGCCGCGTTCGGCGGCCGTCCACGGGATCGCCATGTTGAGGTTGTAGCCCTCGATGAAGTCTTTCTTGATCTGCTGCGCTTCGGGCGTGGTCGGGTCCGGGAAGCGCTTCATCAGCAACTGCGCGGCCCCCTCGGCGCCGATCACCGCGATACGGGCGGTGGGCCAGGCGAAGTTGAAGTCGGCGGTCAGCTGCTTGGAGCCCATCACCGCGTAGGCACCGCCGTATGACTTGCGGATCGTGATTGTCACCTTCGGCACGTCCGCCTCGACCACGGAGTAGAGAAACCGGCCGCCGCGCTTGATGATGCCGCGCTTCTCTTCCTCGGCCCCCGGCAGAAAGCCGGGCGTGTCCACCACGAACACCAGCGGAATCTGGAACGAATCGCAGAACCTGATGAACCGCGCCGCCTTGTCGGAGGCTTCGTTGTCGATCGCCCCGGACATGTACATCGGCTGGTTCGCGATCACGCCCACCGGGCGCCCGTCGATCCGGGCATACCCCGTGATGATCGCGGGCCCGTGCTGCGCCGCGACGTCGAGGAAGTCGCCGTCGTCAAAGATGCGCAGCAGGATCTCGTGCATGTCGTAGGCAGCATTGTCGGAGTCCGGCACGATCGAGTCCAGTTCCAGGTCGGTCGGCGTGACCTGGGTTTCCATTCCGGGATTGATGACGGGCGGCGTGCCGAAGCAGTTGGACGGCAGGAACGACAGGAACTCGCGCACGTACTGGAACGCTTCGGCTTCGGAATTCACCACTTGGTGGATGTTGCCGTAACTGGCCTGCGCATCGGAGCCGCCGAGTTCGTCAAGAGTGACGTCCTCGCCGGTGACTTCACGGATGATGTCAGGACCGGTGACGAAGAAGTAGCCCTGGTCACGCACCGAGACGAGTAGGTCGTCCTGGATAGGCGAATAAACCGCTCCCCCGGCACACTTGCCGAAGATCAGGGAGATCTGCGGCACCACTCCGGACAAAGCTTCGTGGCGCGAGCCCAACTCCGCGTACCAGGCCAGCGAGGTGACCGCGTCCTGAATGCGGGCTCCACCGGAGTCCTGGATACCGACGATCGGGCAGCCGACCATCGCGCACCACTCCATCAGCCGGGCGACCTTACGGCCGAACATCTCGCCGACCGTGCCCTGGAACACCGTCTGGTCGTGCGAGAACACCCCGACCGGTCGGCCGTCGATCAGTGCGTGCCCGGTGACAACGCCGTCGCCATAAAGCGCGTTGGGGTCACCCGGGGTCTTGCACAGCGCCCCGATCTCAAAGAAAGTCCCGGGATCGACCAGCGCATGGACGCGGGCGCGGGCGCTCGGGATGCCCTTCTTGTCGCGCTTGGCGGCGGCCTTCTCGCCGCCGGGTTCTTTGGCCTGTTCCAGACGAGCCCGCAGCTCGGCCAGCTTCTCGGCGGTGGAATGCACTACTACGGGAGCTGGGTCTGGAACGATATCCGTCACTACTTGCCTACCTCACTCGATCGTTGCGCCTCGATGTCGTTCAGGGCTCCGGTCATGTGCTCGCCCACCTTGGCGATGATCGGCTCGTCGATGGCCTGGATGTGCTCGCCACCGATCGGCACGACCTCGAGGTCGGCAACGAACTCACCCCAGCCGCCGTCCGGCTTGCGGACCGCGTACCGCGGCTCGAACATGATCGCGTCGTCATGGTAGCGATCGGCCATGTAGAGGGTGACATGCCCATCGAATGGATGGATCTCAGCGGTGTCGATCGCGCGGTTGTCCAGGTACGACGTGCGCTGGTGCTCGATGATCCCGGCCGGGATCTGCACACCGCTCTGGCCGACGGCGTCGAGGACGAACCGAATCTGGCCCTCGTCGTCGAGCTCCTCGAGCTGCTCGTACGGGATCGCCGGAATGGTGACGTTGAACGTCTTCTCGGCGAACTTGGCGTAGCGGTCCCAGCGCTTGCGGACCTCTTCCTTGGTCTGCGGGATCTCCTCGCCGGCGCGGACGGCGTCAATCAGGCCGACCCACCGGACATCCTTGCCCAGCCGCTTCAGCCCGATCGCGCACGCGTAGGCCAGCACCCCGCCCAGCGACCAGCCGGCCAGGATGTAGGGCCCGTCGCCCTGCAGTTCGATCAGCTTCGGGACGTATTGCGCGGCACGCTCCTCGATCGAGCCCTCGACACGGTCGAGACCGAACATCGGGGTGTCGGCCGGCAGCCGGTTGAGCAGCGGCTCGTACACGACGGTCGATCCACCAGCCGGGTGGAACACGAACACCGGCGGCCGGGTACTGCCTTCCGGCCGCGGCCGCAGGGTGCGGACGAACCCGTCGACCACGCCGGCCTCCAGATAGCCGCGCACCTTGTCTGCCAGCGCCTCGATGTTCTCCGAGCTCAGCACGTCGTCGACGGTGATCGGACCTTCGGCGCGCTCGGAAAGGCGCGTCGCCATCTTGGCGGCCTTCTCCTCGTCCAGCTTGGGCAGCCGGTTGAAGATGCCACCCGCGGACTTGCCGGTGACGATCGCCCAGGTGGCGAACGTGACCCGCTCGGCCGCATCACGCGGCGGCACGTCGGAGTTCAGCGCCTTGGCGACGGCCTCGGAGTTGAGCGCCTCGGCAGCACCGGCGAGATTCGGCTTGTCAGCCTCGCCGTTGGAGTTGCCGTTGGAGCCCGAAGGTCCAGCCGGGTTGGTCGGCGGCGGCGGAATCGGCACGTCCGACGGTGGCGGCGCAGTGGTCGCCTCCGGAACCGTCTCCGGCTCCGGCTCGGCCTTTTGGTCCGGTTCCGCATCCGGTGCCGGCGCGGTCACCGCTGACGGCTTAGCCCCGCTCAGCAATTCGGCCTGCGCCCGCGCGATGTCCTCGGCCGTCTGCGTCTTCTGGAAGTCGTGCAATTGCTCGACCTCTTCGCGGTGCTCGATCGCGTATTCGATCAGCTTCTCGACCGCATAGAGATTGGCGTCCCGGACAGCGGTCAGCTGGATCGGCGGCAGGTCGAAGTCGTACTCGACCCGGTTCTTGATCCGTACCGCCATCAGCGAGTCCAGGCCGAGCTCGATCAGCGGCACTTCCCACGGCAGGTCCTCGGGCTCGTAGCCCATGGCCGCCGCCACGATGGTGCCCAACCGCTCGGCGATCGTTTCACCGGACTCCGCCGACCATCTACCGACGGTAGACGGCAGGTAGCGGTTGGTCAGGGTGTCGGTCAGCGTCTCAGCTTCGTCCTCGACGGCAGCTTCGGCGATGGCCGGGCTGCCGGCCTCGCCTCCCGCGATCGCCGTGCCGGCCCCGACCGCAACGGGCAACACCGCAACGGAACCGCTGCGCGCCACCAGCGCGTCATAGACCAGCGTAAACGACTCGTCGATCCGCGCATGCACCTGAACCGACGCACCACCGGGGTGACGCGTCAACGTCGTCACCAACCGGGCGCCTTGGCTCGGCACCGCGCGCTTTTCCGAAGCCGTCAGTTGGGCGTCCGGCAGCACCGCCGCTGCGGCGGAACGCACCAAGGCAGCCAGGTCCGGCGTGACCTCCCGCGGCGTGTACTCCCACACGTGCCGGCCGTCCGGCAGTGCGACGTGGTTACCCGGCATCAGCACCGAGTTGTCGCCGGCGAAGTGCGCGTCCAGCCAGTGTTCCTTGCGCTTGAACCGGGTCGGTGGGATGTTCGCGTAATCCTGCGGACCACCTGCCGGGCTGTACAGCGTGCGTACGTCCAGAGCGTGGCCATGCACATAGAGCTGGGCCATCGTCGACACCATCGACTCGACCTCGTCCTGCTTACGCGCCAGGGTCGCGATCAACTGGGCGTCATGCAGGCCGGCCGCCGCTGTGGTCAGACCGATCTGCATCAGCGCGACCGGGTTGGGAGCCAGCTCCAGGAAGGTGGTGAAACCGCTGTCCACGGCGTTGCGGATGCCGTGGGTGAAGTACACCGAGTGGCGCATGCCCTTGATCCAGTAGTCGACGTCGTGGAGGGGCTCGCCACCGGGCTTGACGAAGCTGCCCTCATTCACCGTGGAGAAGATGCCGATCGAAGGGGTCTTCGCCTTGATGCCCTGCAACTCCGCGGAGAACTCCCCGAGCAGCGGGTCCATCTGCGAGGTGTGGCCGGCACCCTTGGTCTGAAGCTTGCGGGCGAACTTGCCCTCGGATTCAGCCCGGGCGACGATCGCGTCGATCTGGTCGGGCGGCCCGCCGATGACGGTCTGGCTGGGCGCGGCGTAGACGCACACCTCGAGACCCGGGAAGTCCGCGAACACCGTCTTGAGTTCGTCGGCGGAGTACTCGACGATCGCCATGAACCGGATGTACTCGCCGAACAGCATCGCCTCGCCTTCACCCATCAGGTGCGAGCGCGAACAGATCACCCGGGTCGCGTCCTCGAGCGACAGCCCGCCCGCGAAATACGCCGATGCGGGCTCGCCCAGCGACTGGCCCACCACCGCGGTAGGCCTTGCGCCGTGGTGCTTGAGCAGCTCACCCAGCGCGATCTGGATCGCAAAGATGGTGACGTTGCTGGTCTCGATGCCGTAGTCGTGCGAGTCGTCCAGGATCAGCTCGAGCACTGAGTAACCGCGCTCGTCCTGAATCAGCGAGTCGACCTTCTCGATCCACTGCGCGAAGACCTCATTACGCAGGTACAGGCTCTTCGCCATCTTGCGGTGCTGGGCACCGAAACCGGCCATGGCCCACACCGGACCGTTGGTCACCGGACCGTCGACACTGAAGACGTTGGGCTTCTGCTTGCCCTCGGCGACAGCGCGCATGCCCTTGATGGCTTCTTCATGGTTGTGGGCTAGCACCACCGCGCGCGACCGGCCGTGGTTGCGCCGCGACAGTGCGCGGCCGATCGACTCCAGGGATGACTCCTGGCCTTCGGGGCTTTCCAACCAGTCCGCGAGTTCAGCGGCCGCGGCCTTCTTGCGTGAGGTCAGGAACGCCGAAATCACCAACGGATACACGGGGTCCGGGAGTCCTTCTGCGGCAAGCTCTTCCAACGCGGCGGCTTTGAGGGCCAGCGCCTCATCGGTGACGCCCGGCAACTCGTACTCAGGCTCATCGGCAGCCTGTACATCGTCGGTGATGATGTTGCCGAAGTCGTCGAAGCGCAGCGAGTGGCCTTCACCCTCGATCAGGCCGCCACCGGACGACACCGACGGAGCTTGGGGAACCGTCTCCGGTTCCGGCTCACGCACGATCACGTCACGCGGCAGGACCTCGCGCACCACCAGGTGCGCGTTGGCGCCGCCGAAGCCGAAGCTGGATACCCCGGCCAGTGCATAGCCGCCGTAACGCGGCCAGTCGGTCGCGGTGTCGACGAACTTCAGCCGCATTGCGTCGAAGTCGATGTAGGGGCTGGGCCCGGCGAAGTTGATCGAGGGCGGCAACTTGTCGTGGTGCAGCGCCAGCACCACCTTGGCCATGCTGGCCACGCCGGCGGCCGACTCCAGGTGGCCGATGTTGGTCTTGATGGCACCCAGCAGCGCGGGACGATCCGCCGCACGGCCCTTGCCGATGACGCGTCCCAGTGCCTCTGCCTCGATGGGGTCGCCCAGGATGGTGCCGGTGCCGTGCGCCTCGATGTAGTCGACGGTGCGCGGATCGATGCCGGCGTCCTTGTAGGCCCGGCGCAACACATCGGCCTGGGCGTCCTGGTTGGGAGCGATCAGGCCGTTGGAGCGGCCGTCGTGGTTGATCGCGCTACCGGCGATAACAGCCAGAATCTGGTCGCCGTCGCGACGGGCGTCGTCCACCCGCTTGAGCACCAGCATGCCGGCACCCTCGGAGCGGGTGTAGCCGTCGGCGTCGGCAGAGAACGACTTGATCTTGCCGTCCGGTGCCAGCACGGCACCGATCTCGTCGAAACCAAGCGTCACAGCTGGGGTGACCAGGGCATTAACCCCGCCGGCGATCGCTACGTCGGCCTCGCCGTTACGCAGCGCCTGCACCGCTTGGTGCATGGCCACCAACGAACTCGAGCACGCGGTGTCGACCATGACGGACGGTCCACGGAAGTCAAAGAAATAGGAAACCCGGTTGGCGACGACCGCACCGGAGTTACCGGTGATCGCGTAGGGGTGCGCGACGGTCGGGTCCGAAATGGCCAGGAATCCGTAGTCGTTGTTGGTGACCCCGACGTACACGCCGACGGACTCGCCACGCAGGCTCGACGCCGGAATACGGGCGTGCTCGAGCGCCTCCCAGGTCAGCTCCAACGCCATCCGCTGCTGCGGGTCGATGTTGTCGGCTTCGGTCTTGGCGACCGCGAAGAACTCGGAGTCGAAGCCCTTGATGTCCTTCAGGTAGCCGCCGCGGGTGCGCGCCTGTCCGATGCGCTCGGCCAGGCGGGGCTCCTCGAGGAACTCTGACCAGCGGCCTTCGGGGAGGTCGGTGATCGCGTCGCGGCCTTCCATCAGCGCCGCCCAGGTCTCATCCGGGGAATTCATGTCGCCGGGCAGGCGGGTCGCCAGGCCGACGATCGCGATGTCGACGCGCTCGGCGGGACCATTGCGGGTCCAGTCGGCGGCATCGGCGTCGTCGTCCTCGGGCCGTTCAGGCTCGCCCTCGACGATCCGCGTCGCCAGCGACTCGATTGTGGGGTGCTGGAACGCGACCGCCACCGAGAGCGTGACACCGGTCATGTCTTCGATGTCGGCGGCCATGGCCACGGCGTCACGCGACGCCAGGCCCAGCTCCACCATCGGCACCGACTCGTCGATCGAATCAGGCGACTTCCCGATGGCATTGCCCACCCATTCGCGCAACCATTTGCGCATCTCGGGGACCGTAAGCTCGGTCTTCTTGGCGGGCGAGTTCTCCTGAGCGTCTTCTGTGTCAGCCATGGCTACCTTGATCGTGTTGGATCCGACGTCAGTCGGACGTGGCGAAGGTCGACGGGGAGCCGACGCCGCTGCGCAGGCTGCCGTCGAGGTAGGCCGTGCGGCAGGCGCGGCGGCCGATCTTGCCACTCGAAGTTCGCGGAATAGTGCCGGCCGGCACCAGCAGCACGTCGCGCACGGTCACCCCGTGCCCGACGGCGATGGCCGCCCGGATGTCGTCGGCGATCGGCTGATATTCGAGCTTGTGCGCACCCGCCGCCCGCTCACCGACGATCACAAGTTGCTCGGAGCTGTCGTCGGACTCGTACTTCAGGCCGGCGTGCGGGTCGTCGAATACCTTCTGCGGCAACTCGTTCGCCGATACCGAGAACGCGGCGACGTAGCCGATCCGCAGCGCCTTGGTGGCCTCCTGTGCGGTGGTCTCGAGGTCCTGCGGGTAGTGGTTACGCCCGTCGATGATGACGAGATCCTTGATTCGGCCCGCGATGTAGAGGTGCCCGTTGTGGTAGGTGCCGTAGTCACCCGTGCGCACCCAGGTGCCGTCGTCAGGGGCGCCTTCGGCGTGTGACTCCGATACGCGGGATTTGAGGATGTTCTTGAAGGTGTCGACGGTCTCCTGTTCCTTATCCCAGTAGCCGACGCCCAGGTTTTTGCCGTGCAACCAGATCTCGCCGATCTGTCCGTCCGGCAGTTCGCTGGCGGTGTCGACGTCGACGATGACCGCCCACTCATCGACGCCGATCTTGCCGGCGGAGACCTGCGGGACGGCGTTCGGCGCGTCCGCGGCCACCTCGACGAAGTGCTGCTTGTTCAGCTCGTCGCGGTCGACGTGAATGATTTTCGGTTCCTCATCCATCGGAGTGGTCGACACGAACAGCGTCGCCTCTGCCAAGCCGTAGGAGGGCTTGATGGAGGACATCCGGAAACCGTAAGGCGCGAACGCCTCATAGAACTTGCGCATGGACGCCGGCGAGACCGGCTCGCTGCCGTTGAGGATCCCCTTGACGTTGCTCAGGTCCAGTGGCGGCTCGTCGTCGCGAGGCAGACCGCGAACGGCGGCGTGCTCGAACGCGAAGTTAGGGGCGGCCGAAATGGTGCCTTGCGTGGTCTCTCCGGGCTTGCGAGCCAGCTCGCGGATCCACCGGCCGGGCCGGCGCACGAACGCGGCCGGCGTCATGAACGTGAAGCTCTGGCCCAACACCGGGGCGCACAGGGCGGTAATCAGGCCCATGTCGTGGAAGAACGGCAGCCAACTGACGCCGCGGTCACCTTCGTTGCCCTCCAACGCATTGAGTACCTGAAGCACATTTGTGGGCAGGTTGAGATGGGTGATCTGCACACCGGTCGGAGTACGGGTCGAGCCGGAGGTGTACTGCAGGTAGGCCGTGGTGGTCTCGTCGGCGTCGGGTTCCACCCAGGTGGAGGCGACTTCGGTCGGCACCGCGTCGACGGCGATCACCCGGGGACGTTCTTTGGCCGAACGGGCGCGGATGAACTTGCGCACTCCCTCGGCGGAGTCCGAGGTGGTGAGGATCGTGGACGGAGTGCAGTCGTCGAGCACCGCATGCAGGCGACCGACGTGACCCGGCTCGCCAGGGTCGAACAGCGGCACCGCGATCCGGCCCGAGTACAGCGCGCCGAAGAAGGAAACCAGGTAGTCCAGGTTCTGCGGGCACAGGATGGCAATCCGGTCGCCCGGCTGGGTGACCTGCTGCAGGCGTGCTCCGACGGCGCGGTTGCGGGAGCTGAAGTCCGAGTACGAGATGTCGCGCTCCACGCCGTCGCGTTCGGTGGAGTAGTCCAGGAAGCGGTAGGCCAGTTTGTCGCCGCGAACCTTGGCCCACTTTTCGACGTGGCGGACCAAGTTGGTGTTCTTGGGGAACTTGATCTTTCCGTTCACGATGAACGGGTTGTGGTAGGCCATTCCGCCCTCTCCTGTCACAAACTCTTTAGTTGCCGACCCTGATCTCTCCGAGCCGGCGAGCTCTGTTTTGCCGGCCTGAACCGACGGGTACTCACCTATCCGATGACCTGCGCCACCGGGTCGGCTACTGACGATCCAGCCGACTAAAGATCTACGCGCGGCCCGGCCCCAACCAGCTTCCACTCACGCGGGCGCTCGTCATTGCCGACTTTGACCCAGCCGGGTCAACCACATGCTCTTAATTTTCTCTTAATGTTAAGGGCCGGATGGCGGCAGACCAAATCACAAGGTACGCCTGGGCGCGTCCGCTGCCCCATCGAGAGGGGCTGTGTCGACTGCTCCCGCTCCAGTGGGGCGGCTACTGAGACCGGATCGTGGCCAAGCTGTGACTGAACGGCCTGCAAGGCCAGACGCGGGCCGATCGCAAGTCTGGTGTCAGCTGTGCTTCGGGTGCGGCGCCTTGTCCAGGACGGCTTTCGCCCAATTCAACGTCCACTGCGTGGCGGACAGTCCGTCGGAATTCCAGAAGTCGGTAGTGGCGTACATCGCGTGGATGGGCTGACCAGCGCCTCCGGCCAGCGTATTCATGGTGGCCGGGAGGTTGGCGGGGCTGAATGCCTCTTTCGGGGCGGCACAGATCAAGTCGCCCTCGGCGCAGATCTCGTTGGTCCGGGTGTCGAGCGCACCGAAGCCGCCCGGTCGCGCGCCGGTCATGGTCAACCCCAGCCCGGACAGGATCGGCACCTCGTGCAGGGTGATCTCGGCTCCCACACCTGGCGGCGTGGGGGGCACGTTGTTGCCCACCCCGTCCTGGCGGCGCCCGTCGGCGATCAACGTGGTACCGAGGACCAGATCCTCGTCGACGGGACCGAGGCCGTTACCAATGTCACTGGCGACGTCACCGCCGATCACCGCGCCTTGCGAGAAGCCGACGATCACGTAACTGGTCAACGGGCACCTGGTGTTCATGTCGGTCAGGGCCTTGACCGTCGCGCGGGTACCTTCGGCGCGGCTGTCGTTGTACGTCATCTGGTTGTCGGCGGACATCGGATTCCGGAACTGCGCCGTGTAGGGCACGGTGTACGTCTGCACCCGGCCCGCAGGGAACTGCTGAGCGATCGGTGCGGTCACGTTGAGCAGCAAGGCCCGCGGAAACTGAACTGGGTTCAGCGGGTCGTCGGTCAGGGAGGACTCCCAGGTACCGGGAATGGAGATCAGCTGCACATCGGGGCAGGAAGCGTCCTGCGAGGCAGGACGCGGATGGCTCGGATGGGACGTGGTGGGCGATGGAGGCAGCACGCCCGGGGGCACCGCGCTGGGCGGCACGTCGTGGTGCCGCAACAACATGACCCCGGCCACGATGACCAAGGCCACAACCAGAGCCATCGAGGCCGCCGCTGCCCAGGCGAGCAGTCGGCGGCGTTTGCGCCGGGCGGTATTGGCCATGTTCTCCTGCTAACGAAGTCCGGTAGGGGCCCGGAAAGGCCCCGGGCAATGGGCTGGGCGAGTGGTGCAAGGTAAGCGCACCGTCGCGCCCTAAACTCACCGGCGCAGGCATGATGCGGTTGTACCGCTCTGCTGCACTGCCTACACGGTACCGGCTCGTTGCGCGGAGCCATCCGTCCTGAACCGGCACCGTTTGACGCGGCGCCGGCCAGCTAGATCAATGGTCGATCAGCGAATCGCGCCGACGATGTCACCTGACATGGCGCCGAGCTGTCCGGCCCACGAACCCCAGCCGTTGTCGCCGCCACCGGGGAAGTCGAAGTGCCCGTTGTGCCCGCCAACCTCGCGGTAATGCTGGTAAAAGGTCCGGCTGGTACCCATCGCCGCCTCGCCGGCGCCCATCATGGCAGCGGGATTGCTGGCCGCCCCGGTGGTCGGGCTCCAGACCCAGACGCGGGTGTTGTTCTGGGCCAGCAAGGCCTCGTGCACCCACGGGTCGTGCCACTTCCAGCGACCCAACTGTGGGGCTCCCCACATGCCGTTGCCGTCCACGCCACCGAACTGCTGCAGCCCGGCCAGGATCGCGCCATTGGTGAAGGTCTCCGACGGGTACAGGAAGCCCGACAACGAACCGGCGAAGCCGAAGCGGTCCGGGTGGAACGCAGCCAGCGCCATCGCGCCATAACCGCCCTGCGAGGCGCCGACGACGCCGTGTCCGCCGGGAGCCAGGCCCTTGTTGGCAGCCAGCCAGTCAGGCAGCTCGCTAGACAGGAACGTGTCCCACTGCTTGCTGCCGTCCTGCTCCCAGTTGGTGTACATGCTGAATGCGCCACCGGCCGGCGCCACCACCGAGATGCCCTTTCCGGCCAGCGTGCCGAACGCGTTGCCCGCGGTGACCCAGTTGCTCACGTCGGGGTTCGCGTCGGCGGCGTCCAGCAGGTACACCGCGTGCGGCCCGCCGGCGAGGAAGGCCACCGGAATGTCGCGGCCCATCGCGCCCGATGGCACCATCAGCGTCTCGTAGGGGGCCGCCTGCGCCGTACCTGCGGGGCCCATGGGGCCAATACGTGCTCCGGTCATCGCCCCACCGAATGCGACAGCGATCACGGCTACGCAGAGCAGCCGTAGCAGCACCGACAGACCCCTCATGTCCACCCTCCATCGTGTATTGCAGCGTTCTGCGTTCAGCTCGTGGTGGGTGCGCGGCAAGGCACAACCCGCAAGGTAGCTAACCACACCCGGTATCGACGGGGTATAGCGGAGCTAACGTGCCAATAACTAACGGCGGCGACCCGGGTGGGTCGCCGCCGTCAGTTTTGATTTGTTCTCAAACCCCGAAGGGTTCAGACAACGGTTTAGGTGCCCGGGGTCGGGGCGGTTGCCGCGGTGGCCGGACCGGCACCGGGGGTCGCACCCAGGGTCGACTGCAGGTCACCCTTCATCGCCTGGACCTGAGCGCCCCAGTACGGCCAGTCGTGCGTGCCGTTGGCGTCGAAGTTGAAGATGGCGTTGTGGCCACCAGCGCCGTTGTACGCCTCCTGGAACTTCAGGTTGCTGGTCCGCACAAAGCCTTCCAGGAACTTCGCGGGCAGGTTGTTGCCACCGAGGTCCGACGGCTTGCCGTCGCCGCAGTAAACCCAGAGGCGGGTGTTGTTGGCAACCAGCTTGCCGACCTGCAGAGTCGGGTCGTTACGCTGCCAAGCCCCGCCTTCGACCGGGCCCCACATGTCGTCCTTCTTGTAACCACCGGCGTCACCCATGGCGAGACCGATCAGCGACGGGCCCATGGCCTGCGAGGGGTCGAGCAGCGCCGACAGCGAGCCGGCGTAGATGAACTGGTCCGGGTGGTACGCGGCCAGGATCAGAGCCGACGAGCCGGCCATCGACAGACCGACGGCAGCGCTGCCGGTCGCCTTGACGCTCTTGCTGCTCGCCAGGTAGGCAGGCAGCTCGCTGGTCAGGAAGGTCTCCCACTTGTACGTGGTGCAACCGGCCTTACCGCAAGCCGGGTTGTACCAGTCGCTGTAGAAGCTGGACTGGCCGCCGACCGGCATGACCACGGAGATGCCCGACTGCAGGTACCACTCGAAAACCGGGGTGTTGATGTCCCAGCCGCTGTAGTCTTCCTGGGCGCGCATGCCATCGAGCAGGTACAGCGCCGGCGAGTTGGCTCCACCGCTCTGGAACTGGACCTTGATGTTGCGGCCCATCGCGGCCGACGGCACCTGCAGGTATTCCACCGGCAGACCGGGACGCGAGAACGCACTCGCGGTCGCCGAACCGCCGACGAAGCCCACCAGACCCGACAGCAGGGCCGCGCCGACGGCACCCACCATGAGTCGGCGTGGCGTACCGGTTACGGCGCCACGAAACCTGTCAACAAGCTTCATCCTTGCTTCCTCATCCTCATCCTTGTGGGCGCGCCCTTACGCATCACGATGCTTGGGGGTCGCGTCCCGAACTGGGTCAGACTGCACGCACGCGGCGCTGCAGTGCTCGTGTAGTCAACCACACCTTGAGGCTCCAGCTCTCCTCCAGCCCGTCGGTCGTGGCGTCTTTCGGCGGCGGTCTGACGCGACTTTCAAACGTGTAATCCGATTCGAAAACGGCGTCTCGAAATGTGCCCACCGCACGGTGCGCGCTGGTTGAGCGCAAATACGACGTTGCTGGCCATATCGGTCGGCAAGCCGAAGACCGTGTCGAGCAGTCTTGAGAGAAAGCTAAAAAAATTGTGAGCCATCACTTATTCATGCGGCGGAGTGGGTGGCACCCGCGGCACCTCGAGACCGCATTTGACGAGTTCATAAAGCGGAACCCGGTCAATCCGGTATTGAGTGAATTCGTAGGCATGCAGCACGTTGGACACGAACCGGCGCACGCTCATGGGTGCGCGCACCGAGTTGAGCACCGATTGCGTGGCCGGGCACTTCAAGGCTGCCTCGGCCTCGGCTACCCACTGTTGATCGAGGTAGGCCGGGATGCCCGGCGGCCACTTGACCCACGGTCCGTCGGCCACCACCCAGTCCGGGAACAGGTTCTTGTCGTGTCCGATGCGGCCGTGCTTCAACCGCTCGGTGTGTGCGGCGAGTGGGTTGGCCAGCCCGATCTGGTCGATCACCCGGACATCGAGCCCCACGTTCATGCCCAGCATGCCCAGGTTGGTGAAGAACACTGCGTGTTGCGGCTTCTGGTTGGCCGGAATGCCCGGGGCACTGCCCGCCGGGATCATCGGCACCAGATCCCACTGCGTGTAGTTGCCCGACGGCAGCAGCAAGGCGCCGTCCGGAGTGTTGTTGAGCGCCACCAGCACCGCGGCCATCCGCGGATAGTCGAGGTAATCGGCCGCCGTCAGCGGGTGCGCTCGACCGGTCGCCTGTGCGTAGAAGCGCCGTTCGTCCACGATGCCCGCGTAGCTGACGTGGGTGGCGTCGTCGCCCATCCCCGGTGAGTTTGCTGCCCACAGCGACCAGCCGGCGACGCCCAGCCACAGCACGCTGATGGCTCCGGCCAGCCAGTACCCGGTCCGCCGCGAGAAATCCTTGCCATCGGGGATCACCACCGGCACCACGGCAACGGGAGCCAGCAAACAGAACAGCGGCGCGAGCAGCACCCGGCCGTGCATGAAGTCGCCACCTTGCCGGATCCAGTACAACGCCTGCAACAACCCGCTGACGACCATAAAAGTCACCACCGCGGCGGGGCTTTGCACCGCCCGGGCCACCCGGCCGTAGTCGGTCGCGAGGGTGGGACGCATGAACGACGGACGCCGTCGGGAGGCCGTCACCACGACGCCCAGCAGCACCAGCACGATGACCGGTATCCACAGCGAGTACGGCCCGTTGAAGTTGGCCAGATAGGTGAAGCCCTGTTCCCACTTGTCCCCGGCGGCGTCTTTGGCCAACGCGGTCCCCGGCACTAGCAGCCCGTAGTAGCCCATCCGGAAGATCTGGTAAGCGACCGGCAGGATTCCGCCGACCGCCACAATCAGTGCCCGACGCCGCCAACTTCGCGCCGCGATCAGCATCATGATCAATGCCGCGCCGCCGATCAGCGCCAACTCGGGCCGCACCAGCACGCTGCATCCAGCGACGAAGGCGAGCGCGCAGATGAACAAGCGGCTCTGCGCGCGGACCCGCAGCGGCTGCCCCCAACAAACCATCATCCACCACAGCAGCCCCAGATAGGCCAGCACCAGCCCGGCTTCCAGCCCGGAAGTGGCGAAATCACGCGCCGGCGGTACCGCGATGTACGCCAGAGCCCCGGCCGGGAGCATGATTGCCCGACGGCCGCGCAGGCTGGGCGCGTACAACCGGCCGGTGCCCAACATGAGCAGCACCACGCCCAGCACCGACAGGATCAGCGCGGTAGCCAGCGCCACGTACTCCAGCCGTAGTGGCCCGCCCAACCAACTGCCGACGTAGAGCAAATATGTCCAGGCGGTCGAGGTGTTGGCCTCGACCCGCTCGCCGGCATTGAAGACCGGGCCGTTACCGGCCAACAGATTCCGCACCGTGCGCAGCACGATCAGACCGTCGTCAGCAATCCAGCGCCGTTGCCAAGCGCCCCAACCGAACAGCACGGCAACCACCACCACGCTGATCCACAGGCTGATCCGGACCACGATCTGGTACGGAAAAACGGGCCACTTGACCCGGCGGGCCGCCGGCCGGCGGGCCCGAGCTTGCAGGGCAGCGACTTGCAGGGCTTTGAGTCGTTGACTAGCCGAAGGCAACGGCGGCACCAACTGATGCGATCCACGCCAGTGCCAGCAGTTGCAGCACGCGGTCGCGCAGCGCGATGTCCTCCGGCTCGCCGGCCAGACCACCGTCGACGTCCACGGCGTAGCGCAGGATCGCGATGGTGAACGGAATCATCGATACCGCGAACCAGGATCCCGAGTAGCGGTCGCGCTCGAATGCCCACAGTCCGTAGCACATGACCACTGCGGCGGCCGACAACGTCCAGACGAATCGCAGGTAGCTGTTGGTGTAGCTCTCCAGCGATTTGCGGATCGCCGCGCCGGTTCGTTCGGACAGTTGCAACTCGGCGTAGCGCTTGCCGGCCACCATGAACAGCGATCCGAAGGCGGCCGTCAACAGGAACCACTGGGACAGTGGGATATCGGTGGCCGCGCCGCCCGCGATGGCACGAATCAGATACGCCGACGACACGATGCAGATGTCGATGACAGCTTGGTGCTTGAGGCCGAAGCAATAGCCCATCTGCATGACCAGGTAGACCGCCATCACGACGGCCAGGTTGGGCGTCAGCCAGAAGGAGAGGCCCAGCGATACCGCGGCCAGCACCACCGCCAGTGAGTAGGCCAGCGATTCGGGCACCACGCCGGCGGCGATCGGCCGGAACCTCTTGGTGGGGTGTTCCCGGTCAGCCTCGACGTCGCGCGCGTCGTTGACCAGATACACCGCCGAGGCCGCCAGGCTGAACACCACGAAGGCGATCGAAACCTTGCCTGCGAGATCGAAGAGGTCGTAGCGGCCGCCGCGTCCCGCCGCCGCCAATGGCGCGGCCAGCACGAGCACGTTCTTCACCCACTGACGTGGGCGCATCGCCTTGATCACCCCGGTCACAATGTTCTTCGGAGATCCAGTCACCTCTGCGGTGTCCTCGCTCATCGCACCCACCTCTTGTCCACCCGGACGGCTAATGCAGCAACCCCTGCGCCGAGCGCGACGCCGGCGGCAACGTCACTGGGGTAGTGCACACCCAGCAATATTCTCGACAACGCCATCGGCGGCACCAGCACCGCGGGCAGGACACCGGCGGGCAGCCCGCCGGCCCGGCCCAGCAGGATCGCCGCAGCCGTCGTCGACGTGGAGTGCGCCGACGGGAAGCTGAGCTGGCTCGGGGTGCCGACATTGACCGCAACGGCAGGATGATGCGGCCGCTTGCGCCTGACTATCCGCTTGACCACGACGGCTGCGGCGTGTGCCGCGAAAGTGCCGGCGCCGGCCAATACCCAGTCGCGCCTCCTGCTCGGCGACAGGATCGCCCCGAGCAGCGCTACGACCAGCCAGCCGATGCTGTGCTCACCAAAGTGCGACATTGCGCGAGTGGTGGGCAGCACCCCGGGGCGTTGCGCCAACGCCGACTGGACGGCAACCATCATGGCGACTTCGCCGTGCGGCGGTTCCGCTGGGGAAAGGACTTCAGCCATGCGCCGACTCTTGGTTGGGACCAGGCAGCAACACCATCTCCCACTTCTGTTTGCTGGACAGCACGGGCAAGGCGTCGCGGTAGGCCCGGCGCATCTGGTCGAAACGGCGGGTCAACTGACGCTGCCGACGCAGCGACTGGAACAGCAACGAGAACATCTTGGCGCGGTCGCGCTGCCGGTACACCACGCCGCAACCATCGGCCGTGGTGACGGTGACGCCGTCGACCGTGCAGAGCCGGAACCAACGCGCATCCTGCGTCGCCACGTTGAACTCGGGACGCTCGTGGGCGGTCGGGTCGGCGACTTTGAGGTTGTGCACGATCCCGCGGGCCAGTCGGTAGCCGATCGTCAACGGGTTCACCGGCGGCTTCATCGCCTTGCTCTGGTGAGCCGGCGGGGGTAGCTCGCTGGCGGCCGGCAAGACCACCGCATCCGGATATTCCCTGCGCAGCCGATGCACTTCCGGCAGTGCCGATTCCAGGATGGAGAAGATGTGCTCCGGGCCGGCGAGGAAGTCGTCGATCGCCCTGTTCTGGATTGCGACCGTTGAATATTCCAGGCAGGCAAGGTGTTTCAGGGTCGCCTTCAGGTGGCTGCGGACCAGCCCGGTGACATCGCCGTCCCAGTGCATCGCCGCAACCACCAGTCGGTTGCGCAGATGGAAGTAGGCCTGCCAGTCGATAGCGTCGTCTTTGTCGCTCCAGGCCATGTGCCAGATCGCCGCACCGGGCAGCGTGACCGTCGGGTAGCCGTGCTCGGCAGCACGCAGTCCGTAGTCTGCGTCGTCCCACTTGATGAACAGCGGCAGCGGTTGACCCAGCTCCTCAGCGACCTGACGCGGGATCATGCACGTCCACCAGCCGTTGTAGTTGACGTCGATGCGCCGGTGCAGCAGTTTGCTCTTGTCCTCGCTGTCGTTGAGCGGGTACTCGGCGAAGTCGTGGTCGTACTCGGCGTGCGGGGCGGCGGTCCACATGAAGTTCGCCTGGTTGACCACCTCGCCCATGATGTGCAGGTGCGACGGCTCCTGAAGGTTGAGCATCTGGCCGCCCACCAACATCGGGGTCTTGGCGAACCGGCTCATCGCCAGCACCCGCAGGATCGAGTCCGGCTCGAGGCGGATGTCGTCGTCCATGAACAGGATTTGTTGGCAGTCGGTGTTTTTCAGCGCCTCGTACATCACCCGGCTGTAGCCTCCGGAGCCGCCGAGGTTGGGCTGGTCGTGGATGGATAGGCGATTGCCCAGTCGTTCCGCGGCCGCCGGGAAATCCGGGTGGTCACGGACCTTACGGGTGCCCTGGTCGGGCACGATCACGGCGCTCACGACCGCGTCCACCAACGGATCGGCGGTGAGATCAAGCAACGCGTTGGCACAGTCGGACGGCCGGTTGAACGTCGGAATGCCTACCGCGATGTTCGCCGTCCCCGGCGCCGGAACGTCGGCATACCAACCCCCACTGAGCAGGCTGACCTTGGTATCGGTGGTGATGTCGAACCATATCCAGCCGCCGTCTTCGAACGGCTTGAGCGGGACCTCGACCTCGAGGACTGCCGGGCTCTCTTCGGTGCCGGCGAACGGGTGCCCTTCGATGTAGATCCGGGCCCCAGTGGCCTTGGTGCGGTAGAGGTCCACGCGGCCGGTTCCGGTGAGCTCGACCCGCAGCACTACCGAGCTGCAGATGGACCAGCGCCGCCAGTAGCTGGCCGGGAACGCGTTGAAGTACGTCGCGAACGACACCTCGGACTCCGCGCCGATCTGCAGCGACGTCCGACTGCTCGCGTGGGCACGCCGCGCGTTGGTGGTCGACTCCTCCAGGTACAGCTTGCGCACATCGAGGGGTTCGCCCGGGCGCGGCAGGATGATCCGGTACAGCAGGCTCACGGCGGTCATCAGCTGGCCCCTTCAGTGAGCGCGGCCCCATCACGCAGGTGCGGGGCGAGGACGTTGTCGTACATGCTCAAAGCGCTGGCAATGGCCATATGCATATCCAGATATTGGTAGGTGCCCAAGCGTCCGCCGAACAGCACCTTGGCTGCCGCAGTCTCGGACTTCGCCCTGGCCCGATAGGCAGCCAACAGGGCGCGGTCGGCGTCGGTATTGATCGGATAGTAGGGCTCGTCTTCATCTTTGGCGAAGCGCGAGTACTCGCGCATGATCACCGTTTTGTCGGTCGGGTAGTCACGCTCGGTATGGAAATGACGGAACTCGTGAATGCGGGTGTAGGGCACGTCGAAGTCGTTGTAGTTCATCACCGGTGTGCCCTGAAAGTCGCCGACCGGCAGCACTTCCAGCTCGAAGTCCAGGGTGCGCCAACCCAGCCGACCCTCCGCGTAGTCGAAGTAGCGGTCCAGCGGCCCGGTGTACACGACGGGAGCGTCCGGGTTGAGGGCGCTCAGTTCGTCGCGAACCTCGAACCAGTCTGTGTCGAGCCTGACCTCGATGCGGTCGTCGGCAGCCATGTTCTGCAGCCACGCGGTGTAACCATCCACCGGCAGGCCTTCATAGGTGTCGTTGAAGTACCGGTTGTCGAAGTTGTAGCGCACCGGCAGCCGGTTGATCACCGCGGCCGGCAGCTCCGCGGGATCGGTCTGCCACTGCTTGGCGGTGTAGCCCTTCACGAACGCCTCGTACAGTGGGCGGCCGATCAGCGAGATCGCCTTCTCCTCAAGGTTCTTCGCGTCTGCGGTGTCGATCTCGGCAGCCTGTTCGGCGATCAGCTGGCGCGCTTCCTCCGGGGTGAAGTACTTGCCGAAGAACTGCGACACCAGGCCCAGCCCCATCGGGAACTGGTAGGACTGCCCGTTGTACATCGCGTACACCCGGTGCTGGTAGCCGGTGAACTCGGTGAACTGGCGGACGTAGTCCCACACCTTCTTATTGGAGGTGTGAAAGAGGTGCGCGCCGTACTTGTGCACCTCGATGCCGGTTTCCGGTTCGGCTTCGGAATAGGCGTTACCGCCGATGTGCGGGCGCCGCTCGACAACAAGAACCCGCTTGTCGAGTTGGGTGGCCACGCGCTCGGCAATCGTCAGGCCGAAAAATCCGGAGCCGACGACATAGAGGTCATAACGACCGGAAGGAGAAGTCATCGGTTGCCTAGGGTATCCGACCTTGCCAGCAAAACCCGATTTGGCGGGTCGCACAAGGCAGGCTTTTCCCAAGTGCCAGACCGGGAAAGGTCGTTCCGTGGTCTGACAAGAGTCCCGGCTGGGGCCGTGTAGTGGTCTTTTGGACCGTTCGAGATGACCGTGAGTGGGGCCCGCCGGGGCCGATTGTTCGGTCGAACGTCACACCTTCGAACCACTCACCTCACAATTCGATCTCGCCACTCTAGTCACATCAGTCTCACTCGTACCATCAGTCATGTGGGCTTCATGCCCCTCGTACGAATCTCGACCCAGTTTTGAGTTGTCCACATTTGAGGAGACTTCCGTGCCGAATCGTCGCCGACGCAAGCTTTCGAAAGCCATGAGCGCGGTCGCCGCCCTGGCAGTCGCAAGTCCGTGCGCATACTTTCTCGT
Source organism: Mycobacterium sp. IDUB_37 (assembly GCF_055419245.1). Taxonomy (NCBI): domain Bacteria; kingdom Bacillati; phylum Actinomycetota; class Actinomycetes; order Mycobacteriales; family Mycobacteriaceae; genus Mycobacterium; species Mycobacterium sp. IDUB_37. Next base: position 109,764 of record NZ_JBVAXG010000010.1, on the reverse strand, counting down.
CTACGAGTCGACCGCCGACATCAAGCCGACGGAACATCACGAGTTCAAGCGGGCAGCCAGCGTCACCGACCTGCCGAACGAGTTGATTTCCGCCTTGTCGCAAGGGCTGTCGCAGTTCGGGGTCAACATCCCGCCGGTACCCTCCCTCGGCGGCACTGGCGCTGCCACCTCAGGCCTCGGGACGACCGGCCTCGGTACCCCAGGGTTGGCCAGCCCAGGCCTGGGCGGCGCCGGTCTGAGTCCCGCGACTGCTCTGACGCCGACCACTCCCGGCTCGCTCGCGTTGCCGGGCACCACCTTGACATCCCCGGCGGGCGCGGGCGTCAACCCCGCGCTGGCCAATCCCGGCCTCACCAGCCCGACCGGGGTAGCGCCGGGCCTCACCAGCCCGTCAGCGCTCAGCCCGGCCACCGGCGCCGGCGAGGTTCCGATTTCGGCGCCGGTCGGACTGGACCCGGGTGCCGACGGCACCTATCCGATCCTTGGGGACACGTCCGGCCTCGGCGGCGGCACCGGCCTGTCGCCGGTCGGCGGCGGCAGTGGCGGCGGCAGCGGCGGACTGGTCAGCGACGTCATGCAAATGGCGAACCAGTTGGGCGCCACTCAGGCCATCGACCTGCTCAAAGGCCTGATAATGCCGGCGATCATGCAACAGGTTCAAGGCGGTGCAGCGGCTGGTGCATTGCCCGGCGCGGCCGGCGCACTACCCGGCGTTGCCGGCGCTCTTCCCGGTGCCGCCGGCGCACTTCCCGGTGCCGCGGCAGCACTACCCGGTGCGGCAGCAGCACTTCCGGGCGCGGCAGCAGCCGTGCCCGGTGCGGCAGCCGGCGCGGCGACAGCCCTTCCGGGGGCGGCGGCCGCGGCCGTGCCTTCCCTGCCCGGGGTAGCCGCAGCAGCGCTGCCGCCCGTCTAATTCAATGTTCGATGGTCGCGACCCGCTGCGCCCGGCTACGCCGAGCTTGCGATCGCGACTAGGCCGATAAGCCTGTCACCTGACGACACCGCAGAGTCGCACTGGACTGGGTCACGTCACCTCATCCAGACACAAATCCTCTGCGGTGTCGTCGACAGGTTTCGGGCCGCTTAGCCCGTGTCGCCACATAAGAAACATTAGACACACACGTAACATCGGCCTGGTGTCCCGCCGCCGTGCGCCCACGATGATGCTCACCGCCGTCTTAGCGACGGTGGTCATCGTCTCGTGGGTCCTGGTGTGCCTCCCCACCGGCAGCAGTCCGACTCCGACGCCTCGCGACACCAAACTCGCCGAACAGCCCCTGGTCGGGCTCGGCGGCGGGGTCACCATTCGGGAACTCAGCCAGGACACCCCTTTTTCACTGGTAGCGCTGACCGGAGATCTGGTCGGCACGTCCGCCCGGGTGCGCGCCAAACGCCCCGATGGATCGTGGGGTCCCTGGTATCAGACCGAATATGAAACCGCCGCGCCTGACCCCGGCCGGGTCGGCGAGACAAGCGGGGCACCGCGCGGAACCGACCCGGTGTTCGTCGGCACCACGACGACCGTGCAGATCGCCGTCACCCGACCGACCGACGCGCCGGTGACTGAGGCACCGCCGGCACCGGCCCCGTCGGAGAAAGGCGGCCTCGGCTACCGGCCGGCCACCAAGGAACAGCCTTTCGGACAGAACATTTCGGCCGTACTCATCTCGCCGCCGCTGGCGCCGGAAACGCATTGGAATCCGCCCGTCGGCGTCACCATGGCGGGTCAGGCACCGGCCATCATCAGCCGTGCGCAGTGGGGCGCCGACGAGTCGCTTCGGTGTGGGAGCCCCGAGTACGGCCGGTCTGTGCGGGCAGGCGTGGTGCACCACACCGCCGGTAGCAACGACTACTCACCGCTGGAGTCAGCCGGCATCGTCAAGGCGATCTACACGTATCACAGCAAAACGCTGGGCTGGTGCGACATTGCCTACAACGCGCTGGTCGACAAGTACGGCCAGGTGTTCGAAGGCAGCGCTGGCGGGCTCACCAAGCCGGTCCAGGGTTTCCACACCGGTGGATTCAACCGGGAAACCTGGGGCGTGGCGATGCTCGGCAACTTCGACGACGTGCCGCCGACTCCGATCCAGATTCGCACGGTTGGCCGCCTGCTGGGCTGGCGGCTCGGCCTGGACGAGGTCGACCCGAAGGGCACCGTGGAACTGGAGTCGGCCGGTAGCTCCTACACCGTCTATCCGGGCGGCGCGATCGCCAAGCTGCCGACCATCTTCACTCACCGCGACGTCGGCAACACCGACTGCCCGGGTAACGCCGCATACGCACTGATGGACGAGATCCGCGACATCGCCGCACATTTCATGGACCCGCCCGAGGAACTGATCAAGGCGCTGGAGGGCGGCGCGATCTACCAGCACTGGCAGGAGATCGGCGGCATGACCAGCGTGCTGGGCGCGCCGACCTCACCGGAGCTGGACGCCGAGGGCGGGGCTCGGTACGCGACCTTCGCGAAGGGCGCGATGTACTACTCTCCTGCGACCGGACCCCAACCGGTCACCGGCGCCATCTACGACGCGTGGGCAGCGCAAAGCTACGAGCGCGGTCCGTTAGGGCTGCCGACCAGCGCGGAAATCCAAGAGCCGTTGCAGGTCACGCAGAACTTCCAACACGGGACGCTGAACTTCGAGCGGCTCACCGGCAATATCAACGTCGTCCTCGACGGCATCACCACTCCGCTTTCGACGGAACCGCCGAGCGGCCCGAACGTCCCCGCCGAACACTTCTCGCTGCCGTCGCACCCGCCGAACTGACGCGAACTACATCCCCCGCCGGTCGGCGCCGATGCTCAGCACCGCGACGTCATCGTCGGGATCGAGCTTCGGAATCAACGTGGCAAGTTCGTCGATCAGGGCGCCGGGGGCCAACTCTGCCCGCTCGGCGACGAAGGCGGTCAGACTGTCGTCGTCAAACGGCTTGGCGCCGCGACGCGCCTCAACGAGACCATCGGTATAGAAAAGAAGACTCTGACCCAGGCGCAGGCGCACGCTGCAGGCATCAAATGTTGCATCCGGTACTACGCCCACCAGCATTCCGCCGCTGGAGCGAACCGGGGCAACGGTCCCGCTCACGGCGTCCACGAGCAGCGCCGGCGGATGGCCACCGGTGGCAATAGTCACCCAGAAACCGTCGTGGTCCCCCGACGGCTGAATCGTTCCCAACAAAACCGTGCACATCCGGCGCGGGACCGCCTCACGCAACATCACCGAATTCAACTCCACCAGTGCCTGCACGGGATCGCGATGATGCAGCGCGGCCGAACGCAACGTATACCGAATCAGCGACGTCACCACCGCGGCGTCCGCGCCATGGCCTTCGACATCGCCGATAAAGAATGCCCACCGATTCTCGCCCAGACCGAACACGTCGTAGAAATCCCCGCCGACCCGACGCGAGGATGCCGGGTGATAGCTCGCCGCGAGGGTCAATCCGTCGATGGCGGGCAGCGACGGCGGCAATAAGGTCTTTTGCAGGACCGCCGCATAGGCCTCGACTGAATCTCGTTCCCGCTCGACGATGTCACGATCCCGCACCGCATCGTCACGATCAGAACGGGCAAGGTCGCGGTCTTGGCGTGCTTCGAGGCCGTCGAGACGGGCATCGTCGCGCGCCTGCCGAGCCATGTCGAGGTCGCGGCGGGCGGCGTCCCGATCCGAGCGGGCGTCATCAAGGGCGAACTCGGCGGCCACCCGCAATCGTCGCTCCACCCGCGGTGAGTCCACCACTGACAACCGCAATCCCAGCTGTTCGATCACCAGAGCAGCGAAGTCGTCGAGAGCAGCGAGTTGCTCGCCGGACGCGGTGCGCGGCTCAGTATCCATCACCACTACGGCACCCAACCGGTGCCCGCCCAAGTCCACGATCGGAGCGCCGGCATAGAACCGGATCCCATACTCGCTGATCAACCGGTTGTCGATGGTATGAGGGTCGGTCAACGCGTCCTCGACCACCACGTGGTCAACAACGCCCTCAATGAGCACTACGCACAAGCCTTGGTCGCGCGCCACGTAGCGCAACCCAGCGTCCAGCCCGCACGCACCGGCGAACCAGACTCGGTCGGAATCGACGATCGACACGACGGCCATCGGCGCCTTCAAGGTCCAGGCGGCCAGCCTTGCGAGCCGCTGGAAGACCGGGTCAGCAGGTGCAGCAAGAACGCGAAAGCGCTCCACGGCTTGCATCCGCGCAGACTCCGCAGCGTCGCCGGAGCGGGGAAGGTCAGAAATGATCGTTGATTCCTGTGTCGAATGCCTGAAACCTCATCACCACGGCATGCCCGACATGCACTCCTAAAATTATGACCGCGAACTGAATACTGCGCAACGAACGCAGGTAGCCCGCGCGACCAGCACAATCCTGGCCACGTAGGTCGACACCTAGTTGGCCGCTACCCTGCCAATGTGCCCGACACGCCCTACCTGAGTATCGATCTCGGCCGGGTGCAGGAGAACTACCGTTCCCTACAGTCCGCCCTGCCGGACGCGCAGATTCGCTACGCCGTCAAAGCAAATCCGGCAGCACCGATCCTGAGCCTGCTCGCGACCGAGGGCGCCACATTCGATGTCGCATCGGTCGGAGAAGTCGACACCTGCGTGGCTGCCGGCATCGACAGCGCGCTTCTGGCGTTCGGGAACACCGTCAAGAAGCCGTCGGCGGTCGCTCAGGCGTTCGCCCGTGGGGTTCGCCGCTTCGCCTTCGACACCGAACACGATCTGGTCGCGATCGCCGAGCACGCCCCTGGTTCGGGCGTGGAATGTCGTATAGCACCGGCATTTCCGTCGTCGGTGACGCCGTTCGGGCACAAGTTCGGCTGTACCCCTGATGCGGCCGCGGGCTTACTCAACCGTGCCCGGCAACTCGGACTTCAGGCCCAAGGTGTCTGCTTTCACGTCGGCTCCCAGCAACTCGACCCCAGCGCATGGGATCTCGGCATCCGTTGTGCAGCAGAAGTATTCAACGCGGTAGGCGGCATCTCGACCCTCAACGTCGGCGGCGGATTCCCTCTTCCCTATGTGGCGGGCGCGCCGGCACTGGCAACCATTGCTGACATCATCGCCGCGGCCGTGGTACGTCATTTCGGTTCTCAGACACCGCAACTCGTAGCGGAGCCGGGCCGCGTCATCGTCGGGTCGGCTGGAACCATCGAATCCGAAGTGGTCTCGGTCCGAACGGGCACCGACGGCCGGCGCTGGGTATACCTCGATATCGGACGGTACGGCGGCCTTGCGGAAACCGAGAACGAGTACATCCGGTACCGGCTGAGGACGTCGCGTGGTGGTGACCCCACCGCGGATGCCGTGCTCGCGGGTCCGACCTGCGACGGGGACGATGTGCTCTATCAAAGCTATCCACTTCCGGTCACACTGTGTCCCGGCGATCGCGTGCAGATCGAGGATTCCGGCGCGTATACCGCCAGTTATGCATCGGTGGACTTCAATGGGTTTCATCCGTTGCCAACATCTTTCGCGTCTGAGGTCGAAACCGGACGGACAATTGCCGAGCCGTTGGCGCCGGGCCTGACCAGACATTGGAATATGTCCAAGGTCATCTGCGAAGTGCACACCGAGTATCAACATTTGGTGATCGGCCGTACCGAGCAAGGCATCGCATTGTTCAGCGACGACGAACGACAAAGCACCGAGTTCAGTCAGCTCGTCTATCACGAGGCACTGCTGGTACCGGCAATGCTGCTCGCCGAGAAGATCAATCGGGTGCTCGTGATCGGCTCAGGCGAGGGCGTGGTGAGCCAACTGGCAGTAGCCGCCGGGGCCACGCATGTCGATCACGTCGATATCGACCGCGAAGCGGTACGGCTGTGTGCAGAACACCTGCCCTACGGCTACACGATCGACGAATTGCGCAGGGCCGAAGCGGGAATCGGCCCGATCACCGTGCATTACCGCGACGGCTGGGACTTCGTGCACCAGTCAATCGAGTCATACGACATCGTGGTGGTCGACCTCCCCGACGAACGCTCCGAGCCGGCTCAACACAACCGCTTGTACGACCTCGGCTTTCTGCAGCGATGCCGCGAGATCGGCCAGGTGGTCGTCGACCAGGCCGGCTGCCAGACACTATGGCGCAATGAGACCCTGCGTTGGTCATGGCGCCGGTTCCACGAAACCTTCGACACCGTAGTCTATTTCGGCAGCGACGAGCACGAGTGGGCGTTTCTGAGCGGCCTTTCGGGTCCCGTCCTCGGCGATCCGGTGGCGATGATGGCCGCACGGTTACCGGGGCTGGCGTACCGGCCGCACACCATCGATGTCGCTTCATTGGTGGCGTGCACGGTCCCGCCAAAAACTTTGCGGATTATGTGAAGGCGTTTACCATTGATAATATCGCCCCTCCGATAGAATTATATGCCGCCAAATTGGCCAACGGCTGGTGTCCAATTCCCAGCTTTGCGTGAATGGCGGTAGGGGCGGCAGGCTGTTCGGAAATGGCGGTGCCGGCGGCAACGGCGGCATCATTCCCGGCACCATCAACGACGACGGCGGAGCCGCTGGGGCGATCTTCGGTTCCGGTGGCGCTGGCGGAGCGGGCGGCAACGCCGGTACCGGCGAAACCGCCGGAACGGGCGGTGACGGCGGGGCCGGCGGCGATGCAGTACTGATCGGAGTAGGCGGCGACGGCGGCAACGGCGGGGTCGGCTTGACGCCTGGCAGCGGTGGCGGCCGGCAAGGGCGGGCTATTTCTCGGCGACAACAAGGTCAACGGCTTGATCTAGCCGCGTTTTCGAGCGGCCCCGAATTGACCGCACGCCACGAGATACGCTCGGCGGCGACCCGCTCCACCGAACATGAGCGCGGGTGAACGCGGCGGTCTCCGAGTAGCCGAGCCGCCGTGCGGTTTCGGAAACGGTGAGCCCTGAGTTCAGCAACGCACCGGCCAATGCCGCGCGCCGCCGATACGACAGCTCCTCGCATTGGTGGATGCATATCGCAACAGGCCGCGCATCAACCGCCGGCCTGGGCTGGTTGACGAGCGCAGCCGGAATGATCAGCGCGCTCCGCGAGCTGCGCTCGACCAGCTCCATGGTGTCGTAGTCGACACGGCCACCAGAAGGGCGACGTCAGAGTGCCAGATCGTCGGCACGGTAATTCCCAAGGGCGCAAGGGTATTGCTGCGCATCGGCCAATCGCGATCCCGGCAGGTTCACCGGCTCAGACCGCTTCGACATCTGCCGGGACACCACCGGCCATCTCGCGTTCGGACACGACCTACACTTCTGCCTAGGCGCTCACCTCGTCGGCTCGAGGCAGTCACGGCGATCGATTGCCTACGCGATGAGGTCGACGGACGACGTTTGGAGCCGACGCCGACGGGAAACCTCAAAACCCAACGCGCGTAGCGTCGCCAAGCTTAGGCTGGATTTGCTGATTCCAGCACCAACAGGGGAAGTCAGCTGAGAGGAATGGCCATGTCATACATGGTCGCAACGCCTGAGTTGCTGACTACGGCGGCGGGGGACCTAGAGGGTATCGCCGCCGCACTGCAAGGCGCGGCCGCCACCGCGGCGAGTCCAACGACTGGTATCGCAGCTGCGGCGGCCGATGAGGTATCGGCGGCCGTTGCTCGGCTTTTCGGATCGTACGGCCAAGAGTTTCAGGAACTCAGCGCCCGAGGTGCCGCATTCCAAGCCGAATTTGTACAGCGGCTGAACGCCGGCGCGGCGGCCTATCTGTCAGCCGACGCCGCTAACGCCGCGGCCGCCGCTACCGTCCCGGGCGGCGCCTACCAGCAGCTCCTCACCAGCACCGCAACCAACCTGCAAACACTTGGCGCCAGTTGGGCCGCTAACCCGCTGCCCTTCCTGCGGCAGTTCCTGGCCAACCAGGGAACTTACGCACGAGGGTTCGCGACCGCACTGGCCAGCGCTGTGCGGAATTTCCCGACCAACGCAGCCACGCTCCCCGCAGCCTTCCAAGTCGCCGTTGCGGAACTCGAATCGTTCAACGCGGCCTACTACATTCAGAATTTCATCGACACGCAGCTTTACTTTGCCCAAACATTTTTCACCGCGTCTTCCGCCGGTCTCACGTCTCTGGTAGCGGGATTGCCGCAATTCTTCTCCACCGCCGGTTCGGCCTTTCAAACCTTCGCGCAGACCGGCAATTACCAGGCCGCAATAACTCAACTGGCCGGCGGCTACCGCGACCTCTTAATCACCGGGTACGACACCAGCAACTATTCATTTGCGCTGAATGGAAATATTCTCGATCCGACCAATCCGCCAGTCGTGACCGGCGTTGCATACCCTCGCTTGATCGGCCCGTTGGAGGATTTTTTCACGGTCTTCAATCTCCCTGGGCAAGAGGCTCAATACTTGACGAACCTGATGCCACCATCCACCTTCCGGCAGATCGCGCAGAATTTCTCCAACGTACTGAACGCGCTGACGCTGACCAACGTGGAGGCGCAGGTCACGATTCCGTTGACGGCTCCCCAAACCGGATTCACCTCGCTCACCTACTCGTTGCCCCTGGTATTGACATATTCTCTGGCGGGACCTCCGTTCGCGGCGCTTGATGCTGCATTATCGAGCCTGACCTCGATCAATCAGGCCGTTTTCTCCGGGGACCTGCTGTCCGCGGCGAGCGCACTGGTTGATGCGCCGGGCAATATATTGAACGGTTTCCTGAACGGCCAGGTGCTTGTCGATGAACGTATTCCGGTGCCGTTGCCGGACATCGTTATCCCAACAGCGCCGCTGCCGTCTCCTCCTTTCCCTCCTAACATCGTCATCCCGACACCCAAGGGCGGATCGATCACTCCGCACATTCCGTTCTATGGGCTCCTCGTGCCGCCGCACTACCTGTCGGCGACAGTAGATATTCCGGGTGAGACGATCGCGACCCAGCTACCGCCACCGTTCCCTCCCACAATCACCCTCCCCAACGTCAACTTTGAAGCCACGGTTTTCGGCACCCCGTTCATGGGACTGGTTCCGCTGCTGATCAACTACGTTCCACAGCAACTCGCGCTGGCAATCACTAACCCGTCCTAGCGCACGGGATCATTCGGTCTGTCCCGCAACCGGATTGGTCGGTACCCTTTGTGGTCACCGGGTGGTTCGAGCCAGTTGGGGGAAGCCGTGTCATTCGTGGTCTCGACGCCGGATGCGGTGGTGGCCGCGGCCGGAAAGTTGGCCGGAATCGGCTCCGCGCTCGAGGGGGCAGCCGCCGCTGCGGCCAACCCGACAACTGGTATCCCAGCCGCCGCGGCTGATGACGTATCAGCCGCCGTCTCCCAGTTCTTCGGTAGCTACGGCCAAGAGTTCCAAGCCGTCACCGCCCGAGCGGGCGCCTTCTACGCCGAGTTCGTCGGCGTGATGAACGGCAGTGCGGCTGCGTACCTCAGCACCGAGCAGGCCAACGCCGGGAGCGTCGTGCAGTCCGCCGAGAGCGGGGCAGGACGCGGCGGATACCAGCGACTTTTCGAGAACACCACCGTGAACCTGCAGGCCCTCGGCGCCGGTTGGTCCGCTCGGCCATTCCCATTCCTGAACCAGGTCATTGCCAATGAGCAGCGTTACGGACGGCACCTGGCTTCGCAATTTAGCAATTTGGCTCAGAACATCCCTATCGTGTCGGCACCGACGACCGTCGCGGTCAGCACCCAACAAGTCTTGGCCTTCGACGCGGCTTACCACGCGCAACAATTGATAACCACCCAGGTCGGGTTCGGACAGGCCCTCGGTACCGAATTGAATAGCGCTGCCACCGGAATTGTGAATGGATTGCCGACCTATTCGGAGACCCTGCAGAAGGCGTGCACCAAAGCTGTGGCGGGGGATTTCGGTGCCGCTGTGGGTGACGTGGCGAAAGCCCAGCTACGCCTGCTCATCACCGGCTACGATGTCAACAACGTCGCGCTTTCCGTTGATGGCGACTCCTTCGAAGTCGCGGTGCGCCCCTCATTGGTCGGCCCACTGGGACACATCTTCGGAGTCGCCCACATTCCTGGGCAGAATCTGCAGTACCTCGCCGATCTGATGCCGCCCGAGACGCTACCTCGCTTAGTTACCCAGAACGCCGCTCACACGATCAATGCGCTGGCAGTGCCAAGCGTTACCGGGATCGTTTTCGCGAGCCTCACCCCGATAGGCGCGCACTCCAACGCGGAATTCGGGCTGCCGTTGGTTCTCACGTATGCGCTTGTGGGACCGCCGGTCACGATGCTCGACGCGATGGCCGGCACCGCCGAGACGCTCAAGCAAGCGTTGGCGACCGGCAACGGACTGGCAGCCCTGGGTGCACTGATCGATGCTCCCGCCGTCGCGGCGGACGGCTTTCTGAATGGGGAGCATATTGTCGACGAGACGATACCGATCTCACTGCCGGCGCCATTGAGCACGACGATTCCGCTGGTGGTGCACTTGCCGTTCAGCGGGCTTCTTGTTCCCCCGCGACACGTCACGGCAACCATAGATCTGCGCCCACTCGACATAGATCCAGTGGAACTGCACATCGGCGGCACGCCTTTTGCCGGACTCGTTCCGCTGCTGATGCACTACCTGCCGCAACGGCTTGCCGCGGGAATCATGTCCGCGGATTAGTGCAGCAACGTCAGAGAATGGCGACGGCCACCACAATGCCCAGTGCGAACTGCGCCGCGGCCACAATCAGCGAGTCGTAGCTGTACTCGTCAGAATCGAACAACGCGTGCATGTCGACACCGATCACCACAGCAGCGACCCGCATCAGCACCACCTGCGCGGCAATCCCGACCAGGCCGAAAACCGCCGACGCACCGAGCCCTTCGGCAAGCCTGCCCGAGGACGTATAGATGGCCAGCACCACGATGAAGGCCATGCTGACCATCCCGGCCGAGGCCACGATGATGGCGTTCGGCTTCCCCGCTTGGACCATCTTGCGCAGCGGCCCCGGCGTGGTCAGGTCGATGGCGTAGAACCCGATGAGCATCAGGACAAGTCCGACAATCGAGTAGAGGACGATGGCGGCGGCGCCGGCACCGAGACCGGTCCAATAGTTGTCCGAATGCAGCGCCACGACGTTTGTCGTCATCGAGGATCAACTCCGTTCATTTCGGTGGAAGTCATTTCGGTAGACGTCATTTGAGAGGGATCCGGTGTGGGACGAAAGCCGCGCCATCGTCGGTGATGAGTCCGGAGGTCTCGCGGATGCCAAGTCCGGCGGACGTGTCGCCGACAATCCAGGCGCCCAATGCCGGTCGCATATCGTCGAATTCCGGCAGCGGGTCCAGCAATTGATAGACGAAACCCTCTTCGCCGTAGAAGCCGCCAGTCGCGGTCTCCATCCCAGCACCGACGATGGTGACATTCGCGCCTTCCCGCCCGAGCTTGGGTTTGCGTACGTATTCGGTGAGTTCGTGCGGATCGTCGAGGTAGGCGGGCAGCAGGTTCGGATGCCCGGGGTACATCTCCCACAAGACTGCAAGGATCGCCTTGTTAGAGAGCAGCGTCTTCCACAGCGGCTCGATCCACATCGTCTGCGGCAGGGTTGACACCACGTGCTTGCCGAACTGGTCGTCGAGCACCCACTCCCACGGGTGCAGCTTGAAGATGGCGCGGATCGGGTCCTCTTCGAGATCCACAAACCGCTTCAGGGCGGAGTCCCAGCCAACGTCTTCGATCAGCAGCCCGACAGTCTGAAATCCAGCCTCGGCGGCGGTTTCCATCATGTAGGTCGTGGTGATCTGGTCTTCACCGGTGGCCTCCACGCCCGACCAGGCGAAGTGCAACTCGTTGCTGGGAAGAATGTCGGTGAGCGCCTTCCAGCGGTCAACGAGCTGCTCGTGCAACGAATTCCACTGATCGTCATGGGGAAACTTGTCTTTGAGCCAGTACCACTGCAGGATGCTGGCTTCCAGCAGTGTGGTCGGCGTATCGGCGTTGTACTCGAGTAGCACCGCCGGTCGTCGCCCGTCGTAGCGTAAGTCGAAGCGGCCGTACACATGTGGGTCGGATCGACGCCACGATTCGGCGATGTGGGGCCAACTCCATTGCGGCAGGCCAAAATCCGCGTACCGCTCCAACAAGACCACTTGCTCGACGGCATTCAGACACATCGAGTGCAAGAGCTCGACATCGGCTTCGAGCGCGAGGATCTCGTCCATCTCGAACTCGTAGTAGACCGACTCGTCCCAGTACGGCCGGTCGGCCCCGCGCGCGTCCCGCGCCGGTGTCCCGTAGACGAGTCCCTGCGATTCGACGATTGAAGACCAATTCGCGCGCGGCTCAGCCCTGAAACGTTTCACGAGCCACCACTGCCTTTACCGCCGCTGCCGCCGATGCCGCCGCGTTGGATCGTGGTGCCTGACTTGGTGGTGACGTGCGCACCGCCCGGTATGGACGTAGAGCCGCCAATCGGCCGTTGTCCGACCGATCCGCTGCTGCCGTAGTAGTAGCGGTACTGGTGGCCGCCCCAGAAGAAGAAGCCGTTCATTCCCGGGGTGTGGCCGGTGCAGTAGCTGTCGGGGACGATCACCGGCTGACCGTTCGCATCCTCCTGGACGCATTGCGCGGTGACGTTGTCCGGTGACAACAACCAATAGCCGAGGCCTGCCACCAGGCCCACCACGCCGACGGCAGCCGCCGAGCCCATCAGGATTCGCTTCTGCTTCTGGCGCTTGGCCTCGGCCGCCAGTCGCGCCTCTTCGGCCTCGCGCTCCTGGTCCTCGATCTTCTGCCGGGCCCGCAACTCGGCGGGTGTCGGCGGACGCGGCTTGGTTGTGCCCGCGTCTTGAAACTGAATGCTGCCCAACGGTTTCAGTGCCGGCGGCGGCTCCGGTATCGGGGACCCACTCTTGACCGGCCGGTTCGCACCGAGAGAGCTCTTGCGCGGCCCGCCCGCCTGGGGTGGCTGCGGCGGCTTGTCCGGCTGCTTGCCGGGACTGGCCGCGTCCCCGGGCTCAGCCTTTGCGTTCGGGAGCAGCTTGGGTGGCGTCGGCCGGTCCGGCTTGCCGGGACCAGCCGCGTCCTGGGATTCGGTCTGACCGTGTGGGAGCAGCTTGGGCGGTGTCGGCCGGTCGGGCTTCGGCTGGCCTTGGGGCTCGATCTTGCCGTGCGGGAGCAGCTTGGGCGGCGTGTCGGGCTTGCCTGGGCCGCTGCCCTCGGTCCCACCACCCTTCGGTGGGTCTGGTTCTGAACCCACTAGCTGTCCTCCGGTCCCCTCCGATCGCAGCGGCGGCACGCCACCTGCCGATTCGCGAACACGCGGGCAGTCTCCCACACAATCCCGGCTCTGATCATCAAGACCACCACCGCTCCAGTACGCGTGCCACGCCGTCGTCAGTGTTGGATGTCGTGACCTCGTCCGCGGCGGCCAGCGCCTCGGGATGCGCGTTGCCCATCGCCACACCGAGACCGGCACTGCGCAGCATTGGGACATCGTTGGGCATGTCGCCGAAAGCGATCATGTCCCGGTCGGCGATCCCGAGCGGTTCGGCGACCTCGCGCAGGCCGGTGGCCTTGCTGACGCCCCGCGGCACGACCTCCAGCAGACCTTTGTTGGTGGAATAGGTCAGATCGCCCTCGTCGCCGACGTACGGGGCCATCGCGGCAGCCAGGTCCGCGCTGAGCACGCCGGCCTTGCGGATCAGCAGTTTGATCGCCGGCGTGCTGAGCAGGTCCTCGAAAGAAACCTCGGTGTTGTCCGGATTCAGCCACGCGTGCTCGTAGCCCGGCGAACTGACGAACTGCGGGGTCGCCGTGTCATGAGCGCGGGCGCCGATCCGTTCGACGGCCAGTCCGGCACCGGGGATGACGCGCGCGGTGATCTCGGCCAGTGCTGCCAGCGTGTCAACGCTCAGCGTCCGCGCCGCAATCACCGTGTCATGTTCGGGGTCGTAGATGACGGCGCCGTTCGCGCAGACCGCCGTCGGTGCAAACCCGAGTTGCTCGACAACCGGCCGGATCCAGCGGGGAGGACGACCGGTGGCCAATACGAAGTGCGCTCCGCCGGCCACCGCGGCCCGCACGGCCGCACGGGTGCGCGGGCTGAGGGTCTCGTCGTCGGTGAAAAGGGTGCCGTCCACATCGCACCCGATGAGCGCCGGCTGGTTCAGCAGCGGGAACCGCTTGGCATCCGTCATTGAGCCACTGCAGTGATTCGGTTGTCGTAGCTGGCAGGTGTCGTCAGCGCGGTTCGCCTTTGTCTTTCGGTTCCTTCGACGTCACGCCGTCATAGCCACGCTTTTGCGCTCGCTCGGTCAGTTCGGCAATGCGGAATTCCCTGGATTCGTCCGGCGTCGGTGCGCTGCCGCCCAACCGCCGCGGCACCCAGTACTCACCTTCCGGATGTGGGTATTGTTCCTGCACCCAATAGAGCATCGCGTTCATCGCCTGGCGCAACGTGGCGTTGAGCGCAGCAGGGTCGGTCCCCGGCTGCAGTGGCGGCCCGATCGCCGCCATGATCGGAACCTTGCCGCGGATCAGCTTCTTCGGATGATCCTTGGGCCAGATCCGGTGGGCACCCCACACGATCATCGGGATGATCGGCACCTGCGCTTCGACCGCCATGCGAGCCGCGCCGCTCTTGAAGGCCCTGAGCTCGAAGCTCCTGCTGATGGTCGCCTCCGGGTGCACCCCGACGAGTTCGCCCTCCCGCAACCGTTGCACGGCAACCCCATAGGCCTCGGCCCCCAGGGTGCGGTCCACCGGGATCAATTGAATGTGCTTGATCACGTAGTTGACCGCTTTGACCTCTTGCATCTCTGCCTTGATCATGAACCGCAGTCGACGCTTACGTGCTTTGGCGGCCAGCGACGCGGGAATCCAGTCCACATAGCTGGTGTGGTTGAGAGCGATGATCGCCCCGCCGGTCTCGGGGATGTTCTCCAGGCCCTGGTAGGTGATTTTGTTGCCGTTGAGCGCCATGGCCGACGGAACGAGATACTCCAGAAACCGGAAGACTGGCTCAGCCATCGTTGATTTCTCCTTCTACCCCTGCCTCGATCGATGCGGTGCCACCACAGTGGCCGCGGCTTCGTCAGCGTCCATCTGTCGGATGAGCCCTCTGTGCCCGGCGAGCCGCCTTCTCGGCGGCTTCCTCAGCATCCATTCTCGCCGCTTCGGCCAACGACGGGGCGCCGCCGCCCAGTCGGTGCGGGACCCAGAACTCGCCTGCGGGGTGCGGTCCGTACTGCTCCTGCGCGCGGATCAGCAGGTGCTGCATCCGGGAGTGCAATAGCGCGGTCAGCTCGGGAGTGGGCAGCGTGGGTTCGATGGGTTCGCCGACGATCACCTGGATCGGCACTTTGGGGCGGAAGATCTTCTTCGGGTGTCCCTTGGTCCAGATCCGCTGAGCGCCCCAGACGACATGCGGGATGATCGGGACGCCGGCCTCGACCGCCATTCGGGCAGCACCGGTCTTGAATTCCTTGATCTCGAAGCTGCGGCTGATCGTCGCCTCGGGATAAACGCCGACCAGCTCACCAGCCTTGAGGTTTTCCACGGCCGCGTTGTAAGAGGCGGCGCCGCTTTCCCGGTCCACCGGAATGTGGCGGAAGGAGCGCATCAGCGGCCCGGTGATCTTGTGGTCGAACACCTCCTGCTTGGCCATGAAGCGCACCTTGCGACCAAGCTTCTGCCGGTAGAACGGCAAACCTGCCAGGGTGAAGTCCAGATAACCCGTGTGATTGATGGCGACAACGGCGCCGCCGGTAGGCGGTAAGTTCTCCATCCCGGTCACAGTGATCTTGAGACCCTGTATGCGAAATATCAGGCGGGCGATCGTTATGGCAGTGCCGTAGGCCGGTTCCACAGCTGTTCAGCGTAATGCTCATAGCTGTCCGCCGTCCGAAGTGGGATGAACCTGACCGCGAACAGGGCGAGGTGAGCATGGGATATCCGTTGTCTCGACCTGTGGTGCCCGAGGTGGTGCGGCGGCTCGCGGCCGGCCGGCCGGTGCGCGCGGTGTGGCTCAACGAACTGGGCGACATCACCTTTCGGGTGGATTCGGGAGCCGAATTCGTCAAAGTTGGCGGGCCGCACGCTGCCGACTTCGCGAATGAAGCGCGCCGGTTGCGCTGGGCCGCGGGCTATATCCCGGTGCCGCAGGTCCTGGATTCCGGATACGACGAGGGACACGCATGGCTGCACACCCGTGGGCTACCCGGGGTGTCGGCGGTGCATCCCCGTTGGCAGGAGACGCCCGCCGTTCCGGTCCGGGCGATCGGTGTGGGGTTGCGCACAATGCACGACAGCCTGCCGGTCTCGTTGTGCCCGTTCGACTGGTCGGTGCGCAGTCGCTTGCCCGTCCTGCGCCCGGCGCATCGAGCGAACCTCCCCGATCCACCCCCGATTGACCGCCTCGTCGTCTGCCACGGCGACGCGTGCGCACCCAACACACTGGTCGACCCTCGCGGCAACTACTGCGGGCACGTCGACCTCGGGGAACTCGGCGTCGCTGACCGGTGGGCTGATCTGGCAGTGGCAACGCTGTCGCTGGGCTGGAACTATCCCGGCCGAAGCTGGGAGGCAGAGTTTTTCGACGCCTACGGAATCGAGCCCGATCCGGTACGCATCGACTACTACCGGCGGCTGTGGCAGGACCCGGACCTCTGACTCAAGCTAAACTGGGGCGCTGAAGACGCGGCAGCCGCAAGCGCGTCTGCAGCGTATTGGAAAGGCATTCGTGCAGGTCACAAGCGTCGGCCACGCCGGCTTTCTGATCCAAACCCGGGCGGGCAGCATCCTGTGCGATCCGTGGGTCAACCCGGCGTACTTCGCGTCCTGGATCCCGTTCCCGGACAACACCGCGCTGGACTGGGACGCGCTGGGCGACTGCGACTACCTGTATGTGTCGCACCTGCACAAGGACCACTTCGACGCGAAGCTGTTGACCGCGCACGTCAACAAAGACGCCGTAGTGCTGCTGCCCGACTTCCCGGTGCCCGATCTACGCAGCGAGTTGCAGAAGCTCGGCTTCCACCGGTTCTTCGAGACGACGGACTCCGTCCAGCACCAACTGTCCGGGCCCAAGGGCGACCTCGACATCATGATCATCGCCCTGCGCGCTCCGGCGGACGGCCCGATCGGCGACTCCGCGCTGGTGGTGTCTGACGGCGACACCACGGTTTTCAACATGAACGACGCCCGTCCGGTCGATCTGGACGTGCTGGCTGCAGACTTCGGTCATATCGATGTGCACCTGCTGCAATATTCCGGCGCGATCTGGTACCCGATGGTCTACGACATGCCCGCCCGCGCCAAGGAAGCATTCGGCACCCAGAAGCGGCAGCGCCAGATGGACCGCGCCCGCCAATACATCGCCCAGGTCGGGGCGACCTGGGTGGTGCCGTCCGCGGGGCCGCCGTGCTTCCTGGATCCCGAACTGCGCCACCTCAACGACGACTGCGGCGATCCGGCGAACATCTTCCCCGACCAGATGGTGTTCCTCGACCAGATGCGCATTCATGGCAATGCGGGTGGCCTGCTGATGATGCCCGGATCGGTCGCCGATTTCACCGGTACGACGCTGACGTCGCTGAACCACCCACTACCCACCGAGCAGGTCGAGGCGATTTTCACCACCGGGAAAGCGGCCTACATCGCCGACTTCGCCGAACGCATGGCTCCCGTCCTTGCTGCCGAGAAGGCGGGCTGGGCGTCCGCCACCGGCGAGCCGCTGCTGGAGCCGCTGCGCGCCCTGTTCGAGCCGATCATGTTGGGCAGCAACGAGATCTGCGACGGCATCGGCTATCCGGCGGAATTGGTGATCGGCCCGGAGACGGTGGTGCTGGACTTTCCGAAACGTGCCGTGCGGGAACGCATTCCCGACGAGAAGGTCCGGTACGGGTTTGCGATCGAACCCGAATTGGTGCGGACCGTGCTGCGTGACAAC
Organism: Mycobacterium sp. IDUB_37; assembly: GCF_055419245.1. NCBI lineage: Bacteria > Bacillati > Actinomycetota > Actinomycetes > Mycobacteriales > Mycobacteriaceae > Mycobacterium > Mycobacterium sp. IDUB_37. The sequence goes on along the minus strand of NZ_JBVAXG010000010.1, from coordinate 91,918 downwards.
GAGCCGGACTGGGTCAACACCATCTTCCTGTCCACCCGGTTCAAGGCCTGGCGCGTCGGTGGCTACAACGAGTACCTCTACACGTTCTTCAAGTGCTTGACCGACGAACGAATCGCCTACGCCGACGGCTGGTTCGCCGAGACCCACGACGACTCCGCGTCGATCACGCTCGACGGTTGGGAGATGCAGCGTCGCTGCCCCCACCTCAAGGCCGACCTGTCAAAGTTCGGCGTCGTCGAGGGCAATACGCTGACCTGCAACCTGCATGGGTGGCAATGGCGACTCACCGATGGCCGCTGCCTGACCACCAAAGGTCATGAGCTGAGGAGCGCGCGGGCATGAGCACACCAGTGGAACTCTGCTACGACGACGGTGCGGTGCAACTGGACCAGATGGCGATCACACTGCGCCGCTACCACTTCCCCTCCGGCACCGCGAAAGTGATCGGGCTCAATCGGATTCGGGCTTACAAGGTCGAGGCGCTGGGCCTGTTCACGGTTCGGTTCAACCTCTGGGGTAGCCCGGACTTTCGCCGTTGGCTGCCCCTGGACATCTATCGGCCGATCAGGTCCACGTTGATCACACTCGATATCGACGGTTCGGCGCCGGCCTTCACCCCGGCACGTCCCGACGAATTCATCGCCTGCCTCGAAGAACTGCTGGACGCCCGCGGCTGACTCTAGTTCGATCGTCGCGACCCGCTGCGACCCGCTTCGCCTGTTGTGACGACCCGCCCCTGCGATCACCATGGGCGCCAAGCGCGCGGTCACCGCGCCGAAAGTGCATCCAGAGTGCCCTCCCGTCGAATTTCTCGCTCTCAGCGCACGCTCGCCGCGCTGGGCGCACGCTCGGCGTCGGCTGCGCCCGGCGTACCGCCGCCTTGCAATCGCGGCTAGCGGTCCTCGAGTGCCGCTCGGCCGGCGTTGTAACCGGGCGTGAAGGTGATCCCGGGGCCCCCATGGCAGCCGGCGCTGCCCAGGTACAGACCCTGCACCGGGATCGGCTGCCCGATGTAGCCCCTGGGGCCGGGCCGGTTCTGGCCAACCTGGTCCGAGTGCAGCAGGCCGTGGCAGTAGTCACCGCCCGGTGCGCCGAACATGACACCCATGTGTTTGGGCGTGAAAGTGGTGTGGCGGATGATGCTGCGCTCGAAGTTGGGTGCCAGCCGCGTGATCTTGTCGATCACCCGCTGGCCCATCTCCACCTTGGCCTGGCCGTAGTCTGCGCCGCCCTCGATCGGGAACCAGAGCGCAAACGCCGAAGCCGCGTGCTTGCCCTCCGGCGCGAGATCCGGATCATGCACCGACGGGACCTGCAACACCAGCGTCGGGTCGGCCGGCACGATGCCGCGACGACACTCCTCCCACTGCTGCTGGACCTCTTCCGGTGTGCAGAAGAGGCCGATCGACGCCTGCATGGTCGGATCGTTGAGCGCCTCGTAGGGTGCGGCGAATTCCGGCGCCTCTTCGAGCGCGAAGTGCATCTGCAGGTAGCTACCGCGGTGGTCGATCCGCGAGTAGCGCTCTCGGATCTCCGCTGGCAGCACCGACGGGTCGATCAGGTCGTTGAGCGTGACGTCGGGCGCGATCGAGGAGACGACGATCGGGGCGGTCAGCGTGTCACCGCTTTCGGTGCGCACTCCGTGGACCCGGCCGTCGGAGACGAGAATCTCGCTCACCTTGGAGCGCAGTCTGACTTCGCCGCCGTTGTCCACCAGGACGCCGGCCAAGTGCCCGGTGAGCGCGCCGATGCCGCCGCGCAGCTTCTTCATCTGCACGAAGTCGCCGTCGGGGATGCCGAGGCCGAAGGCGAGCGCAGCGGCACTGCCCGGGGTGGACGGACCCCGGTAGAGGGTGTTGACCGCCAGCACGGTCATCGAGCCCCGAATGGCGCCGTGCTTCTCGCGGTCCGGGAAGTACCGGTCCAAGACGTCCGTGACCGACCCGAACAGCATGTCGTCGATCGCGGAGCGCTCGAATTCGTTGGTGGCGCAGGCGTACATCTCGTCGAAGGTCTTGGGCAAGGTGCCTGCCTCGAAGCGGCCCAGCGCACGTGTCGGCGCTTGGGCCCACATCAGCAGCCCACCCATGCCGGCGACGGCGTCCGCCCCGTGCACCTCGTTGAGGTGAGCGAACATCTTCATCGGGTCGCTGTACTGGACCAGCGGATCGTCGCCGACGCCTCGCAGCGCTACCGACATCACCTCCAGGTCGACCGTCGGAATGGTGTCCAGACCCAACTCGCCGATCACTTCGGCCGAGGTAGGGAACTGCACCGATCCGGCGATTTCGAAGTGGTAGCCGTCGAATAGCTCGACGGTTGACGCCATGCCGCCCGCATACAGCTTGCCGTCCAGGCAGATGGTGCGCAGCCCGGCCCGCTGCAGCAGTACCGCCGCGGTGAGTCCGTTGTGGCCTGCGCCGATGACGATCGCGTCGTATCCGGTTTCCGTTTCAGACATGCTGACCTCCCGAATCGGAGGCTGTCACGCACGCCAAGTTTTGTCAATTATGACGAAACTTGTGGCGCTGCCCAGGTGTCGGTGATACCGGCCCGCAGGGCCTCGAGGGCCACGTGGCTCACCCGGGCCAACTCACCGAGCGACCGATCCTGGCCGGACTCGGGTCCGAGCATCCAGGCCTCCATCGCCCCGAAGACCGCGGCGGCAATGCAGCGAGCGGTCACGGTGATACGCAACTGGGCGTCGGGTGTTTGTTCCACCGTGCGACGGCGCCGTTGCAGCTGGGCCTGGATGGCGTCGGCGAGATCGGCCTGGACGTCGCGAATATGTCGGATGATCCGGCCCGGATCGATCTCGTCACCCCGCAGAGCTGCAATTTTCGTCACGGCCTCGACGTCATACGGGAACGCGAAGATGGCCGCCTGCACGGACTCAATGACCGACTCGTCGACGGGCCTGGCATCCAGCGCGGTTCGGAACCAGTTCAATCCCGTGTAGTCCGCGAATAACAAATCGTGCTTGGAGCTGAAGTGGCGATAGAAGGTGCGCAGCGAGACGCCGGCATCCGCAGCGATCTGTTCGGCCGAAGTGTCCTCGACCCCCTGCGCCAGGAACCGCACCAGCGCAGCTTGTCGCAGCGCCTCGCGGGTGCGTTCGCTGCGCACCGTCTGTGCTGGCCGGACCACCTACGTAACCTACCTTGTGAACTTGTTTTGACAATATTGACAAAACTTTGGCCGCGGGGTGAGACTTCGGCCATGGTGTCGCTCATCGCTCATGCTGTCCTCGGTATCGCCGTCATCCTGTGGATCGTCAAGTCGAATCCGGCGGTCTACGCCAGGCCCGCGAACGGGCCGCTGTTCTCGCCACTGGAAATCGTGTACTACGTCGTCGGTGTCGCCTCGGTCGCGCTGGGCTGGTATTTCAACATCCGCTTCGTGCAGGGATACGCACCACACGGGATCACCGGCACCCACAACCCGATTTGGGGTCCGGGCAGTTGGACGCAGTACATCCAGTTGATGTTCACCAACCCGGCCGCCGGGTCCGCGAGTCAGGACTACACGATCGCGAACGTCATTCTGCTGCCGCTGTTCTCGATCACCGACGGTTACCGGCGTGCTTTCAAGCGGCCCTGGCTGTTCTTCGTGAGCAGCCTGTTCACCAGCTTCGCGTTCGCGTTCGCGTTCTATTTCGCCACCATCGAGCGCCAGCACCGGCACGAGCGGACCGCCGAGGTGCCGAAGCCCAAGGTCGCGGCTTAAATGGACCAGGCCGACTAGGCGCTGATGCCGCCGTAGTCGTTTCCGTCGGCTCGGACACCTGACTTTCGCGACCCCGGGGAACCGTGGTGATGAGCCTGATTTCCACCTCGGCGTTTGGCGATGTACATCGCCGTGTCGGCCATGGCGATCATTTCGACCAGCAAGTCGTCGAGATTGCCGACTGCATCGTGGAGCGGCACGCGGACAGTGCCGATGCTTGCCGTCATGCGGAACGGCAGCGCAGCGATCGCCTCACACAGAAGACGTGCGCGCCGGTCGATGTCGGGCTCGGACCAGTAGTCGGCGAGGACGAATTCTTCTCCTCCCGCCCGACCGATGATCGCGGTCTCCTGCGCACCGCTACGCAGCGCGCGTGCTACCGCGACCAGCGCTTTGTCGCCGGCCATGTGCCCGTGGCGATCATTGATGAGCTTGAATCGGTCCAGGTCGATCATGGCGATGATCAGATGCGGCAGCTGTTCGAAATCCCCGACGATGCGGGCTTTGACCCGTCGGTGAAATGCGCGGCGGTTCAGCAACCCGGTCAACTGATCGCGTTCGGCGCGTACCGCATCAGCTCCAAGTACGTGCACCACTGTCTGGATGCCGAAGGGTACGGCCAGATTCAGCAGCAGGACTAACGACATTCCGCACACGGCGGTGAGGAAGTTGTACGTAGCCGCGATCCGCTGACCCGCGAAAGCGCCCACCGCGATGGCAACAGCGAAGTTATAAACCATCAGGATCGGTGTGTGGAAGAGGGCGATGTAGAACGCCATGGCTGCAAACGTGGTGCACGTGAGCATGGCAACGATCGGATCGCTCTGGCCCAGCGCAACCAGCGCGATGCTCAAGTTGGAGACGATCGCGAATGCGATCGCCTGGGTGCGATTCGGCCAGCGCAGCGCCCATAAGGCCGATCCCGCGGCGGCGCCGACGGCTGCTACGACGGCGCAGGTGATCTGAACGGTTGTCTTCGGTCCGGTGGGCGTCCAGATGGTCGCGAGGGCGTCGATTACCAGAAACCCGGCGATCAGCGAGATGACTGTCCGGGCCAGGGTGCACATTCGACGTCCGGACAGGAAGGTACTCAATTGGTCATAGTGATCGGCCTGACGCCACCACAATCCGAGCCGCCCCATTGTTGCTCCCCCTGAACGACAGCGCCGAGGATCACATTTCGGTCCCCGGATCTTTCGTTCAGCCGAATGCTAGTTCGGTTGGGGTACCCAAAACCATTGATTTCGAATGTTTAGCCACCAGATTGCAAGGTTATGGTCCGGGAGGGGCCCGTTAGGCCGTCGCTCAGGCGCTAATCTCACCGCCGAGGTAGTCAACTCCCTTGACGGGTGGTTGGCGGTGATGGCGGGCACGATTCCCACCTTCCCGTTTGGCGACGTACATCGCAGCGTCGGCCGCTGAGATCAGCTCGAGGAGTAGGTCGCCGTTGGGGCCGACGCGGCCACCAAGGTAGATACTCGCGGTGCCCAGGCTGGCGGTTAGGTTCAACGGCAGCGCGGCGATCGCCTCGCACAGTGCGCGCGCCCGCTGTGTGGTCTCCTCGGGATCCCACCGGTCGGCAATGACGAACTCTTCGCCGCCGACCCGGCCGATCACGGCGGTGTCGTCGGTGTTCTCCCGGAGGGCCCGCGCCACCGAGACCAACGCATCATCGCCGGCGCTGTGCCCGTACTTATCGTTGAGCTGTTTGAAGCGATCCAGGTCGATCACCGTCACCACAAGATGTGCCGGTCGCTCGCCACCGCGATTCAGGAGTCTTTTGGCGCGCCGGTGGAATGCGCCTCGGTTCAGTAAGCCGGTGAGCTGGTCGCGTTCGGCTCGCACGGCATCGACGCCTAGCACCTGCACCACCGTTTGCAAGCCAACCGGGACCGCCAGATTCAGCGCCAGGACCACGGAGTAGGCACACAACGCTGCCACCAGGTTGTATGCATGGGCCATCCGAACGCCCTCGAAGGCTCCCACCAGCGCCGCGACGGCGAAGTTGTAAGCCATCAGCGGCGCCGTATGAAACAGCGCGATATACGTCGCCATCGTTGCGAAGGTCGTGCAGCTCAGCATTGCGGCAACCGGGTGGCTCTGCGCCAGGGTGGACAGCGCGATGCTGGCATTGGACAGAACTGCGAATGAGATCGCCTGCGCGCGGGTGGGCCAGTGCAAGACCCACAGCAGGGCGCTGGCGGCAGCTCCGACACACGCTGCAAGGGCACACGCGATCATGACCGATCCGTGCGGCCCGGTCGGTGCCCATATCGTTGCCAGCGCGACCAGCGACAGGGACATGGCGATGGACGCGGTGGAGACGCGCGTCATGGTGGCCATACCCCGTGCACGCAGATGCGAACTCAGCTGCTCGTAGTGATCGGGCTGCCGCCACCAGCGGACGAGCCAGCTCATCGCAAACTCCCCCAGCTTCCCAACCGCGTCAACAGGCGTTATCCCGAAGATGGCACCTGCAAGGTGAAATGTCTAGCTGAGGAATACCTGCTCGCGAGCGCCCCGAAACGGATTCAGGCCGGCTCCAGAACTTCAGTTCCGACGAATGGAACCAGCGCGGCCGGCACCCGCACGCTGCCGTCCGGCTGCTGATGGTTCTCCAGGATCGAGACCAACCAGCGCGTCGTGCCCAGCGTGCCGTTGAGGGTCGCGGCCGTCTGTGGCTTGCCGTTGGCGTCTCGATAGCGGGTTGCCAGCCGGCGCGCCTGGAACGTGGTGCAGTTCGAGGTCGAGGTCAGCTCCCGGTAGGTCGCCTGCGTCGGCACCCACGCCTCGCAGTCAAACTTGCGAGCAGCCGACGAGCCGAGGTCACCCGCGGCCACGTCGATCACGCGATAGGGCACCTCGATGTGCGCCAGCATCTCTCGCTGCCAACCCAGCAACCGCTGATGCTCGGCCTCGGCCTGGTCCGGCACGGTGTAGACGAAGCCTTCGACCTTGTCGAACTGGTGCACTCGGATGATGCCGCGGGTGTCCTTGCCATAACTGCCGGCCTCCCGCCGGAAACACGACGACCAGCCCGCGTAGCGCAGGGGCCCGTTGGACAAGTCCAGGATCTCGTCGGAGTGGTAGCCGGCCAACGGCACCTCAGAGGTTCCGACCAGGTACAGGTCATCGGCCTCCAAGCGGTAGATCTCGTCGGCGTGAGCACCCAGGAATCCGGTGCCCGACATCACCTCCGGACGCACCAGCACCGGCGGGATCATCGGGATGAAGCCGTTCTCCACCGCCACGCGCAGTGCCAGTTGCAGCAGGCCCAGCTGCAACAGTGCGCCGCGGCCGGTCAAGAAGTAGAACCTGGACCCGGACACCTTGGCGCCGCGCGCCATGTCGATCAGGCCCAGCGCCTCGCCGAGTTCCAGGTGATCCTTCGGGTTGTCCAGCCGCGGGGGCTCGCCCACCACGTCGAGGACCGCGAAGTCGGACTCGCCGCCGGCGGGAACGCCCTCGATGACGACATTGGAGATCGCCATATGCGCCGCCGTGAACGCGGTCTCGGCGGCAACTTGATCCGTCTCGGCGGCCTTCACCTGTTCGGCAAGATCTTTCGCGCGCTGCAACAGGGCGGGACGCTCATCTGGCGACGCCTTGCCCACGCTCTTGCTGGCGGCCTTCTGCTCGGCGCGCAACGAGTCGGCGGACGAGATCGCCGCCCGGCGCGCGGTGTCTGCGGTCAATAGGGCGTCCACCAGGGCCGGGTCTTCACCACGGCTGAGTTGGGAACGTCGGACCACGTCGGGGTCTTCCCGGAGCTGCTTGAGGTCGATCACGGCCGCAAGACTACTTTTGGCGGGGCAGTCGGATCGCGTCAGCTAGGTCGTTGGACGACTCTGGGGCGGCTCGCAGCCCACCCGGGGTATCACATCTGCAACATTAGTAACGCTCCTGGGTAAGCCCTGTCAGAATGGAGCGGATGTTGGACGCGTCCCAAAAAGAATCGGAGCCAGACCACGCCGCCGGTGGCGAGGTGGATGAGCCGACGGCTGCCGCCGCGACGCACGACGCACCCCACACGACAGACGTCATCGATCCAGCCGATGAAGCGCCCGCTGCAACCCACGTGCCAGAAGACTCGACCGTCGTCGCCGACGAGACCGCAGCTGCTGACGTACCCGCGGCGACGCCGTCCGGCGGGGTTCGCTGGCCACACGCTCTGCAGGCGTCGGCCACCCGGCGCGGTCTGCTCCTCACCGCGTTGGGCGGCTTGCTGATCGCCGGCCTGGTGACCGCCCTTCCCGCGATAGGCACCGGGCCCGGCCGGCTCGCCGGTTTCATGAACAGCGACCCAATACCCAGTACCGGTTCCAAGTCCAACGCTGCCTTCAACCGCGCCAACAGCGGCGAATGCCTCACCTGGCCGAACGGCACGCCCGAGTCCGCCACCATCGTCAACTGCGCCGCTGACCACCGGTTCGAGGTCGCCGAGTCCATCGACATGCGGACCTTCCCCGGCTCGGAATACGGGCCCACCGCCGCACCACCATCACCAGCCCGCATTCAGCAGATCAACTCGGAACAATGCGAGCCCGCTGTCCGTCGCTACCTGGGCGCCAAGTTCGATCCCAACAGCAAGTTCACCGTCAGCATGCTGTGGTCGGGTGACCGGGCATGGCGGCAAGGCGGCGAACGCCGGATGTTGTGCGGTCTGCAATTGCCCGGTCCGAACAACGAGCAGGTCGCGTTCAAGGGCAAGGTCGCCGACATCGACCAGTCCAAGGTCTGGCCGGCCGGCACCTGCCTGGGTATCGACTCGACCACGAACCAGCCGGTCGACGTTCCGGTCGAGTGTGGGGCCCCGCACGCGATGGAAGTCACCGGGACGGTCAACCTGGCGGAGAAGTTCCCCGCCGCGGTGCCGCCCGAGGCCGAGCAGGACGGCTTCATCAAGGATTCGTGCACGCGGCTGACCGACGCCTACCTCGCACCCATCAAGCTGCGCACCACCACCTTGACCCTGATCTACCCCACGGTGTCGCTGCCCAGTTGGGCCGCCGGCAACCGTGAGGTCGCCTGCAGCATCGGCGCGACACTGGGCAACGGGGGCTGGGCCACGCTGTTGAACAGCGCCAAGGGACCGCTGTTGATCAACGGGCAATCGCCGGTGCCGCCGCCCGACATCCCCGAAGAGCGGCTCACGCTGCCCTCGATCCCCGTCCAGGTGCCAACCCAGCAGCCGTCGGCTCCCACCCAACAGCAGCAGACCCCGACCGCTCCGCCCGGCAACCAGCACCTGCCCAATCAGCAGCCGGTGGTGACGCCTACCCGCGCACCCTCATCCCCAGCGACCCAGGCCCCGCCGGCGCAACAGCCGCCCGCGGAACCACCGCCGGCTGACGGCGGGGGCGGGGCACCGCCTGCCGAGGCCCCACCGGCGAACTGATCCGTGGCCGTGTGGATGCATCCACAGCGGTTCGACGAGCTGGTTTCCGACGCGCTCGACCTGATACCCGCCGAACTGACGGCTGCGATGGACAACGTCGTGGTGTTGGTCACCGACCGACATCCCGACGAGGGCGATCTGCTCGGCCTGTACGAGGGGGTCGCGCTGACCGAGCGCGACTCCGACTACGCGGGGGCACTGCCGGACGCCATCACGATCTATCGCGACGCACTGCTGGACGTGTGCCGATCCGACGATGAGGTGGTCGAACAGGTCGCCATCACCGTGATCCACGAGATCGCGCACCACTTCGGCATTGACGACGACAGGCTCCACGAATTGGGCTGGGGCTGATCGCAGAGAGCCGATCTGCAGGCTACCGCGCGGCGTGCATCCCCGGTTTGTCCGCGGCTAGTGCTATGAACGGGATATGAGCACAGGCTGCCGCGACTGCCGGGCAGGCTTAGATCACTGCCACGGCACCTTCATTCGTCACTCGCTGGGCCGGTCGGAATGCACCGAGCCGGATTGCGTCGCTCCCGAGCTGTTCAGCCACGCTTTCGTCGTGGACTGCGATGCGGTCGGCTGCGACTGCGTGGAAATCGGGATCCGGTCAGCCCATCGGGTCGGAGCTTGATGTGACGGCGTCCTCAACCGGCGTCGCGGCCGATTCCGGGTAAAACGGCGGCATCAGCGTCCCCCACCGAACGCAGCTCCACCGCCCATCCGTGATGGGCGTCAAGACCACGGAGTCGGCATTGTCCAGCGGGTTGTCCAGCACGAAACTGCCGTCCACACCCGCAAGTACCGCAGCGGCCAATCGGATTGCGGCGCCGTGGCTGACCACCGCAATGTCGCCATCCCACCCGTCGTCGTCCAGGTAGCGCATCCGAAGATCGGTGAGCACCGGCAGGTAGCGGTCCAGCACCTCGGTTGCGGTCTCGCCGCCGGGCAGCGGCAGGTCGAGCTCACCGAGATGCCATCGCTTGTAGACGGCGTTGAATTCGGCGATGGCTTCGTCATCGTTGCGGTTCTCCAGGTCGCCGACCTGCACCTCGTGGATTCCACTGAGCTCGATGGGCGCGACCTTCAGCTCCGTGCCGATTACCTCTGCCGTCTGCAGCGCGCGAACGGCAACCGAATGCGCGAGGATCGCCGGACGTTCGGTCCCGCCCAGCGCGAACGCCCGAGCCTGGTCACGCCCCAGCTCCGTCAGCTCCGCACCCGGCGGCCGGGTGTCCAACCGGCGTTCGACGTTGCCGAACGACTGGCCGTGCCTCAGCAGAATTAACCGCCCGCTCATTACTTCAAATCCCCCAGTGGTCCCGAATCCGACTGGCCGGCCCGCAGTCGCGCCAACCACCTTGATGCCTCGTCCGCAGCGGGAGGCGACACCCCCGCGGCCTGACCCGTGGGCCAGGAACCGAGGTAGCGCACATCTGCGCAGCGGCGGTGCAGCGCCTTGAGTGCCTCGGCGACGGCGTCGTCGTCGATGTGCCCCACACAATCCACGAAGAACATGTACGTGCCCAGGCCGGTGCGGGTGGGCCGGGACTCGATACGGGTCAGGTCGATCCCGCGCATGCCGAACTCGGTCAACGCCTGCAGCAGAGCGCCGGGCGCATTCTCGATCCGCAAAACCGCCGAGGTGCGATCGGCCCCGGTTCGCGCCGGAGGCGGCCCCGGCGGCCCGATCAAGACGAACCGGGTCCGCGCGTTGGACTCGTCGACCACTCCCTCGGCCAGCGTCGCCACACCCCAGTGCGCGGCGGCCAACGGCGAGGTCACGCCGGCGTCGACCTGACCCTCGGCCACCTGGCGCGCGGCATCGGCGTTGGAGTAGGCGGGGCACAGCTCGGCGGCGGGCAGATTGGCCGCTAGCCACTGCCGCACCTGCGCAGCGGCGACCGGAAAGGCGGCCACGGTGCGGACGTCGGCGGCGCTGCGGCCGGGCGCAACGGCGATGCTGAATGCCACGTCCAGCGTCGTCTCGGCGAACACCTGCAACGGCGAACCGAGGGCCAGGCTGTCCAATGTCGGCGCCAGCGATCCATCGATCGAGTTCTCGATCGGCGCGCACGCGTATTCCGCTGCGCCATCTCGGACCGCGTCCAGCGCGGCGGGCGTGCTCGCGACCCGTACGCGCTCGACCGCTTCAGGCTCGGCGCGGGGAACCAGCCCGGCGGCCGTTATCTGAAGCAGCGCCGCCTCGGTGAACGTCCCCTCCGGACCGAGGTAAGCGATACGGGTCACGTAACAACCCTAACGGCGTCCCGGTGGGAACCGGCCCTTGCGACCTCCTACCGAATTAGTTATCTTAGGCTTACCTAAAAAGCTGGAGGTAACTGTGCTACCGGTCACACAACCCACGCCGACGACTGCTGAACGCATTCGCAGCGCCTGTGTTCGGGCCGGTGGCGCCCTGCTCGCGGTCGATGGTGCGGATCCGGTAGCCACCCCGGTCCACCACCTGCTCTACGACGGCACCTTCGCCGTCGCGGTTCCGAGTACCGCGGACACGTCGAGCGCGGTCTGCGGATCACAAGCGCTCCTCGAGCTGACCGACTACGCGCCGCTTCCGGTGCGTGAACCCGTCCGCTCGCTGGTGTGGGTCCGTGGTCGACTGCACCAGATTCCTCCCGGAGCGGTCACCAAACTGCTGGATCTGATCGCAACCGAGAATCCCAATCCGGTTCTCTTGCAGATCGATACGCCAAAATCGAGTCCGGTCGACGAGGAGGACACCCGGTACACCTTGCTGCGCCTCGAGATCGACTCGGTGGTGGTGACCGACGCCACCGGGGCTGAACCCGTCAGCGTGGGCGATCTACTGTCGGCCCGGCCCGACCCGTTCTGCGAGATCGAGTCGACGCTGCTGTGGCACCTCGCGACAGCTCACAACGATGTGGTCGCACGCCTGGTGTCCCGGCTGCCGGCACCGATGCGCCGCGGGCACGTTCGTCCCCTCGGCCTTGATCGGTACGGCGTGCGGTTCCGCGTCGAGGGAAGCGACGGCGACCGCGACATCCGGCTGGCTTTTCACAAGCCGGTCGACGACATGAACGGCCTCAGCCAAGCCATCCGCGTCCTGATGGGCTGCCCGTTCGTCAATGGGCTGCGCGCCCGCCCCTGACCCACCTGTCGGTGACTGCCCGGAGGGGCTTCCACCACGTAAGTTATCCAGGTGAACGGCGATCGATCACCGGAGCGGCCAGATCCCCGAAGATCGCGTCCGATCCCACCACCCCCGCATCGGGAACCGTCGCAGGTCATTCGCCGTGAAACCCGGCCGCCAGCGCCGCCGGCCCGTCCGGTCCCGCCGCCACGACCCTCCCCCTCTGTTTCAGCCCGCTCCGTCCCACCCTCCGGAGTGGCGCCGCCAGCCGCCGGGCCACCGCCTGCACGCACCGCCGCGCCACCACGACCGGTCGCCCCGAAAACGCGTCGCAAGCGCGGCAAGCGGCGCTGGCTGCGGACCGCGGCGCTAGGTGCCGTGGTCCTGCTCCTTCTGGCCACCGCCGGCGTCCTGGCCGGCATGCTCTGGTTCGACGGCGCCGTGCACCGCGCAACGGTGCTGGCCGACTACCCTGACCGGCCAGCGCCCGGACGCGGCACCAATTGGCTGCTTGTCGGTTCGGACAGCCGTGGAGATCTGTCCGCCGAGCAGCAACAGGATCTGGCCACCGGTGGCGACGTCGGCACCGGTCGTACCGACACGATCATGTTGGTGCATGTGGCGGGGCTGGGGTCCAGCACTGCGACAACGATGGTCTCCATACCGCGTGACTCGTATGTGCCAATTCCCGGACACGGCAAGGACAAGATCAACGCCGCGTTCGCGCTGGGCGGCGCGCCACTGCTGGCGCAGACAGTGGAGCAAGCCACCGGGTTGCGTCTCGACCACTACGCGGAGGTTGGGTTCGGCGGATTTGCCGCACTGGTCGACGCGCTCGGCGGGGTGACGGTCTGTCCCACCGAGTCGATTCGCGACCCGTTGGCGGGTCTCGATCTACATGCCGGCTGCCAGAAGCTGGACGGCCGCAGCGCCCTCGGGTACGTCAGGACTCGGGCCACACCGCGCGCCGACCTGGACCGGATGATCAACCAGCGTCAGTTCATGTCGGCGCTGCTGCATCGCGCCGAGAGCCCCGCCGTCTGGCTGAATCCGTGGCGTTGGTTCAGCGTGCCACGGGCTACCGCAAGCGCCCTGACCGTTGACCGCGGCGACCACACCTGGGACCTGGCCCGCCTCGGCTGGGCACTGCACGGGCGGACCGTTCCCATGACGGTTCCCATCGGTGACTTCACCGACAACGGTGTTGGTTCGGTGGTCGTGTGGAATCACGACGCCGCCCGCGAGTTGTTCGAAGCGCTGGCCGCAGATGAGGCGGTTCCGGCCGCCGCGCTCGACGCACAACCCTGAGCGTCACCGAGTGTGACATTCGCCATATGGAATGGCCTTTGATGGTTTGCCGAATTTCAATACAGCCTTGCCTTACTTAGGTAAACCTGGCCTGCGCGAGAATGACATTATCTCGCTTTCACACTTAGGAAAACCTTTCCTGAGTAAGTCACACCTTCGTTGCAGATGCGCTTCTAGCTGGGATAACCTTCGATTCATGACGGATTACGACGGCCCTAAGACGAAATTCCATGCACTAATGCAGGAACAAATTTTCAATGAATTCACGGCCGCACAGCAATACATTGCCATTGCAGTTTATTTTGCTAGTGAGGACCTGCCACGGTTGGCGAAGCACTTTTACGCGCAGGCGGTCGAGGAACGGAATCACGCGATGATGCTGGTGCAGCATCTGCTCGACCGCGATCTGCGGGTGGAAATCCCCGGTGTGGACGGCGTGCGCAATCAGTTCGACCGGCCGCGCGAGGCGCTTGCGCTCGCGCTGGATCAGGAACGCGCAGTGACCGATCAGGTCAGCAGGCTGGCCGCGGTAGCCCGCGACGAGAACGACTACCTGGGCGAGCAGTTCATCCAGTGGTTCCTCAAGGAGCAGGTTGAGGAAGTGGCGCTGATGTCCACCCTGGTGCGAGTCGCCGATCGGGCCGGCTCCAACATGTTCGAATTGGAGACCTTTGTCGCCCGCGACGTGCAGAGGGCTCCGGATGGTCCGGGCGCGCCGCACGCTGCGGGCGGACACCTCTAAGCACACCGAACGGCAGCGAGCGGCTCAGCCGCTCTTCTCGTCCGCCTTTCTGCTCTCCAACCGTGCCTTCGTGCGGCCGGGGTGGTTTGTGGCGATCCAGGCCACCCCGACCTCACGGCAGAAATCGATGTCGTCGTAGGCATCGACGGTCCAGCAGTACACCGACCGGCCCTGCGCTGCGGAGCGATCTACCAATTGCGGGTAGTCCCGCAGCGCAGCCACCGACGGACCCACCGCGGTCGCTCCGACAGCGGTGGCCGCGCTGCTGGTCAGATAGCGCCCGGTCTTGCCGAGCAACACAGTGGGCAGCATGGGCGCGGCGCGCCGGATTCGCCATACCGCGGCTGCCGAAAACGACATCACCACGGCGCGGGAACGGTCCGCCGAGGCCGGCGAGGCAATGCCGTAACGATGCAGCAGTGCCAGCAACTTGGTTTCCACCAACGAGCCGTAGCGCACCGGGTGCTTCGTTTCGACGAAGATCTTCACCGGCCGGTTCCAATCCAGAACCAGCTCGATGAGCGCGTCCAGCGTCAACAGGCTGGTGTCGCCGTGGGTTCCGTCTGGACGCCAGCTGTCGTGCCAGGAGCCGTACTCCAACTCATGCATCTCGGCCAGTGTCGAAGTGCTGACCGGCCCCGCCCCGGACGAGGTGCGGTCCAGGCGGCGGTCATGCACGCAAACCAGATGGCCATCGCGGGTCAGCCGGACGTCACACTCGACGCCGTCGGCGCCCTCTCTGAGCGCCAGATCGTAGGCGGCAAGCGTGTGCTCCGGGCGGGCAGACGACGCACCACGATGCGCCACCACGAAGGGGTGTCCGGCGAGGAGCTCATCCGCCCGCGTCATAGCACTATGCTGCCGGTTCCTGTCCCTCCAGCTCAACCGCTGCGGAAGATACGGGCGGCGCTGGCCGGTCGGACGAGTCGCGTTCTACGAATAGCCAGCGATGGGCGGGGCGTTCGACCGGTTTCCGTTCGAAGCCTTCAAAGACCCGCCCGACAGCGGCCACAGTGACTGCCGCAACCAGGTACGCGACGACCACCGTGACGTTGTTGTTGGCGATGCCCTGGGCGTCGCTGGCGAGGCAGGTCAGGATCGCGAACAACGAAACCGCGTAGCTGGCGACCCAGGCAAGCCACCAGAAGGTGATCGGCTTCCGCAGCCGCGCATAGTGGTCCTCGACGAGTGCGAGTTCGATGACGTACACGGGCGCCATCACCAGATTGGCGAACGGCAGCAGGCAGCCGGCCCACAACCGACGGGTCGTGCGATGCTCCGGCAGCCCGTGATGCTTGAACGCTGCGCTTCGCCGGCCGATCAACCACATGATCAGCACCACGTAGCAGGCCAGCGTCGTCCCCAGAACGGCCACACTCGCGGCGATCCCCAAATAGTTCGCAGCGCCGGCCAGCAGGGAGTGCAACAGCATGCCGCGGTTGATGATCAACAACACGTACCGCGCCGCGTACACAAGCGCCGCACCAGCGAGCACCAACTGGGCGACGAACAGCAGAATGCGTACGGCATGAGGGCTCGGTCCGGTCTTGACCGCCTCGGCTTCCGTCGAACTGGGCAGCGACTGGGGTGACCGATCTGCCAGACCCCAGCGTGGTATCACAGCGTAGCGGGGCGTCGGCCCGAGTGGACGTCGGCCGCCGCGCATTGGCGGTGCGGCGCCAGGTCGCACCGCAATCCAGCGGAATCCCGGTGGCAGCCGTGGCGCCGGACGCCTCGGCGACGCGGCTTGCGGTCCGGCCTGGGTGGCCCATCGGGGATCGGCCGGCGGTGTATCCACCAGCGGTGCCATCAGCGCGCCTCGACAGCGGGGGCACCACGTGCGCTGCTTTTCGCGCACGTTCCATCGAGTGCCGCACTGGGAGCACACCTGGATCACCGGACTAGCCTAACCGCGCCGCGGCGCGCGGCGCCGAGAGTGGCGCGAGTCAGCGGCAGCTTGGCGCCGAAGCGTGATTTTGGCGCTTCGATGTTGTCCATTTTTGCTGGCGCCCGAGTGCGCAGCGACACACGTGACCTAAGCCACAGCAACTAAAAGCTATCCACAATTTCCACAGGTTTATCCACAACCTCACTAGGCATTGGACACAGCCTCTATCGGCCCGGTTGAGGCGCAACTGTGGATAACATCGCGGTAACGGACCACGGGAATTGTCAGTTTGACAATAGTTCGAGCGAATGGATAGCACTTCTAACCAGAGGGTCTACCCGTCCTCGTGTGAGACCAAACCGGCCGTATCCGACTAGCGACCGAGATCGGCCCAAAGGTACGTATCCGCAGCTCAGTGTCCTGCGATCGCGGGGGCCTGGCGCGCCGTCCGCCGGTTTTCCAAGTCGTCGACTTAGCGCTATGCTCGCGTACACGAGATGGTTCTGTGATTCAACTCACTTGAACCTTTTTCAGCGTGATGGACTTGTCAGGTGGAAGGCGTTGGATGGCCACACATTCGTTCGGCCCAGGATCGACGCCGTCGTCTTCATACTCGGGATCTCCCGCGTGGAACCAGGCCTACGTCGTCGCCGCGCTGCGCGCCGGCTTGATCGCTCTGGCATTGCTGGGGATCCTCGCGCTCATCGCACTCTCCTGATTTCGCCCGGGGTCGGCTCGGCCGGCCCTGCAATGAACTCAACCCCTGCGCGCGGCGGCTGATCCCGAGCCAACACCGTCCCTGTGTAGATACGGTCGCTCGCCGGCCCGGCAGCGGGAAGCCGGGCTTGCGATCGTCACGACTTCAATGGTGGCGACCCGCGGCGGCCGGCTGCATCCATGGTGGCGACCCGCGGCGGCCGGCTGCGCCGGCCTTGCGATCGCCACGCGCCGGCCTTGCGATCGCCACGCGCCGCGCTTGCGATCGCCACGACTGGGTATACCTCGCTGGGCTCACTTACGCGGGGGTCGTCCTTGCGGCATAAGCGGTCATAGAGCAGGGTTGAATATGTGAGGCCGCCGCACGGCGGGGCCCTGCGAACGGTACGTCAGACGATCCGCTCATCGAAGGAAGGAAAGCCGTGGCTGAATACACCCTGCCCGACTTGGACTGGGACTACGCAGCACTAGAGCCGCACATCTCCGGTCAGATCAACGAGATCCACCACAGCAAGCACCACGCCACCTATGTAAAGGGTCTCAACGACGCGGTTGCAAAGCTCGAGGAGGCGCGCGCCAAGGAGGACCACTCCGCAATCTTCTTGAATGAGAAGAACCTGGCTTTCCACCTGGGCGGCCACGTCAATCACTCGATTTGGTGGAAAAACCTGTCGCCGAACGGCGGCGACAAGCCGACGGGCGATCTCGCCGCCGCCATCGACGACCAGTTCGGCTCGTTCGACAAGTTCCGCGCCCAGTTCAGCGCGGCGGCCAATGGTCTGCAGGGTTCGGGTTGGGCAGTTCTGGGCTACGACACCCTGGGCGGCCGGCTACTGACCTTCCAGTTGTACGACCAGCAGGCCAATGTTCCGCTCGGGATCATCCCGCTGTTGCAGGTCGACATGTGGGAGCACGCCTTCTACCTCCAGTACAAGAACGTCAAGGCCGACTACGTCACGGCCTTCTGGAATGTCGTCAACTGGGCAGACGTTCAGTCCCGTTACGAGGCAGCCACTTCGAAGACCTCGGGGTTGATCTTCCCGTAGTTCGTTTCATGTCAGGGTTGGGGCGTCGCGCGAAATTGCGCGGCGCCCTCGCCTTTTTGGCATGCCGCTTGGCGATTGCATTGCTAATTTGTAACGCTCTCATGCAGTGGCCGTGTCGAGTTGCAGTACGCCAAAACCCCGCGCATCCTTGATTATTCGAGCTACCATTTATTCGATCTACCAGCGTGGTTACTTCGGATTGAAGGCGTCACGGAGGGCAAGATGGATGCTGGATCACATAGTCCCATTGGGGTCGCCCCCTTTCACGCTCGTGGTGCGCTGAAAGGGTTTGTCATTTCTGGGCGTTGGCCCGATTCCACCAAGGAATGGGCGCAACTGTTGATGGTTGCGGTTCGGGTCGCGTCATTACCCGGTCTGCTCTCCACCACAACAGTGTTCGGCGCTCGCGAGGAACTGCCCGACGAACCCGTGCCCGGCACCGTCGGCCTGGTCCTCGCCGAAGGCACCGTCGTTGGCGAAAGCGCAATCAGGCCAGGGTATTTCGCAGAGCACCAGCCGCCCGCGCTACTGATGTTGCATCCGCCTTCGGAGACGACGCCGTCGCTTCCGGAGTGCACAGGAGCTGCGTCAGGTTGCGTCCTGCTGCCGGGGTTGCCGTATCTCGGTCTGGAACACCGGGCCGCATGGGTCGAGGCCGAAGCAGACGGCACCATCACGTCGATGGTGAGCCGTGTCGGGGTCGACCCGATCAGCCATCCCGACACCGCAATTCTGGCGATGCTGCTTGCCGCATAAGCGAATTCAAACCAATTAATACGGGTATCCGAACTTCCGCGCTCAGCTAGCGGGGGGTCGAAACGCCCGCTAGCCTGGAATTCGTTAGCGAAGGGGAGTAGCCCCAAATCGTCGTGTCGACATACTGGCGCAAGCCCGGCCGACGAACCGATCCGAACCGACGGTGGGCGAGACCTTCGACCGATGTGCTCTGACCGAATGACCCATAGACGGCCATTGCACGCGCGTCGAAAGGTCGCCCGCCATGCTCGCAGCCACCCTCCTGAGCCTCGGCGTGGTATTCCTTGCCGAATTGGGCGACCGTTCTCAACTTCTGACCATGACCTACGCGTTGCGCTACCGCTGGTGGGTGGTGCTGACCGGGGTTGCCATCGCATCGTTCAGCGTGCACGGGATTTCGGTGGCCATCGGCCACTTCCTCGGAGCGACGCTGCCGGCCCGCCCGATGGCCTTTGCCGCGGCGATCGCATTTCTGATCTTCGCGGTGTGGGCATGGCGCGAAGGCTCCGACAGCGACGACGACGTTTCTGCGCCGCACGAGCCCCGCTTCGCACTGTTGACCGTGGTGTCCTCGTTCGTGCTTGCCGAGATCAGCGATAAGACATCGCTGGCCACCGTGACGTTGGCCAGCGACCACAACTGGGTCGGTGTGTGGATCGGCTCCACCGTTGGCATGCTCCTGGCCGACGGTCTGGCGATCGGCGCCGGACTGTTGCTGCACCAACGGCTGCCCGAGCAGCTGCTGCACTTGCTGGCCAGCCTGCTGTTTCTGCTCTTCGGGTTGTGGATGCTGTTCGACACTGCGCTGGGATGGCGCTGGGTGGCCATCTGGGTTACAGCTGCCGTCCTGCTTGCGACGGCAACGGTTGCCGTAGCGCAAACTCTTCGGCGGCGGCGAAAGTCGCCCGCCGCGGTATCGGACATCCCCTAGAGTGAACGCTTCCGGCTAGTATCATCCGACGGGTGTCAATCTCGGTCGCAATCGGACCGAACTCCCTCCTCAACGCCATCGCAGCGCGTTTCGGACCCCGTCGCATCGCGTTGACGTGTGTTCAGTTACGCTGGGCAGCAAATTAGATGGTCTGAGCGTCCCGATCGTGCACTGGTTGCCGGGAGGCAGTTCTTTGGGATCGACATTGGCTGCGCGGCCGATTCAGCGGCCACGTACCAGGCTGGCGACTGCGCTCTGCTTGACCGCGGATTCTGCGGGTAACCTGTGAACTTCGGCCAATTGGTGGACACCCAGCCGTTTCGTTTGGATGCTCGTCGGGGGCGTCCTACACGGTCGCCCGCAATGCCCGCACTGAATACGCCCGCGTTTGCACTTGGTGGTCGACAGAAACAGTCGCTACCATAGTCAGCAAATAACTATTAGTAACCGTTTGCGCTTAAAGCCCGGTGGAGGTCATATCGATGAGCACGACGTTCGCTGCCCGCCTGAACCGATTGTTCGACACCGTCTACCCTCCGGGCAGGGGCCCGCACACCTCCGCCGAGGTGATTGCCGCTCTCAAGGCGGAGGGCATCACGATGTCGGCTCCCTACCTGTCGCAGCTACGCTCGGGCAACCGCACGAACCCGTCGTCCGCAACCATGGCGGCCCTCGCCAACTTCTTCCGGATCAAGGCGTCGTTCTTCACCGACGACGAGTTCTACGAGAAGCTCGACAAGGAATTGCAGTTCTTCTCCACGGTGCGTGAAGACGGCGTCCGCAGGATTGCTGCGCGAGCGTACGGGTTGCCAGCGGCTGCCCAGGAGAAGGTCATCGAGCGGATCGACGAGTTGCGCCGCGCCGAGGGGCTCGACGCCTAGTCTGAAGTCGCGACCCGCCGCGCTCGGCTGGCCCCAATGTGACGACCCGCTGCGCCCGACTCACGCCGCGCTTGCGATCGTCACGGCCGCGCTTGCGATCGTCACGTCCCCGCTTCTGATCCCGCCTAACCACATATCCGGCGACCGGATCAATGACCTGGCGGGCTGACCACAGCCTGTGCGGATTAGGGTTGGCCCAGCGCTCGCGCACACGCGTTAGTCCACGAGATACCGGGAGGGCGGCCGGGAATGGGCCTGTTCGGCAAGCGAAAGAGCCGCGCGACTCGTCGCGCCGAAGCCCGCGCGATCAAGGCCCGCGCCAAGCTAGAGGCGAGGTTGTCGGCCAAGAACGAGCGGCGACGCATCAAATCGACCGAGAAGTCTGCGGATAAGGCGCTCAAGGCGCAGGTCAGGTCGCAGAAGGACAGCGACCGATCGGCATTGAAGGTCGCCGAGGCCGAGCTTAAGGCGGTTCAGGAAGGCAAGTTGTTGTCGCCCACCCGGATCCGTCGGGCGTTGACGGTTTCACGTTTGCTGGCTCCGATTCTGACCCCATTGATCTACCGGGCTGCCATCGCCGCGCGCGGCCTGATCGATCAGCGTCGCGCCGACCAACTGGGCATACCGTTGGCTCAGATCGGCCAGTTCTCCGGGCATGGGGCACAGTTGTCCGCTCGAATTGCCGGGGCCGAGCAGTCGCTGCGGGCGGTGCAAGAGAAGAAGCCGAGGGATCCCGAAACCAAGCAGTTCGTCGCGGCAATCAGTGACCGGCTATCCGACATGTCGGTGGCCGTCACGGCCGCGGAAAACATGCCGACGCAGCGTCGCCGTGCCGCCCACGCGGCCATCTCGGCGCAACTCGACGGCATCGAAGCTGACCTGCTGGCACGCCTCGGGCTTTCCTGATGTACGCAAGCGCGAGGCTGGCACTGCTGTGCATCTTCATGCTCGGGTGCGCTCTCCTCACGCCGAGTGTCGCCGCTGCGCAGCCTCAGTCTTCGTTCGCCACCACCCTGGCGAGCCCCGCTCCCCCTGATTCCGACCCGAGCCCGCCCTCTTGGGCCTTCGCCGTCGCCGCGATCGCCGCCGTCGCTGTAGCCGCAATCTGGCAGATACGACGCAGGCCCTAGGAGCTGCAGGCTAGGCCGGACAGCCCGGACGGCAGCGCGCGCTGGGCTGGCATGATGGGACCCACGTTCAGCGCATTGGTAAGCGACGACAACGTTGCAAAGGAGCGGCCGCATGGCAGACCCGCAGGATCGACCCGACAATAACCCCGAATCCGAACCTAACCCGCCGGCCAAGAAGCAGCCCGCTAAGAAGGCACCCGCCAAGGCCGCGAAGGCTCCCGCGAAGAAGGCACCCGCCAAGAAGGTGCCGGCCAAGAAGGCACCCGCGAAGAAGGCAATCGCTAAGAAGGTGCCCGCCAAGAAGGCTGAACCGGTAGCAGCACCGCCCGCCGAGCGGCCGGCCATCGAGCCGGCGGCCCTGCAACAACATGCTGAAACAAATGGACAACTGGACGCCGCCAAAGATGCCGCGGCACAAGCTAAATCGACTGTCGAGCGCGCGAAGAATCCGCTGCCCGCAGAGGTCTCCGAGACTTCGCCGCTGCAATCTCCGTTGCCCTGGGCGGTCGCGCTCACCCTCAGTCTGCTGGCCATTCTGTTGGTCCGGCAGTTGCGCCGCCGCTAGACCGGCAGTTAACGAAGTTGACAACGTCATTCCGCCCGACGGCCGACCTAGTCGACGAGATCGGCCCCGACGTACGCAGCTGCGATCTGCAATTTCGCCAGTTCGGAGCCCGCGACGAATTCGTGGGCCCCATCAGTACTGTCCGGTGCTTTCAGGACAACGCGCTCCTCAAATCAGTGCTGTCACAGCCGGGTAGCGGCGGGGTGCTGGTGATCGACGGCGACGGTTCCCTGCATACCGCGCTGGTCGGTGATCTGATCGCCGAATTGGCGCGAGCCAACGGATGGGCAGGCTTGGTAGTGAACGGTGCAGTGCGCGACGCCGCCGCATTGCGGGGAATCGAGATCGGCATCAAGGCTTTGGGAACCAATCCCCGCAAAAGCACCAAGACCGGCGCCGGCGAGCGCGACGTCGAAGTCACACTCGGCGGGGTGACGTTCGTACCGGGCCATCTGGCCTACAGCGACGACGACGGCATTGTCGTCGTCGCTGCAGGAGACTAAACACCCACCGCTACCGGCTTTTTGGCGAACCGGAGACCCTCGTCGTCAATCTTTCCGCGGCGGATGAGGTGAATGTCGCGCAGGTAGTTTTGATTCAGCCGCCACGGCGTGCGTGAGCCCTGCTTGGGCAACTCGTCGAGGGAACGCAACACGTAGCCGGGAGTGAACTCCATGAACGGCCGCTCTTCGACATCGGCTGCCGGCTTGTCGACCACGACGGTATCAAAACCGTTGTCGTCCATGTGATTCAACAAACGGCAGGTGAATTCGGAAACCAGGTCCGCCTTCAGGGTCCACGATGCGTTGGTGTAGCCCACCGTGTAGGCCATGTTGGGGATGCCGGATAGCATCATCCCCTTGTAGGCCATCGTCTTGGTCAGGTCGACCGGCCGCCCGTCGATCGAGGCCGTCGCACCGCCGAACAGCTGTAAGTTCAAACCCGTTGCGGTGACGATGATGTCGGCCGGAAGCTCGCTGCCTGAGTTCAATCGGATTCCGGTTGCGGTGAACCGTTCAATGGTGTCGGTGACCATCTCGGCCTTCCCGTGCCGGATGGCGCGGAACAAGTCGCCGTTGGGCACCAGACACAGCCGCTGGTCCCACGGGTTGTAATGCGGGCCGAAATGCTTTCGCACGTCGTAACCTTCGGGCAGTTGCCGCCGCGCGAAGCCCATCAGCATTTTCCGCATGCGGCGCGGGAACTTCTGGCAGGCGTTGTACATGATCGATTGCTGCAGCACGTTCTTCCACCGAATCGCGGTGTAGGCCTGCTTCTCAGGTAGCCAGCGGTTGAGCTTGTTGGCGATGGGGTCCTGCTCGGGCTGCGTCACGATGTAGGTGGGCGAGCGCTGCAGCATCGTGACGTTCTTCGCGCCCGAATTCGCCAGCGCCGGAACCAGAGTGACGGCGGTAGCGCCACTGCCGACCACGACGACGTTCTTGCCCTCGTAGTCGAGATCCGCGGGCCAGTGTTGCGGGTGGATTATCTGACCGGCGAAGTCTTGGGCACCCGTGAAGTCGGGGGTGAAGCCCTCGTCGTAGTTGTAGTAGCCGCTGCACAACATGAGAAACGAGCAGGTGAGCGTGCTCAGCTCGCCGTTGGTTTCGAGATGAACGGTCCAGCGGTCCGCGGCGCTGGACCAGTCGGCAAGTAGGACCTTCTGGTTGTAACGGATGTGCTTGTCGATGCCGTACATGGCCGCGGTGCTCTTGACGTATTCCAGAATCGGCCCACCGTCGGCGATCGCCTGGCGCTCGGTCCAGGGGCGGAAGCGGAATCCCAGCGTGTACATGTCGGAGTCGGATCGAATGCCGGGATAGCGGAAGAGGTCCCACGTGCCGCCCATATTCGCGCGCTTTTCCAAAACTGCATAGCGCTTGGTCGGGCAGCGGTCCTGCAGGTGCCAGGCGGCACTCACCCCCGAGATACCGGCGCCCACGATGACAACGTCAAGGTGCTCCGTCATGTAGCCACGCTATCTACATGGTGTTGAGGACGTCAACGGGCTGTCGACTCCAGGTAGAGTGGCGCGGGTGACCAGTGTCAGTACGGGGCGTGCCTCGCGAAGCCGCCGCTCCAACCGACCCTCTGGCGACGACCGCGAGCAGGCCATTCTCGCCACCGCCGAACGGCTACTCGAGGACCGTCAGTTCGCCGACATCTCTGTCGACGACCTCGCCAAGGGCGCCGGGCTCTCCCGGCCGACGTTCTACTTCTATTTCAAGTCCAAAGAGGCAGTGCTGCTCTCACTGCTCGAGCCCCTGATCGCTCGCGCCGACGCCGAGTTCGACGGAGCTGTGCAGCGGGTGCCCACGGATCCCCGACGGATGTGGCGCGGCGGCATCAAAGCATTCTTCACCGCGTTCAGTTCCCACCGCGCGGTGTCAAGAGCCGGCCTCGGGGTGCTGGCCACCAGTCCTGAGTTCCGCATCATGTGGTCGGGCTTCATGCAGCGCTGGATCGACCACACCAAGGCCCTCATCATTGCCGAACGCGCACGTGGTGCCGCACCGGAGACCATTCCTGCAGCAGATCTCGCCACGTCGCTGAACCTGATGAACGAGCGCACCATCATGACCACCCTCGCGGCCGAGCAGCCCTCAGTCGCCGAAGACCGCATCGTCGACACCCTCACCCACATCTGGCTGAGCAGCATCTACGGCGAGCAGCAGTAGTACACCTGTCGGTACGCCATGCGAACATATGTTCGTGCGCTTTGATGCGTCCATCCTGCACGCGGACCTGGATTCGTTCTATGCCTCCGTCGAACAACGGGACGACCCGGGACTACGGGGCCGCCCGGTAATCGTCGGCGGCGGAGTTGTGCTGGCCGCCAGCTACGAAGCCAAGGCCTACGGCGTGCGTACGGCGATGGGCGGGACCCAGGCACGCCGGTTGTGTCCGCGTGCGGTGGTGGTTCCGCCGCGGATGAGCGCTTACTCGAAAGCCAGCGACGCCGTGTTCGAGGTGTTCCGCGACTGCACCCCGATCGTCGAGCCGCTCTCGGTTGACGAGGCCTTCCTGGACGTCAGCGGGCTGGGTCGGGTGAGCGGGACGCCGGTCGAGATCGGCGCCCAACTGCGCGTCGACGTGCGCGAACGGGTCGGTCTGCCCATCACGGTCGGGATCGCCCGCACGAAGTTCCTCGCCAAGGTGGCCAGTCAGGAAGCCAAGCCCGACGGCCTACTGCTGGTACCGCCCGATCAGGAGCTGGCATTTCTGCACCCGTTGCCGGTGCGCCGACTCTGGGGGGTGGGCGCGGTCACCGCCGACAAATTGAGCGCGCACGGGATCACGACCGTCGCACAGGTCGCCGAGCTCGGCGAGTCGATGCTGGCCACGATCGTCGGTCGGGCCATGGGTCGCCAACTGTTTGCGTTGTCCCGCAACATCGATCGCCGTCGGGTGACCACCGGAGTGCGGCGTCGCTCGGTAGGCGCGCAGCGGGCGTTGGGTCGCGCAGGCACCAACATGTCTCCCGCTGAGAAGGACGCGGTCGTGGTCAACCTGATCGACCGGATCACCGGCAGGATGCGCGCTGCCGGGCGCACCGGCCGAACGGTGGTGCTGCGGCTGCGGTTCGAAGACTTCAGCCGGGCCACCCGTTCGCAGACCATGCCGTGGGCGACCTCGTCGACGCAACCCATTCTCGCGACAGCCCGGCATCTGATCGCCTCAGCAGAGCCCGTCATCGGCCAGAAGGGTTTAACCCTAATCGGTTTCGCGGTGTCCGGCATCGACCGCAGCGGCGCCCAGCAACTGATGCTGCCTTTCAATGACGACTCGCTCGCGGTCGATGCCGCGATCGATGAGATCCACCGCCGTTATGGCAGATCGGCGCTGACGCGCGCCGTGCTCGTCGGGCGCGACCCAGGATTGGAGATGCCGCAACTGCCGGACTGACGAACATGGCTAGGCAAATCAGTTGTCGTGCCATTCCTCGGAACGGGAAAACCTCACACCGCGCTTGGTGAGCCAGTCATCAAGACCAGATGGGACTGGCCGGAATGTGCTGTCCCCGAACCGTTCTGCGACGATCTTCAGAATGTCGTGGACGGACTGCGCCCCCAGAGCAATGAGTAGCTGCTCGGTCTGATCCGCGCCGACGCGGACCTTCCAGTCAAGGTCACGCAGCGGCCATTGAACGGAGTCCGATCCGTTGATCATCAAACCTTCGGTAACGGTGAAGGCCGCAAATACGGTGACGTGACTATCGACGCCCATAGGTCCCGGCTGCTCCCGGTTGTCATAGACGCTCAGCCATTCGGACGCTCCGACGCCGCGCTCGGCCGTGGCGACGACGGGCCCCTCTCGCGGGCAGATCGCGTCGTCCTTGGCACGAAACATCGCCAACCGTGTTCTCTGTCTGTCGGTTGGGATCAACGAAGGGTTCGCCGCGCGGGGATAGATCTCTGCTGCATTCCACTGCACGGCACGAATACTGGTTGCGACACCAATTTTGACTCCGGTCGCCTCCAGCGCGGCCAACAATGCAACCGCATCGAAGAGGTACACCGACTCGATGCAGAACGGTCGCAACGTTTTTCGTAGGGAAAGGGGCGTACCTTTCGGTCCCGTCAGTACAAGGTAGTAGTCCAGCGTCGGGTTCCTGGTGACGTCGAGCAGGCTTTCCTGGCCCCCGTAAGCCTTGATGTTCACCGTACGACCCGTCAGCGGTCCGTTGGTGAAGTAACCGTCAAACGCGGCGTTGTTCGCAGCGGCAACGAGTTCAATGTCGAAGACCTTGGCGGCAATCCATTCGCCGATATTGCCCACGGACGCGGGGCGATCCAGGATGTCCCCGATTCGCGCGTCGATCGAATTGCGCTGTCGCACGAGTGAGGCAATCTCGGCAAGTTGCATGTCGCACGCGTCGAACGAGTCGCCCATGATCAGGCAGTATTGCAGGGCAAATGGGCACCGCGGTCCTCAAACCAGGTCAGTCTGCGAAACGCTGCCGATAGGCAACTGCGGCCTAGGAAGAAGCCCACTCCAACAACCGCTCGGCCGGCCAGGTATTGACGATCCGCTCGACTGGAATCTCGGCGTCCAGCGCCCGTTGCGCACCATAGCCGAGGAAGTCCAGTTGGCCGGGCGCATGCGCGTCGGTGTCGATGCTGAATACGCAGCCGATGTCGCGGGCAAGGTTGAGCAGGCGAGTCGGTGGATCGCGACGCTCCGGACGGGAGTTGATCTCCACCGCGGTGCCGTGGTCTCGACAGGCGGTGAAGACCTTCTCCGCGTCGAACTTGGATTCCGCTCTGATCCCCCGGTTGCCCGCAACCAGCCGGCCCGTGCAGTGACCGAGCACATCGGCCTGACCGTCGGAGACGGCGCGCACCATCCGTCGAGTCATCGCCGCGGCGTCCATCGCCAGCTTCGAATGCACGCTGGCCACTACGATGTCGAGGCGGTCCAGCAATTCCGGCTCCTGATCGAGGCTGCCGTCATCGAGGATGTCGACCTCGATCCCCGTGAGAATGCGCATCGGCGCGAACTGGTCGCGCAGCCCGTCGATGACGTCGAGTTGCTTGCGTAACCGGTCCGGTGACAGACCGTTGGCGATGGTCAGTCGCGGCGAGTGATCGGTCAACGCGCAGTATTCGTGTCCGAGAGATGCGGCAGTGGCCATCATCTCCTCGATCGGCGCGGACCCGTCCGACCAATTGGAATGCAGGTGCAGATCTCCGCGTAGCGCCGATCGAATCTCTCCCCCACCGAGATCTTGTGCCGCAGCACGCAATTCGGCCAGCTGGTCGGGCTCGCGGCCGGCCCACGCCTGCGCGATGACCTTCGCGGTCTTGGGCCCGATGCCCGGAATCGACTGCCAGCTGTTGGCCTGGCCGTGACGCTCGAGCGCGGCCTCGTCGAGGCGCTCGATGATGTCGGCGGCATTGCGATAGGCCATCACCCGCCGGGACTCCTGACGGCTCCGGTCCTTGTAATAGGCGATCTCTCGCAGTGCGGCTACCGGATCCATCAGAGCAACTGCTTGACGACGAAACCGGCCAGAACCACGGCGAATCCACCCATTTCGCCAACGATGAGCAGGGCCATGAACAAACCGGTACCCCGCACCGGATGCTCAAACTGGTTCTCAGTGTCGCGACGGGCCCCGTGGAAGATGTAACCGACGATGGCCGCGACGAAGAAGAAGACCGCCACCCCGGTCGCAGTGAGATTAACCCAGGTGGGCCAGGCGCTGAGCTCCACGAACACCGCGAACTGCATGGTCGCGAAGGCGTAGAGCAGCGCCGCGCGGTGCGCGATGTCGACGTAGACATGCGCTCGGTGGTCCTCGGTGACCATGATCTGGCGGTATTTCCACACCCCGAGGCCGAGCGCCAGCAGGAAGATCAGGCCGGCAGCCAACAGGGTGAGTTTGGTATCCATTCCTAGGGTCATCGCGACCTCGAGTTTACTGGGACAACAGCAACCCATAAGAATCGCGGCCTAATGTCGATGCCATGCGATTCGCGTTCAAAACCTCACCGCAGAACACCACGTGGCCGAACATGCTGTCCGTCTGGCAGGCCGCTGACGAGATCGATGTCTTCGAGTCGGGCTGGACGTTCGACCACTTCTATCCGATCTTCAGCGATTCCACCGGCCCCTGCCTCGAAGGCTGGACCACTCTGACAGCGCTGGCCCAGGCCACCAAGCGACTCCGGCTCGGCACCTTGGTCACCGGTATCCACTACCGCCACCCAGCAGTGCTGGCCAACATGGCCGCCACCCTGGACGTCATCTCCAACGGGCGACTCGAGTTGGGCATCGGCGCCGGCTGGAACGAAGAAGAGTCGGGTGCCTACGGAATCGAACTGGGCACCGTCAAGGAGCGCTTCGACCGGTTCGAGGAAGCCTGCCAGGTGCTGATCGGCCTGCTCAGCCAGGAGACGACCAGTTTCGACGGCAAGTTCTACCAACTCAAGGACGCGCGCAACGAGCCGAAGGGCCCCCAGCGGCCGCACCCTCCCATCGCTATCGGTGGCAGCGGTGAGAAGCGCACTTTGCCCATCACGGCGCGCTACGCGCAGCACTGGAATTTCGCCGGCGGCACGCCCGAGGAATTCGCCCGCAAGCGGGAAGTCCTGGCGGCGCGTTGCGCGGACATCGGCCGCGACCCCAAAGAGATCACCTTGTCGGCCCACCTGGGCCTGGGCGCAGATCTCAACTATGCGCAACTGATCGACAATGCTGCCGCGCTGGGAGCCGAGGGACTCGATCTCGGTATCGTCTACCTGGCGCCACCGCACGATCCCGCAGTTTTGGAGCCGCTGGCCGAGGCCATCCGCGAGTCCGGTCTGTTGAGCTGAGCAAACCACCAACCGGGCGGCGGCAAGGACCGCACTCCCCCGCGTCAGGTAGCTAGACGGCGAATCGCATCAGATCGGCTGCGGTGACCAGGCGCTCACTCCTGGCCGGGAACTCGCGGCTCTTCACCGGATGCCGAAGCAATGACCAGGCGATACGCGCCATCTTGGACTGGGGAACTGGGTTCATGTGCACGGTCATTACTCCTGCGATCGGTCCCTGCAACCTAGGCTCGAGGGCTACCCGACGTGCCCCTGGTGTGATCAAGCCCACAGTCAGCAATTAGACACCCTGGTAACGAGCAAACCCGCGACGACGCGCCGAAGTTTTATCAAATGTTTCAGATGTGACTGGTGTGGTTATACCCTGTCTAAGTCAACGGCGCGGCCGTCGGCTTGATCGGTGCTGGAAGCGCGCTGGAACCCATCAGATAGCGGTCCACGGCTGCCGCCGCGGCGCGACCTTCAGCAATCGCCCAGACGATCAGTGACTGGCCGCGCCCCATGTCGCCGGCCACGAACACGCCGGGCACCGAGGTGTCGAAGTCGTCGCCACGGCCAACGTTGCCGCGTTCGG
The DNA here is from genome assembly GCF_055419245.1 of Mycobacterium sp. IDUB_37. Classification (NCBI taxonomy): domain Bacteria; kingdom Bacillati; phylum Actinomycetota; class Actinomycetes; order Mycobacteriales; family Mycobacteriaceae; genus Mycobacterium; species Mycobacterium sp. IDUB_37. Next base: position 61,822 of record NZ_JBVAXG010000010.1, on the reverse strand, counting down.
TCAGCTTGACCCCAAGCTCGGTCAGTAGGCCAGGCTTTTCCGGACCGACGAACCCCATCGCCAGCAGCACCAAATCTGCCTCGAGTTCGAAGTTGGACCCGTCGACCTTGACGAACTTGCCGTCCTGCATCTGCACTTCGTGCACCTTGAGGGCGGTCACGTGGCCGTCTTCGCCGACGAACTCCTCGGTATTGACCGAGAAGATCCGCTCGCCACCTTCTTCATGCGCCGACGCGATCCGGTACATCAACGGGTAGGTCGGCCACGGGGTGGATGCGGCACGGGTTTCGGGCGGTCGCGGCATGATCTCAAACTGGTGAATGCTGGCCGCGCCCTGACGGTGCGCGGTGCCCAGGCAGTCGGCACCGGTGTCGCCGCCGCCGATGATGATCACCTTCTTGTCCTTGGCGGTGATGGGCGGCTCGCCGTCGGGCCCCAGCACGTCATCGCCCTCCTGCACCCGGTTACCCCAGGGCAGGTACTCCATCGCCTGGTGAATGCCGCCCAGATCGCGGCCCGGAATCGGCAGGTCGCGCCATGCGGTCGCACCACCGGCCAGCACCACCGCGTCGAAGTCGGCCAGCAACTGCTCGGCGGTGATGTCTTCACCCACATTGACGCCGGCCCGGAACTCGGTGCCCTCGGCCACCATCTGGTCCAACCGTCGATCGAGAATTCGCTTCTCCATCTTGAACTCCGGGATGCCGTAGCGCAGCAGGCCACCGATGCGGTCGTCCCGCTCGAACACGGTGACCTGGTGCCCGGCACGCGTGAGCTGCTGGGCCGCAGCCAATCCAGCCGGGCCGGACCCCACCACGGCGATCGCCCGTCCGGTCTCGCAGTGCGGCAGCACCGGTTCAACCCAGCCTTCATCGAACGCCTTGTCGATGATCTCGAGCTCGATCTGCTTGATCGTCACCGGATCCTGGTTGATGCCGAGCACGCAGGCCGGCTCGCAGGGCGCCGGACAGAGCCGGCCGGTGAAGTCGGGGAAATTGTTCGTGGCGTGCAGACGCTCGATCGCGTCACGGAAACGTCCCCTGCGGACCAGGTCATTCCATTCCGGAATCAGGTTGCCCAGTGGACAACCGTTGTGACAGAAGGGAATGCCACAATCCATGCACCGGGTTGCCTGATGTTGCAGGGCCCCGGTATCGAATTCTTCGTAGACCTCGTTCCAGTCTTTCAACCGCAGGTCAACGGGACGCCGCTTGGGCAGTTCCCGGTTGGTGTACTTCAGGAAGCCGGTCGGGTCAGCCATGAGCCGCCGCCATGATCGCCTTGTCGACATCCTGTCCGTCGCGCTCGGCATCGGCGATCGCTTGCAGAACCTTCTTGTAGTCCCGCGGCATCACCTTCACAAAGTGGCGCTGCTGATCCTGCCAATCAGTCAGAATGCGTTGGCCCACCGCGGAATCGGTGGCATCTACGTGAGCTTGAAGGGTGCCGTGCAGGTACTCCACATCGTCCTCTTCGAGGGCTTCGGCCGCGACCATCTCGGTGTTGAGATTGTCCGGCAACTTCTCGTCGGGGTCATAGACGTATGCCACACCTCCCGACATGCCGGCGGCGAAGTTGCGGCCGGTGGCGCCCAGGATGACCACCCGACCGCCGGTCATGTACTCGCAACCGTGATCTCCCACGCCCTCGACCACGGCGTGTGCTCCGGAATTACGGACCGCGAACCGCTCGCCGACCACGCCGCGCAGGTAAGCCTCGCCGCTGGTGGCACCGAACAGAATCACGTTGCCCCCGATGATGTTGTCTTCGGCGACATAGTCTTGCGGTGCCTTGTCGGACGGTCGCACCACGATCCGACCGCCGGACAACCCCTTTCCGACGTAGTCGTTGGCATCACCGTAGATACGCAATGTAATCCCCTTGGGCACAAAGGCTCCGAAGCTGTTGCCGGCCGAACCTTCGAACGTGATGTCGATGGTTCCGTCCGGCAACCCTTGGCCGCCATAGGCTTTCGTCACCTCGTGGCCGAGCATGGTGCCGACCGTGCGGTTGACGTTGCTGATCGTGGTGGAGAAGCGAACCGGCTTCTGCGAATCCAGTGCCTCGCGGCTCATCACGATCAACTGCTGATCGAGTGCCTTGTCGAGACCGTGGTCCTGACGCGAACTGCAGTACAGGTCCTGGTTCATGAACGCCGATTCGGGTTCGTGCAACACCGGAGTCAGGTTCAGCCGATGCGCCTTCCAGTGCGCACGCGCCAGGGTGGTGTCCAGTGCGCCCGCCTGGCCGACGGCCTCGTTGATGGTGCGGAAGCCTAACTGCGCCATGTATTCCCGGACTTCCTCCGCGATGTACATGAAGAAGTTCTCGACGAACTCGGGCTTGCCGGCGAACCGCTCGCGCAGCACCGGGTTCTGGGTTGCCACTCCGACCGGGCAGGTGTCGAGGTGGCAGACCCGCATCATGATGCAGCCGGCCACCACCAAAGGCGCTGTGGCGAAACCATATTCCTCGGCACCGAGCAGCGTCGCGATCATCACGTCGCGCCCGGTCTTGAGCTGGCCGTCCACCTGGACCACGATCCGGTCACGTAATCCGTTGAGCAGCAACGTCTGCTGGGTCTCGGCCAGGCCCAACTCCCAGGGCGCGCCCGCATGCTTCATCGACGTCATTGGGGTCGCGCCGGTCCCACCGTCGTGGCCCGAGATCAGCACCACATCGGCGTGGGCCTTCGAGACACCGGCGGCGACGGTGCCGACGCCGTTCTCCGAGACCAGCTTGACGTGCACCCGGGCGGACGGGTTCGCGTTCTTCAGGTCGTGGATCAGCTGCGCCAAATCCTCGATCGAATAGATGTCGTGGTGCGGCGGCGGTGAGATCAACCCGACGCCGGGCGTCGAGTGCCGCACCGAGGCCACCCACGGGTAGACCTTATGACCTGGAAGCTGGCCGCCCTCACCGGGTTTGGCGCCCTGAGCCATCTTGATCTGAATGTCGGTGCAGTTGGTCAGGTAGTGCGACGTGACACCGAACCGCCCCGAGGCAACCTGCTTGATCGCGCTTCGGCGCCAGTCACCGTTGGCATCAGGGTCGAACCGCTTGACGTTCTCGCCGCCCTCACCGCTGTTGGACCTGGCACCCAGCCGGTTCATCGCGATGGCGAGCGTCTCATGTGCTTCAGCCGAGATGGACCCGTAGCTCATCGCGCCGGTTGAGAAGCGCTTGACGATCTCGCTGGCCGGTTCGACCTCCTCGATCGGCACCGGCGGCCGCATGCCCGCGCGGAACTTCAACAGGCCGCGCAGCGATGCCACCCGCTCGCTCTGGTCGTCGACCAGGCGGGTGTATTCCTTGAATACCTTGTACTGCCCGGTGCGGGTGGAGTGTTGGAGCTTGAAGACGGTCTCCGGGTTGAACAAGTGGTATTCGCCCTCGCGGCGCCACTGGTACTCCCCACCGACCTCGAGTTCGCGGTGCGCGCGCTCGTCGGGCCGGTCCAGGTAGGCCAGCGCGTGCCGGGCCGCCACATCGGTGGCGATGTCGTCGAGGGTGATACCACCCGTGGGACAAGCCAACCCGGTGAAGTACTCGTCGAGCACCTCTTCGGAGATGCCGACCGCCTGGAACAACTGCGCGCCGGTGTAGGACGCCAAAGTCGAAATGCCCATCTTGGACATGACTTTCAGGACGCCTTTGCCCGCGGCCTTGATGTAGTTGTTCAGTGCCTTGGTGCGAGCGACACCGTCGATGACGCCCCGGTCGAGCATGTCCTCGATCGACTCGAACGCCAGGTAGGGGTTGACGGCAGCGGCGCCACACCCGACCAGCATCGCCATGTGATGCACCTCGCGCGCGTCACCGGACTCGACGACGAGTCCCGCGTGGGTACGTGTGCGTTCCCGCACCAGGTGGTGGTGCACCGCGCCGACCGCCAGCAGTGACGGTATCGGCGCCCACTCCTCGTCGGAGTGACGGTCGGACAGAATGATGATCCGCGCACCGCCGGCGATTGCCGCGGACGCCTGGGCACGCACCTCGTCCAACGCGGCAGCCAGGCCGGCGCCACCCTCGGCCACCCGGTACAGGCAGCGAACAACCTCCGAACGCATGCCATGCGGGCGTCCGTTGACCTCGTCCTCGGGGTTGAGGTTGATCAGCTTGGCGAGTTCGAAGTTGCGCAGGATCGGCGTCAACAACGTGATCTGGTGGCAAGAGGTCTCGTCCGGCGTGAGCAGGTCACGCTCGCCACCAGTGGTGCCCTGCAAGCTGGTCACCACCTCCTCGCGGATGGCGTCCAGGGGCGGGTTGGTCACCTGAGCGAACAGTTGCTGGAAGTAGTCGAAGAGGATCCTCGGACGCTTCGACAGCACGGCGATCGGAGTATCGGTGCCCATCGACCCGAGTGCCTCGGCGCCGGTGCGCACCATCGGGGCGACCAGCAGGTTGAGTTCCTCATAGGTGTAGCCGAACGTCAGCTGCCGGGTGACGAGCCGGTGGTGCGGCATCCGGGTGTACTTGTTGGCCGGCAGCTTGTCGATCGGCACCAACCCGTTGTCGAGCCACTCCTGATAGGGGTGCTCGGCAGCCAGATCCGCCTTGATCTCCTCGTCGGCGACGATGCGACCCTGCGTGGTGTCCACCAGAAACATCCGGCCGGGCTGCAATCGCATCCGCTTGACCACCGTGGACGGGTCGAGGTCGAGCACACCGGCCTCGGACGCCATCACGACCAAGCCGTCCTCGGTGACCCAGATCCGAGACGGGCGCAAGCCGTTTCGGTCGAGCACGGCTCCGACGATGGTGCCGTCAGTGAACGTGATCGAGGCCGGGCCGTCCCATGGCTCCATCAACGACGAGTGGTACTGGTAAAACGCCCGCTGCGCGGGGTCCATTGTTTCGTTGCGTTCCCACGCCTCGGGAATCATCATCAGCACCGCGTGCGGCAGACTGCGGCCGCCGAGGTGCAACAGTTCGACTACTTCGTCGAAGCGCGCCGTGTCAGAAGCGCCCGGGGTGCAGATCGGAAAGAGCTTCTCCACGTCGTCTTCCGAACCGAAGACGTCGGTCTTGATCAAGGCCTCGCGAGCCCGCATCCAGTTCTCGTTGCCGGTAACCGTGTTGATCTCGCCGTTGTGCGCAACTCGGCGGAACGGGTGCGCCAATGGCCAGGACGGAAAGGTGTTGGTGGAGAACCGCGAGTGCACGATACCCAGTGCGCTGGCCAGCCGGTTGTCCTGCAGATCGAGGTAGAAAGCCTTGAGCTGCGGCGTGGTCAACATGCCCTTGTAGACGAAGGTCTGGCCGGACAGGCTCGGGAAGTAGACGGTCTCGCGCCCCGGCCCATCTTGGCCCGGGCCCTTGGTGCCGAGCTCGTGCTCCGCCCGCTTGCGGACGATGTATGCGCGGCGTTCCAGCGTCATGCCGGATGCGCCAGCGATGAACACCTGGCGGAAGGTTGGCATCGCGTCACGGGACAACGCGCCCAGTGACGAGTCGTCGGTGGGGACATTGCGCCAACCGAGCACCTGCAGACCCTCGGACTCAGCGATCTTCTCCACCGCGGCACACGCCGCGGCGGCGTCCTTGGCCGACTGCGGCAGGAATGCGATGCCGGTGGCGTAGCTACCCGCCTCGGGCAGCTCGAAGTCCACCACCTCACGCAGGAACGCATCAGGGACCTGGATCAGAATGCCCGCGCCGTCACCGCTGCGAGGTTCGGCGCCGGCCGCACCTCGATGCTCGAGGTTGACCAGTGCGGTGATCGCCTTGTCCACAATGTCGCGGCTCCGCCGGCCGTGCATATCGACGACCATGGCAACCCCGCACGAATCATGTTCGTATGCGGGGTTATACAGCCCAACGCGCTCGGGCGCCATACCCACCTAACCCTTCAGCAGACTTTCTGCACGGCCGCTTTGCGGATCGACTTTGCGGATCGACGAGGCCGCACCCGGAGGTTGCGGGCTGTGCCCCTTCGGTCTCGTCGATAGGCTGTCCGCCAAGCGGAGATAATCCGGCCAGGGGTTCGTCCGTGCAGCATTGAACGGTAGCCCTGAACCTGGTTCCGACAAGTCATAAAACGATATGACAAAACCCGCCTGACATGCCAACTTACTAATACTAACCCGCGAACTGGCACCGTCGTAAATTCGCTGTTACTAGCGATTGACGGCCGTGAGACATGGCGTAGCGTCGCGGGCGATTTTGCCAGCGTATCGGCGCAGAATCCGAGGAAGACGGCCCGGATCCGGAATCGGAGAAATTTGCTGAAGCCGCAGATCAAGCTGCGCTCCGCAACGCATTCCGAGCCCGCGGTGTCGGCCACGCTGACAACTTAGGCCGGAATAATGCGTGGCAGCACAGCCGCCGGAATCGACGGCCGGCGCGCTCGCGCTGTCACGGATGGCACCGCACCGGTCGCACGCGTTAGTTTGCACAATTCTAAAGAGACTCTAAAACTGCCCGGGTCCCGCTCGGCGACGCATCGAACCCCGTCCGAGTAGATGAACCGGTGACCGATACTGGACAACAGCGTCCGGTGTCGGTCGACAAATCGTGGGGTTCATCACCCCGGGTTACGCGCAGTCGGCCGCAGTCGTGTCAGTCGAGTCGCCTTTTGGATCCGAGGAGCCCATGAACGAGCCCCAAGAATTCCTGCGGAACCGGGTGCGCCCCGATCAGCCGCGTCCGGCGGCCCCGCGTTCGCCCGACCCACGGCCCGCAGCCCAACCGCCCGGCGGCGCGCCGCCTGCACCGCCTGCACGTCCCACGCCGCCGGGTCCTCCACCGGGGCCCGCGGGTCACCCGCCACGTCCCGCGCCGCCGCCGCGCGCGGAAGCACCCCCACCTCGCGCGGAAACGCCACCACCGCCTCGTGCTGAAGCACCGCCGCCCCCGCCGGTGCACGCGCCGCCACCACCCGTTTACAAGCCAGCACCACCACCCGTTTTCAAACCACCACCTCCGCCACCACCGGTTCAGGCATCACCGCACCCGGGGCCGCCCCCGCCAACCCCGCCTCTCCCACCGGCCGGCGCCGAGGTGGAACCCCGTGCAAACGTGCCGCCGCATCTGCCGCCAGCACCGCGCCCGTACCCGATGACCCCGCCCTCTCACTTCCCACCAGCTCCGATGACCCCCGCACCGCCACGGGCCGATGCCCCGCCGGCGCCGGGTTCCTGGACTTCGGCTCCGGCGAACGTACGCCCCGGAGGGCAACCCACCGATCGCGGTTGGCGACGCATGGTGCGGGCAGCCACTTTCGGACTGGTCAACCCCGGCCCGTCCGCCGCGCAACGCGATGCCGCCCAGTTCGAGGCAGCGATACGCACCGCCCTACACGGCAACCATAAGGTCGGTGTGCTCGGCAAAGGTGGTGTCGGGAAGACGTCCGTATCCGCCAGCGTCGGCTCGATCCTCGCCGAGTTACGCCAGCAGGACCGCGTCGTCGCCATCGACGCGGACACCGCGTTCGGTCGGCTGAGCAGCAGGATCGATCCACAAGCCACCGGATCGTTCTGGGCGCTCACCGCCGACAAGAACCTGCAATCGTTCGCCGACGTGACCTCTCGCGTCGGCAGCAACTCAGCCGGCCTCTACGTCCTGGGCGGTGAGCCGGCGTCGGGTCCGCGCAAGGTTCTCGACCCGGCGATCTACCGGGAAGCCGCGTTACGGCTGGACCGGCACTTCGCGATCTCGGTCATCGACTGCGGTTCCACGATGGACGCGGGGGTCACCCAGGAAGTGCTGCGCGACCTGGATGCGCTCATCGTGGTGTCCTCGCCGTGGGCCGATGGCGCAGCCGCCGCTGCCAAGACCGTCGAGTGGTTGTCTGACCACGATCTCGGTGATCTGCTGCAACGCAGCGTCGTGGTGCTCAACGACTCCGACGGCCACGCCGATAAGCGCACCCGCGCACTGTTGGCGCGCGAATTCGTCGATCACGGGCAATCAGTCGTCGAGGTGCCGTTCGACCCACACCTGCGACCCGGCGGAGTGATCGACGTGACCCGGGAGATGGCTCCGGCGACGCGGCTCAAGTTCCTGCAGATCGCTGCCACGATCACCGGATTTTTTGCGTCGCGACCCGCCGAGGCTCCGCGCCGCCAAGACGGTGACCGATCCCCGCGCTAGTGGCTCGTGGGTAGCCCGACCAGGGTGAGGATGTGGTGGGCTGTCGAGCCTGGTGGGGCGATCAAGCCCAGCGCGACGCCCTGATTTTGCGCCAAAGCATAGGCGTCTGCGAGGACGCGGACCGCTGCCGAACCGAGGTGGGTGACCAGACTCAGGTCGATGTCCAGGGGACGCGTCCCGGACTGGCTTTCGCCAGCGATGCGTCCGGCCAGCAACGGTGCGTGCAGCGCATCGACATCCCCTCCGATGATCACCAGCCCGTCGGGCTCGGTATGGAGATCGAAGTTGTTGGCGCGCGATGGCTGCTGCCCGGGGAGCCCGATCATCGGGTCGGTGACAAGGCGAGCAGGCCTACTCAGCGGATACGCAATTTCTGCTCGGGTGCCGTCGCTACCTCGGATCACCCGCGCGCCCTCGATCAGAGTCCTCGCCATGGACAGTCCCCGACTGTGGCGATTCGCATTCGGAGGTTTCCACTCGCCCCGATCGGCGACGGAAATGCGCAGCGTCGCATCCCGGTCCAGTACCGCCTCGACAGTCACCGATCCGCTGCCGCCCGCATAGGCGTGGTCTACCGCGTTGTCGACGTACTCAGATACTGCGTGTTCGATCACGATCACATCCGCCGCGTCAGCGCCCAAGTCGGCCAACCAATCGCGCAGTCGAGTCCGCACCTGCGACGTCGCCGTTGGATTCGCGGGCAAGGACAGGTGCAGCGGCTGGGCAGCCGAAGTACGTTGGGCCGCAAGCAGAGTGACGTCGTCGCCATAGCCGCCGTCGCGTAGCAATAGTTCCAACGCCTGGCTGCACAGCCGATCGACCGGACGTTGGGCAATGCCGGTCCGAAATCCCCCGCCGGCCAAGATGCCGGCAGCGACGTCGGCGAACTCGGCAATACTCTCGGTCAACTGCCGTTGCGGTCGCTCGATCAAGCCATCGGTATAGAACAAAACCGTATCGCCAACCTCGAGAAGATCGGCCTTGGCGACATGCGGGATGCCGCTGCCCAACGGCCCGCCACCGGAAGGCTCGGCATATCGCGGTTCACCGTCGCTGACCATCAGCGGCGGCGGGTGACCGGCGGTGCAGTACTCGAAGACACCGGTCTCGCTGTCTAGACGGCCGATGCATATGGTGGCCGATCGGGCACCGCGCACGTGTTTGCTGAACCCCTCGACAACGTTCATGGTTTCAGCGACGGACTTGCCGGACAGCACTTGCAGCCGGGTGGCGGTACGCAACTGCGCCATCACAGCGGCGGCGTCGACCCCATGACCGACCACATCACCCACTACTAGAAACAGCGCGCCGTCATCGGTGGCGATCGCATCGAACCAATCTCCGCCGGCCGCGCTGTCCTCAGCAGCCACCAAGTACTCCGCGGCGATGTCGAACCCGGGCAGCACCGGCACAGACGGCGCCAGCAACGCCTGCTGCATCACCGTCGCCGACGTGCGCACCTGCTCATAGCGTTGCGACATCTCGGAGGCACGGGCATTCGCGGCCGCCCTTTCCCGCACCCGGTCGCCGACCTCCTGAAAAAGGGCTTGGATGCCATCGATCATTCCGTCGTCATTGCGGCGAGGGGTCACAATCGCATCAACAAAAAACTCGTGCACCGTCCCCGACCCGTCGAAGTCCAACTCGACGCGCCAGTCTCGCTTCTCCTGCTGCTCACCGGTCGCGAAGACGCGATCCAACATCTCGAAGGTGAACTGCCCGAGCACTACTTCCGGGAACACGTCTCGAACGGGTTGTCCTATAAACCCCAGTTTCGGGAAGACTGCCCGGGAAGTCGCGTTGACGGCAATGATTCGGTGCTCAGGCCCCCGAAAAGCAACCGTCATAGTGGGCAGGCTGTCGAAGACCCGCCGGACGTCGTCGGCGCGGCCGACCAATCTGTCCCAGTCCATAGGTGAAGGCATTATCGTCCTCAGCGTAATTTGTCGTCGACGTAAATCAAGGTGCAAATCACGCGGCAAACCCCAGGTCCCAGGACTATGGCCAACGCGTCGCTATCCCACTAATGGCTGGTCGGCAGTCCGACCATGGTGAGGATATGGTGGGCTGTCGAGCCCGGCGGGGCGATCAGGGTCAACCGGGCCCCTTGAGCGCTCGCGAGTGCATGGGCATCAGTGAGGACGCGGACCGCCGCGGAACCGAAATGGGTCACCAGACTCAAGTCGATATCGAGGGGGATCGTCCCGGCTTGGCTTTCACCGGTGATGCGCCCGGATAGCAACGGCGCGTGCAGCGCGTCGACATCTCCGCCAATGATCATCAGGCCGTCGGGCTCGATATGAACGTCGAATTCCGTGCCGTGTGAAGTTTGCTGGCCGGAGTTACCGATCATCGGGTCGGTCACAAGCCGCGCGGGCCTACTGAGCGGATACGACATCTCTGCCCGGGTGCCGTCGTCGCCATGGATAACCCGCGCTCTCTCGACGAGGGAACTCGCCATGGACAGGCCACAACCCGAGCGACCCTCATCTGGCAATCTCCACTCACCTTTATCGACCACCGATAAGCGCAATGTCGCATCCCGGTCCAGTGCCGCCTCGATAGTGACCGGACCACCGCCGCCTGCATAGGCGTGCTCCACGGCGTTATCGATGTACTCCGACGCGGCGTGCTCGACAACGATCACGTCTGCGGCGTCGGCGCCAAGCTCGGCTAACCAATCGCGTAGCCGGGCTCGCACCCGGTACGTCGCGTCCACATCCGCGTCGACCGTCATATTCAGCGGCTCGGTAGCCGAAGTGCGTTGCGCGGCAACCAACGTGACATCGTCGCTATAGCCGCCGTCGCGCAACAGCACCTCCAGCGTCTGACTACATAGCCGGTCGATCGGACGCGCTGGACCACGGCTGCGAAATCCTCCGCCGGCCAGAATGCGGGTAGCGACGTCGGCGAACTCCGCGATGCTGCTGGCCAATTGCCGTTGCGGTCGCTCGATCAAGCCGTCGGTATAGAACAGCACGGCATCGCCCACCTTGAGAAGTTCGGTCTTGGCGACGTGCGGGATTCCGCTGCCCAGCGGCCCGCCGCCGGAAGGCTCGGCATACCGTGGCTCTCCGGCGCTGATCAGCAGCGGGGGTGGGTGACCAGCGGTGCAGTACTCGAAGACACCGGTCTCGCTGTCGAGGCGCCCCATGCACATGGTGGCCGATCGGGCACCGCGCACGTGCTTGCAGAAACCTTCGACCACATCCATGGTTTCGGTGACGGACTTGCCGGAAAGCACTTGCAGCCGGGTGGCGGTTCGCAACTGCGCCATCACCGCGGCGGCCTCGACCCCGTGACCGACCACGTCACCCACCACCAGAAACAGCGCCCCGTCATCGGTGGCGATCGCATCGAACCAGTCACCGCCGGCGGCAGTGTCCTCAGCAGCCACCAGATACTCGGCTGCGACATCGAACCCGGGCAGCACCGGGACCGACGATGCCAGCAACGCCTGCTGCATCACCGTCGCCGACGTACGCACCTGCTCATAGCGCTCCGACATCTCTTCAGTACGGGCCTCGGCATCCGTGCGCGCCCGTACCCGCTCGGTCGCATCTTGAAAGAGAGCCTGAATGCCGTCGATCTCGCCGTTGTCGTCGTGGCGGGCGGTGACGATCGCGTCGACGAACATCTCATGCACACCTCCCGAGCCGTCCAGGTCCAACTCGACGCGCCACTCCCGTACCTCGTGTTGCTCACCGGTCTCGAAGACTCGGTCGAACATCTCAAAAATGTATTGGCCGAGAACTTCAGGAAAGGCCTCTCGACAGGGTTGCCCGATCGTCTTCAACTTCGGGAAAAGCGCACGACAGTACTCGTTCATCGCGATGAACCGGTGCTCCGGCCCACGGAATGCCGCGGCAATGGTCGGCATGCGGTCAAACACACGTCGGACATCGTCGGCGTTACCCACGACACGGTCCCAGTCGATCTGTGCAGGCATGATGGTCCCCAAAGTATCCATTGCGGACGCTTAACAAACCTAAAGCTATCAAATCGACGGCGAACCGTATCTGCCAGTACGCGGAATGCACCCCTGGGCGGATCGGCCCCTGTAAGCGGACCTGGTGCGGGAACCCTATAACCGATTTGCCAGCTGCCCTCTGATCCCGCTCCGAGGCCGCGCAGCAAATTGGTGACCACCGGCCGCGCACCGTCGTTGACCCACAACAGCCGCAGCGCTGATGGCGCCGGGACGGCGAACTGATCGACTGCGAATAACCGTGGCGCCACCGCTCATATCTGTCGGCGGCCGCTTAACGGTGGCACGCTAGTGCGGCGACCGTTCCCGGCACTAACCGCGACAGCGCGAGAGATCACCGAGTCTCTCGCGCTGTCGATGGTGGAGTCGCCGGTCATGCCGACTGGGCGTTGATCCTCTCCCGCACCGAGTAACCGTTGCGCTCGGCCAGCGAGCGCAACTGATTCAGCGCGAAAGCCCGCGCACGTCCGGATTCGGGGATGACCACGCCGGCCCAAAGCCCTTCAGCACCAGGCGCTTCGGCAGCCTCCTTTGCGCACGCCCAACGGCGCGGGCAGGCCCGGCATAGCGCCTTCGCCCCCTCATCGGGTGCTGTCGTCCAACGATCGGGGTCTTGCGTGCAAGCGCCCTGAAAAAATCCCTGCTGAACTGTTGCGGTCATGGTTCTCATCCCTACTGAAGCGTTGCAGCTGTCGCGTTCGCTATCTGTTACGGTAGATCGCTCGCCGTGGCGTCGCAACGGTTCTGCGTTCTACAACTGTTGTTTGCACTTCCCGAAGTGTATCGATTCGGGGACAGTTCGCTGCAGTTCACAGGGAATCTTCAGTTGCTCTTACGCAACCGTACAGAGATGAGCTGGGATTTTAAGGAAATCGACCACTTTCCCTTAGGATTCGACGGGCGAAAAACTGAAGCACTTGGAGCCGATCCACCTCCGACCGAAGCACCAAGAGTCAGCCAAACCGTTGCACAAACCGTTGCGCTAAGCGTGTCGCCGCAGCCTGCTGGCTAGTTGCAGGCCGATCTGGAGCAGGTGCGGGGCCGCACATATGTGCGGCTCCATCGACGACCCGCGACCAACTTGCTGCGCCCGTGCCTGCCGGCCCGCTGGGGCCGGAGGGCCTCAACGCAACTCAGTCGGTGAGTTCGTACGGCGCTCACGGGAGTGCAGCCAGCTGCGACCGCAATTTGCGCCGCGATAGCCGAGCAATCAAACGCGCAATCCCGTCATTGCGGGCAGCGCCGCGAGAGTCGCAGCTGGATCCAAGCTTTCCCAGCAACGCCAGTCCCGGCTCGGATCGACCGCTGCGCACCTGGATAGCACCCACGTGGGTCAGTACCGATCCATTGTGCGGGCTATGCAAGATTCCTCGAGGAACGAGTAACGCTTCGGGATCCCGAGATGTGACTGCGGACTGCTCCGACGGTCCGGCGCATTCTTCGCGTCCTGGGAACCGCGGTTCGAATTGGTCTCACCACGGCGTTTCGCCCCCACCATTAGCTTCTCTCCTGACTTTGCTCGAAAGGTATGCCCCGACTGTGCTATCTCGAGCAGCCGCTGACATCGGCCGGAGAGCGTAAATTCGCCCCGCTGGGGTCGTAGATTTTGCTGATACGACTCGACGTCGTACGCACTTTGGCTGAAGTTTCGGGCAACGCCGGGTCGGAGCTGGCTAACATGAGCAGATTGAACGGAGGCGAGCCAACCATGTGGCCGGAACTGGAGCGTGAGCAAGTTGCTGCCTACTGGCACCGTGACGCTGCTGATGGCAGACATAGAGGGGGCGGCACGGCTGCGGCACAGGCAGTTCGGACGGACAGCTGAAGCTATCGCGCGACTCGACCGCGCACTCGCAGATGCCGTCGTAGCTCATGGTGGGGTGGGGCCGGTCCTTCAGGAGGAGAACGACAGCTTCGTTGTCGCATTCGCATCCGCGGCGGGCGCAGTGTCGTGCGCGCTGGAGTTGCAGCAGGCATTGCTTGCGCCGATTCGGCTATGCATAGGCATCCACACCGGTGACGTACAGCTGGGAGACGAGAATCAGTACACCGGCCCGACCGTCTGCCGTAGCGCGCGCCTGCGCGAACTTGCCCACGGCGGACAAACGTTGCTGTCAGCCACTACCAGCAATATCGTCATTGACCAGCTTCCGCCGGATGCCTGGTTGGTCGACTGCGGATCTCAGCCCTTACGCGGTCTTCGGCGCCCGGAACGGGTAGCGCAGCTGTGCCACCCTGCGGTTGGTTGCGATTTTCCGCCGTTTCGCCAAGCCAACCAGTGTGGAGCAAATAATCTGCCGGTCCAGCTCGCAAACTTCGTGGGCCGCGCGCAGGAGTTAGCACAGGTAATCAGGCTCGTCACCGAGAACCGCCTGGTAACGCTGATCGGCACAGGCGGCGTCGGCAAGAGCAGGCTTGCCGTTGAAGCCGCTGGGCGACTGGCTTCGCACTTTGCTGACGGCCTGTGTTATGTCGACCTGGAGTCGGCAACCGATGCTGATGTCGTGCCGACATTGATAGCTCGCGAACTAGGCCTGCCGGATAAGCCAGGTTCCTCGACGGCAAATACGTTGTTGCGGTACCTCTCTGAGCGGGAAATGCTTATCGTTGCGGACAATTGCGAGCACCTACTCGACGGTGGCGCGTCACAAATCAATGCCCTGTTGAGCAGTTGTCCCCGCGTGACAGTCCTTGCTACCAGCCGGGAACCCGGAAAGGTGGCGGGCGAGGTGACGATGCCGGTGCCATCGCTGTCGGCGGGAGATGCGATGGCGCTATTTGTCGATCGGACTCGTCTTGCGCAGCCGGACTTCTCGGTTGACGAAGGCAACCGTGCAATTGTGCGCCAGCTCTGCCGACGGCTGGACGGCATTCCGCTGGCGATTGGCCTGGCCGCAGCACGAGTGCGGTCGCTGTCATTGTCCGAGATCATGGCGGGGCTCGATGATAAAATTCGCCTCCTGACGGGCGGTGAGCGCACGGCGCTGCGCCGCCATCGGACGCTCCGGGCCTCGCTTGACTGGTCGCACAGTTTATTGAGCGAACACGAGCGAATTCTGTTTCGCCGCCTTGGGGTGTTCGTCGGCGGGTTCGATCTTCCCGCGGTCCAGAATGTGGCAGGCACCGGTGACTTGCCCCCGGCCCAGGTGCTGAACGAGCTAACCCATCTGGTGGATAAGTCGCTCGTGCTCGCCGATAGCTCACAGGGCCGCACGCGGTACCGGCGGCTCGAGGGAGTGGGTCAGTACGCGATGGAGAAGCTCAAAGAGGCGGGCGAGACCGAGACTATCCGTGATCGCTTCCGCGACTACTACCTGGCACTTGCCGCTCGGCTCGACTCTCCCGGAACCGCTGACTATCAACAGATCCTCGAACAGGTCGAATTCGATACCGAGAATCTGCGCGCAGTATTTAAGCGCTGCCACGAAAACGCCGATTTCGAGTCGGCACTAATTCTGACCTCGTCGCTCCAGCCGCTGTGGCTCGGCCAGGGGGGCATTCACGAGGGTCGCACCTGGTTCGATTCTGTCCTGAGTAACCCAACCTCCGACCATGTCCAGCTGGCCGCGCCAATCCGCACCCGCGCCATGGCCCATAAGGCCGTGCTCGACCTATTTGCAGGTGAGAGAGGAAGTCTGGATCAGGCGCAAGAAGCTTTAGCGCTCGCACGCCACGTCGGAGACCCTGCGCTGTTAAGCCAAGTGCTGAGCACCTGCGGTTTGATTGCCGGTTTCAGCTATCAGATCGATGCGGCTGGTCGGTATTTCACCGAGGCGACCGACATCGCCAGGACACTAGACCAGCAAAGGCTACTGAGCCAAATACTTAGCTGGCAGAGCACTGCCGCTGTCATGCTGGGCGACACGGCGAAAGCCCGTATCGCGGGCAGTGAGGGACGCGACCTCGCGGACGAGATCGGGGATCGTGCCGGCTCGAGTCAGTGCCGTTTGAGCCTGGCGTTTGCGCAGTTGTGGCACGGAAATACGGCTACCGCTGTTACGCAATTCGGTGAGTTGGTGGAAAGGGCACAGGGCGCCAAGGGTGGGGTCCTTAAGCCGCTTTGCCTAAAAGGACTGGGTGATGCTCTTGCCTACCAGGGGGAGGTTAGCGCCGCTCGAGCCGCGGGAGAGGCTGCCGTCGAGGGTGCCCGCGAAATCAGCGAATACTTCTTGGGCCTTGGTTATGCGACTTTGGTGGTAGTAGCGCTGGCCGATGGTGACGTTGAATCCGCGCAAGAAGCCAGTAGGACGGTTTGTCGCGAGCTAAGTTTTGACAACGAGATGCCGGACTATTGGCGCTCCACCGAGGCGCAGATTTCTTTGGCGAGAGGAGATCTCAGTGAAGCGCGTCGCTACGCCGACGAGGCCGTCTCGGTGCTGACAGGGTGGCACCTTGCGCTGGCACTCACCACTCGTGCCCGCGTCGCCACGTCAGAGGGCGACCTGGACCAGGCCTGGCGGGACGCTCATGAAGCGCTGAGATGCGCGGTCGATGAGGAAGCGCACCACTGTATTCCGGACATCCTGGATTGCCTCGCTCGCCTCGCCGTAGAGCAACGCAGCTACCGCGAGGCGGCCCGTCTGTTCGGTGCGGCAGAGGCAAAGCTTCACCGCATGGGGGCGACTCGGTTCAAAGTGCATGACTCGAGCTATCAGGAGTCGACGACTGCGCTGCGTGCCGCAATGAGCGACGAAGAATACGACGGCATGTGGGCCGCTGGCGCCGCTCTATCCACCAAGGAAGCCATCAACCACGCTCAAAGCGGTCTGGGAGAGCGCAGAAGAGCTACGAGTGGCTGGGAGTCACTCACGCCGGCTGAACGAGAAGTGGTGAGTTTGGTCGGCGACGGCCTGTCGAATAAGGACATCGCTGCCCAGCTATTCGTATCGCCCCGCACGGTGCAGACGCACCTCACCCACGTGTACGCCAAGCTCGAGCTGAACTCCCGCGTTCAATTAGCCCAGGAGGCTACTCGGCACAGTTGATCAATTCGCGGTAGGCCTCGACAAGCCTGACCGGATGCCGGCCTTCCCGGTGATGGACATTCAGCGAGTAAATTGCCGTATCCCAGCAAGAATGCTCCTACCGCCTTTGCCCCTGGATAAAGTAAGGGCGTCTATTTAGGCCTTCGCCCGCAGGAAAGCCTTCCCAGCCGCCTCTAGCCGACCCGCGAAATTGGTGCGGAGGTTGGGCCGTGACGGTTGTTAACATCGAAACCTAGCTATGTGGGAGGAACAATTGTCAACCTTCGCTCAAGCTGCCGCGATCGTCAACGGCCTGCTCGGGCTTGGTGGGAACGGCGCTGGCCCATTCATTGAATCTGATGGCGACCCTCATCCCGCTCCCGAACAACTCGCCGCCACCACAATCGGAATGACCGGCAACGCGGCCAGCGTAAGCGGCGGCGCCGCTGGTGGGATGATGACCAGAACTGCTTTGAACGCTGACAGAGCCCGACTGACCGCTCAGAGCACAGCCCTAAAGAAACAGCTGAAGCTAGATACAGAAGCGTTCAATGCTGCGAATTATACATTTTGCAGCAAATCGCAGACTCGTGACAATTTCCACGAAGCCGCCGCGGCTATGTACGATGACTGGCGTGCTAATCCGGCGTCGGATCGGTTGGCGCGGGAGACAGAGGTAGCCCGCAGACAATGCCTAACCTCGGCAAATGAGCAGTACGCCGCTTGGACCGAGTACGGCCAAAAAGCAAAAACCGTAGACGCGACTCGTTCCGCGCAACGCATAGTGGACGACGAAATGGCGAGTTTGAAAAACGAATCTGCTGCTGAATTTGGCTTGAGTGTTATTTTGGCGGCGTTGTCGGTGGTGGAGTTTTTGGAGTTGACGGTGGGTTTTGGCACGCCGTTTGATGGGCAGTGCTTTGAGGCTGGTGCGGCGGAATTCGTTGAGATGGATCAGGTGTTGGCGGCCGGGTCGGCCGGTCAGCGCTGGGAAGGTGTCGCCTCGGACTGCTACAGCCGACAGAACACGTGGCATCGCAACCGGGCAACTGCGATGGCGCAGGCGGATCAGTCGCTGGCGGCGATCGCCCGCAATCAGGGCTCCTGGGTG
Source organism: Mycobacterium sp. IDUB_37 (assembly GCF_055419245.1). NCBI lineage: Bacteria > Bacillati > Actinomycetota > Actinomycetes > Mycobacteriales > Mycobacteriaceae > Mycobacterium > Mycobacterium sp. IDUB_37. The sequence continues at coordinate 43,665 of NZ_JBVAXG010000010.1, read as the reverse complement.
GACCATGCTCAAGTAGTACTGGGGGCTGATGCGACCCTGCTGGGGATGGCACTGGCTGTCGAGGTGGCGCTGTATGTGTCGCCGGAGGCGGGGCCGGTGTGTAGCAGGTGGTTCGCCTACACCGCAGCGGGCCTGGGGGTGGCGGCCGCGGTCGGCATCGTTAGTACCGTCTTGGCGTTCTCGGTTCAAAACGGTCAACAAGCCGACGCGTTGGCCGGCTACTACGCCCAACTCGGCACCGGTAGAAGCAGCGCCCCCAATCCGGACACGGCACAGGTTGGCGCAGCCAGCCGCACGAGCGTCACGCGCGCGACGGAAGTCCCGACCACCACCGCAGACCCAAACACCGGCGCGCCGTCGGAGACCGCGACGGTGGCGAGCGCCGATCACCGGGAAACTTCAGCGCCCACGGCTGCTGTTCGCGCGGTCCCGCCGGTAACGACCAGCTCGCTCTCCCCAGCTCCGGTGCCGTCCAGCGCTCCATTGGCAGCACCGCCACTGACCCAGCTGATGCGATTGACAAACCCCCCGGCCACCGCTCACTCCGACCCCATCAACACCGCGCCCCGCCCCACGTCCTCGGCGACACCGGCCACTCATCGATCACCGGCGTCCGCCCAACCGCCAACCGAAGACACCGCGTCACAAGAAGTGTTCGATACCACCGATACTGGCGCGTCGACTATGGGCGCCACCTCAGTCACGGTGCTAGCGACCACCGTATGCACGGTAGCTGCGTCGCGGGCAGGCGATGGCTCGACGATGCCCTCGCGGAAACGGTGAGCCACCTGGTCCAAGCGCAGCGATTACCCGAGTTCAGGCGGCGCAGGTAGGGCCCGCGAAATTGGTGCCGAGGGCGGGCCTCGGAGGTTGTTAGCATCGAAACCTAGCCAAGGGGAGAAATTGTCAGTCTTCGCTCAAGCTGCCGCCATCGTCAACGGCCTGCTCGGGCTTGGCGGAAACGGCGCCAGCCCATTTATTAAAGCTGACGGCGGCCCTCATCCCACCGCTGAACAGTCCGCGGCCACCGCAATCGGTATGTCCGGCAACGCGGCCAGCGTGAGCGGCGGTGCAGCTTTCGGGATTATGAGCAGAACTGCCACTGGCGTGTACAAGAACCGACTAGCAAATGAATGCGTCGCCCGAGCAGGCCAGCTCGAGGCAAGTGACGCGGCATTGAAGCAAGCGTTTGATAACTTCCGAAGTAAGGAATTGGCCGCTAGTGCGGCCGGAGGCTCCTATACCGAGACGACGCAAAAATGGCTGGCGAACTCCTCATCAGATGATCTTCGAGCCAACGTGAGCGATGCCGGCCAAAGGTCTGCTGCAGCAAACCAAGAAATGTTTGACGCCCGGCAGGAATACGTCCAGAAGCAAACGCAGCACGACGATATGCTTGAGACGCAAAGAAAAGCGAAGAAAAAGTTGAAGAGGTTAGACGAAAGTCCCTCTCCTGCTGAATTCGGTTTGAGTGTTATTTTGGCGGCGTTGTCGGTGGTGGAGTTTTTGGAGTTGACGGTGGGTTTTGGCACGCCGTTTGATGGGCAGTGCTTTGAGGCTGGTGCGGCGGAATTCGTTGAGATGGATCAGGTGTTGGCGGCCGGGTCGGCCGGTCAGCGCTGGGAAGGTGTCGCCTCGGACAGCTACAGCCGACAGAACACGTGGCATCGCAACCGGGCAACTGCGATGGCGCAGGCGGATCAGTCGCTGGCGGCGATCGCCCGCAATCAGGGCTCCTGGGTGGACCATGCTCAAGTAGTACTGGGGGCTGATGCGACCCTGCTGGGGATTGCACTGGCTGTCGAGGTGGCGCTGTATGTGTCGCCGGAGGCGGGGCCGGTGTGTAGCAGGTGGTTCGCCTACACCGCAGCGGGCCTGGGGGTGGCGGCCGCGGTCGGCATCGTTAGTACCGTCTTGGCGTTCTCGGTTCAAAACGGTCAACAAGCCGACGCGTTGGCCGGCTACTACGCCCAGCTCGGCGCCGGTAGAAGCAGCGCCCCCGATCCGGACAGGGCACAGGTTGGCGCAGCCAGCCGCACGAGCGTCAGGCGCGCGACGGAAGTCTCGACCACCACCGCAGACCCAAACACCGGCGCGCCGTCGGCGACCGCAGTGTCGGCGGGCGCCGATCACCGGGAAACTGCGGAGCCCACGGCTGCTGTTCGCGCGGTCCCGCCGGTAACGACCAGCCCGCTCTCCCCAGCTCCGGTGCCGCTCAGCGCACCATTGGCAGCACCGACACCGGCCCAGCTGATGCGATTGACAAACCCCCCGGCCACCGCTGCCGCTCACCCCGACCCCATCGACACCGCGCACCGCCCCACGTCCTCGGCGACACCGGCCACTCATCGATCACCGGCGTCCGCCCAACCGCCAACCGAAGACACCGCATCACAAGAAGCACTGGGTGCCGTCCGCGATGCCAGCCCGGGAGTACCCGGTGCGCGTCGCCTGCCCGCCGCGCACACCGCCGACGCCGATATCCCACTCACCCTTCATCGTTCGCGGGCTTGATCGATCGATTCGTCGGGCATGCGACGTTGGGTCCTTAGGTGCGCCACCCACCCCAGCGCACGGCCAAAATAGTGCGGATGCCCGGCAGTGGGTGGTGCTACGGTTTTTTGAGACGCTTTGCAACGGCCACTACGTGCTGTTGAGCGGTGATGATTTCGCCGTTCCGACCCCACTGAGTTGCCGGTCAGCATTCTTGCGGGCAGAAACGAGCGAATTGCAAAGTTAGGCACCTGGGATGGTGGTACATGGATTTTCACACTGTATTTATGGAGATTAAGCGATGTCTATTCTAGCTGAGGCGACCGCGATTATCAGCGGATTGTTGGGGCTCGGGGGCAATACCGCTGGCCTGTACATGGACATAAACGGGCAGCAGCCAGCCACCGCTGACCACACCGCAGCTTCGGCCTTTGGTTTGACTAGCAATGCAGCTGGCACCATCGGCGGATCAACAGTGGGCATTTTGAGCGCCAGAAGCCTGCCTGCGCTCTTGGCTGCAGAAAAAGCATGCGAAACAGCCACAAATACCGCTCGGCAAAGGCTGGATGCCGCTTCTTTGACGCTCGACCGCGCGCAATTCGACCAAGGATTCGCGTCGGAAAAGTTTAAGGTCGCAAAAGCGGACGTGCGTGATATGCACACGCAGCAGGAATTTCGCCGGTGGCAGAACCCAACCACGGGGAACGCAAAGTGGCAATTCGAAGATTTACCGGATCGGACCAAAGCAGCCATTCGTGAAACGACGAACGAACTCAACCGCAAGAACGACACACTTAAGCAGGCGACTAACGAGTTCAATAAGCACGAGGGTAACTACGAACACGCCAAACAAGCCCAACAAGCCCAACGAGCCCAACGCGAGCGGGCTGATCAAAATTTAAGTGTGATTTTGTGGGCGTTGTCGGTGGTGCAGTCGTTGGAGTGGACGTTGGGTTGTGGGGCTCCGTTCGATGGGCAGTGTTTTGAGGCTGGTGCAGCGGGATTTGTGCGAGTGGGTGAGGTGACGGCGGCCGGGTTTGCTGCTCAGCAGTGGGAAAGTGTTGCTGCTGATGGCTACGACGGGCAGAACAGTTCGCAGCGCAACGACGCTGATGCGGCGGCGCAGACGGATCGGTCGTTGGCTCAGATTGCCGCTAATCAGGGGGTGTGGGTGGATCATGGCCGGCTGGTGTTGGGCGTAGATGCGACGCTGTTGGGAATTGCCCTCGCTGTGGAAATGGCGCTGTCGGTGTCGCCGGAGGCCGGACCGGTGGTGGCGAAATGGTTCGCGCGTAGCGTGGCCGGTCTTGGGGTGGCGGCTGCGTCGGCGATGGTGGCCGCGGTGTTGGCGTTCTCGTTCCAAAATGCTCAAGCTGTTGACGCGTTGGCCAGTGGCTACGACCGGCTGGGTGCCGGCGGGGCCACTGCGGGTAGTACGGACGTTGCAGCGCTGGGTGTTGCTGGATCTACGACGGTCGCGCCTGCGTCGGAGGTGCCCATCACCACCCCGGATTTTCAATCCGCCTCACCCCGAGGCCCCGTCGCAGCGGCAGCCTCCGATCCCTACTTTGCCCCGAAACCCACCTCGGCACCCGCCGCCGGCGATGGTGCAACGTCTCGGGTATCTACCGGCCCGGCGTTTCCGGCGCAGGTCGGGTTCATCGCAGCGGCTGCAGAATTAGCGTCGGTCCCACTGGACGAGGACGGCTCGATTCTTCGGACCACCGCACCTGCGGCACTGAGACCCAGTGGCGCATCAATTTCCGTCACCCCGAAGGCCCGGACGTCTGTCAGCGACACGGCGTCACCGGCTGCGCTGGCCGAAACCAGCCGCGCCTCCAATACGGGCGCCACCGCCGGCACCACTTCTACCTTGCGAGCACCTACCCACACCCCCGCGGCCGCCAGCGGAGAATCTGCGGCACCCGCATCACTGCCCGCCGAGGCGTAAGCCATCCCGCCCTGTGCTCGCCGATGCCTCTGAGCCGCAACAGTTTTGGGTCGTATCACAGAGCGCAGCCCGACAATGCCACGCACCATCCGAGCGCACCTGACACCGACGGCGCAGCCAAGGCACACTCGGCAGGCTCACCCAACTGAAGTTGGAGCCGCTCCGTACAACTCTCGCAATCGCGGCCTGAGAGTCACATCGCGAGTGTCAGCTGAACTCGGGGCTGTCTCCTTCGGCAGCCGGGCACTTGCAAATAGAATGCAGAGCTAGTTAGAGGACGCCACCGCGGCATGGATCGCGCTAGTTTCGCCGCATCCAACACCCCGCATGTGAGCGTTCACACCGGCGGCTTGCACCCGTTAACCATAGAAATTGGCACATCTCGCTACACCCGCCGCAGGCGTGAGTCCTTTCCGGCGATCCCCTTAGGCAACAACAGACCCCGGTTGGGACAGCCGACGTTCCCGTCCCGCTAAGTGGATCGAATGCGTTGCCGATTGCGCAAAATTGCTGCGCAGAGGCCGATATTGCCCGTGTTAGGGTGTGGGCAATGCGTTCATTGCAGAGCGACGATTATAGTTAGGAATCGCATGGTATACGCATATTCAGCCGGGGTTGGCATTATCGCCGCTCTGACAGGCATGGTGCAGCAATTTGTTGGCTTTCGCGATGCCGAATTTGCTGAATCGCGATATCTGCTACCCAGCGCAACCTCCATCAGCGGAGATGGTGCAGCTGTCTTGGCTACCAGTGGCGTGTTCGCAGCCAATCGCGTTGACCCAAAAGGTTTTTGTCGAGACGGTCGACTTCTTGCCGAATTATCCGATGAGAATAATGGAGCATTCGCAGGACCCAGCATCATTCTGCGGGCACTAACCATTGTTGATGGAGTAGAATTAACAATGGGATTCGGCCAGCCCAACGCCGGCGATGATTTCAAATCAGGTCACGATCAGTTTGCCGCCATTCACGAGGAATTAGCGTCGACTTTTCCCGATGCCCGGTGGCGCGGTGACGCCGCTCTGGCATACGCCGACGCCGTCAAGAGGCTACAGATATGGTCGCAGGAAATGGCCTTGCTAGATTCCAAGTTGGCGGCATGCGTCGAGAACCACGCGGATCAACTAATTCATTTCCGATTCGCCATGGGAATACTGAAAGATTTACTTGCCGCCGCTTACATTATCGAGCTTTCCACGATGGGGGCGTGGCCGGGTGGCAGTTTCGCAATCATGGTCGTTTTGCTCGCCATGACCATCGTGCTGTGTGCTACCGCTGGCCTCTTATCCTTCTCTGACTTATGCGGAAAAAAGGCCGACGCTTTGGCCGCCGAGTATCGACTGCTGAGTGGAGAAGCCGACGCGCATCCGGCCGAACCGGGCAACTTTGATTCAGCTGGTGTCATACCGATCAGCCTTTCTATTGAGGATGTGCCGGTCCACTTCATTTCAGATGCCTCGACACCGCCAAATTCTGCAAGTATCGCCGTTTCAGCCAGTAGTCCCGCTGACAAGCGCGCCGGCACCCGCGCAACAGAGGGCGGGGGTGGGCATCACGAGCCAGACGCTCACGTCTCGGCGATGTGCACGCCCCCTGAGCCACTAGTGGCGTATGGACCAGTTGAGGTAGTGTCCGCCGGGCAAGTCGCAGACCTGGACCGGCATTCGAACAAGCGGGCGTTTCGCGCTGATCAGCCCCAGCGACAGCCACACGGGTCTGCCTCGGTCCGCGGCGCCGCCCAAGAGGCGCCAGATGAAGCAAAGAGAGCTGCCTCGGCCAGCGACTACGTCGCAGCCGGCTGGCACGCAGGGACTGGCGCGCCCGGCGACTCCGCGCCGTGGGCAATTACGTTCGCGAGTCCGGAGATGCGCCATGACTCGCTGGCACTTTCCGAGCATTAAGTAGCGGTTTGCGCGCCACCAGACCTAACGTCTTAAATTAAACCGAGCCCTGTACTAGCTCGATTTTGATGCACTGAACGAACTGCATGGCGAAGCGCGGTTACGGGACTATGTTCGCCGTTTTCAACCTGCAGCACCCGCAGCGTTCGTGCCTATACCTTCCACTCTCCAACCACGGCAACTGAGCACGTGTCCCCGCATCGAATGCGTTGACGAGTACACGCTATCGGTGCGCAAAGGTCGATATAATCCGTGTTAAAGTTTGGTCATTGCGTTCAATCTCGAGCAAGAATGGTGAAGGAATCGCGTGGTCTATGCATTTTCGGCCGGAGCTGGCATTATCGCGGCTCTCGCAGGTATGGCGCAGCAATTTGTCGGCTTTCGCGACGCCGAATTTGCCGATTCGAAATATCTCCTACCGAGCGCAACATCCATCAGCGGGGACGGAGCGACCGTCTTGGCTAGCGGTGGGGTGTTCATAACCAATCGTCTTGATCCAACCGGTTCTTGCCGAAACGATCAGCTTCTTGCCAACTTGGGCGACGACGAGAGTATGGCATTCTCCGGTGCGAGTATCATTTTGTATGCTCTGTACATCGTTGACGAGTTGCAGCTAACAATGGGATTTGGCCAGCCCGACGCAGGTGATAAAGTCAAAACGGGCCACGATCAGTTTATCGCCATGTACGAAGAATTGGCGTCGGCTGTTCCCGATGCTCGGTGGCAAAGTGACGCCGCTCAAGCCTATACCGATGCCGTCCAGCAGCTCCGATCACAATCGCAGAACATGGCCTTGTTAGATTCTAGGCTGGCGGAATGCGTCGAGAAGCACGCAGATCACTTACTACAATTCCGATTCGCCATGGGAATATTGAAAGACTTGCTTGCCGCAGCCTACATCCTCGAATTGTCTATGATACCGTGCGACCCGGCTACTTGCCTGAGTCCCGGTTGGACAGCGGGTGCTTTCGCAGTAATCGTTGCCTCCCTTGGCATTACCGTCGCTGCAGCGATTACTGGCCTGGTTGGCACCTGCTCTGGCGGTTATGCGGAGAAGGTCGACGCTGTGACGGCCGAATATCGACCGTTGGGTGCACAAGCCGCGCCTGCGGCCCAGCCGAGCCAGCGCGATTCAGCTGCTGTCGCACCGATCAGCCTGACCGTAGAGGATGCGCCGATCCGCTTTGTGTCAGATGTCTCGGCCCCGCCAAATTCTCCAAGTATCGCCGTTTTAGCTGGCAGTTCCACTGACCAACGCGACGGCGCCAGCGCAACAGATGGCAGAGATGGGCCTCACGAGCCCTACCCGAACGGGCCGACGCCATCCACCCTCCCTTGGGCGCTCATGGTGCCCAGTCCACTCGGCGTGGCGCCCTCCGGGCAAGTCGCAAACCTGGAGCGGCTTTTCACCAACAGGGCTTTTCGCGCTGATCAGATCCAGGGACAGCAACACGCGTTCGCATCGATCCCCAGCCCCGTCGAGCCGGCAGCAGGTGAAACAAAGAGAGCAACGTCGGGCGGCGACACCAAGGGCGCCGGGGTGGCCCGGGCAGCAGGGACTCCTTCGCGTGGCGACGCCGCACCCTGGGCCGTTACGTCCGCGGTTCCGGAGATGCGCGACTCGTTGGCACTTTCCAACGTTGAGTGACGCGTTTCCGGTCGTTTTATTTTGGTCGTCTGCCGCTATATTCCGCGCGCTGATGATTGCGGTATGGCAGCGATCGACCTCGTCTCCCTAGAGGCGCGACACCTACGGGTGGAACCAATCCGAACGACGGTCTTCTTAACCCGCCGCGACAAGCGTTGGGTGCTTTGTCCCCGCGGACTCAGGAGAGGGCTGCGCCCATCGGGTGATTGCTTCGATGGGAACGCGCTGCCCACCTGCCAACACCGTGCCTTCGTGAGCCGCGTCGACCTCAAGCGGCTGCGGCTCAACGGCTTCCGAATCTGGCATCTGCCGCCGCCCGGCGCGCCCAGCCGCCGCGTCGACGCGTGTTCCGGCATCTCGCTGCCAGATGATCGCGCCTGCCCGCGCCTCAGCCGGTTCGGTCACCACCAAGCCTCCTGTGGTCACGTCCTGGCCGGAACAGCCGTAATCGCGCGCGCTCACCGCGTCAACCATCGTGGGCGGCTCGACCACACCACCGGCCTCGCCGCTGCCCGCAACGTCATCCGCCGCGCGGCAGTGCCCATCCCTTGAGCCCGCAACTGCAGACTCCGCTACCGCTCCAACACCAGCTGGAGCCGATATCACCGCAGCTGCAGACGTCCGGTACTCCTCCGCAAGTTGGTTGACGTTTACGGCTGTTTGATGCGACGCCCAGACTGATTCCGCTGCGATGAAAACCACAGCCGCAGCACTCAGACAAGCCGCGATAGCAGCGAACCAGCGGCCCAACTCAATGCAGGCGGTTGCTTCGAAGGCTGCTGCGATGGGGATGGCGGCGACCAGCAGATCCTTGAGTATCCCGAGGGCCAGGCGCTTTTGGGTGACATCCTGGGCTTGAGACTGCATCAGAGTTGCCAGCTTTTTGTCAAGTGCAGCTACGGCTTCCACCTGCTTCTGCAGCGCCGCATCCGACAACTTATAAGCTTGCGCCGCAGCGCCCTGCCAACGGTCATCGGGAACCGCTGAACCAAGTTGACGAGACAACGCGGTGAACTGTGCAGCACCCGCCGTGAACTCGTCGCCCTCCGCGGGAATCAGGAAGCCCCACGACGTGCTACACGCATCAACGACGCTAATGGCCCACAGGACAATTTCAACTGAATTGCGCCTGAATTCTGCTACCTCGTCCACAAACTCGGGGGTAGGAACGCCTCCAACAAATTCTTTCCTAAACCGCCGCTCCCCGACAAAGGTCACCGCGCTGGCTTCCGCGGACTTCTCCGTATACCGGCGGGCCAAGTGGCCCACTGGTACGGCAAACAGAATCCCTGCGTTAGTGCCGCATGCCGCAGAATACTCACCGGAGAATTTAGGCTCCGACCCCGTATAGCCAAACTGAGAACCCACGTTGCCGAGGGCAAACAAAATACGGCCGGCATCGACTAACAACGACATCAAAAACCCCGTTCGAGATAGCGGACTGCGGGCCCCAGCGCCTGAGTGCCACTTTAAACATCGCCAGAATTACTTGCCGTGCGCCAATGTCGAGTGCTTTCATCGCTGCACCCTAGGGCAATGTCTGGATCGCCTCGATTACCGCCGCGGAATCGCTCACCCAGCCCAGAATTCCACCCTGGGCGGTAATCATTTCAAGGCCGATTCGGTGAAAATTTCGGGAGTAGGAGCCGACGCAGTCGGAGACGACGAGGCACTCAAAACCCCGGTCATTGGCCTCTCGGGTGGTGGCGTGGACGCACACTTCAGTAGTCACTCCGGTGATCAACAATTGGCTGATACCGCCGAGCCGCAGAATGCCTTCTAATTCAGTTGCGTAAAACGCACCCTTGCCAGGTTTGTCGATCACAACTTCACCGTCGATCGGCGCAAGTTGGTCGATGATGTCGTGCCCGTACTCGCCCCTGATCAGAATGCGTCCGTACTTTCCGACGTCGCCAATGCGTTTGGTCGGCGCCCCGCGATTGAGCTTGGCTGGTGGACAATCTGACAGGTCCGGCTGATGGCCTTCGCGGGTGTGGACCACTAACATTCCTGCCGATCGAGCTGCGTCGATAAGCACCGACAGGGGGGCCACTACCTCTGACAGCTCATTCACTTTATTGCCCAGACTCTCGCCGAATCCACCCGGCAGAAGGAAATCCCGTTGCATATCGATCACTAGGAGTGCAGTCTCGCCGGCCACTAGCCGGAACGGGGAGGGTTCGGCCGCCAGGGTGACCGGCGTCCTCATGCCGGCTCCTCAGACACGGCGCTGAGGCGTCGACCGTTTTGGGCACCACGGGTTTCACCCAAGGTCTGGGCAGCCAGTTCGAGCACGGTGTCGTCGCTGAGCGCTCCACCCAGGAACATGGCACTGCAGGGGCGTGCATCGTCGGTCATGCCAACCGGCACCGCCACGCCCACCAAGTCCAACAGATTTCCGAAGTGGGTGTAGTGCCCCAGCATCGTGTTGGTTTCTACAGGCTGGGCAAGCACCTGGTCGATGGTGAACGTGGTACCCACCGTCGGCACCACCAGCACGTCCATCCGCTGCCACAGCTGAGAAACCATTGCTTTGAGGTGTTGAAGTTGTTGGAGCGCGGCAAACGCGTCGACCGCCGAATACTTGTGCCCGCCCGCAAGAATATCGCGTACCACCGGATGGATTGAATTTGGTTGTGCGTCAAGAAAATCGCCGAACTCCACCAATCGCTCAGCTACCCACGGGCCCTGGTAGAGCAATGATCCGGCGGCCAGAAATGGCTCCAAGGACACATCGACAATCTCGTTCTGCATGACTAGCCGGTCGCGGAACTCTAAATGCGCCCGGCGCATGCTGGCGTCGCCGAAGAACTCAAGCTCGGTAATTGGGGGCAAACCCACCCGGATACCGGCACCATGAAAGGTCGGGCCGCGCTCCCGCGACCAGGGATCATCTGGGTCTCGGAGGGCCATTGCGTTGAATACGCGATCGACGTCATCGATGCAGCCCGCCATGACGCTGATGCAGTCTAACGATTTACACGCCGGCACCAAGCCCACTGTGCTGAATAGGCCCCGCGATGGCTTGAAACCGATCACTCCATTGAGTGCTGCAGGAACTCGGCCAGAACCGGCTGTGTCGGTGGCTACAGCGAACGGAACCTGACCCAGTGCCACCGCGCGCGCCGAGCCCGAGCTGGATCCACCGGAAATCATTCCGCCGCCATAGACGCTTTGCGGAACTGAATAAGGCGTCCGAGTACCGGTCAACCCGGTGGCGAACTGATCGAGGTTGGTTTTCCCGACATACAGCGCGCCTGCTGAAAGGAGTCGGCGGATTACGGGCGCGGTGCGCGTCGCCTCGTAGGAGTAATCGGGACACGACAGCGTAGTAGGAACGCCTGCCACGTCGATGCTGTCCTTGACTCCAAATGGCACCCCATAGAGCGGCAAATTCGTTGCGTTGCGACGGTTTTCGAGTGCCGCGGCGGCCTCCAATAACTGATCCTTCGGCACCGTTGAAATCCACGTGCCATCGTCTCCGCAGGCCGCAATTGCGTCGGCGACCCGCGCCGCAGTCTGGACCGGCGACCCGCTGCCGTCCGCATGCCAGGACAGGATCTGAGCCACCGACGGCCCAATCGACGGCCCGTTTTCACGTTCAATCCGCGTCAAGATCACGCTCTCCTCATCATCAGCACAGCCACGCTCGTCAACTGCTTAATCGAGGGTCTCTCGGCAAAGCGAACGCTTCGGCAGCTAAGTATAAGTACGCTGCCGAGGCTGCGATCGCACCAATTTCTTCCCCTCCTCCACGCGCGCGTGAAGCCCCGGCGTTCATCCATTTCCGCCTCTTTCTCCTCCAATCGCCCGCGTCTGCTGCTTTGCGGCTCGTCGCAGTGATTCGGTTCAGGCGCTGGCACCCCGCGGGATTGCGGAGCTTCAAACCGCGAGGCCGTGCAGCGTGCCCGGCCGAACGCGAAAAACTGCTGCACGGAGGCGATTTGACCCATGTTAGAGTTGGAACGATTCGTTCAGCGCAGAGCGACGAAGACGAGTGGCCGTAGCGGATGTATGTATATTCAACCGGCGGATTGGCGCCATCGCAGCTATTGCAGGGTCGGTGCAATAATCGCCCGTGGATGGCACCGAGTTTGCCGATCTATGGTAGCGAGCGGCAAAGGTCGCCAGCCGATCGCGTTGATCCAGCCCACTTCTGGGCTAATTAAATTGTCTAGGTTCTAGAGCTGGCGGATTCGCAGGTTCTAGCAGCTAATGGTTGACGCATTAGCATCGCTAATACTGGTCAACCATGGGATTCAGTCCTTAGCTCGCCCATAGAGTCGACCTTAAGAGCGTAAGCGTTTTAGCAGTTTATACGAATACCGAATCGTCCATTCCTGGCTGTTTGCGGCCGCAGAAATGTGTGCGGAAGTTGCCACGGCGGCCGCAGGCGCAATCACACAACACCAGGTCGACTGCATGCGTTGAACAGCTGGTGGACTACTGGCCAGAGAAAGCCTGACGGACAGGCGGGCCGGGCCACGCTGGAAATCGATTTTAGCTGACTCCAATCGCCCCGCGTCAGCGGTGGAGTAGCCAGCAGGAAATATACCCTATCCCTCGGCGGGCAATAATTCGTCGAACCCTCGGCTTCGCTGCTGGCGACTAACGAATAGCCGAACTCTTATCTGTCAGTGACCGAACGTCCCCCAAAATTCCTGCATCTACCTGTCGATACGCTGAGATACGCTTAGCAGGGCAGCAGATCGCTAAAGGACTGCACGAACAACACCGACCCGAGGATAAATGGAGTGCAGAGGGGGATAAATGCGAACGCCACCGAAATTTTTCAGCAACTTAGGGTCGCAACCCGCGATGAGTCCTGACTCGCTCCACTCACACGTAGCACCAAAGAAGGCACCGGACGACACCACGTTGGCATGGAACCTCACCGCCGCAGCACGGCCATACGTCAGCAAAATCGAGATGCATCGGCTCCATATTGCTATCGGCATTGGTGAGACATTTGAGGCTATCGATACGCTCGTAACAACTATTGCACTCAAGCGAATCCCGGTCAGCACAGCGTTAGCGGCTACCGTCGGAACCTGGCTGGATTGTTATGCAGGTCAACCCGCAACACCGGCTCTCCGAATCCATCATGCGGCAATGAGGACTTTTCGAATCGATGATTCGCATCGGCCGCCAAATTAAAGCGCCCCACCTTTGATGCGGTTGCGAACGTTGATTCTCCGGGGACCAGGTTGTTCGCATCATCCTGAAGATGCACGACGCGGCGTTCGCGCCCCATGCGGCGGCAGCGATTCACCGTTTTCGGCGAGGTGTACGACATACGCACAGCCAGTATCCCCGCCCCCCTGCGTGCGTCAAGCACAGGTTCGAATACATCCATCCGTCGAACCCGGGCTCCTCTCAGGAGAAACCCAGTGCGTTACGAGAGATCACCGTCTTTCGTTTCAGGTAAAAGATACGTCGACATCAGGCTTATCAGTACGAGGATTGCCAGCATCAGACCGATCGGCCAACTTCCGAATGCCACGAACAGAATATTCGCCACTAATGGCGGAAGTGCGCCGCCCACTATACCGCCAAGATTGTAGGCAAGACCTGCGCCGGTATAGCGGTAACGGGTGGGGAAAATTTCCGGAAGGAATGTGCTCAGAGGTCCATAGATTATGCCAAGGATAGCGTAGGTGCCGGCGATGCCGACCGCAAACAAGGCGGGCGCACCCGTATTGAGCAGGGGCATCAGCGCAAATGACCAAGGGAACGCCAAGACGAGTCCGCAGATAATCACGCACCGCCGCCCTAGTCCGTCGCAGACGCTGGCCGACACAGCGGTGAACACCATCAGCGCCAGTCCGCCAAGAATACCCGCTGCAAAAAGAAGTATGCGGGGATGGCCGAGCACGGTATGTGCGTACGACATCAAATAGGTGCCTGCTGTGAATCCCAGTGCATATGGGGCGAACATAACGGCGGAGGCGAGAATGACGTGCCGCCGCTCGTTCCCTATTAAATCCCTCAGTGGAGCCCGCCCCGCACGATCAGTGTTGCGTCGCTTTTCCGCAAGGAATGCCGGTGTTTCGACTATGTTGCACCGCACGTACAACGCGACCGCCACCAGCACGGCGGAAAATAAGAAAGGCAGGCGCCACTCCCAAGCCAGGAAATTTGACCGGCCGTCCCCTTCTGCGGCAATCATGAAGAATACGGCATTGCCAAGGACTGTACCGGCGCCGATTCCGAGCTGGGTGAACATCCCGTATCTACCCCGCCGGCCGACAGGGGCACACTCGGCGCTCAGCAGTGCCGCACCAGCCCATTCACCGCCCACCGCAAATCCCTGGAGCAGCCTCATCACGACCAGAAGCAGAGGCGCCGCAATCCCGATCGAACCGGCTGACGGCACCAGACCCACAGCAACGGTCGAGACACCCATGATCAGCAGAGTGGCCACCAGAGTCTTTTTGCGCCCGATCAGGTCGCCGAAATGCCCGAAGAAGGCAGCACCAAGCGGGCGTGAGATGAACGCCGCCGCGAACATCCCGAGCGCGAATAGTGTCGCGACACTAGGCGACTGGCTCGGAAAGAACACCTTCGGAAAAACCAACGCCGCGGCAGTGCTATATACGAGGAAATCGTAATATTCAATAGCGGTGCCGAAGAAGCTGGCGAACGCGACTCGGACCATCGGCCGGGTTTCGCTGCTCGCGCTGGACTCTCGGCGGTGTTGCCGCATGGGTGCGCATTCAATAGCGGTGGTTTGTCGTTGCAATTCCCGGGTCAAGCGTGTGGGCCGCTCAGACGCTATTTCCGGATCGCTAGACCCCGTGACGTCATCGCCGATGTTTCTGCCCACGCTTTTGTTCAGTCCGACTAGATGATCGCGAACTAGCATGCAAATTAGAACACCCGTGCGCCGAATCTGACCGTTGCTTGTACTGCACTTGGTCGTGCATTCGACGCCTGGGCATTCCTCAATTGCGCGTACGACATCAGGCGCATACCTACGTGTGGGACGGTCGCCACGGCACACCGCCACAGCAATTTAATCGATCAGGTTCTGCGATCTAATGGCTGAGTCGCGGCCCGCATTCGCGCACACGGTAGACCGGCGTCACCTTACGCCTACCGGACTTGCCCTACGGATTTCTGGATGGTGCAATCAGCGATCAACCACCTGATTGTCGATGTTTTCGCCGGACTGTTCATCGGTTCCCTCATAAGCCTTCGCGGCCTTACGCAAATCTGCGGCGAGCTCTTCTGACTTCTTTTTCATCCGCTCGCCTGCGGCTTTGCGAGCCTCCGCGGCATTCGTGATCGCCACATTGGAGGGGCCACTGACCACGCCGTGAGTTACCCAGAGGGAGGTTTTGATGTCGTCAGCCGCCGCCGCCGCAACGCCAGCCATCCGCGCGGCCTCATCCTGCTTCTTGGCCAGTTCTTCCAAGTACTGCGGGTCGACATTCAAATCAGACATGTTGTCTCCTTCATTGGTGATTGCGCTGACGCTGTGTTTACTGCCTAAACATTCAGCTTCATTTAGTTAAAGAACGGCACAAATGAGGATCGACTAAGAGCTGGTAACCGCTGAGCCCTAAGGAGAGGCGCCGCGCTGTTGGCAACGCCTCCCGCATTACACATTGGTAAGTCCCCAAAAATAGCTGATTTGCGCCACCCACATGGAGCTGAACGTACGGGATTAAGCCTAACATCGGTCACGGTGTACCCCCTGCGGCAATTTTCGACGCCGTTTGCATCGTGGGAGGTCCCGATGGCCTCTGAGATGATGGCCGCGGCGCGAGTGTTGAGAATGGCCTGAACGTCGACTTGGCGTCGGTGCTGCCCACACGGAAATGCTTGGGTCGGTGCGACCGGCGCGATCGTCAAGTCCGACTCCGGGGAGCACACGACGGTAGGTGGTGCGCCAGAGTCGGGACATGGCGTCAGACGGATAGCCGGTTGAATGCCACCGACCTAGCTAAAAATCGGCGAACCTAAGCCCGTGTAAGGCTATCCCGATTGCAATTTGCGGAGCCTTAGCGACAGCATGGATAACTGACTCAATTTGTCGATGCGGTATGCGCGCCGGCCAACCCCGACCCGGGTCGCAGCGCGGTGGACGCGTGGTCAAGCATGTGCATCTGCCCTAAACGACGCGGCGGGCGAGACCGTTGGAGATTACTCTCTAGGAACCGTGCAGGAGAGCTCGTCACTGTGACCGTCGCACGGACCCCGGCTCTTCCTGCGACCGATCGGAGCTGCCCTGCGCTAGGCCCGCGGGTATCGCAGACCCACTACCCGCGTGCCGGCCAGCGCCTTCGGCGAAGTCGCTCGTTGCATCCGTGTCCGCTGCGTCGGGTCCGGTCGGCGGGGCGTCCTTGGCGGCAGCATCATCGGCCGGCGTTGCGCTGCCCGGCCCTCGCTGACCCATAGAGATGATCTGTTGCAGCTGACTGGACGCCTGGTTGGTCATGTTCAGGGGTTGCGAGGCATACCCGGAGGCTTTCGCCACCTGCCCCGACCACTGCGTCACCTGAGCTAGTGACGGCACCGCTGCCCCAGCGGCAGCCGGCGTTGTCGACTCAGCGATCGCGCCTGCCCCCGCATTTTGTTTCTGGTCGGCAGTTTCTGCTCCCGACGCAGGTCCGTGAGCCGCACCGCTGGCCTGCGTCGTTGCCCCGGCCCCCCGCAGCATGCTGGGCGCAACCTCGAAGCTTGACACTGCGGACTCTGATTCGACGGACGGCCCGGCAGGCACGAACGCGTCTGACTTACCGTCGGCCGGGGTCAGGCTACGATAACGATCTGCCAGGGCATTCGCGTCGATGGCCTGCATGCCCGACATGCTCGTCAGAATGGCTACCAGGGTCCCGGCTGCTGCCACCCCAAGCAGCGCGGCCATGCCCGCGAATGCGTACGCTGTCTCAGGCCTGGCCATTTTCCTCATGACTTGCTCAATAACGTAAGCGGTGGCCAGAAGATCTTTATCCACGCCGAGACCCAAGCGAGTGTGGTGAATCCAACTTGCCTGAGCGGCGACAATGGCTGCAAGACTGCCGTCCAAATCAGCTGTAATTCGTCCGCTGTCGCGCAGCATTGCATCTTTCGTTAGATAGGCCTCCGACGCTTTGCCCTGCCAACGCTGATCCGGGAACGTAGCCTCTACTTGCACCGCGAATGCGGCGAACTGCTCAGATCCACGCGTGAACGCATCGCCATCATTCGGCGTTCCGTATCCCGTTGCAAGTTCCAGTAGTTCAACAACTGTCAAAGCATGCAGGATCGGACTCGTCACTTCTTCAATTTTGGCGTTGAGCCGCTTTTGTATCTTTTTATTAAGGGCCGGGTAGTTGTCCGCGCCTAAGTCAGCCACTTTACGGCGTAAGTCGAAAAATTTGTAACCCTGGTAAATAGACGCACCAACAGCGAAGGAGTCACCAGCCATGTTCGTCGCCCGTGAGGCAATGTACTCGGCGCCGTAGTCGCCATCGCCGAGACCAGCAAGGTCCACGCCAAAGCTGCCGCCAGCAGCGCCTAGAGCTGCCAAGGTCGTGAGGACCTGCGCCGCGTCAGTAAATACAGACATTTGAGTTTCCTCGCTTCAGCACTAAGCCAATTTGCCCGACGGAGAAACCGCCCAGACACTCTTTCGAGCCTAACACCAGCCGAACAGCCTTAACGCAGTAGTTTTGTGGGGGATCGCTTCTTCGGTAGATGTCCGTCAGCAAAATCATTTTCTCGGTTTGACGTCACCGCCTCCAGCAGAGTTTGCGATGCGTCTCGGCCACTACCAGGGGATTTGTGGATGAGGTCCGCCAAGAGGCTCCATGCACAGCAGCGGCCAGCGAAGCCCTCTATGGGTTGAACCGCTCCGTGATCAGATCCACACGCGGCGAGCATGTCATGACATCGTCACTAGGCCGCTACGGCCAGTGCGCCGCGGTTGTGTCAGAGAATCCGCCGATCGTGCCGCGAGGTCGGCGCACCCATTTGCGCGTGCCAAAGCGGTCCAGACGCTGATAAAGTATTTGCGTCGAGGCACGTTACCTCGAGCACTTCAGCAGCAGGCTCTTACACAAGCGGGGGTTCACAACGAATGCATTGGGCAGCGGACGCCGCGAGGATAATTGCGAACTTGTCCGGCCTGGCTCAGCAATTTGTCGGGGTTCGAGATTTCCGCACCAACACTGAATTCGCCGGTGCGAGTGCGTCCAGCATGGCCGGTGATGTGGTGGCGCCGGTTAATTCCATTTATCTCAGGCGGGCCGTCCCGCGTCTGATGACGAAGTATTTTAGCTCTAACCAAATCACTAGAGTATCGATGCGCCTCAAATCGCCAAATGGTACTGCTGCCATACAGAGCGCCCATTTTATTCTCTGGGCAATCACCGTCGTTGACCTCATGGAGTTGACAACCGGCTTTGGGTTCCCAGTCGAGGGCGAGAATTTTGAAGGTGGAAAGGATCGAGTCGCCGAGTTATGCGGGCAGTTGAGGTCCGCTACTTTAAACCAACGCTGGGAAGGCGTCGCGGCAGAAGCCCACTCAGCGCGCGCCTTGGATTTAAACGACTGCACGCAAAAGTTGTTGATGATAAACGCCGAGCTGGCGGCTATCGCGAAGAATCAGGCTGAGTGGGTGATTCACAGCAGGTCAGGCCTGGGGGCGGTGAAAGACCTGCTAGCTACCGCTTACGTCCTTGACGTGGCGGTTCTGTTCCTGCCTCCTCCGGCGGGCCCGATCCCGGCGCGGATATTCGCCATCGCTGTTTGTACGCTCGGCCTCAGCGCGGCGACAGCCATGCTCAGCATGCTCCTGACTTACTCCGTCCTGAACGCAGAGAAGGCGGACTTGTTGGTGCCCGGGTACGTCGAAGTGTCGGCAAGAATGGACTCAGCAGGCACACCGGCCCAGCCACCGGTAGGCGCTGGCACGCAGCGGAGCGTCGACAGCTTCGACGCCAACTACGACACTCCCGCGGAAGACCTGACATCGACCGCGCCCACAATGGCTGGCGCATCCAGCGCTGCGGCGGACGAACGTACGCCGACCGCACTGTCGAGCACTGGCGAGCTGGGACCGGATGGCACGGCCGCGGAACCCGCGGAACCAGGGACGCAGGACCGTCCGCTGCTGACCATGCCCGCTTTGACCGCGATAGCTCAACACCGGCGCGAGCGTGGTACGGATCGCACAAACTATGCGTCTCAGCAGCGAGATGGGGTCAGCGAGATTGCAGGGCGCCGATATGAAGCCTCGTCAGCACACACGTACGCGTTGGCCGCACGAACCGCCGAGGAGACCGCAGCCGATGCGAATGCGCCGGATAGCGCGAATACGGGGGCGATCAAAGCATTGGGCGCACAAGTTAGCGATTGCTCCGTCCCTCCGCTAGCGACTAACAGTCGTCGTGCTGAGGCGATCATCCAGTTGCTCTGACACACAACCCTACCGATTAGATCGGCTAACTTAAACGTGACCCAATGAGCGTAGAGACCCCACTGCCCCGCCAACCCCTGGGTTGCAGGGGCACGTTGGATCCGAACCCGACTTTTTGACCTAGTTTTTGCCGCATTCCGCTACTGTGCGCCCCTGTTAAAATTATCGGAATGGACGCGCCCGCCGAGGGGGTTGCGCGGGAGAGGTGGGCACGGTGGACCCTATTTCAGAGGCGATTAATATCCTGGCCGCTTTGGGGGGCTTGAGCAAAGAGTTTGTTGGGGTAGGCGGGATGGGGTTGAGCGACGAATATACGGCTCCGCTAGTTACTAACGCTTCCGTGGATAGTACGGCAGCGTTAACCATACTGACTAGGAAAACTGCATTAGCCAATCTTTCTACATCACCAGATTGGCACGATTTTTATTCCGAAGTTCCGCCTCCGAAGCAGGCCGTCAGTCGTATTGAAGAAATTGAAAATATCAGAACAAATGCAAGATTAAATTTGATGCTGAATAGAAAAGGTGCCACGGATAAAAAGCATGGGATCTGCATTGTAAAAATTCAAGCATGATTGATAAGGCTTACGCTCGAGCGGTAGCAGCTGAGGAGAACCGTGTTGCAGATTTGAACCGCCCGATTCAAAGTGAATGGCGGGCAAAGGTGAAGCGCGCCGAGGCCGACGCCAAAACAGCGGCGAAATCCGCGCAGGACAAGGCGGCGGATCGGGCGCATAGCGGGAGCATTATCTACTGGACGATCACCATCATTGAGGCCCTGGAACTCACCATCGGGTTCGGGCCCCCTACGAGGGCAACGATCTCGAGACCGGGTCTGAGCGCATCTCTGCTGTCGGTGATCAGTTGGGATCGGCGGTCCCCGCAGAAGGGTGGCAAGGTGCTGCGTCGCATGACTACGTCATCCAGAACACGCAGCTGACGGAACTTGCTGCCGAGATGGCCGCTGTGGACACCGCCTTGGCAGCCGTTGTGCAGGGCCAGGCCGAGTGGGTCACCCGGCTGCATCTAGGTCTGGGAATCGATAAAGGGTTGCTGATGGCTGCCCTGGCCGTCCGGGAAGCCTTGAACTGGCTCGCTCCCTATCCCGTGGGCACCAACTTGGCGCGCGGCTTCGAGATCATGGCAGCCGGATTCGGAAGTCTCGCCGCCGCAACGATGTACGGGATAGTGATCTCCGAATCGACCGACAACGCTCAGGCAGTCGATGCATTGATCCCCCGCTACCACCGCGGGCCGACCAGCACCGACACCGGTCACATCGCCACAACCATTGCCCGCGGTGCCCGCTGCCCTGTTTCTTCCTTTGCCTCGAGGACTACCAGCACACCGGCCCCATCGACACCCACCACGGCGATCCGCGTTCGGGGTCACACACCCTGCTCCGCGACCCGCGCCTCAGACGGCCGCGTACAAGCCACACTTACAGCTACACCCCCACCCGTGCCGCTACCGCCGGCGCACCGCCTGGTACCGATGCGCGAACAGTTAAGCCCAGCTGCCGCCTCGGCACGCCCAGCCAGGGCCACCCCACCGACAGACA
Source organism: Mycobacterium sp. IDUB_37 (assembly GCF_055419245.1). Taxonomy (NCBI): domain Bacteria; kingdom Bacillati; phylum Actinomycetota; class Actinomycetes; order Mycobacteriales; family Mycobacteriaceae; genus Mycobacterium; species Mycobacterium sp. IDUB_37. The sequence continues at coordinate 22,705 of NZ_JBVAXG010000010.1, read as the reverse complement.
CCGACGAGTGCACCGGCGAAGCCATTGCTGAGCACGCACCCATATCCAACAGCGAGCACACCCAGCCAACCGATGAACCCCACCTCCATCGGCTACCGAGAATTGACCTGCATCACCGCAATTTCTAGCCCTCACCTCGAAATTCTGCGGATTTTCCCGCCGACCGAGGCACCGCACCATTAGCCGCGGCTGAACATTCGAAACTGGTTCCGCGTTCAGCGCACTCGTCGCTCTGCATTCACCGATTCGCATCGCAGCAGGCACGGGCGCACAATCTGCGACAGCCGCACCACAACTCGTCGAGGTGTCACCACCACCGCGAAGGCGACAATACCGCGATGTCACTCGCAAATACCTATTTCGGTATTGCGCTCGGGCCCGACCCGCATGGCCGTGAGCTGATCTCGGGGAGGATAGCTTGGCGGGAGTCTCAAATCGTGCGGAGCAGTAGACTTGCAGGCCTTTAGACTGGAACGAACCAACATAGGGAGAGTGAAGCGATGTCAGTCCTCGCTGAAGCGGGCGCAATTATCAATGGCCTGCTGGGGCTCGGCGGGAACACCGCTGGCATATATCTCGACGTCAGCGGAGGCGTCGCCCCTACCCACGAAAATACTGCCGCCGGCGCAATGGGCTTTATCGGAAACGCCGCTAGTATAAACAGTGGCACTGCGTTTCTAAGAATGACCGAAAAGCGTGCAGCGGCGCCACATCGTCTAGAGGCCGCGATATGGCCGAGAGAGCACGCCCGGGATGACATTCCTGATGTCAAGCGTTCTTTCGGAGTGGACAGTTATGAAGCATCATTAGCCCAAAAAAAGTACGCTGCTGCGGACGCGGAGTGGAACTCCGCGAAGAGGGACTACGAACAAAACCAAGCGAGCGAGAAGAGACAGGCTCAGCAAGGTTGGTCTGAGCGTACGAATTGGAGGGTGATTCTGTACGCCCTATCTGTGGTGCAGTCGCTGGAGTGGACGGCAGGGTTCGGCTCACCATCCGAGGGTGAGTGCTTAGACGCTGGTGCGGCGGCATTTGTGGGTGTCGATGGGGTATTGGCAGCTGGCTCGACAAGCGATTATTGGGCGAGTGGAGCTGCGGATAACTTCTTCGACCAGAACAGCTCGCAGCGCCAGCGAGCCCAGGCGATGGTGCACGCCGATCGGTCATTGGCGCAGATCGCCCTTGAGCAAGGTTTGTGGGTCGATCACGCACGCCTTGTGTTGGGCACCGATTCCACGCTGCTGGGAATGGCCCTTGCAGTGGAGGCTGCCCTGTCGGTGTCGCCCATAGCGGGAGAGGTGTGGAGTCAGTGGTTCGCCTTAACGGTGGCCGGCCTGGGGGTGGCGGCCGCGGTCGGCATCCTCGCTACCGTGCTGGGTTTATCGTTTACGAACGCCCACGCAGCCGATCCATTGGCCGATCAATACCATCGACTGGGCACCGGTACGGCCGGCGCGGGCGCTTTCGACACTGCGACAGTCGACATACCCAGCCAGACATCAGTCGCAGCAGTAGCGAAGGGATCCGCCACTACCGCGGACCCAAACACCGGTTTGCCCGCCGATGAGGTCGGGGTGACGGCCTCCGATCAGAAAACACCCGCCGTCGCGGCAGTTGCAGCTGAAGCCTTTGGTCCCGGAAAACCGCTCGCGGGGCCGGGGGCGCCCCCCGCCGTGGTCCCGGTCACCGCCGCCGCGGCACAACCGACGTTGTCCCAGTTGGTCAGGCTGTCCAACCCCTCGACCACGCCGCCCAGCCGCACCGACCCAGTGCACCGGTCCACGCCTCCAGCTAGCTCCGTCCCCTTTCGCGCGCGAGCACCCATCCCTGATGGCGCTGGCACCGCACGCGCGCTCGCGCGCCCTGACACCGACCGCCCCCTCCGCACCCCGTCAGGCATGCCTACGGCTTCGCGTGGACCCACCCGCACGACGACGAAACTCCTCGCGGAAACTGAGAAACCGGCACCAAACTAGGCGGCCCAGCCTACTTCCGGTCTCAGATCTCACCCCACCCCCGATCCCACGGTGGGTGGAATTGACGATGCGGGTCAGTTAATACCGTTGAGAGACAACCTGAAACAACGCCGAGGCACTGCGTCGGCCGCAGTGACCGCCGAGGAGACCGCTGCGGATGGGACTGCGCCCTATACCGCGAGCCAGGGGGTCCCTCGAAGGCACCCTGAACCGCCCCGGGTTTGGTGCACATCACTCCAGACCTTGGAAACGAGGATGGAGTCATGCCGAAAGAACAGGTGGCCGGAAAGCCGACGTCGCGTCGGTATAGCCCGGAGGAGAAGGCCGCGGCGGTGCGGATGGTGCGGGCGTTGCGTGCCGAGTTGGGTACCGAGCACGGAACGGTGCATCGGGTCGCACGCCAACTCGGGTACGGGATCGGGTCGGTGCGCTCCTGGGTCCGCCAGGCCGATATCGATGACGGATACGCGCCCGGGGTTTCTACAACGGAGTCCCAGCGGATCAAGGATCTCGAACTGGAGAACCGAGAACTCAAGCGTGCCACCGAAATTCTGAAGCGAGCGGCCAGTTTCTTCGGGGCGGAGCTCGACCGCCAACACAAGAAGTAGTCGCGTTCATCGACGCCCACCGAGACGAGTTCGGGGTCGAGCCCATCTGCACCGTCCTGCGTAGCGCAGGGGTGTCGATGGCCCCGAGCACCTATTACGCGGCCAAAACCCGAACTCCATCGTCGCGGGCCCCCCGGGACGGGGTGATGACACCGGTGCTCACGCGGTTATGGGAGAACAACTACCGGGTCTATGGGGCTCGCAAACTGTGGAAAGCAGCACGGCGTGCGGCCACGACATCGGCCGTGACCAGGTCGCCAGGTTGATGCGCGAAGCCGAGATCGCCGGGGTCGCGCCACGGCATCACGATCTGGTGGGCCGCGACTTCACCGCCATTGCCCCCAAACAACTTTGGGTGACCGATCTGACGTTTGTGCCGACCTGGGCCGGCGTGGCCGGGATCGGGTTTGGTCGTGCGCACCCGTTTGCCCCGCCGCGCCCGGGAAAAGCTGTCGATCACCAACGCCACGTAGACGAACCCCACCCAGGTCAGCACGTGGCGTAGTCCAAGAGGCTGTGCAGCCGGCGGTTGTTGTACCAATCGACCCATTCCATGCCGTAAAGGTGGCGCTGGCGCTGTCTCCGCTGGCCGGGCCGGTGTCGTCGCAGTTGTTCGCTTACGTTGCGGCCGGCTTGGGGGTGGCGGCTGCGGTGGGCATCGTGACCACCGTGTTGGTGTTTTCGAGCCAGAACGCTCAGGCGGTTAACGCATTAGCCGCCGACTACGCCAAGCTGGGTGCCAGTGTTGCATCAAGGGGTGGCCCAGGTGTGGCAGGGGTCGGGGTTCGCGGCGCGACGACGGTCGGGGGTGCGGGCTCGTTCCCGATCACCACTGCGGAGCCGGGCCACGCTGCGGCGGTGGACGCTGCTGCAGCTGCCACCGCCGATCACCATGAACCTGCCACCCCCAGCCCCGCCGGTCTGGTCGCTGCTGGGGGCGCCGCGCCGGAATCGAGCGGCCCGGTATCCCCGACGTCGGGGCTGATCGGGGCACAATCTGCAGAATCGAGGCGGGCCCAGCGGATAACCCCCTCCGGCGCGCGGGCTCAACGCAGGGGTGTGCCGACTAGACCCCTGCGGCGCCCCGACTCGACCCTCCCACAGCGAACGAAGACATCCCCGCCGAAGGCTACCGCTGCTGGATCTGCAAACCTCGCCCGAAACCGTGACCACACGCCACCACCGGTGCCGCTGACCGACCCCGACCCCGCCCGACTAGCCGCGGCGCCACACCGACATCCCGCCGTGCACCCGCCCAGACCAGCGGCGCCACGTCCGCGGTACCACCGGCACCACTGAACTCAGAGGCCTAGAAGTCCCCTCACCCGGAGGAACTGCCCACCGCGTGCTTGAACCCTCTCCGGTTTAATGCCGGTTCGTTCCTTGAAGGATTAAGCCATGTCGAAGCGTATTACATGCGACGCCATCGATGTTCTGATCACCACTATTGCGGCTTAGAGCTACCCCTCGACGCGATTCTGCACACCATGTCCACGCATGGCTGGAACGCTATGCCGGCCAGCCCGCAGTGCCTCGCTGCGCGAACTGCTTGCGGACATGCAGATGGATTTGGAGGCACGCCCCAGCCGCGACGACACGTCACAATGACACCTCATTAACCACCAGCGGTCTCAAATCCCCACTTCGACAACGATTTAGAATATGGACAATGGGCCGGCTCAAGCGCTGTGCAGCACGGACACGGGATGCGACTGGGCGGTGACCGACGCGATGGGGGCACGCTGGGCGCCGGCGAACACCGTGCCCTGTTGGGCAGTGTCGAGGTAGACGGGCTGCGCCTCGGCAGCTTCCAAATCTGCCGACTTCCTTCGCGCGGCGCCGCCCGGCCGTGCGACGCGCATGCTTGGGCCGGCATCTCGCGACCAGATCGGCCCCGACCACGCCCCGGAGGGCGGGGCCACTGCCGCGTCTTCAGCAATAGTGTCGAGGCCGGTCCCGCCATCGTCACCCGCGCTGGCCACAGCCACCCACGGCGGCTCGACCACGCCGACGGCCTGGGTGCTGCCCTCAACCCCATCCATCGCAGGACCGCGCACATCACCGGAGCGTGCGACCGCAGAAGCACCTACCGGCGGACCCCCCGCTGCCAATCCCGCAGACGTACGGTACTCATCTGCCAATTCATTGATCGACCACGATTTCACGGACGACCACGTAACAGAAACAGCTATCGCCGCTGCAACAGCTACACCCACGGAAATAGCGGCGGCAATCGCGAAAACATAGCCCCAAGGTGAGCCGCTTACTTCTACAGCTACGGCGATGGGGATCGCTGCGACCAGCAGATCCTTAAGTGTCCCGAAAACGACACGCGCGGCGGCGATAAAGTTGGCGTGACTTTTCACTTCGGCTGCCAGCTTCACGTCGAGCTCACTCAAGGCGTGCGCCATTCTTTGCAGTGCGGCGTCGGACGCTGCGTATGATTGCGCCGCCGCACCCTGCCAACGGTTATCGGGGACCGCCGACTTCAGCGTCTCGGATAACGCGGTGAACTGTTCGGCACCTCCCGTGAACTCGTCGCCCTCGGCAGGAGCCATGAAACCCCACATCGTGCTGACCGCGTCAACGACGCTGATGGTCCACAAAATAATACTTACCGGTTTTGAGACCTTCGCTTCTACTGCGCTGATGAGGTTTTCGGAAGGAACGCCACCCACAAACTCGAGTGGATATTGGGCGAACGTTGACGCTGAGTTGACCGTGCTGTCGACTCCGCACCGGATGGCGAGATAGCTCACCGGTACCGCGCCGACGATCCCCGTGTTAGTGGCACATGCCGCGATGTACGTTCCCGAAAATTTGGGGCCTGAACCTAGGTGAGCGAACTGCGAACCCACATTGCCCAACGCGAACAACACCCGGCCCGCATCAACGAACGACATAGAAAACCACCTCAGCACTGACCAGGGATGTGGGCACACGCCCGCAAGCTGCCACTTTAACATCGCCAGAACCACCGCCCCTGCGCCAAAGTCACGTGCTGAGCAAACACTTTCGTTTCGCCGACCGCCCACTTGCTCGGGGCGCCTGGCGTGTTCCCGCTGAATGAGTCCAACCGATCTGTACCCGTGTTGTTGTGATGTGCCCTGGGTTGCATGGAGTCGGTTTGCTTGACTTTTGGTTGCGACATCCACGAAGGAGCCGTGTCCATGCCCAATGACCTGTGTGGTCCCAGGACATAGGTGACCCATCGTTACCGGGACATGGTTACCGTTCACGGCGACGGTGGGCGTTGAAGTTGCGGATGGGTTGGGTTGAAGTCCGCGCGTGCAGTGAAAGTTCTTTGATGCCGTCGAGCACTCGGAAGTGGTGATCTTCGACCACGATGGTGACGATGGTGTCGGCATGCGTTCGCCCGACACGTAGTCGCTGCCCGGCGACCATCACGACACCATCTCTAGGAACTCGCCGCTGCACACTCTGTGGCCCAGCTGGCGGCGGTGAGGGAAGCTCCGACGCCGCGGGTCGGGCGCCTCGTATCAGCCGAGTTTCATTGATAGAGAATGGGTTTAAGAGTGTCTTGAGTAGCATGTTGCCTGCTATGGCGTGGATGAGGCCCACGTCGAATCGCAGCGTTACCCTGGTCCCTGCGATACCAGCACCCAACGCCAACTCCTGGCCACGGACAACGACAATGCCATCGCGATTGGCGGTGCGGTCGATTTCGATCGGCGTCGGGCGTCGGCTCACGCTGACACCGGTAGGCGCGGGGTCCGCGGGGTCGGGTCGCCCGGTTCGCACTCCGCGCAGGGACAGGCGTTCGAGGTCGGCGGTGGTCACCCGCGACGGGACGGTCTTGATGACGTCATCGGCGAGCAGGATGTGGATGCTGGTCAGGTCGATCCACAGTGTCAATGTCAGTCCGGCGTAGTTCTTGCCGACCCAGAGTTGCTGCAGACCGGCGATGACTACGACGCCCGACGGTGGCACGCGGGCGTCGATTTCGATGGGCTGCGGCGCTATGTTGACGGCCGGCGGCGCCATGAGCGAGATGGAAGTGGTCGGCTTGTCGGGGCGGACGGCGTCGGCAGCTGGCTCTGCGGCCGGTTCGGTGGCCCGGCTACGGAACAGGCTCGCTGGGGTGGCCATGTTCAGCGATTGGTGGGGCCGCACGGTGTTGTAGGCGTGTACCCATTCGTCGATCGCTGCCTGGGCGGCCTCGATCGATTCGAATGCGCCTGTCTCATCAAGTAATTCGCGTCGCAGGGTTCGGTGAAACCGTTCAATCTTGCCGGTGGTCGTCGGTGAGCGACGTTTTGTCAATCGGGCCGTGATGCCGTGCTCGCGGCAGATCCGCTCGAAGAGGACCTCGACCGGTAGGGGCCTGGTGAACTTGCCGGTGAATTGTTTGCCGTTGTCGGTGAGCACCTCAAATGGTGCACCCCAGCGGGTGATCGCCGCCAGGAACGCATCACACACCGCAGGACCTGACGGCAGCGGCAACACGGTGGCAGCGACGACAAACCGGGAATGGTCGTCGATGGCGGTGAGCACCTTGTGTTCGCGCCCGTTGATCAGGAACACCCCGCCAACGATGTCGAGCTGCCACAGGTGCATCGGCGCTTCCCGCGCCCACCGCTTGTAGACTCGTTTATGTTGCTGCTCTTGGCTATTCACCAGCCCATTGCGCACCAGAACGCGGTGGGTCGTGGATCGAGACGGAGCCTGGTTGCCGATTTCGCGCTTCAGCTCGTGAGCGATTCGTCGGGCACCCCAGCGTCGATGGTGTCGGCGCATTTCGCAGATCAACGCTTCGACGTCCGGGGCAATCCGGCCCGGGCTGAAATGCGGGCGGCGCGACTGATCAGCCAGAGCGTCCAGGCCGCTGGCCTCGTAGCGTTTACGCCACGCCGTGACCGTCTGACGCGTGACGCCGTAGCGTTCGGCTACCTCACCAACGGGAGCGCCGTCGTTGACTTCAGTGACAGCGCGCAGTCGGATCTCGACAGTGACGCGCGCTGCAACATCGGAATCTGACTCAGGAAACTCTGGGCTAGGCACCCCAAACCGTTGCAGCCATAGGTTGCCCGTCAACTATGTCCCGATGACGAACGGTCAAAGATGTCCTGAACCTATACAGATCACCAAGCGTTATCCCGAAGAGTTCCGTCGAAAGGTGCTCGATCTTGTCGCCGCCGGACGCCCGATCGCGCAGATCGCCGCTGACCTGAATATTAGTGACCAGACGATCTACGCCTGGCGCAAACAGGAGCTCATCGACACCGGCTAGCTGCCTGGGCTCAACGATGGCGCCGCCTCGCCCTGCCAACGATCGTCCGGCACCGCCGAAACCCAATTCATTTGCGAACGCGGCGAATTGCTGGGCGCCTGCACGTGAACTCGTCGTCCTCGGCAGGAAACTTAATGCCCACAGCGTGCTGACCGCGTCGACCACGCTGATGGTCCAGCGAACGGGCGAGCTTTTCAGGAGGGCTGCCGCCCGGCCCTAACTACGAGGAATCTTCGCGGAACGCTGACCTGATCGCGCTGTCGACTCGATGACGGCGGGCTGGTACCTCACCTGCACCGCCCCCGTGCCGCGGGGTCGACCGCCACCCCGATCGGCACGCGCAACCCACCCTGCTCCGCACCCGCACTTTCACCGTCACCGATCGCGTCGTTATGGGGTCCCGCAGCCAACACTTGCGCCCGCGGCGGCTGCTGTCTTATGGCGGGAGCCGCCGGCGCACCTCGCTGACCGGTCGAAACATTCCGCACGTATACCGACGCCTGATCGACGCCCTCTGCCCAATCAATAGAATGGCCAGACATTTCTGCTAACCGAGCCAATGAAGGCTTCGCTGAAGTCAAATTATCCTGCGCCGACATCGCCTCCGAATAACCCCCAGCCACCGCGTCACTCTCAACGCCGCCCGCGCCGCACGCCTCGTGGTCACTACCGCCACTGACCGACGCCACCGCGCAGTCCCGCGCGCTCACTGCCACACCGAGATCGGGCCCACCCGAAGACAGCGCACCCGCCGCCACCAAGTCATACCCAGCACCCAAGCTGTTCGCCTTTACGCCGTTGCGCCGCGAAATCTCAGCCGCTAAATACGTCGACATCGTCACCGCCACAGCGGTCCCTGTGCCCGCCGCCGCACGCGCAAACGCATACGCCGCCCCAGCGGATGCCGCGATCGTCCTCATCGCCACCTCACACAAATACGCCTGCACAAGCAGACCCTTCAGCAACGCAAAACCTAACCGCATATGGGTATTCCACTCGGCTTGATCCTTCACCACTGCCGCCAACTCGCTATCTAGCCACGCGAGCCTGCGCGCATAGCCCCGCAACAGGCCATCCTCTGCGCAGTAGGCTTCCGCCGCCGCACCACCCCACCGGCTCCGATCGGCATCGGCCAACCCCAACTGGACGCCCACGCTGCCGAACAGCTCCGCCCCCGCCCTGAAATCATCCCCCTCAGACGACGACCCAAAACCCAACGTTAACTCCAACCCATCCACCAGAGAAAGAGCCCACAAAATAGGACTATTCCTCGCCGACTTGACGAGTTCTGCGCGATCAATGTCTTCCTGTAAACTTCTGTCTCGCGTAAAACCCATGTCATCTGCGAACTGCTGGAGTTGAATGGCCTTCTCCGCTCGCTTGTTTAAGCCCCAAGCATAAGCCATCACGTGACCTGCAACCGTGACAGTCGCGGCGGCCGCGATCATGCTGGTCGCCCTCGCCGATCTATATTCGTCACTAAATTCGTTAGCAACTTCACCAGCAGAATTTATCCTGTCGCCGGCAAAATCCCCGCCCAGGCTAATCATGCTGGCAATAATCGCGAAAGGACCGCCGAACGCAGGCATATCCCGATTCCTCCCAAAGTTCCGGCGTGACCACGCGGAAACGGGCGCCGCGCCGACATCAGCCTAGCTTTGCGGGTAAGGGTTCAGATGCAGAGATTTCTCGACTTCAAAGCCGGTGGGGGCGGGTACTGGACGGTGACCGGCGCCCGCGGCGGCGGCTGCCCGGGGTGCGTCGGTGGACGACTCTAGGGTGGTAGCAGCCACCGCCGGCACCCGTGCGACCGTCGTGGACCCCCCGGCGCCGGCCGCTGCCATATCGCCGCCACCCGCACCTGCCCGACCCGCACTGAGCCCGTCATACCCGCGGGCCAAGTCGTTAGCCGCGTGCGCATTCTGGAACGAAAACGCCAACACCGTGGCCACCATCGCGGCCGCGGCCGCCACCCCGAGACTGGCCACGATATTGGCGAACCACTTCGCCGCCACCGGACCGCCCTGCGGTGACACCAACAGCGCCATTTCCACCGCGAGCGCTACTCCCAGCAGCGTGGCATCAGCGCCCAACACCAGCCGGCCGTGATCAACCCACACACCCTGATTCGCAGCAATCTAAGCCAACACTCGATCCGCCTGCACCACCGCGGCAGCCTGCTCACCCTGCACACCGTTGAGCCGGTTATACCCCTGAGCGCCACCACTTTCCCAACGCTGACCGGCAAACCCGGCCGCCCACACCTCACCCACCCCAGCAAAAGCCACCGCACCCTCCTGGAAACACTGGCCGTCCATCGGGGCCCCAAACCCTAACGTCCACTCCAACGACTGCACCACCGACAACGCCCACAAAATCACACTCAGGCGCTGATCGGTCCGCTCCTGCATTCGCTGCGCTTGCTTGTGCTCGCGCTCTCTGTCCTCAGCAATTTCCGCAGCAACATTCTCCCGATCCAGCGCATCCCATCTGGCGTCGCGGGCCTGGCGATACCTGGCGGTGGCAACGTCATCCATCATCTCGGCTTCTTCGTAAGCCTCCCTGGCTAGACGCTCGGTTGCTTTGTTCCGCCAGTTGCGCCGATGGAAGTTCAATGCTTCGGCGTAGTCGGGGTCCGTGCCATCACGTATCGCGTTATAACTCGCCTCCGCAAGGCGATATTCAACGCACGCCTCGGCCTTGAGGCGACTTGCGCGACCGAGCGAGGCCGTGGCATCTGTCAGGTTTTGCGCAGCTTGGCGTACTGCCAGGCGTTGAGCGACGCTGGTTACACCGACCGCTGAGCCGCCAACGGTGCCCGCTGCGTTACTGGTCAAGCCCAGGGCCGCCGATGCGGTGTGTTCCGATGTCGCCGGCTGCTGCCCAGTGATATCCATATAAAGACCGGCGGTATTGCCCCCGAGCCCCAGCAAACCATTAATGATCGCGGTCGCTTCCGCAAAAACAGACATCACTCACCCGCGATCTGGTCGACACCTCAACGCATCCATTGCAGCTGTGCGCCAACCTGCACGGTCGTTGGACACAAACATCAAGGCGATTCTCCGGCAATTGACACCGCTTGCAGCAGCAGCCAATTCGCCACCGCTAGACAACCCGTCACACCCTTTTCACACCTCAACAAACCGTAACACCGCCCGCCACCAGGCATTCGCACCAATTCACGAGCCCGGCGGACTCATCGCTGCCCACTTCCGGTAGTAATTGGATCTACCTCGCTGTGGGGTTTGTAGTCAGCGATATGTCGTAATACGTTGGCTAAGAACACCTTTCCCACACCGACCGGGGTCCCGTGATGAGCACGTTGTAGGGCATCGGCGAGGAATCGCAGTGAGGTCAGCTCGGCCCAGAGTTGTTGATCGAATGCCACCGCAGTGGAAGTCACCCCAGGCCTGCAGCTGCACGGGGGGATCAAGGTGGGCGGCCTTGGCGCGTCACGCGCCGGATTAGCGGTCGCGGCGGGCGAATTCATCGGTGAAGAGTAGTTCTGGGAAGTCGTGAAGCGGTAACCGATTGGTGCAGGCGAGTGCCAGCCGCTCGGGCAAGGACCCGAGCAGCTGGCCCAGTTTGAGGCGGCACATTAACGCTTTGAGCTTCGCGGGACGCCAACCCAGAATGACCTACCCGCTGGTCCTTGACCTTGCCGGTGACCGGGTACCTGTCACGGTAACCTGCCGGGTCCTGGGATTTTCCACCCAGGCGTTTTACAAGTGGCGCAAAGCACCGGTGACGCAGCGTAATTGGGACGATGCACACCTGATCAACGCCGCCCGTGACATTCACGCCGATGACCCTGCGTTCGAATACCGCTTCATTGCCGATGAACTGCCCTCTCGTGGGATCGTTGCTGGGAAGAATCGTGTTGCACGGTTGTGCTTACAGGAGCGCATCTGGTCGGCCTTCGCCAAGAAGCGTGGACCGAACCATCGATCCGGCCCACCGGTCCATGACGACCTCGTGCAGCGCCAGTTCAGCGCCCAGAATGCCAACCAGGTCTGGCTGGCCGACATCACCGAGCACCCAACCGAGGAGGGCAAGCTCTAACTCTGCGCCATCAAAGACGTATATTCCAACTCCGATTGTGGGCTACTCGATCGATTCGCGGATGAAGTCTTTGCTTGCGGTGGCCGCCCTAGAACATGCCGTGGCATTACCCTCACCGGTCTCCACGATCGTTCACTCCGACTGGGGCAGCCAATTTCGGTCACGAAAGTTTGTGCAAGCGCTGTCGCACAATGGATTACATGGCTCGATGGGCCGAGTCGGGGCGTGCGGGGACCACACCGCCATGGAGTCGTTCTTCGCCCTTCTGCAACGCAACGCGCTCGACCGACAACGGTGGGCCACCCGCGCCGAACTACGCCTGGCGATCGTGACCTGGATCGAGCGCACCTACCACCGACGACGCCGGCAACGCGCCCTCGGCAAGCTCACCCCGATAGAGTTCGAACTGCTCCACACACCAGTCGCAACCGCGGCCTGAAATTCACACCCCGCGAGTCAACTGAACTCGGGGCAGTCCCGACTGCTGATTGAAGCGTTTGCGGTGGAGTTGACATTGCGAATTGAAGCCACACCAGTGGTGGCCGACCGATTCGCTGTTGCGGCGGCGGGCATGGGGTTCGCAATCGGGGCAGGCATACTGACCACGCTGGGCGTCTTCTCCAAGCAATGTGCCAACGAGATCGATCACGTAACCCGTGACTACCGCGCAATCGCCGCAGGTCAGGGTGCGATGAAGCCGCGATGGGCTCCCGACGTTGAGGCGCCCAGACCAGGGTGGCAGGCTTTCAGGACATCACCGCCGCGCAGAAGCCGGCGGGAGCGTTCGCGCCCCCGGCAACCGGCTCTGCCCTCCGGTTCACCACCACACCGCTTGGCGGCGACGCAGCCCAGGGCGACGGCCGGTCAGCGGGCCCTGGCCTCGGCGAAGCGGACAACCATAACATCCCTGCGGAAGCTGCAGGCGTAGCACCTACCGACCTCGTCGTCGCCCCAGAAGGTCCAATGCCTCTGTGCGCCGAAACCTCTCGGGATCTCAATTTCCGTGACGGTGTAGGGCTCGAACGCGGGCGCCGGTGTAGCGATGATGTCGCCGACCTGGATCTCCCAGGGGTGCGCCTCGCACGCATCCAACCAGTGATTCCTTGCCATCGATCAATTGTCCCACCCGCTGCGGCCCTAGCCCGCACCAAATTTCAACGGTGGCAGCGGTTGCGCAACCGACCCATCCAGAAATCACATTCACGCAGCGGCGCAGGTGGCTCGATGATATACACCATGAAGCTTCAATCGGCGCACAACATGCAGTCGTACGGCTAAGTGGCGCAACTGATTACGACAATTTGTGTGCGAGACTGAGCCGCTATGGGTGAATTCCGCGAACTTCGAACCGGTGGCCTTGGACGGACCGTCATGCGGTCGGCGCGATTTCGGGTCCGCTTCAGCGTGGGATTGATGGCCCTGGTGGTGGCGGTAGCAATCAACCTGGGGCTTTCGACACACGCTGTTGCAGACCTCGGCTGCGCGAACGGACAAGCCGACGCTAGCCCAATCGGCAAGGGTCAGCAGTCTCTTGTCGACTACTTTAAGGCGCTCAACGAGAAGGACTACCCCGCCGCGTGGAAGTACCTGGGGCGAAAGATGCGTGGCGTCTACGGTGCCGCATCGTCCGATCAGGATGCGAACGGGCTATTGAGCTTTGCGTCGATGATGCGTCAGCATGTGCGATGCGTGAGGGTTACGACCGTTGTCGATGCGCGTAGCGAAGATCCGGACATTTCCGCATCACTCGGCATTCAGTGGTACCACGTAACATTCGACGCTGAATACAGCGTGCCCTTCCAGGGTGAGGGTTCCACTCTGCCACCGTTTTACAAGACCTACGCCGATCCACACGAAGGAACGCCGCCTCCACTTATCGTCGCATCCGGTTTGAGGCCGATGACGCAATAGACGCACCGGACAAGCGCGGCCGCGGCGGGCGCCTCGCGGATGGTATTTGCTTGGCCGTGCCCCAGGAACCGAGGGCTCAGCCGCGAAAGATGTTGCGCGAGTTGATCGAAAGCATGACCTCTCAGCAATCCCACGACGCGTCAATGACGCTTGGATGACGATCAATTCATTGAGCCGAAGCCCTCACTCCTCCAAACCGACTGCAGCGCAGTGCGAGTCGGGGGGTCGGCTATACCCCTACGAACAGTAGGGCGGGTGTCGGGACGTCCTCGGTGTTGGTCACGGTGGGGCGCGCGGGTGCACGCCGGCCACTACCTGCCGTTGGGGCTGCGCCGGCGTTGGCGGGGTGATCGGAGTCCGCCAGCGCCGCGGGCGGCTCGGTCACGCCGACGTCTCGGCCATAGGTCCGGGGCCGAAGCGGAACAGGGCCCCGTGGAGATTTCGGTCGGTGTGCCGAATTGGGGCCACTGTGGCCGAAGGCAGTGGCCACTGGGTCCGACAGGCGAAACAGCTGAGCCACGGTAGGTTCTGCGGACATTGCCTTGCACCCCCCCGGCGCCGGGGACATCGGGCCGGTCGATACCAGCGAGCGAGTACCAGCCCCGACAACGTCGGCAACGCCTGCGGGGGAGGCTTCGCGCTGATCAGCGGTTGCTGTAGCGGTGGCGCCTGCGGCCGCACCGGTGTCCGTGTCAGCCTTGGTAGTCGCAACTGCTGTCGCCCGCGTGACCGTCGTTGCGTTGGATCCGCCAACTCCCGCCGCGAGCGGACGGCCCGCTGCCGCCGTACCTGCACCAAGCTCGTCATAATCGCCGGCTATCGCGTTTGCCTTCTGCGCGTTTCGCATCGAAAACGCCAATACCGTTGAGATTGCGCCGACTGCAGCCGCCACTCCGAGTCCGGCCGCTGTGTGAGCAAACCATTTTGCCCACACCGGCCCGCCGTCCGGCGATGCACATAGGGCCGCCTCCACGGCGACCGCAATCCCGAGCAGCGTCGCATCAGCCCCTAGCACCAGCCGGGCATGGTCCACCCACAAAGCCTGATTCTGAACGATCTCCACCAACGACTGATCCGCCTGCACCATCGCCGCTGCCTGCTTCCGCTGCGAGGTGGCTTGCCCGCCATAGCCGCCGGCAGCCACACCCTCCCAACGCTGACCGGCCACACCGTTTGCCAGTACCTCTCTAATGCCCGCGAAGCCCGCCGCTGCCACCTCCAAGCACTGCCCGTCGAAAGGCGCCTCAAACCCCACCGTCAACTCCAATAACTCGACCACCGATTGTGCATATAAAAGCAAGCTCAAACTCGCTTCGCCCTGCTTGTGGGCTTCAATCTGATTTTCCACCTGAGCGACGCGTGCTCGCGCCTCGATTTCCGAATCGACCGCTTTCGACCAATCCTCGGAAGCTTTTTGGGCCCGAAGTTTGGTAGCATTGTTTTCTGCTGTCGCTGACTTAAGAGCCCGATCGTTGTCCTCGTTGGGGTTAGCGAGCCACGCCTTATGCGCTTCCTGGAGACGATTACCAGTCGTTCCTTCCAACAGCGAGTCTGGCTGTTGCAATGTCGAACCGATTTGCCGTTGGAGTTCACGATATTTCTCGTCGGCGCGATTAGCTAACACGCCGTAGGTTCGAAGATTCTGTGACGCAAGACCGTGCATGAATTGCGTATTTTTTAAGTGGATCGACATCAAGTCACCCACGCCGCCCGCGGCGGCCCCGGCGGTAATACTGGCCCCGTTTCCGATCAAACCCATTGCCGCAGAGGCGGTATTCTCGCGAGTGGGTCGGACTCCCCGATCGATATCCATATACAGGCCGGTGGTGTTTCCACCCAGTCCAAGTAGACCATTAACAATGGCAGCAGCTTGAGCCAAGATCAACATCGTATCCCCCTTCTCCGTCGCCAATTGACGGTACCAGCTCATGAGGCTGGCTCCTGCAGCACTTTCGCGGCCCTAACATGGAGGCGTGCACATCTCAGGGAAGTTTCAGACGTGGCATCGCCAGCGGGTCAGTTACATCGGCAGGCAGCTTTAGGCCTTTTGATCTGGACGAACTCGGGACGGCTATTAGAGTCAACAGCTTTCGATGCAGCCACGACGCCCGCGATCACCGTACAGGCGCACAGGCTGTCGAGTGCCGCGGATTGTACCGCGTAAGGTATGGCTCACTGCGCCAACAAAATTCAACACAACCGAGGGGATACTCTAGGTGGGCCCCTCTGATCAATCCTGAGGGGCAACGGGTTGGACTGTGTCCCGCGTTCAAGTGCATGCCACTGCGTCGGCCCAAGCTTTGCATGTTGACCCACAGTGTCGGCGTATCATCATGGAGCGTTCACAGGCGCGCTGTCCAGTGGTGTCTTTAATTTTTGCAAGGGAGCGCGCACATGGACCTCACCGAAGCAATTCGGATCATTGCCGCTTTTGTGGGTTTGGGAGAACAGTTTAAGGGTTTAGATAGCTCACGATTCAGTGGTGACTACGCGGAAGCCGCGAAAACCAATATGGCCGGTTCCGCTTTTGCTTTGGTGGCTGGCTTCGCGGTTGCGGCACCGGGGAATAAAGCGATCGACACGATCCAAAGGCGAGTCGAATCGATGAGGAAGCAAAGCTTCGCCCTGGTTTCGCCCAGGGACATCGAATTTCCGCCCGAAGCTGACTATCAGACACGCATGAAATTACTCCGAGACCGCTTTCCCGCTGCTAAAGAAAAGAGCATCCGTGCGTGGGGCCGTGAACGCGGGCCCAGCAATATGCGCCAGATCTACTCGCCAGATAAAATCAGCGAGGCGAAAAGTAGGATCGAACGCGAGATTGCGCGACTTGAGGAGAAGACTTTTCGAACGCAGGCATGGAAGCAAGGATCCAGCATAATCCTTTGGGCGCTTATTGTCACCGAAGTGCTGGAACAGCTGGCAGGCTTCGGGCCGCCCACTGAAGGCGACGAATTCATTACTGGCTCCGATCGATTCAGTGCACTTGAAAAGCAGCTTTCCTCTGCCCTTCCAGATGAACGGTGGCCAGGTACGGCGTCGCGATCTTACGCCGATCAAACCCAGGAAGTGCTAGAGCTTGCGCGCACCCTGGGAGCTGCGGACCGCACTATGGCCTCAGCCGTAAAGAACCAGGCGGATTCGATTACAGCCATTCGCCTTGGATTCGGTATAGACAAGATATTGTTAGGTGCGGCGCTTATTGAGGAGGCAGCACTAATCTGGGAGTTGCCTTTCCCAACGAACCTCACCGTAGCGGACTGGTTCGCGAGAATGGTCGCTTCACTCGGAGTCCTCGCTGCCATCGCCATGATCAGCACGCTGCTGGCGTCGTCCGTAGACGCAGCGACCGAGGGGAACAAACAGGCTGGCACGTACGCTGACGCATTCCCGGGGTCCGACGAGGTGGTGGTGTCCTCTAACCAGACTCGAGCTACGGGAGCATCCACGATGTCTGGTTGCGATAGGCCTGTGCCGGAGATAGTGCAGGCGACTATGGACACCGGTCTCGGTCATGACCAGACCTCGAAATTGGCCGTTGAACAATCCGATTGGGACGACTGGGCAGGGGCAAGCGCGCTGGGAACCTCGTCGACGGCAGCGCCGGCGATGCCGAGGTCGGCTAACCCCGCGGCACGGAAAGAGCCGTCACTAACCGACTCCCACCTGGCCAAGTTTCGCCGAGTCCAACAGATACACGAAATGGACCCATTGCCAGAACAGCTCGATCGTCCCGGCGCCGCCGCCGCCGGGACAAACGCCGAGGGGGTGGCGTTCGCCGACGCCATCGACAGTGTCGCGCCGGGGCCCGAAGACGACGGTAAAGCTGTTGCGAGAGAACACAATCCACGTTTTATTGCCACTAATTCATCCTCGTCTCGTGTGATGCCTTAAGCGCAACCGTCACTGCCACTCCGATGCAAGACCCGATTCCCCCGCACCACCTCGCTAGCCCCTCCTATCCACACTCACCCGCCAACGGCTCGACAGCCGCCCACACCAGCAGACACCCACCGCCTCACTCAACTCCGAGACGCACCCGAGCCGACCGAGCATGAGCAACTCCGGCTAATTCCTAGTCACTAGAAGGGACGGGAATGGCCCGCTCCAACTACTGCACCGTTCGGACCTCGCGTGCGGTCGTCGGCCGGAAACGTCAAGACCGCGACCGCTCCTGCGGGCAGTGACCGCGCAGTCCGCGCGAAGAGCGCCGTACCCGTTGAGATTGCTGCGCCTGATACAACTGGCGCGCGTCCTCGGGCCTCAGCAGACTAGAATCGAATCTTAAGGATGGATCTTCGGAAATCCGTTGTAACGGTGTTTATTTGGCGGTGAAGCGATAATGTCAGTACTTGGGGAAGCAGCCAGGGTGATACTTGCCTTGGGCTGTCTTGGGCAGCAGATTACGGGCTCCGTCATTGGCCCGGATTTCGGCTCGCAATTCGACACTGAGTACGCCTCAGCGACCGCTACCAGCGTTTTTGGCGACGGCGGGGCTGTTTTAAGCCCCGCCCTTGAGCGCTGGTTCTTGCGCGCAGGGTCTGACCTCCTTGATCCAGAATTGACGAAGAGGTCGGTCCCAACTATTGGCATGACCAAGTCGGATGTGGGCGAGCAGGTCGATGCGATGGTTCGTCATCTTCAAGCTGTTAGCGACGTGAACAATTTCCAGCCAATGATTCCTTATGTTCTTACGCTCGTCGAACTGCTAGAGCAGACGACTGGATTCTTTCCGCCGACCGAGGGGGATGATCTCAAGGCTGGTGCGGAGAAATTCGACGCGATGTACGAATTTCTGGCGTCCGCGTTTCCGGACGACAGATGGCGGGGTACTGCGTCGGAAAAGTACGCAGAGAGCAACGCCGCGTTGCGTGATCGTGGCGCCAAAACTATCGCCGATTTAGACATCAAGCTCGCCGCCGTCGTGAATGCTCAGGCAGAGCAAGTCACTCACATCCGCTTGGGTTTCGGGATCCTCAAAGGCTTACTTGTCGCGGCAATTGCTATTGAGCTTTCCCTCGTGGTCCAGCCAGGCGGGGTGGTGGCAGCGCGGCGCTTCGCAGGTGCAGTTTGCGGGCTTGGACTTGCCGTTGCTGTGGGCATGCTTGGTAAGTTGCTGTTCGATTCGTTCAAGCACAAGTCCGAGGCTAATGGGTTGGCGAGCAAGTACGGCGAGGCCCTCGCGGGTCTGGGTTCACCGAGCCCATCAACGTTGATCGATGCGCCGGTAGCATCGGAATCTGCGGTTTCCGCCTTGACGGCGAGTCCGGGCGGCATGCCTGCCGACCATCCCCACCCTGGCGCAAACGCTCACGAGGGCGCCGCACCACGGGTGGGATCCAGCCTCGTCGTCCCGGAGCACACGCAAGAGGAATCCGAGCTGACCGGGCGGGTGCTCCTGGTACCTAGGTTTGCTCAGGCGCCCCAACGGCCGGGGCAGTCAGCAAAACCGGCGGATTCCTCGGACCGGCCGACCAGCCCCGCGGACGAACACAAAGCCGCCGTCGCGCCTGTGAACACCACCGTCGGTGATGATATCGAGGCCCTCGTAGCGGACGCTCCGATTAAGTACGGCCGACGACCCCCGACCGGGATTGCGGGCGTTGACAGCGAAAATCCACCACACCACACGCCGGCCCGTCCCGCACAGAAACGGACGCAATGACCCGGACCCTCCGGTAGGCCCTGGGGCTCGAGCATTGATCTCGGTGGTCGCTGGTCGAGCGAATGTGCTCCTGAAGGTGCTGTTGGACGCATTTCAGTGCTGGAACCCTCTGGCCCGCACAATTCCCGCGTTGGGACAAAGTCTCGCAAGCGTTCCCGAAGGCGGACTAGTGCCAGGCACCGGGCGGCACTGCGCGAGCAGCGAGCTCAATGGTGCGTTCCTGGGCTGCAACCCTGGCAGGACTTGCCCAAGATCAAGAGGCGTCGACCTGTGCTTCGTCGAGTAGGCCGCAGAGACGATTCCAGTAAAGCCAATCAGCCACTGCGGCGCGCTGATCGGCAGTGTCCACTGCCACATGAACCTCGTTGAGAACGACGTCCTGCATGTGCGCTGCGTAGATGCGGAACGCGCGCAGGTGTGCGGCCTCACGGCCGGTGGCGGTGCTTGTCAGCGGCTTCAGGACTCCGAACCACAACATTGGTCGCGGATCAGACGGCGGCGGTGCATCCTGCGCATTCTCCGCAACGACCATCTCCGACGCGGGATTGTGGTCAGCCTGTCGCTCCGCCTTTGCCGGCGCCGGCGGCAGCAATTCGACCAAACGCTGATCACTCGTACCCGCCAGCCGCGTTGCCGCGTGCGGGTCGACGATCTCCAACCTGGATCGGCCGGCCATATCGCCGTTTGACGGAATGTCGTCTGGCGTGAGAATGATTTTGGCCGCACCGGGATCGGAATTCGCGAACTGCTCCTCCGTCGCGATTACCGCCCGTAGCTTGGTGTTGTGATGCGCCGCCCAGCCTTGCACCGCCAACATCGGATAAGTGGCCCACCGCGCCCGCTCAGCGGCCGGGACCGCCTCGTCGGCGCTGGCCATGTGCACCGGCTCCGGCAACCGCACTCCATCCGGGATGTAAGCCAGCCCATAGCTATTTGCCACGACGATGTGGCCGTCGGTGGTCACCGCTGTCACCCAGTAGAACCCGAAGTCGCCCTCACCGCCGCTACCAGGGGCATTCAACGCAGCAGCGATACGCCGCGCCAACCGCAGCACATCGGTGCCGCGGCGGCGTGCTGCATCAGCAGTGGAAGCCTCGGCGATCGCGTCCCGTTCGGCCCTGGTCGCTGAAACCGGGATCGGAGCCAGCAGCGGGGCGACCGCGGCATCCCCGCGATCCTTAACTTCCGCGTCCACGACGCGCCTGTTCCGCACTGATGGTTGGGAGGTCGCTGACGCCGGGCGAACTGGCGCCAGACCCGATGGCCGCTGCCCGCCCGCGAGGCCCGACTTGCCGCCCGAACCCGCGGCGGCACCGGCCATCGCACCCGCCGGCTGTGGTGGCAACCCAGTCTGGGCCGCCGCAACCACGGGTGATGGATCCTCCGGCCGCACAGACCCCGAGGGCCGCGAGGGCGACAGCACCGCTGCAGGAGCGACACCCCTACCACGCCCACCCGAACCGGGTGGCTGCGTCGACGCCGCCGGGATTATCGGAGCCGCGAGCCCACCGCCGGGGACGGGCGCCGATGGGCTGCTCACCGCGGCGGCCGGCACCGACGGACTGGGCAAGTTAGAAGGCTGCCTAAGTGTTGCAGGTGACTGCCCAGGAAATGAAGGCATCCCTGAAGCCGGGACGGGTGTTACGCCTGGCGCAGGCGCTGGGTGCGGTGACGGAGACCGGCCCTCCGGTACTGGCGCAGGAGCAACCGGCACCGCGTGCCTCGGACCGGTGGCCGGTTGATCTTGGTCCTCCGGAAGTGCAAGGGGGGGAGGCATTCTCTGGTCGAGCAGATCGTTCAGCGCATTTGTCGGCGGCTTCCATGCCTTACTTGCCAGAATCTGTTCAGCGGTTTCGGCGACCACGGCGACATTCGCTGCATAGGTGGCGCCGAGCAACGTCGTGATCTCAGCGCTTCGCTCCGCAGCGTCCAGGTTGTGGTCATTCTCGAGGGCACTGATCCCTCGGTGAGCGCTTTCCACGTTGTCACCGATGGCCGACTTAGCTTGCACAATTGTGCCTGCGACATACTTGTGCCAAGTGATCACACCGGCAAGGTTCTGTTGCAGCGCCACCAACTGGCTGATGTTGCCGCCGAGTTCGCCATGAGCGGCATCCGCCGCCCCGCCCGACCAGACTCCATCGTCGAACACCTGCGCTTGCTGCCGCTGACAGCTTTCCAAAATCTCGGTGACCTGCCGCAAAACCTGGGCGAAGTCCTGCGCCCTGTCATAGAAGGTGTCCTCGTCGACCTGCGGCCATCCGCCTGGGTCGAGCATCTGCACAACATACTGGCCCGCCGGCTTCGTCACACCCATCACCATCTCCACCTCAAGATTTCAGCCTGCGCCTGGGTCGCAGTCTCCGGGTGCGCCGCAGCACCGAACATGCTGCTGCGCTCTGATCGCAAGCTCCGCTCGTTGCAGGTGCCGACACCAGGTCCGCGATTCGTAATGTCTTGGCGCCGGGCTCGATCGCTCTTGTTCTGGTCCTCACTGCTACCGCCCCAACGCCGACGACCCGAGGCACGTCGGCAAGCCAAACCATTGCGGGACATCATGTCTATCAGCGTAATAGACGTTCAGGGGCAGCAACTGCGGCAAAATTTGCATGAAGTGGTGCTGGTTCTCGCGCCTTCGGACCAGCGTTGTCAAGGCGCGAATGTGCCGCAGGCGCGACGGGGTCGCGCAGGCCAAATCACCGTCAACAGGACTTGGCCATCTGCTCTCTACGGCCGGCGTTGATCCAGGCAACGTGCCCAAGTCTGCCTTGCCAGGTAGGGCCGCCTTGCAGCTGCCGACTCTAGGTTGCCCGTACTCGCCAATCGAGACCCCCAGCGATCGATCGGGGCCGAAGCAAGGTCGTAGCGATTCGTCGACCGATTCGATCTGACCGCTCTGATCTAGTAGGGTGTGCGCGAAGAATAGTCCCGCGTGGTCTGAAGTGGTGGGGTTCACCTACCTGCTGCCGCGGGATACTGATCCCAGAATCACGCGGGACTGCGGGTGCGGGCACCCCTAATTTCACGTCGATCAATAATTTGTGAGGAAATAAGTGTCACTTTTTGGGCTCGAAGATGCGTGTATGGTCCTGACCAATTTGGCCGGGCTGGGACAACAATTTGCTGGGATCGCCAAGATTGGCAGCGATCCTGGGATATCCGGCCACGAATACACCGCTGCTTACATGAGCAACATGCTCGGAGATGGTTTCGCTCCGGCAGCTATGCT
>NZ_JBVAXG010000009.1:0-297382 GCF_055419245.1 Mycobacterium sp. IDUB_37 | reverse complement strand
CGCATCGTCGCCACGCTGGGTTTGATTGGCGCGGCTCCTCCTCGCGTCACTGACGTGACGCGCATCGTCGCCACGCTAACGTGACGTGCGTGACCCGGGTCCTGCTCGTAACCAACGACTTTCCCCCGCGGCGCGGTGGCATTCAGTCCTACCTCAACGAATTCGTCGACCAGCTGGTCGGCGCCGGGCGGCATAACGTGACGGTCTATGCGCCAAAGTGGAAGGGCGCCGAGGCTTTTGACGAAGCTGCCGCCGAAACGGGCTATAAAGTCGTCCGGCACCCCACCACGCTGATGTTGCCGGTTCCGACCGTCGACGCCCGGATGCGCAGGCTGATCGCGGAGAACGACATCGAGACCGTGTGGTTCGGCGCCGCGGCACCGTTGGCTCTGCTGGCGTCACGTGCCCGCGAGGCGGGCGCGAGCCGGGTTCTGGCCAGCACCCATGGTCACGAGGTGGGCTGGTCGATGCTTCCGGTGGCGCGGTCGGTTCTGCGCCGCATCGGGGATGGCACTGACGTCGTGACCTTCGTCAGCCGCTATACGAAATCGCGCTTCGCGCCGGCGTTCGGGCCGGACGCTTCCCTGGAATACCTGCCGCCCGGGGTGGACAGCGACCGGTTTCGGCCCGACCCTGCCGCTCGCGCCGAACTGCGCGAACGGTACCGGCTGGGCGAGCGGCCGACGGTGGTGTGTCTGTCGAGGCTGGTTCCGCGCAAGGGCCAGGACATGTTGATCAAGGCGCTGCCGTCGATACGCCAGCGCGTCGATGGCGCCGCCCTGGTCATCGTCGGGGGCGGACCCTACCTCGAGACCTTGCGCAAGCTGGCGCAGGACTGCGGAGTCGGCAACGACGTCACATTCACCGGCGGCATCCCCGGCGATGAGTTACCCGCCCACCACGCGATGGCCGACGTGTTCGCGATGCCATGCCGCACCCGCGGCGCGGGGATGGACGTCGAAGGCCTGGGCATCGTGTTTCTCGAGGCTTCGGCCGCGGGCGTGCCGGTAGTCGCGGGTGACTCAGGCGGCGCTCCGGAAGCCGTGCAACACGATAAGACCGGCTTAGTCGTCGACGGCAAATCGGTAAATCAGATCGCCGACGCCATCGTCGAGTTGCTCAACGATCGCGAGCGCGCCGCCATGATGGGCGCCGCCGGTCGGGAGTGGGTCCGCACGCAGTGGCGCTGGGACACGTTGGCCGCCCGGCTCGCGGGTTTTCTGGGCGGCGTTGGCGACGGCCGGTAACCGACTCAGTCCTTGTCGTAGATCGCCTCAATCTCGGAGGCGAACTTCTCGGCCACCACGTTCCTCTTGACCTTCATCGTCGGCGTCAGTTCGCCGGTGTCCTCGGTGAAGTCAACGGGCAGGATGCGGTACTTCTTGATCGACTCGGCAGCCGACACCTGCTGGTTGGCTTTCTTGACGGCTGTGTCCACCTCGGCGATCAGGTCCGGGTCAGAGGCCAGATCGCCGACTGATGCACCGTCGGCCTTGCTGTTGCGTTGCTTCCAACCGCCGAACGACTCGGGGTCGATGGTGATCAGTGCGCCGATGAACGGCTTGTTGTCCCCGACTACCATCGCCTGGCTGATCAGTGGGTGCGACCGCAATTGATCTTCCAGCACGGCCGGCGCGACGTTCTTGCCGCCCGCGGTGACGATGAGCTCCTTCTTGCGGCCGGTGATGCTCAGGAAGCCGTCTTCGTCGATCGAGCCCAGGTCGCCGGTGCGGAACCAGCCGTCGGTGAATGCCTCTTTGGTGGCCTGCTCATTGCGCCAGTAACCGTCGAAAACCACTCCGCCGCGCAGCAACAGCTCCTTGTCCTCGGCGATCTTCAAGCTGTTGCCCGGCACCAGCTTTCCGACGGTCCCGATCTTCAGTCCTTTGACCTGGTTGACGGTGATCGCGGCGCTGGTCTCGGTCAGGCCGTAGCCCTCGTAGATGGTCACGCCCACGCCGCGGTAGAAGTGGCCCAGTCGGGCGCCGAGCGGCGCACCACCGGAGACGGCGGCGTGGCAGTCTCCGCCCAGCGCCGCGCGCAGCTTCTTGTAGACCAGGCGATCGAACACCGCGTGCTTGGCGCGCAGCACCGGTCCCGGTCGGCCGTCGTCGTGCGCGCGGCTCCAGTCGACCGCGGTCTGCGCGGCTGCCTTGAAGATCGGGCCTTTGCCGTCGTTGGAGGCGTTCTGTTCGGCGGTGTTGTAGACCTTCTCGAACACGCGCGGCACCGACACCACCACCGTCGGCTTGAACACCCCTAACATCGGCACCAGGTTCTTGATATCGCTGGTGAATCCGACCGTGACTTTGCTGGTGAACGCCGACAACGTCAGTGCCCGGGCGAGCACGTGTGCCAGTGGCAGGAAGACCAGCAGCCGCTCACCCTCGCGCAGCAGCGTCGGCAGGCATTCCTGCGTGCCACGGATCTCGTGCAGCAGGTTGGAATGACTGAGCTGGCAGCCTTTGGGCCGTCCGGTGGTGCCCGAGGTGTAGATCAGTGTCGCTGGGTCGTCGCAGCTCAGCGCCTCCTGCCGGGCGGTCAATTCGGCTGCGTCGATCGATTTGCCGGCCTCCACCAGTTGGTCAAGCGCCTTGGGCCCCGAACCGTTGATGTGCAGAACCCGCCGCAGCGCAGGCAGATCGCCGGTGAGCTCGGTGACTATTGCCGCGTGCGCGTCAGTCTCCGCCAGCGCCAGCACCGCTTCTGAGTCCTGCAACACCCAGCGCACCTGTTCGGCCGACGACGTCTCGTAGATCGGCACCGTGACAGCGCCGATCGCCAGGATCGCCAGGTCGAGGATCGCCCATTCGTAGCGGGTCGCCGAGAAGATGGAGACCCGGTCGCCAGCCTCGACTCCGAATGAGATCAAACCCAGTGCGGCAGAACGAATTTGGTCGGCCGCCTGGGCGCTGGTGACATCGGTCCAGGCGCCGTCGACAAGACGCTGGTAGATCACGTAGTCGGGATCATTGCGTTCGTGTTCGAACACCACGGCCGCGACGTTGTCCCGCTCGTCGATGGAGAAGCGGGCGGGGACGCTGTACTGACGCACTCTATATACCTCGTTTGACCTAGGGCGGGGGCTTGTCGGTGGTCGCTTGCTGCCGCTCAGCCTAATGCGGCGATTCGCGCAGCATGGAAACTCCCCATCGGGCAGGGGCAGAGATTGCCGGGTGGCGCGGCGTTCCAGCCGACGGGGTCGCACCGTTTCCGTGCGCGTAGATATGTGAAGCTGAGCCGATGAACAGCATCCAGATCGCCGACGAAACATACGTCGCCGCCGATGGCGCACTGGTCGGGGCCGCGATTGCAGATCGGTCGAAGTGGAGTCGGTGGTGGCCGGATCTGCGCCTCGAGGTCACCGAGGATCGCGCTGAAAAGGGTATGAGGTGGGCGGTCACGGGCGCCGTGACGGGTACGATGGAGGTCTGGCTGGAACCCTCGATGGACGGCGTCGTACTGCACTACTTCCTGCACGCGGAGCCAGCAGGTGTATCAGGACCGGAGTTGGCGAAGCTGAACCTGGCCAAGATCACCCACCGGCGGCGGGTGGCCGGGAAGAAAATGGCGTTCGAGGTGAAAAAGACCCTGGATGAATCACGTCCGGTCGGTGTTTCTCCGGTAGTTTAACCGGGGGTCGACCCGCTCTGCGGGTTGGGAATGTGCGAAAGGGACTGCCAGGTGGCGGACAAGACGAACCAGACGCTCTACATCGATGCAGAGTTAGCTGATGTGATGAAGGCGATCGCCGACATCGAGGCTTACCCGGACTGGATCAACGAATACAAGAAAGTCGAAGTCCTCGAGGCCGACGACGAAGGTTACCCCAAGAAGGCCCGGATGCTGATGGACGCGGGCATCTTCAAAGACACCCTGATCATGAACTACCAGTGGCCGGCCGACCATAAGTCGCTGAGCTGGGAGTTGGAGTCCAGCTCGCTGCTCAAATCCCTCGAAGGCTCATACATATTGGCGCCCAAGGGTTCTGGTACCGATGTCACCTATGAGTTGGCGGTGGACCTAGCCATTCCAATGATCGGGATGCTCAAGCGTAAGGCCGAACGCCGGCTGATCGACGGCGCTTTGAAGGACCTGAAGAAACGAGTCGAGGGCTGAGTGATTCGGGCGCACCCACTGCCCGGATCAGTCTGTTTGTTGGTAAAGGCGGGGTAGGAAAATCCACCCTGGCGTCCGCTACTGCGGTTTGCGACGCCAGCAGTGGTCAGCGCGTGCTGCTCGTGTCGACCGACCAGGCGCACTCGCTGGGCGACGTGTTGGGTGTGCCGATCCCACCGACCGGTCGCGGCGAAGCTGTTCGGGTCCTCGCCGACCTGGCCACCGGAGGAGCAGACGTCGGTGGCGGCTCTCTCGACGCACTGGCGCTGGACACGCTCGCGCTGCTCGAGGACCGATGGTGCGATGTCGCCGAGGCGATCGACGCACGGTTCGCCGATTCCGAGTTGAGTCGCATTGCACCTGAAGAACTCTCAGCCTTTCCCGGGATTCAGGAAGTCCTCGGCCTGCATGCAGTCGGGGAGTTGGCGGCGTCCGGGCGCTGGGATCGCATCGTGGTCGACTGCGCGTCGACCGCAGACGCATTACGCATGTTGACGTTGCCCGCCACTTTCGGGCTCTACGTGGAGCGGGCGTGGCCGCGGCACCGCAGACTCAGCGCCGGCGGCGACGATGGCCGATCGGCCGCGGTCGTTGACCTGTTGGAGCGCATCAGCGCCGGCGTCGACGGGCTCACTGCACTACTGGCCGACGGCGACCTGGTCAGTGCCCACCTGGTGCTCACACCCGAGCGGGTCGTCGCCGCCGAGGCGGCTCGGACGCTCGGCTCGCTTGCTCTGATGGGGGTGCGGGTCGAGGAGTTGCTCGTCAATCAGGTGCTCAGCCGCGACGAGGCCTACGAATATCGCAGCCTTCCCGACCACCCGGCGTTCTATTGGTACGCCGAACGCATCTCCGAACAACGTGCCGTCTTGGAAGAACTCGATGCGACCATCGGGGACGTCGCGCTGGTGCTGATCCCGCATCAGGCCGGCGAGCCGATCGGGCCCAAGGCGTTGGGCGAACTGCTGGATAGCGCTCGTCATCGCCGCGGCGCCACGCCGCCCGGCCCGCTGCATCCTGTCGTTGACCTTGAATCCGGATCCGGGCTGGAATCGGTGTACCGGATGCGGCTGCCTTTGCCC
Organism: Mycobacterium sp. IDUB_37; assembly: GCF_055419245.1. Lineage (NCBI taxonomy): Bacteria > Bacillati > Actinomycetota > Actinomycetes > Mycobacteriales > Mycobacteriaceae > Mycobacterium > Mycobacterium sp. IDUB_37. The sequence continues at coordinate 292,181 of NZ_JBVAXG010000009.1, read as the reverse complement.
CAACTCGACGCCGGCTCACTGGCTTTGGGACGATCCGACGACGATTTGGTCATCAGTGCCGGCGGCGTGCGACGCCGGGTTCGGTTGGCGTCTGTGCTGCGGCGGTGTACGGTGCTGGACGCACAACTGCAGGGCAGTGAGCTGACCGTGCGTTTCCAACCAGATCCGGAGGTATGGCCGAGGTGAGTAGGGCTCATATCGATGTCGGGCCTGAGTTGCGCCGGCTTGCCCAGATGATTCTGGACGGGATCGACCCGGCAGTGCGCGCGGCGATCACCATGGCCTCGAGTGGCGGGCCGGGTAAGTGCCAGCAGGTGTGGTGCCCGGTATGCGCGCTGGCCGCGGTAGTCAACGGCGAGCAGCACCCGTTGGTGACGGTCATCGCCGACCACAGCGTCGCCCTGCTGGACGTGATACGCGCCATAGTCGACGACATCGACACTTCGCCTGCCTCGGCGCCGGAGGACGATCCGCCCGGCGGTGGCGTGACCACCGATGAACCCCTGCACACAACCAAGGGTTCCACCAATGGAAACGGCACCGCGAAGACGCGGTACCAGGCGATCCCGGTTACGCTGCAGGACTGAATCACCACCTCGCGAGGTGGTCGACGGCATCGCGGGTCGGTACAGTTGGCGCAGGCACCATTCGGTGAGCGCGGCGAGAGGGAGTCATGTGGTACTACCTGTTTAAGTACATCTTCATGGGCCCGCTCTTCCAGGCGCTTGGTCGACCGAAAGTTGAAGGCCTGGAAAACATTCCGAGTTCCGGTCCGGCCATCATCGCAAGCAATCACCTCGCGGTGGCGGACAGCTTCTACCTTCCGCTGGTGGTGCGCCGCCGAATCTTCTTCTTGGCCAAGGCCGAATACTTCACCGGCACCGGAATCAAGGGCTGGATCAACAAGTGGTTCTACACCGTTTCCGGCCAAGTCCCGATCGACCGCACCAACGCTGACTCCGCGCAGGGTGCGCTGGAGGCCGGTCAGCGACTGCTGGGACAGGGCCGGCTGCTGGGTATGTACCCCGAAGGCACGCGCTCGCCCGACGGTCGGCTTTACAAGGGCAAGACCGGGTTGGCTCGGATTGCGCTGCAGAGCGGGGTCCCGGTGATTCCGGTCGCGATGATCGGCACCAACGTCGTCAACCCGCCCGGGAAGAAGATGCTGCGCTTCGGCCGCATCACGGTTCGTTTCGGCGAGCCGATGGATTTCTCGCGGTTCGACGGGCTGGCCGGCAACCACTTCATCGAGCGCGCCGTCATCGACGAGGTGATGTACGAACTGATGGGTCTGTCCGGTCAGGAGTACGTCGACATCTACGCCGCCAGCGTCAAGGACGGAAGTGAAGGCGACGATTCCAAAAGTAAATCGTCGCCCGCCGCACGAATCCCCGAGACTGCCGCCGGCTGACTGACCACCGGCGCAGCGCCTGACCCGAAGGTCGACGACGTCGACGGACCGAAGATTGATTGACTAGCTGCTGGCGGGCACCGGAGTACGTTCCGGTTCGGCTTCGCGTGCCGCCGCGATCTGCGCGGTCACGGTGAGGCCGGCAACCAAGATGACCGCCAGTGCCCACCACACGTAAGACATGCCCACCAGCTGCCGCCACCAATTCGCCGTCGTCTCATGGTGCTTGGGCAGCAGATCGATCGGCGACCAGTGCATCAATGCCAGACCCACAGCGGTGAGAACGCCGAGCGCGATGTTGCGACGCCGCCAGGCCAGGACGCCCGTCACCAGTACCGCCGGCAACATCCACACCCAGTGGTGTGACCACGAAACCGGCGAGACCACCAGCCCGAAGAGCGCGACGCAGATAACCGCCAGCGCGGGCTCACCGGCGCGTAGCACCCGGCGCATCGCCCAGATCGTCAATGCCAGCACCAGCAGGCAACAAAGCACCCACAACGGGAAGCGGTCGTGCTGCTCAAGGCCCAACCGGGCCAACGAACCCGCGATGTTCTGGTCGGTGTTCAACGCGGCCTCGCCGATGCGGTCGGTGTGGCCCAGCGTGTTGGTCCAGTACTCCCAGGAATCGCTCCATGCCAACGCAAAACCGATCAGCGTCCCGCCCACGAACGTCCCGAGCGCCGTCAGGGCGGCCCGGTTGTCCCGGCGCAGCAGGAAATACAGCAGGAACACGGCCGGGGTGAGCTTGAGTGCGATACCCAGGCCCAGCAACACACCGCGGGGCCAGGGAGTGCGACGTGGGAAGCAGTCGGCGATCACCAGAGTCATCAGCACGGCGTTGATCTGTCCGAATGCGAAGTTCGAGTCGATCGGTTCGAGCCAGATCGAGGCCGCCGCGACGACCAGCACGGCCAACCACAGCCGGCGCAGCCAGGCCGGGCCGGGGAGCATCTGCGAGTCGTTCCACACGTCGAGGCGGCTCAGCACCATCGTGGTCGACGCCAACAGCACCAGCAGAGTCAGCACCGTGATCGCGACACTGGCGACCGGCATCCCCATCCAGGCGAACGGGCTGAACGCGATGGCGGCCAGCGGGGGATAGGTGAACGGCAGATCCACAATCGGCGTGTGGAACAACACGTTGCCGCTGTACAGCGGGCGGTCGTCCAGCCAGGCTTGGCCGCCCATCTGGTAAACGTCGATGTCGATGCGGTACGGAATGTGCGCGAACAACTGCCAGCACGTGTAGGTCAGGGCCAACGCGGCCAGCACCCAGAGCAGGCACCATAGCGAAATACGCCCGACTCGACTGCCCACGTCGGGCGACCGCCATTTACTCATGTCGCCCACAGCCTAATCGTTATCCGGCGTTGTCTTGACCGCGCAGCGCGGCTTCGGGCGTGCGCGCGTCGGCGGGCGTAGCTTTTCTGGGGTGCTCCATTGGCTGCAGCATGACATCGTCGACCGTGGTCGATTGCCGCTGCTGTGCTGCCTGGTCGCCTTCATCCTGACCTTCTTCGTCACCCGCAGCTGCGTGCGATTTATCCGGCACCGCGCCGACCGGGCCCGGCCGGCCCGCTGGTGGCAGCCGCGGAACATTCACGTCGGGACTGTGCATATCCACCACGTGACGTTCGGGGTAGTGCTGGTGATGCTGTCCGGGCTGACCCTGGTGACCCTGGCGGTCAACGGACAAGCGTCCGAATTCACCGTCGCGGCAACGCTGTTTGGCATCGGCGCGGCCCTGGTGCTCGACGAGTACGCCCTGATCCTGCACCTTTCCGACGTCTACTGGGAAGAAGATGGGCGCAGTTCGGTGGACGCGGTGTTCGCCGCGGTGGCGGTCGCTGGGCTGCTGATGCTGGGACTGCACCCGTTGATGTTCATCCTGCCGATCCGCCATGACGGCGGTTGGGTGGTGCTGCAGAGCACCCTGGTCGGCGGGTTGGTGGTCACGCTGCCGCTGGCAGTCGTGGTGCTGCTCAAGGGCAAGGTCTGGACCGGTCTGCTGGGCATGTTCCTGGTGATCCTGCTGATCATCGGGGCGGTGCGGTTGTCCCGCCCGCACGCGCCGTGGGCGCGATGGCGCTACACGACCAGGCCGGTCAAGATGCGGCGTGCGCTGCAGCGCGAACGCCGGTGGCGGCGCCCGGTGGTGCAGGCCAAGCTGTGGCTGCAGGGCGCCATTGCCGGAACTCCGCGATTGCCCGACGACCGGGCCGTCGACGCACAACTGGACGTCGACGTGCACCCCGCACCGCCGCCCGAAGGCACCGAGCCGATCTTGATTGCCGACGTGAGCTGAGCGCCGCGCGAGCCGGCCGGATAAGCTACGACGTGCGGTTTTTCTACGACACCGAGTTCATCGAGGACGGCCGCACCATCGAGCTGATCTCGATCGGGGTGGTCGCTGAGGACGGACGCGAGTACTACGCGGTCTCCACCGAGTTCGATCCCGCCCGCGCCGGCAGCTGGGTGCGTGCCAACGTGCTGCCGAAGCTCCCGTCGCCGGCCTCTCAGTTGTGGCGTTCGCGCAGTCGGATTCGCGACGACTTGGAAGAGTTTCTCGGAGTCGGCGGATCGGAACCGATCGAGTTGTGGGCTTGGGTGGGGGCTTACGACCACGTGGCCCTGTGCCAGCTGTGGGGAACGATGCCCGCGTTACCGAAGGCGATACCCCGATTCACCCGGGAACTGCGGCAATTGTGGGAGGAGCGGGGCAGTCCGCGGCTGCCCCCGCGCTCGCGTGATGTGCACGACGCGTTGGTCGACGCGCGGGATCAGCTGAGCCGCTTCCGGATAATCACCGAACAGGGCTGATCGCAAAGCCGTTCGCCCTGATCAGTCGGGAACAGCCCACGGTTACCATGGACCGATGAACTGGACTGTCGACATACCGATCGACCAGCTGCCGGCACTGCCGCCATTGCCCTCTGACCTGCGGGCACGGCTGGACGCCGCGCTGGCCAAGCCGGCCGCCCAGCAGCCCAGCTGGCCCACCGACCAAGCGGCTGCGATGCGCACGGTGCTCGAAAGCGTGCCGCCGGTAACGGTGCCGTCCGAAATCGTCCGGCTGCAGGAGCAGCTGGCCCAGGTCGCGCGTGGCGAGGCATTCCTGCTGCAAGGCGGCGACTGCGCGGAAACCTTCACCGACAACACCGAACCGCACATCCGGGGCAATATCCGCACCCTGTTGCAGATGGCCGTGGTGCTGACCTACGGCGCCAGCATGCCGGTGGTCAAAGTGGCCCGGATCGCCGGGCAGTACGCCAAGCCACGCTCGTCCGACCTCGACGCCCTGGGGCTGAAGTCCTACCGCGGCGACATGATCAACGGCTTCGCGCCGGACGCCTCGGTACGCGATCATGACCCGTCCCGGCTGGTGCGCGCCTACGCCAACGCCAGCGCCGCGATGAACCTGGTGCGCGCGCTCACGTCGTCGGGATTCTCGTCGCTGCACCTCGCGCACGACTGGAACCGCGAGTTCGTGCGGACTTCGCCGGCCGGCGCCCGCTACGAGGCACTGGCCAGCGAGATCGACCGCGCGCTGCGGTTCATGAGCGCCTGCGGGGTGGCCGACCGGAACCTGCAAACCGCCGAGATCTACGCCAGCCATGAGGCTTTGGTGCTCGACTACGAGCGGTCCATGCTGCGACTGTCCGATGCTGAAGAGGGTGAGCCGCAGCTCTACGACCTGTCCGCGCACACCGTCTGGATCGGCGAGCGCACCCGGCAACTCGATGGCGCGCACATCGCGTTCGCCGAGGTCATCGCCAACCCGATCGGCGTCAAGATCGGCCCGACGATGACCCCCGAATTGGCGGTCGAATACGTCGAGCGGCTCGACCCGCACAACAAGCCGGGCCGGCTGACTCTGGTGACCAGGCTGGGTAACGGCAAGGTGCGCGACGTGCTACCGCCGATCATCGAGAAGGTCGAGGCCGCCGGTCACCAGGTGATCTGGCAGTGCGACCCGATGCACGGCAACACCCACGAGTCGTCGACGGGGTACAAGACGCGTCACTTCGACCGCATCGTCGATGAGGTGCAGGGCTTCTTCGAGGTGCACCGGGCGCTGGGCACTCATCCCGGCGGCATCCATGTGGAGATCACCGGCGAGAACGTCACCGAATGCCTGGGTGGGGCACAAGACATTTCGGACAGCGACCTGGCCGGCCGCTATGAGACGGCGTGCGATCCCCGGCTGAACACTCAGCAGTCGCTGGAACTGGCCTTCCTGGTCGCGGAGATGCTGCGCGACTGACGGACCCGCGCAACCTCGCGCAACCGCTAGAGCAGGCTGCTCAAGTGGATGCCGAGCTCCCAGCCGAAAGTCGCAACCAGCCCGGTGAGGGCCAACACCACGGCCACCCAGATCAGCACCATCCGGCGGCTGTGCTGTCGCGCCCACGCGAACTCATCGATGGGAATTCCCGCGAATTCCCCTGATTCGCTGCCGTATTCCTCGTCGAGGTCGTCGTCGGCTTCGTAATCGGCCTGCCCCGCGCGTTCGGCTGCGCCCGCCGGCTCCGGCCAGTCGCCGGGGTCGCGGGTGAATTGGCGAGTGGGGTTGTGCACCGGCGGCGCCGGCCGACCGGGCGGCGGGCCGGGCTGCGGTGCGCCGGCCCGCCGCGCGGCGACGCGGCTGTGGTGCTGCGCCAACGACTTGTGTTGAGCCGAGTTGCGCGGCGTCGGCACCCGGAAGTTTGGCAGGCCCAACTCCTCGACGATCGCGCCCAGATCGGCACCCATCTCGATGGCGTCGGCGTACCGCTGGCCGGGTTCACGGGAAGTCGCGCACGCCACGAATTCGTCGAACTGGGTTGGTACGCCGTCGATTGCGGCGCTGGGAGGTGGTACGTCGGTGTCCAGTCGCTGGTAGGCGATCGATAGCGCGGTGTCGCCGGTGAACGGGGTGAGCCCGGTCAGCAGCTCGTAGGTGAGAATTCCGGCAGAGTAGACGTCACTGCGGGGACCGGCGTTGCCGTCGCGGACCTGCTCGGGGGACAGATAGGCCGCGGTGCCGAGAATGACGCTGGTGGAGGTGATTCCGGCAGCTGCCACCGCTCGGACCAACCCGAAGTCCGCAATCTTGACGTCTCCGTCGTCGGATATCAGCACGTTCTCCGGTTTGACGTCGCGGTGCACGAGGCCGGCCTGGTGCGCCGCGGCCAGACCGCCCAGCACCGGGCGAAGCGCCGCCGCTACCGCATGGGGCGGCATCGGACCCCGCTCGACGAGAAGCTCTCGTAGGGTGCCGCCCTCGATGAGCTCCATCACCAGAAACGGGTGCCGGCCGTCCAGGCCCTGGTCGTAGACCGCCACCAGACCCGGATTCTTCAGTCGGGCCACCGTGCGCGCCTCGAGCTGAAACCGGGTCAGAAACTGCTGGTCGCCGGCGTAGCGCGAGTCCATCACCTTCAGCGCGACCGGACGATCGAGCCGGGTGTCCAGGCCGCGGTACACGGTCGACGTTCCGCCGCTGGCGATCTTGGCCTGCACGAGGTAGCGGCCATCCAGCATGAGGCCTTCCAACGAATCCCCGGCTCCCACCACGGAGGCCATCGTAGGTGGACGACACAATCTGGCGGGACGCGACGCAATTTCCTGGCAAAAGGTGTCCTCAACGCGCACACTTGGCCGCTCGGCGAGTTCTACACTGTCGTCGTGGGCAGCATTCCGGCTGGCGAGGACATCCTCGACCCAGATGAGCCGATATACGACCTATCCCGGGTTTCCGAATTGCTCGGCATTTCGGTGAGCAAGGTCCTACAGCAAGTGAGGGAAGGCCACCTGGTCGCGGTACGCCGTGCCGGCGACCTGGTGGTGCCGCAGGTGTTCTTCACCAACACCGGGCAAGTGGTCAAGAGCCTGCCTGGCTTATTGACGATCCTGCACGACGGCGGCTACCACGCCACCGAGATCGTGCGCTGGTTGTTCACCCCGGACCCGTCGCTGACCGTCACCCGTGACGGCTCGCGCGATGCGTTGAACAACGCGCGCCCGGTCGATGCACTGCACGCTCATCAGGCCCGCGAGGTCGTGCGGCGCGCCCAAGCCATGGCCTACTGAGTCGGCGCACTCGGCGATTGACTCGCCACTTCGGGTACGTCAGCATCCGGCTCCGGCGCGCGATAGATCGAACGCCAGGCCAGCAAGGCGAACGCCGTCGCCAACCCGACGTGCAGCCACGAGTACATGCCGTGCGATCCGTCGGGCTTGAAGATGACCATGATCCACGTGGAGAACCCGGCAATGGCTGCCATCGCGCGGCGTGATTGGGCCAGTGGGGCAAGGATCGCGAGCGGCCAGGAGTAGTACCAGGGCAGCGCGGCGGGAACGAAGAGCACCACGATCAGCATGGCCCCGACGATCCCCATCAGCGCACCGCGGTCGTCGCGACGAAAACGCCACCACAGCACCGGCAGCGACACCGCGATGATCAGAATGCCGATCAGCCTGGTGGTGCGCAGCACGGTATAGAACTGGACCGGCAGAAAAGAGCTGGTGAAGGCGTGGATCAAATTCGCCGCCGCGGTCGGCACGGTCAACCAGTTGATGATTTTCACCGAACCCGCGAGCGCGGTGAGCCAGCCCAGACCGACGCCGGCCACGACGGAAATGACGCCGAATACCGCGACGCAGATCAAAAACGATGACAGTGCGGCGACTCCGAAGGCCTGGATGGGACGCCAACCACGGGCCTCGCGCAGGTGGCGCATCCATACCCAGATCAGGAACGGCAGCGCGAGCCCGGCGGTCGCCTTCACCGCGATCCCGATCGTCAGCAGCGTGACTCCGGCGACATGGCGGCGCTGCAGGGTCAACGCGGTTCCGGCAGCCATCAGGCCCACCATCAGCATTTCGTTGTGCACCCCACCCATCAGGTGGATGAGCACCAGTGGGTTGAGAACGCAGATCCACAGCGCCTTGGCCCCGTCGGCGCCGACATGATGAGCCAGCCGGGGAGCGGCCCAGATCAGCAGCGCCAACCCCGGCAGCATGCACAACCGCAGCAGGGCCGTTCCGGCCACGACGTTGTTGCCGACCAGGATCGTCACCAGCTTGGCGATCAGGATGAAGGCGGGACCGTAGGGCGCGGTGGTGATGGTCCAGATCGGGCTGACGTCGTCCAGCAACGAGTTCGCGTTGCCGACCGGGCCGACGGCGTAGGGGTCCAGACCGTCCCGCAACAGTGCGCCCTGGGCGAGATAGGAGTAGGTGTCTCTACTGAACACCGGCACTGACAGCAAAAGCGGGGCCAGCCAGAACGCGGTGGTGGCCCGCATGGTGAACTCGGTGGCCTGCCCGGCCATCACCTGTCGGCCCAGGCGTAGCCAGGCGATCAGCATCAGGCCGACGCCGAGCCACAGCAGAATTGACGACAACACCAGGCCGTGGCCGAACCGCAACCAGGACATGTGCACCGATTCCAACAGCGGATCGTGCTGGCGGGTGCTGCCAGCACCCAGGCCGCCGGTGGTGATCAGCGCCGCGGCCAGGAAGCCCAGCCGGGCCGGTCCGGCTTCCGGAGCGGTGGCGAACTCGCGGAAGCGCGAAAGGCGCTGGCGAACAGATTCTTTGGTCGCCGGTGGTTCCGGCGGGGCGGCGGTTGGGTTCGGCGTCGGCGCGGGCTCAGATTCAGTCATGGCTCAGGCGGACCGGTCGGTGGCGATCTGGGCCAGTTCGGACAGGCCGGCCTTGGCCGTCGCGTTGATCGGCGCGGCCGACAGTGTGGTCAAAGCGCGCTGAGTCAGGTGTGTGATCCGATCCTCCGCGGCCGCCAGCGCGCCGACACCTTCGATCACCGCGCGCAGCTCGCGCACCTGGCCATCGGTCACATCGGTGCCGACGGAGGTGCGCAGCAGGTCGGCCGCCCGCGGATCCGACTTCTCCGCCAACTGCGTGGCCTCTGCCAACAGCACGGTACGTTTCCCCGACCTCAAGTCATCCCCGGATGGCTTACCCGTCACCGACGGGTCACCGAACACGCCGAGGATATCGTCGCGCAGCTGGAACGCCACCCCGATGTCGGTACCGAAACTTCCGAACGCTTCAGCTACGTCGGGTCGGTCGGCGGCGGCCGCCACCCCTAGTTGCAGCGGTCGGGTCACCGTGTAGCAGGCGGTCTTATAGGTGGCGACGGTCATCGCCGACTCGACCGACTCGGCGCCGCGTACTTCGGCGATGATGTCGAGATACTGGCCCCCCAGCACCTCGGTGCGGATGTCGGACCAGACGCGCTCGACCCGTTGCCGGGCTTCGGGGGTCAGGCGGTCCTGGCAGACCGAGGAGACGATGTCGTTGGCCCAGGCGTGTGCGATGTCGCCGAGCAGGATCGCCGCCGATATGCCGAACTGGTTCGGCGCTCCCCGCCAGCTGTGCTCGCGGTGCAGAGCGGCGAAGTGTTCGTGGGCGGTCGGACTGCCGCGGCGGGTGGCGGAACCGTCGATGACATCGTCGTGGACGAGCGCGAAAGCATGAAGCAGCTCCAGCGCGGAAAACAGCAGCAGCACATCGGGATCGGGTTGCTGGGTGGTCACCGCGTCCCAGCCCCAGTAGGCGAAGACAGGTCGCAGTCGCTTGCCCCCGCTGAGCGTGAAATTCTCCAGCCAGGCGGTCAATGCGTCGTAGTCGGGGCCGAGGTAAGCGGACTGGCCGCGACGGCCGTTCAAATACCGTCGTAGCTGGTCGGTGACGGCGGTGGCCACCTCGGCGGTTGCCGATGCTGCCGATGCTTCTCTCGAGCTCAGCGAAATGCCCCTTCCATTCTGCTCGGCATACCTCTGGGCCGATAGTGTATGCCGCCCGGCCCAGTGCGTTCCTAACGCGGTAATCGCCGCACTTATGCTGTCGTGATGGCCCGCGACCGCCTGCCGGACGGGGCCGCTACCGGGAGTTGGCGCGACGCAGCGCAGTCGGAGGGAAACCCCGGGAGATTGATCTGTACAGGAAGAGGAACTGAGTGACGCTCAACACCATCGCGCTCGAGTTGGTGCCGCCGAATGTCGACGGGGGTCGGGACAAGGCGTTCGAAGACGCGCAAAAAGTGGTGCGGTACTCGGCGGAGTTCGGGCTGGACGGCAGGATCCGGCACGTGATGATCCCCGGCATGATCGACGAGGACGACGACCGGCCGATACCGATGAAGCCCAAGCTCGACGTGCTGGACTTCTGGTCGATCATCAAGCCGGAGCTGCCGGGGATCAACGGTTTGTGCACGCAGGTCACCGCGTTCATGGACGAACCGGCCCTGGAAAAGCGGTTGGACACGCTGACCGGCGCCGGGATGGAAGGTGTGGTCTTCGTCGGGGTGCCGCGCACCATGAAAGACGGCGAGGGCGCCGGCGTCGCACCCACCGACGCCCTGTCGATTTATCGGGATGCGGTGGCCAACCGCGGCGTGATTATGATCCCCACCCGAGAAGGCGAACCGGGCCGGTTCAACTTCAAGTGCAACCAGGGCGCCACGTACGGCATGACCCAGCTGTTGTATTCCGACGCCATCGTTGGCTTCCTGAGCGATTTCGCCAAGGAAACCGACCACCGACCGGAGATCCTGCTGTCGTTCGGCTTCGTCCCCAAGATGGAGACCCGCGTCGGCCTGATCACCTGGCTGATCCAGGACCCGGGCAATGCGGCGGTGGCTGATGAGCAGGAGTTCGTCAAGAAGTTGGCCGGCAGCGAGCCGGCGCACAAGCGCCAACTCCTGGTCGACCTGTACAAGCGGGTGGTGGACGGCGTTGCCGATCTCGGATTCCCGTTGAGCATTCACCTGGAAGCGACGTACGGCGTCTCCGCGCCGGCCTTCGAGACCTTCGCGGAGATGCTCGCCTACTGGGCGCCCGACCAGCAGTCGGTTTAGGCGTTAAGCGCGAATCAAACGCCGCGGAGCGACGATGCGGGCCGGTTCGGCCCGCTGAGGAGACCGCGAATCAAACGCCGCGGAGCGACGATGCGGGCCGGTTCGGCCCGCTGAGGAGACCGCGAATCAAACCGATGTCCGGTCGTTCGGCTCCGTGAAGCGGGGCGAACGATCCCGGCTGACCCAGGCCACCAGCGCCACCACACCCGCGGCGACGAATGACGCAACGCCCAGCCAGATGCCCGCCCCGGTGAACGAGCGGGTGTTGGGGTCGGTGTAGCGAGCCTGCGCCGTCATGGTGCTTACCACGCCCGGCTTCAGCTTCCACTGCACGACCTCGGACTCGATTCGGTCGCCGTTGGTGGATGTGACCGTCCCCGGAAACGCGACGGTCAATTCGACGTCGGCGTCGGCATCAGTCAGCGAGGTGAGGTCGGCTCGTCCTTCAAGAATCACCTGGTTGCCGTTGCGGCGGATTGAGAGATTCACTCCCGCGGCATCGGAGTTCATGTGCGCAAGCTGCGGTAATTCGGCGAAGGTCAGATCCGAGAAGACCGCCTGGGAACCCACGTATCCGTCGCTGTCGTAGTTGGAGACCGCGACCTTCTGACTGAACGGCAGGTTGGTGTCGAGCTGGGGACCGGTGTCCTTGTTGTTCTTCGGTTTGGCCGCGGCGATGATCTCGCCGGACACCGTGTCCTCGGGGGAGATGGTGAGCGACGCTCTGACCCGGAGGCATCCGGTGGCCAGCGGCACCACCATCAGCAGCATCAACATGGCCACGACGCGGCGCCCCCGGTATCTGCTGGCACCGCGGCCGTCAGATAATCGGGATCCTCGGCTTACGAGCGGGGGAAAGCTGGCGCGCACCAGGTCATCGTGCCAGACCCGGTCAGCCGCCTTGGCGAGCCATCCTCGTTACTACCAGGTGAGATTACAAAGTTGGTTGTTGCAGCGGCAGCCTGCGGCCCAGGATCGCGAACGCCCGCGGGTCGCCGGCGAAGTAATAGCTGCGGATGACGTCGGTGAATCCCATTCGCCGGTATAACCGCCACGCGCGGTTTGCGTCACCACTGGTTTCGGGGGTGGAGAGCAGGACGTTGTCCTCGCCTCGACCCGCGAGCAGCCGCCGGGCCAGTGCCTCGCCGAGGCCGCGGCCCTGCAGGCGGGGGAGTATGTGCAGCTCGGTCAGCTCGAAATAGCTGGTCATCAGCCGGTCGATCGCCTGCGGCGGGAAGCCGCTACGTTGCAGCCCCAGCACGACCTGCTGTTGCCACCACTGGCCGGGTGCTCCGGGGTAGCCGTAGGCGACGCCAACCACCGGTGCGTTGCTCAGCTCGTCCACCGAGGGCCTGGTGGCCTCGGCTGATTGGTCGGACGCGGCGATCTCGACGGCGGCAACCGCCTGCCAGCCGCGTCTGCGGGTGTGTTCCAGCCACATCGCTGCTCGCTGGCTTTCGGTGCCGCGCGGATAACCCATTGCGTCGACGTAGACCCGCAAGGCGTCGCCGAGGCGGCGTTCCATCTCTTTCGGTGGCAAATCGATGAGGAATGTCGCCAACTCGCGGTGTCCTCCTCATCCGTCGTGGTCCGTGATCCGGATCGTCGTCCATCGACCGGGTCTTACTCAACCTGATCCGAGCGTCAATCGTTCGGTCAGGTCCCCGGTTTTGTCCGTGATTCGAGTATCGGACGCGGCGTTTGCAGCCGGAAGGGCGACCAACACGATGGGTTGCACCGCATCATTTGCTCCGGCCCGTTCGTCGCTGCGGGGCGGTCGCGATAGAATCGCCTGCGAATCAGTGGTACCACGCAGATTGACCTCGTATCATTGGAGTTAATCGCCCAAGAATTGGGCATGCGTGTGTTACTGAAGCTACTTACAGTTGTTTCGGCAAGGAGGGACGGATGCCACTCTCCGATCATGAGCAGAGAATGCTCGATCAGATCGAGAGCGCTCTCTATGCCGAGGATCCCAAATTCGCGTCGAGTGTGCGGGGTGGCGGCTTCCGCGCGCCCACAGCGCGCCGTCGCCTCCAGGGCACGGCGTTGTTCGTCGTCGGACTGGGGATGCTGGTTTCCGGAGTCGCATTCAAGGCGACGATGATCGGCACCTTCCCGGTACTGAGCGTCATCGGATTTGTGGTGATGTTCGGTGGCGTGGTGTACGCCGTCACCGGTCGGCGATTGGCTGGCAAGACCGATCACGCGGGACCATCGAATGGAGCGTCGCGTCAGCGTCGTTCCAAAGGTGGCGGCGGCTCGTTCACCAGTCGTATGGAGGACCGGTTCCGCCGGCGGTTCGACGAGTAGGCCCGCACAGCGCGTAACGGGGTAGCCGATCAGGCTGCCCCGTTTTTTGTTGTCGAGGTTCCTGCCGATTTGTGGGCAGGCGCAGCGCCGCCGCAACCATTGCAGACTCGGCCGTCCCGAACAGGCCGCCGGGCCGTATGAAGCCGTCTCGTTCCCCACTTGTAGCGCAGTTGTGTCCATGGCGCCCCACTGCGCCCCACCGCCGCCCCACTCGCTGATTTTGGCCCTTTGACATGGATTTTTGTGCCTCGACGGCGACGCGTTCCAGCGGCTTAATCGGAGCTCCTGGTGGGTTTGGTGGGGGATGCGCCACGCCGACGCTCGCGTGGGGGGTCTTTCTGGGGTGAAGTGGGGAGTAGTGGGGTATGGTGGCCGAAGCGTTTGGGTGAGAAGCAAGTTGGAGGTGCCGAGTGTTTCTTGGCACCTACACGCCCAAGCTCGACGACAAGGGGCGGCTCACGCTGCCGGCCAAATTTCGCGACGCATTGGCAGGGGGGTTGATGGTCACCAAGAGCCAAGATCACAGCCTCGCGGTCTACCCGCGTGCCGAGTTCGAGCAGTTGGCACGCCGGGCGAGCAAGGCGCCACGAAGCAACCCCGAGGCGCGTGCGTTTCTGCGCAACCTCGCGGCCGGCACCGACGAGCAGCATCCCGACGCTCAAGGTCGGGTGACCCTGTCGGCCGACCACCGCCGCTATGCGGGCCTCTCCAAAGATTGCGTGGTGATCGGCGCGGTCGATTACCTCGAAATCTGGGATGCGCAGGCATGGCACAACTACCAGCAAATCCACGAAGAGAACTTCTCCGCGGCCAGCGATGAAGCACTCGGCGACATCTTCTGAGGTGCATGTCTGTGCACCGTGGTCTCTGCCCGAACCGACCCTGGCGTACTTCCCCAACGCCAGGTGCGTGCTTTCGGTCAGAGGCCTCGGTGCACGGCCACCACTTCAGATAGGGCGGTCTGGCCGCCGGTACAGCCACAGCCGGGGAGGTGTCGCAGTGGATCAAGAATCAACCTCCGGCTCAAGCGATTTCGGCCATGTGCCAGTAATGGCGCAACGCTGCTTCGAGTTGCTCGCCCCGGCGCTGACCCGCTATCACTCCGATGGCTCGGACGCGGTGCTGGTCGACGGCACACTCGGCGCGGGTGGGCACGCGGAGCGGTTCCTGACCGAGTTGCCTGGCCTGCGCTTGATCGGACTCGACCGTGACCCCAGCGCCCTGGACATCGCCCGGGACCGGCTGGCCCCGTTCGGCGATCGGGTCACCCTGGTCCACACCCGCTACGACGGCATCAGCGACGCGCTTGTCGAATCCGGTTACGGCACGGTGGAATCCGTTGACGGCGTGTTGTTCGATCTCGGTGTCTCGTCAATGCAACTCGACCGCGCCGAGCGAGGTTTTGCCTACGCCAAGGACGCGCCGCTGGACATGCGGATGGATCCATCGTCACCGCTGACGGCAGCCGACATCGTCAACACGTACGACGCCAGGGAACTGGCCAGCATTCTGCACCGCTACGGCGAGGAGAAGTTCGCGCGCCGCATCGCCGGGCACATCGTGCGTCGCCGCGCCCAGACCCCGTTCACCTCGACCGGTGAGCTCGTCGCCCTGCTCTATGAGGCGATTCCGGCTCCGGCGCGGCGCACCGGAGGACATCCGGCCAAGCGAACATTCCAGGCGTTGCGAATCGCGGTCAACGACGAGCTGGAGTCTCTGCGCGGCGCCGTTCCCGCGGCAATGGACGCACTCAACGTGGCCGGCCGAATCGTGGTGATGGCCTACCAGTCGCTGGAGGACCGGATCGTCAAGCGCCTGTTCGTTGAGGCGACCGCCTCGCGCACACCGCCGGGACTCCCGGTCGAACTGCCCGGTCATGGGCCACGCTTCCGGTCGTTGACGCATGGAGCAGAGCGAGCGGACGAGACCGAAATAGAGCGCAACCCGCGTAGCGCCCCCGTTCGAGTGCGGGCGTTGCAGCGGCTGGAACACGAGGTTGATCGGGCGAGCGGGAGAGGCCAGGCATGAGCACAAAGCGCGAGGCACCAGCACGCCGGGATGGTGATCGGCGCAGTCGTGGCACCGGCGCCCCCCGCAGCGGCGGGCGCGCCACGGCTGAGTCGTCGCGCCGCACCCGGCCGCGTGCGGGCAAGGCCACGGCGCCCAGTCGCGAGGCCCGGGTCCCACGGTCGGGACCGCAGACGTCGCCGATCACCCGGCCCGTCGACCGGCCGGCGCGGCCGAACAGCACCAGCCAGGCCAAAGCGCGCGCCAAGGCACGCAAAGCCAAAGCGCCCAAGGTCGTTCGGGCCAGGCTGTCGGAGCGGCTGGCCCTTCGGTTAGCCCAGATCGACCTGCGGCCGCGCACCCTGTTGAGCAAGGTGCCGTTCGTGGTGTTGATCATCGGTGCGCTCGGCCTAGGGCTGGGTTTGACGTTGTGGTTGTCCACTGACGCGGCCGAGCGTTCTTACAAGTTGAGCGACGCCCGCGAGCGGACCCGGATGCTGCAACAGCAGAAGGAAGCGCTCGAGCGCGACGTGCGCGAAGCCGCGTCGGCTCCGGCGCTGGCCGAGGCCGCGCGCAAGCAGGGCATGATCCCCACCCGGGATACCGCACATCTGGTCCAGGCTCCGGACGGGAACTGGGTGGTGGTTGGAAACCCCAAGCCGGCCGACGGCGTTCCGCCGCCGCCGCTCAATGCCATGCTGCCCGACGAGGGTCCCGCGGGCGCACCCAAGCCCGCGGTGACACCGCCGGAGGTGGCTGTCCGGGTGACGCCCGGCGCCCCGGGTGACCCGACGCTGCCCGCTCGGTCCGGCCCGCAGGTGTTGTTGCGGGGCCCGGACGGTACGACGACGGTGGGCGGTCCCCAGTTGCCAGGTCAACTACCGGGTCAACTGCCAGGTCAACTACCGGGTCAGCTGCCGACGGTTCCGGGTCAGACGCCCGGCTCGTTGTGGCCGGTTCCAGGCCAGCTGCCCGCAGTGCCGGGTCAGCTGCCCGCAGTGCCAGGCCAATTGACCCCGGTGCCGGGTCAGTTGCCAGGCAGCCCGGC
The DNA here is from genome assembly GCF_055419245.1 of Mycobacterium sp. IDUB_37. Classification (NCBI taxonomy): domain Bacteria; kingdom Bacillati; phylum Actinomycetota; class Actinomycetes; order Mycobacteriales; family Mycobacteriaceae; genus Mycobacterium; species Mycobacterium sp. IDUB_37. The sequence continues at coordinate 275,534 of NZ_JBVAXG010000009.1, read as the reverse complement.
GCAAGTTACTCCCATTCCGGGCCAACTGCCGGGGACGCCGCTGCCGCCGGGTCAGATGGCCGACATCCATGGTCCGGTGTCGGCGCTGGTGCCCGGCCAGTTGCCGGCTCAGGCGCCGCCAGCGCCGGTGGTACCGAACCCGATCCGCGACCAGTCGCCCGCCGCACCGGCACCGGCCAACCCCGAGCAAGTCGTCCCCGTGGCGCCCTTAGCGCCGACCGTGCCAGGACTGCCCCGATGAGTCGCGGCGACCCCCAGCGGGGAGGGGCGGAGCGTGGTTCCCGCAAGCCGCGCGAAGGCCAGGATGTCCGCAGCGCTGGAAGATCACGGCGGACCGAACGCGACGCCAGGGATATCCGCGAGCCCAAGCGGTTCCGGAAAGCCGCCACGACCAGGCCGGAGCCCAAGCCGCCAGGTCGCTCGGCCAAGGATCGACGCACCCGTCAGGCGGTCGAGGTCGCCAGTCGAGGTGCGTCATTCGTATTCCGGCATCGGGCCGGCAACGCAGTCATCGCCGTGTTGATGATCGTCGCCATATCGCAGCTGTTCTATCTGCAGGTGTCGAACGCCTCGAACCTGAACGCGCAGGCCGCCAGCCAGCTCAAAGTCACCGACGTCGAGCGAGCGATCCGTGGCGCCATCACCGACCGCCACAACGACCGGCTTGCGTTCACCATCGAGGCGCGCGCGTTGACCTTCCAACCCAAGCGTGTTCGCCAGCAGTTGGAAGACGCCCGGAAGAAGTCCCCACAGGCGCCCGATCCGCAGGAGCGACTCAAGGAACTCGCCAAGGATGTCGCGGGCAAGTTGAACAACAAGCCGGATGCGGCGACGCTGCTCAAGAAACTGCAGAGCAATGAGTCGTTCGTCTACCTGGCGCGTGCCGTCGATCCCGCGATCGCGCATGCCATCTCGGCCAAATTTCCCGAGGTCGGTTCAGAGCGCCAGGACCTGCGCCAGTACCCGGGTGGGTCGCTGGCGGCCAACATCGTCGGCGGTATCGACTGGGATGGGCACGGCTTGCTGGGCCTCGAGGACTCGCTGGACGCGATGCTGGCCGGCACCGACGGTTCGGTCACCTACGACCGCGGATCCGACGGTGTCGTCATTCCCGGTAGTTACCGCAACCGGCACAAGGCCGTCCACGGCTCCACCATCCAGCTCACCCTCGACGACGACATCCAGTTCTACGTCCAGCAGCAGGTGCAGCAGGCGAAGAACGTCTCCGGAGCGCACACCGTCTCGGCCGTCGTCCTCGACTCCAAGACGGGTGAGGTGCTGGCCATGGCCAACGACAACACCTTCGACCCGTCACAAGACATCGGACGGCAGGCCGAGCGGCAACTTGGCAACCTGCCGGTGACGTCGCCCTTCGAGCCGGGCTCGGTCAACAAGATCGTCACCGCGGCTTCGGTGATCGAGTACGGCCTGAGCAACCCGGATGAGGTGCTCCAGGTGCCCGGCACGATCCAAATGGGCGGTGTCTCCATTCACGACGCCTGGGACCACGGTGTGATGCCGTACACCACGACGGGAGTGTTCGGGAAGTCGTCCAACGTGGGCACGTTGATGCTGGCGCAGCGGGTCGGACCGGAGCGCTTCTACGACATGGTCCGCAAGTTCGGGTTGGGCCAGCGCACCGGTGTCGGGTTACCCGGTGAGAGCGCCGGCCTGGTGCCGCCCATCGACCAATGGTCGGGCAGTACCTTCTCCAACTTGCCCATCGGACAGGGTGTTTCGATGACACTGCTGCAGATGGCGGGCATGTACCAGGCAATCGCGAACGACGGAATACGGATTCCGCCACGGATTCTCAAGGCCACCGTCGGCGCCGACGGCTCGCGAACCGAAGAAGCTCGCCCCGAAGGCGTCCGGGTGGTCTCGGCGCAGACCGCTCAGACGGTTCGGCAGATGCTGCGCGCTGTCGTTCAGACCGACCCGATGGGTTACCAGCAGGGCACCGGGCCGGCGGCCGCGGTGCCGGGCTACCAGATGGCCGGCAAGACGGGTACCGCGCAGCAGATCAACCCGGGCTGTGGCTGCTATTTCGAGGACGTCTACTGGATCACCTTCGCCGGCATGGCCACGGTCGACAATCCCCGTTATGTCATCGGCATCATGATGGACAACCCGCAGCGCAACGCGGACGGCACACCGGGACACTCGGCGGCGCCACTATTCCACAACATCGCGGGTTGGTTGATGCAGCGCGAAAATGTGCCGCTCTCGCCGGATCCCGGACCGCCGCTCACCCTGCAGGCGATGTAGCCGAAGTCGTCGCAGATATCGTCGACACCGTCTTTCGTCTAGGTAGGGTGTCAGGCTGATCATGGCTACGGAGGTGGTGACTGGTGTCGGTGCCCACAGCGCTTCGGCCCAGCGCCGTCCCGGGTACGCCGCTACCGAAGCTGGCGGCAGAAGTCGGCGCGGTGCCGGCTGACCTATCCGGGGGTGTCCCGGATGTGCTTGTCACCGGCGTGACGCTGCGCGGCCAGGACGTGCGGCCCGGCGATCTGTTCGCTGCGCTGCCCGGCTTGACGACCCACGGTGCCCGTCATGCCGGTCAAGCTATCGAGCGCGGTGCCGTCGCGGTGCTCACCGACTCGGCGGGGGTCGCCGAAATGGGTCCGCACGCTGACGCCGTCCCGGTGCTGGTTCACCCCGAACCTCGCAATGTGCTCGGTGGTCTGGCGGCGACCGTCTACGGACGCCCTTCGGATCGGGTGACGGTGATCGGGATTACCGGTACATCCGGCAAGACCACCACGACGTACCTGGTCGAGGCAGGCCTTCGGGCCGCTGGCCGGGTCGCCGGCGTGGTGGGCACCATCGGAATCCGGATTGACGGTGTGGACATTCCCAGCGCGCTGACCACGCCTGAAGCGCCTGCACTGCAGGCGTTGTTCGCGGCGATGGCCGAACGCGGGGTGGACACCGTCGTGATGGAGGTGTCCAGTCACGCGCTGACCCTCGGCCGGGTGGACGGCACCGGATTCGCCGTCGGCGGCTTCACCAATCTGTCGCGCGATCATCTGGACTTCCATCCGACCATGGACGACTACTTCGAGGCCAAGGCATTGCTGTTCGACCCGGCTTCTGCGCTGCACGCAGCAAGAGCCGTGGTGTGCATCGACGACGACGCCGGTGTGGCGATGGCCGCGCGGGCGGACTCCGCGATCACCGTCAGCGTCACCGGTGCACCTGCGCACTGGCAGGCCATCGACATCGCACCCAGCGGCGCCGCCGGACAAGAATTCACCGCCATCGACCCGAGCGGGGTTCAGCACCGAGTCGGGATCAACTTACCCGGCCGCTACAACATTGCGAATTGTCTTGTCGCACTGGCGATTCTGGACGCAGTCGGAGTGTCGCCGGAGCAGGCGGCCCCCGGGTTGCGCGAGACCCGAGTGCCGGGTCGGCTCGAACAGATCGACCGGGGCCAGGATTTCGTCGCCCTGGTTGACTACGCGCACAAGCCGGAAGCGCTGCGAGCGGTGCTGACCACGCTGCGGCAGCCGGACCGCAGGCTGGCGGTGGTGTTCGGCGCGGGCGGCGATCGCGACGCCGGTAAGCGGGAACCCATGGGCTCCATTGCCGCCGAACTCGCCGATCTGGTGGTGGTCACCGACGACAATCCGCGCAGTGAAGAACCGGCGTCCATCCGTCGCCAGATCATGGCCGGTGCGACCGGCGGGAAAGCGGAGGTGGTCGAGATCGGCGATCGCCGGGCGGCGATTCGCCACGCGGTCGATTGGGCGACGCGGGGCGACGTGGTGGTAATCGCCGGCAAGGGCCATGAGAGCGGTCAGAGCGCGGGCGGCGAGGTCCGCCCGTTCGACGACCGGGTCGAGCTCGGCCTGGCGCTGGAGGCACGGGCGTGATCGACCTGACCATCGCCGAGATCGCCGAGATCGTCGGCGGCACCCTCACTGACATCTCGCCGGAGCAGGCCGCGAAGACCCGCGTGACCGGCACGGTCGAATTCGACTCGCGCGCCGTCGGCCACGGTGGATTGTTTCTGGCGTTGCCCGGTGCCCGCGCCGACGGGCACGACCACGCGGCGTCGGCGGTGGCTGCGGGCGCGGTCGTCGTGCTGGCGGCCCGCCCGGTCGGTGTGCCGGCGATCGTGGTTGCGCCGGCCGTACTGGCGGACGGTCGGGCCGGGGTACTCGAGCACGACCTCGACGGCTCCGGCGCTGCGGTGCTGGCGGCGCTCGCCAAGCTGGCCAAGGCGGTAGCCGCCGAACTGGTGGCGGGCGGGCTGACCATTATCGGGATCACCGGTTCGTCGGGGAAAACGTCGACCAAGGATCTGGTGGCGGCAGTGCTCAATCCGCTGGGTGCGGTGGTAGCCCCGCCCGGTTCGTTCAACAACGAGCTGGGTCATCCCTGGACGGTGTTGCGGGCGACCCGCGACACCGACTTCCTGATCCTGGAGATGTCCGCACGCCATCCCGGAAACATCGCGGCGCTGGCCGAAATCGCGCCGCCGTCGATCGGCGTGGTCCTCAACGTCGGCACCGCTCATCTCGGTGAGTTCGGCTCCCGGGAAATCATCGCCCAAACCAAATCTGAACTGCCGCAGTCTGTTCGGTCAACCGGTGTGGTCATTCTCAACGCGGATGACCCGGCCGTTGCGGCAATGGCTGAGGTGACGACCGCCAGGGTGGTCCGGGTCAGCCGCAATAGCGGCGGCGACATCTGGGCCGGCGCGGTGTCATTGGACGAGTTGGCCAGAGCGCAGTTCACCATGCACGCCGGTGACTCGTCCTGCGACGTCCGGCTCGGGGTGTTCGGCGATCATCAGGTCGGCAACGCGCTGAGTGCGGGCGCGGTGGCTCTGGAATGTGGCGCCAGCCTCGAGCAGGTAGCGACGGCACTCGGCTCGGCGGGACCGGTTTCTCGGCACCGGATGCATGTGAGTACTCGCGCCGATGGCGTGACCGTGATCGATGACGCCTACAACGCCAACCCCGATTCGATGCGGGCAGGCCTGCAGGCGCTGGCGTGGATCGCCCATAACGCGTCGAGCCCAACCGGCGAAACGCGGCGCAGTTGGGCGGTGTTGGGCGAGATGGCCGAACTCGGCGACGAGGCGATAACCGAGCATGACCGCATCGGCCGGCTCGCGGTGCGATTAGATGTGTCTCGACTTGTTGTCGTGGGATTTGGGAGGGCGATGAGCGCCATGCACCAGGGTGCGGTGATGGAGGGCTCGTGGGGATCAGAGGCCGTCCAGGTTCCGGATCGCGACGCTGCCCTGACGCTCCTGCGCGCCGAGGTGCAGCCGGGGGACGTGATCCTGGTCAAGGCGTCCAACTCGGCCGGCCTGGGGGCGCTGGCTGAAACCCTGATGGCAGACACCCTGGTCGCCGATGGTCCCGCTGACGGTGGAGACGGACGCCCGTGAGACAGATCCTTATCGCAGTCGCCATTGCGGTGACCGTGTCCATCTTGCTGACTCCGGCGCTGATCCGGCTGTTCACCAAACAGGGCTTCGGTCATCAGATCCGCGAGGACGGCCCGCCGAGTCATCACACCAAACGCGGAACGCCGTCGATGGGCGGCGTGGCGATCCTTGCCGGCATCTGGGTCGGTTACCTGGGCACGCACCTGGTGGGACTGGCCTTCGACGGCGAAGGCATCACCGCTTCCGGGCTGTTGGTGCTGGGTTTGGCGACCGCTTTGGGTGGCGTCGGCTTCATGGACGACCTGATCAAAATCCGCAGATCGCGCAACCTGGGGCTGAACAAGACCGCCAAGACGGTCGGCCAGATCACCGCCGCGGTGTTGTTCGGCGTGCTGGTGCTGCAGTTCCGCAATCCCGCGGGCCTGACACCGGGCAGCCCGGATCTGTCCTATGTGCGCGACATCGCCACCGTCACCCTGGTTCCGTGGCTCTTCATCTTGTTCAGCGTGGTCGTGGTCAGCGCCTGGTCCAACGCCGTCAACTTCACCGACGGTCTGGACGGGTTGGCAGCAGGCTGCATGGCGATGGTGACCGGCGCCTACGTGCTGATCACCTTCTGGCAGTACCGCAACGCATGCGTCACTTCGCCCGGCCTGGGCTGCTACAACGTGCGCGATCCGCTGGATCTGGCGCTGATAGCCGCTGCGACGGCCGGTGCCTGCATCGGATTTCTGTGGTGGAATGCCGCGCCGGCCAAGATCTTCATGGGAGACACCGGCTCCCTGGCGCTGGGCGGCATCATCGCCGGATTGTCGGTCACCAGCCGCACCGAGATCCTCGCGGTCGTGTTGGGGTCGTTGTTCGTCGCTGAAGTCACCTCCGTCGTGTTGCAGATCCTGGCCTTCCGAACTACCGGCCGACGAGTCTTCCGGATGGCGCCGTTCCACCATCACTTCGAGTTGGTCGGCTGGGCCGAAACGACGGTGATCATCCGGTTTTGGCTGCTCACCGCGATTACCTGCGGCCTGGGTGTAGCGCTGTTCTACGGTGAGTACCTGTCCACGATCGGTGCCTGACGTGCTCGACCCACTGGCGCCCGGCGCGCCGGTCCTGATTGCCGGTGCTCGCGTGACCGGCCGGGCGGTGCTGGCAGCCCTCACCCGGTTCGGCGCCGCGCCGACGCTGTGTGATGACGACCCCGCGATGCTGGCGCCGCACGCTGAAAATGGTGTGGCGACCGCGGATCCGTCGACGGCGATCGAGCAGATTGCCCGATACGCCCTGGTGGTCACCAGTCCCGGATTCCAGCCAACCACGCCGGTCCTGGCCGCCGCCGCGGCCGCGGGCGTGCCGATCTGGGGCGATGTCGAGCTGGCCTGGCGGCTGGATGCCGCGGGGCACTACGGCCCGCCGCGCCGGTGGCTGGTGGTCACCGGCACCAACGGCAAGACCACCACAACATCGATGCTGCACGACATGCTGGTCGCCGGCGGGTACCGAAGCCTGCTGTGCGGCAATATCGGCGACCCGGTGCTCGATGTGCTGGATCAGCCCGCCGACATGCTCGCTGTGGAGTTGTCCAGCTTCCAGCTGTTCTGGGCGCCGTCGTTGCGGCCCGAGGCGGGTGTGGTGCTCAATATCGCCGAAGACCATCTGGACTGGCACGGCACGATGGCCGACTACACCGCAGCCAAGGCCAGGGTGCTGACCGGCCGGGTCGCTGTCGTCGGGCTCGACGACAGCCGGGCGGCTGCCTTGCGCTACACCGCGCCGGCTCCGGTGCGCGCCGGTTTCCGGCTCGGTGCACCGGCGGCTGGCGAACTCGGCGTCCGTGACGGTCACCTGATCGACCGCGCTTTCGCCGACGACCTGCCGTTGCTCCCGGCGGCGTCGATACCGGTGCCGGGCCCCGTCGGGGTGCTCGACGCGCTGGCGGCAGCAGCGCTTGCGCGCTGCGTCGATGTTCCGGCGGCCGCGATCGCCGAAGCCCTCACGGCTTTTCAGCTTGGTCGGCACCGCTCAGAGGTGGTTGCCGTCGCGGACGGCATCACCTACGTCGACGACTCGAAGGCCACCAACCCGCATGCGGCGCAGGCGTCGGTGCTGGCCTATCCCCGGGTGGTGTGGTTGGCCGGTGGCCTGCTCAAAGGCGCATCAGTGGATGCCGAGGTGGCCCGCATCGCGTCTCACCTGGTCGGGGCGGTGCTGATCGGTCGAGATCGCGCCGAGGTTGCTGAGGCGTTATCGCGACACGCGCCCGATGTCCCCGTCGTACAGGTTGTGACAGGCGAGGATGTTGTGATGCGTGCGACTGATGTGACTCATGTTACTAATGTGACACAAATTGATAAACCCGGTGAGACCATCGGCACTCGCGTGATGACTGCGGCGGTGGCCGCCGCTCGGGACCTGGCCAAGCCCGGCGACACGGTGTTGCTGGCACCGGCCGGAGCCTCGTTTGACCAGTTCAGCGGGTACGCAGCACGCGGCGACGCGTTCGCGGCCGCCGTACGCGCCGCGGTTCGGTAGCTGGTGTGGGTAGGGGGCTGAACCGGCTGCTGCGCCGGGATAAGGCAGATCAAGACGCGGCGCCGGACGAGGCGCCCGATTCCGATGCGACCGCGGAGGCTGGGGAGGCCGAGCAGTCTGTTGAGGAGAAAGACAAGCAAAGTAAGCCGAAAGGCAGGCTGAGCCTTCCGGGCACCCGGTTCGGAACCTGGCTGGGTCGGCCGATGACCTCGTTTCACCTGATCATTGCGGTAGCTGCGCTGCTGACGTCGCTCGGTCTGATCATGGTGTTGTCGGCGTCGGGTGTGCAGTCCTACGGCAACGACGGGTCGGCCTGGTTGATCTTCGGCAAGCAGGTGCTGTGGACGATCGTCGGGCTGGTCGCTTTCTACGCGGGGTTGCGGCTGTCGACGCGGTTCATCCGGCGCATCGCGTTCAGTAGCTACGCATTCACCTGCATCTTGCTGGTACTCGTTCTGGTTCCCGGGATCGGCAACCTCGTCAATGGATCCCGCAAGTGGTTCGTGGTCGCGGGCTTCTCGATGCAGCCGTCTGAGCTGGCCAAGGTCGCGTTCGCCGTCTGGGGCGCCCACCTGCTGGCCGCTCGGCGCGCGGAACGGGCCGGGCTGCGCGAGATTCTGGTACCGCTGGTGCCGGGCGCGCTCATCTCACTGGGGCTCATCATGATTCAGCCTGACCTGGGGCAGACCGTGTCGCTCGGCATCATTCTGCTGGGCCTGCTGTGGTACGCCGGTCTAGATCTGAAGGTGTTCGTCTCCGGGGTGGCTTTGATTTTGGTGGCCGGCGTCTTCCTCGCGATGTCCGCCAGTTACCGCTCCGACCGGGTGAAGTCCTGGTTGGACCCGGAAAACGACCCGATGGACACCGGCTACCAGGCTCGGCAGGCGAAGTTCGCGCTGGCGCACGGCGGCATCTTCGGCGACGGACTCGGCCAGGGCGTGGCCAAGTGGAACTATCTGCCCAATGCGCACAACGACTTCATCTTCGCCATCATCGGCGAAGAGTTGGGCCTGATCGGTGCGGTCGGCCTGCTGGGGCTGTTCGGGTTGTTCGCCTACACGGGAATGCGCATCGCGCGCCGTTCGGCCGACCCGTTCCTGCGGCTGCTGACCGCCACGACCACGCTATGGGTGCTGGGGCAGGCGTTCATCAACATCGGCTACGTGATCGGCCTGCTGCCGGTCACCGGCATTCAGCTGCCGCTGATCTCGGCCGGTGGAACATCAACAGCCACTACGCTTTTCATGATCGGCATCATGGCCAACGCCGCTCGTAACGAACCCGAAGCGGTGGCCGCGCTGCGTGCCGGCAGCGATGACAAGGTGACCCGGCTGCTGCGACTGCCAGTACCCAAGCCATATGTGCCGACCCCGCTCGAGGCGTTCCGTGACCGCAAGCGTGCGAAGCCGGCCCAGCAACCGATCCGTAAGACACCCCGGGAGGCCGCGCGCCGGAGCGCCGGATCACCGCAACAGCCCATATCACGCCAGGCTGATCGGCCCGCGCGCCGATCTGGGGGTAACTCGCACTTGCAGAAGAGGCATCATGGATCTGGCCAGCAGTACGCCGGCCAGCGCCAATCACGGCGCGCACGCGCACTGGAAGGTCAGCGTTACGGGTGAACGACAAGGTCAGAGAGTCAGCCGGCGGGTCGGGGGCAGGTCCCCGGCCCGCCGGTAGCGCGTTGTCGGTCGTGCTGGCCGGCGGCGGCACCGCTGGACACGTGGAGCCCGCGATGGCCGTCGCCGACGCTTTGACCGCACTGGACCCGCAGATCAGAATCACGGCGCTGGGTACCGCGCGCGGGTTGGAAACCCGGTTGGTGCCCGACCGTGGCTACCACCTGGAACTGATCACACCGGTGCCGCTACCACGCAAACCCAGCGGCGACCTGGCCCGGCTGCCACCGCGGGTGTGGCGCGCCGTGCGGGAGACCCGGGCGATACTCGACGGCGTCGACGCCGATGTGGTCATCGGATTCGGCGGCTACGTGGCGCTGCCGGCCTACCTCGCCGCCCGCGGGCTCAACCGGCGGCGTCGTATCCCAGTGGTGATCCATGAAGCCAACGCCCGCGCCGGACTCGCCAATCGCGTCGGTGCGCGGTACGCCGACCGGATCCTTTCCGCAGTGCCGAATTCCGGCCTGCGGCGGGCCGAGGTGGTCGGGGTGCCGGTGCGGGCAACGATTACCTCGCTGAATCGCGCGGCGTTGCGTGCTGAGGCGCGGGCGCACTTCGGCTTCCCCGACGACGCCCGGGTGCTGCTGGTGTTCGGTGGTTCGCAAGGCGCCGTCTCACTCAACCGGGCCGTATCGGCGGCCGCCGCTGGACTGGCCGCCGCGGGTGTCTCGGTCCTGCATGCCCACGGCCCGAAGAACACGCTCGTGCTGCGCACGCCTGAGCCCGGTGATCCGCCGTACGTCGCGGTGTCCTATCTGGACCGGATGGACCTGGCCTACTCCGCCGCCGACGCGGTGATCTGCCGATCCGGTGCGATGACCGTGGCCGAGGTATCTGCCGTCGGGCTGCCCGCGATCTACGTGCCGCTGCCGATCGGCAACGGCGAGCAGCGACTCAACGCGCTACCCGTGGTCAATGCCGGCGGTGGCCTGATCGTTGCTGACGGCGACCTTAACCCAGACCTGGTGGTGTCGCAGGTAGGCGCACTGCTCAACGACCCGGACCGGTTGCGAACGATGACGGCGGCAGCCGCGCAGGTGGGCCACCCGAATGCGGCGCGCGACGTGGCCTTGGCCGCACTGGACATCGCCGCCGCTCGGAGGTCCCGGTGAGTACTGGGCAGCAGTTGCCGCCCGAACTGGCGCGGGTCCACATGGTCGGCATCGGCGGAGCGGGAATGTCGGGTATCGCCCGCATCCTGCTGGATCGCGGCGGACTGGTGTCGGGCTCCGACGCCAAGGAGTCACGGGGTCTGCACGCGCTGCGGGCCCGCGGTGCGCAGATCCGTATCGGGCACGACGCGTCGTCACTGGATCTGCTGCCCGGCGGCGTCACCGCCGTCATCACCACGCACGCCGCCATTCCGAAGACCAATCCCGAACTTGTGGAAGCCCGCCGCCGGGGGATTCCGGTGGTGTTGCGTCCGGTGGTCCTGGCCAAGCTGATGGCCGGCCGCACCACGCTGATGGTCACCGGCACCCACGGCAAGACCACGACGACATCGATGCTCATCGTCGCGCTGCAACACTGCGGCCTCGACCCGTCCTTCGCGGTCGGCGGTGAGTTGGGGGAGGCCGGGACCAACGCCCACCACGGCAGTGGCGGCTTTTTCGTCGCCGAAGCGGACGAGAGTGACGGCACGCTGCTGGAGTACACGCCGCACGTCGCGGTGGTCACCAACATCGAATCCGATCACCTGGACTTCTACGGCAGCACCGACGCCTACGTCGAGGTGTTCGACTCATTCGTGGAGCGGCTCGCCCCTGGGGGCGCGCTGGTGGTGTGCATCGATGACCCCGGCGCGGCAGCGCTGGCGCAGCGCAGCGCCGAACTCGGAATTCGCGTGCTGCGTTATGGGACGTCGGCGATCGCAAACGCCGCGGCAGAGCCGGGTGCAGCGGGTCGCCGCCATCCGGACCCTGTTGGTGACGATCTGGCCGCCCGGCTGCTGTCGTGGGAGCAACAGGGCACCGAGGCGGTCGCCAAGATCCAATTGGACGGCGAGCCGCAGTCGCGGGTAATGCGGCTTTCGGTGCCCGGGCACCACATGGCGCTCAACGCCCTGGGCGCGCTGCTGGCCGCGATCGAAGTCGGCGCGCCAATCGACGAGATCCTCGACGGCCTGGCCGGTTTCGAGGGGGTTCGTCGCCGCTTCGAATTGGTCGGCGCCCAGGGGGAAGGGGATGAGTCGATACGGGTGTTTGACGACTACGCCCACCATCCGACCGAGGTCGGCGCCACTCTGGCCGCGGTACGAGCGGTGGTGCAGCAAGCGGGGATCGGCCGTTCGCTCGTTGTATTTCAGCCCCATTTGTATTCGCGGACAAAGGCTTTCGCAAAAGAGTTCGGTAGCGCGCTGAGTGGGGCGGACGAGGTGTTCGTGCTCGACGTCTACGGCGCTCGTGAACAACCGCTCGCCGGGGTGAGTGGCGCGAGCGTCGCCGACAACGTCAGCGTGCCGGTCCGGTACCTGCCGGATTTCTCGGCGGTGGCCGAGGCCGTGGCGTCCGCGGCGGGTCCGGGCGACGTCATCGTCACCATGGGTGCAGGTGACGTGACGTTGTTGGGGCCGGAGATCGTTACTGCGCTGCGGCTTCGGGCCAGTCGGTATTTGCCCGATTGGCCGGGGACAGCGCAATGAGCGAGCCTGAAGTTGGTCGACCCGGGGGCCAATCCGAGGGCCAACCCATCGACCGGGGCGAACCCACCAACCTGGAACCGGCAGACGAGTCGGTGGCCGCCGAAGCGGCTACCGAACCGATATCCACTGCGAACAAAGAAGATCCGGACCCGGCCGAACAGGTCGAGGGCGCCCGCCGGCGCGAACGTCGGGAGCGGGCCGAACGACGCGCCGCCGAGGCCCGCGCCACCGCGATAGAGCAGGCCCGTCGGGAGGCCAAGCGCCGCTCCCGCGGACCGGTCGTAACCGAATCCAAACCCGCTGCACGCGGAGTGGTCCGGGGCTTGCGGATGCTGCTTGCGACGGTGGTGTTGATGGTGGTCGGAATCGGGTTGGGGCTGATCCTGTACTTCACGCCGGCAATGTCGGCCCGCAATATCGTTGTCACCGGCACCGGTGTCGTCACTCGCGAAGAAATTCTGGACGTGGCGCAGGTCTCGATCGGAACACCGCTGCTGCAGATCAACACCAATGCGGTCGCCGACCGGGTCGCGGCGATCCGGCGGGTGGCCAGCGCCCGGGTGCAACGGCAGTATCCGTCGGCACTGCGCATCACAGTCGTCGAACGGGTTCCGGTGGTGGTAAAGGACTTCGCGGATGGTCCGCACCTGTTCGACCGCGACGGCGTCGATTTCGCGACTGACCCGCCGCCACCGGCGATTCCCTACATAGACGTCGACACTCCCGGCCCGACCGACCCCGCCACGCTGGCCGCGCTCAAAGTGCTGACCGCCCTGCGCCCCGAGGTGGCCGGCGAGGTTGGCCGCATCGCTGCCCCGACGGTCTCGGCGATCACCCTCACGCTGTCTGACGGCCGAGTGGTGATCTGGGGGACCACAGATCGGGCAGATGAGAAGGCCGAGAAGTTGGCGGCGCTGCTGACGCAGCCCGGTCGCACCTACGACGTGTCCAGCCCAGACTTGCCCACGGTGAAATAGCGCAGCTATCAGCAATTCACGTGTTGGTGCACAAAAATTGCGCGACGCGTGTCGGCGCGCCTGCGCGGGTAGTGCCCGTCGTACCCATACGGTTCTGGTTACGCGGAACTACTTGACATAACTCTAACTCTATGGTTGAGGTTGAGACTTTTGCAAGTAGACACGCAGAGATTTTCAAGGAATTTGAAGCCCATCAGGGAGGAAGACGAATGATGACCCCCCCACATAACTATCTGGCTGTCATCAAGGTCGTGGGCATCGGCGGTGGCGGCGTGAACGCCGTCAACCGGATGATCGAGCAGGGCCTCAAAGGCGTGGAGTTCATCGCGATCAACACCGACGCGCAGGCGTTGTTGATGAGCGACGCGGACGTCAAGCTCGATGTCGGCCGCGAATCGACGCGCGGCCTCGGGGCCGGTGCTGACCCGGAGGTCGGCAAGAAGGCCGCCGAGGACGCCAAGGACGAGATCGAGGAGCTGCTGCGCGGCGCCGACATGGTGTTCGTCACCGCGGGTGAAGGTGGCGGCACCGGCACCGGCGGAGCGCCCGTCGTCGCCAGCATCGCCCGCAAACTTGGAGCGCTGACCGTTGGCGTCGTCACTCGGCCGTTCTCGTTCGAGGGCAAGCGACGCAGTAACCAGGCCGAGAACGGCATCGGGGCGTTGCGCGAGAGCTGCGACACCCTGATCGTGATTCCCAACGACCGCCTGCTGCAGATGGGCGACGCCGCAGTGTCGTTGATGGACGCGTTCCGCAGTGCTGACGAGGTGCTGCTCAACGGTGTGCAGGGCATTACCGACCTGATCACTACACCGGGTCTGATCAACGTCGACTTTGCCGACGTCAAGGGCATCATGTCCGGCGCGGGCACTGCCCTGATGGGCATCGGCTCCGCCCGCGGTGAGGGACGGTCGCTCAAAGCTGCCGAGATCGCCATCAACTCGCCGCTGCTGGAGGCCTCGATGGAGGGCGCGCAGGGTGTGCTGATGTCGATCGCCGGCGGAAGCGACCTGGGCCTGTTCGAGATCAACGAGGCGGCCTCGCTGGTGCAGGACGCCGCCCACCCCGAAGCGAACATCATCTTCGGCACCGTGATCGACGACTCGCTCGGCGACGAGGTGCGCGTCACCGTCATCGCCGCAGGCTTCGACGCCGGACCCGGCCGCAAGCCGGTCACCAACGGAACCGAATCCGCCGGCGCGCACCGGATCGAGTCGGCCAAGGCCGGCAAGCTCACCTCGACCTTGTTCGAGCCGGTCGACGCCGTGAGCGTGCCGATTCACACCAACGGGGCGACGCTGAGCATCGGTGGCGATGACGACGATGTCGACGTGCCGCCCTTCATGCGCCGCTGAGGTATCGGTTCGCTTGCCAGTGTGCGACAAACCGGCCACGAAACATGGTGGCCTGACATCGATGCGGTCTGGCGGGCAACAGATTCCGGATACTAGGACGGTGAACGTTCGTATCCGCCGGGTGTCCACCACCCGGGCGGGCGGGGTATCAAAACCGCCGTTCGACAGCTTCAATCTCGGCGACCACGTCGGCGACGATCCGGCCGCCGTGGCGGCCAACCGCGCCCGCCTGGCCAAGTCCATCGGTCTGCCCGATCGGCGTGTGCTGTGGATGAACCAGGTGCACAGTGACCGGGTCGAGTCGGTCAACGAGCCACGTGACTCGGTGGTCGACGCCACCGACGGCTTGGTGACCAGCACGCCGAGATTGGCGCTGGCCGTATTGACCGCCGACTGCGTGCCGGTCTTACTTGCCGACGCGCGGGCCGGCGTCATATCCGCGGTGCACGCTGGTCGCGTCGGTGCGCAGCACGGTGTGGTGGTCCACGCGGTCGAGGCGATGCTGGCGCAGGGCGCGCATGTCGGCGACATCTCGGCGCTGCTGGGCCCGGCGGTCAGCGGGCGCAATTACGAGGTGCCGGCCGCGATGGCCCAAGAAGTCGAGGCGGCGTTGCCGGGCAGTCGCACCACTACTGCCGCAGGGACTCCCGGGCTCGACTTGCGAGCCGGAATCGCTTCTCAATTAAGCAAATTGGGTGTGACGTCCATCGAAATCGATCCTCGTTGCACGGTTGCCGATCCGGCGCTGTTCAGCCATCGGCGCGGCGCGCCGACCGGCCGGCTGGCGTCGGTGGTGTGGATGGAATGACCGCGATGGCGGCTCAGAATTCAACACAAGTAGAACGCCAATCCGAATTGACGCGGGCACTGGCCGGGGTCCGATCGCGCCTCGCCGCGGCCGCGGCAGCGGCGCATCGAAATGTCGGCGAAATTGAACTTGTCCCTATTACGAAATTCTTTCCAGCAACCGATGTTGCGATTTTGTCCAGATTGGGTTGCCGGGCAGTTGGTGAATCACGAGACCAGGAAGCTTCGGCGAAGATCGCAGAGGTCGCCGCGCTGTCAGCGGCCTCACAACAGAGTGGGTCCAGGGATCTGCAGTGGCACATGGTGGGTCAGATCCAGCGCAAGAAGGCGCGGTCGCTGGCCCGCTGGGCGCACACCGCTCACTCGATCGACAGTCCGGAGCTGGTAACAGCACTGGATCGGGCAGTTTCAGGTGCGCTCGGCGAACATCGCCGCGACAAGCCGTTGCGGGTCTACATACAGGTGAGCCTTGACGGTGACGTGTCGCGCGGTGGCGTCGATGTCAACACACCCGGCGCGGTGGACCGGATCTGCGCGCAAGCAGAAGGCTCCGAGAGCCTGGATTTGGTCGGTTTGATGGGCATCCCGCCACTGGACTGGGAGCCCGAGCAGGCCTTTGACCGGCTGCAATCGGAGCACGACCGTGTGCAGTTGGAGTTCCCGGCTGCGGTCGGACTGTCGGCCGGCATGTCCAGCGACCTCGAAGTGGCTGTCAAACACGGTTCGACATGTGTGCGTGTCGGTACCGCGCTATTGGGTCAACGGCGGTTACGGTCACCGTGAATAGTCACTCGAGTCACACCTTCATCACAGACAACATATATCCCAGGCTAGAAGGGGTCGCACGATGAGCACACTTCACAAGGTCAAGGCCTACTTCGGTATGGCTCCGATGGAGGATTACGACGACGAGTATTACGACGACCGGACTCCCTCCCGCGGTTATTCACGGCCACGATTCGACGATGAATACGGCCGTTACGAAGGTCGCGAACGCGACCGCGAGCGCGAGTACGACGAGCCCCGCCCCCGCGATCCGCGTGGTGAGATGCGCGGCGAGGCTGCGGACTACCCGCCGCCCAGCAGTTACCGGGCCGCCTACCCTGACGAGTCTCGCTTCCCGGCGCGCGAGTTCGAGCATCCCGACATGGCCCGGCCTCGACTGGGATCTTGGTTGGGTGGTCGCGGCGCAACGCGCGGCGCGTTGGCGATGGACCCACGCCGGATGGCGATGATGTTCGAGGAGGGTCACCCCTTGTCGAAGATCACCACATTGCGGCCGAAGGACTACAGCGAGGCGCGCACCATCGGTGAGCGTTTCCGTGACGGCACGCCGGTGATCATGGACTTGGTGTCAATGGACAACGCCGACGCCAAGCGGTTGGTCGACTTCGCCGCCGGCCTGGCTTTCGCGCTGCGCGGTTCTTTCGACAAGGTGGCCACCAAGGTGTTCTTGCTCTCGCCCGCGGACGTCGACGTATCGCCCGAGGAGCGTCGCCGGATCGCCGAAACCGGCTTCTACGCTTACCAATAGGCGAAATATCTGCCGATCAGCCCGGTAGGTCACCCGGTGACCCGCCGGGCTGATCGCGTGTTGGGCCCGCTGGCAGACGCCCACAGGATGTGTGGGCTCAGCATGGGTCGGTAGGCTTGCCTTCGCCGCCTCGGTGGGGTGGCTCCAGACATCCTCATCAGTAAGGTCGGGCTTCTCGTTGGTGCTGTTCTTTCAGATCCTTGGGTTTGCGCTTTTCACGTTCTGGCTGCTGCTCATTGCGCGGGTCGTCATTGAGTGGATCCGCTCGTTCAGTCGTGACTGGCGTCCCACTGGCATCACCGTGGTGATCCTCGAGATCATCATGTCGATCACCGATCCACCGGTGAAGTTGTTGCGCCGACTGATCCCACAGATCACCATCGGCGCGGTCCGCTTGGACCTGTCCATCCTGGTGCTGTTGCTCGTTGCCTTCATCGGCATGCAACTGGCCTTCGGTGCGGCGACTTGAGCGTGCCGGCGGTAGGACGGGTGGCGCGCGCGCAGCGGGTCGCGACCATGGGATTTTTGCGACGTTTCGGCCACAGTTCGGCGACAAGTTTGGCGCGCATGATTATTGAAATCCACAGAATGTGATTTATTGGCTTGGTCGTTGAAATTCAGCCTTACTTAATGCTCAGTCGGCAACCGCCGAGTCTGGTGTGACAGGATGGACGGCAGTTGCGCTATGGCTACCGGTCCGTTCTACACTTTCCAGACCGTTTGACCGTCCAGTAACTCGAGGGGACAAGAATGCCGCTTACACCCGCTGACGTCCACAATGTGGCGTTCAGTAAGCCGCCTATCGGCAAACGTGGGTACAACGAGGACGAGGTTGACGCTTTCCTCGACCTGGTGGAAAACGAGCTGACGCGGCTGATCGAGGAGAACTCCGATCTGCGACAGCGAATCGCCGAGTTGGACCAGGAACTTGCGTCGGGTGGGGGATCTGTTGCGGCCGCTCCCACGGTTGCTCAGCCGATTCCGACCTACGAGCCCGAGCCAGAGCCCGTCAAGCCGCCGCCGGCGCCGGCCCCCGTTGCAGCTCCGTCAGGTAACAATGAGGAACAGGCGCTACGTGCGGCCCGCGTGCTCAGCCTGGCTCAGGACACCGCCGACCGGCTCACCAGCACCGCAAAGGCCGAGTCGGACAAGATGCTGTCCGACGCTCGTGCCAACGCCGACCAGATCCTCAGCGAGGCTCGGCACACCGCGGAGACCACGGTCGCCGAGGCGCGCCAGCGCTCCGACGCGATGCTTTCTGACGCCCAGTCCCGTTCCGAGACTCAGTTGCGTCAGGCGCAAGAGAAGGCCGACGCCCTGCAGGCCGACGCAGAACGCAAGCACTCCGAGATCATGGGGACCATCAACCAGCAGCGCACGGTGCTGGAGGGCCGCCTTGAGCAGTTGCGGACGTTCGAACGCGAATACCGCACCCGCCTCAAGACCTACCTGGAATCCCAGCTCGAGGAGCTCGGTCAGCGTGGGTCGGCGGCTCCGGTCGATTCCAGCGCCGACGCTGGCGGGTTTGAGCAGTTCAATCGCGGTCAAAACTAGCCGGACAGACGCCAACGGAGCTGCCGACTGGCTCCGGACACACGCCGAGCCCCAAGCTCGGCTCAGTCTGCCCTGATAGGTCTGGCAGTCGCGTCTCGCCTGGAGGATGACTGATGCTGATCATTGCCCTCGTTCTAGCCCTCATCGGGCTCGTGGCCTTGGTATTCGCGGTGGTGACCAGCAACGAGCTGGTCGCGTGGGTGTGTATCGGTGCCAGCGTGTTGGGCGTCATCCTGCTGATCGTGGATGCGGTACGCGAGCGCCAGCAGCGTGAGGCGGCCGGTGAAGACGAGGCCGACTCAGACGTTATGGAATCAGCCGCCCAGGGCGAGTCTGCCGACGCCGTCGACTATCCCGACGAGGCCGACTTGCCGCAAGACATTAGCGCTGAGACGGCCGACGAGAAATCCAAGTAGCGCCCCTCATCGCTGCTGGGCTTCGGCGCCTAGCAATTCGCGGACCTCATCGTCGCTGACCTGATGAAAGTCGGCGTACACCTGGCCGACGGCGTCGAAGTCGACCGGCATGGTTGCGCACACCACATCGTCGGCTTCGGCCGCCAGTTGCCGGCAGGCTGACCGCGGCCCGACGGGTACGGCTACGACGACAGATAGCGGGTCATCTCCACGCACGGCGCGTACCGCCGCCAGCATGCTGGCGCCGGTCGCGATGCCGTCGTCGACCAGAATCACGGTGCGCCCGCGTGTGTCGGCGACCGCACGGCCCGCTCGATAGGCGTGTTCGCGACGGCGAAGCTCGATCGTCTCACTGTCGATCACTTGACGGATCTGTTCTTCGGTGACGTGCAGGCCGGACAGCACGCTGTCGTTCATCACCACCCGGCCGCCGCTGGCGAGCGCACCCATCGCCAACTCCGGCCAGCGCGGGACTCCCAGCTTGCGCACCAGAAACACGTCCAAATCGGCTCCCAGCGCCGCGGCGACTTCCCACCCGACGGGTACACCACCCCTGGCCAGTCCGAGGACCAGCAGGCCCGGTGTGCCACGGTAAGCGGTCAGCGACTCGGCCAGGATGCGGCCGGCCTCATGACGATCGCGGAACTTGCGAGTCGGCGTCCGCCGGAGAAAGCCACTGGGTGGGGTCATGGTCACACTTCCGCTGCTGACCGTTCCCAGCCTACGACGACGGCGATCATGTCGGGCACCGGGCGGAGATCGATGCGCGGTCTGTGCTCGTTGGACGGCCATCAATGCCGTTGTGCGCAAATCAACTTGGCGTACACCATGTCGGTGGCGGCGAGTGTGCATCGGCGGCGTCGAGCGTGCGTTGGTGGCTCCGATTGTGCGCACAGACACCCCGGACGCTGAAAATCACGCTCTCACTGCACTTTCGGTGGCGCCACTGCACTTTCAGTGCTGCCACTGCAATTTCGGCGCCGGCACTGCAGCGTCATCCCTGCCCAAAGAAAACCCCGGCACCTGGCCGGGGTGTTCGATCATTGTGTGATCGCGGCTTCGCCGCTCAACACACTCCATCGGCTCGAGAATGAACGTGGCCGTTCATTCTGCTCGCCTCAGTCGTGTGTGATCGCGGCTTCGCCGCTCAACACACTCCATCGGCTCGAGAATGAACGTAGCCGTTCATTCTGCTCGCCTCAGTCGTGTGTCCGAGGGGGGACTTGAACCCCCACGCCCATTAGTAGGGCACTAGCACCTCAAGCTAGCGCGTCTGCCATTCCGCCACTCGGACTCAGCCAACCTCAGTTGGCAGCTAAGGCTATCGGATCGTCGCGCAGGCTCCCAATTGGGCTGGCCTAGGGGGAGCGGGAACGCCCGGCAGTGCCCGTCACTGCCCGTCAGTGGTAGGAAAGGTGACTGTGACCCCTGAGACCGAGGCCTCGAGTGATCCGAGTGATCCGAGTGATCCGAGTGATGATGTGGCCGAGTTGGTCAGCAGGCTGATCCGGTTCGACACCACCAATACGGGGGAACTCGAGACGACCAAGGGCGAGGCCGAGTGCGCCCAATGGGTCGCCGAACAGCTCGCTGAAGTCGGATACGAGACCGAGTATGTCGAGTCCGGCGCGCCTGGCCGGGGCAACGTTTTCGCGCGCCTCCCCGGGGCGGACCGGTCCCGCGGCGCCCTGATGATCCACGGGCATCTCGACGTGGTGCCGGCCGAGCCGGCGGACTGGAGCGTGCACCCGTTCTCCGGTGCAATCGAGGACGGCTACGTCTGGGGCCGCGGCGCGGTCGACATGAAGGACATGGTGGGCATGACCTTGGTGCTGGCCCGGCACTTCAAACGGGCCGGCATCGTGCCGCCGCGCGACCTGGTGTTCGCCTTCGTCGCCGACGAGGAACACGGCGGCAAGTACGGCGGGCAATGGCTGGTCGACAATCGGCCCGATCTGTTCGAGGGTGTCACCGAAGCGATCGGCGAGGTCGGTGGCTTCTCGCTGACGGTGCCGCGCCGCGACGGCGGTGAGCGTCGGCTGTACTTGATCGAGACGGCCGAGAAGGGCATCAACTGGATGCGGCTCTCCGCGCGCGGCGTCGCCGGACACGGGTCGATGGTGCACGACAACAATGCGGTTACCGCCGTCGCCGAGGCCGTCGCCAAGCTGGGCAGGCATCAGTTTCCGCTGGTCGTCACCGATACCGTCGCGCAGTTCCTGGAAGTCATCGGTGAAGAGACCGGCCTGGAGTTCGACGTCGATTCCCCCGATCTCGACGGGCTGATCGACAAACTGGGTCCGATGGCGCGGATGTTGAAGGCCGTGCTGCACGACACCGCGAACCCGACCATGCTCAAGGCGGGATACAAGGCCAACGTGGTGCCCGCGACGGCCGAAGCCGTGGTGGACTGCCGCGTGCTGCCCGGTCGGCGTGCAGCGTTCGAGGCCGAGGTCGACAAGCTGATCGGTCCCGACGTCACCCGCGAGTGGATCAGGGACCTGTCCTCCTACGAAACCACCTTCGACGGCGACCTGGTCGACGCGATGAACGCCGCGGTGCTGGCCTTCGACCCGGACGCCCGGACGGTGCCCTACATGCTCTCCGGCGGGACCGACGCAAAGGCGTTCATGCGCTTGGGAATTCGCTGCTTCGGCTTTAGCCCGCTGCGGCTGCCGCCGGATCTGGATTTCACGTCGCTGTTCCATGGCGTCGACGAACGGGTACCCATCGACGCGTTGCGGTTCGGCACCAAGGTGCTCGCGCACTTCCTGACCCATTGCTGATCACACGAGAGGACTGACTATGTCTGTGCCCAACCCCTACGACGCGCTGCCCGAGCTGCCGTCGTTCACCCTGACCTCGGCTTCGATCACCGACGGGCAGCCGCTGGCCAAGCCGCAGGTCAGCGGGATCATGGGTGCGGGTGGCGAGGACGTCAGCCCGCAGCTGAGCTGGTCGGGCTTCCCCGCGGAAACCCGCAGCTTCGCGGTCACCGTCTACGACCCCGACGCACCGACCGCATCCGGGTTCTGGCACTGGGCGGTGGCCAACCTGCCCGCCGACGTCACGGAGTTGGCTGCCGACGCCGGCGCCGGCAGTAACCTCCCGGGCGGCGCGGTCACGCTGGTCAACGACGCCGGCGCGCGCCGTTTCATCGGGGCCGCACCGCCGCCCGGACATGGCCCGCACCGGTACTACGTGGCCGTGCATGCCGTCGACGTCGACAAGCTGGATCTCGCCGAGGACGCCAGCCCGGCGTATCTGGGCTTCAACCTGTTCCAGCACGCGATCGCCCGCGCCGTCATCCACGCGACCTACGAACAGACGTAGATCGCGCAAACTGCGTCCAAACCGCCGTCAGCTCCGAATCAATCCTGTGGCAACGGAAAATCCGCGCGCGTGTGTGCTCGTCCTACCTGGCGGTCGGGTGCGCAGCGACGAGGCGTCGCGATGGTGGCAATTGGCCAATGTCCGAATGGTGTTCGTCACTCGCGCATTGCGGCGCAGGCTAGGGCCCGACGTCGCGGTGGTGCAGGTGCAATATCGGCTGCGCGGCTGGAATGGACCGCAGCGGGACGCGGTGCGCGACGCCGCTGAAGTGCTCAGCAAGGTTCAGCGGCGGCTGAACCCGGAGAACGTGAAGAATGTTGTGTTGGTTGGCCATTCGATGGGTGGGCGGGTGGCGGCGCAACTCGCTGCCCAGGGCGATATCGCGGCGGTCGTGGCGCTGGCTCCGTGGTGGGACGGCGACAAGGGTGACCTGATCCCGGTGGGAACGCGACTCCTGGTTCTGCACGGCACCGCCGATACGCGCACCGATCCACGACTCTCGCGTGCGCAGACTGCGCGTGCGCGGCAACGTGGATTGGACGCGCAATGGGTGGGTATCGAAGGGGTGGGCCATCCCATGATGCGAGGGTGGCGCGAATGGCACCGTCGCACAACAGATTTCGTTGCCGAATCACTCGGTACGCCGATTACTTCGGTGTGATTGCCGAAGCGATCGTTTGCGGAAGCTGGTTCAGCAGCACCGGAACGGCGCCGCCGATGGTGAAGTCAGCAAAAGACATGGTCACCGGGACGTCACCCAGCAATGCGGGCACGTTGATCGTCGCGGAGATCGGTTGCGGCGCAGTGAGAATGCCGGTGAATGGCAGGTGTACCACGACCGGTGCGCCGATGCCGATCGGGAACAGGTCGAGTCCGAGAATGCTCGCATCGAAGGTCGCAGACAGCGGGATGGTGATATCGACCACGGTGTTGCCGTTGAGGAAGCCGTTGAGCATGTATGCGGGCGTGTCGACGAGCGCGCCGAGCGCGGCCACACCGTTTCCGGTTTGAATGGCGTTGCTGAACACTGTCGCAGCCTGGGCCAAACCGTCCAACGTTGCGATCGGTGGACCGATCAACGTGAGGGCAACCGGGCTCACCACTGAGTTGGTGACGTTGACGAAGTTCTGCGCGATCTGCTGATGGATCGTGCCAGGGGGCATCAGCGAGACGAGATCCTGCAGGCCTCCTGTACCCGAGGCCAACGGCAGCAGATCTCCCGCTGGACCTTCGGTGTTGAGGGTGGACAGGTTGTTGAAATTGACCCCGCCCACGAGCAGGTCGGCGACGGCACGCGGGATGCCGTACACCGCGCCATGGAAATCGCCGGAGACGAGCGACCCCCCGATGCCCCCGACGTCGTTGAAGAACACCGGCAGCCGTTCCTGTAGGGACATGATCGCGTTCTGCAGCGACGTGCTGGTTACCTGACCGTTGGCGGCCTGTCTCGCTTGCAACGCCTCAAAGGTGCCCTTGTAGTCGAACGTCGATGCGCCCTGGTAGCCGATCGCGGCGTTGTGGTTCAGCCCGTTCGGGAAGTCTTGGAGCGACAGTGCGATGTTGGTGCTGATCGTGTTCGCGTATCGCGCTTGGTTGGCGGAGATCTGCTGCAGGACCGGGAACGGGTTGTTTGCCCAGTCGTTGCCGATAGTGGACAGGTTGGCATTGGTCATGGTGAAGAGGTCTTGATAGGGGTTAACGGCGTAGGCAGCGGTCTGGCCTGCGGAGGACATCGACTGCTGGAATGCGCCGAGGCTCCCGCCGAGCAGCAGACCCGATGCGACGGTGCCGAACTGTTTGGTCAGACTCCCGGAGATGCTGCCCAGCGGACCGGCATTGAGCAGCGAATTAAAACTGCCTTGGAGCGGACTCAAGAGCCCGCCCAGACTGCCGCCGGCGAGGATGGGGCCCAGCCCGCCCAGCGGATCCAAGGGCGCCGCCGGAGCGGCATTGGTGATGCTCAACCCGGTCAGCAGGCTCTGCTGCACGTTGGCGATCTCAGCGCTGACGTATGCCGCCGCTCCGCCGCGTAGCAGGCTGACGAAATCTGCTTGGAACGTCGCCGCCTGGGCGTTGAGCGTTTGGAAATCCCGACCGTAGCTGCCGAACAACTGCGCGATCGCGGTGGACACCTCGTCGGCGGCGGCGGACGCGAGGTTGGTCGTTGGACCTGCCACCGACCCCGTGGCAGTCGAAAGTTGCGAGCCTATGCCCGCCAAATTATCCGCGGCAGCAGCCACCGATTCGGTTGTAGCGATCAGAAAAGACATGACGTTGGACCCCCAAGACAACGAACGTTTTCATGTTCGCAGATTCCCAAGGGCCGTGTTGTACAAACGCATAATTGCGATTCGAGGCACCTGACTCGGCCGGGCCGGCCTCGGACGTCAGCGCTCCCGTTTTGCGACCGCTGAGCCTACGGCATCATGCAGGGAGGCGAAGCCGCCGTCGTGCAACCTGCGGGCAATGCCGTCGTGAACTTCTCTGGCCCACGCGCCGCCGCCGTAGATGAAGCCGGTGTAGCCCTGCAGTAGCGAGGCGCCCGCTTCGATGCGTGCCCAGGCGTCGTCGGCGGTTTCGATGCCGCCGACGCTGATCAGCACCAATCGATCGCCGACGCGGTCATAGAGCCTGGTGAGTACCTCCGCCGCCCGGCGGGCTACCGGCGGCCCGGAGATGCCACCGGCGCCCAGCTCGTCGACACCGGGCGTGCGCAACCCGTCGCGCGACACCGTGGTGTTCGTGGCAACGATGCCGGCCAGGCCCAGTTCCACGGCCAGATCGGCGATGTCGTCGATCTCGGAATCGGCGAGGTCCGGTGCGATCTTGACCAGTACCGGGGTCGAGGTGCCGGCAGCTTCGTTCTGGACGGCGAGAAGGATCGGCCGCAGCGACTCCACCGCCTGCAGATCCCGCAGTCCCGGGGTGTTCGGCGAGCTGACGTTGACGACGAGATACGACGCAAGGGGAGCCAGCAGCCTGGCGCTTGCGCGGTAGTCGTTGACGGCATCGGCGGCCGGCGTCGTCTTGGTCTTTCCGATATTGACCCCGAGCGGAACATCGGGCACGTGCTGGGCGAGTCGGGCCGCCAGCGCACCGGCGCCGTGGTTGTTGAAGCCCATTCGGTTCAGCAGGCCGCGGTCGTCAGCCAGTCGGAACAGGCGTGGTGCCGGATTGCCGGGCTGCGGGTGAGCGGTGACGGTGCCGATCTCGGCGAATCCGAAACCCATTGCGCCCCAAGTTGATAAGCCTGCCCCATCCTTATCGAAACCGGCTGCCAGCCCGAGCGGCCCGGGAAACCGCACCCCGAACACCGTGCTCGCCAACACCGGATCAGTCGGCCCTAATCGGCGGCGAAGCATCGTGCGCACCGGCGAAGTGGCGGTGATGGCCCGCAGTGCGGCGAAGACCAAGGTATGCACGCGCTCGGCCGGCACCAGGAAAAACAGACTTCGCAGTAGGCGATACATCCGGTGCGGGTTTTCGCGCTGTTCGGTCACCGTCCCGGTTCCGGTTGCTCGGAAATCTGGTTATCCGCGCGGGATTTCTTGCGGCGCAACAATATTCGTCTGCTTCCGTCGGTGTAAAGGCGTACCCGGGTGAGTTCCCAACCGCGGTACTCGGCCTCGATGGACAGTCGGGTTGAGGCGCTGATCCGGGTCACTTCCGGCGGGAGTCGCAGTGGCGCCCACTCGTACTCCTCGGACATCTCGGCTTCCCAACCCGCGGGCAGGCGGTTCCATCGCGGCCGGTTGGTCATGGCCTAGCCCCCGCATGGTCGATGACCTGCACGCCGGCCCCCGAACCGGACACCACGTACAAGGTGTCCGACGCTTCGTCGAAAGCAAGGGAGTCAGGTTGCTGCACGGTTGGGTAACGCACCTTTTCCACGGGGATTCCGGTGCTCAGATCGTAACCAATAACGGTGTTTGACGCCGTCTGGGACACCCAGGCCAGTTCGCGGGACCCGGCCAGTCCGTACGGGGCCTGCCGCACCGGGAACTCCTGGCGCAAGATCAGCGGGTCGACACCGTAGACCAGCAGTTGGCCGCCGCGGGTGTCGGCAACCAGTACTCGGCCCTGCGGATCGGCGACCATCGTGGTCGCGCCCTCACCGGCACGCAGCGCCTGTTCGGCGTGGCCGTCCGCGCCGATCGTCGTCACCGAAGTTTGACCGCGATCCAGTACAACGGTCGTATTACCTTGTGTTGCAAGAACATCGACGCGCGCGAAGATCTTGTTGCGGTTGACTGTCGTTGCGATCGCATTCTGATCGCCGGCTGCCAGTGTGTAGACGGCGCCATCGGCGCTGCCCAACACCAGTCGGCCGTCGGACCGGCGCGCGATGGCGGTGAACTCGGTGTCTTTGGCGTCGGCCACGGTCACTTTGGTGCTGCGGCGAGCGGACAGTTCGACCGCGAAGTAACCGCCTCGGGTCGCCGCGAAAACGGTGCCATGCCCGTCGCCGGTCAGAGCTGTCGCAGGTCCCGGAAGGACAACCGAATGAGCAGGATTGTCGGGCGCGACCTGGCCGCCGAACACCGAGACGCTGGCCGTTGCCGCTGGATCGGTTCCGGGGGACAGGACCACCAACTGGCGTGATTCACCGTCGAATAAGGCGGACAGCGGGGTCCCGCCCAGTGGCAGCACTATTCCGGCGGGGTTCTGCGCCGGCGGTGAGACGGCCGCCCGGGCTGGTTCGATCGTCGGAGGAGTGGCATCGAGCGGATTTGACGAACATCCGGCCACCGCGATCAGCAACACCGCCGTGAGGGCGACCCACGGATGGACCGCCTTCCGCAAGTCAGATAGCAACCGTTATCTCCCGGATTTCAGAACACAAAGCAAACCTTTAGGACGCAAATACGCACAAAATCACGATGTTGGGGTGTAAATCAGCCCTGCAGAGGTATTCTCACCGCATGACCGTCACCGCTGACCGGCATATCGCAAACCACGAGTTTGCTATCGAAGACATGAGTACAGGGATCTTCGCCAGCGGGTACGGACGGGTCGGAGACGGACGCAGTTTTTCCTTTCATATTGAGCATCGTCTGCTCGTCGTCGAAGTTTACCGACCCAGGTTGTCCGGACCTGTCCCGCAGGCTGAGGAAGTCGTCGCGCGAGCAGTGCGCAGCCTTGTTGAGATCGACCTGACCGATGACCGCAGCCTGGCTGCGGCTGTGCGCGACTCCGTGGCCCAAGCGGTACCTGTTTCCCACTAGGTCACGGTCCGCAGGGGCCGACACTTATCGGCACCCGGTACGGTCGTCGTCGTGTCTGCGGTTTCGGCGATGTCCTGGGGACAAGTAATCGTTTTGTCCGTGGTTCAGGGTCTGACCGAGTTTCTCCCGGTCTCCTCCTCGGGTCACTTGGCGATCGTGTCGCGAGTCTTCTTCAGCGCCGACGCGGGCGCTTCCTTCACCGCGGTGAGCCAATTGGGCACCGAGGCTGCGGTGCTCGTGTACTTCGGTCGCGACATCGTGCGCATTCTGCGGGCCTGGTTCAAGGGCCTGACGGCGAAGTCGCAGCGCCACGCCGACTATCGGCTCGGGTGGTACGTCATCATCGGCACCATCCCGATCTGCATCCTGGGGCTGCTGTTCAAAGACCTGATTCGCTCCGGCGTCCGTAATCTGTGGGTGATCGCGACGGCGCTGGTCGTCTTCTCGGCGGTGATTGCTTTCGCCGAATACATCGGTCGCCAGCGGCGCGATGTCGAGCAACTCAACTGGCGCGACGCCATCATCGTGGGTGCGGCGCAATGCCTGGCCCTGGTACCCGGTGTCTCGCGTTCCGGATCGACCATCAGCGCCGGGTTGTTCCTCGGCCTGGAACGCGAACTCGCTGCCCGGTTTGGTTTCCTGCTGGCCATTCCGGCGGTATTCGCCTCCGGGTTGTTCTCGCTACCGGACGCATTTCACCCGGTCACCGAGGGGATGAGCGCCACCGGTCCGCAGCTGCTGGTCTCCACCCTGATCGCCTTCGTCATCGGGTTGGCCGCGGTGTCCTGGTTCCTGCGTTTTCTGGTTCGGCACAACATGTACTGGTTCGTCGGCTACCGAGTGCTTGCCGGTGCTGCGGTGCTGATCCTGCTGGCGACGGGGACGGTCGCCGCCACATGACCGTCTTGCTGTTGCGCCACGGCCGGTCGACGTCCAACACCGCGGGCACCCTGGCGGGCCGATCCGAGGGCGTCGACCTCGACGACAAGGGGCGCGAGCAGGCCGCTGGACTGATCGATCGCATCGGCGACTTACGTATCCGGGCGATCGTGTCGTCGCCGCTGTTGCGTTGCCGTCGCACTGTCGAGCCACTGGCCGAGGCGCTGTGCCTGCAGCCACTGATCGAGGAACGGCTCGCCGAAGTCGACTACGGCGAGTGGACCGGCCGCAAGATCAGCGAATTGGTCAGCGAGCCGTTGTGGCGGGTGGTCCAAGCCCATCCCAGCGCGGCGGTGTTCCCCAACGGGGAGGGACTGGCGCAGGTTCAGGCGCGCGCGGTCGGTGCGGTGCGCGAGTTGGACAAGCGGTTCGCCGAGGAGCACGGCGGGGACGTGTTGTGGGTGGCCTGCACCCACGGCGATGTGATCAAGTCGTTGATCGCCGACGCGTACGGGATGCACCTCGACAGCTTTCAGCGCGTGAACGCCGACCCCGCGTCGGTGAGCGTCATCCGCTACACCCCGTTGCGGCCGTTTGTATTGCACGTCAATCACACCGGGGCTCGGCTGTCGGCGGGGCTGCGCGCCGCGCCCCCGCCTCAGCCTGAAGCGAAAGAGCAGTCGGGGGAGAAGTCGTCCGAGGGCGCGGTGCCCGCTGGTGATGCAGTGGTGGGCGGCTCCACCGAATAGGTGCCCGCCGGCGCCTCCGCGGTGGATCGCGAGGCACGCGATCGCGCGGCGAGCCCACTGCACGGTATTTTGGAAGAGCCATGGCCCGAGCAATTCACGTCTTCCGCACACCCGACCGTTTCGTGGCCGGGACTGTTGGTCAGCCCGGAAATCGCACCTTCTACATTCAAGCCGCCCACGACGCCCGGGTGGTGTCGGTGATCTTGGAGAAGCAGCAGGTGGCGGTGCTGGCTGAACGCATCGGTGCACTCCTGATCGAGGTCAACCGCCGGTTCGGCACCCCGGTGCCCCCGGAACCCGCGGAGGTCGATGACCTCAGCCCGTTGACCATGCCGGTGGACGCCGAGTTCCGGGTGGGGACGATGGGGCTGGGCTGGGATTCCGAGGCGCAGACGGTGGTGGTCGAACTGCTGGCCGTCACCGACGCGGAGTTCGATGCCTCGGTGGTGCTCGATGACACCGAGGAAGGACCCGATGCAGTGCGGGTGTTTCTGACTCCCGAATCGGCAAGACAATTCGCCACCAGGTCCACCCGCGTCATCTCGGCCGGCCGCCCGCCGTGTCCGCTGTGCGAGGAACCGTTGGACTCTGAAGGGCACATCTGCGCACGCACCAACGGCTACCGGCGCGACGCGCTCTTCGGGTCTAACGATGACGCCGAGGGATGACGAACATGAGGTGCTGCGCGACGGCGAGTTGACGGTTCTGGGAAGGATCCGCTCGGCCAGCAACGCCACCTTTCTCTGCGAGTCAGCGCTGGGATCGGACAGCGTGCACTGCGTCTACAAACCGATCTCCGGTGAGCAGCCGCTATGGGATTTCCCCGACGGCACGTTGGCCGGGCGCGAGGTCGGCGCCTATCTGGTGTCGACCTACCTGGGCTGGAATATCGTGCCGTACACCATCATTCGCGACGGGCCGGCTGGCCCGGGCATGCTGCAACGGTGGGTAGAGCAACCCGGCGACGAAGTCGACGCCGATCCACGCCCCGGACCCGATCTCGTCGATCTGTTTCCCACCGGCAAGCCGCGACCGGGTTATCTGCCGGTGCTGCGCGCCTACGACTACGCCGGTGACGAAGTCATCCTGATGCACGCCGACGACGTCCGATTGCGGCGCATGGCGGTGTTCGACATCCTCGTCAACAACGCCGACCGCAAGGGCGGTCACATCCTGAAAGGCATCGACGGCAACGTCTACGGGGTTGACCACGGGGTCAGCCTGCACGTCCAGGACAAACTGCGCACCGTGCTGTGGGGTTGGGCGGGCAAGCCCATCGACGGCGAAACGATGGCCGCGGTTGCCGGGCTGGCCGACGCGCTGCGTGGCCCGCTGGCTGAGGAGCTCGCGGACCGGATCACCAGCGCCGAAATCGCCGCATTGAAGAAGCGCGCGCACGCGTTGATGGACGATCCGCTGATGCCCGGACCGAACCGGCACCGCCCCATCCCGTGGCCGGCGTTCTGACCGGGTGCCCGCCGTCGGCGATACTGGGTCGGTGAACCCGGCCGCGAGTGACCAGACGGACGCAGCGTTGGCCGCCGATCTTGCCGCCGACGCAGGCGAACTCTTGCTCGCGGTGCGCGAGGAGGTCGGGTTCGACTACCCGTGGGAACTCGGCGATGCCGGTGACCGCCGGGCGAATGCCCTGATACTGGGCCGCTTACGGGTCGAGCGGCCCGGCGATGCGGTGCTCAGCGAGGAAGCCCACGACGATCTGGTCCGGCTCAGGTCTGACCGGGTGTGGATCATCGACCCACTGGACGGCACCCGCGAATTCTCGATGCCCGGCCGCAACGATTGGGCGGTGCACATCGCGCTGTGGCAGCGCGGCGACGGCGCCAACGGCACTAACGGCCGATCGCAGATCACCGACGCGGCGGTTTCGCTACCCGCCCGCGGCAACATCGTCTACCGCAGCGACACCGTCACCGCCGACGCGGCACGCGTCGGTATCCCGGACGTCATCCGGATCGCCGTCAGCGCCAACCGGCCACCAGCGATCCTGTACCGGATCAGGCAGATGCTGGACATCGAACTGGTGCGGATCGGATCGGCGGGCGCCAAGGCCATGGCGGTGATCGAAGGCGTGGCCGACGCCTACGTGCACGCGGGCGGGCAGTGGGAATGGGATTCGGCGGCGCCGGCCGGGGTGGTGCTGGCCGCTGGAATGCATGCGTCACGGCTGGACGGATCGCCGATGCTCTACAACCAGATGGACCCCTATCTACCGGACTTCGTAATGTGCCGATCCGAGGTAGCGCCCATCCTGCTCGACGCCATCCGGCAGGCGTGGCACTGAGCGATTTCAGCGTGTGCTCAGCGCGCGAAACTGCGCTTCTGGCGTCGAACCTGCACTCACGGGCTACAGAATCACGGATTCCGCGCCCTACATGAGGTTTCGAAGGCCTGCGCGCCGACTTGAAGCCGCAGGCGCAGACTCGTTTGCCTCAACGCCCCCCGCCCCGCTGCGTACGCGGCATCGTCGGCAGGCTTAAAGTCGACGCATGCGTTCGTGGTCCCCTCCGCCGCTCCCGGCGTTGCCCGGACGCGGCCCCGAATTGCGGCTCTTCGATACCGCAGATCGCCAGGTCCGCCCGGTAACCGCAGGTCGGCAGCCCGGTAGCAAGGCCACCATGTATGTCTGCGGTATCACGCCCTACGACGCGACGCATCTGGGCCACGCGGCGACCTATCTCACCTTCGATCTCATCCATCGGCTGTGGCTGGACCTCGGGCACGAGGTGCATTACGTGCAGAACGTCACCGACGTCGACGACCCGTTGTTCGAGCGCGCTGATCGGGACGGAATCGATTGGCGGGAGCTCGGCGACCGGGAGACCGAGTTGTTCCGCCAGGACATGGCGGCACTGCGAGTGCTGCCGCCGCGTGACTACGTCGGGGCAACCGAGGCCATTGCCGAGGTGGTGGAACTCGTCGAGAAGATGCTGGCCGCCGGGGCGGCCTACGTCGTGGATGACGAATACCCCGATGTCTACTACCGCGCCGACGCCACCCTGCAGTTCGGCTATGAGTCGGGCTACGACCGAGACACCATGCTGACACTGTTCGAGCAGCGCGGCGGCGACCCGGGCCGACCCGGCAAAACCGATCAACTCGACGCCCTGCTGTGGCGCGCCAACAGACCCGGAGAGCCGAGTTGGCCATCGCCGTTCGGGCCGGGCCGGCCGGGCTGGCACGTCGAATGTGCCGCGATCGCGCTGAGCCGCATCGGCACCGGACTGGACATCCAGGGTGGCGGCAGCGACTTGATCTTTCCGCACCACGAATTCACCGCCGCACACGCCGAATGTGTCAGCGGTGAGCGCAGATTCGCCCGGCACTACGTCCACGCCGGGATGATCGGCTGGGATGGGCACAAGATGTCCAAGAGTCGCGGCAACCTGGTCCTGGTTTCCGGTCTGCGCGCAGAAGGCGTCGATCCCTCGGCGGTGCGACTCGGTCTGCTCGTCGGGCACTACCGCGCCGACCGCTCCTGGAGCCAACAGGTGCTCGACGACGCACACGCGCGGCTACACCGCTGGCGCACCGCGACCGCGCTGCCTGCCGGTCCGGACACTGCCGACGTCCTCGCTCGCGTCCGGCAATACCTGGCCGACGACCTCGACACACCCAAAGCGATTGCTGCACTGGATGGTTGGACCACCGACGCGCTGGAATACGGTGGCCACGACGACGAGGCCCCCGCGGTCGTGGCAACCGCAATCGATGCATTACTCGGGGTTGGCCTGTAGTACCCGGTGGTACGTTCTCGACCATGACATCGGTGCAGGACAAAGTCGTTCTCATTACAGGTGCCGGGCGCGGAATCGGCGCCGAAGTGGCCCGCCGGTTGCACAACAAGGGCGCCAAGCTTGTCCTGACCGATCTGAGTGAAGCCGACCTGAGTTCGATTTCCGCCGAACTCGGCGGCGATGGCCGGTTGCTGACGGCGGTAGCCGACGTTCGTGACCTGCCCGCCATGCAGGCGACCGTCAAAGAGGCAGTAGAGAAGTTCGGCGGTATCGACGTTGTGATGGCCAATGCCGGCATCGCCAGTTACGGGTCGGTGCTCAACGTGGATCCCGAGGCCTTCAAGCGGGTGATCGACATCAACTTGCTGGGTGTCTTCCACACCGTGCGGGCCGCACTGCCGTCCATCATCGACCGTCGCGGCTATGTGCTGATCGTCTCGTCGCTGGCGGCCTTCGCCGCATCTCCCGGGATGGCGCCGTACGACATGTCGAAGGCGGGCAACGAGCACCTGGCCAACGCGCTGCGTCTTGAGTTGGCGCCGCTCGGGGTCGGTGTCGGGGTGGCTCATATGTCCTGGATCGATACCGCGCTGGTACGCGACACCAAAGCCGACCTGCCCGCCTTCACCAAGCTGCTGGACAACCTGCCCTGGCCGCTGAACCTCACCACGTCGGTGAACAAGTGCGCGGCGGCGTTCGTCAAGGGGATCGAGGGCCGCAAGCCGCGAATTTACTGCCCGAGGTGGGTGGCCGCGTTCCGCTGGCTCAAGCCGGTGCTGTCGACCAATCTGGGCGAGGCTCCGATCCGCAAGATCGTCACTGAAGTGATGCCCGAAATGGACGCCCAAGTCGCCGCATTGGGCCGCTTCAGCAGTGCCTACAACGAGGGCTTCGGTAAGAAGTAGTCGAGCACTCGAATACAGGTGACGAAGCCATGAAGGTGATTATTTGTGGTGCCGGGATCGCCGGCCTCACCCTGGCCGAGCGCATGTCGGCGCTGGGCGCAGAGGTGATTCTCTTGGAGCGCGCTGACGGCCCGCAGGAACACGGCTATCTGGTCGACTTCTTCGGCGGCGGCTATGACGCCGCCGAGGCGATCGGCGTCCTGCCCGCCATCGAAGAAGCCGCGCACTCCGTCGACGAAGCCACCTTGGTCGATGATCAAGGTCGCCTGCGGGGCGACCTGCCCTACGGACAGATCAGCAAGATGCTCGACGGGCGCATGTGCAGCGTTCTGCGTCCTGATCTGGAAAAGGCATTGCGGGAGAACCTGCCGAGCGCGGTGGACCTGCGGTTCGGGACGTCGGTGTCCGCGGTCAGCCACGAGGAGGACAGGGTGGTGGTGACCCTGGACACCGGAGACGAACTCGCGGCCGATGTCCTGGTCGGCGCCGACGGGATTCACTCGGAGGTGCGAAGTCTGGTGTTCGGGCCCGAGTCGCAATACCTGCGGTATCTCGGATTCCACACCGCCGCTTTCGTTTTCGACGCCTCCGACATCGCCCGTGAGGCGGACAGCGAGCGATTCGTGCTGACCGACACCCTCGATCGCCACATGGAGTTGTTCTTCCTTTCCGACGGCCGGGCCGCCGTGTCGGCGATGTTCGCCACGGCTGATCCGGAACTCCCAGCAGATCCGCGTGCCGCCCTCCGGGATCGGTTCGCGGACATGGGCTGGCTGATACCTGAGGTGCTCAAGCGGTGCCCGCCGCCGGAGCAGATGTACTACGAGCGGGTCGCTCAGGTCGAGATGCCGCAATGGAGCAAGAACCGGGTCGTGCTGATCGGGGACGCCTGTGCGGCACTTTCGCCACTTGCCGCACAGGGTGCGTCGGTGGCGGTCGCGAGCGCCTACGTGCTGGCCGAACAGTTCCGCACCAACTCATCGGTGGAGCGGGCGATGGATTTCTACGAGCGGCTCTGGCGCTGGGTGGTGGAGGAGAAGCAGGAACTCAGCCGCGAAACGGGAGGTTGGTCGCTGATCGGGGGCTCGCGCAGGCTGGCGTTGCGGTTCACCTGGCGCCCCTTGATCAACCGGTTCATCGCATGGACTCTGGCCGGCGAACCGACAACGGTCATCGCGATGCTGCGCCGGGGAACGACCGAGGCAGAAAGTTAGATTCCGAACCCAGGTCGGCGACGACGCAAATATCGTTCGAATTCGGCGGCCAGCGCGTCGCCGTCGATCTTGCCGAGCGCGTCGTTGACATCGACAGCGGCATCGCCATGTTGCTCCAGCGATTGCACGTACTCGGCCAGTTCCGCGTCATCCGACGTCATCTCGGTGATTTCCTGCTCCCACGCTTCGGCTTGCGAAGGCAGGTCGGCGAGCGGCACCTCGACGTCGAGCACTTCTTCGACACGATGCAGCAATGCCACCGTCGCCTTGGGGTTCGGCGGGTGCGACACGTAGTGCGGCACCGCCGCCCAGAACGTCACCGCCGGGATGCCGGCCGCGACGCACGCGTACTGGAACACTCCGGCGATGCCGGTCGGTCCCTCGTAGCGGGTTTCCTCGAGTCCGAACAACTTCGCCGACTCCGAGGAATAGGCAGCGCCCGAGACGGGCACCGGACGGGTGTGCGGCGTGTCGGCGAGCAGCGCCCCGAGAATCACCACAGTGTCCACATTGAGCTTGTCGATGACGGCCAGCAGTTCATCGCAGAACGTGCGCCACCGCATGTTCGGTTCGACCCCGGACATCAGCACCACGTCGCGATCACTGTCGGGTGGTCGGCAGTGCGAGATCCGCATGGCAGGCCACTCCAGCTCCCGGGTGACGCCGTCGACCTGGCGGATCACCGGGCGGTTGACCTGGTAGTCGTAATAAGCCTCGTCGTCGATCTCAACGATCGGCAGCGCGTCCCAGATGGTGGACAGATGTGCCACGGCGTCACTGGCCGCGTCGCCGGCGTCGTTCCAGCCCTCGAACGCCGCCACCACGACGGTGTTGTGCAGCTGGGGCAGCATGTTGTCGCCGCCCGGCTCGCCATCCGGCAATGTCACCTAGCCAGCGTACGGCGTGACAGTCCGCCGACGACGCGGACGTGCGGTTCTACGGAAAGGCGACTTCTGTGACTGCTGTGGCCAATGTGACCTAGTCAATCAATTAACGCCATATGCACATGCATAGGCCGACTATCCTTATTAAGTGACTGCCCCTGGGCGACGGTGCTACGGGGAGCCTGTCAAGACGAAATACGTTCGGCTGCAATTTGGTTGACCCTGTAACTACGACATTGCCGACAAGATCCGCGATTTGGCTCTTAAATGCGCCGCAATCGCTAAGCGGGTCGGGTCGAGGTGGGCGTCCAGACGTCGGGTGACGACGTAGACTTTTCTGGTCGAGAGGCGTTGCAACGGCTGTCCGGTCCCCGCCGGTAGCCGCCACGCTCGGCAGAGTTAAGGACGCCTTCCGCTATGGAAGGAACGTACGTGAACGCCTCTGCCTCAAGCACCTCTGAGTCGAGCACCTTTGCGCCGAACATCCGCCCCGACTGCACTGACGAACTGACGGCTGCACTCGGCAAGCGAATCATGGTGATCGATGGCGCGATGGGCACGGCGATCCAGCGGGACCGGCCAGACGAGGCCGGATACCGCGGCGATCGGTTCACGGAGTGGCCGAGTGCCCTTCAGGGCAACAACGACCTGCTCACTCTGACGCAGCCGCAGATCATCGAGGGGATCCACCGCGAGTACCTCGAGGCGGGCGCCGACATCCTGGAGACCAACACGTTCAACGCGAACGCGATCTCGCTCTCTGACTACGACATGGAGGAGTTCAGCTACGAGCTGAACTACGCCGGCGCTGCCCTGGCCCGCAAGGCCTGCGACGAATTCAGCACGCCGGACAAGCCCCGCTACGTCGCCGGCGCCCTCGGGCCGACCACGCGGACCGCGTCGATCTCCCCGGACGTCAACGACCCCGGAGCCCGCAATGTCTCCTACGACCAGCTGGTCGCCGCCTACCTAGAAGCTGCCAACGGCCTGGTCGACGGTGGTTCCGACATCATCATCATCGAGACGATCTTCGACTCGCTGAACTCCAAGGCCGCGGTGTTCGCCGTTGAGACCCTGTTCGAAGAGCGTGGACGCCGCTGGCCGGTGATCATCTCGGGCACCATCACCGATGCGTCTGGGCGGACACTGTCCGGTCAGGTCACCGAAGCATTCTGGAACGCGATCAGGCACGCGAAGCCGATCGCGGTCGGCCTCAACTGCGCCCTGGGCGCGCCGGAAATGAGGCCCTACATCGCCGAGATGGCGCGGATCGCGGACACCTTTGTCTCCTGCTACCCGAACGCCGGCCTGCCCAACGCCTTCGGCGAGTACGACGAGTCCCCGGAGCGTCAGGCCGGCTACATCGCCGAGTTCGCCGACGCCGGACTGGTCAACCTGGTCGGTGGTTGCTGCGGGACGGCACCGCCGCACATCGCCGAGATCGCGAAGGTCGTCGAGGGCAAATCACCGCGCGAGCTGCCGGAGATCGGGGTGGCCACCCGGCTCTCGGGCCTCGAGCCGCTCAACATCACCGACGACTCCCTGTTCGTGAACATCGGCGAGCGCACCAATATCACCGGCTCGGCTCGGTTCCGCAACCTGATCAAGGCCGAGGACTACGACACCGCGCTGTCGGTCGCCCTGCAGCAGGTCGAGGTCGGTGCGCAGGTCATCGACATCAACATGGACGAGGGCATGATCGACGGCGTCGCCGCGATGGACCGGTTCACCAAGCTGATCGCGGCAGAACCGGACATCAGCCGCGTTCCGGTGATGATCGACTCCTCCAAATGGGAGGTCATCGAAGCCGGCCTGAAGAACGTGCAGGGCAAGCCGATCGTGAACTCGATCTCCATGAAGGAGGGCGAGGAGAAGTTCATCCGCGAGGCACGGTTGTGCCGCAAGTACGGCGCCGCCGTCGTCGTGATGGCCTTCGACGAGCAGGGGCAGGCCGACAACCTGGAGCGCCGCAAGGAGATCTGCGGGCGCGCCTACCGGATCCTGACCGAGGAGGTCGGCTTCCCGGCCGAGGACATCATCTTCGACCCGAACTGTTTCGCGCTGGCGACAGGGATCGAGGAGCACGCGACGTACGGGATTGACTTCATCGAGGCCTGCGCCTGGATCAAGGAGAACCTTCCCGGGGTGCACATCTCCGGCGGTATCTCGAACGTGTCGTTCTCGTTCCGGGGCAACAACCCCGTCCGCGAGGCGATCCACGCGGTGTTCCTGTTCCACGCCATCAAGGCCGGCCTGGACATGGGCATCGTCAACGCCGGTGCGCTGGTGCCTTACGACTCGATCGACCCCGAGCTGCGGGACCGAATCGAGGACGTCGTCCTGAACCGTCGCGAGGATGCGGCCGAACGGCTGCTGGAGATCGCCGAACGGTTCAACAGCTCCGAGAAGGCCGACGACCCGGTGGCAGCCGAGTGGCGCAGCCTCCCCGTCCGCGAGCGCATCACTCACGCACTGGTCAAGGGCATCGACGCCCACGTCGACGCCGATACCGAGGAACTGCGCGCCGAGATCGACGGTGCAGGTGGCCGCCCGATCGAAGTGATCGAGGGCCCGCTGATGGACGGCATGAACGTCGTCGGCGACCTCTTCGGAGCGGGCAAGATGTTCCTGCCCCAGGTCGTGAAGTCGGCCCGGGTGATGAAGAAAGCCGTTGCCTACCTGCTGCCGTTCATTGAGGCGGAGAAGGAAGCCTCCGGTGCTGCCGCGAGCAAGGACACCAACGGCACGATCATCATGGCGACGGTGAAGGGTGACGTCCACGACATCGGCAAGAACATCGTCGGGGTCGTGCTGCAGTGCAACAACTACGAAGTGATCGACCTCGGCGTGATGGTGCCCGCGGAGAAGATCCTGGCTGCAGCCGAGGAGTACGACGCCGACATCATCGGGCTGTCCGGCTTGATCACCCCGTCCCTGGACGAGATGGTCAACTTCGCCGTCGAAATGGAACGAAAAGGGCTGGAGATCCCGCTGCTGATCGGTGGCGCGACGACCTCGCGCGCCCACACGGCCGTGAAGGTGTCGCCGCGTCGCAGCGGTCCGGTGGTCTGGGTCAAGGACGCGTCCCGCTCGGTGCCGGTCGCCGCTGCGCTCCTCGACGACAAGCAGCGCCCAGCCCTGTTGGAGGCGACCGAGAAGGATTACGCGGCCCTGCGCGAACGGCACGCCCAGAAGAGTGAGCGGCCGATGCTGACGCTGGAGAAGGCCCGCGCGAACCGGACGCCGATCGAGTGGGACGGCTACACGCCGCCGGTGCCCGCCCAAGGCCTCGGCGTGCGCGAGTTTCTCGACTACGATATCGCCGAGCTACGCGAGTACATCGACTGGCAGCCGTTCTTCAACGCCTGGGAGATGAAGGGAAGATTCCCCGACATCCTCAACAATCCGGTCTCGGGCGAGACCGCCCGCAAGCTGTATGACGACGCCCAGGAGATGCTCGACACCCTGATCAAGGAGAAGTGGCTGACTGCCAATGGGGTGATCGGATTCTTCCCCGCCAACGCGGTCGGCGACGACATCGAGGTGTACACCGACGACACGCGCACCGAGGTGCTGACCAAATTGTTCAACCTGCGCCAGCAGGGGGAGCACCGGGCCGGCATCCCGAACCGGTCGCTGGGCGATTACATCGCCCCCAAGGACACTGGTCTGGCTGACCACGTCGGCGCCTTCGCCGTCACGACAGGGCTCGGTAGCCACGACAAGATCGTCCAGTTCAAGGCAGACCA
Source organism: Mycobacterium sp. IDUB_37 (assembly GCF_055419245.1). Classification (NCBI taxonomy): domain Bacteria; kingdom Bacillati; phylum Actinomycetota; class Actinomycetes; order Mycobacteriales; family Mycobacteriaceae; genus Mycobacterium; species Mycobacterium sp. IDUB_37. The sequence continues at coordinate 235,939 of NZ_JBVAXG010000009.1, read as the reverse complement.
CGACGACTACAACGCAATCCTGCTGGAGTCGCTTGCCGACCGACTGGCAGAGGCGTTCGCCGAACGGATGCACCAGCGGGTCCGCAAGGAGTTCTGGGGATTCCAGCCCGACGAGCAGCTAGACAACGAGGCGCTCATCGGGGAGAAGTACATGGGAATTCGCCCCGCCCCCGGCTACCCGGCCTGCCCGGAGCACACCGAAAAGGCGACGCTCTGGAAGCTGATGGATGTCCAGAAGCGGACCGGCATCGAGCTGACCGAGTCGATGGCGATGTGGCCCGGTGCCGCCGTCAGCGGCTGGTACTTCTCGCACCCGGAGTCGCAGTACTTCGTGGTGGGCCGGATGGCCCAGGATCAGGTGGCCGACTACGCGAAGCGCAAGGGCTGGACCCTGCAGGAGGCCGAGCGCTGGCTCGGCCCCAACCTCGGGTACAACCCCGAGGACTGACGCAGGATCTAGCCGGCGCCCGTCACGGCCAGAATTGTGCGGGCCACTAGGCCGGGATCGTCCATCATGGGGACGTGCCCGACGCCGGGCAGGATCGTAAACGACGCCTGGGGCACCCGTTGGCGGGCGATCTTGTCACAAGCCGGGACTGGGATGATCGCGTCATTCCCCGACCAGGCAATCGTGACCGGGCACGGCAGCGGATCCAGCGGCTCAAGCTGCTCGCCAGACCCGACAATGTCGTCGACGTCGAGGTTGCAGCCGATGATGCCATCGACGGCGTCGACGCCCTGCGCCGCACTGATTCGGTCCGCGTGGCGAGCGGCATCGCGAAAGCCGAGCCGACGCACCGTCGCCGACTTCATCGCGACTGCAACAGCAGGACGCAGGGGACGGGCGAGGCGCCCCATAACCACGAACTTGTGGATCTGCTTCTTCACGTGAGTCTGCGCGTTGTCTCCGTGCGACCAGAAACCCGCCGGCGCCAACGCACACACGGTCGCCGCGCGGCCGCGCCGGGCCAATTCGATGGCCATCCATCCACCCAATGAGAGACCGGCAATATGCGGTCGCTCGAGACGACGCTCGTCCAGATACTGCTCGAGTGCGTCGACCAAATCTCCGACGGTGGCTGGGGACTGATGCAGGACGGGCCCGCCGTGGTGACCGGCAGTGGTCGGCGTGTACACCTGATGGCTGTTGGACAGCAGCGGCACCACGTCCTGCCAGCCGTTTCCCGTCATGAGGATGCCGTGCAGCAACACCAGGGGAGAGTTGTCGGCCGCCATGCAGCCCAGTCTGGCACTCTTCTCGCAGCCAACGGAGGAGTTTTCGGCAGCTGCCGAACGAAACCAAAGTGACTTTGCCTGTCGGCGCATGGAACAATCGCTGGCCGTGAAGACGTTCGAGGATCTGTTCGCCGAACTCGGCGAGCGTGCCCGCACCAGACCGGCCGGCAGCGGCACGGTGGCAGCGCTGGACGCCGGCGTGCATGCGCTGGGCAAGAAGATTCTGGAGGAGGCCGGCGAAGTGTGGCTGGCCGCCGAACATGAACCCGACGAAGCGCTGGCCGAGGAGATCAGTCAGTTGCTGTATTGGACGCAGGTGTTGATGATCTCGCGTGGCCTGTCCCTCGACGATGTGTATCGGAAGCTATGAGAACGTTGCGAGTGGCGGTGCCCAACAAGGGCGCACTGAGTGAGCCGGCCACCGAGATCCTGTCCGAGGCCGGCTACCGACGTCGGACTGACCCCAAAGACCTCACGGTCATCGATCCGGCGAACAACGTCGAATTCTTCTTTTTACGTCCGAAGGACATCGCCATCTACGTCGGTTCGGGAGAACTCGATTTCGGCATCACCGGACGCGACCTGGCGCTGGATTCCGATGCGCCCGTGCGGGAACGCCTGGCGTTGGGTTTCGGGTCGTCGCGGTTCCGCTATGCCGGCCCGGCCGGGCGGGACTGGACTGTTGCCGACCTGGCCGGCAAGCGGATCGCCACCGCCTACGCCAATCTTGTTCGAAAAGACCTGGCCGCAAAGGGGATTGAAGCCACTGTCATCAGACTTGATGGTGCCGTGGAGATCTCGGTGCAACTCGGGGTCGCCGATGCGATCGCTGACGTGGTGGGCTCGGGTCGCACCCTGAGCCTGCACAATCTGGTGGCCTTCGGTGAGCCGCTGTGTGATTCGGAGGCGGTGCTCATCGAGCGCGCCGACCCGGATGCCCAATCCGCTGCGGGGCGCGATCAACTGGTCGCCCGCGTGCAAGGGGTGGTGTTCGGCCAGCAGTACTTGATGCTCGACTATGACTGCCCGCGATCGGCGTTGGACAAGGCCACTGCGATCACACCGGGACTCGAATCACCCACCATCGCACCGCTTGCCGATCCGGACTGGGTTGCAGTGCGCGCGCTGGTTCCCCGCCGCGACGTCAACGGCATCATGGACGAGCTCGCCGCCACCGGCGCCAAAGCAATCCTCGCCTCGGATATCAGGTTCTGCCGGTTCTGAGATTCTGCAGGGATCTAACGCTGTGCTAAGTGCTTAGCTGTGTTAGCGTCCCGCTGGGACCCGCGCATCCGCGGTTAAGTCCCGCCACCGTCGCCAGGCTGTACGTCTGTCCCAGGAGGGATCGCTGTGACGCAAGTGCTTGTTCTTCTTCTGGCTTTGTTGATCGGTGTCGTCGCAGGACTGCGGTCCTTGACGGCGCCCGCCGCGGTCGCTTGGGCCGTCTTCCTCACTTGGCTGAATATGCACGGAACCTGGGCTTCCTGGGTGGGCAACCTGGTGACCGTGGTGATCCTGAGCTTGCTGGCGATCGCCGAACTGGTGAACGACAAACTCCCCAAGACCCCGCCGCGCACCGCTCCGCCGGTGTTCGCCGTCCGGCTCATCATGGGCGGATTCGCCGGCGCGGTAATCGGAACCGCCTGGGGCTATCTGTGGGCCGCCCTCGGCGCTGGAGTCATCGGTGCTGTGCTCGGCACGTTGGGCGGCTACCAGGCACGCCGCGCATTGGTTGCCAAGATCGGTGGAAATGACCTGCCGATCGCCCTGCTGGAGGATGCGGTTGCCGTGTTGGGCGCTTTCGCCATCGTCGCCACCGCGGCTGCCTTGTGACCCAGGGCCCCGCCGAGGTACAAGCCTTCGACGCGATAGTTGTCGGAGCAGGGCAGGCCGGACCGCCCCTGGCGGGGCGCCTCACCAGCGCGGGCCAGCGAGTAGCGGTCATCGAGCGCCAACACGTCGGCGGCACCTGCGTCAACTACGGGTGTATCCCCACCAAGACGCTGGTGGCCAGTGCGCACGCCGCGCACCTGGCCCGCCGCGGTGCGGAATACGGCATCGGAACGGGACCGGTCAGCGTCGACATGGCGAAGGTCAAGGCCCGCAAGGACGAAATCATGCTCGGGGACCGCAACGGCCTTGAAGCGTGGCTGGACGGCATGGACGGGTGCACGGTCTTTCGCGGGCACGCCCGCTTCGAGGACCCGCACACCATTCGCGTCGGTGACGACCTCTTGCACGGCGACCGGATTTTCCTCAACGTCGGTGGCCGGGCGGTGGTGCCGAACATTCCGGGTCTTTCCGAGGTCGACTATCTCACCAATGTGTCTGTCCTCGAACTCGATACGGTGCCTAAGCATCTCGTCATCGTCGGCGGCAGTTACATCGCGTTGGAGTTCGCCCAGATGTATCGACGGTTCGGGGCCCGGGTGACCGTGGTCGAACGTGGATCCCGTCTGGCGTCACGTGAAGACGAAGACGTCTCGGCGACCATCAAGGAGATTTTGGAGGGCGAGGGGATCGACATCGTCCTCGGCGCCGACGATGTGCGGGTTGCCAAGAACGACAACGGTTTTGAACTGACACCGAGCGCAGGGGCCGACCCCGTCCAGGGCAGTCACCTGCTGCTGGCGGTGGGGCGCCTACCCAATACCGACGACCTCGGGTTGGACGCTGCCGGCGTGCAGACCGATGCCCGCGGCTTTGTCGTGGTCGACGATCAGCTCAAGACCAACGTCGAGCACATCTGGGCCATGGGTGACTGCAACGGCAAGGGCGCGTTCACGCACACCTCGTACAACGATTTCGAGATCGTCGCCGCCAACCTGCTCGATGACGATCCGCGCCGGGTGAGTGACCGCATCACCACGTATGCGCTCTACATCGATCCGCCCCTGGGCCGCGCTGGCATGTCCGTACACGAGGCCGTTGCCTCCGGTCGCAATGTGCTCGTCGGCAAGCGTCCGATGACCCGGGTCGGCAGGGCAGTGGAAAAGGGTGAGACGCAAGGGTTTATGAAGGTCGTCGTCGACGCCGACACGAAAGAGATTCTGGGCGCTGCCATTTTCGGCGTGGGCGGCGACGAGGCCGTTCATTGCGTGCTCGACGTGATGTCTGCCAAAGCGCCGTACACCACACTGTCGCGCACGATGCATATTCATCCGACGGTCAGCGAGCTGATTCCGACTGTGCTGCAAGAGATGTCGCCGCTCACCTAGATCATCTTTACAGCCGCTGAACCAGCAGCGTCTGCGCCGAGGTCCCCACGAATCCGGTTCGATCAAAGACCTCCGCAGTGGTCACGCCGACGCCGTCCGGGCCGATCGACGCGCGCGCCCGCACCCCGAAATCGTTTCCGGTGGGGAGTCGGTGCAGGTGTACGACCGTGTCGGTATTCATGAAGGTGAATCTTTCGAAGTCCAAAATGGCGCCGACACCATTGGCGCAATCCACCACAGCGGCCAAGCGCTGCAACGCCGATGTCGGCTCGTCGTCGACGATGTCTGCCAGCGGGCTGAACCACCACACCGCGACCGACTGTCCCTCGGTGCGTTGCGGTCGTGAGTCGAGCGCGTCGAAATAGCCGCGGGCAGCGGCGAATACAGCCGGCAGCGGCTCGGCCTGCCCCTCTACTAACGGCGGATACCGGTCGGACGCGGCGTCGGAAGTGTCGGTGATGGCTATCAGCCAAGCCGTCACCCGTGCCACAACGCGGTCGGCGACCATCTCCGCGACCATCATGCTGACGCGTGAACCTGGGCGTTCCACCCACGCCCGCGCCCGCACCGGGGACGCCACCGGAATCGCCCCGAGGATGTCGAGGCCGAGACGGCCGATCCGCAATCCGGAGTCCGCCGCCAACTCTTCGATCAGCTTGGTCAGCAACGCCAACGGTGGTGAGCCGTGCTGAATTTCGGGGTTCCAGTTGCTGCGCGTGTAGTCGGTCGGGCTGAACATCTGGTACTCACCGTCGTCAGCGAGTCGGCGGTAGTAGCAACCCGTCATGCCGCCGGCTCGGTCCGACGGTCCGCCACCTCGGCCCGCGGATCCTGCGGCCAGCCCGGATACGGCGGCGGCGTCCCCCCGAACGCGGGGCAGAGCTCATGGTGCGGGCACCAGGAACACATCCGGGAGGTGTTGGGACGGAAGTCTCCCGTCTGGCCGGCGGATTGGATCGCGTTCCAGATTGCTATCAAGGTCTTCTCGAAGCGCAACAGTTCGTCGTAATCAGGGGTGTAGTCCAGCACCTGACCGTCGGCGAGATAAATCAAACGCAGCCGGGCGGGCAACACACCGCGGGAGCGCAGCAGCGCCACCGCGTAGAACTTCATCTGGAACATCGCCTTGAACTCAGCCGCAGCCCACGCCTCGGAAGGTGCCCTGCCGGTCTTGTAGTCGACCACGCGCAGTTCGCCGGTGGCCGCGACATCGATCCGATCGATGAATCCGCGCAGCAGCGTGCCGTCGGCCAGTTCGACCTCCACCCGCTGTTCGCATCCTTGCGGGTCGAACCGCGTCGGATCCTCGAGCCGGTAGTAGCCGGAGAGCAGCGCACGCGCCTCGTCGAGCAGCGCGCCTCGCTGCTCAGGGGCCAGTTCACCGATGAGGTCGCGCTCGCGGGCGATCACCTCCTCGCACGCGGGCTCAACCAGCGAGTGCGCGGTGTCCGGGCTGCGCTGTACTGCGGGTAGGGCATAGAGCCGCTCCAACGCGACGTGCACCACTGACCCGCGCAGCTGGGCGGTGGACGGCGCTTCGGGCAACCGGTCGATCGCCCGGAAGCGGTACAGCAGCGGACACTGTTTGAAGTCCGCCGCACGCGACGGTGACAGCGCGGGCCTCGCGCTGTACGCACCCGGCGGGGGAGCCGTCGGTTCGTCCGTCATATTCGCAGCCTATGACTGCGCCCCGACAACCCCCGGGCACGGCGCGCGGCGCGTCGGCTGGCACGCTAGACGGCGTGTCAATAACTGGTCCGTTCACCATTGGCGAGCGTGTCCAGCTCACCGACGCCAAGGGGCGCCACTACACGATTTCGCTCACGCCGGGCGCCGAGTTTCACACCCATCGCGGCAGGATCGCGCACGACGCGCTGATCGGGCTAGACGAGGGCAGCGTCGTCAAATCAACCAACGGCGCCCTTTTCCTGGTGCTGCGCCCACTGCTCGTTGACTATGTGATGTCGATGCCGCGTGGGCCTCAGGTCATCTACCCCAAGGACGCGGCGCAGATCGTGCACGAAGGCGACATCTTCCCAGGAGCACGGGTCTTGGAGGCCGGTGCCGGATCGGGCGCGCTGACTCTCTCGCTGCTGCGCGCGGTCGGTCCGCAGGGGCGGGTGGTGTCCTACGAAGCTCGCGCCGACCACGCCGAACACGCCACTCGCAACGTCAACACCTTCTACGGCGGAGCGCCGGATAACTGGCAGCTGATCATCAGCGACGTGGCCGACTCTGACTTTCCCGACGGCTCCTTTGACCGCGCAGTGCTGGACATGCTGGCTCCGTGGGAGGTGCTGGACTCGGTATCGCGGCTGGTCGTCGCCGGCGGCGTGTTGTTGATCTACGTTGCGACTGTCACCCAATTGTCCAAGGTGGTGGAGGAAGTGCGGGCCCAGCAGTGCTGGACCGAGCCGAGGTCGTGGGAGACGCTGCAGCGGGGCTGGAACGTCGTCGGGCTTGCGGTGCGGCCACAGCACACGATGCGCGGGCACACCGCTTTCCTGGTGGCCAGCCGACGACTGGCGCCCGGCGCCGTCGCCCCTGCGCCATTGGGCCGCAAGCGCGTGGGCCGCGACGGCTAGGCGTCGCGATCGCAAGCGCGGCGGAGCCGGGCGTAGCGGGTCGCGACCATCGGGGCGGCTAGTCGTCGCTGCGGATCAATCCCCGGCGCGCCGACAACAACTCGAACTCGGGATGCGCGGCGACCAGCCGCTCGGCGGCGTCGAGCACATCGATCGCATGGCTGCGGTCAGCCGACACCAGAGCTACGCCGATGCCCGCCCGCCGATGCAGATCCTGGGAACCGCTTTCGGCGGCCGACACGCTGAACTTGCGCTGCAACTCCGCTATGACGGGTCGAATCAACGAGCGCTTCTGTTTGAGCGACCGCACGTCACCGAGCAGCACATCGAACTCAAGCCAACCGATCCACATCCCGCGGGATCCTAGGGCCCCGGAGTAGGAGGAGTCGACGGGACGGGTGGGGGACCGGGTTCCGGTGCGGGTGTCTGGGACGGCGGCGGGCCCAGATCCGGGACCTGATCCGCGCTGGGAGGAGGGCCCGGGGCCGGCGTCGGCGCCGGCGTCGACGTCGACGTGCGTGAGTTGCCCAACGCCAGCAGCACCTGAGCGGTCTTCTTCGATAGCTGCCAGCCGGGCGGCAACGCCGTGAACTCCATCGGGAAGGTGAACTCGCGATGCTGCGGATTGGCGGTCGAGACGACGACGGTGGCCGTCACGTTGGACGGATTCTGATCCGACCACGCGAGGTTGTTGGCCACGAAGGTCATGGGCAGGTAGCCGCCGTCGCGTACGGCGCTGGTGTACCTGTCGAGGGCGGCGGCAGTCTCCGGGTTAGAGCCTTCGACGAGGTTCAACTTTTCGCTGCCGGGCACTGCCGGATCGGTGAGCCGGGCCAGCACATCGGTGAGCGCCTCGGGTGCGGGTAGGGAAGCACCCGGTGGTTTCGTAGGCGCAGCCGAGGTGGCCGGCGCTACCGAGGTTTCAGTCGAATCGACGTTCGTGGCGGGGTCCGGAGAACAGCCCGTGAGAGCCGCCGTCGCCACGACGAAGGCGAAGGCCAGTGTTACGCAGACATTTCGAGGCATCCGGCGACACGCTTGGTTAGGCGCAACTGGGGTATCTGTACCGGTATGCAACGAAAGTCACACTCATGGCATCATCGTCTCGCACCGTGGCGGTGGGAACGCCTGTGGCTAGGGATTTCACCGTCACAGAAGTCCTTTCGCTCGGCCAGAGTAGAAGCCGAGATTAGCAGCGTGACCCAACTTGTAACTTTTCAAGGGCATTTGACTCCGCACATCAAACGCGGTTGGCCGGTAGCTTAGATGTATCCGCCACGCCATTCCTGGTGCGGGAAAGGAGCGCAACATGGGTGACTCAGAGCGTTCTGAAGCATTCAAGACCCCACGCGATATCCCCCTGTCCAGCGACGACGCTGCCGAACTCGAACAGCTGCGGCGTGAGGCTTCGGTCCTACGCGAGCAACTGGACAACGCCGTTGCACACCAGAGCCCCGCGCGTTCTGCTCGCGACGTGCACCAACTCGAAGCCCGAATCGACTCGCTTGCGGCTCGCAATTCCAAATTAATGGAAACTCTTAAAGAGGCGCGCCAACAACTTTTGGCGCTTCGCGAAGAAGTTGATCGGCTGGGGCAACCGCCCAGCGGATACGGCGTGCTGTTGGCGGCCCACGAGGACGAAACCGTCGACGTATTCACCTCGGGTCGCAAGATGCGCCTGACGTGCTCGCCGAACATCGAGACCGCGACCCTGCGCAAGGGGCAGACGGTTCGGCTGAACGAAGCGCTGACCGTCGTCGAGGCCGGCACCTTTGAATCCGTCGGTGAGATCTCCACGCTGCGCGAGGTCCTCGCCGACGGCCACCGGGCTCTGGTGGTCGGCCACGCCGACGAGGAACGCATCGTCTGGCTGGCTGATCCACTGGTTGCCGAGGATTTGCCGGAAGGTGTTCGCGACTCGCAGGACGACGACACCCGGCCGCGCAAGTTGCGGCCCGGAGACTCCCTGCTGGTCGACACCAAAGCCGGCTACGCCTTCGAGCGCATTCCCAAGGCTGAGGTCGAGGATCTGGTCCTCGAAGAGGTCCCCGACGTCAGCTACGAGGACATCGGTGGCCTGACCCGTCAGATCGAGCAGATCCGCGACGCCGTCGAACTGCCTTTCCTGCATAAGGACCTGTACCGCGAGTACGCGCTGCGTCCGCCCAAGGGGGTGCTGCTCTACGGCCCGCCTGGTTGCGGTAAGACGCTGATTGCCAAGGCGGTGGCGAACTCGCTGGCCAAGAAGATGGCCGACATTCGCGGCGAGGACGCTCGCGAGGCGAAGTCGTACTTCCTCAACATCAAGGGCCCCGAACTGCTGAACAAGTTCGTCGGCGAGACCGAGCGCCACATCCGGCTCATCTTCCAGCGCGCCCGGGAGAAGGCGTCAGAAGGCACTCCGGTGATCGTGTTCTTCGACGAGATGGACTCGATCTTCCGCACCCGCGGCACCGGCGTCTCCTCCGACGTGGAGACCACCGTCGTCCCGCAGCTGCTGTCCGAGATCGACGGCGTGGAAGGGCTCGAGAACGTCATCGTGATCGGCGCCTCCAACCGTGAGGACATGATCGACCCGGCCATCCTGCGGCCCGGACGCCTTGATGTGAAGATCAAGATCGAGCGGCCGGATGCTGAAGCGGCGCAAGACATCTACTCGAAGTACCTGGTCGAGACGTTGCCGTTGAACGCCGACGATCTCGCCGAGTTCGAAGGCGACCGGACAGCGTGCATCGAGGCGATGATCGAAAAGGTCGTCGAGCGGATGTACGCGGAGATCGACGACAACCGGTTCCTGGAAGTCACCTACGCCAACGGCGACAAAGAAGTCATGTACTTCAAGGACTTCAACTCCGGGGCCATGATCCAGAACGTCGTCGACCGCGCCAAGAAGAATGCGATCAAGTCGGTGTTGGAGACGGGCCAACCGGGTCTGCGTATTCAGCACCTGCTCGACTCGATCGTCGACGAGTTCGCCGAGAACGAGGACCTGCCCAACACCACCAACCCCGATGACTGGGCGCGGATCTCGGGCAAGAAGGGCGAGCGGATCGTGTACATCCGCACCCTGGTCACCGGCAAGTCGTCGAGTGCGTCGCGGGCCATCGACACCGAATCGAACTTGGGGCAGTACCTGTAAAACGAACCGCGTGGGCCTGTCGGTAGCTTCGGTTTGCCGTCACGCCCACGCGATTTCGTTTCGGATAGATCACTGGCCAAGGCGGCGCGCAAAGCTGCCGTCCGCCATCGCAGTTGGTTGGCGAAACTGGCAGCAATCAGCTCACTAAGGAATAGCTGTTGGTCAGATCGTCCTGCAGGACCTCGGCGGACTTGTGCAGCGTGTCAATTCGCAGCTCGTCAGTCAGAACGCGCGTGTGATAGGTCCACCCGGTCGGCAGGCTCAGGCGGTCGCCGAGCTTCAGGAGGTCTCCTCGGGCCAGTTCGGGGTCTACCACCTGGCTCCAGGTCTGCATCACCCATTGCCGACCGTGCGGGTCCTGCAGTTCGTAGATCTGCTGCCCGGCGTCGAAGACGAAGACCGTGTGACGGCTCACCTGATTGACGGTGTACGGGGTCGGGTTCATCGACGACAGCAAGACGGTGGCCTGAAGCAGCATGTCGATGCCGCCGAAGGTCTTGATGATCTGCGGGCCTTTTGAATTCTTCTCGATGTGATTCATCAGCCAATACCGCGGACCGTTGAGAAGTGCTGTGGCAGCGCCGTTTTCGGTCGCGATGGCGTGCGCGTCGAGCGCAGACCATAGCTCCGCGGGGCAGTCATTGAGTGGGTAGCTGTTGTAGACGGTGGCCTGTGGGCCAGCCTCGCCAGGGGTTACTAGGAGTACTTCGCCGTAACGCTTCCCGGATAAATCGGCTGAGTTCGATTGAGGGGCTGACACAGGGTGAACCTAATCAGCCAGCTAGGTGGCGTCAACAGTGGTGTCCGGCGCGGTCGTCACCCGACTGCGGTAGCGGTTGCGGGCGGTCAGGGTGGCGTGCAGATCGTCGATCAGGGGGTCGACGAATGTCGAGCGGTAATCGTCGTCGCCGGCCGCCCGGGCGGCGATGTACATGAAGGTCAACGCGCCAAGGAAAAGACACAGATGGACGAGCGGGTCCGGTACCGGGACCGTGAGGCCCAGCACCGTCGCGTTGTTGGCGGTGGTACGCGCCCATTCCTGGAGTAGCTCGGGCGTGAGCACGATCATGCCGAGGGTCACATAGATCGCGGAGGTGAGGATCGCGACTACCAGAATCTGCGCCAGTTGGGATGCGGCCAGCACGAAGACCACGTTGACGCGTTCGAACTTGGTCAGCGGGGGGCTGATTGGCGGGTCCGGCATGGTCTCAAATGGTGTGTCGGCCAACATTTCAGCGTCCCGGAGAACCGCTGCGGGCGATCTCAGCATCGGTCGTACTCGCTCGGCCGTCGCCGACACCACGAACGCGACCGCGATGCCGGTCAGAAACAACATTGCCAACGCCAAGCGTTCCCCGCTTATTGTCGCGGACATGAGCCAGACGTTGCCGTTGAAGAACACCAAAGTGGTCAGCAGGACCACGGGCAACGCCCGAACCGCGAGCCCGCCGATCATGGTGAGGTGCGAGAGCGTCATCCGTACGGACCAACCGACCACCGACCCGACGCCACAGCCAGTCAGGATCATCATGATTACTGCGGCGACGGCAACATCGGAGAGGTGCGACGGGCTTGTCTCGATGACCACGACGAACGCCACCAGAGTGATCGCTATCGTCGCCGCCATCGCCCGCTTGCGCTGATCAGATATCCGGGACACCAGCCAACCGATAGCGATCATCGCTATCGGGGCCGATCCGATGAGCGTCAGGAGGAACCATTCCTCTGCCGAGGGCTTGCCGTCGATGATGACGTCTTTGCCGCCGGTGACCACCATGAAGGGCAGGGTCCAGCAGTGCAGAGTGGCGTAGGCCGCCAGCCCCGGGGCTGAGCGCGACCAGAGCCGCCGCCACCGCCCGCGGGTCGTCAGCACCGACGGCAGACCGCGTTTCAGGAACCAGCTTTCAGCGTCGTCGGTCGCCGACCCTCGGCGTACCAGCGAGCGAAAAGAAGGGTTCATGCCGGGTCACATTAGCCTCGGCTGAGCTGTTGCGCTGGGCTGTGGTCAGGTTCGCAGGCGCGGTGTTACCGGCACCGAGACACTGCTCTTCGCGCCGAGACTGTCTTGACCGCGTCCTCTCCTCGCGAGACACGACCTGTGTGCAGTGTCGGCGCTAGCAACTCCGGACCATCCCGCGGACAGTCCGCATGGTCACCGGGCCTAGGCTCAAGGCATGCAACGGATTATCGGGACGGAGGTCGAGTACGGCATCTCCTCGCCGTCGGACCCGACTGCCAACCCGATCCTGACTTCGACCCAGGCGGTCCTGGCCTATGCGGCGGCCGCAGGCATTCAACGCGCCAAGCGGACCCGTTGGGACTATGAGGTGGAATCGCCGCTGCGCGATGCTCGTGGGTTCGACCTGAGCCGGTCGGCCGGGCCACCACCAGTGGTCGACGCTGACGAGGTCGGCGCCGCCAACATGATCCTGACCAACGGGGCTCGGCTCTACGTCGACCACGCACACCCGGAGTATTCGGCGCCCGAATGCACCGACCCGATGGACGCGGTGATCTGGGACAAGGCCGGAGAGCGCGTGATGGAGGCGGCCGCCCGGCACGTCGCCAGTGTGCCGGGAGCGGCGAAACTGCAGCTGTACAAGAACAACGTCGACGGCAAGGGCGCCTCGTACGGGACGCACGAGAACTATCTGATGTCTCGGCAGACACCGTTCTCGGCGATCATCGCCGGCCTGACGCCGTTTCTGGTGTCACGGCAGGTGGTGACCGGTTCTGGCCGGGTCGGGATCGGTGCGTCCGGTGACGAAGCCGGTTTTCAGCTTTCGCAACGCTCCGACTACATCGAGGTCGAGGTTGGTCTGGAGACGACCCTCAAGCGGGGCATCATCAACACCCGCGACGAACCCCATGCCGACGCCGACCGTTACCGCCGCCTGCACGTCATCATCGGTGACGCGAATCTGGCCGAAACCTCCACGTACCTGAAAGTCGGCGCGACGGCGCTGGCGCTCGACCTGATCGAAGAGGGCATCGACCTCAGCGATCTCGCGCTGGCTCGCCCGGTGCACGCGGTGCACGCGATCAGCCGCGACCCGTCGTTGCGCCAAACCGTGGCTCTGGTCGACGGCCGCGAACTGACCGCACTTGCGCTGCAACGGATCTACCTCGATCGGGTGGCCAAGTTGGTCGACAGCCGCGATCCGGACCCGCGCGCATCCCACGTCATCGAAACCTGGGCTCACGTCCTCGACCTGCTCGAGCGCGACCCGATGGAGTGCGCCGAACTGCTGGACTGGCCGGCCAAGCTGCGGCTGCTCGAAGGCTTCCGGCAGCGGGAGAATCTGAGCTGGTCGGCACCCCGCCTGCATCTGGTTGACCTGCAGTACTCGGATGTCCGGCTGGACAAGGGTCTGTACAACCGCCTGGTGGCGCGCGGATCGATGAAGCGGCTGGTCACCGAGCACCAGGTGCTCGAGGCGGTCGACAATCCACCGACCGACACCCGCGCGTATTTCCGTGGTGAGTGTCTGCGCAGGTTCGGCGCCGACATTGCCGCGGCCAGCTGGGACTCGGTGATTTTTGATCTCGGTGGTGACTCGCTGGTTCGGATCCCGACGCTCGAGCCGCTGCGCGGTAGCAAAGCGCACGTAGGAGCGCTCCTGGACTCGGTGGACAGCGCGGCCGAGCTGGTAGAACAACTAACCAGTTGAGTGGCTTAAGCCGAGAACGTCGGTGTTGACCGGTAGGGTAGAGAAAAGCCTGCGGGCGTGTGACGCGCGCAGCGGCCTCTGAGCAGGCCACGACATAGCAGGAGGCGGCGATGGCGCAGGAGCAAACTAAACGCGGCGGTGGCGGCGGAGACGATGAAGACCTCACCGGGAGCACTGCTGCGGGCCAGGAGCGTCGCGAAAAGCTGACCGAGGAAACCGATGATCTGCTCGACGAGATCGACGACGTCCTCGAGGAAAACGCCGAGGACTTCGTACGCGCGTACGTGCAAAAGGGCGGCCAGTGACCTGGCAGTCGCCCCACCGCTTACCCATCAATTCAGCACTTCCCGGAACATCAGGTGTAGACCTGTCGTCTTTTGCCGACTATCTGCGGCGTCAGGCACCTGAATTGCTGCCGGCAAGCTTCAGCGGTTCGCCAGTCGGGGACCAGTTGCCGCATGGCACCACCATCGTCGCGCTGAAGTATCCCGGCGGTGTCCTCATCGCCGGTGACCGGCGCGCGACGCAGGGCAACATGATCGCCGGGCGCGACGTGCGCAAGATCCACGTCACCGACGACTACACCGCGACCGGCATTGCCGGCACGGCGGCAATCGCGGTTGAGTTCGCCCGCCTGTACGCCGTCGAACTCGAGCACTACGAGAAGCTCGAAGGCGTGCCGCTGACTTTCGCCGGCAAGGTCAACCGACTTGCCATCATGGTGCGGGGCAACCTGCCCGCCGCGATGCAGGGGTTGGTGGCGTTGCCGCTGTTGGTGGGCTACGACCTGCACGATGCAGACGCGGAGGGGGCCGGCCGCATCGTGTCTTTCGATGCCGCCGGTGGCTGGAACATCGAGGAGGAGGGCTACCAATCGGTGGGCTCCGGATCGATCTTCGCCAAGTCCTCCATCAAGAAGCTGTACTCCCAGGTCGTTGACGGCGATTCGGCGTTGCGGGTGGCGGTGGAAGCTCTCTACGACGCCGCTGACGATGACTCCGCAACCGGGGGACCGGATCTGGTCCGCGGTATCTACCCCACGGCCGTCACCATCGACGGCGACGGAGCAGTGGAAATCCCTGAACGGCGGATCGCCGAATTGGCGCGCGATGTCATCCAAAGCCGTTCGCGTGCAGATACTTTCGGCCCTGACGGCGGTGAGAAGTGAGCTTTCCGTATTTCATTTCGCCGGAGCAGGCGATGCGCGAGCGCAGCGAGCTCGCGCGCAAAGGCATCGGTCGAGGCCGCAGCGTCGTGGCGCTGGCGTACGCCGGCGGCGTGTTGTTCGTCGCGGAGAACCCGTCGCGATCTCTGCAGAAGATCAGCGAACTCTACGATCGGGTGGGATTCGCCGCAGCCGGCAAGTTCAACGAATTCGACAATCTGCGCCGCGGCGGCATCCAATTCGCCGATACCCGCGGCTACGCCTACGACCGCCGCGACGTCACCGGCCGCCAACTGGCCAATGTCTATGCGCAGACGTTGGGCAGCATCTTCACCGAGCAGGCCAAGCCGTACGAGGTCGAGTTGTGTGTGGCCGAGGTCGCACACTACGGCGAGTCCAAAGCGCCTGAGCTGTACCGGATCACCTACGATGGCTCGATTGCCGACGAGCCGCATTTCGTGGTGATGGGCGGCACCACCGAGCCGATCACCAACAAGCTCAAAGAGACTTACGCCGAGAATGCCGATCTTCGCGATGCGCTGAAGATCGCGGTTGAGGCGTTGCGTGCAGGCAGCAACGAAAACGGCCAGTCCCGCGTTGCAGTTGCCAGCCTCGAAGCCGCAGCCCTGGACGTCAGCCGGCCGCGGCGGGCTTTTCGTCGACTCACTCGCCCGATGCTGGAATCGCTTTTGCAGGAACCGGATTCGGGTGAGGCTGAGGACGAGAACGAGGCAGCCGAAGAGTCCGACGCGAAAGACGATTCGTCGAGCTGACCGCCCACGTCGGCAGGCGCAGACCTACCGAGGCTACTTTGCGGTGATCGCCAGTAAGGCGATGTCGTCTTCAGGTCCCAGTTTTGGTATCAACATGGTGATTTCGTCGACCAGGCCCGGGGCACCCATTGAGGCTCGCGCGGCTGCAAAGGCTGCCAGGCTGTCCTGGTCAAATGGATCCGCGCCGCGGCGGGCCTCGACGATCCCGTCGGTGTAGAACAGCAGCGTCTGTCCTCGGCGCAGGTGAATGTCGCATGCGTCGAAAATGACGTTTCGCATCATGCCGACGAGCATGCCCTCGCTCGAGCGGACCTCTTGTGCGTTTCCGCTGATGGGGTCGAGCAGTATGGCGGGTGGGTGACCACCCGTGGCCATGGTGATCCGGAATCCCTGATGGTTCTCGTGCGGCTCGAAGGTTCCGTAAAGCACTGTGCAGAAACGTCGGGGATGCAACTCGCGTAGCAGCACCGAATTGAGCTCGGCGAGACCGTCAGTGGGGTCGCGATAGTGCAGCGCAGCGGATCTCAGGGTGTAGCGAATCAATGACGTCGCCACTGCGGCTTCGACTCCGTGGCCTTCGACGTCACCGATAAAGAATGCCCATCGGTTATCGCCGATTGCGAACACGTCGTAGAAATCGCCGCCGACGCGGCGCGAAGAAGCCGGGTGGTAGTGCGACGCCATCGAGAGGCCCTCGATCTTCGGCAGCGCAGGCGGAAGCAAGGTTCGCTGCAGAACCGACGCATATTCTTCGGTCAGGTCTCGGTCGTACTCGGCGATGCTGCGATCCCGAACTGCGATATCGCGATCCAGTCGCGCGTAGTCGCGGTCGCGCTGGGCCTCGTCGCGAGCCCGTTGAGCGTCGGTGCGGTCTAATCGTGCGCCGTCGCGGTCTCTCTGGGCGTCGTCGAAGTCGCGGCGCGCCGTGTCGCGGGCCCGCCGGGCGGTGTCGAGTTCCAGGCGGGCGTCGTCGCGGTCGCGCCGGGCCGCGTCGCGGTCCCGTTGGGCGGCGTCGCGGTCTACCCGGGCCTCGTCGCGGGCAAATTCGGCTCTATCCCGAAGCGTCCGTTCCATTCCGATGGCTTCGAGCGCGGATCGCCGCGCCTCGAGTTGGTCCATCACCAGAGCGGCCAAATCCTCGAGCGCAGAAAGCTGTTCGTCGGTGGCGCCGTGTGCCGCGGTGTCCATCACCGCGACGGTGCCCAGCCGATGCCCGTCGTAGGTCACGACGGGTGCGCATGCCTGGAACCGGATCTGGTGCTCGCGCACGAAACCATTGCCCGCTGTTGCCGGGGTCGCGAGCGCGTCGCGCACCACGTGGGCAGTACGTGCGTTGGGTGACCCCCACAACCTGTCGTCCCAGGGGATCCGCTGTACGAACGGAAGTCCGAAAACCCCCAGCAGGCAGATGCCGTCACGGCCGATGATCGAAACGGAAGCCATTGGCGCGCTGAACAATCGCGCGGCGAGAGCAGCGGTGCGGGTGAAGATCCGATCGGGGGACGTGTCGAGCACACGGTAACGCTCAACCGCGCGCGCACGTGCCGCGTCGGAGTCTCCGTCCGTAAAAGTCATCTCAGAAATGGTTCGCCAAGTCCTGCGCCGCAGTTACCGTCACACGCCCCGAGGCCCAAAGGGGACTGACGTCACTATAGCCAAACTCGCTACTGGCAGACCGGCGTTTGTCGACGCCGATACCAACGCAAAATTACTTCCAGATGCTCGGCACCATCGGAGTCTTCGGACCGCCACCGAAGTGGTCGCCCGCCAATGTCGTCAACCCGGCCGCCTCGAAAGCGGCGTCTGCGCGAACGGTCCCGGGCAGTCCGAAATGTCCGGCGCCCCGCTCGGATGAAGTAGCAGCGCCGGGTTCGTCGCCAAGTGGGGCGTCAAATTCCGGATCGACCTCGACATCCATGTCCATGAATTCGTCGCCGTGCTGCCGTTGCGTCGTCCGCTTGCGTTGTCGCGCCCGCGCTTGCCGGCGGATCGCCGCCAGTGATTTCGCCGTTGCCGCGGCGCTGTCGGGTTCGGGCGCCTTCCTCTTGGCGCTAACACTGGCACCGGCGGCCATCCCCGAATCGAACCCAATGCTGGGCGGACCCACCACGTAGGGAGGCATGAATCCCGGACCTGTGGCTGATGGTGTCAGCGGCGCCGCTCCGGCGGGGGCGGGGCCACTTGGGGGAGTAGAGGCCGGTGCCGGGGCCGGCGCCGAGGTGGAGACGAATGTGCTTGCGGGAGAGCTCATTCCCGTGGCGGACAGCTCCACGGAGGCCAGCGCGGGTGATGCGGCAGACGCGGTGGGATGCGGTGTCCCCGCCAACCCGGCCAACCCAGCCAGGCCGCCGGCAGCCCCGGCGGGGACCACCATCGCTGCCCCCCCGGCGGCCAGCAGCAGCGGCGATTGCATCACGGCGGTTCCGAGTTGAGCGATGTGGGTCGGCCAGTCGAACACCGAAAGGGCCACGAAATACTGCAGCGCTTGGGCCGGGTTCTGCGACATCTGCATTGTGTCTCCGATGAGTTCGAGACCTCGAGCGAGATACCACATCGGTTGGGTCGCGTCCGCGTAATACTCGTAGTCAAGGCCGTTGAGCAAGCCCGCGCCGGGGTTCCAATCGATGCCGAAGTACTCCAGAATATCGGCGATGAATTCAGTGACCACGTTGGAGACCAACGGATTTCGGATGAGTGGGTCGATGCCGAGACTGTTCAAAAGCGGTTCGAAAGCGCGAAGCAACGCCCGCCCCGGATCCAGGGATGCTGCCGGTGGTGCTCCCGCCGATTTCACGACCTGCGGCGCCGGGTCGGACTGCGGCGTCGATGCGACCGCCGCCGCGGCATTGGCTTGATAGACCGTCATCGTAGTGGCGGCCTGGATCCACATCCGTACGTAGTCGGATTCGTTGAGCGAGATCGGGATGGTGTTGATCCCGAAGAAGTTGGTCGCGACCAATGCAATGTGCGTGGTGCGGTTGGCGGCCAACTCGGGCAGTGTCGGCATCACTGCCAGTGCGGCGGAATAGGCCGCGGCGGCAACCTCTTGCTGGATGGCTGTCGCTGCACTGTCGGCACTGGCTTTGATCAACCACGCCACATAGGGCAAGTGGGCGGCCGAGAAGGACTCCGAGGCTGTACCTTCCCACGAACCGGAACTCACGACCGCCACCAGTTGGCTGACCTCGTCGGCCACTGCGGCGTACTCGACGCTGAGTGAGTTCCACGCGGCCGCGGCCGCCAGTAGCGGCCCTGGGCCAGGTCCCAGGCTCAAGAGCGCGGAGTGGACCTCCGGCGGTGCGGCCATCCACAAGGCCGCTGTCATAACGGACCACCCAGGAGCCGAACCGCAATACCGGCAGAACGAATCACGACATGCGACGTCATGCCAGATGGCCCTCCGAAGGTCGCCGTAAACCAAAGTTTCGCACAGCCTAACTTTTAAATTTGAAACTGCGATACCAGGGTGTTCTGATTTGTGGGCGCCGATCTGGCGCGGCTCTTGACCGTTGCAATTGGGCAGCAAGTACCCTCGATTAGGTGCAGCGACGAATCATGGGCATCGAGACCGAGTTCGGTGTCACCTGCACCTTTCACGGTCACCGCCGCCTCTCTCCGGACGAGGTAGCCCGCTACCTATTCAGGCGGGTGGTGTCGTGGGGTCGCAGCTCCAACGTTTTCTTGCGCAACGGCGCCCGGTTGTATCTCGACGTTGGCAGTCACCCGGAGTACGCCACCGCGGAATGCGACAGCTTGGTGCAGTTGGTCACCCACGACCGGGCCGGCGAATGGGTGCTCGAAGATCTCCTTGTCGACGCCGAGCAACGCCTCGCCGACGAGGGCATCGGCGGCGACATCTACCTGTTCAAGAACAACACTGACTCGGCCGGCAACTCATACGGCTGTCATGAGAACTATCTGATCGTGCGTGCCGGTGAGTTCTCCCGCATCTCCGACGTGCTGCTGCCGTTCCTGGTTACCCGGCAGTTGATCTGTGGGGCCGGCAAGGTGCTGCAGACTCCCAAAGCCGCGACATTCTGCTTGTCTCAACGCGCAGAACACATCTGGGAAGGGGTGTCGAGCGCCACCACCCGCAGCAGGCCCATTATCAACACCCGGGACGAGCCGCACGCCGACGCCGAGAAGTACCGTCGACTGCACGTCATCGTCGGCGACTCCAACATGTGCGAGACCTCCACGATGCTCAAGGTGGGCACCGCGGCCCTGGTCCTGGAGATGATCGAAGCCGGGGTCGCGTTCCGCGACTTCTCCCTGGACAATCCCATCCGCGCCATTCGTGAGGTCAGCCACGATGTCACCGGCAGACGGCCGGTTCGGCTGGCCGGCGGCCGTCAGGCCAGCGCGCTGGACATCCAACGGGAGTACTACAGCCGCGCCGTCGAGCACCTGCAGACCCGCGAGCCCAACCCGCAGATCGAGCAGGTCGTCGACTTGTGGGGTCGCCAACTGGACGCCGTCGAGAGTCAAGATTTCGCGAAGGTGGACACCGAAATCGACTGGGTGATCAAGCGCAAGTTGTTCCAGCGCTACCAGGACCGTTACAACATGGAGCTGTCCGACCCGAAGATCGCCCAGCTGGATCTGGCTTATCACGACATCAAGCGCGGTCGCGGCGTGTTCGATCTGCTTCAGCGCAAGGGTCTTGCGACACGGGTGACCACCGACGAGGAGATTGCCGAGGCTGTCGACACCCCGCCGCAGACCACCCGCGCCAGGTTGCGCGGTGAATTCATCAGCGCTGCACAGGCGGCCGGGCGTGACTTCACCGTCGACTGGGTGCACCTCAAGCTCAACGATCAGGCGCAGCGCACCGTGCTGTGCAAAGATCCGTTCCGCGCTGTCGACGAGCGGGTCAAGCGACTCATCGCAAGCATGTAAAAGCCAGCCCGCCGAGAGGATGGTCTGCGCGAGCAGTATCCGTTCTCGCCGGGCTGGCTGGACGTCTGCAGACTAGTTGTTGCTCGCCTGTGCGAGCTGATTTTCGATGGCCGCAGTAGCTCCTACCCGGCCCTTGTTGTTCTGCTCATAGCGCAATAGCGCGGTGAGAGCGGCCGAGTCGGTGAGCTTTTGCACCTTGGCCTCAACTTCGGTGACGGTGAGGTCGTCATAGTTCTTGACAGGCAGTTCCTCCTCGTTGAGGCCGCCAGTCGCAGCGCGGGTGCGGTGCAGGGTGGTTGCGGTCGCGCGGGCGTCTTTTTCGTCCGCAATCTCCTCGGCCATATCGAGCCCGGCATCGCGACCAGCGGTGAATGAGTCGACGGCAGCGTCGGCGACGGTGTCGGCGCGAGAACGGAGGCGGGCAAGAGCATCAGCAGCGTCGTCGATCCGCGCTGCGGCCCAGCGTGCCGGGTAATAAGCGACCATCGACAATCGACTCGCTGCTTTCTGCACGGGCGTGGGTCGCACTGCGGTGGGTTCTCCGGCGGCCTCTTCGGCCAGCACCGAATTGATCCAGTCGACGGTTTCTTGGTGCGCATCCTGCAGGCGCTGGGCAAGCTGTTGGGTCGCGGCGTGATCGGCGGCGTCGGCAAGTGCGCCGAGATAGCGGGCGCGGTCGAGTAATTGATGCTCGAGGGCGAGGTCGCTGAATAGCGCGCCAGCTAACGGTTGGGCTTGCTCGACCACGGTCTTGGCTAAGGCCGTAGCACGGCCCAGAGCGGGAGTGATCACGTCAGGAACGCCGCCCAGGTCACGTAGCGCTTTTGCGATCAGCTTCGACCGCTGCTGCGCATTCTTCGCGTTGGTGGTGAGTTCTTTGCGCACCTGGTCGTCGCGGGCCTGCACCACGCGCGTTGTCGCGATCTGAGCCTCGGTGTTTGTCAGGTTGTGCAGAATTCGAAGTTGGCCTACGAGCTTGGCGGTGGTTGTGCGGGTCACAATGATTTCCTCAAGTTTCGGGTCTAGTTGTTCAGGTTGATCGTGGTGTTTCGGCGGAAAGAAAAGCCTGCCGCCACAGATGGCGGCAGGCCATAACGCGACCGGTTACTTGAACGCGTCCTTGACGTTTTCGCCGGCCTTCTTGAAGCTCGACTTGGTCTGGTCCTTCTTGCCTTCGCCTTCGGTGTCCTTGTTGCCGGTCACCTTGCCGACCTGTTCTTTGGTCTTGCCGACTGCATCCTCGGCGGCGTTCTTGGCTTTGTCTGTGATTCCCATTAGGGTTTCCCTTCGATGTTGATCAGCCGCGAGATGCGGGTGACCGTGCTGCGATCGCACCGATCGCCTCTAATGCTCCGAGCCGCGCCGCTAGAGCGCGCCTGGATCTAAAGCTTTTGTGTCAGTTGTGATTACGCGTTGCCACGGTAATGGCTACCGCACTTGGCCAACCCGCGGCTGACCATGTAGCCGATGCTGAGCAGCACAACGAAGAACCAGGCCCGGTCGGCCAGGAAGTAGTCGGCATGCCCGTCCGTCGTCTTGACCAGGTATGAAGCGAGCAGGACACCGATGACCGCCACTACGTACACAGCAAACTCGGTTGTCTTGAAGGACGCTTTGGTCTCGAATCCGCCGTGGGCGCGGGCCGGGGCCATATCGGTGTTGTCGGCGCTATAGGCGGTTGGTGCGTCGGCGCGATGTGCGGGGGCAGCGTTGCTGATCGTCATTTTGCTCCTTAAAAGTTTCGAGAGGCTGTCAGTAGCCGGATGCATTGATTTCGGCATACGGATCTGACCATGTATGTTTTACGAAAGTTGTTGAGATGAACTCGGTTTCACGCATGATGAAACTCGCGTGTTGCAGAGGGCGGACCGTCCGGAGCATGGCGGCACATATCCGAAATGGCTGCGATGCAGAAGGCTTGACTTGTTGGACGTTCGGTGTGCGCGAATTTCGCGGCTCTCGACTTGACCGCTCCGAACTAGATCAACAGGGCTAACGCTACGCCCAAGTCAGCCAAATAGCCACTCGGCGATAGGCCGGGAATTAGGCCACGCAGCCGGATGCGGCTGCGGCGATTGGGTTTTCAATAATCGGGTAACCAAGCGGGACTAAAACCTACGAGACCTGGTGCCTCGGGAAATCCGGAGTTGTCGCCATGGAATCGATTTGTTGGTCACCACCGCCGGCGCTGAACCGCCGTGCCGTTACGCCGACGGCGCCCGTTCGCCGCCCACTCTGGTTGGATGTGGTGTGACGATTCATGACCAATTGCTCGCCGCCGTCGGTGGTGAGCGCAGGTCGGAGGCAGCGAACCGACTGTGCGAGGCATGCGTCACGCTGCTTCACGTCGACGCTGCGGCGATCTCGTTGGTCTTCGACGGCGCGAGCACCGGAACGCTGGGAGTCAGCGGACCGCTGGCACAGATGTGTGACGAGCTTCAGTTCACTATCGGTGAGGGACCCTGCCTGGAGTCGGTGGCACTTCGTGCTCCTGTTTTGGTGGTCGACCTAGCTGATCCCAAAGAAGAACGTTGGCCCGCCTACGGGTCCGCGATGTTGGCCAACCAGATACGCGGTGTTTATGCGATGCCGGTGCTGGTAGCCGGCGAATATGTCGGAGCGCTGGACTTGTTCTGCGGCAAGCCGGGTCCGCTGGACAACGGGCAACTGGCCGGCGCTGTCGCGGCCGCCGAACTGGCAGCCATACCCGTGCTCGATCTCCTGGATGAAGACCTGCAGGCCGCGGTGTCGGATCCCAACAGCGATGCGTGGGCCGAACTCAATGCGCTGTCGCGCGTCGAGGTCAGCCAGGCGACCGGGATGCTGATGGCACAGCTCGGCGTCGACGCCACGGAGGCCCTTGTCCGGTTAAGGGCACACGCTTACGCCAACGGGCGCACCGCCATCGACGTGGCGCGCGACATCCTGGACCGTCGACTGCGACTGGAGAAGAATTGATGATGTCACCTGAAGTGGGACAGAGCCTTTCGGCGCGGCTGCAGGTTACCGAGCAAGGGAGCTGAAGGTGAGCGATAGGACACGTGAAACGCAGGTGCTGGACGCTGTCGTGTCGATTGTCAACAGTCTGCTCGACGACTTCGATGTGGTGGAGCTGCTGACCACACTCACCGAACGATGCGCGGAGCTCCTGGATATAGCCGCGGCCGGACTGCTGCTCGCTGACCCGATGCAAAAATTGCATCTGGTGGCCGCGACTTCGGAGAAAACGCGCGACTTGGAGCTGTTCCAGTTGCAGGCCGAGGAAGGACCGTGTCTGGAGTGCTACGCGGACGCGCGGCTGGTTTCGGTGGCGGACCTGGCGGGTGCTTCCAAGCGATGGCCACGGTTTGTGCCCGCCGCCGTCGACGCCGGATTCGCTTCGGTGCACGCGGTGCCGATGCGCGCGGCCGGAATCGTGTTGGGTGCTCTGGGATTGTTTGGTGCTCATTCGGGCGAGTTGGACGACGCGGATCTGTTGGTCGGCAAAAGCCTGGCGCACATCGCGTGTGTGGCGATCTTGCAGGAGCACTCACCAACCGCCTCAGCAGTCATACCGAGTCTGCGCAACGCGCTGGCGGGACGCCTCGTGGTCGAGCAGGCCAAGGGGTTCGTGCGCGAGGTGCTGGACGTGTCGGTGGCCGACGCGTTCACGTTGTTGCGTCGTTATGCGCGTACGCACAATCGCCACTTGACTGATGTCGCGCGTCAACTGATAACCGAGCCTGGTGCCCGTCCCGAAATCCTGGCAGCCATGACGAACCTGAAGGCCGATCTGTCGGCGTGATCGAGCTGTCGAGAAACACCCTCACCTGGTGTGGCGGCCCCGAGCGTGGCGCACCGACTCGTCTACCAGTCGTTTGGCGGCGACATCAATGTTGGTGTTCGTGATGTGACTGATTCCGGCCAACCGGCCGAATGCTTCGTTAGCGGTGGCTCCGGACTCTCCCCGGATGATGCCGATCGCCTGGTCGACGACCGTCCGGTTAGCCAACGCGCGCTGTAGTTGGTCCGCACGATATCTCGCCTCCAGCAGCAGTCGCGCGTTGTGAATCGACACGGCAGCACGCTCGGCGAACTCTTCTCCGACAGCAACGGAGGGCCCGGCGAACGCGTCGGGGCGGTATGCGTACCCACTGATGGCGCCGATTACCTGCTCGTCGATCATGAGCGGCAGTGACATCGCCGATTGAACACCCAGGCGGGCAACCGCCGGGCCGAACCGTGGCCAACGGATGTCGTCGCCGATTGCGCCGCTGGTGCATGGTCGCCGGCTGTGCATAGAGGTAATGGATGGCCCTTCGTCGTGGTCCTCGTACTGGATGGTGTCAATCTCACGGATGAAATCCGTGGACGCTGCCCATACTCGGATGCGCGATTGAGCTCCCGGCAGGTACGCCAGCGTCGCTCCAGCAACGTCGACCCCCGGAATTGCCTGAGCCGCAAAATCACCCACCTTGGCAAGCAACTCGTGGACCGTCAGCGACGTCGTATCCATTCCGGCCAACGCAGCAAGCGCGGTCCCCAACGCGTCATCGACGGCGGCACTTTGCGTGCGACCGGGTTGGTCATCAAATTGAGATACGTGCCCAGTCATGACACCCCCTGGCACCGACAATGGCGCCCAACGGTGGTTTGACGTCATCCGACGATTGCCCGCAAGCTCGGCGCCCAAACTTGCCGACGCGCAGCCCCACGGCATCGGATCTGCGTTGCATCAACCCCTAAGCTCTCAGTAATGACGACCTCGAAAGTCGAACGACTGGTCAACCTCGTCATCGCGTTGCTGTCTACTCGCGGCTTCATCACCGCCGAAAAGATCAGGTCCAACGTGGCGGGCTATTCCGATAGCCCTACCGCGGAAGCGTTCTCCCGGATGTTCGAGCGCGACAAGAACGAACTGCGCGACCTCGGTATCCCGCTGGAAGTCGGCAGGGTGTCCAACCTGGATCCCACCGAGGGCTACCGCATCAACCACGACGCTTACTCGCTGCCTCCGGTCGAGCTGACCCAGGAGGAGGCTGCTGCGGTGGCCGTCGCCACCCAGCTCTGGGAGTCGCCGGAATTGATCACCGCCACCCAGGGCGCACTGCTTAAGCTGCGTGCTGCCGGTGTCGAAGTCGATCCTGACGCTCCGGTCGCCATCGCGTCCCCGCCCGGGGTGCCAGGACTGCGGGGGTCCGAGGATGTGCTCGGAATCCTGTTGTCGGCCATCGATCATCGGCGTGCGGTGCAATTCCAGCACCGTGCCTCGCGTGCGGCGCCGTACACCACCCGCACCGTGGAACCGTGGGGCGTCATCACCGACAAGGGTCGCTGGTACGTGGTGGGTCACGACCGTGACCGCGATGCCGTCCGCACCTTTCGCCTCTCCCGGATCGGTCCCGATGTCAAGGTGATCGGCGAGGCCGGCTCGGTCACCGTGCCCGACGGTGTTGACCTGTCTCAGATCGTCGCCCAGGCGGTTGCAGAGGCGCCCACCGGAGCCAAGGCGACCGTGTGGGTCGCAGACGGGCGCGGCACCGCATTGAGGCGCGCCGGAAAGTCCGTCGGGCCGCGGCAATTGAGCGGTCGCGACGGCGAAGTGATCGAGATCGATATCGTGTTCAGTGACCGTTTGACGCGCGAGATCACCAGCTACGGCGCGGACGCGATCGTGTTGGAACCGCAGTCATTACGCGAGGATGTCCTGGCCCGGTTACAGGACGCGGCCGGCAATGCGGAGGACCGACGATGACGCCCGTATCGACGAGATTGGTGCGGCTACTCAACATGGTGCCGTACCTGCAGGCCAATCCGAGCATCACCCGCGCCGAGGCGGCCGCCAAACTCGGTGTCACCGAACACCAGCTGGACCAGGACCTCACGCAGCTGTGGATGTGCGGCCTGCCCGGTTACGACCCCGGCGATCTCATCGATTTCGAGTTCTCCGGCGACACGGTCAAAGTGACATTCTCGGCAGGTATCGACCGGCCGCTCAAGCTCACATCGCCCGAGGCCACCGGACTGCTGGTGGCGCTGCGTGCCCTCGCGGACGTCCCCGGCGTAGTGGACCCGCAGGCGGCGCGCAGTGCGATCGCCAAGATTGCCGCGGCAGCCGGCGCCGTTGGGCATGATCACACCGCGGCAGCGGTCGACGAACCCGCACCGCTCGAGAGTCGCGCGGCGGCCGCAGTACGTTCCGCTATCCGTGACAAGCGCGCGCTGACCATCGACTACTACGCCGCCTCACACGATTCGCTCACCACCCGGGTCGTCGACCCGATCCGGGTGCTGCTGATCGGCGGCCACAGCTACCTGGAAGCCTGGTCGCGCGAGGCAGACGGGGTTCGGTTGTTCCGGTTCGACCGCATCGTCGATGCCATCGAGTTGGGCGAACCCGCGGCGCCACCGGAGCCGGTTTTGCAAGCGCCGCCCGATACGTCGCTGTTCGACGGCGATCCTGCCTTGCCGTCGGCCACGCTGCTGGTGACGCCGGCAGCGTCCTGGATGCTCGAGTACTACCCGATGCGTGAAGTAGGCGAGCGGCCCGATGGTTCCTGCGAAGTGACCATGACCTACGCCTCTGACGACTGGATGACGCGACTTGTCCTGGGCTTCGGATCGGCTGTGCAAGTGCTGGCACCGGAGTCGCTCGCGCAGCGAGTGCGCCTTGCGGCGACGGCTGCCGTCGACGCCTACCGGGTCGTTGAAACCAGCGCTGAACAGGTGTGACGCTGAATCGCGCCGCATCGACATCGGCTGAAACCGGGCGGCGCGTTGCGCTGGTAGCGTTCGCCTGTCCCAGCGAGGGGCCCTTGCTGCGGTAGCATCGGGGGGAATGTCTGGAGGTAATTAAAGTGGGCAGTCTTCAACCGTGGCACTGGCTGATCCTCGCTGTCGTGGTGATCGTCCTGTTCGGCGCCAAGCGGCTCCCCGACGCGGCACGCTCGTTGGGTAAGTCGCTGCGCATCTTCAAGTCCGAGGTCCGCGAGCTGCAGAGCGAGAACAAGGCCGAATCGCCCATCGATCCTCCCGCGGCGACCCCCACGCCGGTGCAATCGCAGCGCGTCGACCCGCCGGCCACCGCTGAGCAGGGTCGCACCGAGGCTCGGCCGGCGTAGTCCGGCGTCACTCTGACCGAATGTCGTGAAAGGTTCCAGAGTTTCCGCGCGCGTTTTCGGTCCTCTCAAGCGTCTCAACCCACGCAATCGGCGTAGCCGCGCCAACCCTGACGGGACGATGTCGCTGGTCGACCATCTGACCGAACTGCGCACCAGGTTGTTGATCTCGCTGGCCGGGATCTTGGTCACCACCGCCTTCGGTTTTATCTGGTACTCGCACCCGGTCTTCGGGCTGGAGAGCCTCGGGGAGTGGCTGCGGCACCCCTACTGCTCGCTGCCGCAGTCGGCCCGGGCCAGCATCAGCGCCGACGGGCAGTGCCGGTTGCTGGCGACTGCGCCGTTTGACCAGTTCATGTTGCGGCTCAAGGTCGGGATGACGGCCGGCATCGTGCTCGCGTGTCCGGTGTGGTTCTACGAAATGTGGGCGTTCATCACGCCTGGCCTCTATAAGAAGGAGCGCCGCTTCGCGGTGGCGTTCGTCATTCCGGCGGTCATTCTTTTTCTCACCGGCGCCCTACTGGCCTACCTGGTGCTGTCCAAGGCGCTGAGTTTCTTGTTGACCGTGGGTAGTGACGTGCAGGTGACTGCGCTGTCCGGTGACCGCTACTTCGGCTTCTTGATCAACCTGCTCGTGGTGTTCGGCGTCAGCTTCGAATTCCCGCTGCTGATTGTCATGCTCAACGTGGTCGGAATCCTGACCTATGAACGGCTCAAGGCGTGGCGACGTGGCCTGATCTTCGGCATGTTTTTGTTCGCGGCGATATTCACCCCCGGCTCCGACCCGTTCTCGATGACCGCGCTCGGTCTGGCGTTGACTGTTCTGCTCGAGTTCGCCATCCAGATCGCTCGAGTGCATGACAAACGAAAAGCCAAGCGCGAAGCCGTCGCGATCCCCGACGACGAAGCGTCGGAGATCGAGCCGCCCTCGCCGATACCGGCACCGTCGTTGATCGGCGGAACCCATGACGACGTCACCTGAGCCCGACGACCGGACGGCGGTGTTGTGACCGATCTGCCCGAATTGGCCCGGTTCACGGCCGAACTGTCCTTCACGCTCGACGACTTTCAGAGACGGGCCTGCGCCGCACTCGAACGCGGGCACGGCGTGCTGGTCTGCGCCCCGACCGGCGCCGGCAAGACCGTGGTGGGCGAATTCGCTGTCCACCTGGCGCTGGCGGCCGGCGGCAAGTGCTTCTACACCACGCCGATCAAGGCGTTGAGCAACCAGAAGCACACCGATCTGACGGCGCGGTACGGCAAAGAGCGGATCGGTCTGCTGACCGGCGATTTGTCGATCAACGCCGACGCTCCCGTCGTGGTGATGACCACTGAGGTGCTCCGCAACATGCTGTATGCGGATTCACCTGCACTGCAAGGACTTTCGCATGTCGTGATGGATGAGGTGCATTTCCTGGCCGACCGGATGCGGGGACCGGTGTGGGAAGAGGTCATTCTTCATCTGCCCGACGAGGTGCGGGTGGTCAGCCTGTCGGCGACGGTCAGCAACGCCGAGGAGTTCGGTGGCTGGATCCAGACCGTGCGTGGTGATACCACGGTGGTTGTCGACGAGCACCGACCGGTTCCGCTGTGGCAGCACGTGCTGGTGGGTAAACGGATGTTCGACCTGTTCGATTACCGTTCCCTGCCCGGCGGACCCCCGTCGGTCAAGGACAAACCCCAGGTCAACCCCGACTTGCAGCGTCATCTCGCGCACCGGCATGACGCGGACCGGATGTCGGACTGGCAATCCCCGCGTCGAGGCAGAGGAGGCCCCGGACGGTCCGGCGGCCGACCTCAGTTCTTCCGCCCGCCCGCCCGCCCGGATGTGATCGCAACGCTGGACTCCGCCGGGCTGCTGCCGGCGATCACGTTTGTGTTCTCCCGTGCAGGTTGTGATGCCGCCGTCCAGCAGTGCCTTCGTTCGCCGCTAAAGCTCACCAACCAGGCGGAGCGCGCGCGGATCGCCGAGGTGATCGAGCACCGCTGCGGCGATCTTGCCGAGTCCGATCTGGCGGTTCTCGGCTACTACGAGTGGCGGGAAGGACTGTTGCGCGGTCTGGCCGCGCATCACGCCGGGATGTTGCCGGTGTTTCGCCACACCGTCGAGGAGCTGTTCACTGCGGGCCTGGTCAGGGCGGTATTCGCCACCGAAACACTGGCGCTGGGCATCAATATGCCGGCTCGCACCGTGGTGCTCGAGAAGCTGGTGAAGTTCAACGGCGAACAGCATGTGTCACTCACTCCGGGGGAGTACACGCAGCTGACTGGCCGGGCCGGCAGGCGGGGCATCGACATCGAGGGTCACGCGGTCGTGCTGTGGACCCCGGATGTGGAACCGTCCGAAGTTGCGGGGCTGGCTTCCACCCGCACATTCCCGCTGCGCAGTTCGTTCGCGCCGTCGTACAACATGACGATCAACTTGGTGCACCAGATGGGCCCGGAGCAGGCGCATCAGCTGCTGGAGCAGTCGTTCGCCCAGTTTCAGGCGGACCGATCCGTTGTCGGTCTGGTCCGCGGCATCGAGCGCGGCAAGTCGATGCTTGACGAGATCGCCGCCGAAATGGGCGGGCACGAGACGCCGGTTCTCGAATACGCCCGCTTGCGTGCGGAGATCACCGAGTTGGAGCGTGCCCAGTCCCGCGCGTCGCGCCTGCACCGACGCCAGGCCGCCAACGACGCGCTGGTTGCGCTGCGTCGGGGCGACATCATCAACATCAACCACGGCCGCCGCGGCGGTCTTGCCGTGGTTTTGGAAGCTGCTCGCGACACCATGGACCCGCGGCCGCTGGTGCTGACCGAACAGCGTTGGGCGGGTCGGATCTCGTCCGCGGACTATTCAGGTGCGACGCCGCCGGTGGGGACGATGACACTGCCCAAGCGCGTCGAACACCGACAGCCGCGGGTCCGACGCGACCTCGCCTCAGCTCTGCTGTCGGCCGCCGAAGGTCTCAAGGTTCCGACAGCCCGCCGGAACAAGGAGGACACGCACTACGACCCGGAGTTGTCGTCGTTGCGCGAAAAGTTGCGCCATCATCCCTCGCACAACGCTCCCGGGGTGGAGGCGCAGGTCCGGGAAGCCGAGCGCTATCTGCGCATCGAGCGCGACAACGCGCAGCT
The DNA here is from genome assembly GCF_055419245.1 of Mycobacterium sp. IDUB_37. Classification (NCBI taxonomy): domain Bacteria; kingdom Bacillati; phylum Actinomycetota; class Actinomycetes; order Mycobacteriales; family Mycobacteriaceae; genus Mycobacterium; species Mycobacterium sp. IDUB_37. Next base: position 205,036 of record NZ_JBVAXG010000009.1, on the reverse strand, counting down.
GCAACGCAAGGTGGCCGCAGCCACCAACTCACTGGCGCGCACGTTCGATCGGATCGTGGGCTTGCTCACCGAGCGCGAGTTCATTCAGGGCCCGGTCGCCGATCCCCGCGTCACCGACGACGGGCGGTTGCTGGCCCGGATTTACAGCGAGAGCGACCTGTTGGTGGCCGAATGCCTCCGCACCGGCGCGTGGGCGGGGCTGAAACCGGCCGAATTGGCGGCGGTGGTTTCGGCCGTGGTCTACGAAACGCGTGGCAGCGACGGACCGGGTGTCCCGTTGGGCGCCGAGGTCCCGACGCCGCGGTTGCGACAGGCGCTGAGCCAGACGGCGCGGCTGTCCAGCGCGCTGCGTGCCGACGAGCACACTCACCGCATCGGCCAGACCCGTGAACCCGACGACGGATTCGTCCTGGTGATCTATCGGTGGGCGCGTTCCGGCGACTTGGCGTCGGCGTTGGCTGCCGCTGAGACGTCGGGCACCGGTTCACCACTGTTGGCCGGGGATTTCGTGCGCTGGTGCCGGCAGGTTCTCGACTTGCTGGACCAGGTTCGCAACGCGGCTCCCGACCCGGATGTGCGGGCGGCAGCTAAGCGCGCTATCAATGACATTCGGCGCGGCGTCGTCGCAGTTGACGCCGGGTAGGCTAAGCCGAAGCTACGGTTACATCCGGAATGTGATCGGCACACGACATACATGGGCCAATGGGTGGCCAGGAAAAATCGGACTGAGGAGTAAGGATGAGCGGACCGCAGGGACCAGACCCCAGGTGGCAGCAGCCCAGCCAGGGTTCCTCGGACCCGACGATGGCCGGCTCTCCATGGCAGCAGGGCCAGCCGGGCGGTGGACAGGATGCGACCTGGCACGCACAGTCGTACCCGGCCGCCGAATATCCCGGCTACCAGCAGCCCGGTGAGCAGGCATATCCGCAGTACCAACAGCCCGGCTACGGATCTGACATCAATTCGCAGGCCACTCAGTTCGGCGGCGTCCCGCAGTTCGGCGGGCAGGCCCCGCAGCAGTACGGTCAGCCGGCTCAGTACGGCCAGCAACCTCAGTACGGGCAACCAGGACAACAACCTGGCCAGCCGGGTCAGTACGCCCAGCCGACGCAGTATCCCGGGTACAACCAGCCCAGTGCCGGCCGTAAGCGTTCGAAGGGGTTCATCGGTGGCGTTGTCGGCGGCATCGCGCTGCTGTTCGTCGTGGTCATCGGCGTGCTCGGGTTTGTGGTCCCCGGCTTCTTCATCACCACCAAACTCGACGTGAGCAAGGCCAACTCGGGTGTTCAGCAAATCCTCACCGACGAGACGAACGGCTATGGCGCTAAGAACGTCAAGGACGTCAAGTGCAACGGCGGCTCCGACCCTGAGGTGAAGAAGGGCGGCACCTTCGACTGCACCGTCAGCATCGACGGCGCGTCGAAGAAGGTGACGGTCACTTTCCAGGACGACAAGGGCACCTACGAGGTCGGTCGGCCCCAGTAGTCCCTAGGGCAGCCCGTCGAGCGCCTTCTGCAGCCGCGCGATCGAGCTGCCAACCCCGTACTGCGTCGCCAGGTCGGCGGTAAGTTTCGGGTCGGCAGCGTGCAGCGGCAGTTTGTCATTGGGCAATGACAGTTTGACCGGAGCGTCGATGGCAACGCGTACCACCTTCTCCGCAGCCTCGATGTAGTCCGACGCTGTACATAGCTTGGTGCGAAGCCCCTTGGCCAACTTGGACTTGGGGTCCTCCGCGGCAGCAACAATCTGCTCCAGCGAGCCGTGCTGAGCGAGCAGGGTGGCGGCCGTTTTCTCACCGATGCCAGGCACGCCGGGTAAGCCATCCGACGGATCGCCGCGTAGCAGCGCGAGTTCGGCGTAGGCCGGCCCGGGGCGATGGGCCGGCACCCCGTACTTTTCGGCCACTTCGGCTGGCCCGAACAGGACGGCCTTCTTCAAGCCTTGACCGATGTAGAGCACTTTGACCGCGACCGGTTCGTCAGTGACGACTTGCAGCAGATCGCGGTCGCCGCTGACGACCACTACCGGGTCCTTGCGTTCCTTTGCGGCCAGCGTTCCCAGCACGTCGTCGGCCTCGAAGCCCTCCGCCCCGGCGGTCGCAATGCCGAACGCATCGAGCAACTCCATGATCATGTCGACCTGCGGGGTCAGCTCGTCGGGCACTTCCTCGATGTCAGGCTCCCCGGCCGGCTCCTCCTCGGCGACTCGATGCGCCTTGTACGACGGGATGAGGTCCACCCGAAACTGCGGCCGCCAGTCCAGGTCCAGGCATACCGCCAGCCTGCTGGGCTGCAGGTCCGTGATCACAGTGGCCACCGAGTCGATGAATCCGCGAACCGCGTTGACCGGTCGACCGTCGGGAGCTTTGATCGACGACGGCACTCCGAAGAATGAGCGGAACCACATGCTGGCGCCGTCGAGCAGCAAGAGGGGAGCGGACATATGGCTCATCCTGCCAGGTTCGCCGGTTAGCCTGGCTGGCATGGACTCTCACCGTTTCGACGCCGCGGTGTACGCCCGCCGACTGGCTGCCGCCGCCGATTTGGCCGCCGAAGCCGGTCTGGCCGGACTGGTGATCACGCCCGGCTACGACCTGCGCTACCTCATCGGTTCGCGGGCGCAGACATTCGAGCGACTCACCGCGCTGGTTGTGCCGGCCTCCGGTGAGCCGACCGTGGTGCTGCCGCGGCTGGAACTAGCCAGCCTTCGGGAGTCCGCGGCGGTCGAATTGGGCGTGAATGTGCGGGACTGGGTCGATGGCGAAGATCCCTATGCGATGGTGAGTGCGGCGTTGGGCGGTGCGAAGGCAGCGGTCGCGGTGACGGACTCCATGCCGGCGCTGCACCTGTTGCCGCTGTCGGATGCGCTGGGCGTGATGCCGGTGTTGGCCACTGACGTATTGCGCACGCTGCGGATGGTCAAGGAGTCGGCCGAGATCGACGCGCTGCGCAAGGCCGGCGCGGCGATCGACCGGGTGCATGCCCGGGTGCCAGGGTTCTTGGTTCCGGGTCGCACCGAGGCCGACGTTGCCGACGATATCTCCGAAGCGATTGTCGCCGAGGGGCATTCGGAGGTGGCGTTCGTCATCGTCGGGTCCGGGCCGCACGGCGCCGATCCGCACCACGGGTTCTCCGACCGCGAGATGGCCGTGGGCGACATCGTCGTCGTCGACATTGGCGGCACGTATGAGCCCGGTTATCACTCCGACTCGACCCGCACCTACAGCATCGGAGAGCCGAGTTCTGATGTGGCGGAACAATATTCGTTGTTGCAGAAAGCTCAGCGTGCGGCGTTTGACCTTGTCCGCCCCGGGGTGACGGCAGAACAGGTGGATGCCGCGGCACGGGATGTGCTGGCGTCGGCCGGGTTGGCCGAGTACTTCGTGCATCGCACCGGGCATGGTATCGGGTTGTGTGTGCACGAAGAGCCGTACATCGTCGCCGGCAATGCGTTGCCGCTGGCCGCGGGCATGGCGTTTTCGATCGAGCCCGGCATCTACTTCCCGGGGAAGTGGGGTGCCCGAATCGAGGACATCGTCGTGGTGACCGAGGATGGCGCGATCTCCGTCAACAGCCAACCGCACGAGTTGGTCGTTGTTCCGGTGGACTGAGTGGGCTACTCGCGCACTATCTCTCGCACGCTCGGAACCACGCGAGGTGGTAATTGGCAGCGTTTTTGTCCCGGGTCACCAGTGCGTCGATAGCTGCGAGTAGTTGCCAGTTGCCGACCTCGTGGGCCTCGACATTGTCCGGATAGCTGTCGAGCACGCGGTTAGTTGTCGTTGAAAGGTGCTCGTGCAGGAACTCGACTTCGGAGTCGAGTACCCCGGTGCCCGACGAAGCGGCCTTGGCAAGCGTGTGGGCCAGCCGCGGCAAGCCGTCACGCCACTGAGTGGCTTGGCTGAGTTCCCAGCCGAGGTCGGCGATCTCGGGCGCGGATCGACGTCGTGGCGAAGTGGGCAGCGGTTCGTACCCAATCTCGATGTGGGTTGGCGGTGTGTAGTTGGCAGCGACGCTGACTTCCCCGAGCAGTGCTGCCAGGTTGCCGCGACGACGGGCCGGCTGCAGCAGGGTCACGGCGGACGGGAGGTCGATGCCCGGCGGAATCCAGCCGCTTGCCAGATCGGTGACCAGGACAGTGGTGTTGTCGGCGCGGTCTCCCGCAGCCCACGCCAGCCTGGGTTGCTGCCGGGCGACCGCGGCCACCAGTCGCTGCAGCCGTGCGCGTGCTATAGCGGCAGCCGATGCCGCGCCGACCGCCGCCCCGCTTGCGGTGGCAGCGACAGCTTGGGCCCCGAGACCTGGTGGTGGTGGCGGGGGAGCGGAAGCGGCGGTTTGGCGGACCACCGTGGGCTGATTCGCGCTGGGCTGGCCGGCCGATGGCGTTACCGGAGCGGAGCCGGGCGCTGCCGGCATCGGCGGGGTACTGGGCGGAGCAGCCGACGGTGCGATGGTCGTCGATACCGCCGGCCTCATGTCGGAACCGTATGTCGGCAGCGACCCTGCGGATTGCGTTGCCATCGGAGGTGAAACAGCCGGTGCCGCAGCGACAATCGCCGGTGCGGCTGGCGCCTCCGAGACGGGCGCATGGTGTGCGGGCGGCGGCGTCTCCATCACTGGGACATGTACCTGGGAGCCGGAATTCGCGGACGTGCCGGCCGCCTGGGCGTGTGATATCTGAGGCTCGGCAGACGTCATGGGCGTCGTGGGAACAGCGTGAGCCGCCGCCGAGAGCGGCGCGCTGGATTCCAAGCCTCTGTTGAAGTTCTGCGCTAGTTCGGCAGGAGTGATTGCTGGGGTGGGGAGCGCTGCCGTGGGCGGGCCGCCCGTTGGCATTGCCAAGGGTGTTGCTGGGGTTACGTGCAACGGTGCCGGTATGGATGGAATGAATCCTGATGATGGAAGTGATGGGGAGGCCCCGGTGCTCCTCAAAGCATTCGATTGTAAGGGCGCCGATAGCTTTCCCGGTGCTGTACTGACCAGTGGCTGCGTACGCAAGTTAGTCGGCAGGCATGCCGCGTCGTTGTAATTTGGCGCTTGGGCAGGACTACGAAAGTGGGTTGATTCGGTCGTCAGATTCCCAGGCAGGGTAGCGTCCGGGGTCGCTCCCGTCTGCTGGTTCGTTGGGTGTAACGCTCCTTGAGTCGACGCATTTCCGGGGATACCCGTAGAGGCGCCTGGAGCGCCCAGCATTTCGCCTACTTGTGTTTCTAGATCCGTCGGGTTATCCCTTGGCCTGAACATCTGGCCAACATCAACGCCTTCGCTTCGGGCAAACTCGCGAGCCGATTGGTGAGTCCCGTCTGCGTCAAGAATTCTCTGAATCGCATCCAATATATTTGCGCTGTATTTTGCGGCATTGAGGCTCGCAAGTGTTTTGTATCGCGTTATCGCCGCGAGAATCTGAGCAACTTTCTCGGCCCGCGATAGCTTCGAATCTTGTATCCCCTTGATTTCCCGGTTGCCCTCTTCCGCCAATGTCGTCAACGCCTGTCGTAGACTCACGATGCTGTCGAAGGCTGTACGGTAACTCGATGCCTTTACAGCACTTTTTTCAGCGATGTGCCGGGCCCGGAATTCCCCGCGTCGAAATGCTTCGCGGAGATCATCAATGGTGATACCGCGTTGTTCGGCTAACGACGCTAGTTGAGCGTGCTTCAACGCATCCGCGAAATCGTAGAACCTGGTCTTGACGCTTTCCCTGGCAGTCTCACCATGTTGAAGAGAAAGGAGTTGTTGATCACTAGGCCAGTGATCGCCCACGAGGATAAATGACCACTCTCCGGGAGGGAGATCCGTCACTTACAAAGCCTGTCGATTGTGGATGTGGGTTCCTCCGCTGAACGCCGCAAGGAATTTATTTCGGTTTCGCCGGAATCGGCGAGGTAATTAATCGTGAGTTCTTGATACACACCTGCAAGCTTGCGTGTTGCCGATGCCAGTTCAGGGGGAGTTGCCGGCTCCGCGGTCAGCTTGGCGAGGATGTAACGCCCGCCGACGTCAAGCGCCTGTCGCGAACTCGTGGCGACGGCGAGGCTGGCAGTCGGGTCGTTGTTGGCGTCGCGTGCTCCGGCGACGGCGAGCGCTTCGCGTACTTCCCGATAGGCCCCACAAACCTTCCCCTTCGCCTCCGCGACCTGCTGACTCGAATACGACGTCGGCGCGATGACCGCCTCATTCTTCGGCAGCGGCCGAAACCAGGCCCCGATAGCGATGCCAATCGCCAGCAGAGCAACACCCAGCGACGCAGCGGCCAGCCACCGCGAAGGTTGACTGCGCGCGGGCAGTGCGGAGTTGGGCCAGGGCGGTGGATCCGAAGGCACTGGGGGGACGTGTGACACGCTGGGATCGTATCTTTCAGACAGAGATTCGCCACTCACTCTTTGCCAGGGACGGACCTTTTAGGCCTCTGAGCACCGTGGGAGAGTGAAACTCTTCGTTTGCGGTCCTTAACGAGCGCCGTCGTCGTCGCGGGTGTCAGTGGGCAACAGAATCCGCCGGGTGGCAATCGGTTTGCCGTCGACATGCTTGACCACTGCGGGTTTGGGCGGTGGCGTCGTGATGCGTCCCTGAACCGGTGCGCCGTTCTTGACGGTTGGACCGACGATGCGTTTGGTGTCCGGCTTGGAGTCGCCGCCTCCACCAGCTGCGCCCTGCATGGCACCTGGCGGCATCATCGGCATCGCACCCATCGAACCGCGCTGTGGCGCTGCCGGTTCGGGGCTCACGGGCGGCGCAACCGACACGGCTTGAGACGACGCGGGTACGGTTCCGGCCGAGGGAGTCGGAGGTGGGCCGAGCATCGCGGTCGGCGTGGTGCCCTCGATCTCACCGCCACCACCTCCACCGCCGGCGCTGCCGCCCCCTCCGCCACCTGTCGCCGAGAACTCGCGGTCCCCATCGCCAAGCTCGTCTCCGCCATCCAATTCCGCGCGCCCGCCCTCACCGGCACCCTGCTGCAGCATGCCCATGCCCGCCTGCGCGAGCTGTTGAGGGATCTGACTCAACGGTTGCAGCACCGCACCGAGGGCCCCGGCGATACCTCCCGCGATTCCCGAGGCCATCTGCGGCATCTGCTGCAGCATCTGGGACATCTGCCCCGACTCGCCGACACCGGCCAACTGGGTGGCGGCCTGCCCTTCATTGGCCGGGAACTTGGCCAGCGCATCGGTGATCTTCGCCTCGCGCTCGTCGTGGCCGGCCTGCGCTTCGCCGTTGTCGTCAGGATCCCCGGCGTTTGCGGCCGCGCCCAGCGCTCGCAGCAGTTGACTGATATTCGAATGGCCCGTAGCCAGCTGATCAGGCGTTATCGTCGGTGGCGGCGGTATCCCGAGCAGCTGTGAAAGCTGGTCGAGCATGACTTTCAGCTGCTGGTCGCCGTCTCCACTCATCGCACCCTTCCAAGCGTCGGTACCTGGACCCCAACGCTCGGCGCCCCTGGCATGCGGGTGATGCTATCGCCGTTCGACCATCTGCGTTATTCAGCTTCCGTGCGGCCCGCGGCTGCTACCTCTTCAACGAGTCCGCCGGAGCGACGATCGCGTTGTAGCGGTCGATCATGTATTGATCGGGTATTGACGGCCGACCGGGGCCGTCGCCGTATATTTGTCTGAACATATCGATCAACCCACGGCTGAGAGCCTGGTCATACTCGCCGGATCGAAAATAGATGTGCCTGCTTTCCAATTCTTCAGGACTGGCGATCCGTCCGTCGATCAGATACTGCGGCGGAATCCCATCGGCACGGTATCCCAAAGCTATTACAGCATTGAGGATTTCGCGATCGGCACGATCAATTGACATGTTGGGCAAGGTATGATCGATCAGCCCCGTTCCCACCGGCGCTGATCCGACCATGTCGTGCTCAATAGCTTGACCAACGATTCCTATCAGAGGCGACGCGAACTTTCCGGCTCCCGGAATCAACCCTGCAACCCCGCCAACCGTCTTGACTCCCAACTCGTATGCGGCTTTCTTGTGGTCGTACTCGTCACGCTGAGCGGCTTCATCGCTGGCGTGGTGATTCTGGGCCTCGGCTTGTATCGCGTTGTGAATACCTAGATTCACCAATCCGCGCACGGTCACGGCATCGTGCAGCCTAGCGTTGTAGCTGTCCATATTCGGTACGTGCCTCAAGATGTCCTGTGCGTAATTAGCTTCTGTGCTGATGGCCAGGCGGTCAGCGTGTCCATTGAAGTAGTCCGAAGCCTCTTTGTCAGTACTAAGCACCGAAAAGATGCCCTTCGCGACGGGCATCGCGCCGTTCGCACGGTCTTCGGCGGGGTCTACGGAGTCGAATTCGGCTATACCGCCGGGTATGTCGGCGATATTGGCAATGTATGGGGTGAGTCCGTGCGCCAAGCCGCGAACCAACAGCGGGTTCACTTCACCCAGGGTGTGGTTACCCGGAAGATGCAGTAAATCGGATCCCGGTGTGCCCAGGTAGATGCCATACGCACGGGCCGCGTCGGCAGCCAGCTGAGCCTCGGGTCCCCGAGATGCTCCTTCTGTCCAATCAAAGAGTGCTGCAACAGCTTTGCCCTGATCTGACCAGGAATGGTGCGTGATATTGGTCAGAAAATGGTTACCTTCAGCTCCAGTCAGTGCATCGTGGACCACTTGGTGATCCGGCGCGACTGCCCCTAGGAGGTCCATGACTGCGATCTCGAACGGGTTGCCGTGACCATCCCGGCCGGGACTCACTGAATCCAGCTGCCAGTATGTTGCGGCAATGGTGGTCGACGCTTGGCGCATCATCGCTCGATCCAACCCAGTATTTCTCTGGAAGATTGGGTTGCCGTCTTTGACGATATTGCCGACAACTGTCATGCCTCGAAGTGACCAGTCCCATGGCGACGTGAGAGCGCGCTGGATCCATTCGGGCAGTTCGGCCTCGCTTCCCTTGACCGTGTTTGTGCCCTGCACTGCACCATGTTTGAGCTCAGTCTTGGGAAACTGGATCGCAGGATTACTCATCAGCTGCCATGAGTTGGCGATGAGCCCACGCTGCTCACCAAGACGTTGTTCGGCGGCATAGAGGTCATCGGTCGTCATACCATGCTGCTGAGCCTGCAATTGGCTCAGTACCGAAGCTTGTTCGGCGGTCAGCGGCGCCGTCCCGGCTAGCTGCTCAGGGGTTATCCCGTTCAACAGGGCGTTCACCCGCGCAGCCGCTACCTTGTCACCGGCGAGCGCTGCATGTACATCTCGCTCGGCCTGATCGGGTGTCTCCTGCTCATGTCCATCGAGCCCGCCGATTACTGCGGCGTCGTAGCCGTCTTCGACCCGAAGGCTCGTCATCGAACGCTGCAGCTTTCTGGTGTAATCGCCGCGAATCGCTTCGACCTGGTGCAAGGCTGCCGCCGTGTCATCGATGGCACGCTGTTCTAGATCGAGAATCGCCTCGCCAAGGGCCATACTTTGCGTCATTGACAGATTGCCGGCATTCTCCATGCCGATCGCCTCGCCGAGTTCATGGTCCACATGTTCGAGCAGTCGCTCCAAGTCCGCGATCTGTCTTGCTGCGACCCGTTGCGCCGCAGCAAGATTCGCTGCAACGCCTTCTAGATCCGCCGCAATCTTGGGAAGCTTCGCGGCCTGCCCACCTAGCGATTTAGTCACTCTCTGCACTTCGGCTGCATCGTTGATTGGATGGTCGCCATTTTCGCGATTCCAGGCGGCTTCGAAGCGCCGTCGCGCCGCATTGAAGGCGGCCTCGGCTTCAATCGTGGATTGTCCCGCGTCATGAAACGCCTGAGCCAGAGACGAGATCTGTCCCGGGTGCCCACTTTGCAGCGTTCGGTTGACCGCCCACGGGTCTCCGCCAGCTTCGGCGACCAGATGTTTGACGCTTATAAAGCAGAGCAGCACCGCACCTCGCGAAGGTTCCTCGCGTTGTGATCCTCCATCGCGGCGAAGTCCGCGGCCGCCCGATGTGCGTTATCGCCCACGGCCGCAAGGTCTGTTTTGTGGCCGGATAAGACCCGCAGATGGTGGGATTGCGCCGATTGAGCCGCTTCGTGAAATGCCGCAGCCGCGGCAAAGTCGCCGAAGATTTGCGCGGAAGGCGATTCCCGCGACAGGCGCGCTAGGGCCCGGTGCGTGTATTCACCGGCCCGGTGCGAACCCCGCGCACCAGAGTGCAGTAACTCAGGATCGACAAGCACCGCATTCCCCTTCGAAGTCAGTTGGCGTCAAGCGTTCCGAGGCTAAGGTCTGCTCCGACGGCCCGCAATTCACTGGCAGCGCGCCAAGCCGTCGGGCGGAGGTGCTCACGAAGTGATCTCAACACTTCTACGCTTCGACAACATTTCTCGTGGCCAGCGCGAAGCCGTGCCAGGGTAGCGCATGCCCAGCGCTCCATGGCTGAAGTGCTTGGTCGTGATGAGTGCGTTGATGTTGGCAACGACGTCGGCGCCGCCGGTGACTGCCGACGTCAACGACGTGCCGACGCCGGCTTCATCCACTGCGCCGTGCAACGCGATCAGTCCCTTCGCGTTTCCCTGCGTCGGGACGGGGAAGTTTGCCGACGCCATGGCCGCGGAGTGTCGCCGTATCGGAGTGCCTGACAACCTGTGCCTGGTTCCGTTGTCCCACAAAGTGACTCAGGCTGCTACGGCCGCATATCTACAATCATGGGTGCACCGCGCGGCGCGGTTTCAGTATGCCCTGGGCGATTCGGTGCCGTTCCGGGACGCTCAGTGGATCGGTACGCACAATTCCTTCAACAGCCTCGCGCATCAGTTCACGCCGTCGCACGCCGACTCCAACCAGCAGCTGTCGATGACTCAACAGCTCGACATCGATGCTCGCAGTATCGAATTGGATCTGCACTACATTCCACAGATTGACCAGCTCGGCGGGCGCGGTGTCGCGGTGTGCCACGGGCGCGGGCCGAAGCAGGGAAACCTGGGCTGCACCACCGAGCCGCTGCTCACCCAGGTGCTGCCGGACATCACCTCTTGGCTCAACGCGAACCCCACCGAGGTCGTCCTGATCATCGTCGAAGACCAATTGTTTGAGCCGACGGCCTACGCCTCGGCACTGTCCACCCTGGAAGCCGGCTTGGTCCGCCCCAACGGGACGAGTCTCATCTATCACCCCAATCCTGCGGATATCACCCCAAACGGGTGCGCCTATTTCCCGCGAGCCATCTCGCGCAACGACGTCCGGGCCGCCGGCGCACAAGTCGTGCTCGTCAGCGACTGTGTCCCCAACTGGGGTAGCACCGTATTCAACTGGTCGGGCGAGGAACTGCAGAGCGGCGATACTTTCGGCTACCAGCCCTACCCAAGATGTGATGCCACCTACGGCCCAACCGACTACGCCAACAACATCATTCGCTACTACGAGGACTCGACCTTCATCTCGGCGTTGATCAATCCGAGCCGGCCGCCGAACAATCCCGCAAAGCTCTCACCCGTCAAAGCGCAGTCGATGACCAACTGCGGAGTCAATCTGTTCGGCTTCGACCAATTGCTGCCCGAGGACGGGCGCATCCAGGGGACGCTGTGGAGTTTTGCGCAAGATGAACCGCGGGCCGGCGCTGGCCAGTGCACGCTGCAGCGAACCGACGGACACTGGGTAGCCGCGCCCTGTACCGACCCGCATCCCGCCGGTTGTGTGTCCGGGACGGGCATCTGGTCGGTGACGGGTGCGGTGCCATTCGCCGGCGCTCCGGCAGCCTGTTCGGGGATGGGGTTGACCTTCGGGCTACCCCGCACCGGCGTCCAGAACTCTCGTCTGTACACAGCGGCGGGTGCCGCCGGCGGTGCGTGGGTGAATTACCCGATTCCGTAACCCGAAACCGAGGGCTACTCGCCGCGGTCCAGCAACTCCGACGAGCCCAGCACCCGTTCCACCTGGACCTCGATCACCACGCGGCGCGGGTTGGCCCGCGGCGTGCGGTAGCGCTGGGCGTAGCGCAACTCGGCATCCCGAATGGCGTCGATGTCTTTGTTCACCGCAGCCCGGCCCTCGAGCGACAACCACCGGGCGCCGTCGACCTGGCTGAGTACCGCAACGCCGCCACGGTCGGCGTTGACGGCTTTCTGGGAACCGCCGGTCGTGATGACCCGAGCGATGTGGGTCTTGGGGTCGAAGGTGAATCCCACCGCCACCACATGTGGCGAATTGTCGGCCCGCAGCGTCGTCAACATCGCCAGATGACGCTCGGAGAGGAACGCCAGAGCGTCGTCGGTAAGCCGCGTAGTGGTCTTGGCCATCGCCCTTCACGCTAGCGCAGGCAATAATCACTGCGTGGACGACACGGGCGTTGGTCCGGTAGTAATTTTCGGCGGTCGCAGCGAGATCGGTATCGAACTCGCGCGGCGCCTGGCTTCGGGAGCGACGGTGGTGCTCGCGGCGCGCAACGCCGACCGACTCGCCGATGAAGTGGCCGCGGTGCGTGAGGCGGGCGCTGTTGCGGTGCACGTCCGCGAATTCGACGCCGACGACGTGGCCTCCCACGGACCGTTGGTCGATGCAATCGTCGCCGAGCAGGGTGGCATCGGCACGGCGGTGCTGGCCTTCGGAATACTCGGCGACCAAGCCCGCGCCGAGGCCGATGCGGCGCATGCCGTCGCTATCGTGCACACCGACTACATCGCCCAAGTCAGCTTGCTCACCCATCTTGCGAACGCGATGCGACGGGCCGAAAAAGGAAACCTGGTGGTGTTTTCCTCCGTCGCCGGGGTGCGAGTGCGCCGGGCCAACTACGTCTACGGTTCGGCCAAGGCCGGTCTGGACGGCTTCGCCAACGGACTGGCCGATGCGCTACACGGCACCGGAGTGCGATTGCTGCTCGCGCGCCCCGGCTTCGTGATCGGGCGTATGACGGAGGGTATGACGCCGGCACCGCTGTCCAGTACTCCTGACCAGGTCGCTGCGGCAACCGCCCGGGCTCTGGCCCGGGGCCGACGCAGCGTGTGGATCCCGTGGGGGTTGCGGCCGATGTTCGCCATGCTGCGACTGCTGCCGCAGTTCGTCTGGCGCAGGATGCCGCGATGATCGTCGTGGTCGGCATCGGTGCGGACGGAATGCCGGGACTATCCGAGTCGGCCAGGTCCGAATTGCGGAGAGCCACAGTGATTTACGGATCATCGCGACAACTTGAGTTGCTCGACGGCACGGTTCAAGCGACGCTACGCAAGTGGCCCTCGCCGTTGGTGCCCGCGTTGGAAGGGCTGGCCACCGTTGCGGACGACGTCCATGTCGTTGCAAGCGGTGATCCGCTGCTCCATGGCGTCGGCGGCAGCCTGATTCGGTTGCTCGGTGCCGACCGGGTGCGGGTCCTGCCGCATGTGTCGGCGGTGAATCTGGCGTGCGCCCGAATGGGCTGGAACGTGCACGACACCGAGGTGATCAGCCTGGTGAAGGCCCCGCCGAGCACCGCACTACGCCGCGGCGGCCGGGCCATCGTGCTGTCCAGAGGGCGCGCGACGCCCAAGGCGCTCGCGGTACTGCTCGACACCCACGGCCGCAGTGAGTCGGCACTCACCTTGCTCGAACAACTCGGTGGTCCCAACGAACGCCGCCGCCACGGCACCGCCCGGGAGTGGGCCGAACAAGCCTCGGACGACATCGACGATCTCAATGTCGTCGCCGTCCACTTCCTGCCCGACGAGCGCACCTCGTCACTTCCCGACGGCGCATTCGCCCATGACGGTCAGATCACCAAGCACGGGATCCGCGCGGTCACCTTGGCGGCGTTGGCGCCGCGGCCGGGGGAGCGGCTCTGGGATGTCGGTGCGGGCTCGGGCAGCATCGCGGTCGAGTGGTGTCGCAGCGGGCAGGGCTGCACGGCCGTCGCGTTCGAGCGTGACGAGCAGCGTCGCGGCAACGTGGTGTTCAATGCGACTGCGCTCGGCGTCAGCATCGATGTGCGCGGCGACGCGCCCGACGGATTCGACGCCGCTGGGCGGCCCTCGGCGATCTTCATCGGCGGCGGTGTGACCCAGCCCGGCCTGTTGGACGCCTGCCTCGGGAACCTCGACGCAGGCGGGCGTCTGGTCGTCAACGCGGTCACCGTCGAGTCGGAAGCCGTGGTGGCACAGGCATTTGCGCAGCACGGCGGCGATCTGAGGCGGTTTCAGCACTACCAGGCCGAACCGCTGGGCGGCTTCGCCGGCTGGCGTCCGCAAATGCCAGTGACGCAGTGGGCCATGACGAAGTGACGGTGTACTTCATCGGTGCCGGGCCGGGTGCCGCCGATCTGATCACCGTCCGTGGCCAACGGCTGCTCGAAAGGTGCCCAGTCTGCCTGTATGCCGGGTCGATCATGCCGAAAGATCTTCTCGCGCAATGCCCTTCCGATTGCACGATCATCGATACCGGCCCGCTGACACTCGACCAGATCATCACCGAACTCGCCGACGCCGATGCCGCCGGCCAGGACGTGGCACGGCTGCACTCCGGCGACCCATCCCTCTACAGTGCGTTGGCCGAGCAGTGCCGGCGACTCGACGAGTTGGGCATCGGCTACGAAATCGTCCCGGGTGTACCGGCTTTCGCTGCCGCCGCAGCGGCGCTCAAACGAGAACTGACCGTTCCAGGCGTCGCGCAGACAGTGACATTGACCAGAGTCGCAACGCTGTCCACGCCCATGCCGCCCGGTGAAGAACTTGCCGGCCTGGCCCAAGCCGGAGCCACCCTGGTTCTGCACCTGGCCGCGGCGCAGATCGACGTCATCGTTCCGCAGTTGCTGGCCGGCGGCTACCGCGCCGAAACACCTGCGGCGGTAGTCGCTTTCGTCAGTTGGCCGCAGCAGACCGTGCTGCGCGGCACGCTGGTCGGCATCGCCAAGCAGATGCACGACGCCGCCATCACCAAGACGGCTGTGATCGTCGTCGGCGACGTGTTGGCGGCCGAGGGTTTCACCGACAGCTACCTGTATTCGCGGGAGCGCCGCAGCAAAGGCGCGCATTGATGCGGGTGCTGCTGCTCGGTGGCACTGCCGAGGGGCGCGCGTTGGCGAAAGCACTGCATCCACAGGTCGACATCGTCAGTTCGCTGGCCGGCCGGGTGCCCGATCCGGCGCTGCCGGTGGGCCCGGTGCGTATCGGCGGCTTCGGCGGTGTGGCCGGGTTATGCGAATGGTTGCGGGACGAGCGGATCGACGCCGTCGTCGACGCCACCCACCCGTTCGCGGCTACCATGACTGCTCACGCCGCGCAGGCATGCGGGCAACTGCGGATCCCGTATCGGGTGCTGGCTCGCGCGCCGTGGGATCCGGGCGAGGCGACCGTGGTGTCGTCGGACATCGAAGCGGCGGAAGTAGTAGTACAACAACATTATTCACGTATCTTTCTCACCACCGGCCGATCCGGGACCGAGGCGTTCGCGGACAGCGACGCCTGGTTTCTGATCCGCGTGGTCACCGAACCCGACGCCGCCACACTGCCGCGGCAACACCAGTTGGTGTTGTCCCGCGGGCCGTATGACTACGACGGCGAACTGCAACTCCTCAACCAGCATCGCATCGACGCATTGGTCACCAAGAACAGCGGCGGTGAGATGACGCGAGCCAAGTTGGATGCCGCAGCCCACCTTCGGATCCCCGTGGTGATGGTGGCGCGCCCGCCGCTGCCCCCCGGAGTCGATACAGTCGACACCGTCGACGCGGCCGCCCAATGGGTATCCACGCTCGGCTAACATATCGAGACCCGTGCGATCGAGGCTTAGGGAGGACCAATGGCCCAGGCCAGCAAGCAGTTCGTGTGCAACTATGACGCTCCGCTCGACGACGTGATGGCGATGTTGCTCGACGCGGAATTCCGCACCAAGGTCTGCGAGGCCCAAGGCCTGCTGTCCTATGACGTCTCGATCACCAACGAGGGCGACACGACGCTGGTCAATATCGACAAGCGGCAGCCGATGGCCGGACTGCCGTCAGCAGCCACGAAAGTATTGGGCGCCAACACCGACATTCAGCAGCGCGAAACCTGGACCGGCAACGAGATGACCCTCACCCTCGAGATCCCCGGTAAGCCCGGCAGCGGCACCGGCAACGTCCACGTCGTCGCCAAAGGCGACAAGACGGTCGAGACCGTCGGGATCGACGTCACCGTGAACGTCCCGCTCGTCGGCGGGAAGCTTGCCGGCATCATCGTCGACCAGTTTGTGGCCGCGATGGAGGCCGAGTACGCCGTCGGCAAATCCTGGCTGGCCGGCGAACGCTAGGCGATGCACACGGATCTCACCCGACGGCAGCTGCTGCTGGCCGCGCTGGTCCCACTGGTGGGCTGTGCGCACCGCGCGAGCAGCGAGCCTTCCACCCGGACAACGGCGACCTCACCCGCGAATTTGTTCGCCGGCTTCGAGCAACTCGAGCGCAAGTACGAGGCGCGCGTCGGGGTGTACGTGCTGCCCGCGACCGGCGCCGGCGCCGTGATTGCCTACCGAGCGGACGAACGGTTCGCGTTTTGCTCCACCTTCAAGGCGCCGCTGGTAGCGGCGGTGCTGCACCAATATCCGCTCAGCCACCTGGACAAGGTGCTCACCTACACCCGCGACGACATCAATTCCACGTCGCCGGTCACCGAGCAGCACGTCGACTCTGGAATGACCATCGGGCAACTGTGCGACGCGGCAATTCGCTACAGCGATGGCACCGCAGCCAACCTGTTGCTGGCCGATATCGGCGGACCCGCGGCGTTCACCGGTTATCTGCGCAGCCTGGGGGACAACGTCAGTCGGCTTGACCAGCCAGAGCCCGAGCTCAACCGGGACGCCCCCAACGACGAGCGCGACACCACCACCCCGCACGCGATCGCCCAAGTCTTCCAACAGTTGGTTCTCGGCGACGCCCTGCCGTCGGAAAAGCGGGCGATGCTCACCGACTGGATGGCCCGCAGCACTACCGGTGCCAAGCGGATCCGGGCGGCGTTCCCGGCCGACTGGAAGGTTGTCGACAAGACCGGATCGGGCGACTACGGACGAACCAATGACGTCGCGGTCTTGTGGTCGCCGGCCGGCGTACCCCACGTCGTCGCGATCTACTCCGACTTCATCGGCGGAGGGTATGACGCTCAACCCAATGACACGTTCGTCGCCGACGCCGCGCGCATTGTGGCGCCCGCGCTCGGCGCCTAGCCGAGGCGCTTAACCCGGGTAGCGTCGCGGGGTGAACACCTGGTCGCCGAAATCTGTTGTTTGCCATTGGGTTTGAGAAGAACCGATGATCAGCAGGCAGCGCATGTCGACGTCGGTGGGCGCCAAGTCGGCCAACCGCACCACGCGCACATCTTCATCCGCGCCGGATACGTTGCGGCCGATCACCACTGGCGTGCCCGGGTCGCGGTGGGCCAGCAGCAGGTCTCGCATCGCGCCCACCTGCCAGGTCCGCGTCTTCGAAGCCGGGTTGTAAATCGCTAACACCAAATCCGCTGCGGCTGCGGCTGATACGCGCGCGGCGATGACGTCCCACGGCTTGAGCCGGTCGGACAATGAGATCACCGCATAATCGTGGCCCAGCGGCGCACCCACCCGACTGGCCACCGCCTGTGCGGCCGTCATCGCCGGAATCACCCGAACCTGCACTGTCGGCCACTGCTTGGCCTCCTCGAGCACAGCGGTGGCCATGGCGAACACGCCGGGATCGCCCGACGACACCACCGCCACGGCGTGGCCTTGTTCGGCCAGCGAGCACGCCAATCGGGCGCGGGCAGGTTCGTCGGTGTTGTCGCTGGCATGTCGGCGCTGACCGTCGCGGACGGGGACGCGATCGACGTAGGTGCGGTAACCGATCAAGTCGGTGGCATTCGCCAGTTCGCGCCTGCTCTGCGGCGTCATCCACTCGATGCTGCCGGGCCCCAGGCCCACCACCGCGACCGTCCCGGTGGTCGAAGCGCGACGCCGACCGCCCGGCAGCATGGCCAACGAGAAATACGGCACGCTCGACTCGTCAACGTCGGCCGCCGGCAGCACTCGCTGTCCCGGTGTGCTGGCCCGCTCCACGTAGAACGTGTTGTCGAGCTGGCCGGACGCCGAGAGTGCTTCGCGCACATTGTGATACGACCGGCCGAGCTTCAGGATCACCGCCGCGTCGGCATCGGCCAGCCGGCGGGTCAGTTCGCCCACCGGCAACGTCCCGGGCAGGATCGACAGCACCTCGTCGCCGGCGACCAAGGGGGTCGCGAGGGCAGCCGAGGCGGCACTGACCGACGTCACGCCCGGCACGATCTCCGCGTCGAACCGCTCTGTCAGCCGGGTGTGCAGGTGCATGTAGGAGCTGTAGAACAACGGGTCACCCTCGGCGAGGAGTGCCACATTGCGGCCGGCGGCCAGGTGCGCGGCGATCCGCTCGGTGGCTGCAACGTAAAAGTCTTCGAGTGCCCCGGCGTACCCGCCGGGGTGGTCGGTCGTCTCGGTGGTCACCGGATAGACCAGGTGCTCTTCGATCTGGCCGGGACGCAGGTAGGGTTCGGCGATCCCGCGGGCGATGCTGCGGCCATGGCGGGCACTGTGATAGGCCACCACATCGGCCTCGCCGATCACCCGGGCCGCCTTGACGGTCACCAACTCCGGATCGCCGGGTCCTAGACCGACTCCCCACAGCGTGCCTCTGGTGTTCTGGGGATCCGTCATTCGCGCTCGGTCGCTATCGCATTGACGGCCGCGGCGGCCATCGCACTACCGCCGCGGCGCCCCTGCACCACCAGATACGCCATGCCGCGCGGGTGGTCGATGAGCTCCTGCTTGGACTGGGCGGAGCCGACGAACCCGACCGGCCCGCCGAGCACTGCCGCCGGCACCGGGGCTCCCTCGTCGATCAGTTCCAACAATCGGAATAAGGCAGTGGGGGCGTTGCCGATGGCGACGACGGCGCCTTCCAGTCGGTCCGCCCACAACTGCACTCCGGCGGCGGAGCGGGTGGTCTGCTGGTCAGCGGCCAGGCCGGCGGCACGCGGATCGGCGACCAGTGACACCACCTCGTTGCCCGCGGGAAGCCGCGCACCGGTGATCCCGGCGGCGACCATCGACGAGTCACACAGCACCGGTGCGCCCCCGCGGAGGGCTTCCGCGGCCCGGGTGACGACGTCGTCGGTGTAGGCGACGTGTTCAGCGACGTCGACCTGCCCGCAGGTGTGGATCAGACGGACGACCACCCGCGCCACGTCGGCGGGAAATCGGGTCAGGTCTGATTCGGCGCGGATCGTCGCGAACGACTGCCGGTAGATCTCCGCAGCGTCGCGGATGTAGTCGAGCACCCGCCCACCTTATGACCTGAGCATCCGGTATCCGGGTCCGGTAGCGACCAACACCTCGCCGTGCACCGGGCTGCCGCACGCCCGCTCGCACCCGACGAAGTGCCGATGCACCGGATAATCCGGGTCCAACGACTCTGCCGCGTCAGTCCGAACGTCCGCGACCGAATGCGCACAACCAGGGCTTCCGGTGCATGCGCTGATGTTCAGCCAGGGGGAGTTCTCATCGAACACCAGGCCCAGCGGGGCCAACACCCGCAACGCAGTGTCGGCGACGCCTTCGTCTAGATCACACACCAGCACCGAACGCCACGGCGTGATCACCAAGGGGGCCTCGATCGCGGCCAGAAACTCCGCGACACGGGCTGGCAGCATCCCCAGCGGCACCGCGGCGCCCAGCGCAACCCGACCGTCGTCCTGGGGTATCCAACCCACGGGCGGTCTGGTGGCGGGTGGGAATGGGGCGCCCAGCTCCGCACTGGGTAGCAGCACGTCTAGGTCGGCGAGTTCGCTTATCCGCCAAGCCTTTCCGCGTATCTCGACGAAGCGCAGCGCGACCTCGATCAACGTGGCGATCATCGCGTCGAGGTCGCGAGCCCGTATCCCGGTGTCACTGCCGCTCAACAGCAGGCCAGGCCCCTCTTCGAAGACGTGCACACCCGCGTCGGCGCGCAATCCAGACACATCGCCACGACCGTCGTCGAGGCTGAACCAGAATCTGCCGCCCAATTCGGCGAGGCGGGGTTCGGCGCAGAGTGCCGTGTCCAGTTCACCCACCCACGTCCGTAGATCCGCATCGCCGCCGACCCGGCCGGTCAGCGGTGACGCCACAATATTGCGCACGCGTTCGTGGGTGGCCGACGGCAGCATTCCGGCGCCGGCGATCGCCTCGGCAACTCTTACGACATCGGAGATCGCTCGAAGTTGGACGTTGCCTCGGGCGGTCAGCTCCAACATTCCCGATCCGAATTCCTCGGCGACACCGGCCAGCGTCGTCAGTTGCGCGGCGGTGAGTATTCCGCCCGGCAGTCGGACCCGCACGAGGGCACCGTCGGCGGCCTGGTGCACCTGCAACGCACCGGGGCAGGCGTCGGCATCGCGCCATCTGGCCACCAGCCCAACTTACGTGAGGGTCCGTGCCCCCGGACTCAGTGATCGTGGCCTTCGTGGTTGTGGTCGTGCGGGACAGCCTGGTGCAGCTGGGAATACAGGGCGTCGCAGCCCGACAGCGTTGAGGCGGCGAAAATTGCGGCCGCGGCCACGGCTGCAACCTTGGCCGTCAGCACGACTCTCCTGGTGGAAGTGCTCATGAATTGGTTCCTCTCAATCGATGGATGCGCAACGAAGGTTATTGAATATGATTTTCATTATCAATACGTTCTGTTTGGACTCATTGAATTGGGGCACCCGGTGGCGTGCGAACGCTGGAATACGCGCCTGGGCGCCTAGCCGATGTCATCGGTGATGAGGCGCAACCGGTCGTCCTGCTCTGGCATGGCATGCAGTCCAATGCGCGCGCCGCGGTCCGCCCACTCGCCGGGCTACTCGCCGGCCACGGGGCCACCGTGGTCGCGCCGGATTGGGACTCGCATTCCGACGACGGCGGTCGCGCTGATCTATTGCGTTCGGTTGATTTCGCCCGCACCCTGGGCAGCGACGCAGAGGGGATTGTGCTCGTCGGGTGGTCTCTGGGGGGAGCCGCCGCCGCGGGCTTGACGCTCGACGCCGCCGGCCGCGACGTCGTTGTCGTGCATACGTTTTGCCTGGCCGGCGCGTTCATGGTCCGCGAGCCCATCACGGCTCGGAAGGTCACCGACGACTTGCCTACCGACCGCGCCGGCACACCAATTACGTTGTTGCACGGGCTGTCCGATGATGTGGTGCCGGTGGCGGCCAGTCGAGACTTTGCCTCGGCTCTGACGCGGGTCGGTTGGCCGGTGGAATTAGTCGAAATATCGGCGGACCACGGGTCGATCGCCGGAGCCGAGTACGACGCGGTCGCGGATCGCTACGAGGCTGGCCGAGGCGAGTCCGCCCAACGGGTGGCTGTTGAGGTCGCGGCTCGGATCGCGGCATCGCTTCACCGCTGAGCGAAACCACAAAAAACTTCCGTGTTCGATGAGACGGCGGATCTCCGCAACTGAGGCCCGACGCAAAAATGAGGTAGCCGGTTACTCTATTGGCCCCCCTCGTCCCCGCAGCACACTTCGAACGGTCCATCGTCTAGCGGGTTCAGGGGTGTGCAATGCAGCAACATCGTGGTCATGCAGTGGTGCTGGGCGCCAGTATGGGCGGCCTGCTGGCGTCCCGGGTATTGGCCGACTTCTACGAGCGGGTGACCGTCGTCGAGCGCGACATCCTGCCCGTCGATCCGGTGAACCGGCGTGGTGTCCCGCAGGGCAGGCTCATTCACGCGTGCCTCGCACGACTTTCCCAGGTGCTCGACGAGCTGTTCCCCGGCTTCCGCGAGGACCTCTTGGCCCATGGTGTGACCCGCTGGGACGACGGCGACTTCTCGAAACTGGATTGGTCGTTCGGGGAACACCGCCTGGTGCGGTCCGGGCACGTGGCGACCGCGCCAAAGATCATCTCCCCGAGCCGTCCCGTTCTGGAATGGTATGTGCGTCAACGTGTTCGGGCAATTCCGAATGTCACATTCCATGAGGGTCACGACGTCATCGGCCTCACCGCAACCCCCGACCGTCGCCGGGTCACCGGTGTGCAGGTGGTGGATCGGGCGTACGACTGCGCCAAGACGCTGACCGCCGATCTGGTGATCGATGCGACCGGGCGTGGGTCACGGACCCCGGTCTTTCTGGAGCAACTCGGTTACGACCGTCCCGAAGAGGACGAGGTGACAGTGCACCTGGCGTACGTGTGCCAGCTGCTACGTATTCCTCCCGGCGGGATCAAGGAACATATGATCGCGCGTTTTCCTGCCCCTGGGCGGCCGAGGATGTTCGCGCTGATCGGCTACGAAAACAACTCCTGGATGGTCCTTGCGGGCACCATGGCAGGTGTCGAACCGCCCCGGGATCACGCGGGAATCCTCGAGTTTGCAGACGAACTGGCACCCCCGCACGTAGCGGCGGCGCTGCGGGCTGCCGAGCCGATCGGCGGTGTCGTCGCGCATCGGGTCCCGTCGAGTCGCTGGCGGCGATACGACAAGATGCGCCGGCTGCCCGAAGGTCTGCTGGTGGTCGGCGACGCGGTCTGCAGCTTCAACCCGATCTACGGACAAGGCATGACCGTCGCGGCCATTGAAGCGACGGTGCTGCGCGACTGTCTGCTTCGGGCAGCTGGCGGCGGCGTCGGGGACCTCGCGCGTCGCTTCAATCGTCTCGCCGCGAAGACCGTGCGGGTGGCCTGGCAGACCGCAGTCGGCTCCGACCTGTCCCTGCCCGAAGTGCCCGGCCCCCGACCGATGTCCATGCGGGTCAGCAATGCGTGTCTCGAGCCGGTGATGACCGCCAGCGAATCAGATCCCGTCGTCGCGGCGCAGTTCATGCGGATCACCGCCATGCTCGACGGGCCGATGCGGTTGCTCAGGCCCTCGATCCTGCTCCGCATCCTGCGGGCGCAGCACCGCCGACCAGACCTGCAGTCCATACCTGATGAGTCAGGCGACCCCCTGGTGACGATCACACGCCGCGCAGTGTGAGAGAGGAAGAACGCCAGTGACGAACCGGAATATCGAGTCGATCAGGAAGGGCTACGACGCCTTCGGTGTCCGAGATCTGGAAACGGCCCTGAGCGTCTTCGATGACTCAGTGGAGTGGATTGTCAACGGGGAAAGCAGCATTGGTGGCACCTACACCGGCAAAGCCGAGGTCGCCGAACTGTTGGCGCGGGTGGCGGAAAAGGTTATTCGAATCGAGCCGACGCGATTCGTCGTCGAAGGTGACTTTTTCGTGGTCCTGTCCGAACTGCACTTCGGATCGGACGTCGCTCGGCAGGCCGACATATATGTGTTCCGCAACTTGAAGGTCGTCAGGGCCAGAACCTTCGGAGACACCGCCTTGCAAGAACGAATCTTCGGCCCCAGTCGGATCGCGGCAGGCTAGCAACCGGCCGGTTCCGCAGTGAGCGGCGTACCGTGCAGTTCAGCCGACGTTCGGAGGTTGTGATGGGGCAACAGCGGCAAATCAGGGTCGCGATCATCGGCGCGGGCATGTCCGGCATCTGTATGGCGGTAAAGCTGCAAGACGCCGGCATCGACTCGTTCACGATCTTCGAAAAGGCCGATGACGTCGGCGGCACCTGGCGCGACAACACCTATCCCGGTCTCACCTGCGATGTCCCGTCGCGCTTCTACTCCTACTCGTTTCGG
Organism: Mycobacterium sp. IDUB_37; assembly: GCF_055419245.1. Lineage (NCBI taxonomy): Bacteria > Bacillati > Actinomycetota > Actinomycetes > Mycobacteriales > Mycobacteriaceae > Mycobacterium > Mycobacterium sp. IDUB_37. The sequence continues at coordinate 181,502 of NZ_JBVAXG010000009.1, read as the reverse complement.
CCCAACCCGCAGTGGTCGTGCTTCCTGCCGCCCGGCCCGGAGATCTTCGCGTATTTCCGCCAAGTGGCTGAGGAACGGGGGATTCGACGCCACATTCGGTTCGGCGCTGACGTCACCGCGGCCCGTTACGACGACGGGCAGTGGCGACTCACCACCGCTGAAGGCGAGGAGACGTTCGATGTGCTCGTCACCGCGACCGGGTTCCTGCGGGTGCCGCGTTATCCGGACATTCCGGGGATGCAGACGTTCGGGGGACCGGCATTCCATTCGTCGCGTTGGGATCATTCGGTTTCCCTGTCGGACAAGCGGATCGGCTTGATCGGTACCGGCTCGACCGGTACCCAGATCACCGCGGAACTGGGCGGGAAGGTACCCGCGCTGAAGATCTTTCAGCGCACTCCGCAATGGGTCTATCCCATGCCCAACGGTCAATACTCGGCTCTGACCCGGGCGGCACTGTCCCGGTGGCCCGCGTTGAACCGATGGCCTTACCTGTTCTGGGGAATGTTCCTCACGCGTGTGTTCAGTCGCGCGATGATCCGTCCCGGATGGCAGCGCCGGATGATCCAGGCAATGTGCCGTTGGAATCTGCGGTTTTCGGTGCGCGATCCCGGATTGCGGGCCAAGCTCACGCCCGATTACCAGCCAATGTGCAAGCGGCAGGTGATGGCCGGGCACTTCTACCGTTCGGTGCAGCAGTCTGGCGTCGAGGTGATCACCGACGGAATCGACCACATCGAGCCACGCGGCATTCGCACCACCGACGGCGTCCTACACGAGGTGGACCTGCTGGTCTACGCCACCGGGTTCGACGCTCGCGCCTATGTGCGCCCGCTGGACGTGATGGGCGAGGGCGGAATTACCTTGGACGAGCTCTGGGCCGACGGCCCGATGGCTTACCGGTCCATCGCGGTGCCAGGATTTCCCAACCTGTTCATGCTGATGGGACCGCATTCGCCGATCGGCACCCAATCGTTGGTGCCGGTCGCCGAGGATCAGGCCGACTATGCGATGTGGTGGATCAACGAGTTGCGCAACGGTCGGGTGCGCGCCGCGGCGCCGACCGAGGCGGCCACCAAGGAATACAACGAAGCCATGAAAGCCGACATGCCGCAGACGATCTGGGTCACCGGCTGCAGCAGCTGGTACATCGGCAAGGACGGTCTGCCCGAGTTGTTCCCGTGGACGCCGGAGACTCACCGTGAACTGCTGCGCCAACCCGAGGTCGGCGACTTCGACGTACGCACCGCCTGACGCGGCTGATCCGGTCTGGCTACAGGAACGGGTAAAAGAAGATCCGCCAAATCTCGTCTGGCGGAAAAGCTTCCGGGAAGAACGCCGAGAAAATTATGTAAAACGGCAAGAGGGTAAAGGCGATGGGGAGCCAGAAGGGAAAGAGAAAGAAACCCACTATCCGTTTCATCAAAGATTCGAAATAGTTGTTGATTGCAAGGTTGATTGAGTCGTACCACGGGATGCCAGTGGCGGCGGGGGCCGCAGCCGCGGTCGCCGGGCCGAGCAATGCGGCGCTGGCGGCCTCGGCGCTGGCATAGGCGCTCGCGCTGGCCGTCAACTGCTGCACGAACTGCTGGTGAAACGTCGCGGCCTGCCCGGACACCTTCTGATAGTCGCCTGCGTGCTCGGAAAACAACTGCGCGATGCCCGCAGACACCTCGTCCTCGGCGGCAGGTAACAGGGTAAGAGTCGGCGTCGCCGCTGCGGTGCGCGCAGCATCGACCGCCGACTCGATAGCTGCTAAATGTGTTGCAGCCACATCGATCAACTGTGGCGCTGCCAATACGTACGACATGGTTGTCCCCCCGGAAAAGTCAACACTGGTTCGTAGATTTGCAAGTCTAGAGGGTCGATTTGTAATCGCGGGCCAGTTCCCCAAACTGTGTTGCCTTCAGGCCGACGCAAACCCTTACCCCGCTCACGTGGAACGCTTTAGCGTCGACATGGTGAGCATTGTCGCCGCGCTCGCCCCCGCATCGAGCGAGATCCGCAACACTCAAGTGGCCGGCCCGAGGGGGCGCTGGGCGCACCGAAAATGGGAAGTCCTGCGTTGGGCATCTCCGGTGTTGCTGCTGTCGTTATGGCAGCTTGGCAGCGCTATCAAGCTGATTCCGGAGGATGTGCTGCCTGCGCCATCCCTCATCGCAGAAGCTGGACTGGAATTGCTGCGTAACGGCCAACTCGGCGATGCGCTGCGGGTATCGGGAGTCCGGGTTGCCGAGGGCCTTGCGCTTGGCGCTGCGGTGGGAATCGTGCTGGGAGCCGCCGTCGGCTTGTCCAGCTGGTTTGAGGCGACCGTCGACCCCCCGATGCAGATGATCCGCGCGCTGCCACATCTCGGTTTGATTCCGTTGTTCATTCTGTGGTTCGGGATCGGAGAGCTGCCCAAGGTATTGCTGGTCGCGTTGGGCGTGACGTTCCCGCTGTACCTGAACAGTTTCTCCGCCATCCGTCAGGTTGATCCTAAATTGTTCGAAACCGCGCAGGTGCTGGGTTTTTCGTTCTGGCAGCGGTTCACAAGGATCATCGTGCCCAGTGCGGCTCCGCAAGTATTGGTCGGTGTCCGGCAGTCCCTGGCCATCGCGTGGCTGACGCTGATCGTGGCCGAGCAGATCAACGCGGACAAGGGAATCGGCTTTCTGATCAACAATGCCCGCGATTTCCTGCGCATCGACGTCATCATCTTCGGACTGACCGTCTACGCGCTGCTGGGCATCATCACCGACGCGGCCGTCCGGCTCCTCGAGCGCCGGACATTGCGGTACCGACACTGAAAGGTCCACTTTGACAGCGACTCTAGAGCCCAGCACGGCGAGGCGAGCACCGGCCGAGGTTGCCGGCGAACTGCGGCACGTCGACAAGTGGTACGGCTCCCGTCACGTATTGAGCGATGTCTCACTGCAGGTGCGAACCGGCGAGATCGTCGCACTTGTGGGTCGCAGTGGTTGCGGCAAGTCCACGGTGCTGCGGGTGCTGGCTGGGCTGTCGGACGACCATCGCGGCGATCGTTTCGTGGCCGGTGCGCCAGCGCTGGCTTTTCAAGAGCCGCGCTTGTTTCCCTGGCGCGATGTGCGGACCAACGTGGGCTACGGACTGACCCGCAGCAGGCTGCCCAAGGGGCAGGTCCGGCAACGCGCCGACCGTGCGCTGGCCGATGTGGGGCTGGCCGATCGCGCCGACGCCTGGCCGCTGACGCTGTCTGGCGGTCAGGCGCAACGAGTTTCACTGGCTCGCGCGTTGGTCGCCGAGCCGCAATTGCTGCTGCTCGATGAACCCTTTGGAGCGCTGGACGCGTTGACCCGGCTGACGATGCGCAAGCTATTGCTGGACCTGTGGCGTCAGCACGGGTTTGGTGTCCTGCTGATCACCCACGACGTCGACGAAGCCGTAGCCCTGGCCGATCGCGTGCTGATTCTCGAGGAGGGCCGCGTCGCACACACGTTGGCGATCGAAGAGCCGCGCGGTTCGCCCGGCGACCCGGGTGCCCATACCGAGCAATATCGCGCTGAGTTGCTCGACCGTCTCGGCGTGCGGCGATGACATGACGCGAAACTTGATCGCGCTGATCGCGCTGCTGGCCCTGGTTTTGACCGGATGTGTTGCGCGGGCCGGTAATGCCGGCCCGCAGGCGGCACCCGCCGCCGTTCCCTTGTCGCAGTTGGCGGATCTGACGCTGCAGATCGGGGACCAGAAGGGTGGGACGGAGGCGCTGCTGCGCGCCGCCGGGCAACTCGACGGACTTCCGTACCGGGTTGCATTCGCGACATTCACGTCGGGTCCGCCGCAGGTCGAGGCGGCCGCCGCGGGCAAGATCGACTTCGCGATCATGGGCAACACGCCACCAATCTTCGGTGCGGCCAGTAACGCAAGAGTCAAGGTGGTCGCCGCCTATGCCGGCGGCGGGCCGGGCAACCGGATATTGGTGCATGCAAATTCGCCGATCACCTCGGTCGCAGACCTGCGCGGCAAGTCGGTCGCGGTCGGCAAGGGCAGTTCGTCGCACGCCAATTTGCTCGCTCAACTCGACAAGGTTGGTTTGAAGCCGGCCGACGTCAAATTGGTCTTCCTGCAGCCCGCCGACGCCTTGACGGCTTTCAATCAGAATCAGGCCGACGCGTGGGCAATATGGGATCCGTTCACGGCGCAGGCTGAGCAGCAGATCCCGGTGCGCAGCATCGCTGAAGCGACCGGCGTCACCAACGGCGACTGGGTGGGCCTCGCGTCGGATCAGGCGCTGGCCGACCCGAAACGCAACACTGCGCTTTCGGACATCTTGGTCCGCTTCGCTAAAGCCGCTAAGTGGGCGCAGGCACACCCGCAGGAATGGGGCCAGTACTACGCCACCGCAGTGGGATTGGACCCGCAGGTTGCGGTCGTGGCGGCGAACCGGAGCCTGCGACTGCCCACGGAGCTCAGCGACGATGTGATCAATTCAGAGCAGCGGTTGGCCGACCTATTCGCCGCGTCGGAACAAATCGGATCGTCACCTCGGTTCGTCCATTGGGTGGACCGCCGGTTCAACGAGGCGTTACGGCCCAACCTCATCAGCTGATACAGAGGAGAACTATGACGGCGAAATTCTTCTGGTTCCTTCCGACGACCGGTGACAGCCGCTCGATTGTCGGCGGATCGCACGCCTCGTCACACCACACCGTCTCGGCAGGTCACCGCAAGCCCAGCCGGCGATACCTGGCCGAAGTGGCTCGCGCCGCCGACAGACTTGGCTTCGAAGGGGTGTTGACACCTACCGGCACGTGGTGCGAAGACGCCTGGTTGACCGCGGCGGCGCTGCTCTCCGAAACCGAGCGGTTGAAATTCTTGGTCGCTTTCCGACCCGGCCTGGTGCCACCGACGCTGGCCGCGCAGCAGACTGCGACGCTGCAGAGGTTCTCCGAGGGTCGCGTGTTGCTCAACGTCGTCAGCGGCGGCGACGACAGCGAGCAGCGCCGGTTCGGCGACTGGTTGAGCCACGACGAACGCTATTCCCGCACAGCGGAATTCCTGCAGATCGTCAGTTCCATCTGGCGGCAAGAGTCTGTCGACTTCATCGGCAAGCACTACAAAATCGAGGACGCCCGAGTCTCGGAGCCACCGGATCCGCTGCCGCACATTTACTTTGGTGGATCCTCGCCGCCCGCGCTGGATATCGCCGCCGAATTCGTCGACGTCTACCTGACCTGGGGTGAACCGCCGCAAGTGGCGGCGGACAAAATCGCGAAGGTGCGGGGATTGGCGGAGTCGCGGGGCCGCACCGTGCGGTCCGGGATACGGCTGCACACCATCAGCCGTGATTCGTCGGAAGCGGCATGGGCGGTCGCCGACGAGCTCGTCAATGAGTTAACCCCCGAGCAGATTGCGAATGCCACTGAGCTGCATTCGAAGTCGCAGTCCGAAGGGCAACGCCGGATGACCGCGTTGCACGGTGGCCGCCTCGACCAGTTGGAGATCTACCCGAACCTGTGGGCCGGGGTGGGGCTGGTCCGCGGCGGCGCGGGCACCGCGCTGGTGGGTAGCCACGAGGAGGTGGCGAACCTGATCGTGGAATACCACTCGCTCGGCTTCGACGAGTTCATCCTGTCCGGTTACCCGCATCTGGAGGAGGCGTACTGGTTCGCCGAAGGGGTGTTGCCGATTCTGCGCCAGAAGGGTGTTGCCTCCTAGCGGCTCAGGAGGTTCCCGTCCGCCGGGCATAACCTGTGCGCTTGCTGGCGTCGACGTCGCTGGTGAAGACGCGCCCGCTGCCCATGACGCGTCCCATCGCCTCAGCCAACAGTTGTGGCATCAAGCGCTGCGCGGACACCGTGATGCCGATGGAGCGCGGAACAATCACGCGGGGAGCCGGTTTGGCGATCACGCCGACGACCGCCTGGGCGATGTCTTCAGGCTCGGCGTTCTTGAAGCCTTTCGCGTGTCCGATCCCGGAGGTCATCTCGGTATTCGTCAGGGTCGGCATGATCGCGGAGAAGTGGACACCGCTGCCGCGGTTCTCCATCCGCACTGTATCGGTGTACCCGAGCACGGCATGCTTTGTGGCGCAATAGGTTGCGATTCCCTCGGTCGGTAGCACGCCGCCCAACGAGGCGATGTTGATCACGTGCCCGCGACGACGGGGCAGCATGCGTTGCGCCGCCAGCTTGGTGCCCAGGATCACGCCGAACACGTTGACATCGAGCAGGCGCTGCGTGATCGCGTCATCCTCGTCGACCCCGCTGCCCACCGCGATCACGCCGGCGTTGTTGACCACGACGTCCAGTGACCCGAGCTCGTTCTCCGCCGCGTCGAGGAAGTCGGTGAACGACGCGCGTTCGGTGACATCAAGTTTGCCTGCGACAGCCAACCCCAGCCGATCACCCGAAGCCTTGACGGCGGCTTCGTCGATGTCCCCGATCGCCACTTTGGCGCCCAAATTGTGCAGGGCAGCCGCGATTGCCAAGCCGATTCCGCGAGCGCCACCGGTGACGGCAACGACCTTTCCGGCCACATGGTCAGACTTCATCGCTCTACGGTACGACCTCGCGATTGTCTCAGTACATCCACATTCGATATGGTGGGATTTCTGTTGTGCAGCAGAGCTTTTGCGATTCGGCGAAAGGGCGCGAGTAGAGTCGCTTCGATGACGACCTCCTCGTCCAAAGAGTCGATGATTGCCGGGGTTGCCGCCGCAGCGGTCGCACTCGGGGTCGCCCAATTGGTGAGCGTCCCGTTCGGGGCAAGGGCCGATGCGCGCACGGCCGTGGGCTCGGCCGTGGTCGACCTGACCCCGGGGCCGGTCAAGGAGTGGGCGATTCAGACCCTCGGCACGATGGACAAACCGTTCCTGGCGATCGTCGTGCTCATCGTGATCGCGACGATCGCGGCGATCGCCGGCAGTTTCGAAACGCGGCGCCGACCATTCGGCAGCGCCGCGATCGCCGCGGCCGGTGTACTCGGATGCATCGCGGTGCTGTCGAGGCCCGGTACCTCAGCACTCGACACCATCCCCACCCTCGTCGGCACCGCCTGCGGCATCGGGGTCCTACGCCTGCTCACTGGGCGGTCTTCGCGAGATCCGGAAGTGGTGGACGATGAGGCTGCCGGTGCAGACCAACCGGACGTTGGCCGGCGCAAGCTGGTGTCTTACGGATTGCTCGGAGTCGGCGTCCTCAGCGGAGTGCTCGGCACGGTCCTCACCCGAGTGGTGCATTCGGTGGCGGCCGACCGCAACACATTCGCCTTGCCCCGGGCGCGATCGTCAGCGCCACCGATTCCTGCTGAAGTGCAGCCGAAAGATGTTGAACTGCCTAGCTTTATCACCCCTAGTGCCAATTTCTACCGGATCGACACGGCGCTCAGTGTTCCTCAACTCAGCCACGGCGACTGGCGACTGCGCATTCACGGAATGGTGGATCATGAAACCACCTACAGCTTCGACGATCTCGCCGGGTTCGACGTCGTCGAAACGGTGACAACGCTGACCTGTGTGTCGAATCCCGTTGGGGGAAATCTGATTTCGACCGGCGTCTGGACTGGCTACCGAGTGGCTGATCTGCTGGCGAAGGCCGGCGTGCACAAGGACGCCGACATGGTGCTCTCGACATCTGTCGATGGGTTCACCGCAGGAACGCCGGTGGAGGCCCTCACCGATGGCCGCGAGGCGCTACTGGCGGTCGGTCTCAACGGTCAGCCACTGCCGGTCGAGCATGGCTATCCGGCGAGGTTGGTAGTGCCCGGACTCTACGGATACGTGTCGGCCACCAAATGGGTCGTCGACCTGAACCTGACCCGCTTCGACAGGGCAAAGGCGTATTGGACGCGGCAGGGCTGGGCAGCGCGTGGGCCGATCAAGACCGAGTCGCGGATCGACGTGCCGAGAAACGGTCAGCGGGTCCCGATAGGTCCCGTTGTGTTCGGCGGTGTCGCCTGGGCACAGAATCGTGGCATTCGGGCCGTGGAGGTCCGCATCGGTGACGGTGCGTGGCAGCCGGCAGCGTTGGGCGCCAGCTACTCCAATGAGACCTGGCGACTGTGGAGCTTCCCCTGGCAGGCGCAAAGTCCTGGAAAGCAAGTCATCACTGTGCGTGCCATCGACAACACCGGAGCAGTTCAGACGGAAGACCGGGCCAATCCCGAGCCCGATGGAGCCACCGGCTGGCACTCGGTGAAATTCACCGTCGCCGAGAGGTGAATCCCTAGTTTTTGGAAGAGATTTTTCGCCAACTGAACACGGCGACCGCGACGCCGATCAGCGCCGTGATCGGGCCGATGATGGACCAGGTCGTGGTGTTGCTCATCGGGCTTCCACCAAGCACTCCGAACCCCTGCAACGCCCAGATCACGCCGAACAACGCAACGATCAACCCGACCGCGAAGGTAACGACGAAACCTCGGCTCATACCCGGACCCTACGCGCTGCGGCCGATAGGCGGCTCAGTCGTCGATGTGCACCGGCGGGTCAGCGAGCGTGAAATCCGCTGGGCGTTGGTCAGGGCCCAACACATCGCAGTGCTTCTCGGGCGCCAGGAAGGAACTGGCGCCGCGAGCCTGCCAGGCCGCAACTGCCACGCAACGTTGCCAGGTGCCGTCAGGCTGGATGGGTCCGTCGCACTTGCTGATATAGCCGCCGCCGTACTGGCAGCCTGCGCTGGCGGGCGGCGCCGCGGCGATCAGCCCGAAAGCCATCAGAACAACAGCCAGTCCGCCAACGATGCAGTGCTTCATTGTGGTCTCCCGTCGACAACCCAGGAGAATGACGCTACCGCTTCTCCGGCTGATTTTGCTCGCATCGGCACCGCCTAACCGTGTTTGCCGGAGTCCCCGGGAGTGCCCGGTCCACCGGAGACTCCGGTGCCCGCCGGGCCGGCTCCGCCGCTGCCGCCGTCACCGGCGCCGCCTAGGGCACCGCCGACACCACCCAGGCCACCGGTGCCGCCGTCGGCGCCGTCGCCGCCGTCACCGCCGGTGCCGCCCCCGCCGCCCTTGCCCGTGGGGCTGGTCGCGACGCCGCCGGTGCCGCCGGCACCGCCCTTGCCGCCTGCGCCGCCGGCACCTCCGTTGCCGGTGCCGGTCGCCGCGCCGCCGAGACCGCCGTTGCCGCCCAGTCCGCCCGCACCGGCGGCTCCGCCGTTGCCCGATGCGGTTCCGCCCGTGCCGCCGTTGCCGCCGACACCGGCCGTGGCACCGGCGCCACCTCCGCCGCCGTTGCCTCCGCTGTCTGCGGTCCCACCCGCGCCGCCAGTGCCACCGGTGCCGCCACCGCCGCCAGCGCCGCCAGGGCCGGTCGCACCGGTCGGGGTGCCGCCCGTCCCGCCGGTAGCGGCAGCACCGCCGTTCCCGCCAGCGCCGCCATTGCCCCCGCCGGTTGCGTTGCCGCCCGCGCCGCCGATGCCGCCGGCGCCTGCCTTGCCGCCAGTGCCGCCAACGGTGGTCCCATCGCCGCCGACGCCACCGCTACCGGCACTGCCACCGGTGCCGCCAGTACCCGCGTTGCCGCCGGCCGTCGCGTTACCTCCGGCGCCTCCGGCGCCGCCGTTGCCTCCGGCGCCGCCAGCGACCGGGGTGGCCGTGCCGACGGGGCCAGGACTGCCGTTTCCGCCGTTTCCGCCATTGCCGCCGGTGCCAGCGTTGCCGCCCTTGCCCGCGGCACCGGCCCCTTGGCCTGCGACACCGCCCGTGCCACCCGCACCGCCTTGGCCGCCATTTCCGCCAGGGCTGGTGACTGCGCCCGAGGTGTTGCCGGCGCCGCCGTTACCGCCGTTGGCGCCGTTTCCTGCCTGGCCGCCGTTGCCGTTGGTCCCGCCGGCAGCGGCGCCGCCACCTTGCCCCCCGTTGCCACCGGCCCCACCTGCGCCACCGGCCCCGCCGGCAGTGGGGCTGTTAGTCCCCGCGCCGCCGTTGCCGCCGGTGCCACCGTTGCCGCCGGTGCCGGTGCTGCCAGCGATACCGCCGCTACCACCGGTGCCTGCGAGTCCGCCCGCCCCTGCCTGGCCGCCGGTGCCCCCGTTGCCCCCATTGACGTCTGCGGTCCCGGTCGGTCCGTTGCCACCCGCCCCGCCGGTGCCGCCCGTACCGCCTAGGCCGCCGTTGCCATTGATGCCGCCGGCCGTGCTATTGCCGCCGGTACCGCCGGCGCCGCCGCCGCCTGCGGTGCCGCCATACCTGGGACTAGCAGGGCTGGCATTGGCAGCGCCGCCGGTGCCGCCGGTGCCGCCGGCCCCCGCGTTACCGCCGTTGCCGGCGGCGCCGGCACCGGTACCGGAGTTGCCGCCACCGCCGCCCTTGCCGCCGTCTCCGCCGAAGCCGCCGAACGGACCGACACCGCCGGTTCCGCCGTTGCCGCCGCTCCCGCCATGGCCGCCACTGCCGTTGGTCCCGCCGGTTCCGGCCGTTCCGCCATCCCCGCCGCCGCCGCCCACTCCACCCAGGCCGCCTGTGTACGCATTTTGGTAGCCGGTTCCGCCGCCGCCCCCAGTGCCGCCAGCGCCGCCGGTTCCGCCGTTGCCCGACGCTCCGCCGGTTCCGCCGGTACCCGAGGCTCCGGCAGCTCCGCCGTTGCCGCCTTCGCCACCTGCGCCGCCGACGCCGGGAAACTTGGTTGCGATTGGGGCGCCGTCGCCGCCATTGCCTGCTCCGCCGCCGCTGCCGCCGGCACCGCCGTTTCCTCCGGTGCCGTTCATCCCGCCTGCGGCAGTGTTGCCGCCGAGTCCGCCTTGACCGCCGGCGCCGCCAGCGCCACCGGCGTATCCGTCGGCGTTGAGCGTCGGGTTGTTAGCACCCTTGCCGCCGGCGCCCCCGATACCGCCGTCGCCACCGGACCCGCCGTTGCCCACGCTGCCGCCGGTGCCGGTGCCTGTACCGGCCGTGCCGCCGGCTCCCGCGTTGCCGCCCTTGCCGCCATTTCCACCGGCTTGACCGTCACTGTTGACGCCGGCGGTGCCGTCAGCACCCGCGCCGCCTGTCCCGCCCCGTCCGCCCAAACCACCGTTGCCGTTGGTGCTGCCGATGCCCGCATTTCCGCCGGCGCCGCCGTTGCCGCCGGCGCCGCCGTTGAATCCGGTGCCGCCGGGTGAGGAGCCCACCGCGCCGGTGCCGCCGGTGCCGCCGGTGCCGCCGGTGCCGGCACTACCGCTGCCACCAGCGGGGCCGCCGCCGCCGAAGAAGCCTGCCGCGCCGCCGACTCCACCGGCGCCAGCGCTTCCGCCGACACCGCCGTCGCCGCCCGACTGACCATCGCTGAGGACGCCCGCACCGCCCGTGCCGCCGATACCACCGCTGCCGCCGTCGCCGCCGATCCCACCGGCGCCGCCGTTGCCGAACAACAGTGCGTGATTGGCGCCACCCGCCCCGCCTTGTCCGCCGGCCCCACCGGCTCCGCCGGTCCCCGCGGCCGCGCCCCCGACAATGCCCGAGGTGCCGGTGCTACCGGTGCCACCGACACCACCGGCGCCACCGCGGCCGCTACTTCCACCGAGCAGTCCGTGATTGGCGCCCCCGGTTCCGCCGGTCCCGCCGCTTCCGGCGTCCTGTCCGTTCGCTGCCGTGCCACCGGCTCCGCCCGCCCCGCCATCGCCGCCGACGGCGCCCAGCAGCGCCATCCCGGCGCCGCCCGCTCCACCGGCGCCGCCGGCGCCGGCAACCTGCCCTACCGCGCCGGCCCCGCCGGCCCCACCGATCCCGCCGGTGCCGCCGCTGCCGAACAGCAGCCCACCGCTGCCGCCGGATCCGCCGGTACCGCCGATCGCGCCTGCCAGGGCCGCGGCCCCACCGGCACCGCCGTTACCGCCTCGGCCGATGAGTCCGGCCGCTCCGCCGGCCCCGCCATTGCCGCCCGGCGCTCCGGACCCGCCGTTGCCGCCGTTGCCCAGCAATATCCCGCCGGCGCCGCCGGCCTGTCCCGTGCCCGCCGCCCCGCTGGTGCCGTCGCCGAGTAAGGGGCGCCCCAGCAATGCGTTCGTCGGCGCATTGATCACTGCCAGCAGGCTTTGCTCGAGGGTCGCCAGCGGCGCCGCGCTGGCCGCTTCCGCAGCCGCATACGCTCCCGAACCCCCGCGCAACGTCAGCACAAACTGCTCATGAAACTCGGCCGTGCGCGCGCTGAGCGCTTGGTAGTCCTGCGCGTAGCTGCCGAACAACGCCGCAATTGCCGCTGACACCTCGTCGCCGGCAGCGGCCGCCATCCCCGTCGTCAACGGCGCGGCGTTGGCGCTGGCCTTCCTGATGGCGGCTCCGATCCCTGAGAGATCCCCCGACACGGTGGCCAGCGACTCAGGCATGACAACGACGTACGACGACATCAAAGACCCCCATCAGGACGAGATGGACCGCAACAGGACTTCAGATCTACGCGACTCGGCGTCGACAAACCAGCAGTTGCGTAAATTTGTACAAAACATGCGATTTGCTCAGCATTTGGACGGCGTCCATTAACGAACGGTCTGATCACCTCCCGGGACGCATACCTGCCTGGTTTCACCCCGCGATTCGGCGGGTGCGCGGCGCTGCGGTACGAATGGGAAGTGGCTGAGCCTACGATTTTGCTGCTGTCGACGTCCGATACGGACCTGATCAGCGCCCGTTCCACCGGCAAGAACTACCGCTGGGCCAACCCGTCGCGGTTGTCGGAGGTCGAACTGCCCGACCTGCTCGCCGAGGCCTCGATTGTCGTGGTGCGGATTCTCGGTGGCTACCGGGCCTGGGAGGACGGCATCGATACGGTGCTGGCCAGCGGCGTACCGGCCGTGCTGATCAGTGGCGAGCAAGCCGCCGACGCCGAGTTGACCCGGCTGTCGACGGTCGCGGCGGGTATCGCGGTGCAGACGCACATCTACCTGGCGCACGGCGGCATGGACAACCTGCGCCAACTGCACGCCTTCCTGTCCGACACCGTGCTGATGACCGGGTTCGGCTTCAGCCCGCCGGTGCAGACCCCCACCTGGGGTGTGCCGGAGCGAACCGACAGCGGAAATCCGGACGGGCCGACGATCGCGGTGCTCTACTACCGCGCCCAACAGTTGGCCGGCAACACCGCGTACGTCGAGGCGCTGTGTCAGGCGATCGAACAGGGGGGCGGTCGCGCCCTGCCGGTCTATTGCACATCGTTACGCACCGCCGAAGCCGAGTTGCTGAAAACTCTGCGACGCGCCGACGCCATGGTGGTCACGGTGCTGGCCGCCGGGGGAGCCAAACCCGCGGCCGCGTCCGCCGGCGGCGACGACGACAGCTGGAACGTGGAACATCTTGCGGCTCTGGATGTCCCGATTCTGCAGGGCCTGTGCCTGACCAGTCCACGAGATCAGTGGTACGCCAACGACGACGGCCTTTCCCCGCTCGACGTTGCCACCCAGGTCGCGGTGCCCGAGTTTGACGGCCGCATCATCACAGTTCCTTTCTCGTTCAAAGAGATTGACGACGACGGCCTGATTTCCTATGTTGCCGACCAAGAACGTTGTGCACGGGTGGCCGGGTTGGCGATCAGGCATGCCCAGCTGCGCAAGATCGCCCCGGCGGACAAGCGCGTGGCCCTGGTCTTCTCTGCCTATCCCACCAAGCACGCTCGGATCGGCAATGCCGTCGGCTTGGACACCCCGGCCAGCGCGGTGTCGTTGCTGCGCGACATGCGCGGGCGTGGCTATCAGATCGGCGACCTGCCGGGTGTCGATGCCGAGGACGGCGACGCCCTCGTCCACGCGCTGATCGAACGTGGCGGCCAGGACCCCGATTGGCTCACCGACGGGCAACTCGCCGGCAATCCCATCCGGGTCTCCGCCAAGGACTACCGGGACTGGTTCGCCACCCTGCCCGCCGAACTGACCGACGCGGTGACCCACCACTGGGGCCCGGCGCCCGGCGAATTGTTCGTCGACCGAAGCAACCACCCGGACGGCGAAATCGTCATCGCTGCAATCCAATCCGACAACGTCGTATTGATGGTCCAGCCGCCGCGCGGGTTCGGCGAGAACCCCGTCGCGATCTACCACGACCCGGATCTGCCACCCAGCCATCACTACCTGGCGGCCTACCACTGGCTCGACGCAGGGTTCAACGCGCATGCCGTCGTCCATCTGGGCAAGCACGGCAACCTGGAATGGTTGCCGGGCAAGACGCTGGGCATGTCGGCAGCCTGCGGGTCCGATGCGGCGCTGGGCAACTTGCCGCTGGTCTACCCGTTCCTGGTCAACGACCCCGGCGAGGGGACCCAGGCCAAGCGACGCGCGCACGCGGTGCTCGTCGATCACCTCATCCCACCGATGGCTCGCGCCGAAACCTACGGCGATATTGCCCGTTTGGAGCAACTGCTTGACGAACACGCCAACGTCGCGGCACTGGACCCCGGCAAGCTGCCTGCGATTCGCCAGCAGATCTGGACGCTGATCCGGGCGGCCAAGATGGACCACGACCTGGGCCTGACTGAACGTCCTGAAGAGGACACGTTCGACGACATGCTGCTGCACGTCGATGGCTGGTTGTGTGAGATCAAAGACGTCCAGATCCGCGACGGGCTGCACATCTTGGGCCAAAAGCCAACGGGAGAAGTCGAACTGGACCTGGTACTCGCCATCCTGCGGGCTCGCCAGTTGTTCGCCGGCGAACTTGCCCTGCCGGGTCTGCGGCAGGCACTCGGATTGGCCGAGGACGGCACCGACGAACGGACGTCGGTGGACCGGGCCGAGGCGGCAGCCCGCGAGTTGGTCGCGGCACTGCAAGCCAGTGGTTGGGACCCTGACGCCGCCGACCGGATCACCGAAAACGCCGATGTCGCAGCCGTATTGCGGTTTGCCGCCACCGAGGTAGTGCCGCGTCTGGCTGGCACTGCCGGCGAAATCGATCAGGTGCTGCGGGCGCTGGACGGCCGGTTCATCCCGGCCGGGCCATCGGGTTCCCCGCTTCGCGGTCTGGTCAACGTGCTGCCCACCGGACGTAACTTCTACTCCGTCGACCCCAAGGCGGTGCCGTCCCGGCTGGCCTGGGAAGCCGGTGTGGCACTGGCAGATTCGCTGCTGGATCGCTACCGGGGCGACCACGGGCAGTGGCCGCAGTCGGTAGGTCTGTCGGTGTGGGGGACCTCGGCGATGCGCACCTCCGGTGACGACATCGCCGAAGTGTTGGCCCTGCTCGGTGTGCGACCGGTCTGGGATGACGCGTCGCGACGAGTGGTCGACCTGGCGTCGATCCCGTTGGAAGAGTTGGGCAGGCCCCGCATCGACGTGACCGTGCGCATCTCCGGATTCTTCCGCGACGCATTCCCGCACGTGGTGACTATGCTCGATGACGCGGTGCGTCTGGTCGCCGAGTTGGACGAGTCCGACGACGACAACTACGTGCGGGCACACGCACAAGCGGACCTCGCCCAGCATGGTGACCAACGACGCTCCACGACAAGGATCTTCGGATCAAAGCCGGGCACCTACGGCGCCGGACTGCTGCAGCTGATCGACAGTCGCAACTGGCGCGACGATGCCGACCTCGCGCAGGTCTATACCGCCTGGGGAGGGTTCGCCTACGGCCGTGGATTGGAAGGCCGCGAAGCCGTCGACGACATGAACCGCCAGTACCGGCGAATCGCTGTGGCCGCCAAGAACACCGACACCCGCGAGCACGACATCGCCGACTCAGACGACTATTTCCAGTACCACGGCGGCATGGTTGCCACCGTGCGGGCGCTGACCGGGCAGGCACCGGCCGCCTACATCGGCGACAACACCCGGCCTGACGCCATCCGCACCCGGACATTGTCGGAAGAAACCACCAGGGTATTCCGGTCTCGGGTGGTCAACCCGCGCTGGATGTCCGCGATGCGCCGGCACGGCTATAAGGGCGCATTCGAGATGGCGGCGACGGTCGACTACCTCTTCGGCTACGACGCCACCGCCGGGGTGATGGCCGACTGGATGTATGAACAACTCTCCGAGCGTTACGTGTTGGACCCCGAGAACCGCAAGTTCATGACGGAGTCCAATCCGTGGGCGCTGCACGGCATGGCCGAGCGATTGCTGGAAGCCGCCGGCCGCGGGATGTGGGCCGAGCCGCAACAGGACACCCTGGACGGATTGCGTCAGACGCTGCTGGAAACCGAGGGCGACCTAGAGGGCTAGTTCCTCCGCTCGCCGTGCTAGATGAAGTCAGAGCCGCCGTCCACGTTGACCGTCGCGCCGGTCACGTAGCCGTTGCGCCGGGACGCCAGGTACGCGGTGATCGACGCGACCTCTTCCGGTAATCCGGCACGCCCCAAATCGCAGGGCTGGTGAAAGTTGTTGTCGATCCACGTCATCACATCGCGCGGATCGGTGGCGTCCAGGCCGTCGGCGGCCAGGATGTCCTTGAGCACCTCGGTGAAGCTGGCCGTCACAATTGTTCCCGGACAGATGCAGTTGACCAGAATGCCATCCACCGCAAGGCTTTTCGACAGGTTTTTGGTGATGCTCGCCAGCGCCGCCTTCGATGCGGTGTAGGCGACGATGCGTGGATTCTGGCGCTGAATGGAATGTGCCGACAGGGTCACAATGCGGGCCCAGTCCGCCGCGCGCAGCTGGGGGAGCGCGGCTCGGATCGACCGCACCGCCGACATCGTCCCGACCGAGAACGCCGCGTCCCAGTCAGAATCCGCCATTTGCTCGAAATACCCGTCACCCGGTCCGATGGTGTGGACCAGGGAATTGAGTCGTCCCCACCGCTCGGCAACCTGGGCGAACCCGGCCGCGATGGATTCGGCATCGGACATATCCACGCTGATCCCCACGGCATCCGGGGCACCGGCGTCGCGCAGCGACACCACGGCAGCGTCGAGCGCCTCCTGCCCCCTGGCCATCACCGCGACGCTCGCACCTTCGGCCGCAAGGGTTTCGGCAATGGCCAGACCCATGCCCTTACTGCCACCCGTCACCACGGCCGTCGCTTCACCGAAACCCAAATCCATCGAGCACCTCCTTAGTCAGTCAGAACAAACCTGCCAGATCACATCCGCTGCCACACCCAACGCCCGCAGGCAGAACCACAGCATGCGCTCGCGGATCTCCGCGCGGTCGCAGTCACCGCGTGTCCAGTGCCGGTCAATGCCCGACCACACCACGCCGTGGATGAACTGGGCGTCGGTCAGCGGGTCGATGTGATCGAAAGTTCCGCGCTGCACGCCGCGTTCGAGCGCTTCCACGAGCGGTTCGAGCATCGCGGTGTAGGCGGGCTGAACCAGATTGGGGGAGGCCAATGTTTGTGACTGCGCCTCCAATGACAGGCGCCGCAGGTCGGATCGGACACTATTGTCGAACGCCAAATCAAGCCGGCCATCGATCCACGCCACGACCGCGTCGATTTCCGTTGCGGCCGTACTCATTCGATGCCGAAGCCGCTCTGTCTCGACGCGGGCACCGGCCAGGAATACCGCGGCTACCAGCTCGTCTTTGGAATCGAAGTGCCGATAGAACGCGCGGGTGCCCAGACCTGCGCGCTCGAGAACCGCGGAGATGCTGAAGCCTCGGATTCCCTGCTCTTGCAGCGTCGCCGACGCGGCGGCGAGGATCTCGCGGCGCACATCGGGGTCCGGGGCCAGCTTTTCACGCCGCCGGGTGCGGGGGGCGCTCATTCGATCAAGCTGTTGCATCGTAGGTAGCGAGGTAATCCGCGAACCGCGCGCGAACACCGTCGGATGTCAGGCCGTAGTCGGCCAGATCGTAGTCGTGTGCACCACGCGAACCCGGTTGGTGACCTTCGGCCCACCGTTTGACCGAGTTCAGGGTGTCATCGGTGAACGTCAGCCCCAGAGTTTCGTAGCTACTTTGCAGAGTGGCAACGGGATTGGACTGCAACTCGGCGAACGACACATCCGCGAATCGATCGTTGCCCACCCTGGCGCGGAAGTCCATCGCCCGCCGAACAGCTTCCGCCCAGCTGTCGACCTGCTCGGCGCCGAGTTCGTCGGCGTCGTTGCGGTCGCTGCTCCAACTGCGCACGTAGTGGATCAGACTGCACACCGACCCCATCACTTTGGCCGGATCACGGTGACTCCAAAGGAATTTGGCATTCGGGTACGCCTCGACCAGTGCGTCGAGTGCGAACATGTGCACTGGCGTCTTGAGATGCCACAGATTCGGCGGGCAATGCCATTGCAGCAGTTTGAGGACCCGGCGGTGGAAGGTGTACGTCTCGCGCATGTCGCAATCCATCAGCCAAGCCAGATACGCAGGTGCTCGTACCGCGCCGTCGAAGTGAAATGTCCGGAAGCTCATGCCCATCAGGTCTTGGCATTCCGTCGGGGCCGTCGCCTCGGAGTTGTAGAGCGTCTTCATCAACGGGAACATGTCATCGAGCATCTTCAGGCCGGCCTCGGCCTGCGCGATTCGCGGATCATCGTGCTGGGTAGCCGATTCCGGCGGCGGAACAGGTGCCTGCGACTCCCACATCCGTAACGACCGGAACTGCGGATCGGCAGCCACCAGTTGGCTCAGTGCGGTGGTGCCGGTGCGAGGCAGTCCGATGACGAAGACCGGGCCGCCGACAACCTCGTCGTCGATCTCCGGGTGCTTGCTGTAGGTGTCTTCGATCTTCAGACGTTGGATCAGCGCGTTGCTGATGGTGGCATGCTGAATGACGCTGCCCAGCTCGTTGAGATCGGCTTCGGTGTTCAGCGCGTCGACTATGCGTTCCAGCCCCTCCCGGTAGTGGGGCGAGCCGAAATTCTCCAGACCCGTTGCGGCGCAGGCGCCTTCTTCCAACTCGGCCGCACTGAATGTCATCGTCCGAACCTTTCTCGTACGGCCTCGCGCCGCGCTGCAACAATGGATGACCGCCGCTCCGGGGTGACCAGTGCGGTATCGGCAGGTAGGGCGCCGAGCACGTCATCGATCGGCACAACCCGCGTCGTCGGTGTCGGCGCGGTCTTGGTCCGCACGCAGCGCAGAATGATCGGACCGTTGCTGTGGCCGGCGGTGTCGAGCCAATTCGCAACGCCGGGGTCATCCGCGGACACCACCACGCGCACCAAGCCGTCGGAATCCACCACCGCTTGATGGGCGTTCAGACTGGACTGGTGACGACCGTAATGAATCGTTTCCCACCAGGGGTTGCCGATCGAGAAACTCCAGTAGATGCCTTCTGGCGGTTCGACTTCGAGGATAAGCGCCTCGCCCGGTTGCAGCTGCCACCGGCCGATCACCGGTCGGTTCTCCGCGGCCGCCCCCATGTCGCTGCGATCGATTGGCGGCAGGAATCCGTTGCTGGGTGCCGCGGCGCCGAACTGCAGGAAAAATGCCAGATTATCCTGAACGAAGTCACCGAGGGCTACCAGCTGTCGTGACAGTGCCGCGCCCGCATCGACCGGGCCACTTTCGCTGACGACCGGATCACCGATCCTTTCGATCCGCAGCGACGACACCACCTCGGTATCCCAGTCGTAGAAGAAGTGCCGCACGGTCAGCGTGGGGTGGTCACCCTCGATCCGCATCCAGTTGCCAGCCTGCTGCTCGGCGGACAACACGACCTCGAAGTTTCCGTCGGCATCCACCTCGAGTTCGTCCACCAGGGCGTTGGCGGTCGCCGCGATCCCGTTCATCGTCTGCAGACCCACGTAGCGTGCCGAGCCGCGATTTCCGAACAGCCGGTAGCTCTCGCCGCCGCGCAGCACCGCGCGGGTGTAGACACAGTCCGGGCACTCCATGCCCCAGGTCACGATGTCATCGGTGCTGGTCTGCTGCACCCGCAGCACGGGGTCGGTGTCGAAACGCAGCACCTCGTCGATGCCGGCGGTGAGCAGAACGAGCAGGTGCCGCACGCCCGAGGTCAGGTCGGCGCGATTCCTGTTGGCCGGGGCGCTCGCGACGGCCTTTGCGGCGTCACGCAGGCCGTCCAGGAGCTGCCCCCACGCCGGCGCGAGGTCGAGTGCGGCGCCGGTTTCTGACAGCGCCGCCTCGGCAATCGAGAACGGCAACCAAGCCGCCGACTTCTGCGGGTCGCCCACGTCGGATCCTCGCTTCCGTGCGTCCTTAAATGAAAATATTATTTTCACTTAACGTAGGACGACTATCGCAGTCCATCGCGGGAAATGTCAACGGAGGCTTGTGAGCGCTAGGTTGGCAACCGTGACACCCACGTACGCCGACCTGGCCAAAGCGCAATACATCCTGCTGACCACCTTCACCAAGGATGGCCGGCCCAAGCCGGTTCCGATCTGGGCCGCCGCTGACGGTGACCGACTGTTGGTCATCACTCAGGAAAAGTCATGGAAGGTCAAGCGGATTCGCAACACGCCCCGGGTGACCCTGGCCATCTGCGACATGCGCGGCAACGCAAAAAGTGAAGCCGTCGAGGGCACTGCGGCCATCCTGGACAAGTCGAAAACCGCTGCCGTCTACGACGCGATCGGCAAGCGCTACGGCATCATCGGCAAGGTCTTCAACATCTTCAGCAAGCTGCGTGGCGGCATGGAAAACAATGTCGGCCTCGAACTGCGGGTAACCGCGGCCTGACGCCCGCCATGGCAACCATCCTGATCCCGATCCCGGACCGAGACTTCGACCCGACCGAGGTCGCGGTGAGCTGGCGCGTTCTCGTCGACGACGGGCACAAGGTCATCTTCGCCACCGAGAGCGGCAACGCCGGCGTTGCTGACGACATCATGGTCACCGGCCGCGGTCTCGACGTGTGGTCCGCGTTGCCGGTTTTCAAGGTCATTCCGCTGGTGGGTCTGATGTTGCGGGCCAATAAGGACGCCCGGCGTGCGTACGGCGAAGTGGTGCAATCGCCCGAGTTCCGGCACCCGGTCAGCTGGTCTGAGGCCACCCTCGACGGCATCGATGCACTGCTGCTGCCCGGCGGCCATCGGGCCCGCGGCATGCGCAGCTACATCGACAGCGACATCTTGCAGCGACTGGTGGTGGCGGCCTTCACGAGCGGGGTGACTGTCGCCGCCATCTGCCACGGGGTGCTACTCGCCGCTCGCAGCGTCGACCCCGCTACCGGCCATTCGGTGCTCTATGGGCACAAGACCACGTCGTTGACCTGGGCGCTGGAGCGCACCGCCTGGCAGCTCACCCGCGTCACCCGGTTCTGGGATCGTGACTACTACCGCACCTATACCGAGGAACCCGGCCAGGGCCGTGGATACATGTCGGTTCAATCCGAGGTCACTCGCGCGCTCGAGAGTCCGACCGATTTCTGCGACGTCGAACGCGGCTCACCGCATTGGTTGCTGAAGAGTTCCGGCATGGTGCGCGACACCGCGACCGAGCCGAAGCCGGCATTCGTTGTCGACGACGGCAGCTACCTGTCGGCGCGCTGGCCCGGAGACACGCACACTTTTGCGAAAATCCTTTCGGCGAAACTGAATTCGGCAAGCTAGCGACTATTGCCCGGTCGCTGCACCGTAGCTTTGCCACCACTGGTAGAGATCGTCGAGGCTCGGTCCGCCGTTGACCGTCGCCAACAGCAGCTGGGAGTCGCGGGTCCAGGCGATATCGGACTGATCTTCGACGCTGCCGCACACGATCTTGCCGCCGGGAATGCCGAGGTTCGGTCCGTAATTCCAGGTGCCGGGCGACCCATTGTCACCGGGGCAGGCCGAAACCGACATGCCGGCGACAATGGCGTAGAAGTCGGCTGTCAACGCATCCGAGTTGTTGTACAGCGTGAAACGGGCGTAGTCCGGAGTGTCGGTGTTTCTGTCGTCCGTGCAATCCAGGCTCGCGATCGAGTTCTCGAACCCGTTGGTGGCTGGAGTGCAGGCGCTGGCGTGATAGCCGGGTGGCAACAGCCCAAGGAGATGTTGTTCGGCAGGGGAGAACTGCCCCGGCTCCGCTGCTGCGACGCCCATCGCGTTGACCGCCAGCACAACCGCGAAAGTGCAACAGGCCACGATCGAGCGAATACGCATCAATTGCTCCCGGAGCCCAGGTGCTCACCGAAGAACGCAAAAACGCGACGCCAGGCATCATCGGCGACAGCTTCGTCGTAGCCAAATCCGGTGATACGCAGCAGCGGCTGCCCGGGCAGCTTGTTGGCGAAGCTGTGTCCGGCGCCCGCGTAGGACTTGACGTCGGCGGTGATCTGTTTGGCCTCGGTCACCTTGCGCAGCTTGTTGGGCGCGCCCACACCCAGCGGATCCCGGCTACCGAAGCTGGCCACAATGGGGCACGCGCCGTCCAAGATCTCATTGAGATTCCGCGGCAACGGGGTGCCGTAGAACGGTGCAGAGGCCCCAAAACCATGGGACGACAAGACAAGTGCGAATTGGCCGCCCATACAGAATCCCGCGATGCCCACCTGTCCAGAGCACTCGGGCATTGCCAGCAGATGTTCGCGCGCAGCCAGCACGTCATCGATCGAGCGACCCCGGGTCGTCATCACCTCGCGAATCACCCTGGTAATGCATCGGGCGCGGCCGCCCCGCGCGTACAGATTCGGGGTGAGCGCCACGTAGCCTGCCCGGGCGATGCGCTGTGACACGGCCTCGTTATCGGGCGCGTAGCCGATCGCATCGTGGACCACGACCACACCCGGCCACGGCCCTTCCCCGGTAGGGATACTCAGCAGCGCGTCAATCGGCCCGGCGGGGGTGTCGATCTCAATCGTCGTCATAGCGTCATCTAACTGCAGCCACGCCGCGACCGGCAGAGGAACTCTGGGATGCGACGCAGACGTTGGCATCTCATGTTAGGACGGCTATTTCTCACTTACGCCGTCGTCGAGCTCATGGTGACTGTCGGGCTGGCGGCGACTATCGGCGTCGGCTGGACCGTATTGCTCCTGCTGGGCACGTTCGTGGTGGGCTTGGGTATCGGCGCCCCGATGGGCGGTTTGCAGCTCAGCCGGCAGTTCAGCGCGCTGCGGGCGGGTGCGGGCGAACCGCGCAGCGCGCTCAGCGACGGCGCGCTGACCGCCCTGGCCACCGGTTTGGTGGTCGTTCCCGGCCTGGCCACCACCGTGCTGGGGCTGCTGCTCCTGGTGCCACCGATCCGTGCCGCCGCACGTCCCGCGCTGACGGCGGTCGCGATGCGTGGATTACTGCGGGGCGTCCCGCTGACCGGTGCGGACTCAGCGCGTCTGGATGATGCCTTTGATCGCGGGAAGTCGCCCGACGGTCGTGATTACATCGACGGCGAAGTGATCGACGTCCGCGAAGGATGGGACCACCACGAGCCGCAGACGCTGCCCCGGGCCCCGATCGCCTATGAGCCGCCCGTGCGGCCACGCTCACGCACCATCTAGTTTTTCCGTGTGACGCAGAAATCCACCAGGTTGCTGGTGAACGGCCGGGTGCACAGCCCGACCCATCCCGACGCCACCGCGATGGCGGTACGTGGCGATGTCGTCGCCTGGCTCGGTAGCGACGACGTTGGCCGCAGCCAATTTCCCGACGCCGACGTGCAGGATCTCCACGGCGCTTTCGTGGCGCCGGGATTCGTCGACAGCCATATTCATCTGAGCGCGACCGGTCTGGCGATCAGCGGCTTGGATCTGAGGGGCGCCACCTCGCGCACGCAGTGTCTGCGATTGGTCGCCGACTATGCGGCCGCCCACCCGGCTCGTCCGGTGTGGGGTCACGGATGGGACGAGTCGGCGTGGCCCGACAACACCCCACCCGGTACCGCCGAGTTGGATGCGGTGCTGGGTGATCGGCCCGCCTACCTGGCCCGCGTCGACGTGCACTCCGCCCTGGCGTCCTCCGGCCTGCGACGGCTGGTGCCGGCCCTGGCGGCATCCGATGGATTCTCGGCCGAGCTTCCATTGACCGGCGAGGCCCATCACCGGGCCCGCGCCGTCGCGCGCGGCCTGCTGACCGACGGTCAACTCGCCGAAGCTCGCGTCGACGCCGTGCGGGCCTTGGCCGCTGCGGGCATCGTCGCGGTACACGAATGCGCGGGTCCAGAGATCGGCGGCCTGGACGACTGGTTACACGTGGCCGCCCTCGATCACGGCGTCGAGGTGATCGGCTACTGGGGTGAGGCGGTGACCACCTCGGCGCAGGCCCGCAAGTTGATGGCCGATACCGGGGCACGTGGCCTGGCCGGTGACCTGTTCGTCGACGGGGCCCTGGGCTCGCACACCGCCTGGCTGCACGAACCGTATGCCGATGCACCCGACTGCGTCGGCACCCGACATCTGGAACCCGACGCTGTCGAAGCGCACATCCGCGCCTGTAGCGAGGCCGAAGTGACCGCCGGCTTTCACGTCATCGGCGATGCCGCGGTGTCCGCGGTGGTCGATGCCTTCGAACGAGTTGTAGACGACCTCGGCGTGACCGCGGTCGCCCGCTGCGGGCATCGCCTCGAGCACTTGGAGATGGTCACCGCTGATCAGGCCACCAAGTTGGGGTCGTGGGGAGTCATCGCCAGCGTGCAGCCCAATTTCGACGCCTTGTGGGGCGGTGTAAACGGTATGTACGCGCAGCGTCTGGGTCCGAACCGAGGTTGCCGGCTCAACCCACTTGCGCTGTTAGCATCCCAAGGCGTGCCACTCGCTTTTGGTTCTGACGCCCCGGTCACCGGTTTTGAGCCGTGGGCCAGTGTGCGCGCCGCGATGCACCATCGCACCCCGGGCAGCGGGGTGTCGGCCCGCGCGGCTTTCGCTGCCGCGACGCGCGGTGGCTGGCGCGCCGGCGGCATCCGCGACGGCATCGCCGGAACACTGGTCCCGGGCGCGCCGGCATCTTACGCGGTGTGGGACGCGGGCCACCTCGATGTCAGCGCACCCAACGATGCGGTTCAGCGCTGGTCCACCGACCCGCGTTCCCGGGTGCCTGCGCTGCCGCGCCTGGACGCCTCCGACGCGCTCCCGCGGTGCCGTCAAACTGTGCATCGGGGTGCAGTGATCCATGGCGAGTGAAGACGACGAGCAGCCGGTAGACGCGGCAGAGCTCACCGAACAGCAAACTCCCGATGAGTTGCCGAGCGAAGCTGCAGGAGATTTGCCAGCAACATCCGAGGAGGCTCTGGAAGGGTCGGTGACACCTGAGCCCGCCGGTCCGAGCGTCGCAACGCGGCTGGGCGCCCGCCTGGCAACGTGGCCACCGGCGGTGTGGGCGGCGCTGCGTCCGCGGTTGACGCGCCTGGTGCTGGTGCTGCTCGCCGGTTGGCTGATGTACGCGAGCTTTCCGCCCATCAATTGGTGGTGGGCCGCCGTCATCTCCATCGCTTTATTGAGCTGGGTGCTGATGCATCCGGCCACCACCCCTGCCGGCGGGCTGGGCTACGGCTTCCTGTTCGGCCTCGCGTTCTACGTGCCGCTACTGCCATGGATCAGCACGCTGGTCGGTACCGTGCCCTGGCTGGTCCTGGGGGCGGTGTGTGCGCTTTATCCCGCGCTGTTCGGTGTGCTCGCGGTAGTCGTGCGACGGGTACCGGGCTGGCCGATCTGGTTCGCGGTGCTCTGGGGCGCCCAGGAATGGTTCAAATCCAGCTTCCCGTTCGGCGGCTTTCCCTGGGGATGCGTCGCGTTCGGCCAGTCGGCGGGTCCGCTGCTGCCGTTGGTCCAGCTCGGCGGGGTGGCGCTGTTGTCGACTGCGGTGGTGCTGGTGGGCACCAGTTGTGCTGCGATCGTGGGCGAGATCGTGAAATGGCTTCGCGTCGGTGGCGCCGCAACCCGTCACGCTGACGCCGAAGAGGGCTCAGAAGGCGTCGAAGCAGCTAAGCCACCCGCGGTGTTGCTGCCCGGCGTCAGCATCTGTCTGGTCCTGTTGGCAGCCATTCTGGTCTGGCCGCAGGTGCGGCATTCGGGGGCCGGCTCCGGTGGCGAACCGACCATCACCGTCGCGGTGGTGCAGGGCAATGTGCCCCGGCTTGGACTTGAATTCAACGCACAGCGGCGCGCTGTGCTGGACAACCACGTCAGTCAGACACTGCGACTGTCTGAGGACATCCGGGCCGGCGCCGCCCCGCAACCCCAATTCGTGTTGTGGCCGGAAGATTCGTCGGACGTCGATCCGCTCACCAACCCCGACGCCGCCCAGCAGATCTCGAAGGCTGCGCAGGCGGTCGGGGCACCGATCCTCATCGGCACCGTGCTCGACGTGCCGGGCCGGATGCGCGATACGCCGGAATACACCAACACGATGATCGTGTGGAATCCCGGGACCGGGCCTGCCGACCGGCACCATAAGGCGATCGTGCAGCCGTTCGGCGAATACCTGCCGATGCCGTGGCTGTTCAGTCATCTGTCCGGTTACGCCGACCGTGCCGGCCACTTCGTGCCCGTGCCGGGAACGGCGGTGGTGCGTATCGCCGGTGTGCCGGTCGGGGTGTCCACCTGCTGGGAGGTGGTCTTCGACCGCGCGCCGCGCAACGCGGTCCTCAACGGCGCGCAGCTGTTGACCGTGCCCAGCAACAACGCCACGTTCACCAAGACGATGAGCGAGCAGCAACTGGCCTTCGCCCGCGTCCGCGCCGTCGAACATGACCGCTTTGTCTTGGTCGCCGGCACCACCGGAATCAGCGCGGTGATCGCTCCGGACGGCGCTGAGCTGCGGCGGACCGACTTCTTCGTGCCCGATTATCTAGACGCCCAGGTGCGTCTCAAGACCAGTCTGACGCCGGCAACGCGCTGGGGTCCGATCGTGCAGTGGACCCTTGTCGCAGCGGCGGGAATCCTCATTTTGGTCGCAATACGGCACAATGGTTGGTTCCCGCGTCCGACGCGGCGGCGGTCCGGGCACATCGATGACACTGACGACTCCGATGTCCCCCCGGCCGAATCTGAGGACGACTCAGAGACTCTGAATGACTTAGAGCCTGCGAATGACGACGTAGAGACTGCGAACGAATCCCCGTCCGGCGAGGGCGGAAATACCCACACCGGGCGAAATGAAGGAGCTACATGACCACCGGCCACCCTGCGTCCGAGGTCCCGGGCAAGAATCCCAGCCAGCGTGTCCTGGTCATCATTCCCACCTACAACGAGCTGGAAAACCTGCCGCTGATCCACCGGCGTGTCACGCAAGCCTGCCCCGACGTGCACATCCTCGTCGTCGACGACGACAGTCCGGATGGCACGGGGCGACTTGCCGACGAGTTGGTCGCGGCCGACTCCGGGCGTACCCACGTGCTGCACCGAACCGGCGAGAAAGGTCTCGGGGCGGCCTACGTCGAGGGTTTCGGCTGGGGTCTGAGTCGCGGCTACACGGTGTTGGTCGAGATGGACGCCGACGGCAGCCATGCGCCCGAACAGCTGTACCGCTTGTTGGAGGCGGTCGACGCCGGAGCCGACCTCGCGATCGGCTCGCGCTACGTCCACGGTGGTGCCGTGCGTAACTGGCCCTGGCGGCGGCTGGCCCTGTCTAAAACGGCCAACACCTATGCGCGCCTGATACTCGGCATCGGCGTTCACGACATCACCGCCGGCTACCGCGCCTACCGTCGCGAAGTGCTCGAGACCATCGATCTGGATACCGTCGACTCGAAGGGCTACATCTTCCAGGTCGAGATGACGCTGCGCAGCATCAACACCGGCTTCATCGTCGTCGAGGTGCCGATCACCTTCACCGAGCGGGAGATCGGCGTGTCAAAGATGAGCGGATCCAACATCCGCGAGGGCCTGACCAAGGTCACCCGGTGGGGCCTCAAGGGCCGCTTCGAGGGCCGCAAGAACCGGCGCAACCGCGCCGGCGCGCACACCTAGAGCCACCGGCGATCGCAAGCGCGGCGGAGCCGGGCGCAGCGGGTCGACCAGAACCTGCGATCAGCTGCGGCGGCGCGACCGGATGAGGTCGAGGCGCTCCTTGAGCAGTTCCTCGAGCTCCTCCACGGAGCGACGCTCCAGCAGCATGTCCCAGTGCGTGCGCGGCGGCTTGACTTTCTTCGGCTCGGGCAGGTTGCCCTCGATCAGCGTGCCTTCCATGCCGTTGCGGCACAGCCAGGTGCCGGGAATCTCGGCGTCGTCGGCAAATGGAACCTCGAACTCCTCGCCGTTCTCGGTGCGATAACGCGCGAGCTGGCGGGGTGCGAGGTCGTGGTTGCGGTCGGTCTCGTAGCTCACGGCTCCGAGGCGACTGCCTCGTAGGACACGATCAGCCATTAGTGCTGCTCCTTTAGGGTTCCGGCGAGCTTCTGACGCTGCCGTACTGCAGTTCTCATGAGTCTGTTGTTAAGTAAACGTTAAGACCGTTCACCTGAGTTCCCGGTTCCGCTCGGTTGTTTTCGGCCGTGCGCTGCCGCGACGCGAATACCCATGATACCGGGATCACGCCGGGGATCCGACTAAAGTCTGCAGGCGTGAGTCGTCGGGTTCGGCCCCAGCCATGTCGTTGGTGCGGTCGTGATGTGTCCGATGCCGGAATGGGGCGTCGTCGCCAGTATTGCCGGCAGTCGTGTCGCCAGCGGGCCTATGAGCAGCGGGCCATGATCGCGCGAGGAGAGTCGGGGGCTTTGGCGCCCGACGCGGTCGTGCTGTCGGCTGAGGAGGCCGCCGACCTCTCCGATCGGGTCTATCAGGTCCGATGCGCGGCCGAGGACGTTGCTACCGCATTGGATGAAGGCGCAGGAGCAAGCGAACTCCGCGAGCTGTGTGACCAACTGCTGCATGCGGCCCGGACTGCGGACGGCTGGCGCCGGGTGGGCGTCTGAGCGGCGCTCGGGTACTCCCGATTTGCCGTGGAGGTACAGTCACGCCAGGCGGCTGACCAGGTGTACAAGGGAGTACTGAGGGCATTTGACGCGCCGCGGATCCAGCCCATGGTCTACCCGGGTGCGCTGGTGCTTTAGCAGTTCCTCGTGTAGGCGGGAGTGTCCGAAGTTTTGAAATCCTGCCGGAGTTGGCGATACTCACCTCGAGATTCTTGGGTCGGAGAACTGCGCGCGGATGGTCGGCAAGACCTGAAAATTCGAAGTCGTCAACTTCGCACAGCAACTTTCATGACTCGGCGAGCGCCGCATCCGGCGGGTCAGAGACGACCAAATTAGGCGAGGGGTTAGTAATGGTTGATCAGCTCCAGCACGCGACTGAAGCGTTGCGGAAAGCGCTGGTCCAGGTTGAGCGCCTGAAGCGCAACAACCGTGCGCTCCTGGAGCGGTCGAGCGAGCCGATCGCGATCGTCGGAATGTCGTGCCGTTTCCCTGGTGGGGTCGACTCTCCGGACAGCCTGTGGCAGATGGTGGCCGAAAACCGCGATGTGATCGCAGAGTTCCCCACCGATCGCGGCTGGGACGTCGGCTCGCTATTCGACCCTGACCCCGACGCCGCGCACAAGTCCTACGCCAACACCGGTGGCTTCGTCGACGGTGTCGCAGACTTCGACCCCGCCTTCTTCGGGATCGCGCCGAGCGAGGCGCTGGCGATGGATCCGCAGCACCGCATGCTGTTGGAGCTGTCTTGGGAGGCCTTGGAGCGGGCCGGCATCGATCCGGGTTCGTTACGCGGTAGCGCCACCGGGGTGTTCGCCGGGATCATCGCCCAGGGCTATGGCATGTTTGCTGAAGAGATCGAGGGCTACCGACTTACCGGCATGACGTCCAGCGTCGCGTCCGGCCGGGTGTCCTATGTGCTGGGCCTGGAAGGCCCGGCAGTCTCGGTGGACACGGCGTGTTCGTCTTCGTTGGTTGCGCTGCACATGGCGGTGCAGTCGCTGCGGACGGGGGAGTGCGATCTGGCGATCGCCGGGGGCGCAACCGTCAACGCCACCCCGACGGTGTTCGTCGAGTTCAGTCGGCATCGGGGTCTGGCTCCGGACGGTCGATGCAAGGCCTACGCGGGGGCCGCCGACGGGGTCGGCTGGTCTGAAGGCGGCGCCATCCTGGTGGTGGAGCGACTCTCCGATGCGCAACGGCTCGGGCATCCGGTGTTGGCGGTGGTGCGCGGTTCGGCGGTGAACCAGGACGGTGCTTCCAACGGGTTGACGGCGCCGAACGGTCCATCGCAGCAGCGCGTGGTGCGGGCCGCGTTGGCCAATGCCGGGCTGTCGGTCACCGATGTGGATGCCGTCGAGGGTCACGGCACCGGCACCACGCTGGGTGATCCGATCGAGGCCCAGGCGTTGTTGGCGACCTACGGGCAGGGCAGGTCGGAGGTCGGGCGACAGCCGCTGTGGTTGGGCTCGATCAAGTCGAACATGGGTCACACCCAGGCCGCGGCGGGCGTCGCCGGTGTCATCAAGATGGTCCAGGCGATGCGCCACGAGGTGTTGCCGGCCACCCTGCATGTGGATGCACCCTCGCCGCACGTGGATTGGTCCGCAGGTGCGGTGGAACTGCTGACGCAAGCGCAGCCCTGGCCGGCCGAGGGCCGCGCCCGCCGGGCGGCCGTGTCGTCGTTCGGGATCAGCGGCACCAACGCGCACGTGATCATCGAGTCGGTGTCTGCGATCGAGGCACCGGCGCCCGACGCGGCTCCCAAACCGGCGACAGTTCCGTGGGCGATTTCGGCCAAGTCGGCGTCGGCATTGTGTGCGCAGGCGGGACGGCTGGCCGAGTACGTAACCGACCACGAAGAACTCGACATCGCCGATGTTGCCTGGTCTCTGGCGGGCCGCTCATCGTTTGAACATCGCGCCGTCGTGGTCAGTGCTGACCGGGCCGAGTTGCTGGCCGGTCTGGGTGAATTGGCCTCGGGCGAGCCGGTCAATGTCCTCAGTGGAGCCGCCCAGCCCGCCGGTAAAACCGTCTTCGTCTTCCCCGGCCAAGGCTCGCAATGGGTCGGCATGGGTGTCGAATTGCTGCACAGTGCACCGGTATTCGCCCAGCAGATCGAGGCATGCGCCGAAGCTTTCGCGGATTTCGTCGACTGGTCGCTGACCGACGTGCTTCGCGGCGCGCCCGGCGCACCCGGACTGGACCGCGTCGACGTCGTGCAACCGGTGCTGTTCGCCGTGATGGTGTCGTTGGCCGAATTGTGGAAGTCGGTCGGAGTACGCCCCGACGCCGTCATCGGCCATTCTCAGGGCGAAATCGCTGCCGCATACGTGGCCGGAGCGCTGTCGCTGCGCGACGCCGCCAAGGTGGTGACGATGCGCAGCAAATTGCTGACCGGTCTGGCCGGCCCCGGCGGCATGGTCTCCATCGCGTGCGGTGCCGAGCAGGCCCGAGAGTTGTTGGTGCCCTTCGCCGAACGGATCGACATCGCGGCCGTCAACGGCCGGTCGGCGGTCGTGGTGTCGGGTGAAGTCGCCGCACTGGACGAGCTGATTCAGCTCTGCACCGACCGGGAGCTCCGGGTGCGGCGCATCGACGTGGACTACGCGTCGCACTCCGTCGAGGTCGAGGCGATCCGCGGCGAACTCACCACGGTCCTGGCCGAAATCCAGCCGCAGTCCACGCGGACCGCTTTCTTCTCGACGGTGACCGGAAGCCGTTTGGACACAGCCGATCTGGACGCCGAATACTGGTACCGCAACATCCGCCAGACGGTGCAACTCGACCAGGCGGTGCGCAGCGCGACTGAGCACGGATACCGCGTGTTCATCGAATCCAGCCCGCACCCCGCGTTGATCGCCGGTGTCGAGGACACGGCCAACGATTGCCTGGCCAACGCCGCCGCCGACGTGGAAGCGCTGGTGGTCCCCACCTTGGGCCGCGAAGACGGCGGGCTGCAGCGGTTCTTGTCGTCAGCGGCGACCGCCTTCGTCGGTGGTGTCAACGTGAACTGGCGTGGTTTGTTGGACGGCGCGCGCTTCGTCGAATTGCCGACGTACGCCTTCGACCGGCGCCGATTCTGGCTCTCCAGTGAGGCTTTCGACGCCGACGCCTCCGGTTTGGGGCTTGCGGCCAGCGAGCATGCGCTGTTGCGGGCGGTGGTGGAGTTGCCCGCGTCGGGCGGCGTCATCCTGACCGGCCGGCTTTCGCCCAGCGCCCAAAGCTGGTTGGCCGATCACGCCGTGTCCGGCATGGTGGTGTTCCCCGGTACGGGGTTCGTGGAGTTGGCGATCCGCGCCGGCGACGAGGTCGGCTGTTCAGCGGTCGACGAACTGACACTGCGGTCACCATTGGTGATCCCGGCGGGGAATTCCGTTGCCGTGCAGGTGGTGGTCGGCTCCGCTAGCGAGGGTTCGGCAGAGTCCGCCAAGCGCAGCGTCTCGATCTACTCCCACGCCGACGTCGACGGCGGCTCGGTGTGGGTATGCCACGCCGAAGGCACCCTGAGTACCGGCACGGCCGAGCCAGGCGCCGACCTGACAGCCTGGCCGCCGGCCGGCGCCGTCGCCATCGACTTGGCCGGTGGCTACGAACGGTTGGCGGAGCACGGCTACGGATATGGGCCGGCGTTTCGCGGGCTGACCGCGTTGTGGTCCCGCGGCGAAGAGTTGTTCGCCGAGGTGAGGCTGCCGGAGGCGGCCGGCGGTACGACTGGATTCGGGGTACACCCGGCGCTGTTGGATGCCGCACTGCACGCGGCCGTGCTGGCCAATCCGGCGGCGGAGCTGGTGCTGCCGTTCTCCTGGCAAGGCGTGTCGCTGCACGCGGCGGGCGCGTCGGCGGTTCGGGCGCGGATCGCACCCGTCGGGCAGTCGGCGGTCTCGGTTGAGCTCGCCGACGGTCTGGGGTTGCCGGTGTTGTCGGTCGCCGCCATGGTCGCCCGGCCGGTCAACGAACAACGACTGCGCGCCGCCATCTCCGGATCGGGTCCGGAACGGCTGTTCGAGCTGGCCTGGTCGCCGGCGGCGTCCACCAATGGCGAGGCCCCGTCGTCTTACGAGATCTTCGAATCCGTTGCAATCGACGAAGATCCGGTGACAGCGAGCCATCAGCGCATCCACCAGGCGCTGGCCGCCGTGCAGTCCTGGCTGACCGACCACGAATCCGGGATGCTCGTGGTGGCCACCCGGGGTGCCGTTGCCTTGGCCGGAGCTGACGTCACCGATCTGGCGGGCGCGGCCGTCTGGGGTCTGGTGCGCTCGGCGCAGACCGAAAATCCGGGCCGACTGTTACTCGTCGATTCCGATGTGCCGCTTGATGATTCGACGATGAAAGCGGTCTTTGCGGTCGGCGAACCACAGGTGTTGCTGCGCGGCGGACAGGCGTACACGCCGCGAGTGCGCAGCAGTCGGGCGGTCGAGGGCATTCTGCAACCGCCCGGCGACGGGCCGTGGCGGCTGGGTCTGAGCAGTGCGGGCACCTTCGAAAATCTGCGCCTCGAGCCGGTTCCCAACGCCGAGGCACCGCTGCAGCCCGGCCACGTCCGGGTCGCTCTGCACGCCATCGCAGCCAACTTCCGCGACATCATGATCACGCTGGGCATGTTCACCCACGAAGCGTTACTCGGTGGCGAAGGCGCCGGCGTGGTCGTCGAAGTAGGACCCGGCGTCACTGAATTCGCGGTCGGCGACTCGGTATACGGCTTCTTCCCCGACACCAGCGGCACCCTGGTCCCGGGTGACATCCGGTTGTTGCTTCCGATGCCTTCGGACTGGTCGTATGCCGAAGCCGCGGCGATTTCGGCGGTGTTCACCACTGCGTGGTTCGCCTTCATCGACCTGGCCGCGGTGAAGCCCGGGCAGCGGGTACTGATCCATGCGGCCGCGGGCGGCGTGGGGATGGCGGCCACTCAACTGGCCCGGCACCTGGGTCTGGAGGTGTTCGGCACCGCCAGCAAGGGCAAGTGGGACACCCTGCGGGCCATGGGATTTGACGATGACCACATCTCTGACTCGCGCAGTCTGGACTTCGAAGAGAAGTTCCGCGCCGTCACTGGCGGCGCTGGGTTTGATGTTGTGCTGGACTCGCTGGCCGGCGAATTCGTCGACGCCACACTGCGGTTGGTCGCTCCGGGTGGAGTTTTCCTGGAGATGGGCAAGACCGACATCCGCGACCCCGGCGTCATCGCGCAGCAATACCCGGGAGTGCGGTACCGGGCATTCGACCTGTTCGAGCCCGGCCGTCCGCGCATGCATGAGTACATGCTCGACCTCGCCGAACTCTTCGACGCCGGTGTGCTGCGCCCGTTGCCGGTGACCACGTTCGACATTCGGCGGGCACCGGCGGCACTGCGGTACCTCAGCCAGGCGCGCCACATCGGCAAGGTCGTCATGACCCTGCCTTTCGCGCCGGGTAACGGCATGGGCAAGGGCACCGTCCTGATCACCGGCGGCACCGGCATGGCGGGCTCGGCGTTGGCTCGACACGTCGTGAACCAGCATGGGGTCCGTGATCTGCTG
The DNA here is from genome assembly GCF_055419245.1 of Mycobacterium sp. IDUB_37. Classification (NCBI taxonomy): domain Bacteria; kingdom Bacillati; phylum Actinomycetota; class Actinomycetes; order Mycobacteriales; family Mycobacteriaceae; genus Mycobacterium; species Mycobacterium sp. IDUB_37. The sequence continues at coordinate 147,454 of NZ_JBVAXG010000009.1, read as the reverse complement.
CTGCTGAGTCGGCGGGGTCCGGATGCACCGGGGGCCGCGGAGTTGGTCGCCGAACTGGAGGCCCTGGGTGCGCAGGTGCAGGCGGTGGCGTGCGACGCCTCCGATCGGCCCGCGCTGGCCAAGGTGATCGCCGACATCCCGGTGCAGCGCCCGCTGTCTGCGGTGATTCACGCCGCCGGCGTGCTTGACGACGCGGTGGTGACGTCGCTGACACCCGATCGGGTGGACACCGTGCTGCGCGCCAAGATCGACGCGGCCTGGAACCTGCACGAGCTGACCCGCGACCTGGATGTGTCTGCCTTCGTGATGTTTTCGTCGATGGCCGGACTGGTGGGTTCATCCGGACAGGCCAATTATTCGGCCGCGAACTGCTTCCTCGACGGGTTGGCCGCGCACCGCCGGGCCCATGGGTTGCCGGCGATGTCGCTGGGCTGGGGGCTGTGGGATCAGGCCAGTGCGATGACTGGCGGACTGGACGCCGCCGACCTGGCGCGCCTGGGCCGCGAAGGTGTGCTGGCATTGTCCTCGCAGGAGGCAATGGAACTATTCGACACCGCACTCATCGTCGACGAACCATTCCTGGCGCCGGCACGCATCGACCTGGCCGCGCTACGCGCCCATGCCGTCGCGGTGCCGCCGATGTTCCGCGATCTCGTCAACGCTCCGACAAGGCGGCAGGTCGACGACTCACTGGCTGCGGCCAAGTCAAAGTCGGCGCTCGCGCACCGACTGCACGGGCTGCCCGAGGCTCAACAGCATGCCGTCCTGCTGGAATTGGTGCGCTCGCACATCGCCACCGTGCTCGGAAACGTCGCGCCCGAAGCCATCGATCCCGATAAGGCGTTCCAGGACTTGGGTTTTGATTCGCTGACCGCGGTCGAGATGCGTAACCGGCTCAAATCCGCGACTGGACTTTCACTTTCGCCCACCCTGATCTTCGACTACCCGACGCCGAGTGGTCTGGCTTCCTATATGCGCACCGAGCTCGCCGGGGTACCGCAGGAGATCAAACACACCCCCGCGGTACGTGCCACCGGTGACGACGCCATCGCGATCGTAGGTATGTCCTGCCGCTACCCGGGTGGGGTGGCGTCGCCGGAAGACCTCTGGGACATGGTGATTCAGGGTCGCGACGTACTGTCGGACTTCCCGACCGACCGCGGCTGGGACGTGGCAGGCCTGTACAACCGCGATCCCGACGTGGCCGGCACCTGCTACACCCGCACCGGTGGGTTCCTGGACGGCGTCGCCGACTTCGACCCCTCCTTCTTCGGGATCGCGCCCAGCGAAGCGCTGGCGATGGACCCGCAGCAACGCATGTTCCTCGAGCTGTCGTGGGAAGCGCTGGAACGAGGCGGAATTGAGCCCGGCGCATTGCGGGGCAGCGCGACCGGCGTGTTCGCCGGTGTGTACACCCAGGGCTACGGCATCGGCGCCCCGCAGACCGCGGAGGGATTCCGGTTGACCGGACAGTCCTCGAGTGTCGCGTCTGGCCGGGTGGCCTACGTGCTCGGTCTGGAGGGCCCCGCTGTGTCGGTCGACACCGCATGCTCATCGTCGTTGGTGGCGCTGCACATGGCGGTGCAGTCGCTGCGCTCGGGGGAGTGTGACCTGGCCCTGGCCGGCGGCGTCACTGTCAACGCCACCCCGGACATCTTCGTCGAATTCAGTCGGATGCGCGGGCTCTCGCCCGACGGTCGGTGCAAGGCGTTCGCCGGCGCGGCCGACGGCACCGGTTTCTCTGAGGGCGGCGGAATGCTTGTCGTCGAACGCCTTTCGGATGCGCAGCGGTTAGGGCACCCGGTGCTGGCGGTGGTAGCCGGTTCCGCTATCAACCAGGACGGCGCCTCTAACGGCCTGACCGCACCGAACGGTCCTTCCCAGCAGCGAGTGGTGCGGTCGGCGTTGGCCAGTGCCGGGTTGACGGCGGCCGAGGTGGATGTCGTCGAGGGTCACGGCACGGGCACCATGCTGGGTGATCCGATCGAGGCCCAGGCGTTGCTGGCCACCTATGGCCAGGGCCGGCCGGGCCGACCGCTGTGGTTGGGCTCGATCAAGTCGAATATGGGCCACACCCAAGCGGCCGCCGGCGTCGGCGGCGTGATCAAGATGGTGCAGGCGATGCGCCATGAACTGCTGCCGGCGACATTGCACGTCGATGAGCCCAGCCCGCACGTGGATTGGTCGGCTGGATCCGTCGAACTGCTGACGCAGGCACAGCCGTGGCCGGCCGAGCCGGCATCCGGGCGGGTACGCCGCGCGGGTGTGTCGTCGTTCGGCATCAGCGGCACCAACGCCCACGTGATCATCGAATCGGTTCCGGCCCCGGCCGCCGTCGAGTTGGCTGGGCGCAAACCGGCTGTACTGCCATGGGTGATATCGGCCAAGTCGGACTCGGCACTGCAGAACCAGGCGGCACGGTTGGCCGAATACATCGGCGGCCGTGACGAACTGGATGCTACCGACGTCGGTTGGTCGCTCGCCGGCCGAACTTCTTTCGATCATCGGGCAGTCGTCATCGGCGGCAACCGAGACGAGCTGCTGGCCGAGTTGGATGAGCTGGCCTCCGGCGAGCTCGGCGTGGTCGTCCGTGGTGTCGCCCAGCCCGCCGGCAAGACCGTCTTCGTCTTCCCCGGGCAGGGCTCCCAGTTGTTGGGCATGGGCATGGGGCTGCATGCCACGTATCCGGTGTTCGCTGAGGCGTTCAACACGGTGGTCGGCGAGTTGGACCGCCACCTGTTGCGGCCACTGCGTGAGGTGATGTGGGGTCACGACGAAAACATCTTGAATACAACTGAATTCGCTCAGCCGGCGTTGTTCGCCATCGAGGTTGCGATGTTCCGGCTGCTGGAGTCGTGGGGTGTGCGGCCCGATTTCGTGATGGGGCACTCCGTCGGCGAGTTGTCCGCCGCGCATGTCGCGGGTGTGCTGTCGCTGGAAAATGCCGCGGTGCTGGTGGCGGCGCGCAGCCGCTTCATGCAGAGGTTGGCGCCCGGCGGTGCGATGGTCGCGGTGCAGGCCACCGAGGAGGAGGTCGCACCGCTGCTGAGCCCCGAGGTCAGTATCGCCGCGGTCAACGGGCCGGCGGCGGTGGTGATTTCCGGTGCCGAAGACGCAGTCATCGCGATCGCCGAGCGCCTCCGGGCGGATGGCCGCCGCGTCCACCAACTCGCGGTATCGCACGCCTTCCATTCGCCGCTGATGGATCCGATGATCGACGAGTTCGCCGCCGTCGCAGCCGGATTGCCGATCGGGCAGCCCACCATCCCGATCATCTCGAACCTGACCGGGCAACCGGTCGGAGATGACTTCGGGACCGCGGGGTACTGGAAGCGCCATGTCCGGGAGCCCGTGCGGTTCGCCGACAGCATCCGTTACGCACAGTCGGCAGGTGCGACCCGTTTCCTCGAGGTCGGGCCCGCAGGCGGGTTGACGGCATCGATCGAAGAGACGCTGCCCGACGCGCCGGTCACCGCGATTTCCGCTCTGCGCAAGGACCGGCCCGAGCCGACGACACTGACCAACGCGGTGGCTCAGGCCTTCGTCACGGGTGCCACGGTCGACTGGCCGGCAGTGCTGGGGCGGGCAAACTTCGTCGAACTGCCGACGTATGCCTTTGAGCGTCGCAGGTTCTGGCTGTCCAACGACGGCGCTGCCGTCGACGCCGCTGGTCTGGGTCTGGCGGCCAGCGAACACGCGCTGCTGGGCGCGGTGGTTGACCTGCCGGCCTCGGGCGGGGTGGTGCTGACGGGCAGACTGTCCACCGCGACGCACAGTTGGCTCGCTGACCACGCCGTGGGCGGCGTCGTGATCTTCCCGGGCGCAGGCTTTGTGGAGTTGGCCATCCGGGCCGGTGACGAGGTCGGCTGCTCGGTGGTCGACGAACTCACGTTGGCAGCGCCGCTGATCTTGCCGGAAGCGGGTTCGGTTGCGGTGCAAGTAGTGGTCGACGCTGCCAACGAATCGGGTTCGCGCGGCGTTTCGGTGTTCTCTCGCGCCGACACTGGGTCGGGTTGGCTGCTGCACGCCGAGGGATCGGTGAGTTCCGCTGCGGTGCAAGCCAACACGGATACCTCGGTGTGGCCGCCGGCAGGCGCCCAACCGGTGGATGTCGCCGGGACCTACGAGTGGATGGCTGAGCGCGGGTACGGATACGGTCCGGCCTTCCAGGGCTTGACCGCGATGTGGCGACGCGGCGACGAACTGTTCGCCGAGGTGTCGCTGCCGGCCACCGCGGGACTTTCGCCGACCGGCTTCGGTGTGCACCCGGTGGTGCTGGATGCGGCGTTGCACGCAATCATCGTCGGCGCCAGCGCCGATGAGCGCCGCACCGACGGTGTCCTGGTGCCGTTCGCCTGGCAGGGCGTGTCGTTGCACGCCGCGGGCGCTTCGGCGGTACGAGCCCGCATCACCCCGACCGGCCCGTCGTCGGTATCGGTGGAGTTGACGGACGCACTCGGTCTGCCGGTGCTGTCGGTGGCGTCGATGGTGGCCCGCCCGGTGACCGAGCAGCAGCTCAAGGCTGCGTTGTCGGGTTCGGCCGGCGACCGCCTCTTCGAAGTCGTCTGGTCACCCGCGCCGGTGGTGCCTACGCCAAACACACCGCCGTACGAGGTGTTCAAGTCCGAACCGGTGCCCGGAGACACCCTGGCGGGCGTCTACACCGCGACGCATCGCGCGTTGGGTGTCGTCCAGTCCTGGTTGACCGAGCACGACTCGGGAGTGCTGGTGGTCGCGACCCAGGGCGCGATGACGCTTCCGGGTGAGAATGTCACCGATCTGGCCGGCGCCGCGGTGTGGGGCCTGGTGCGTTCGGCGCAGACCGAGCATCCCGGCCGGATCGTGCTGGTCGACGCCGATGTACCCGTCGGCGACGAGGAGGCGGTGGCCGTCCTGGCCGTCGGTGAGCCACAGGTGGTGTTGCGCAACGGCGTCACCCACATTGCCCGCGTGCACGGCAGTCGCGCGGTGCGGGGGCTGTTGGTGCCGCCGGGCGGTGTTCCGTGGCGCCTGGGCATGAGCGTCGCGGGCACCTTCGAGAATCTGCGCATGGAACCACTCCCGGACGCGGATGCGCCGCTGGCGCCGCGTCACGTGCGTGTCGCGACCAGCGCTATGGCCGCCAACTTCCGCGACGTGATGATCGCGCTGGGTCTCTACCCAGACGAAAATGCGGCCATGGGTGTCGAGGCTTCCGGTACGGTGCTCGAAACCGCTTCCGAGGCAAGCATTTTCCAGGCGGGCGACCGGGTCACCGGCCTGTTCCCGGAAGGCACCGGGGCCGTTGCGACCACCGACGAGCGGCTGCTGATCAAGGTGCCGACGGGTTGGTCCGACACCGATGCCGCCACTGCGCCGGTCGTTTTCGCCACGGCGTACTACGCGCTGAAGGTCCTGGCCGATGTACAGCCCGGACAGCGGATTCTGGTGCACGCGGCGGCGGGCGGCGTCGGCATGGCCGCCGTCCAACTGGCCCGGCACTGGGGGGTGGAGGTCTTCGCCACCGCCAGTAAGGGCAAGTGGGACACCCTGCGGGCCATGGGCTTTGACGACGAGCACATCGGTGACTCCCGCAGCGTGGAGTTCGAGGACAAGTTCCGTGCCGCCACAGATGGTCAGGGCGTGGACGTGGTGCTCGACTCGCTGTCCGGTGAATTCGTCGACGCCTCGCTGCGACTCGTCGCTGCGGGCGGCGCCTTCCTGGAGATGGGCAAGACCGATATCCGTGACGCGGCCGAGGTGGCCGAACAGCACCCGGGTGTGCGCTACCGCGCGTTCGACCTGTTCGAAGCCGGACCCGACCACATCCAGCAGATGCTCGCCACGCTGGCCGGATTCTTTGCCGACGAAGTGCTGAAACCCCTGCCGGCCAAGATTTTTGATGTGCGACGGGCTCCGGCCGCGTTGCGCTACCTCGGCCAGGCGCGCCACGTCGGCAAGGTCGTGATGAACATGACCGACGCTGCAGGCGGGGGTCTGGGAACGGGCACCGTCCTGATCACCGGCGGCACCGGCATGGCCGGCTCGGCGCTGGCCCGTCACGTGGTGACCCGGCACCAGGTGCGGCACCTGTTGTTGGTGAGCCGTCGTGGCCTGGATGCACCGGGGGCCCAAGAGCTGACCGCCGAACTCACGGCCGCCGGCGCCCAGGTCCAGGTCGTCGCGTGTGACGCGGCCGATCGGGAATCGTTGGCCAAGGTGCTCGCCGATATTCCGGCGCAGCATCCGCTGTCCGCGGTCATCCATGCGGCGGGCACACTCGACGACGCGGTGGTGACGTCGTTGACTCCGGACCGTGTCGATGCGACATTGCGGGCCAAGGTGGACGCGGCGTGGAACCTGCACGAATTGACCCGCGATCTGGATCTGTCGGCGTTCGTGCTGTTCTCCTCGATCGCCGGTTTGGCAGGTGCGTCCGGTCAGGCCAACTACGCCGCCGGTAACTCGTTCCTGGACGCGCTGGCGGCATACCGGCACGAGCGGGGTCTGCCCGCCGTCGCGCTCGGGTGGGGGCTGTGGGATCAGGCCAGCAGCATGACCGGCGAACTGGGGAAGGCCGACCTGGCGCGGTTCGCCCGCGACGGAATCGTCGCGATGTCGTCCCAGGAAGCGCTCGAATTGCTCGACACCGCGCTGATTGTGGACGAGCCGTTCCTGCTGCCGGCCCACATCGACTTGGTGGCGTTGCGCGCGAAGTTCGACGCAGGCACGTTGCCGCCGATGTTCGTCGATCTGATCAACGCTCCGGCGCGACGTCAGGTCGACGACTCGCTCGCCGCCGCGAAGTCGAAGTCGGCGCTGCTGCAACGGCTCGAGGGCCTGCCTGAAGACGAGCAGCTGGCCATCCTGCTGGATCTGGTGCGTTCGCATATTGCCACCGTGCTGGGCAGCAGCACTCCCGAGGCCATCGACCCGGACCGGGCGTTCCAGGAGCTGGGCTTCGACTCACTGACTGCGGTGGAGATGCGCAACCGGCTCAAAGCGGCTACCGGGCTGGCACTTTCGCCGACGCTGATCTTCGACTATCCGAACTCGACAGCGCTGGCCGGCTACTTCCACCAGGAACTGCTCGGCGGTGAAGGCCAGACCGCGACGGCACTGGCGCCCGGCGAAGAGGAACTGCAACGCGTCGTGGCCTCGATCCCGGTAAAGCGGCTGCGGCAGGCCGGGGTGCTTGATCTGTTGCTGGCGTTGGCCAACGAGAGCGACGGCAACGAGCTCGCGGCCGCGACAGCCGAATCCGCCGGGAAAGACATCGCGGACATGGACCTCGACGACCTCGTCAACGCGGCGTTCATGAACGACGACGAGTAGGCCCGGTCACGTGAAAATCACCGTCACCGGGGCCAGCGGTGTGCTGGGCCGCGGCCTGGTCGCCAGATTGCTCAGCCAAGGCCACCAGGTCACCGGCATCGCCCGTCACCGTCCCGAAAGCTGGCCCAGTGCGGCAGATTTCGTGGTCGGTGACATTCAGGATATGGCCGCGGTCCGACGTGCTGTTGCCGGCGCGGACGTCGTCGCGCACTGTGCGTGGGGGGCGGATGCAGCCGTTAAGGCCAATGGCGGGATCAATATTGCGGGCGTAACCAACGTGCTCTCGGCAATGGCCGAGACCGGTGCCGCGCGCATCGTCTTCCCGTCTTCGGCGCACGTCTACGGCGCCACGACGACACCGGTGACAGAGCGGGATTCACCGCGCCCCGAAACCGCGATCGGTAAGCAGAAGGCCCGCGCCGAGCAACTGCTTGCCGAATCAGGCGCGCAATGGGTGGCGATCCGCTGCCCGCTCATCGTGGGCCGCGGCGTCAACAACGGTTTGCGTCGCCTGCTGGCACTCCCGGTGCTGCCCACCGCGACTGCCGACCGTCGGATGCAATTAGTCCACACCGACGACGCGCTCAGACTTTTGATCCAGGCCATCGAAGACGAAAGTCCCAGCGGTCCAGTTAATCTCGCCGCGACGGGCACACCGACTTTCCGTGAGATCGGCGCGGCGCTGCACCGGCCCGTGGTGCCGCTCAGTGATCGGTGGGCGGCGTTGGGACGACGGCTGCCCCGTTTGTCCGAACTGCAAGCCGATCTGCAACAGCTGCAACACCCCCCGTTGATGGACACCGCCAGCCTGCGCGACGACTGGGGCTTCACGCCGGCCTGGAACGCCGAGGAATCCCTGACCGACTTCGCGTTGGCGGTGCGGGGGCGAGTTACGGTGGGCAAGCGTGTGCTGTCGCTGCCATGGCGGCTGGCACCCATCCAGGATCTGCCCGCGGTGGACACCCTCGCCGACGACGGCGTTGAGCCCAAATTTGCCGGCCCAGAAGATGGCAACGGCGAATTCGACACCCCGATCGACCCGCGGTTTCCAACCTTCTTGGCCACCAACCTGTCCGAAGCGCTGCCCGGCCCGTTCTCACCGTCGTCGGCGTCGGTCACCGTGCGGGGTCTTCGCGCCGGTGGTGTGATCATCGCCGAACGGCTGCGTCCCGGCGGGGTGATCCAGAAGGAAATGGCGATGCGGACCGTGGCGGTGTTCGCGCACCGCCTCTACGGGGCCATCACCTCGGCGCACTTCATGGCCGAAACGGTGCCATTCGCTAAACCGGCGACAATCGTCAGCAACAGCGGGTTCTTCGGTCCCAGCATGGGTTCGCTGCCGATCTTCGGCGAAGAGCGGCCCCCGTCGGAAACGAATCCAGTGCGCCGGCAACTGCGCACCGTGCGCAATATCGGCGTCTTCGGCGTCAACCTGGTGGGCCTGAGCGCTGGTTCACTCGGCGACACCCGCGACTATCTGGACGATGTCGAGCGCTTGGAACAACTCGTCGGTGATGACGTCACCGGATTGGATGATCGGCGACTGCAGAGTCTGATCCTGTTGGCGCGCGACCACGTCGTACACGGCTGGCTGCTGGCGTCCGGCTCGTTCATGCTCTGCGCCGCATTTAACGTCTTACTGCGCGCGCTGTGCGGGCGGGCGACCGCGCCGGCCGCCGGGCCGGAACTGGTCAGTGCGCGATCGGTGGAGGCCGTGCAACGGCTGGCGCTCGCCGCGCAGCAGGACCCGAGCGTGATCCGCGTGCTGGCCGAGCCCGGGGAACGGCTGGACAAGCTCGCCGTCGAGGTGCCCGACTTCCACTCCGCGGTCCTGGCCGAACTCGCCCTGATGGGCCACCGCGGTCCGGCTGAGGTCGAGATGCTGTCGACCAGCTACGCCGACGACCCTGAACTGCTCGTCCGGATGGTGACCAAAGCGTTGAGCGCGCCACCGGCACCGCAGCCGCAGCACGCTCCAATTCCTTTGCACGCCAAGCCTGTTGCGGTGTTGGCCGCGCGGCAGTTGCGTGACCGCGAGGTCCGGCGGGACCGTATGGTCCGGGCCATCTGGGTACTGCGCGGCCTGCTGCGTGAGTACGGGCGACGGCTGACCGACTCCGGTGTCTTCCAGACCGCCGACGACGTGTTCTACCTGTTGGTCGACGAACTCGATGCGCTGCCGCCCAACGTTTCCGATCTCGTCGCGCGCCGTCGCGCCGAGCAGCGCCGGTTGCTGGCCGTAGTCCCACCGACCGTCTTCAGTGGCAGTTGGCAGCCGACGTCGGCCTCGGTGCCGATCCTGGCCGGCGGAGATACCCTGCGCGGTGTCGGCGTCTGCGGTGGACGGGTGCGCGGCCGGGTCCGGATCGTGCGACCCGAGACCATCGACGACCTGCAACCCGGCGAGATCCTGGTGGCCGAGGTCACCGACGTCGGATATACCGCCGCCTTCTGTTACGCCGCCGCAGTCGTCACCGAACTCGGCGGACCCATGTCCCATGCCGCCGTAGTGGCACGGGAGTTCGGATTCCCTTGCGTCGTGGATGTCCAGGGTGCCACGAAGTCGTTGCCGCCCGGCGCGCTGGTGGAGGTGGACGGCACGACTGGAGAGATCCACGTGCTCGAGCCGCCCAAATCCACGGAATAGGCCCCTTTTAGGGATACTCTTTGCTGCACGTCCGGCGGGCCGGGAGGTGCGCGATGTCGTTCGTGTTCGCGACGCCAAAGTGGATGGCGGCAGCGGCAGCGGATCTGGCTGCCGTCGGCTCGGTTGTCAACGCGGCCAACGTAATTGCGACGAGACCGACCGTCGGCCTGCTGGCCGCCGGAGCCGATGAGGTTTCCGTTGGCATCGCTGCGTTATTCAGTGAGCACGCGCTTGGCTATCAGGAGCTCAGCGCCCGAGCCGAGGCCTTTCACGCCCAGTTCGTGCGAGCCCTGAACGCGGGCGCCACGTCCTACGCCAGTGCTGAGGCCACGGCGATCACCGATCTGCTCCAGCTGATCAACCTGCCGACTCAGCTCCTGTTTGGCCGTCCGTTGATCGGCAACGGCACCGACGGCGCTGCGGGGACTGGCGGCGACGGCGGGGGCGGCGGCCTGTTGTTCGGTAACGGCGGTGCCGGCGGCTCCGGCGGCGGCGCACACCCCGCGGGCGGAAGAGGCGGCGCCGCAGGGCTGTTCGGCAATGGCGGGGCGGGTGGCGCAGGTGCCGTCGGTGCGATCGGTGGGTCCGGCGGGAACGGCGGCTGGTTGTTCGGCAACGGCGGTGCCGGGGGCGCCGGCGGCAACGCGGCCGCCGCTATCGGGGGCCTTGGTGGCGCGGGAGGGCAGGCCATCCTGTTCGGCGCCGGCGGGACCGGCGGCGCCGGCGGTCTGGGCGCCAATGGCGGTGGCAACGGTGGCGCGGGCGGCTGGGGCGGACTGCTGGTCGGCAATGGAGCCGCCGGCGGAGCGGGCGGCATGGCGACCGCGGCAGGTAACGGCGGAGTCGGCGGGTCCGGCGGAAACGCCTGGCTGATCGGTGACGGTGGCGCCGGTGGTCAAGGCGCAGCAGCGACGGCATCAACGGCGACGGGCGGGCTCGGAGGGTTCGGAGGAGCTGGCGGCAACGGCGGGATAGTCGTTGGCAACGGGGGATTGGGCGGTGCCGGCGGAACCAGCGCAGCAGGTGGGATCAGCGGGACCGGCGGCAGGGGTGGCGACGCCGGACTCATCGGCACCGGTGGAGCGGGCGGAGCCGGTGGTACGGGTGGCGGCCACTTCAGTGAGGCCGGGGGAGTCGGCGGCAACGGCGGCGCCGGCGGGTTGCTCTTCGGCAACGGTGGTGCGGGCGGGGCGGGGGGAGATGCGCTGGCCCAAGCCATAGGTGCCGGCGGGACCGGCGGAATCGGAGGTGCCGGGGGCGCCGGCCGATTATTCGGTGACGGCGGCCTCGGCGGAGCCGGCGGTGTCGGCGGCCAGGCGAACAACCCGGGCGACCCGGGCGGCGCCGGAGCTCAGGGTGGACGCGGTGGGTCCGGCGGATGGATATTCGGCAACGGTGCCGCCGGTGGACGCGGTGGCGCTGGTGGATCGGCGGTCGCAGGTGCCGGCGGGCAGGGCGGCAACGGCGGCAGCGGGGGATCCGCCACCCTGATCGGCGACGGCGGAAACGGAGGAGCCGGTGGGACAGGCGGATCGGGCGCGCCCAATGGCCTTGGTGGCGCTGGCGGCAGCGGTGGTCTGGGTGGGCTGCTGATCGGTAGCAACGGCAGCGGTGGTCTGCCCGGATAATCCGAATGCGGCGGCGCCGTTAAAGAGCGAAGTCGTCAAAAAGCGAATGAGCCCGCTTCGGTACGCTCCGGCGGTGGACACCGACACTCCGCCGACCGGTCACCCGTCCGGCGCGCCGCGTACGCACGAGCCGCCACCCCCGCAGCTTGTGCTCGACGGTCGCTATCAGTTCGGTACGTACAACGGTCCGATCCCGCGGATCAACCCGCTTGATGTCGTCACCGCCACCGGAGCGCGTGGTCGCCTGCAGCGCGTCGCGCGCAACGCCCGGCTCAAGGAGTGGGAGGCGTTTCAGCTCGGTGACGACGCGGTGTTCGTGCTCGGCGCCGTCTACGACACGAAGTCGATCTCGCTGCTACAGGTGCTGGTCGTCGACAAGCATGCGGCCACGATCCGTCGTTGGGAGCAGAAGGTGCCGACGTCGATGGTGCACGTCGCGCGCGGCCTGAACCACACCCGGTCCCACGGTCACGTCGGGCGCTTCTCGATGCAGCTGACCAACGAGATGGGCTCGGGCCTGGTCGCGGTGGACGCCAGCCACCCTGGGCGCGGCGCGCTACCGCCGCTCGAGTTGCACGGCGCCGGGCGCTGCGGCCCCGGAGAGGCGGGGCACCTCGTGATCTGCCACCCCTTCGCCGACGATCGTGCGCTGTACTCGCACAAGACGATGATGCCGTTCGCCGGTACGCTCCGCGCGGGCGCCGAGCTCAATGTCTTCGACCCCGACCGTTCGTTCATGATCCTCGACGACCACCACGGGGACTACCCCATGCCGATGAAGTACGACTGGGTAACCGCAGTGCGCCGCAACGATGAGGGCCGGGTCGAGGGCTTCAATCTGACCGACAACCAGGTGCGCGACCCGCAGCGCTACAACGAGAACGCCGTCTGGCTCGGGGACCGGGTCCACCGCCTGCCCGCCGTCCGCGTGGAACGGCCCGACGGACCCTGGGGTACCTGGATCGTGCGCGACGTCGGCGGGTCGGGCCAGATCGACGTGCGGTTCACGCCGACCGTCCGCTCCGAAATGCATGTGGGCCCCCGCCGTTCGCTCGCGGAGTATTACGCGCCCTACGGATGGTACGAAGGCCGGATCCACACCGACGACGTCGACCTTTCGGTCAACGGCATGTTCGGTGTAGGCGAACAGAAGTTCATCCGCGTCTGAACCCCGGGCCGCGGGCGTGACCGGCGCACATCAGGACCGGGTCGCAAGGTAGATGGTGGCGCAGGACCGGCCTCCGGTGAGTGGGTTGTCGAACCAAACCTGCTGGGCTTCGACGTCGGTGAACACGGTTTCGAGGACCGCGCTGAAGTCCTCGTCCGGTGCATCGTCGGACCACATGGCGAACGTGCCACCCGGCACGATATGAGCGGATGCGGCTTGTAGGCCGTCGTGGGTGTAGAAGTCAGCGTGTAGATCGTGGAGCAGGTGGCGGGGCGAGTGGTCGATGTCGAGCAGGATCGCGTCATAGGTTCGGCCAGGGCGCTCCGGATCGAATCCCGCCACGCTGGTGGCGGTGGCGAAGAAGTCGGCGCACACCAGGGCGATGCGGCTGTCGGCGGCCAGGCCAACCGTATCCGGAAGCAGGTCGCGTTCGTGCCAGCCGATCACCGCATCGGAGTATTCGATAACTGTCAGGGTCCGAATCCGTTCGCACTCCAACGCTTCTCGCGCTGTATAGCCGAGGCCGAGGCCACCAACGACGACATCCAGGCCCGGTCCGGGCGTCCTCTCGAGGGCCAGCCGGGCCAGTTCCCGTTCGGCGACAGTGAACAGGCTCGACATCAGGTACTCGTCATCGAGCTTGACCTCATACACATCGGTGCGCACCGAAAGATCGAATCGGCGCCGCAAGCTGATCACGCCCATCGGAGTCTGCCGCCAGCCCAACTCCTCGAAGCGTGCGCTCATCAAAGCGACAATGCGTGAGCGGTTAGGCGGGCTTGTGGAACGTGTACACCTGGTACTGGATCAACCCCATTTTGGACAACCATTTCATCCAACGCGTACCTACGATCATGACCTTCTGGGCATCCTCTGACCCCTGCTCGCGGAAGAATTGGATCAGGAACGGGTAGGTCGGCAACGTGTTTTTCCGGATATTGCGGTTCGCGGCGAATTCGAGTCCCGCACGCTTGCCCATGGATTTGTAAGACCGCAGGGGCAGACTGCCCAGCGTTCCGTAGGACTTCGCGATCCGAGAGCGAATCACGGTCCAAATTGGGGTCTTGCCGAAGATGGGCATGGTTGCCACGAAGTCGGACACCGCCAGGTAACCGCCAGGCTTGAGCACCCGCGCGGCTTCGGCCAGGAAACGCTCACGGGACGGGAAGTGGAAGGCGCATTCGACGGCCAGGACACGGTCGAAGGAGTTGTCCTCAAACGGCAGCTGACAAGCGTCGCCTTCCACCCAGGCGATCTGGTTGCCGTTGGCGGCCTTGGTCTGGGTCTCGGCAGCAGCCAGTTGGCGGGGGTCAATGTTCAGGCCGGTGAGGTGCATGCTGGAATGTCCGGCGTTGATCTGCTGGATAGTTCCGCCGAATCCGCAGCCGACGTCCAACAATTGCTGGCCATCGGCGACTTTGCCGGCTTCCAACAGCACGCCGTTCATGTTCTCCATGGCCGCGAAATAGTCGGCTCGGGTACCCTCGGCAGCCTTGGGATTTTCCCAGTAACCCCAGTGCACCTGGCGCTCCCATAGCTGCCCGGTCTCACCGCCCGCCTGCCGCTCGTCGATAAGCAAGTCGAAGTAAGGCAGGTCAGGCATGCGCGGAACCTACCACGGCGCAAACACACAGTGTCGCCAGAACGCGCGCCGATGATCGTCGGTGTTGGCGGACCTTCATATGGTGGGCATGAATTCGGCAAGCGCAAGGATCATGAGTACCACCAAGGCGAGCCCGATCAGCCCGCCAATGGGAACCATGGCCACACAAACCACGACCCAGACGAGAAACCTCAGCCAGTCGAATGGCTGGTTGCCCACCACGCCGCCCCGGCGTTCCCGGAGGGCGTGGTAGGCAGCCCACACACCCGCCCCTACGGCGGCGGCAGCGATGATCCGCAGGCCGCACGGTGTTGCCGTCATAGCGATGCCCGCCACAGTCACCGCGGCCACCACGCGCGCCCACGACACCGTTCGAAACCCGGTCAGACGCGTGACGGCGCGGCTCCGTTCCGGCTCACTGCGGTAGCGCGGGACTCGGCCCTCGATCCCCAATATGCGCCACATCCAGCGTGACCATACGGTTCGCAGACCCAAGTCCTCGGCAATTCGCCGAACGTCGGCGGCCGATTCCGCCAACATCCGGTGCGATTCAGCACTTCGCCAGTAGGCGGTCTTGAAGACTCGTCGCGGGACCCCGAACTGGCGGGCAAAGTCGCGCGGCACCCCCATCGACTCCCCGATCAACCACCGGAGATAAAACGGAAAGGCGATTGCGTACAACGCCCGCTTCACCCGGCCGGCATGTTGCATCCCGTTAGCCAGATAGTCGTCGGCAAACGTGATGTGACGGGCTTCTTCCGCCAGGTGGATGTAGGTGATCTGGTTCAGCAGCGGAGGCACACCAACCGGCCCACGATGCTGCAATGTCTGCTGATAGTGCAGCGGCTGTTCACCGCAAAGTATCCCGACGAAATGGAAGACGCTGGCATAACCGCCAACGACACCCAGGATCGGGCCGATGAACCGGGAGGCTCGTCGCATTCCGGGGACGTCTTCGCCGGTGCGGTTGATGAATTCCTGGAACATCAAGATGTGGTTGGCTTCGTCGACCACCTCGTGCATGAGATACCGAAACACCGAGGAAGCGTTGGGCAACTTGCCGGTGTGGTGCACCACTCCACGGATCAACAACGTCTCGAACTGGATCGTGGACTTGAGCGTATTCGCGGTTACCCAGCGACCCATGTCGATACGCCGCTGCAGCGGCTGCTCGGCGTACCAGTCCGTAGCCGCCAGCGGAGCGCTGTCGGGGTCGAGCTGCCAACGCGGATCCTTCGCGTCGAGCGCGTTTTCGGGGGCGTCCCAGTCGATATCGACGTACGGGTCGAAGCGCAAGCGAACCGTCGCGCGGGAGAGCGCCTCGACCTTGCTGACGTACGAGTCTTCCGCCGCGCCGTTCGCGTCGCTGGTCGTCGTCATTTCTCCATCCAATGCGGCAGAAGCTGAGTCGACGGTATCAGCGGGTTGCCTATGCTCGGGCTTATTGAGCAAACCCGGACCCGGCGTGTTACGGCCACTGTGTACTTGAAAGCTTAACCCTCTGCTGATTCCGGGGTGGCCAGTCGGTGTGAACTGCCGCCCTGTTCGATCACGGCTCTTGGTGGAGCCAGCGCTCCCACACCGTCGCGCGGGAGAGTCGCGCGGTCAGTTAGAGCGACCAACCGCTGGGCTCGGGGGCAAACATGTATGCGGGCGCCGGCGGTAACGGCTGTCGCTCTCCGGTGGATATCGCATCGAGGACAAGAGCGACATATCGCCGCCAGCCGTCGCTGCTCGGATCCATGGTCGACAGCACGCTGTAGAGCATCGCGATCAGGCGCGGCAAGTCATCGGCGACCAGATCGCCACGAATTCGCCCGGCCTGCTGGCCACGCTGGACCAACTCGCCCAGCGCTGCGTCCAACGCGTCAGACACATCGGGCGTCAGCGAACCGGCCCGGCGTGCGGCGATCAACAGGTTCTGTTCCCGGGCCCCGAGCGTGATGGCTGCTTCGATCAGGTGCGTGAGACCGCTCACCGGATCGGGGCTGCGGCGAGCCTCCTCGATCACCGGCGTGAGCTCTTCGGCGATGCTCTGATCAAGGGCGGCCCTGACTAGTTCACCCTTGGTCGGAAATCGGCGGTACAGAGTGCGCTCGCCGACGCCGGCATGGCGGGCAACGGCCTCCACGGGTGCGTCCGGCCCGACTTCGCCGTAGACCTCCCGCGCCGCGCGCAGGATCCGCTCGACGTTGCGCGCGGCGTCCGCGCGCAGCGTCGGCCGGTCTTCGACGGCGGTCATGGTGACAGCGTAACTGCCAGTTGACTGCCAGTACCGTCACCTCTACGCTCAGGTAACTGGCAGTCATCTGACACTTAGTGGGAATCATCTTTCATGTCAACAACTTCCGATATCCGCTCTGAGGCGGATCTTCCGGTCATTCCGGTTCCGCGCGCCGCGCACTGCCCGTTAGCGCCGCCCGCCGAATTTGCAAGCTGGCGCGAGGAGGAAGGTCTGCGCCGGGTGATGTACCACGGTCACCCGGCCTGGATGGTCAGCCGCTACCAGGACATCAGAGCGGCGCTGGTCGATCCTCGCCTGTCTGCGGACACCATCCCGGACGCCATCAAACCGGCCGGTTCCGGCGACAACATCCCGATTATGTTCGCCCGCGTCGATGATCCCGAGCATCATCGGTTGCGGCGCATGATGACTGGCAATTTCACCTTCCGTCGCACCGAAGCGATGCGGTCGCAGATCCAGGAGATGGTCGACCACTACCTCGACGAGATGATCGGCAACGGCCCGCCGGCCGACCTTGTCCGCGACTTCGGATTGCCAGTGCCGTCGCTGGTGATCGCCCTGCTGCTGGGGGTTCCGCCCGAAGACCTCGGACTCTTCCAGCATCACACCACTGTCGGTCTGGACACCCGGTCGTCCGACGAGGAGAAGGCCGCGGCCTTCGGGGTGATGTACGTCTATATCCAGGAGTTGGTGGAACGCAAGCAGCGCGAACCTGGCGACGACCTGATCAGTCGCCTGGTCACGGACTATATGGCCACCGGCCAACTCAACTCCGCGACCGCGGCGATGAGCAGCGTGATCATGATGCAGGCGGGCCACGAAACCACCGCCAACATGATTTCACTGGGAACTGTTGCGCTGCTTGATCATCCGGACGTTTACAAACGTCTCGGCGAGACCCAGGATCGCGCGGTGATCGCCAACATCGTCGAGGAGCTGATGCGCTACCTGAGCATCGTGCACAGTCAGGTGGACCGCGTGGCCACCGAGGACTTCACGCTGGGCGGCCAATTGATTCGTGCCGGGGACGCCGTCGTGATGAACCTGCCTGCCGGAAACTGGGACTCCGAATTCGTCGACGACCCAGAGGCTTTCGATGCAGACCGAAACACCCGCGGCCACTTGGGATTCGGATACGGCGTGCACCAATGCATCGGCGCCAACCTGGCGCGCGTTGAAATGCAGGTAGCGTTCGCCACCTTGGCGCGGCGGCTGCCCGGGTTGAGGGTGACTGTTGCGCCGGATCAGTTGCAGTTCAAGCAGTCTGACATCTACGGCATGAAGGAGCTACCCGTCGCGTGGTGAATTTGCGGTTTGACGAGCAGGTCGCGGTCATCACCGGCGCCGGTGGCGGATTGGGGGAGCAGTATGCGTTGCTGCTGGCCTCGCGGGGTGCCCGCATCGTCGTCAACGACACCGGTGGCTCGGTGACCGGTGAGGGCAGCACCGATACCGCCCAGGCCGTCGCCGATCAGATCCGCCGACATGGCGGCCAAGCCGTTGCCGACAACCACAGCGTAGCGAGTCCCGAAGGGGGACAGGCGATCATCGATAGCGCGCTGTCCGAGTGGGGGCGAGTGGACATCGTGATCAACAACGCCGGCATCACGCGCGACGCACCTTTCGAGGAGATGACCCCCGAGCGTTTCGAACCCCTGATGGATGTGCACCTCAAGGGTGCATTCCACGTCACCCAACCGGCCTGGAAAGTTATGCGGCAGCGGGGGTATGGGCGAATCCTCAACACCTGCTCGGCGGCGGGAATCCTGGGCGCCGAGAACATGAGCAACTACGGTGCGGCCAAGACCGGGCTGATCGGCCTCACCAGGGTGCTTGCGGCCGAAGGGGCCACGGACAACATCAAAGTCAACGCCATCGCGCCGATCGCTTTCACCCGGATGTTGACGAAGTCGATCGACGGCGCCGCCCCCGACGACCCGGCGTCCCAGGCCATACTCAATGATCTTGTCGAGCAATATCTCCGAAAGTTGGACCCTGCTTTAGTGGCTCCGGTGGTGGCCTTCCTTGTGCACGCTGATTGTTCCGTTTCCGGTGAGGTCTATACGGTCGGCGCCGGGCATGTCGCACGGTTCTTCACCGGCAGGACAAAGGGCTTCTACAGTCCCACGCTGTCCGTCGAGGATGTGCGGGATCACCTCGACGAAATCCGCGACGAATCCGGCTATACCGTGCCGGGTGGAACCGCTGACGAGATGACCGAACTCTTCGCTCTGATCACGAGCAATTGAACGCAATGCCCACGCCATCCGGCGGTGGCACCGAACGCAGGCAGCCGTACGGTTCAACACCGGCGCTGCTGAAGCGCGCCGCGGACTGGTGGGCATAGTTCACACAGAACAATCCGGCCACTTCGGCCCGGCAACGGTAGTCGTTGAACGACAGTGAGTCGCCATTGGTCAGTTCGGTTCCGGCGCCGTTGACGAACGGTCCCGGATCGGCCCGGGCCGACCCGACCTGCAGGTTGGTGCCGTCGAAGTCGACCCAGCCGCCTTTCCACTCCCCGTAAGCGGTGTCGGGTTGGGGTGGCGGACTGGTCAGCTCGACCAGGCAGGCCAGCGCGCTTCCGGTGTGCTTGGAGTCCGTCGTGCACTTCGCTTTACCCCCGGGCGCGCTGAATGCGACATCGGTGCCGAGTTGTACGGTAGTGCCGTCCCGGGTCGCGACGTGGTAGCGACCCGGGTCCGCTGGGCGGCCTGCCTCGATCCACGTGATGACGGCGGCGACCGGCGCCCCTGCGGACGGAGCGGTCGATATTGCCGGTGCCTTACTGATCGGCGCCGCAGAGGTCGACGACGTACCTGGGGTTGCCTGGGTGGTGGTGTGCGGGTGCGCCGAGCCGCCGTCAGTGTGTGAGCACCCGGCAATCAGCAACGGGATGGCGACCAGCGCGGCGATCCGCATCCCGTCAGGCTAACCGCCACACCTCGGATTCCGGCTCTGCGCGCGCACTACATACATAGTGTCGGCTACCGTCGGGTGTTATGCATGAGCGCACCGTCCGCGCCCGCACAACCGCCGGCACCGTCGAAGGCTTCACCCGCGACGGCGTCAACCGATGGCGGGGCGTTCCATATGCCAGGCCTCCGGTGGGGCCGCTGCGATACCGCGCACCTCAGCCGGCTCAGCCCTGGTCAGGCGTGCGGCACTGCCACGGATTCGCAAACTGCGCGCCACAGCAGCGCCGCTACACCATGCTCGGTGTCGGCCGATACCAGCCGATGAGCGAGGACTGTCTGACCCTCAACGTCGTCACGCCCGAAGCCGGGCCCGAAACCACTGATGCCACACCGCTGCCGGTCATGGTCTTCATCCACGGCGGCGGGTACATCCTGGGCAGTTCGGCCACCCCGATCTACGACGGTGCCGCACTGGCCCGCCGTGGGTGTGTGTACGTGTCGGTCAACTACCGACTGGGCGCGCTGGGCTGTCTGGATCTGTCGGCTTTGTCGACCTCTGACATCACCATTGACAGCAACCTCTACCTGCGCGACCTGGTCATGGCGCTGCGTTGGGTCAAAGACAACATCGCCGGATTCGGCGGTGATCCCGACAATGTCACCATCTTCGGCGAGAGCGCGGGCGCGCACATCACCGCGACTCTGCTGGCTGTGCCCGCCGCAACCGGCCTGTACCACCGCGCGATTTCGGAAAGCCCGGCAGCGGGCATGACGCGATCGAAAGAGGTAGCCGCCGAGTTCGCGTCACGGTTCGCCCACCTGCTGGGTGCAGGCAGTGCGGATGCCGCAAACGCCGTGATGCAAGCCTCCGCGTCCCAACTCATCGACACCCAACACCGGCTGATCGAGCAGGGCATGCAGAAACGGCTGGGCGCCTTCCCAATCGGGCCGGTATTCGGTGACGATGTGGTCCCGGTCGATCCCGTGGTGGCGATGCGAACGGGTCAGGCGAATCCGGTTCCGCTGATCGTCGGAACCAATGCTGAAGAAGGGCGTCTCTTCACTCGATTCCTGGGCATGTTGCCGACCAATAAGTCAATGGTCGAGGACCTGCTGGCCGAGCTGGAACCCGCTGTCCGCGAACGTATTACGGGTGCCTACCCAAACTATCCGCGGCAGGATGCGTGTATCCAGCTGGGCGGCGACTTCGCCTTCAGTTCGGCGGCCTGGCAGATCGCCGAAGCGCATGGCCAGCACGCCCCCACCTACCTGTATCGCTACGACTACGCCCCCCGGACGCTGCGCTGGTCGGGGTTCGGAGCCACGCATGCCACCGAATTGTTCGCCGTCTTCGACATCTACCGGACCAGGTTCGGTGCGCTGCTGACCGCAGCAGCCGACCGTGGCACCGCGCTGAAGGTGAGCAACCAGGTGCAACGGCGCTGGCGCGCGTTCAGCCGGACCGGTGTTCCGGGCGACGATTGGCCGGTTTACACCCAGGCCGAGCGTGCCGTATTGGTCATCGACAGCAAGACCCGCGTCGAGTTCGATCCGCACCAGGATCGCCGATTGGCGTGGGACGGCTTCTCGCTGGCGCGTTGACCTGGCACGCTGACCGTCATGGCTTCAGACCCCGGCTTCGAACCGGCACGAGACACAGACCATGCCATCGAGGCGCCCAGCGACCTCACCGCCGAATGGCTGACCGCGACCGTGCGCGCGGGTGCCGTCTCGGAGTTCAGCGTCGAGCGGATCGGCACCGGTCAAATGAGCGAGTGCTACCGCATCGGGCTGACGTACGCCAAGCCCGAAGGATTCGGTTTCGCTGGACTCCGGCCCTCGTCGGTGGTGCTCAAGGTCGCCGCAACCGATCCGGTGAGTCGGCAGACCGGCCTGGCGCTCGGCCTCTACGAGCGTGAAGTCCGCTTCTACCATGACATCGCGCCCCGTCTCGGCGGTGCGATCGCGCCCTGCTACCACGCTGCGGTCAACGTCTCCACCGGAGTGTTCGACATGTTACTCGGCGATGCAGGGCCGGCGGTGGTCGGTGACGAAATCACCGGCGCCACAGCCGAACAGGCTTTCCTCGCGGTCGCTGAGCTGGGAAAGCTGCACGGGCCCCTGTTGGGCGATGCCGCGCTGGCGGACTCGCCGTGGCTCAACCGTGAATCACCGCTCAACCAGACGATGATCGGTTCGCTCTGGGGCGGTTTCGTCGAGCGGTATGGCGACGAGATCACGCCGGAACACCGCAACGTGTGCGAGCGCCTCGTCAACGCATTCGACGGATACCTGGCCCAGGAGGCCGCCCGCGGCGGAATCCAGGGCCTGGTGCACGGTGACTACCGGTTGGACAACATGTTGTTCGGGGCTGCGGGAGCAGACCGCGCGCTCACCGTCGTCGACTGGCAAACCGTCTCCTGGGGCCCGGCGCTGACCGATCTGGCCTACTTCCTGGGCTGCGCGCTACCCGTGCAGGATCGTCGGGACCGGTATGACGCGCTGTTGCAGGTCTACCATCAGGCGCTCGGCCCGGGTGCTGCTCTGATCACCCTGGACGACGTTCGCGACGGAGTACGGCGCCAGAGCTTCTTCGGCGTGATGATGGCGATCGTCTCGTCGATGCTGGTGGAGCGCACCGAGCGCGGCGACCGACTCTTCATGACGATGCTGCACCGGCACTGTGAGCACGTATTGGATACCGGTGCCTTGGCGACGTTGCCCGACGCCGCGGTTCCGGAGCCGCTGCGACCCTCGTCCGAGGACGAACGCGCCCATCCCGCGACCGACGAAGCTTTGTGGAGCGAGAGTTGGTATGCCGATTTCGCCGACGCGGCAGAGGGATTGGGCGGCTGGTTCCGGATCGGCCTGATACCCAACCAGCAGATGGCATGGATCCACGCGCTGATCTGTGGTCCCGACCTGCCGACTGTCGCGGTTGACTGCCAGGTGCCGTTGCCCGCGGATCCGTGGAACGTGAGCGCTGACGGCCTCGAACTCGCGCACTCCGCCGATGCGGCGCTGCAAAGCTATCGCGTCGAACTGCGTGCGCAAGGTCAGTCATATGACGACCCGTCCGCGCTGCTGCGCGGGGAGTCGGGTGAGCCGGTCAAGGTTGCGATGAACCTGGTGTGGACCACCGACGGGACCCCGTATCAGTACCGGGTGACGACGCGGTATGAGATTCCGTGCACCGTCTCGGGCACTGTCACGGTGAAACGTGCTCTCTACGAGATCAATTCGGTTCCCGGTCAGCGCGACCACTCCTGGGGAGTTCGCGACTGGTGGAGCATGGACTGGATGTGGAGCGCGCTGCACCTCGACGACGGCACCCACTTGCACGGATTGAGCTTGCAGATCCCGAACACGCACCCGATCAGCATCGGATACGTTCAGGACTCGACCGGAAATACCGCCGAGCTCAACGCCGTGCGTATCCGAGAAGCGTTCGGCAACAACGGTTTACCGCAATACACCATGTTGGAACTCAACGCCGGCGAAATCACGGCGAACATCGATATTCGCGCCCATGCCCCGGTCCGGTTGACTGGTGCTGACGGGCGGGTCAGCCAGTTCCCGCGGGCCTGGGTCGATGTCGCCACCACCGACGGCCGGCGCGGCCTAGGTTGGATGGAGTGGAATCGCAGTCAGGTCGACGGATAGTAACGGACCGCCCCATCGTCGTGATGGGTGTCTCTGGATCCGGCAAGTCAACGGTCGGACTAGCGCTGGCGCAACGATCAACAAGGCCATTTCTTGACGCCGACACTTTGCACCCGTCGGCTAATATCGCCAAAATGACTGCGGGCGAAGCACTTACCGACGATGACCGCTACCCGTGGCTGGACAGCGTGGGTCAATGGCTGGCAGCTCACCCCGATGGCGTGGCGAGCTGCTCTGCGCTCAAGCGCGACTACCGCGACCGGCTGCGCGCGCACTGCTCGTCGGTGCAGTTCATCCATCTAGACGCAACTGTGCACCTGATCGGGCAACGCATCGCTGCCCGATCAGGCCACTTCATGTCGCCGACTTTGTTGCAATCGCAGTTCGACACCTTGGAGCCGTTGAGTGCCGACGAGGACGGGTTCGTCGTCGACCTAGCGGCAGGTCAGGACCCGCAACAGATCGTCAACCTGGTCAGCGCAGCCAGCGCCGCCGGTGACTGTTGTGGTCACTGAACTGGTCGTCGAACCGCTCCCGTGCGGTGTATGCGAGCTCGGTACCCCGGGCCGCTGCCCGGTCGGCCAGTTCGCTACCGCGATGAGCGGCCCGGTCGGCGAGTTCGCTGCCGCGGTGAGCGGCGAGGTCGGCCAGTTCGCTGCTACGGTGACGCGCGGTCTCGGCTAGCTCCACGCTGCGGGCCTGCGCGGTATCCGCCAACTTCTTGCCGCGCTTGCGTGCCTTCTTGGCGTAAGGTGCGCTCTTCTCGGCGGCGGTGCTGGCGAGTTCGCGGCCACGTTCGAGGGCGGCTTCGGCGTACGGCTGGCTCTTTTCGGCGGCGGTGCTGGCGAGTTCGCGGCCGCGTTCGAGGGCGGCTTCGGCGTACGGCTGGCTCTTTTCGGCGGCGGTGCTGGCGAGTTCGCGGCTGCGTTCGGCGCCGGCCTGAAAACCGTGCACAATCCGCTCGCCGAGCTCAGAATCCAGAATCGAGTCACTGGAACCCGGTAGCGCTCCCGACACGCGCTCTTGGAGCCGTTCTGCCGCACGCCTGCCACGCCACCCCAGCGACGGCTTGCCTGCGGTATCGGCCGACGCGATGATCAGACCGCCCAGCAAGCTCACATCAGATAGGAATGCGCGCCGCTTCTCGGCCTTGCGCTCCGGGTCGGGCTCGGCCCAGAACATGTGCGTCCCAAGATTTCCCGGGATGACCGTCAATGCCAGTGCAGCCGAGGCCACCCGGGGCAGCCGGCCGGCGGCGAGCAGCACGCCCCCACCGATCTGCACGGCCGCGTTGACCTGAGCGAACGTCTCGGCATCCGCGGGCACCTTGCTGGCCACCCCGTCGGGCAGCGCCTGCAGACCGCTGACCGTCGGTTGCGCGGCTTGTGCGGCGGGTTTGGGGTTGAGTAGCGCGTCTACGCCTTGGCCGATAAATACTGCGGACAACATGGGTCGCGCGATTCTGCGAATCAACATGGGTGCCGTGTTCCCGCGCCTGCGGGTGCACAAACCCGCCGAGATGGCACCGATCCAACTTGCGAGACCAGTTCAAAACCGGCCGACGGCCAGCCATTGTTCGTCGGCGATAGGGTGGATCGCGTGCGCGCGCTGATCGTCGTTGACGTGCAGAAAGACTTTTGCGAAGGCGGTGCGCTGGCCATTTCCGGCGGGCACGCCGTGGCTGGCTCGATCAGCGACTATCTCGCTGGCGACTCCGACTACCACCACATTGTTGCGACCAAAGACTTCCACATCGAACCCGGCGATCATTTCTCCGACCACCCGGATTTCGAGTCGTCGTGGCCGCCGCACTGCCGCGCCGGAAGCCTCGGCGCTGACTTCGAATCCGCGCTCGACACGCGCCCAATCGAGGCAGTCTTCCGCAAGGGTGCCTACGCCGCCGCCTACAGCGGATTTGAGGGTGTGGACGAGAACGGGACATCGCTGTTGGACTGGCTGCGGCAGCGCGACGTCGACGAGGTCGACGTAGTCGGCCTCGCCATCGACCATTGCGTCCGCCGCACCGCCCAGGATGCGGCCCACGCCGGACTGGCCACGAGAGTCCTGTTGGATCTGACGGCCGGTGTGTCGCAGGATTCAACGGTTGAAGCACTTGCTGAAATGCGGACCGCCGGCATCGAGTTGATCGGAAGTTGCTCATGACAAGATCGCATCGGGACGACTTGATTGCCGCGGTAGAGCGCTCGCCGCAGGCTGTGGGCGCGCACGACCGCGCCGCTTGGGTGCAGGTCTTCACCGACGACGGCTGCGTGGAGGATCCGGTGGGATCCAGCCCGCATATCGGACACGACCAGATCTACCGCTTTTACGACACCTTCATCGGGCCGCGGACCATCACCTTTCACCGCGATCTGGACATCGTCCGCGGCAACAGCGTGCTGCGCGATCTCGCGCTCGAGGTGGGCATGGGTCCGTCGGTCACCATGCACATTCCCGCCTTCCTGCGTTACGACCTGCGAGAGGTCAACGGCGAGTGGAAGGTTGCCCGACTGCGTGCGTACTGGGAGTTACCGGCGATGATGCTGCAGTTCCTGAAAACCGGAACCCGCGCGTTGACGCCGGGGTTGCAGCTCACCCGGGGACTGTTGGGCAACCAGGGCCCGCGCGGCACCGTCGGTTTCATGACCGGATTCCGGCGCGCCGGCGAGCGGCAGAAGACGGCCGTCGAGACCCTCCTGGTCGCTGTCGTCGGTGGCAACAACGCCGCCGCGATCGGAGCGTTGTCATCAGCCACCACAATAACTTTGGGCGATACCGAGGCGCTCGATGCCGTAACGCTCATTAAGCAACTCCGCGGCGCAAGCTGGACCAAGGTGATCGGTGCAGGTCCCACCGTCGTCGTCTCGGTTTCCTCGGACCGAGGGCGCGGCATATTATTCGCCGATGTCGCCCGCAAAGGTGACGCGATCAACCGAATCCGTTATTTTCCAGCCTAATTCGTCAACAGCAGTGCCAACGTGATGCTTGACAGGAGCAGATAACCGCCGGGAAAGGCGATGTTGGAGAAGACGCGCGCCCGTACGTGCACAACGACCGCGCCGACGAAGTACAGCACCAAGCCGATCGCCGCAGCGATGCCGAGATACCGGAGGCCGAGAAGGCCGACGATGAGCCCGCCGGCCCCGGCGAGCTTCAGCACGGCCAGCGTCGGCAGCCACGACCGGGCGACGCCCACCCTGGCCGAATTTGCGAGTACGAATTGCGCGGGGATGAGATCGGGTAGCGCGACGGCCGCGACGGCGGTCGCCGTCGCCGCGACCACGGAAGCAACGTAGATCGGTATGGTCATGGTGCTGGTCTCCTCGGCGGCAGGGCATTCGATGGAAGCGGTCAACTTCTTGACGAATCCCGCCCGAGAAAGGTGACCCGATGAATGCAGCCGAGGATCTGGCCGAGCTCGCCCGACAATTCGAGGCGGCGCGACGCCATCTCAGGGCGGTCGCGTTTCACCTGCTCGGCTCGATGTCCGACGCCGACGACGCCGTACAGTCCGCATGGCTGAAAGCCAGCCGCTCGCAGTTCGCGGACGTCGAGAATCCGACCGCGTGGTTCACCACCATCACCACGCATGAGGCCGTCGACCAGCTGCGGAGCAGGCGGCGGCGGTCCGAACAACCGCTGGCCGACTCTGCCGAATTCGACCGCATCGTGGCTGCGCCGGACGAAGAGACGTTGCTCGCGGACTCGGTCAGCCGTGCGCTGCTGGTAGTCGTGGACCAGCTCTCACCTGCCCAACGCGTCGCCTTCGTGTTGCACGACGTTTTCGCGGTGCCCTTCGAAACCATTGCTGAAGTGCTGAGTCGCTCGCCGGATGCCGCGAAGAAGCTTGCGAGTCGGGCCCGCGCCCGGGTGCGCCCCAGCACGACGGCACGCAACCCGCGCACGGCCCGCCATGTCGAGCTCGTCGAGGCATTTTTGAGGGCCTCGCAGGGCGGTGACATCGGCACCCTTTTGGAACTGCTGGCTCCTGAGGTGGTGCGCCGGGTCGACCCCGCGCTGGTTCCCGCTGACGTGCCCACTGAAATCCGCGGCGCGAGCGAGGTAGCCGAAGAGACTCGGCGATTCGCACACCGGGCGCGCGCCGGCGTTGTGGTCCTCATCGACGGCGTTCCCGGAGTAGCGATCGCACCGCGCGGATATGCGGAGACGTTGCTGCAGATCGGATTCGGCGACGACAATCGCATCCAGGTAATCGACATCACCGCTGATGTCGATCGGGTTCGCAATGTCGTGCTCGCACTTCCGTCTTGAGCCGTTCACCTGACTTCAGCAACACCACAGGGCTATCGACTATGAATGAATTCAGATACGGCCGATGGGAAGGGCCGGGACCGGCCGAGATCGGGAGCATCATGTTCGACAAGCCGTTCGGACGCCGCAGCTTGCTGCGGGGCGCCGGCGCGGTCAGCGCATCCGCCCTGGCCCCCTGGGCTGCTGGGTGTGCTTCCGATGACGACGACACGCTGACGTTTTTCTTCGCGGCCAATCCGGACGAGATCCGTCCCCGCATGCGGGTGGTGAACGAATTCCAGCGTCGTCACCCCGACATCAAGGTGCGGGCGCTGCTGTCCGGGCCGGGGGTGATGCAGCAGCTGTCCACGTTCTGCGCCGGTGGCAAGTGCCCGGACGTGTTGATGACGTGGGAGCTGAGCTACGCCGAACTCGCAGACCGCGGCGTGCTGCTGGACCTCAACACCCTGTTGGCACACGATGCGACGTTCGCGGCCCAGCTCAGAGCGGACAGTATCGACCCACTGTACGAGACGTTCAACTTCGAGGGCGGCCAGTACGCCTTTCCCGAGCAGTGGTCAGGGAACTACCTGTACTACAACAAGGCCCTGTTCGCCGAGGCGGGTTTGCCACCGCCACCCGGCACGTGGCAGCACAGCTGGACCTTCGCCGAGTTCCTGGATGCCGCGCAGGCCCTGACCAAACGGGATGCGTCAGGTCGGGTCACGCAGTGGGGATTCGTCAACGCCTGGGTGTCGTATTACGCGGCGGGCCTGTTCGCAATGAATAACGGAGTGCGCTGGGCGTCACCGCGGCAGAACCCGACGCACCTCAATTTCGACAACGAGGCCTTCGTCGAGGCCGCGCAGTTCTATGCCGACTTGATCAATAAGTATCGAGTGTCACCCGGGGCATCCGATCAACAGTCCATGTCGAACGCCGATCAGTTCGCGGTGGGCAGGGCGGCGATCGCGTTGGGCGGGCATTGGCGCTACCAGACCTTCGACCGCGCCGAGGGACTGGACTTCGACGTGGCGCCGC
Source organism: Mycobacterium sp. IDUB_37 (assembly GCF_055419245.1). NCBI lineage: Bacteria > Bacillati > Actinomycetota > Actinomycetes > Mycobacteriales > Mycobacteriaceae > Mycobacterium > Mycobacterium sp. IDUB_37. Next base: position 118,976 of record NZ_JBVAXG010000009.1, on the reverse strand, counting down.
TGCCGTTGGGCCCGCGCGGCCACACCGCGTGCTCAAATATCGGAGTTACTGGTCTTGCCATCGCATCGACCACGCGCCATCCGGAACAGGCGTGGGAGTTCGTCAAGTTCGCCACCGGCCCGGTCGGGCAGGCCCTCATCGCCGAGTCCAGGCTCTTTGTGCCCGTGTTGCGACCCGCGATCAACTCCGACGGATTCGCCCGCGCGCATCACCGGATCGGCAACCTCGCCGTGCTCAAGGATGGCCCGACGGTCGCCGAAGGACTGCCCATCACCCCGGCATGGGAAAAGATCGTCGCGCTGATGGATCGCAACTTCGGACCGGTACTGCGCGGCACCCGCCCGGCGACGTCGCTGACCGGTTTGTCACACGCCATCGACGAGGTGCTGCGGAATACATGACTGTCACCGCCACCTCGGCCTCGCCCGACCCGGTCCGCGCGAAGAGTCGGCCGCCACGTCAACGGGCCTGGTCGGGCCGCATATTCGTGGCTCCCAACCTGGCCGCGGTGCTGCTGTTCATGTTGTTCCCGCTCGGATTCTCGCTCTACATGAGCCTGCAGAAGTGGGACATGTTCACGCCCGAGGAATTCGTGGGTCTGGCGAACTTCCGCAAACTCTTCACGGCCGACCCGTTGTTTCTGATCGCGGTCCGCAACACCGTCATCTATACCGTGGGAACCGTTGTGCCCACGGTGCTCATCAGCCTCGTCGTCGCCGCCGTGTTGAATCGGAAGGTCAAGGGAATCGGCCTTTTTCGCACCATTGTCTTCCTGCCGCTGGCAATTTCGACCGTGGTGATGGCGGTCGTCTGGCAGTTCGTTTTCAATACCGACAACGGCCTGCTGAACATCATGCTCGGCTGGGTCGGGATCGGCCCGATACCGTGGCTGGTCGAGCCGCACTGGGCCATGGTGTCGTTGTGCATGGTCAGTGTGTGGCGCAGCGTCCCCTTCGCCACCGTGATCCTGCTTGCCGCGATGCAAGGGGTACCGGAGACGGTCTACGAGGCAGCCAAGATCGACGGAGCGGGGGCGATTCGGCAATTCGTATCCATCACGGTCCCGTTGATCCGCGGCGCCGTGTCGTTCGTGGTGGTCATCTCGATCATTCACGCGTTTCAGTCCTTCGACCTGGTGTACGTGCTGAACGGTGTCAACGGTGGGCCCGAAACCGGCACTTACGTGTTGGGCATCATGCTTTTCCAGCACGCGTTTTCGTTCTTGGAGTTCGGTTACGCCTCGGCGCTGGCGTGGCTGATGTTCGCCATCCTGCTCGCGTTGACGGTGCTGCAACTGCGGATCAGCCGGCGCCGCTCTATGGAGGCCACGCGTGGGCTCAGCTGAATTCGCGGTGAGGCGCCCCGTGACCAGCAGCATCCTTCGCGCTGCCGCCGTGTACGGCGCGCTCATCGTGATCGCCTGGTGTGCACTGTTCCCGATCTTGTGGGCGCTGTCCGGCTCGCTGAAAAAGGAAGGTGAGATCAACGAACCGAAGTTGTTGCCGGGCAGTCCCCAATGGTCCAACTACACCGAAGTCTTCGGTTTGATGCCGTTCTGGCGGATGTTCTTCAATACGGTGCTGTACGCCGGATGCGTCACCGCCGGCCAGGTCTTCTTCTGCTCGTTGGCCGGGTACGCGTTCGCGCGACTGGAGTTTCGTGGCCGCGACACGCTGTTTCTGCTGTACCTGGGCACGTTGATGGTGCCGTTGACGGTGACCGTGATTCCGCAGTTCATTCTGATGCGGACCGTCGGGTGGGTCGACACACCCTGGGCGATGATCGTTCCGGGCTTGTTTGGCAGCGCGTTCGGCACCTACCTGATGCGGCAGTTCTTCCGCACGCTGCCGACCGACCTCGAGGAGGCCGCGATTCTGGACGGCTGCTCGCCGTGGCAGATCTATTGGCGCATTCTGCTGCCGCATGCCCGGCCCGCGGTGATGGTGCTGGTCGTTTTGACCTGGGTCAGTGTGTGGAACGACTTCCTGTGGCCGTTGTTGATGATTCAACGCAACACCCTGGCCACCCTGACGCTCGGACTGGTCCGACTGCGTGGCGAATACGTCGCACGCTGGCCGGTGTTGATGGCCACCTCGATGTTGATTCTGCTGCCGCTGGTGATCGTCTATGCCGTCGCGCAGCGCTCATTTGTCCGCGGTATCGCCGTGACCGGGCTGAGTGGGTAGCCGTGGCGTCGGTGAGTTTCGAGCAGGCAACGCGGCGCTATCCGGGCACCGATCGGCCGGCCCTGGATCGTCTGAATCTGGTTGTCGAGGACGGTGAGTTCGTCGTCTTGGTGGGGCCGTCAGGATGCGGCAAGACGACCTCGTTGCGGATGGTGGCCGGCTTGGAAACACTCGACTCCGGCAGCATCCGGATCGGTGACCGCGATGTCACCAACGTGGATGCCAAAAATCGTGACATCGCAATGGTTTTCCAGAACTATGCGCTCTACCCGCACATGACTGTGGCGCAGAACATGGGTTTCGCGTTGAAGGTGGCCAAACTGCCCAAGCCCGAAATTCGCGAACGGGTGCTGGCCGCGGCGCAAATGCTCGATCTGGAGCGGTACCTGGACCGCAAGCCCAAAGACCTCTCCGGCGGGCAGCGGCAGCGGGTGGCGATGGGCCGCGCCATCGTCCGCCGCCCGCAGGTTTTCCTGATGGACGAGCCGTTGTCCAACCTCGATGCCAAGTTGCGGGTGCAGACCCGCAACCAGATCGCCGCCCTGCAGCGGCAGCTCGGCACCACCACGGTGTATGTCACGCACGATCAGGTCGAGGCGATGACCATGGGTGACCGTGTCGCGGTGCTGTGCGACGGTGTGCTGCAGCAGTGCGCCGCACCACGCGAGCTGTACCGCAACCCGGGCAACATGTTCGTCGCAGGATTCATCGGGTCGCCCGCGATGAATCTTTTCACCCTCCCGATCGTCGATTCCGCTGTGTCACTGGGAGACTGGGTTATCCGCCTGCCACGCGAGATCGCCGACGCGGGCACCGAGATCGTGGTCGGCGTTCGCCCCGAGCACTTCGAGTTGGGCAGCGTCGGCATCGAGGTAGAGGTCGACGTGCTGGAAGAACTGGGTGCCGACGCCTATCTCTACGGCCGAATCACCGGATCCGACAACGTGATCAGCAAACCCATCATCGCGCGCACCGACGGCTACGACCCGCCGGCGAAGGGCAGTCGGGTGCGCCTGCACCCGCAACCCCGCAAGTTGCATTTCTTCGGTGCCGATGGCCGCCGCATAGCTGAGAGCCCAGCTAAGATGCGGTGATGGGCGCGCAGTGGTCCAGCGGACCGGACCATTCGCGAAGCAACTCGGGCGACGACCGAATTTATTTCGGTCCGCCGATACCTCGGCGGTCCGCTGGACGGGTCCGAATCGCGGTTGTTTTAGCGCTCGTCATGATAGTGCTGGCGATTCTCATGGCCGGTGCCGTCATTGCCGCAGCCATATTCTTCAAGGGATCTGACGATTCAGCTGCCAGTGCGGATGCATTCCTTGATAAGGCCACCGCCACAAGCATTTTCGTGAGCCACCCGGCGTGCCTAGGCGGACTTTCCTGGTGAGATTCCTAGTATTGCCGGGTGATGGATCGCTACGGAACCGATGTGCTGGCCGGGGGAGGGAAGCGCAAACCCCGTTCGGTTGAGCGCCCCGTCGAGATGGGGATGGTCGTCGAGGACGCACAGACCGGCTACGTGGGCGCCGTGGTGCGCGTCGAGTACGGGCGCGTCGATCTTGAAGACCGCAACGGCAAGGTCCGCGGGTTTCCGTTGGGTCCTGGTTATCTGCTCGACGGCGAACCGGTGATTCTGACTCCACTGCGCCGCACTCCACCTGCCACCCCGGCTCGGACCGCATCCGGTTCGGTCGCGGTCCGCGGCGTCCGCGCCCGGGTCGCGCGGGCCAGCCGTATTTACGTCGAAGGCCGCCACGACGCGGAACTCGTCGCACAGGTTTGGGGTGAGGACCTGAAGATCGAAGGCGTCGTCGTCGAGTACCTCGGCGGCGTCGACGATCTGGCGGGGATCGTCAAGGAGTTCCAGCCCGGTCCGGGTTGTCGGCTCGGTGTTCTGGTCGACCATCTCGTCGCCGGATCGAAAGAGTCGCGCATCGCAGATGCGGTGCGCAGGGGACCCGGCGGTGCCGACACATTGGTGGTCGGTCACCCGTACGTGGATATTTGGCAGGCCGTCAAGCCGGAGCGGCTGGGCCTGAAAGCCTGGCCGGTGGTGCCGCGGCATATCGAGTGGAAGCACGGCATTTGCCAAGCGCTCGGCTGGCCGCACGCGAACCAGACCGACATCGCCAGGGCCTGGCAGCGAATCCGTTCCAAGGTTCGCGATTGGAACGACCTGGAACCCGCGCTGATCGGCCGGGTCGAGGAGCTGATCGACTTCGTGACTCAGCCGGCCAACTAGCGCGATGTTCGCTGTGTGCTAGGTCACCGTCACGTTTCCGGGCGCGCAGGGCACTAACCCTGTGAACAGTCAATACCGCCTGGATAATTTGGAGGACGTCCATGACCGACGCGCTTGTCATCGATGCTGAAGCCCTCGACCGGTTGTCGTGTAACGCCAAGTCCGACCCCAGCACGGGCAAGAAAACCCTGAAGGCCAAGACGGTCTGTGAGTCCGGGTTCCGCAACATGACCTACGTCCGCGACCTGGCGCCGATGCTGGTCGGCGAGCCGCCGGCGCTGCTGGGCGACGACTCGGCGCCCAACCCGTCCGAGGCCTGCCTGGCGGCACTGGGGTCGTGCATTTCCGTCGGTCTGCTGGCCAACGCCACCCACCGCGGCGTGACGCTGACGAAGATCGAGGTCGAGATGGAGGGCGACATCGACATCTCCGCGGTGTGGGGCGTCGGTGACACTCCGGACGGCAAAGTCCTCGGAATCACCGACGTCCGCTGCAAGGTGACGCTGGCGGGAGACGCTGACGACGCCACTCTGAAGGAAATTCACGACAATGCGATCGCGTGGTCACCCGTGGTGAATACATTCAGGCGTCCTGTAACTGTCGACTCCCAGCTTTCCCTCGGCTAGGCAGGCAATGTGACTACGACGATTGACGCCAACGTCAGCCTGCTCGATTCGGATCTGCTCGCTGATATACGTGCCCACGCAGGTGCCCTGGACCGCGGTCAGGACACCTCGCGGCGCAGTTTCGCCGCCCTGGGTGCGGCGGGTCTGCTCGGGGTGGGCGCACCCGGGAATGCCGATGGCAGGCTGCCGCAGATGGCCGAAGTGATCAGGCTGATTTCCGGTGAGTGCATGAGCACCGGATTCTCGCTGTGGGCTCACCGCATGTCGGTGGAATACCTGCTTACCGCCGCGACGCCGTTCAGCCTGGCTGCCGTTCAGCCGGTGCTGGCCGGCACGGTGTTGGGGGTCACCGGTATGGCGGCCGCGTTCAAAGAGTTGGCCGGTTGCGGCAGCATCGAGCTCAGCGCGACGTCGGTCGATGGCGGCTACCGGGTCAGCGGTCCAGTTCGCTGGGCCAGCAACCTATATGACGATTCGCTGCTGATCACCGCTGTTCGCACGGACCGCGGCGACAAGCTGATCGTCGCGTTGCCGTTGAGCACCCCGGGGGTCACAGTGGGGGACCACTTCAAGCTGTTGGCGATGGACAGCACCGCGTCGTCCTACCTGGAGCTCAAGGATGCATACGTCCCAGACGGGCAGGTGTTATCCACCGACTTTGAAGGTTTCCTTGCCTCGGTCCGTCCGACGTTCCTCGTGCTGCAGTCGGCAATGTGCGTCGGGTTAGCCAAAACCATTGTGGCTCAGGCTAAGAGCGGTCTCACCGGGGTAAACGAAGTGTTCGCCGGCGAGGTGGATCTGGTCGCGGAGAAGCTCACCGAGGCGGAGGCGGCCCTGACCACATTGGCCGGTGCGGTCGGTGGGCAGCAACCACCGAGCAAGAAGGATCTGCTTTCGCTGCGACTTGCTGCAGCTGAAACAGCCAGTACGAGTGCAGCTTTGGAGATCCGCACGGCAGGCGGCAAGGGTTATGCAAGCAAGACCCCGGCGAGTCGCCGCTACCGAGAGGCCGCATTCATCCCCGTGCAGTCGCCGTCCGAAGCCCAGTTGCGCTGGGAACTAGGCGGATGCCTTTAACGTGGCAAAGCGCGACCGCCGGGGTCAATGGTGACCCCGGCGGCGACACCCGAGGGGCTTGAACCCGAGCATCTGATCGGCGGCATTCCGTTGGCAGATCTGGTCCGTGATCATCACCGGACGATGGTGAACTTCGCTTGCACAATGGTCACGTCACGTGCGGTGGCTGAAGAAGCAGTGCAGGAGGCCTGGCTGCAGGTGCTCAAGTCGTCCGAGTCGTTCGAGGGACGGTCATCGGTGGCGACCTGGTTGTTCGGGGTCGTCAAGCACTGCGCTTCGCGGCACCGTCGCCGCGAGTCGCGGATCCGTGAGCACGAAGTTCTGGTCACCGACGACGAGAGTGATCCGCTGTCGGGCCGCATGCATCCGCCCGGTCACCCCGACGCCGGGCACTGGAGGGTGCCGCCCTCGCGGCGATTTCTCCCGGAAGACCACACCGTGCAACGCGAACTTGTCGAGTACGTGCGGGCGGCGGTGGAAACGCTGCCCACACGGCAACGGCAGCTGATCATCCTGCGAGACCTTGTCGGCATGTCCTCCGAAGAGGCGGCCGAGATCCTGGAACTGTCCGCGGAGGCGCAGCGCGCACTGCTGTATCGCGCACGAGGAAACCTCCGAAATGAACTGGAAAGGCGGTATCAACGATGACCGTCTACGACAACACCGTTCCCGCGATCGACTGCGTGGAGTTCGTTCGACTTGTCGACGACCTCGTGGACTCTGACCCGCAGCAGTGGGGTGCGATCGTGGCGCGACATCTCGAGGACTGCCCGCCTTGTCTGGTCTATCTGCAGCAGATGCTCGATCTCAAAGCCTTGCTCAGCCAAGTGTCCGGAGGCCAGACATTGTCCGGCGGGCGCGCGGCTGCACTCCTCGAAAGGCTCGACGAACTGCGGCGCGGTCAGGAGTAGCCGCACATCGAGTTAAGCTGCGGCACAACCAATTGTGACGCAGAGGCAGGCCGGTGAACCAGCCTTCAGAGCACCTGCACGGCTTCGGCCATCGGCCATCGGCGCGTGCCTCCGGCCCGGTACCTCACACGCTGGCCGGCGCAAAGCCCCGTGCTGCGAGTGTCAACAATCTCGGACGAGTCGACATACACGTCAAGCTTGCCCTCAGTGGGTGTGACGAATCCGAAACCGCCCTCAGCGTCAAACCAATTGACAATGCCGTACGCAACGCCGGGTATCGATTCCAGCAGCCTGTCAGCGTCGAAACTCCGTGTTGTGTTCACGTTTCAAGGGTAACTCTCAACCTTCACTTTAGGGTGGAAGCTGGGTCGTGCGGCCTCGTCATACTGGGTAACAGTTCGGAGTCGGTGCTGCGGTAGTCCACTCGTCTCCGAAAAGGTCTTTGGTCCTTTCGGCCAATGACTTTCGACCGGAGCCGCTACCGCTTGGGCTTTATAGCGTGACCACATGACCTATGTGATCGGCAGGGAATGCCTTGACATCGCCGAGAAGTCCTGTGTCCAGGAGTGCCCGGTCGACTGCATCTATGAGGGCGCGCGAACGATGTACATCAACCCCGACGAGTGTGTTGATTGTGGCGCGTGCAAACCGGCCTGCCGCGTCGCTGCCATCTACTGGGAAGGTGAACTGCCGGACGGTCAGTCACAGCACGTCCAAGACAACGCTGCCTTCTTTCGGCAGATCTTGCCCGGCCGAAGCGCGCCGCTCGGTTCACCCGGTGGTGCCACCACTTTGGGCCGCGTCGGCGTCGACACCCCGATGATCGCGGCGATGCCTGCCAACGGTTGAGGCCAGATGCCAGTGATCGTCGCAGGCTCACAACGAGATTGAAAGCCTGGGGGGTGGGAAACCACGAAGTATGGCTGAATACAGGGTGCTCGACCCGCACGGAGAAGTGGTCGCTAGTAAAGAAATCGAAAGCGCCGAGAATGCACACGCATGGTTGGTCGACTCCGTCGGTGATAATTCCGAACTGGGGTGGCGCTTGGAGGTCAACCACGACGGCGAATGGTCGTTCTTCGACGACACCGAGGGAACATCGAACTAGTTAGCGTCGGTACGCCCCACGCGGGTATGCGCCGTCAGCAGCAACTGGTCGAACTCTGACTGAGTGGTGCCCGCTCGGCCCGCGTTACGGAAGTCTTCGGCGATCTGCTCGGCCAACGGCCGCAGCTTCACGTTCGATTCCTGCGACAACCATTTGAGCAGGTTGAACGCCGCGTCGTCGTCGATACCGTAAACCAGCATCAGCATGCCCTTGGCTTGCTCGATGCCGGCGCGGTGTTCGGCGATTTTCGCAAGCTTGGTCGTGACGATTTCCTGGTGCAACTTTTCGGACAGCGGCGACACGTCGACGTAGAACCCTTGGGTTCCGATCACCGCACCATGCTCGTCGAAAAGGCGGTCGCCGACCACCACGACGTGATGCACCTCGCCGCGGGTGTCGATGATCCGATGGTGAGTGCTGAGCGTCTGCCGGCTGTGCAGGATGTCCTGGATTGTGACGGCGACCTGATCGCGGTCCTCGGGGTGTTTGTGTGCCAACACCAATTCGGTGGTTGGCGTGACGCTGCCGACCTCGTAACCGTGCATCTGTTCTAGCTGCGCCGACCATTCCCAACGTTGGTCGGCGAAAAAGAACCGGAATGAGCCCGCCTGTTGCGACGCGCCTCCTGCCAGTGCCTCTTCGACGGCGGCCGTCTGGCCGTTGAGATCCCAGGTCATTGCGAACCTTCCCTCCTCGGGTTCAGTGCGCTGGACGCCACCGATGACCCCTGGCGTGCCACGTCGAACGGGGACTCGGACACGTTTGGGGGCCGCGAAGCGGCGGCGTTGGATGTTCAACCAATGAGCGGCGCTGGAGGCTCAACGCCAAGAATGTCTAGAACCTATCTCGCCGCGACGAGGGTTGGGCAGCGGCCACGGTTTCGGTGGGCCCATTGTATGCGCGGCCGCTGCCCACCCCCTGCTGCTCAGGGGTCGATTACCGGGCCTGCGTTACTGCGACCGATGGCAATTTTGCGGGGTTTTGCCTTTTCGGCCACCGGAATGTGCAGACTTAACACCCCTTCGTTGTAGGAAGCCTCGATCCTCTCGGTGTCGAGATTCTCGCCGAGTACCAACTGCCTGCTGAACACCCCACGCGGCCGCTCAACGGCGAGCATCTCCCGGTCCGGGTCGACGGCCGCGCGTTCGGCGCGCACGGTCACCACATTGCGCTCGATGTCGATGTCCAACGAGTCGGCGTTGATGCCGGGCAGATCGAATTCCACCACGAACTTCTCGCCCTCTCGCCACGCGTCCATCGGCATTACTGCCGGTCGGGCGGCCGTGCCAAGTACTTGCTGGGCGAAACGGTCCAGTTCGCGGAACGGGTCGGTACGCATCAGCATGGCGGTCACTTCACACTCCAATCTGTCGAACTTCTTAATCATTACCTGTTTCATCAGGCATAGATTTTATTTATCAACATCGACACTAGAACGCAAGTGTGATACACAAGTTTTCTATGGTCCTAAGCAAGGAGATGTCCGATTGACCACTAACTCCGACGACTCGGGCGCGCCGGCGTCTGATCACGGCGTTTATGGAATCTCGGTGGCCGCCGAGCTTTCCGGTGTCGCAGTGCAGACTCTTCGGCTCTATGAACGTCACGGGTTGCTCACCCCGTCTCGCAGCGAGGGCGGAACCCGGCGCTACAGCTCCAACGATCTGACCAGGCTGAGGCGCATCACCTCATTAGTCGAGGCGGGAGTGAACCTGGCTGGGATCACTCGAATCCTGAACCTCGAGGATGACAACGCCGAACTTGCTGCGGTCAACAGCGAATTGTCCTCCGCCAATACCGATCTGCGATCAGACAACCGTACTTTGCGCAACTCCGCCAAAGCCGCTGCGCAACAAGCCGGTCGCCCTAACCCGACGGCAACTGCTGAGCATCCGTAGGCGCCATGTTCATCCGAATGCGAACTCGCCAACCGCAAGCAGTCGCTGCAGTACGAACGGCGGAAGCACCGGCTCTGTGGCGGTTGTATCTGACTCGAATTGCGAGTGAAAGGCCTGCGCGGCCAGTTGTTTGCGGTCGATCGCTCCTGGTCCAAGCGGGATGCGCGTCGCACGGTGCCACGGAACTGCCGCGTCAGCGGGTAACGCCCAGTGCCACATCCATACCGGGTATTCGAGCAGCCGAGCGCCGGTCCGGGCTGCGGCGGCCGCTGCCGCGTGCCCGGTGGCCTCGTGGTCGGGATGTCCGTCGCCGCGCCAGGTGACGGCACACCATACGTTCGAGCCCCAACTCTCGAGGATGTCGGTGAGCTCGTCGGTCAGCCTGCTGGTGTGTTCGCTGATCCTTCCGTCCGGGAGTCCGAGGCAGAAAAGCGTGTTGAGGTCCAAAGCATCTGAGGCGCAATATAATTCATTGCGTCGGAGTCGACCTAGCCGGATCTGCTCGGACTCCGAAGAATTCGGGTGCGCTGCACCGCCATCGGTCACTGACACAACCTGAACGGTGACGCCGCGCGACCGCAACGTGGCCGCGGTGGCCCCAAAGCCCAGCGTTTCGTCATCAGGGTGGGGCGCCACCAGGACCAGCGCGGGGCATTCATCCAGATTGAGTTCGGGGAACTTGCGCTCCCAGCTAGTCCAAACCTGTGCGGGGGTACCGCCACTGTCGAGAGGGCACGCGGCGAATCTCTGTGTGTTGCTTGACATCGCGCCCGTCTCAGTCGGGACCTGCGATTGGGGCCATCGAAGGGGGTTACCCCGTTTATACCGCCCTACGCCGGGTATCACCTCGCTATGGCCGAGCAGTCGGAGGCGCTACGTGCCGTTGGTTTGGTGTGCAGCCTCAAACCCAGTCCCGCGTCGTCGAGCAGCGTTTTGATTGCCGAGCACGTCGTCAACGAGCTTGGCAGAGCCGGTGTCGAGTCCGAACTCATTCGCTGCGTGGACTACCACATCGTTCCCGGTGTCGAGAACGACATGGGACCGGGTGATGACTGGCCCGAGATCCGAAGCAAAGTGCTGGACGCGGACATCCTGCTGATCAGCACCCCGGTGTGGTTGGGACACCCCGCCAGCGTGACCCAACGGGTACTGGAACGCTTGGATGCCGAGTTGTCCAACACCGATGGCAGCGGCACCCCGGCGATGGTGGGCAAGGTAGCGATCGTCAGCGTGGTGGGCAACGAGGACGGCGCTCACAAGGTGGTCGCCGATGTCTTTCAGGCGCTGAACGACATCGGGTTCAGCATCCCGGCGCAGGGCTCTACGTACTGGACTGGCGCTGCGATGGAAACCACCGATTACAACGATCTCGATGAGATACCGGACCCGGTCGCGTCGGCCACAGCGGCGGCGGCCCGCAACGCGGCTCACCTAGCCCGGACTCTGAAGGCACACGAATACCCACCGTACGAGACGTAAAGCATTGCTCAACTGAAAGATTGAGGTGATTTCATGCCTAAGACCACAAAGAGTGGCGCAGCAAAAAAGGATGAGTTGCCCGGCACATTGCAACGTTCGAGCGTCAAGGCGCAGCGGACTTTCGCAAAGGCGCACGACGCGGCCGCGGAACAGTACGACAGCGAACGACGTGCGCACCAAGTCGCGTACGCCGCCGTCAAACACAGCTACGAGAAGGTCGGCGACCATTGGGAAGCCAAGGAAGAAAAAGGCCCGTCGGATAAACACGCGGAACGGGGTGGATTGAACAATCCGCTGCCGACGGAGGAAGGTGTGGACGCCAACGCGAGCAAGAAGCACCTCCTGGACATCGCGCGTCGCCTCGATGTTCACGGCCGGTCCACGATGAAGAAGTCCGAACTCGTCGACGCGATCAAGAAGGCGAACCGTCGCGCCGGAAGGAGCTGACAAGGTCAGATACCGTCTCCGGCCGCGCCACCAGCGATGTTTCGCCATTCCGGACGCGGGTAGCCGAAGGGGTATGAACCGCGCAGAGGAGAAGTGGTGATGAGCTTGCAAAGCGAAGAGGCTGCCGCGGTGACGACTAAGGGGCGCTCGCAGCCGCCAGAAACTGCCGAGCACGAGCGCGGCTGGCTTACCGCGGCGAATTGGGTGTTGGCTCTGTTGACCGTTCCTGCTGCCGCTTTCATCGTGATTTCTGCTGTGGGCGCGGCGATGAGCTTAGCCGCCTGCAGTGCAGCGCATTGCCCGAGTTTGGGGCGACACGGCCTGGTGTACGGCGTGTTGTTGTACGGAGCCCCGATTATCGCCGGCCTAACCATCATTGCCTCGGTCTTCACCGCGCATCGCCCGCGAGGCTTCGTGGTGCCGCTGCTCGGGCTGGGTTTGCTAATCGCCGATTTCGCAGCAATCATGCTGCTCTTCTAAAGCATTGGCTACCAACGACTCTGAGGCTGCTCCGGCGGTCCTGCTCGATATAGACGGCACTCTCGTCGACTCCAATTATTTGCACATCCACGCGTGGCAGCGCGCATTCGCCGATGTCGGGATTGATGTAGAGGGGTGGCGCATCCACCGCTCGATCGGGATGGACGGATCGACGTTGGTCAAGACATTCTCTGACGATGCACCGGAAGTGACGCAAAAGCGCCTAAGCGACTTACACTCTCGCTATTACCAAGAGGCCGCGCCGCTTTTGCGCCCGCTTCCCGGCGCGCGCGAGTTACTTCGGCGCATCCCGGATCTCGGCCTGCAAGTCGTCTTTGCGACATCAGCCCCGGAAGACGAACTGGCACTGCTGCGCAAGGTGCTGGACTGTGACGACCTCGTCACCGCTGTCACGTCTTCCAGTGACGTCGACACCGCCAAGCCGAAGCCGGATATCGTGCATATCGCCCTGGAGCGCGCAGGAGTATCTGCCGATCGCTCGGTCTTCGTCGGAGACGCGGTCTGGGACGTCGAAGCATGCGTTCGCGCCAACGTTGTGTGCATCGGCGTGCTCAGCGGCGGTTCTTCTTGCGGTGAGTTGAAAAAAGCCGGGGCAATACAGGTTTACGAGAATGCCGAGGATCTGTTGCGGAACATCCGCGACACGCCGATTGCCTCGTTGGTTCGATAGCGGTCAAAAGGAATGGGCCCAGTCCGTCGCGGACCGGGCCCATCCTCATGCCTGATTTTTACTGGTGCGACTTCTGGCGCGCCTCGGCAGCCTCGGCACCACCGCGAGCGGCTTCCGCTTCGGCTTCCTTCTTCGCGGCATCACGCTGAGCGTCGGCCTTGTCCTGCTGGGCCTGACCCTCCTTCTTCACGTCATCGCGGCCGGTGACGGCGCCGATAACTTCCTTGGCCTTGCCCTTAACGCCTTCGACAACGCCTTCGGCGCCTTCTTGGGGGCCACTCTTCTCCGACATGAAATCCTCCTGCTTGCGTTGCTTACTTGCTTGGCAGGGGTTCAAGCGTTCGTGCGATCGCCCGATTTGATCTGGAATCCCCCTGCAAATACAGGGTTTCCGAAAGCGGAATGCTCAAACCTGTGGGCTGGCTCACCCGAGTCTGACGTTTGACGGAGGTCGTAGGTTGGAAGGCGTTTGACCTGGCGATTACCGGGAATGCACCCTCACAGTGCGGCTCTGAGCGAGCTGCGGCAGGAGTAAACATAATTCTTACCAGCGCGATCGAAACGATTTTGACCTTCTTGCGCGCCGGCTACCCGCGGGGCGTGCCGGCGACCGATACGTTTCCGGTGCTGGCAGTGCTGCCGCAGATGGAGCGAGTTAACCAGCGTTGACGGCGCCGACACCACTGCATAGCGCGGCGACGTCCCGACCGGTACTCATTACCGTTCGATCTGGACGCACCAAAGCGCTTGTAGCCCAGCCCCGACGCAGCCACGCGTCTAACTGGCTGCCTGGTTCTGCCTGAAGTACGGCCACGCCGCGCCGTTGCAGCGCCGCTTCGTCCCTGGGCGTCAACCGAATCCGGGTGACCAGAGCGAACCCGCGACCGGCGACTTTGTCTAGGCGTTCACCGCTGGGCAGCAATGGATTCGGACACAAGGTGCCGCTGAGTTGGCGTGGTCGACGGGATTTGTGGACCAGCGCGGACCGCTGCAGGGCGGGTGTGGTCGAGTCGATGACCTTGTCGCGCAGTCCTGGAATGAGCCGCAACCGCGGAAGCACCGCGCGGCGGACCAGGTCACCGAGCCGGCCACCGCCGGTCATCGACAATCCGACGTTCAGCGCCAGTCGAATCAGCTGACGGCAGTGCGGTTTACGCTCCTGCTGATAGCTGTCCAGGACATTCGCGCCAAGCACTCCGCTATGGACCCCGGCAATTTTCCAGCTGAGGTTCATCGCGTCACGTACGCCGGCGCCCATACCCTGCCCGATGAACGGGGGAGTGAGGTGCGCCGCGTCGCCGAGGATGAAGATGTTGCCGTAACGCCATCGGTCGGCGATCTGGGCGCGGAAGGTGTACTCGGTAACGCGCAGCAGCGACAGTTCGGTCTCTGGGACGTCATCAGTCCAGGGCGCGATCAACGGCCGCAGCGCGGCCAGCGTGCCGAAGTCATCGACAGTCTCGCCATCGAGCAATCGAAACTCCCAGCGGTACCGTGATTCACCGATGCGCATATACGTGCCGGCGCGCACCGGATCGCAGATCTGGTAGACACCGTCCCATTGGCGCAGATCGGTATCGGTCGCCACATCGACGACCAACCAGCGTTGCTCGAACTTCAAATCCCGCATCGTGGAGCCCATTTGAGCCCGAACCACACTATTCGCGCCGTCGCATCCCAGCAGGTAGTCGGCGTCGACCTGGTGAACCCGGCCATCCTCGCGATCGGTGAACGTCACCCGCACGCGATCGCCGTAGGAAGCGATGCCCGTGACGTCCGCACCGCCGCGTAGTTCCGCGTTCGGATAGCGTTTCAGGTTCGCCCGCAGCAGGCCTTCCAACTCCGGTTGGTCGAACATGTTCGCCTGCGGGAAGCCGTTCTGACTCAGCGTTGTGTCTCGCTGAAACTCGGCCAATACGTTGAATCGATTGTCCAGCAGTCTAAGTCCGAGCGTGGGTCGTGAAATCGCAGCGAACTCGTCAGCGATGCCCAAACGGGCCATGACGCGGTAGATTTCATCGTCCAGGTGCACAGCCCTTGGCTGCGGATACACGCCCGGCCATCGCTCGAGGATCAGGCTGTCCACCCCGTACTGCGCCAGCAGCGTTGCGGCGGTGATGCCAGTCGGCCCAGCGCCGACGATGACGACCGGCACACGACGAATCGGGTAGTCACTCACGTGTATCGCACTGTGCTGCGCTGGGTGCCGAGGTCGACGGCGCCATCATCGGTTGCCACGGAAGCCTCGACGATGTCGCCGTGCTGCAGATACTTCGGGTTGCCGGCTTGACGCTTGAAGAATGCCTTCCACTTGACCGCCGGTGGCAACAGGTTGCCGATGATTTCGAGCGGTTTTGGCGGTGCGCTCAGAGCGGTGCCGACCGGTGTGCCGGTGAGAATCAGGTCGCCCGGAGCGAGTTCTTGGAATTGGGTGAGCGATTGCAGTGCCTGCAACGGCCGGTACAGCATGTCGCCTTCGACGAGTGCGTTCTGCCGCTGTTCCCCGTTGACTCTCAGACGCAGCCGTAGGTCGCCGAAGCGCTTGAGTTCTTCTGCGTTGAGCAGCACCAATCTCGGTCCGACAGGTGTGAATGTCGGATAGGACTTGGCTTCGTAGAACTGGGTCTGGGGGAGCTGAATGTCGCGCGCCGACACATCGTTGGTGACAACCAGGCCGGCAATGACATCGGCCAGGTTGGTGTCAGAAATGCTGGTGCCGACCGGGATTGCGCGCCCGATCACCAGGCCGATCTCCACCTCATAGTCGAGCAGTCGGACGTGCGCGGGCTTGACGATGTCATCGTTTGGTCCGCAGATGGATGCGGACGCCTTGCGGAAGAAGGTCAACGGAATCGACGTCGGGTCCATGCCCGCGTCCTTGACGTGCGACTCGAAGTTGGTCATCTGCGCCACCACCCGGCACGGCCGGGTAATTGGCGAGATCAGTTCCAGGCTTGCGACCGGGACCGTTTCGGTGCTGCCGAGTGCGGCGTCGATCGCGGCTCGATCGGCCAGCAACTGCGCCGTCGTGGTCGCGGCGGTGGTGATTTTTGTGGCGCCAGAGGGAGTTTCGATCCACCAGGAGTCGGCAGTGTGCAGCACGGAAATGGTCATGAGGTAGGCACTTTCAGTAGACCGATCAATCTGTTGATATCGAACTCATTGCGTTGACGAAGTGCGCCGATCATGGAAACCAATTCGTGGCGAGCGGATTTCGCATCGGTACCCAGGAAGTCCTTGGTGGCCGGCGGTCCCCACTGGGCCAGACCCGACGCGGTCAGCGGTGCCCAGCCGGGTTCGAGGCTGTTGTCGAACATGTCGCCGTCGGTGAAGTGCTCGACCATGAAGCCGTCTGGATCACGCCAGTAGTCGAAGATCTGACTGCCCTGGACATGTCGACCGATGCCCCAGGATCGCAAATAGCCTCTCTCCAAGAGATATTCGCCACCCGCGGCCAAGGCGTCGAGGTCGCTGACCTGATATGCCGAGTGCAGGTAACGGTTGGCCGGACCCAGTGCCAACGCCAACGTGTGGTGATCGGCCGGTGTGGGACCACGGTCACAGCGGATGAAGCTCATCGTGGGTCCGCGGTCACGTTGCCCGGGAAAGTACTGAAAATCACTGACGATCATCCCGAGGTTGTCTAGATACCAGTTCAGTGACTGCAGGTACTTCGTCGACTGCAACACCAGGTGGCCGAGGCGTTCGACTCGCGCAGGAACCCGCGCAGGCCGCTGAGTCATATTGGTGCGCAACCGGGTTGGCCCAAAATTGAACATATGCGGCTGTTGTCCCGGGAGCTTTGGCAACTCGTGCATGCCGGCAACCACCCGCACCGGGGTTCCGCCGGGGTCGACCAGATCGACCGCCATCCCACCGATTGCCTCCGGCAATGGGCGTGCGGTGGTCCCGGTCTTGTCGGCCAGGCGTAGCACGTCGACCTCGTCGTGGGCGCGAAAAGCAACGGCGCTGAATCGAGACTGTTCGCCACGCCGCACGATCACGCAAGGTGCGCCGGCGCCGGTGCCGCGCAGCGCGAGCTGGTCGGGGGCGCGATGTGCGGTCTGAAATCCGAAAGCCCGCGCAAACGCCTCGCATCGGGTCAGGTCCGGCTTCTCGAACTCCAACCAGGCGATATCGGCGACCTTGATCACCGGGTTCGCCGACCGCCCGGAGTGCTCGCCGGGCCGGGCTCCCTGCTCGCTGTGCAGGTCTTTATGCACGTCTTCTCGCGCGTCACGGTGCACGTCGTTCGAGGCGCCCAGCACATCCATCTCCATCTCCCCACTACTAACTGACGAAATCGTCACATACGCCGTGGCGCTCAGTCAAGGGTTCTGACGAAATCATCAAGAGTGAGGCATACTGCTGTGGTGACGATGTCGACTAAGGGCTCCGGCCGTTTGGAGCGCCGTAAGCAACGCACCAGGGCGGCTCTGGTCAAAGCGGCGCAGCGATTGATCGCCGAAGGCAAGGTGAATGTGCCCGTGCTGGAGATCACCCAGGCTGCCGACGTCGGGATGGGTTCGTTCTACAACCATTTCGACAGCAAGGAGCAGTTGTTCGAAGCTGCGGTCGCCGATGTGCTGGATGCGCATGGGGCGCTGCTGGACCGGTTGACCGCGTCGATCGAAGACCCTGCTGAGACTTTTGCCACCAGCTTCCGGCTCACTGGCCGGCTGTTCCGTCAGCGTCCGGAGGAAAGCGAGATTCTGTTGGCCAGTGGGATGGCGCTGTTGACGTCGGACCGCGGGCTGGCACCCCGGGCGCTGCGGGATATCAAGGCGGCCGTCGCGGTCGGACGTTTCAAAGTCGACGATCCCGAACTGGCGTTGGCTCTGGCCGGAGGTGGACTGCTGGGGCTGGGTGCGCTACTGCGCGACGATCCGGAGCGTGACGGAGCGCTGGCTGCCGATACGGCGACCGAGAATGTGTTGCGATTATTCGGGCTTACTGCAGAGGAAGCCCACGCGATCTGCCAAAGGCCGCTGCCGGATTTCGCGACTGGCTAATCGCGCGGCGGGTCGCGATCACCGGATCAGGCCGGCGGCTACTGGCGCATTCCGCACATTCCCTGCCCCACTGGCAGTTTGAGCATGGGAGCCAAGCGCGCCGGGCCGGATCTGCGTGCGGGTCGATCGGCAAAACGTGCACGGAGCTTAGCCTTCCGAAGGTTGATGGTTAGGGGCCTACCAAATTGTCAATGCAGGCGCTGGTCGCGTTAACCTCATCGGGCATCCCGGACGGGAGCGGAAAGGGTCGGCATGCCCACGATCACTACCAGCGATGGCGTTGAGATCTACTTCAAGGATTGGGGTTCGGGCCAACCCATCGTGTTCAGTCACGGTTGGCCGCTGTCATCCGACGACTGGGACGCCCAGATGTTGTTCTTTCTCGGCCAGGGCTATCGAGTGGTCGCCCACGACCGGCGCGGACACGGACGCTCGACTCAGGTCGCCGACGGACACGACATGGACCACTATGTCGACGACCTCGCCGCGGTGGTGACCCATCTGGATCTGCACGACGCCGTGCACATCGGCCACTCCACCGGTGGCGGCGAAGTGGTGCACTACCTGGCTCGGCACGGAGAGAGTCGTGCAGCCAAAGCTGTTCTCATTTCTGCGGTTCCGCCGCTGATGGTCAAGACCGAGTCCAATCCTCTCGGGCTGCCCAAGGACGTCTTCGACGGCCTGCAGGCGCAATTGGCGGCCAACCGGTCAGAGTTCTACCGAGCGCTGCCGTCGGGACCCTTCTATGGGTTCAACCGCCCGGGCGTCGAATCTTCGGAAGCCAGCATCGCGAACTGGTGGCGCCAGGGAATGAACGGTGGCGCCAAGGCGCACTACGACGGGATCGTCGCCTTCTCCCAAACGGACTTCACCGAAGATCTGCAAAACCTCACACTGCCGGTCCTGGTGATGCACAGCAAAGACGATCAGATCGTGCCGTATCAGGCCTCGGGCCCGCGGTCGGCGGAATTGCTCCGCAACGGCATCCTGAAGACCTACGAGGACTATCCGCACGGGATGATCACCACCCACGCAGACACGATCAACGCCGATATTCTGGAATTCCTGCGGTCTTAGCGCCGAGCCTGCGCTGGCGGCACGCATTTGCCGTCAGGCGCGATCTGTATGCAGTTTCGGCGCTGCCACTGCAGTTTCGGCGCCGTCACCGGATCCGGCCGGCGCGCCGGCCGTAGCGGGACGCAACGCGACCAGGCTCAACCCGCACGCGAATACCAACACGGTCAGCCAGGGCAGGTGACCGTCTGGAGCGAAACCCAGGGCGGCCAGGAATGCCAGTGCATATGCCGTCGCTACTGTCCCCATGAACATCGTGGGTTCCGTCCAGCGGGCTGCGAGCGGCAGTTCAAAGTTCGGTAGTGGGGCTGCGAAGATTCTTCGCCCCCACCACAATACGATCAACTCGAGGGCAGTGACCAACCCGAGGATCGCCCACCATTCCAGCCGGCCCAGCCACCAGTCGACGGTTGCCTCGGGCGGTTGCGGCAGGAGATTCGCCGGGTAGGCGATGATCGCCACGATCACCACGGGCAGCATGTGCCAGAGGTACAGAGCCATCACGTTGGTGTTGGCGACGGACAGAACTCGTCGGATGAGGCGGGCCCGTAGCACGCGGTTCAGCGCCGGCGCGAGGGCGATCGCAATACCTGCCTGCATGCAGCCGAAAGCCAGCATTGCCACCGAAGGCGGCGTGGTGTTCTGCACGGCTTGACCGGGAACGCCGATCATGCTGACCGGATAAGGTCCCGGCCAGATCAGCAACGTCAATACCACCGCGGACCCCGCGGCGAGCAAAACGGCTCTACGGGGCGTCAATTGCCCCCAGCGCCACGCGATTCCGAGCTGATACAGCGCCGCCCAGCACAGCAGATAGTTGGCCCAGCCCAGATAGGAGAGGCCGCCGGCCAGCGAGACGGCGTCAACAACTGCCACCGCAAGCGCCAGCACCGTCGGCGCCCAAAGGCCCCAACGCCGTTGTGCGGCAACCGCAATGGGGGTCATGGACACCACCAGCACATAGACCGCGAGAAACCACAGATGCATCGCCACTGCCCAGCCTGCGTACTCCAGCACGTCGTCGGCAACATGGTTGATTTCCAGGATCACCACCGTGACCGACACCAGCGCGACATATACCGTCGTCGGCCCGAGTACTCGCGCCAGCCGGCGCCGCAGCCAGATCTGGCGCGACAAGCTGTCGCCCTCGAAGCGATGCTTCCAGGACAGGGCGCCGGCATAGCCCGCGACCAGGAAGAAAACCGGCACCGCCTGGAAGATCCAGGTCAGCCATTCGGTCCAGGGTTGGTCGACAAGCGGATTCTGGCGACCGAAGCGACCGTCGTGGTAGGTGATCGCAGCGGCCAGCCAGTGTCCCAACACGATGAGGACGACACCGGACACCCGGTAGTAGTCCACCGCCAAATTGCGGCCCTTGACCTGCTGCACTAGCGCGAGGGTACGCGGCCGAGGTTCCATGGGCGGTATGAAACGGGCTTATTTAGGTGGTCTAGAAGTCGGGCGCGTCGGTCTCGGCGCCATGGGAATGTCGGCGGTGTATGCGGGGGCGGGCACCGACGACGCCGAATCGATCAGGACCGTTCATCGGGCAATCGACCTGGGCGTCACGCTGATCGACACAGCCGAGGTCTACGGCCCCTACCGCAACGAAGAGTTGCTCGCCCGTGCCTTGCAGGGCCGACGGGACCAGGTGGTGCTGGCAAGCAAGTTCGGGATGATCTCCCATACCGGCCGCAACGGCCTCGACAGCAGTCCCGCCAGCGTCCGCCTCGCCATCGACGGCTCACTGCAAAGGCTCGGCACCGACTACATCGATCTCTACTATCAACACCGTCTGGACCGCAGCACTCCGATCGAGGACACCGTCGGGGCGCTGGCGGAATTGGTCGCCGCCGGCAAAATCCGCCACATCGGCCTCTCCGAAGTCGGTGCGCAAACCATTCGCCGAGCCCATGCCGTTCACCCGATCACCGCCGTGCAATCCGAATACTCGCTGTGGACCCGTGATCCCGAGGACGGTGTGCTTCCGGTGCTGCGCGAGTTGGGCATCGGATTCGTTGCCTACTCGCCGCTGGGCCGGGGATTCCTCACCGGCGCAATCCGTTCCGCCGACTGGCTGCCCGACACCGACCACCGCAAGACCAACCCCCGTTTTCACGGCGAGAACTTCGCGCACAATCTGGCCAGCGCGGACCAGCTTGCCGAGATCAGTACCGACGTCGGTGCCACCCCGGCCCAGGTCGCACTGGCCTGGCTGCTGGCGAAAGGACCCGACATCGTTCCCATCCCCGGAACCAAACATGTTGCCCGACTGGAAGAAAACTCAGCCGCCGATGCGGTTGAGCTCACCGCGGAACACGTCGCCAGGCTCGATGAACTCACTCCGGCCGCGGGTGAACACCACAGCGCGGCGCAGATGAAGTGGATCGACCGCGCCTAGATCTTGCGCACCAGCGCGGCCGCACGCACGTCGTCGTCCACGACGAAGTGCATACGTACGGTGTCGCCGCTGAGGTGAGAGCGAATCACTAACTCTTCGCCAAACTTGATCGGGCGCCGGTACTCCAGCACCGCGCGATAGGGGCTGTTCTCCAATTCGGATACCTGGCCCAGAATTTCGTGCACGCCGTGCCAGTAGATGGTGTTGTTGACGTGCTCGAAAAGGTCAATGTCGGTGCGACGCAGCGGAAACGGCGTCTCCCGCGTGTTCGGGCCGGTGTCGATCGGCTCGGTGAGCCAGGGGCGCCACTTGAGTCGGTGATCGTTGGTGGTGCTCCCGAATCGTTCGACGCAGCCCTCGCTGAGCCGCGAAGGCGTCAGGGTTTCCTTATTCATGCAGATCCAGAAGCCCTCTGTTTCGATCCGCCCGCCTTCGGCGCCCTCGAGTTGCACGCGCATGTTGCACCACCTGCTGGACAGCCCGGCACACCAACGACGGAACGTGATGTCGCTGGGTATCTCGATCGGCTCGAGCACGTCGATGACCGTGCGCAGCACGATCCAATGGGGATGGACTTCGGCCAAGTCCGCATCGGCCAGGTGCTCGGCGCCGACCTCCTGGATGTAGCGGCCGACGCCGTCGAGGCGCAGTCTGCGGTGCTCGTCGATGTCCGAGGTAGCCAGGCGCCAGCCAGTTCGGTAGACGTAGCCCTCGTCGGGCACGGGGACCAGCGGCGATCCGAGTTCTGGAACATCGCTCACGGTGTGACCGTGACCTCGTTGAGCAGCTTCTCCAGCCTCTCGCTGGACGAACTCAGTTTCGACTGGAACATCGATACCACCCGATCGCGCACCCGCGGTTTGTGCGCCAGCGGCGGCAGTATGTCGGCAAGCAGATTCAACCGCGCCGAGCTGAGCCAATCGGTCAACTCGGGGTCGTCCAGCCAACGTTGGAAGCCCCTGAGATCGAACTGAGTCAGCCGCAACCAGTCCACATCCCGGTCCGGGTGAGGGATCGGGGTGCATAGTTCGTTCTTCGCGGCGTCGCCGTCGTAAGCGAACTCGACGTGGGCGATGAAGGCGGCGCTGAACACCTGCTGGCAACCCCGCACTGCCTGCAGAGTCAGCTGCTTACCGTCGAACACCGGTGTGGCCGAGCACTTTGGCGCTCCGTCGGCGGTGCAGTCGATGTAGAGTGCCGACGGAGATGACGTGATGGACCCCTCGTCCAACACGATCTCAGTGGGCTCAATGCGTTGCACGTGGCCCATTCGAACAACGTCTTTGATGCGGCGCAGTTGGTCGTACTCGGGTTGCGACACCGTCGCACATCGATACATCTTGGGCTGGATACTCGGGTCGAGTCGCAGTAGCGTGCCCGCTGATTCCAGTCGGGCGAACAGGTCATCGATCGATGTCGCGGCCTCGATAGCCTCGAGTGTCGCGCCGTAACTGTCGCGGAACTGCTTGATGAAGGTGGGTCCCGGCTGCAACGTCGCGCGGTCGATCAACCAGGAATCGCGCGGCATGATCCAGGTCAGCCGATCGGGGCTGACCCCGTGCCGCAACAACCACAGACAGACATCCATGCCGGTCTTGCCTGCGCCGACGATCACATAGCGTTCGCGGGCGCCCTGCCTGGGCAGCTCGTTGGGCGGAATGCAATCGATGCCTGGTGCAACGGCGTAGGGCGCCGGCCGCATGGACGGCACGATGGCCCGCAAATAGGTCGCATCGACGATGCGTCGCTTGGCGTTGACGGCGTACTCGGTACCCGCAAGGGTGCGGAATCGGCCGTCCCCGAGATACTCGCTCATCGGGAAGTATTCGACCCGCCCGCTGGTCAGGAACTGCTGCTGCATGACGGCATCGAAATACGCGCAGATTTCACCAACCGGGGCAAGCTCATTCAGCCCTTGATTCCAGCCCACACTGTCAATGGTGTTGTTGCCCAGCGCTCTTGAGTTGACGCCGTAGTACGCAGAAGGCTGGTGCAGTCGGACGAACGGGTATGCGGTGGTCCAGTGGCCGCCCGGTTGATGCGCCCGGTCGACGATGACGACGCGCGCCTCGGATTCGCTGATGACCGTGTCGGTGAACGCCATTCCCATGGCCCCGGCACCTACCACCAGATAGTCGGTGTCCAAAATCTGGACACTCATTCTGCGCGCTCTTTCATGCGCCCACGATAATGCCTACCGATTCACCCACTCCGCGGACAGCTGCCAAAGCTGCCGGGCTGTGGAGGGATCGGTCGCGGTCGGGGCGGCCGCGTCGATCTGGCAGTCGGCCAGGTAGGCGCCACCGTGCCTGGTCAACGAGGGTTCGGTGGCGGCCCATACCGTGGTGGCAGCGGCCTGCGCTACCGACTTCAGGTTCTCCGGTGCGAAGGTCTGCGGACCCATCTCGTAGAGCGTTTTCAAGGTGGTGCGGTCCATGTAGCGGCCCAGATCGGTCTGACAGGTACCTGGGTGCACCGCCAGCGCGGTGATGCCTCGATCGCCATAGCGCCGGTGCAGTTCGACGGTCATCAGGATGTTTGCGGTCTTGGCCTGTCCGTACGCGGCGAACGTGTCGTAACCGCGCCGATCGAAGTTGATGTCGTCGAGTTCGATGGCCCAATGCAGGTGCGCCGCCGAGCTGAGGGTCACCACCCGGGCTTCCCTGGAAGCCGCTGCGGCAGCTGACAGTTGAGGCAGTAGCAACGTCGTCAGCAGAAAGTGCCCGAGATGGTTCACGCCGAACTGCAATTCGAAGCCGTCGACGGTGGTGCGGTGGGGGGTGAACATCACGCCCGCGTTGTTGATGAGAATGTCGATGCGCGGATGCCGCGCGGCGATCTGAGCGGCCGCCGCACGTACGCTGGCCAACTTCGCCAGATCCAGTGGGACAGCGTCTGCGTTGGGTTCAGCGAGAAGCGCCGGATCACGAACCGCTGCAACCACTTCGGCACCGGCTTCGGCCAGCGTCTTCGCCGTCTGCCGACCTAATCCGCCTGCCGCGCCGGTCACCACGACGGTCTTGCCGGCCAAGTCGACGCGGGCGATGACGTCGTCGACCGTCGTCGAGAAATCGAACAACGAGACTCCTTCGGAATAAAACAACTGCATTTTCCTGAACGTAGCAAGCGGGTGAGCTGCCACCAAGCGTCCGGTAAGTTTGCCCGCATGGGAGCCGATCTCACAGTCGCGATCGCCGACGGTGTCGCGCTGGTGACCCTTAATCGGCCGGAACGGCGCAATGCCTACACCGCTGAGATGGGCGCGCTGCTCAACGAGGCCTACCGGCGATGCGACGACGACGACAAAGTGCGCGCGATCGTCCTGACCGGTGCCGGCGACGCTTTCTGCGCCGGCGCTGACTTCTCCACGCCGGCAAGCCCTTTCGATGCCCCCTCCGACGACAGTGCTTTCACCGCGTCGCCGACCGATCCCGCCGCGTTCGAACTGCGGACCCCGGTCATCGCAGCGGTGAACGGACACGCCATCGGAATCGGGTTGACCATCGCTCTGCAGGCAGATATCCGGGTCATGGCTGATGTCGCCAAGTACGCTGTGGCGCAAGTCCGAAGAGGCGTCATACCGGATTGCATGTCGCATTGGACGCTGCCACATCTGGTCGGCGTGGCGGCTGCGGCGGACCTGCTGTTGACGGGACGCACCTTCGATGGAGCCGAAGCGGCGGCGCTGGGCATCGCCACCCGCACCATGCCGGGCAGCGAGGTGCTCGACCACGCGATGGCCGTGGCGCGCGACATCGCCGTCAATGTGGCTCCGATGTCGGCGGCCTTGTCCAAGCGACTGCTCTGGGACACCGTGATCCATCGCTACACACCCCGTCAGGTCGCCGATCTGGAAACACGACTCCACCACCGGGTCATGGGCGGTGCGGATGCCCGAGAAGGTGTGCAGGCTTTTCTCGAGCGGCGCACTCCGCAGTGGAGAACCTCGGTAGCGGAGGAGTGGGAACCGTTGCCGGAGGCGTGATTGCCGGACCGCCGCCGGAACGCAGTCGTTGCTGCGGATACGCTTCGACGACGGCGAACAGCGACTGAGGGAATGATTGGTTGACCAGCTGGAGAAGCCGGGCCATGCCCGCACTGCTTCGTCTGACAGGCAGACACCGGGCCTACGCGAGCGCCGAAACCGCGCGTGCACACATCGAACAGCGCGGCCTGCATCGACAACAGTTCGGCCCCCCGCCGCGGCTGCGGCCCAAAGTGAAGGTGGAGCTACACCGGCGGTCGGAGTGGCCGATCTACACATTGACACCGAGAGGCACATCACCGGACCGGACCGTCGTCTACCTGCACGGCGGAGCCTGGGTCAACGAAATCACCGTTCAGCACTGGCAACTGGCAGCGCGAATCGCGGCCGGAGTGCCGGCCGAGGTGATCGTTCCGATTTTTCCCCTGGTGCCGTTCGCGACCGGCGCCGAGGTGATGCCGGTCATCATCGATCTGGTGGCAGAAAACATCTCCTCAGGTCGCGACGTGTGTCTGGTCGGTGACTCGGCCGGCGGGCAGATCGCGTTGTCGGCCGCACTGGCGCTGCGCGACGAGCGCAGTGTGACGATTGCCAGGACGGTGTTGATCTCGCCGGTGCTGGACCTGTCCCTGACCAATCCGCTTATCGACTCGGTCGACGATCCGTGGTTGGCGCGCGACGCCCTGCGGGTGTTCGCTGACCGATGGCGCGGCGAACTGGCGCTGACCGACCCGCGGGTGGATCCCCTTTCGGCCGATCTGACCGGGCTGGGGCCGTTGACGCTGTTCAGCGGTACCCGAGACATCCTGAACCCTGATGCACGACTGCTGGCCGAAAAGGCCACGGCTGCGGGAGTCGACGTCGATTACCACGAACAGCCTGGCCTGGTGCATGTCTACCCGCTGACGCCGACACCCGAAGGCCGGGAGGCACGAAACATCATCCTGCACAGCCTGAGGCACTGATCAAGCACAGTCCAGGCAGTTGCGCTACTTCTTAACGGCATGATTACACTGTGATTACTCCGTAAGTAAATGCTAGTTGCCGTGTGAGGTGGCCGATGGCGTGGGACTTCGAGCCGGATCCGGATTTCGCTGAAAAGCTCTCGTGGATGCGCGATTTCATCGATACCGAGGTGATCCCGCTCGAACCGCTACTTGACGAGATCTCGCCCGCCGACTGGCTGCCGGTGAAGCGCCATCTGCAGGAAAAAGTGAAGGCACAGGGACTCTGGGGAATGTTCCTCGATCCACGACTCGGCGGTGAGGGACTCGGTCAACTGAACCTCGCCCAGATGTCGGAGATCATAGGGCGTTGCATGGTGTCGATGGAGTTGTTCGGAGTTCAGGCGCCGGACAGCGGCAACATGGAACTGCTGGCGCACGGGGCCACCGAGGAACAGAAGCAACGCTGGCTGTACCCGAACCTTAGCGGCGACATCTCGAGTGCCTTCGCGCTCACCGAACCTTTCCTCGCCGGCGCGGACCCGACCGTGATCGCCACCAATGCAGTTCTTGACGGCGACGACTGGGTTATCAACGGCCACAAGTGGTTTACCACCAATGCTTCCTGCGCCGACATCATTTTGGTGGTCGCCGAGACCGACCCCGCGGGGCGACCGCACCGGCACGCGTCGATTCTGGTGGTACCGGCGGGAACACCCGGCCTGCAGATCATTCGTGACATCCCCACCATGGCTCACCCTGACCCCGAGTTCGGCCGCCGCGGCAACCATGCCGAGGTGGTGTTCACCGACTGCCGGGTGCCTGGTGACCACTTGATCGGGCCGCGGGGTGGCGGCTTCCTGCTGGCGCAGCAGCGACTGGGCGGCGGGCGGATCCATCACGCGATGCGCTGGCTGGGGCAGGCGCAACGGGCCCTGGACATCATGGGCGAGCGCGCGGTTTCCCGCCGGTCGCACGGGCGGTTGCTGGGCGAACACCAAATGGTGCAGGACTATATTGCGTTGTCCCACATGGAGATTCAGGCGGCAAGATTGCTGACCTTCCAAACCGCATGGAAAATGGACCGGTTCGGCGCGGCGGACGTGCGGGCGGAGTTGGGCATGGTCAAGGCGCACGTGTCCAAGGTGGTGCTCGCCGTGCTCGACCGCACCATCCAGGTCTGCGGCGCGCTGGGCTACTCCGGGGATCTGCCGGTCGAGGGGTGGTACCGGATGACGCGCTTCGGTTCGATCGGTGACGGACCCGACGAATTGCACAAGTCGGTGCTGGCCAGGCATGTGCTCAAGAAGTACAGCCCGGTCGAGGGTTGGCCCACCGAACACCTTCCGTCGCGGCGGGAAGAAGCTGAACGCAAGTGGCAAGCGCTACGTGAGGAAGCAGGTGTCCGATGAGCATCTCGGATCGTCAACAGGCAATGGTGATGGATGGGCCCGGCGTCGCGCCCGTGGCCGTCGACAGACCGGTCGACCAACCCGGGCCCGGCCAAGTATTGATCAAGGTCAACGCGTCGAGCCTGAACTTCCACGACAACGTCAACCTGATGGGTCTGCTGCCCGGTCCCTGGCCTCGGGTGCCGATGAGCGACGGCGCCGGGGAGGTGGTCGCCGTCGGTCCGGGTGTCGAGGACCTGCGGGTCGGCGAGCGGGTGATGGGTGCCTTCAACCCGAATTGGCAGGACGGGCCACCTACGCCGGAAGCCAAGCGGGAATTGCCCGGTGACAGTTGCGACGGGTGGCTGCAGCAGTACCGCGTGGCCGCGGTCACCGGTGTCGTCCGTACGCCCGACCACCTCAGTGACGTCGAGGCCGC
Source organism: Mycobacterium sp. IDUB_37 (assembly GCF_055419245.1). Classification (NCBI taxonomy): domain Bacteria; kingdom Bacillati; phylum Actinomycetota; class Actinomycetes; order Mycobacteriales; family Mycobacteriaceae; genus Mycobacterium; species Mycobacterium sp. IDUB_37. The sequence goes on along the minus strand of NZ_JBVAXG010000009.1, from coordinate 90,582 downwards.
TACGATTCCGTGCGCCGGGGTGACGGCGTGGAGTGCGTTGCGGGAAGCCAACATCGGTGCCGGTGATGTGGTAGTCACGCAGGGCACCGGCGGGGTGTCGTTGTTCGCCGTGCAATTGGCGCAGACGCTGGGAGCCACCACGATCCTGACGTCGTCGTCGGACGAGAAGCTCAAGATCGGATCGGGTTTGGGGGCAACGCATCTCATCAATTACCGCACCACTGCGTCGTGGGACACCGAGGTGAAGCGGCTCACCGACGGGCGGGGTGCCAACCTCGTCGTCGAACTCGGCGGACCCGCTACGCTGGCGCAGTCGCTGCATTCGACGCGCATGGGCGGCACGATCGCGGTGATCGGCGTGCTCAGCGGATTCGACCTGACGCCGATCGCAGTTGCCGAGGTGATGCTCAATAATCTGCGCATCATCGGGATCACCGTCGGCAGCGTCAGCGCACACCGGGAAGTGGTCGAGGTGATCGCCAAAGCCGGTATCAAGCCTCATATCAGTCACGTCATCGACTGGGGCGACCTCGACGAGGCGCTGCGGTTGATGCGCGGCGGCACCCACGTCGGCAAGATCGCGCTCACCATCCCGTGACGAGGAGGGCTGCCGGTGCCCGGTGAATTGCGCCTCGACGCAGACCAGATCGTCGCCGCCGCCGTCGACATCATGCGGGAAGGTGGTTTGGACGCAATCAGCATGCGTAGCGTGGCGACCCGGCTCGGTGTCACGCCGCCGCCGGTGTACTCCCGGATCGGGAACAAAGATGCGCTGATCGACGCGGTCGCCGACCACTTGTTGGACGACCTTGCACCCCCACTCGACCGCGACGAGACGTGGCCGGACTACGCGCGACGGTGGACTCGGCAACTTCGCGCACGGCTCACCGACACCGCCGACAGCAGACTGTTCCTGCAAGTGAAGCGTCCCGCATATCTGAAGGCCGCCCGTCCACTGTTGAAATGCATGCGCCGCGACGGAATGTCGAACGACATGTCGGTCCGTGCCTGCCGGCTATTGACCTGGGCGACAGTGGGTTTCGTGGCAATGGACCATCCGCCGGCAAAAAAGTCCACTCGTCGGCCGGGTCGTCTGGCCGGAAGCGATCCGGCGGGGGTGACGCGCGAGGAGGTCGACGAGTTGTTCGCCGTCCACATCGACTACCTCATCGACGGCCTCGCGCGAGACGCTCGCTCGGGCGGATAGCGCGCGTTGCGGTTATCGCCGCCGATGGGCCCTACGTAGGGGATCGTCGTCCAGTTCATCCGTAGACCCCACGCTCGGCGCGGCTGGGTTGATGGCCACTACGCAACCCCACCGTCAATCGTCATCAACGTCCCGGTGGTGTAACTCGAAGCCGCGGAAAGGAAGTAGATCACCGCGCCGACGATCTCCTCGGGACGGCCGACACGCCCCAACGCAATGCGGCCCACCACGCCGGGGAGCAGGTCGGGGTTGCGGACGAAGCCCGACGCGGCGTCGGTGTCGAAGGTACCGCAGACGATTCCGTTGATCCGCACGCCGACTCCGGCGTACTCGAGTGCGGTCGCGGTGGTCAAAGCGTTCAGGCCGGCCTTTGCCGCGGCGTAGATGGTCGCGACCGGTGTCGGTCGCAGCGACGCCAGCGAACTGATGTTCACGATCGACCCGCCGCCGGTATCGGCCATCGCGGTTGCCGCCAGCGCCGTCAGGCGGGTGGGGCCTTTGAGATTCACGCCAACTATCTTGTCGAACAACATCTCTGAGGTATCCAGCAGCGACGGCGAGAGCGGGCTCATCCCCGCGTTGTTGACCAGTCCGTCCAGCCGGCCCCAGCGCGCCGCCGCGGCGTCGACCACGTCGGCCAGCGACTCCCAAGCACCGACATGGCAGGCCAACGGGTAAGCCTGACCGCCGGATTGCGTGATGCTGGCCGCAAGTTCCTCGCATGCGGCGACTTTTCGGCTAGCGATGACGACGCGCGCACCACGCTGCGCAAGTCCGACGCTGATGGCGGCACCGAGTCCGCGGCTGCCACCCGTGACCAGGACCACCTGGTCCCGCACCGCGAAGAGCTCGTCTGTCATTTCGCGAACCTCTCTGCGCGGCGGAGCAATTCGTCCACTATGGCACCGAAGATCTCGTGAACCGGATTTCGAGACTCGCCGCGCAGAAACGTGGCATAGGACGCCTCCAGGACGATGGCCAACTTCCACGCGCTGAACACCTGGTACCAGCCGAACCGTGACATGTCCCGTCCAGTGGCGGCGGCGTAACGATCGATCAACTCACCCGGTGTCTGGCAGTGCTCGCGATCGATTCCGCGCGGAGATTCAGGCGAGGCCAACGCAATCGGATTGCCCGGCTCCGGCCAGAAGATCATCGCCCAGGCCAGGTCGATCAACGGATCTCCCACCGTGGTCATCTCGAAATCGACCACGCAGGCGATCCGGGGCGGCGGCGTCGGTGCCCAGATGACGTTGTCCAACTTGTAATCGCCGTGCATGACAGTCAGATCGCCGCCTTTAGGCAAATTCTCGCGCAGCCAGGCTGCTAGTTCGTCGACGCCATCGAGGTCGCGTACCCGGTACTGAGAAAGCTGGGTCAACCACCTGTCCACCTGGCGAGGAAGAAATCCCTGCGGGCGGGACAGTTCGGCGAGTGCGGTTCGCGTCCAGTCGATTCCATGCAATTGCGCCAGGGTGTCGATCAGTTGCTCACCGATCAACCTGTGCGAGGACCGATCTTGATACAGAGATTCGGGGAGCCCGTCGCGGCGGATCACCCCACCCTCGACATAGGACATCACGAAGAACGGGGCGCCGAGAATTGCGGGATCCTCGCTGCGGGCCAATACCGCGGGCACTGGAACGCCGGTGCCTCCGAGCGCCTCGATGATCCGCGCCTCGCGGATGACCTGATGTGCGGTGCCGGACACAGCAGCCAGCGGAGCGCGGCGCACCACCCAAGGCTGACCAAGTCGTTCTATCCGGAACATTTCGCAGCTGCCGCCGCAGCGGATGGGACTCACGGCGATGTCCGCGGCCTCACCGGTTTCCGCGGCGAGCCAGTCGCCGAATCGCGCGGTGTCGAAACCGGTGGCGAAGCGCGGCACTCAACAAAGATACTGCTGCCGTGGGTATGGTTCGTGCATGACTGCCGACGAGCAGTATTACGACCTGGGGTCCTATCACCGACCTGTCGAGACGCCTTTCCCGCAAGCGCAAGTCTGGTTCGACCGCGGGCTGGTGTGGGCGTATGCGTTCAACCACGAAGAGGCCATCCGCTGTTTCGAGCGGGCACTGGAACTCGATCCGGACCTGGCGATCGCACGATGGGGCATCGCCTATTCGGTGGGGCCCAACTACAACAAGGCATGGGAGGCGTTCGACTCGGTCGATCTGTCCTCGTCGCTGGCGCGGGCCCGCCTGGAACTTCAACTGGCCGCGCAGGGCCGGGCGGGCGCCGTCGAACAGGACCTGATCGCTGCGTTGCGCGCTCGTTTTCCCACCGACGACCCGGCTGACACCGCTGCCCTCGACGCCGGACGCCTTGCCTATGCCGAAGCGATGACGACACTGGCGCCGACGTATCCGAATGACATCGACATACAGGCGCTCGTCGCCGACGCGCTGGTCAATGTCACCGCATGGGCCCTGTGGGACACCGCCACCGGCGAGCCCGCGGCGGGTTCACGGGTGCTCGAGGCCAAACGGATTCTCGACGACGCCCTCGCCCTCCCCGCGGGCCGACAACATCCCGGGATTCTGCATCTCTATCTGCACACCATGGAGATGTCGGCGACGCCGGAGGTCGCCCTGCCGGCGGCGGATCTGTTGCGGGGCTTGGTACCCGACGCGGGACACCTGCAGCACATGCCGAGCCATATCGATGTGCTGTGCGGTGACTACCGCGCCTCGATTGTAGCGAATCAAGCTGCGGTACAAGCAGATCGACGATTCGTGAGCCACCGGGGCCCATTGAATTTTTACTCGCTCTACCGTGCCCACGATCTGCATTTCATCGTCTACTCGGCGATGTTCGAAGGCCAGTCGCAGATCGCACTGCGGGCCGCCGACGAACTCTCCGCTCAACTGACTCCTGAACTGCTGGCGATCCAATCCCCGCCGATGGCCGACTGGCTGGAGGCCTTCGTGCCGCTCCGCACCCATGTGCTGGTGCGATTCGGTCGGTGGGACGAGTTGATCACGCAACCCCTGCCGCCTGATCGCGACCTTTACTGCACCACCGTGGCGATGGTCCACTACGGACGCGGCGTCGCACTGGCGGCCACCGGCCAACTCGCCCGCGCACATGCCGAACGCGTCGCGTTTACCGATGCCTACCAGCGGGTGCCGGACTCCCGGTACTTGTTCAACAACACCAGTCGGGACATCCTTGCGGTCGCTGCGGCCATGTTGGACGGTGAAATCGCTTATCGTGACGGGTTTTTTGACGAGGCGTTCGATCATCTGCGGCGTGCGGTCGCGTTGGACGACGCGCTGCCCTACGACGAGCCCTGGGGCTGGATGCAACCCACTCGGCATGCGCTAGGCGCGCTGCTGCTCGAACAGGGCCGTGTCGAGGAGGCCGCCACGGTGTACGCGGCGGACCTAGGCCTAGACCCCACACTCGCGAGGTGTTGCCAGCATCCCGGAAACGTGTGGAGCTTGCACGGCTATCACGAATGCTTGCGACGCTTAGGTCGCGACGCTGAAGCCACGATCATCGACCAGCAGTTTGCGCTGGCTGCAGCGCGCGCCGACGTACCGATTCGGGCATCCTGCGCCTGCCGGTCAACGTAGGGGAACGGCGTCGGCCGCTGCGGCGCTAGAGTTCTCGGCATGTCGGAGGAGTCGGCGCGAGGATTCGTTTCACTGCCCGAAGGTATGTCAGGCGCACTGTCCGCGCCCGCCGGAAGACTGCTGGTCACCGGTGTCGACGGCGCCGGCCAGTCGTGCGCGATCCAAGACGGCGCCGTGACGCTCAACGGGTTTCCCGGCTTCGAAGGCATCCTGTATTCGGTCCTCTACGAGACACCGTCGCCGGCGATCTCCGACGGCGGGCGCGCCGCGGACACTCTGGATCTGGGGGTGCCGCCCGGCGCTCTCAACTGGAAGATCATCGACTACGGCGCGGGTGTGGAGTTTTCCATGCACCACACCGACACCGTGGACCTCGATCTGATCCTCGCGGGCTCTGTCGAGTTGATCCTCGACGATGGCGCACACCCGATGGAAGTCGGTGACACCGCGGTGGTCACCGGCGTGGATCACGCCTGGCGTACTGGCCCGGAGGGATGCCGGCTTAGCGTCATGTCGTTCGGGACCCGCTCGACCGCGACATAGCTGGAACTCATCGCGGGGGTCTGTGACAACGGATCCACCGGTTCACCGTCGATCAGCAGGTTGCGATTGACCCCGAAGGACTGCGGAGCGGCGCCACCCCGCGGATCGAAGATTCGCGACCCCCAGCCGTGATCGAGCACGATGAGCCCACGCCGGGGCCGGTCGCTCAGCGAGGCGCGCACCTCGACCTCGCCGACCGGTGAGAACACGCGCACCAGGTCGCCGTCATCGATACCGAGTTCGGCCGCATCGGCTGGGTGGATGAGCACCACACTGCCTTTGCCGCCCGGATGTAACCCGGGTAGATCGTTGAGAAACGAGTTCATCGAATGGCGATGACGGCGGTTGCCAACCTGAAACGGGTAACCGAGCGGCGCAGCCGCGGATGGTGCGGCGAGTAGTTCGCGGACCCGACTCATCAGTTCGGGGGGAGCCAGATGTACGCGCTTGTCCTCGGTGCGTAGCGCGTCCCAAAAGTGGCCGAACTCTCGCGGGCCGAGCACCATGCCGTGCGGATGGGCCAGCAGGTCACGCCATTTCAGCTTGTGGCCGTTGACTTTTCGTGACATCGCGATGATCAGGCGGTTGATCCAGTGTGGTGAGAATTCCAGTGCGGGTCGGCGGGTAGCCTTGGCAAGCCGCCGACTTGCCTTGACGAACGCATTGACGCCCATCACACCGAACAGCGGCGCATTCATGGCCAGTGCGAGATCGACGAAAATTCGCCACTCTTCGCGGGCGGCCTTCGGAGGTTGTACCGCACGCACGCCGTACTGCACATACGGCTCGTCGTGCAGATTGCTGGTCAGTGCGAGCAAGTCGTCGCGTTCCAGCCAGTGCACCGCGGGCAGTAGCCAGTGCGCATGTCGGTGACTTTCCCGCTGGACGAAGTCGATGGCGACCAGCAATTCGAGTCGTGACAGGGCGACGTCGAGCGCCGCGCCGTCGGGACCTGAGATCACCGGGTTACCGGAGTTGATCAGCAGGGCGCGGATCTGCCCGGGGCCCGCCGTGGTGATTTCGGCGGGCAACTCGCTCAACGCGTGTGCGCCGGCCACCATCGCCCGCCCGGTCAGTCGGCTGCGGTGGCCGGACCGCTTGGCGGTGGCGGCGAGTTTCAGCGCATCGATGTAGCCGGGTTCGAAGCGACGACCGCCCGGGCGGTCCATCCGTCCGGTGATGAAATTCAACACGTGGCCCAGCCATTCGCCTACGGTGCCGGTGACATGCAATGAGATTCCCGTTCGGGTGACTACCATGGCTGCTGTCGCGGCGGCGAAATCCCTTGCGGTGCATTCGATTTGTTCGCGAGAAATATCGCAACGGCGCGCCAGGTCGTCGAGATCGGTGTCGGCCACCAGCGCCCGAAGAGTCGGCATGCCGGTGGCCCGGTCCGCGCAATCGCCGCGATGTTCGAGACCTTCGTCGACGATGACCTTGACCATCCCCAGCAGCAGCGCCCAATCCTGACCCGGGCGCACCGCAATGTGGAGGTCGGCCTTGTCAGCACTCTCCGTACGTAGCGGATCGACGATGACGATTTTGGCGCCTTGCTTCTGCCGGGCCAGTGCACGCTTCCAACCGCCCGGCGCGCTTTCCACCCAGTTCCAGGCACTCACCGCCGGGTTGGCGCCGACCAGTAGAAAGTAGTCACAGCGGTCGATATCGGAGACCGGAACCATGATCGAGGACCCGTACATCGCCTCGGCTACGAAGTGCAGCGCGTTCTGATCTACCGAGCCCACCGCATAGCGATTCTGGGTGCCGACCGCATCAAGCCAGCCGTTCATGAAGATCAGGTTCGACGACGAGTACCCGGCCGGGTTGCCGTAGTAAGCGCCGACGGCGTCCGGTCCGTCGGCCTCGATCAGCGCCGTCATGCGGGTGGCGATATCCGAGATCGCCTCGTCCCACGTCGCTTCCACGTAACGCTCGCCGACCCGGCGCATGGGTGCGAGGATGCGGCGCGGGTGGTCGACGAGTTGGGCGGCGTTGCGGCCCTTCGCGCAGAAGTCCTGCCAACTGTGCGGGTTCTGCTTGTCGGCCGAAATCTTGCGGACCCGATTGTCTTCCACTGTGACCTCGACTCCGCAGGAAGCCAGGCAGTAGCGGCAGAAGGTGAACACAGTCCGCGAACCGTCGGTTCGCTCGGACGGGTCCATGGTCCGAGCGTGACACTTTCACCCGTTTTTGTATAGCTCACCGGTAGGCCGTCGGACCGGGTCTCGGTACGTTTCGGCGGTCTTAGCGATGTCTTCAGGTAGGGGAAGTACCTCGTTCGGGTCGATGTACACGCCGGCGGTGCGCAGGACGTCGTCGACGATCAACCAGATCCAGCGGCACAGGTCACCGATGAGTCCTTCCTGCGAAACCCCATCAGAGTGGGCGAGCCAGCGACCCGCGGCCGAATCCACCAGGCCCACAATCGCAAACGCCGGTCTCTCGGGATCGGCGTCCACCCCGAATGCGCCAAGGTAGACGGCGAACAGGGCCGTCATCCGGGTGCCCAGAGTATGCGCGATATCAGCGAAGGCGTTGCTGGCTTCTGCGCTGTCCTCGGCGGCGCAGCGCCGTAGGTAGTCATAGAGATTGCGATGCTCGGTCAGAAACTGCACGTGGCCCCGGACAGCAGCGTCGATGACACCTGCCATCGACCCGGTCGGCTGCCACAGCGGCGCCAATCCCGTGGCGATCATGTCACCCGCGCGTCGCGCCACTTCACGTTGCAGGTCTGCTGCACCGTTGAAGTGCCGGTACAGCTTGGTCCTCGTGACTCCGACAAACGCCGCGACCTGCTCTGTCGATGTCTGCGGGCCGTGCACCTCGATCGCAGCCAAGGCGGCGTCGATGAACTCCGCACGGCGGCGTTCCCGCTGGCCGGCCCAGCGGCCGGTCTCGACGTCAGCGTTGGCCATATCGGCACACTACCCAAACATCTGGTACATGACGTACCATTGTTACTGGTACGTGACGTACCATCTGATAAATCCGCCCACGCTGCGACGATGGAGTACAGGGGAACCGACGAATGAATTCCGTGGACATTTTCCGCAAGGCGACCGGACTCCCGGCGCCCAGCGAAGCGAAACCTCTGCCTGACTACGGGTTCTTCGGCCCCGACTCGATCACCTGGAAGGTGTGGGGCTATCCGACCTCGATCATCATCGGCTTCTCCCGAGCCGTGACCATCGAGCACCTCGACCCGTTCTTGGCCGCGGCCGTCGACGCTACCGGCCAGGTGTACGCCCGCACCTCCGTGCGGTACAACCGCACCATGCAGTACTTCGCGCTGGTCGCCTACGGCGACGCGCAGTCGGTGCTCAAGGCCTCAGACATCCTGGTCAAAATCCATGGCAAAGCGGTGGGGACCGAGCCGATCACGGGTAGGCGGTTCGACGCCAACGACCCGAAGTCTCAGCTGTGGATCCATCTGACCGCCTGGCACTCGATCCTTTACAGCTACGAACTGTTCGGACCCGGAAAACTCACTCCTGACGAAGAAGCCCAGTACTGGCGGGAATGCGCCCGCGCCGCGGAGTTCCAGACCATCAATCCCGACGACGTTCCGCGCACCCGAGCGGGTGTCATCCAGTATTTCGAGGACTTCCGGCCCAATCTCGTCGGGTCCGAAGTCGCGCAGAACATGATGCAGTACTTAGTCAATCTCGGCTACCACGTCCTCCCGGAGAACACTCCTCGGCTGGTCCGTCACCTGATCAACATCCCTATGCGGCAAGCGATCATCGCGACGATGCCGCCCTGGATGCGCAAGCTCGGCGGCCTGCATCAGAACCGTGTGGTCGATCTGACCGCCAGGTTCCTCACCCGGCCAATCTGGCGCTACCTGGCGAAGCGGCCCGGGCTGGAGGTCGCGGCACTGGATCTGCTCACCCCGCTCACCACGCCGATCCTGGCTCCGGCGCTGCTAAACATCCCTGCCGAAAACCCGGTGACCTACACGCCCGACGAGGCCCGCCAGAAGTTCGGCTACCCGCAGACGCCCGTCGAGCAGTACCGGCAACTCCAGCAGGACCGGCCGGCCGCGTACTCCAAGAACCACACCGACGCCCTGATGGCGTTCAGTTCGGTCGGCCGATGACCACGATGACCGATTTCAAAACCGTCGTCGATCAAGCGCTGGGTGAGCTGGTCGAAGGCCAAAAAGCCTGGGCTCAAATCACATTGGGGCAGCGGCGACAGATCTTGCAGCGTGTTCAGGCGTTGGCCGTCGAGCACGGCTCCGCGTGGGTGGACGCGGCGGTCCAGATCAAGCAGCTAGACCCGGCGTCACCGCTGGTCGGCGAGGAGTGGATTTCCGGTCCCTATTCGCTCGCCAACGGCGCGGGCGCACTGGCCGGCAGCCTGGCCAAGCTCGAGCAGGGCCGCAGTCCACTGCACGGCGCCACTTTCGGAAAGAGCCCCGGCGGGCAGACGACTGTCGATGTCTTGCCGCTGAACATCTTCGACAGGCTCCTGTTGTCCGGGTTCAGCGCCAAAGTCTGGCTACAGCAGGGAGTCACCGCCGCAGATGCGCTGCGCACCGCAGGCCTGGCCCAGCTCGATCCCAGCCACACTGACGGCATCGGCGCGGTTCTGGGCGCCGGAAACATCACCTCGATCGCACCGCTGGACACAGCGTATGAACTGATCGCCAACAACCGTGTGGTCGCACTCAAACTGAATCCGATCACCGACCCGCTCCTGCCGGTACTGCAGAAAGTGCTGGCACCATTCATCGAGATCGGTGCGCTGCGGATCGTTACCGGCGGCGCCGACGTCGGCTCCTACCTTGTACAGCACGACCTGGTGGATCACGTTCACATGACAGGCAGCGCGCAAACACACGATGCGATCGTGTTCGGGACTGGTGCGGAGGGGGCACGTCGCAAAGCCGCGAACGATCAACTTCTGGAGAAGGACATCACCAGCGAACTCGGTGGCGTGTCCCCGGTGATCGTGCTCCCCGGCAAATGGAGTTCGGCTGACATCGAATTCCAAGCCCACCACATCGCCACCCAGCGGTTGCACAACAACGGCTACAACTGCGTTGCCACGCAAGTCGTGGTGCTGTCCTCGAGATGGGCCCAACGCGACGAATTCGTTGCGGCACTGCGGAAAGCCCTCGCCTCGGCCCCGTCGCGGGCCGCCTACTATCCCGGCTCCGACCACCGCGTGGCGAACGCATGCGCGACATACCCCGCGGCAGAGACGCTCGGTGCCCGGGTTGTGATCACCAATCCCGACAATCACGACGCACTTCTGAAGACCGAGTATTTCGCCCCCGTCCTCGGCATCATCGACCTGGATCTCGAGGATGCTGCCTACACGCAGGAAGCGGCGCGCCTGTCCAACGAGCAATTCGTGGGCACGCTCGGTGTGAATATCGTCGCGAGTCCGGACTCTATCGAGCGTTTGGGTGCGACGTTCGATCAGTTGGTCGACGACTTGCGCTACGGGACGGTGGCGATCAACGCCTGGACCGGCCTGGGCTACCTCACCCCGTCAGCTACGTGGGGCGCGTTCCCCGGCCACCCGCTCAACGATGTGCAGAGCGGAATCGGTGTGGTACACAACGCATTCCTGATAGCGCGTCCTGAGCGGACCGTGGTGCGCGGGCCGTTCCGTCCCTTACCCCGCTCAGTGATTGGCGGCGAGCTGTCGATCTCGCCCAAGCCGCCATGGTTCGTCAACAACCGCACGGCCGCGCGAACCGGACGGCTCCTCACCGCCTTCGCGGGCAAGCCCAGCTGGAGCAAGCTACCGGCAATCTTCGCCTCCGCGATGCTCGGTTAACCCATAGCGGCTGGGAACAGCCGGCTTGGGATGCAACGTCAACGCTGTACAGTCGCTCAGCATTGCTGTTAAAGTCCGCAACTAACAGCACTGTCGCGGCGGGAGCCCATGGCTGAGTCGGTTGAGCAATTCCGGATTCGGGCGAGAACGTGGTTGGCCACGGCCATGCCACGGCTCGATCCCGACAACCCCGCCAATCTGGAGCGAGACACCGAAGCCTCCTGGCGCCGGGCGCGGGAACTTCAAAAAGCCTTGTACGACGGCGGATTCGCCGGAATCTGTTTTCCGCGCGAATACGGCGGCCTCGGCCTGAGCTACGAATACAAGAAGGCGTTCGACGCCGAAGCCGCCGAGTACGAGACACCATTTGTACTCAACGTCCCGTCTTTCGCCATCTGCTGCGCGACCATCCTCGACATGGGCAGCGAAGAGCAGAAGCGCACGCACATCCCGGCGGCGCTGCGCGGCGACGAAGTGATCGTGCAAATGCTGTCGGAACCCAGCGGCGGCTCGGATCTCGCGGGCGTCATCACCCGCGCGGACCGCCGCGACGACCGGTGGATCATCAACGGCGCCAAGACATGGACCAGCGGAGCATTCGCCGGCGACTATGGCCTGTGCCTGGCGCGCACTGATTGGGCAGCGGCCAAGCACCAGGGTCTGACGATGTTCCTGGTTCCGCTCGGACACCCAGGAATAACGACGAACCGCATTCGTCAGGTAACCGGGTCCTCGGAATTCTGCGAGGAATTTCTCGACGACGTCGACGTCGGGGACGACGCGGTCGTCGGCGAGCCGGGCAACGGCTGGGACGTCGCATCGCGTCAGCTCTACCACGAGCGCCGTACTATGGGTGATGGTTCGGAATACACGTGCGGGCCGGGAATCGCTGAATCCCAAGATGTTTCGATCGACCTCGTGGCCCTGGTGGACGCAGTGGGCCAGCGGTATTCCCAACGGGCGCAGGAGGTGGCCGGTCGAGCACTGGTCCATCGGGCGGTGCAGACACAACTCAGCGACCACGTCTATCGCGCCGTGGCCGGCGGCGCCCTGCCGCCGACCGCAGGACCGCTGATCCGGCTGTTCATGGCGGAGGTCCACAACGTCGAGACCGATGCGGCCGCTACGGTCGCCGCGACTTCCGCCGTCATCGAGGACGGCGCGGCCTTGCTGGACGTCGGAACGCGCTACATCGGTCGCCAGATCGCCAACATCGGCGGTGGCACCACCGAGATGGCGCGCAACGTCATCGGGGAGCGGGTCTTGGGCTTTCCTCGCGAATACGCCGCCGACCGCGGCATGCCGTTCAACCAAGTGCCGCGCAATCGTTCATAGAGAGGCAGATGACATTGAGCGAGCGACTTCAAGATATCCGCGAACTTGCCGGTGACTCCGACGCTTATCGCGACGAGCTGTACCGGCGATGGACCGGTCTGCTCAGTTACCGCTACATCGGCCGCAAACACTCTTCGATGGACCTCGGCGAGGTAGACAACACGGTCACCATCCGCCGTGACATGCGCAACGAGGCCGGCGGCATCATGGTTGCGCCGCTGGCCATTTCGTCGCCGGAAGGTTGTCAGACCGACATGGTTGCGGTGCCCAACCCGGTGATCGCATCAGTCCAAATCATCGACCCGGGCCGCGATGTGGCCAGAATCGAGATCATCGACTCCGGCATCGTGCATCAGGGCCGCATGATGGGCTACGGACGCTGCAAAATTGTGGACGCCGACAACCCGGACCGGGTGATCGCCTTCAACGAAGGGCAAGGCGCAATCATCGGTATTCCACCGGAAGGCCTTGACCGGATGGATGTTTCGGGCACCGAGTTGGTCGTCGAAGACTCGCTCGATCTGCCTCCGCTGTGGGCGGCGTTCGGGGCGACTAAACGCGACGACGGCCATTGGATACTGCCCCCGTTGAGTGCCGAGTTCGCGTCGCCGGATGCGGCGCTGCACATCGGGCCACAACATGTGGTGCTGGAAACCGCAGCGACCGACCTCGCGGCCGACCTCGCCGGGACCCGCCAGATGCAGGTGGTCAGCTGGCACGTGATGTTCATGTCGCGCGGCAAGGTCGGGCCGTTCCGGGTCGAGGGCACGGCGCACCGCGGTGGATCTGGCCGGGTGGGTGTGCGGATGTTGCTGCACGACGAGGGGAACGCCGATAAGGCCGTTACTTCCGCCGCGGCGATCTTCGACGTGATGGATTGACGCAAACGTAAATTGTTGCGCGCCTTGCCAAACGGCGCAGATAGCAGGCGGTCCCACCGTCGGCAGATCATTTGAGAAAAGCTTGCAAATCGGCTGAGATTGACATCAAATTCACAGGAAAGTCATAGCATCTTCCTGTTGACGTCAGGTTTTGCTCGGGCTGCCCCTGCTGGGAGGAGCAGAGATGTCATTTGTGATCACAACGCCGGAATGGGTGACTGCGGCGGCCACGAACCTGGCGAACATCGGTTCGACGATCAACGCGGTGAGTGCAGCCGCGGCGGCCTACGGAAATGGCGGGAACGGCGCAGCCGGCAACGCTGGGCAGGCTGGCGGGCAGGGGCGGCGACGCGTTCCTGTTCGGCAACGGTGGCGCAGGGGCGCGGGTGGCGGCACGAGTGTTGTTGGCGTTAGCGGGGGTCATGGTGGCGTCGGTGGGGCAGGGGGGGGCGATCTTCGGCAACGGCGGCGCGGGCGGCGCCGGCGGACATGGTCACGCCACCGCCGCCGGCGCGAGTGGCGGTGGCGCCGGCGGCCTCGGCGGCAACGCGGGGCTCATCGGTAACGGAGGTAACGGTGGCGGGCGCCGGTGGTTTCCAATTCGAGGCCTGGTGGCTAGCGCCATTCGGCTTCCGTTTGTTCTAGCTCGCTAACCGGGCGAAACGAAGAACCCCGCGACACTCGAGGTGTTGCGGGGTTCTTCGTCTCATCAGACGGTGGATAACTCTTCGGTCTTCTCAGCCGACTGTTGCTTCTTGGCGTGCTTAGGCCACGGCGACGGCTTCGGGCGTTGCCGAACATGTTGCGGCCACCAGAACCACTTGCCCAGCAGTGCGGCAATTGCCGGCGTCATCAACGATCGAACGATCAACGTGTCAAACAGCAGACCCAGCCCGATGGTGGTCCCGACCTGGCCGATCACCACGAGTTCGCTCACCGCCATGGTCATCATCGTGAACGCGAACACCAATCCCGCCGAAGTGACCACCGACCCGGTACCGCCCATCGCACGGATGATTCCGGTATTTAGTCCCGCGTGTATCTCCTCCTTGAATCGGGCGACCAACAGCAGGTTGTAGTCGGCACCGACCGCCAGCAGGATGATCACGGACATCGCGAGCACCATCCAGTGCAGTTCGATGCCGATCAGATGCTGCCAAATCAGCACCGAAAGCCCGAATGATGCACCGAGAGAGAGCAATACGGTGCCCACGATCACCGCCGACCCAACGACGCTGCGCGTGATGATCAGCATGATGATGAAAATCAAGCACATGGAAGCGATTCCGGCGATCATCAGGTCGTAGTTGCTGCCGTCCCGCATGTCCTTAAAGGTCGCAGCCGTGCCACCGAGGAGGATCTTGGAGCCCTCCATGGGTGTGCCCTTGAGTGCCTCGTAGGTGGCCTTCTTGATCGTCTCGATGTGCTCGATGCCTTCTGCCGACATCGGATCGCCATCGTGGCTGATGATGAAACGCACGGCGTGGCCGTCCGGAGAGATGAAGTTCTTCATGCCCTTCTTGAACTCGGCGTTGTCGAACACCTCCGGCGGCAAGTAGAACGAGTCGTCATTCTTGGACGAGTCGAACGCCCTTCCCATGGCCGAGGAATCGCGCTGCGCCCGCTCTTGCTGATCCAGCATTCCCTTCTGGGTCGAATACATAGTCAGCATCATGGTTTTCATGTTCTTCATGTTCTGGATCATCTCGGGCATCAGCGCATTGAGTCGCGGCATCAGGGTGTCGAGGTGTTCCAAAACCGGGACCAGACTCTGAATGTCGTCGGTCATCGTGTCGATGCCGTCGAAAACGTCGAAAACCGACCGCAACGAGAAGCACACCGGGATGTCGTAGCAGTGCTTCTCCCAGTAGAAGTAGGACCGAATCGGCCGGAAGAAGTCCTCGAAATCGGCCATGTGGTTGCGCAAGTCGGCAACGTCCATGGTCATGCTCTTCATCTTGGTGACCATGATGTGCATGTCTTTGGTCATCTGCGCGGTGATGTCCTGCATCTGAACCATGCTGTCGATGGTCGTCTGCATCTCGTCGGACTGCTTCAGCATGTCGGCAATCTGGTCTTCTTGATACTTGTTCGTCATCTGCTGGCTGACGCCCTGCATGCTGATCTGGAACGGGATCGACGTGTGCTCGATCGGTGTGCCCTCGGGGCGGGTGATGGCCTGTACACGACTGATTCCGGGTACCCGGAAGATGGCCTTGGCGATCTTGTCGATCACCAGGAAGTCCGCCGGATTGCGTAGGTCGTGGTCACTTTCGATCATCAGCAACTCGGGGTTCATCCGCGCCTTGGAGAAGTGCCGGTCGGCGGCCGCGTACCCGGTGTTGGCCGGAATGTCGGCGGGCAGGTAGTTGCGGTCGTTGTAGTTGGTTCGGTAGCCCGGCAGGGTGAGCAACCCGACGAGGGCGATCCCGATCGTCAGGACCAGGATCGGGCCTGGCCACCGGACGACCACCGCACCGACCTTGCGCCAGCCGCGAATTCGTTGTGCGCGCTTGGGTTCGAGCGTCTGGCGGAAGCGTGAAGCAATCGAGATGACCGCCGGGCCGAGTGTCAGTGCCGCCGCCACAACGACCACCATGCCGATGGCCAGGGGGACGCCGAGTGTCTGGAAGTACGGCAGGTTGGTGAAGTGCAGGCAGAACGTCGCGCCCGCGATGGTCAAACCCGACCCCAACACCACGTGTGCCGTGCCTTGGAACATGGTGTAGTAGGCGTCTTCTCGAGATTCGCCGACGGATCTGGCTTCTTGATATCGGCCTATCAGGAAGATCGCGTAGTCGGTGGCGGCGGCGATCGCCAACGTGACCAATAGGTTGCAGGCGAACGTGGAGAGTCCGATGATCTGGTAATAGCCCAGGAAGGCGACCGCGCCGCGCGCGGCGGCCAACTCGAACACCACCATCCCCAAAGTGAGCAGCACGGTGACGATCGAGCGGTAGACCATCAGCAACATCGCGATGATCACGAGGAAGGTGACGGTGGTGATCACCTGCAGGCTGCGGTCGCCGGCGAGATGCTGGTCGGCTTCCAGTGCAGACGGTCCGGTGACGTAGGCCTTGACCCCGTTGGGGGCCTTCGTACTTTTCACGATCGTTTGTACGGCTTCGACCGAGTCGTTGGCCTTTGTCTCACCCATGTTCCCGACGAGGTAGACCTGCACATAGGCGGCCTTGCCGTCGTTGCTTTGTGCACCGGCACCGGTGAGTGGATCGCTCCAGAAGTCTTGAACGTGCTCAACGTGTTGGGTGTCGGCCTCGAGCTTCTTGACGATCTGGTCGTAGTAGGTGTGCGCTTCGGCGCCGAGCGCATTCTGGCCCTCCAGCACGATCATGACCGAGCTGTTGGACTTGTACTCCTTGAACACCTCACCAACACGCTTGGTCGCGATCACCGATTGCGCATCGTCCGGGCTCATGGAGACGGACCGCAATTTGCCGACCTCGTCGAGTTGGGGTACGACGACGTTCAGTAACGCGATGATCCCGATCCAGGCCAAGATGATCAGCCCGGCAAACCTGCGGACGAAATGTGCAATCTTCGGGCGCGCTGCGTGTCTGGGAATGGGAGCAGTATCGGCGGTGTCGGGCCGAGTCTGTTCGGTGGTGGTGCTCATGCTGATTTCACCATGCAGGAGGTCAGGGCGTGCACGCCGTTGGCAACTTTCTCGTCTTTGACTTCTTCGTCGACGGTGATGCGACAGCCGAGTCGATCACCATCGCCTTGAGCCGAGATGGTCGGGAACACTGAGGGAGCGGTGGTACTGAGCACCACACTCCAGGGCAGCGGTGTGTTGTCCAGTCGCTGGGGCTCAGAGCTGAGGTCCATGTAGTTCACGTTGGCGTAGCTGCCTGAGCCGAAGATCTCGTACTTGATGACCTTGGGTTTGAACGGCTTCGAATCGTCGACTTTTCGGCTGGTGAACGCATCCGTGTTGTCAGCGTCGTAAAACGACTTGATCCGCACCACGGCGAAGGCGCCGACAACCACCACTGCCACGATCAATAGCGGCAACCAGGCGTTACGCACGATCTTGCCCATCTGTACCTACCCGATCCCTTCCTGCCCAGCACTGTCCGCGGCGGCGTGACTTTGCGGCCCTGCTTGCAGTTGGGCTGCGCCACAAACCATTTCGACAGCATGCGGGAACCGGACGCTGTCAGCGTCAGGTGCGTAATTCCCCCGTGCAGCCAAATATGGCCCGACGCGATGCGTTCCGCGTTGCCGCGGCGCTGTCGAGAATCGCCGCCGGGCCATGTGTACATAATCTGCATTATTTGCAGATTATGCAAATTTTCTCAGTGGTGTTTCAGGTCACTTCGTAAAGATGCTGTTCACCAGTGCCGCCGCACGCTCCACGTAGGGCATTGGCGTGTCGTCGGCGTCGTCCGGCTCGCCACTGGACCAGCGTTCTATACCCGAACGGACCGCGGTTAACGCCAGCGCGGAGATCAACGCAGGTATCTCGTCATCGGACGGCATGCCCTGGCGCTTGGCCACGATATCCGTCAGCTGAGTCTGGAAGCGCTCCAGGTCGGCCAGGAATGCCGCCAACACCGCGGGGGTGGTTTTTGCCAGGTCCAGCATGCACACGGCTTGTTCGCGTTCCGGCGGCATATCGCGGAGGTGGTGTGCGGCCAGGGTGATCAGCTCCGCCAGGACCACTGGGTAGGCGGCCGGGCCGGCAGCGACGAATTCGGCGGCGAGTTCGGGCGGCAGGTCGGAGGGGCCGTAGGCGATCGCGGCCTCTTTGTTCGGGAAATAGTTGAAAAATGTGCGGGTCGAGATTCCGGCCTGGGTACAGATTTCCTCGATGGTCACCTTGTCCCAGCCGCGTGCCTGCGCCAACCGCACGGCAGCCCCGCGGATATCCGCACTGGTCTGACGGCGGCGTCGCTCGCGAAGACCCATCGGATTGGCCATAACACTCATGGTTGCACTTTATGCAAACTTTGCACCCAAATCACACTCACATGTTTGGGTCGGATTCCTCGGTGCGGTAGCTCAGCGTTTGCCCCAGTCCCACGCAGGTGTGGTCAGCAGGCCCTGGCCGGTGACTCGGGTCTCGCCGAAATCCTTGTACAGTTCGACCTCCTGCGCGCCGTCGGATCCGTCATTCAGAAACTCGAGCAGGGCCCGGGAATGGGTCACCACCACCACCTGGGTGTGGCCGGCCGCGACCCGGATGAGCTCCGCCAGTGGGCGGACGAGGCTCGGGTGCAGCGAGGTCTCGGGTTCGTTGAGCACCATCAACGACGGCCGATGCGGGCTGAGCAAGGCGGCTGCCCACAATACGAATCGCAGTGTGCCGTCTGATAATTCGGCCGCCCGCAACGGGCGTAACATGCCGCGCTGCTGCAACTGCAGATCAAAAAGTCCGTTGCTGACATCGACGGCGATGGAGGCACCGTCGAAGGCGTCGGCGATGATGCGGCTCAGATCGTCGAATCCGGCCTCGATGATCGTCTGAATCGCTGCGGCGAGGTCTTTGCCGTCATCAGAGAGCACCGGAGTGCGGGTGCCCACCTGCGGTTGCCGGGCGGGTGCCGCGGGATCAACGCGGAAGCCGTCGTAAAAACGCCAACCCCGAAGCCGTTCCCGCACCGCCGCGAGTTCGGGAAGCGCTTGCGGATGCGCATATTCAGCCAGCACGCTGCGATAGGGCGGCAGAGTTCGGCACAACTCGTCGAAACCACGGCCCGAATCGTCACTGACTTCGGCGAATTCGCGGGTGCGGCCCACCAGCGTGGTGGCGCGGCGCAGCACCGGACCGACGAACAGTGCCTCCCGCTTGATTTCCGGATCACGTGCGAACGCCGACCCGAAGCCGGCCATCTGCGGCATGCCGAGATCGACAAGATAGCCGAAATCGTCTGCGGCGAAGCCGAGTTCAAGTGATACCGGTTTGGTGCGGACGGTGCCCTGCACGGTTCCGGTACGACGGGCCCCGTCGAGGTGCTCAGGGCCGGCCCACAACACCGATTCCAGCCCACCCTCGCGGGCCAACGAACCGATCACCTCGCCGCGGCCGCAATCCGCCAACAGGCGAAGCGCGCGGTACACCGACGACTTGCCGGTGCCATTGGCGCCGGTGACGACGGTGAGGCGACCCAGGGGCAGGACTACCTCGCGCAGCGAGCGGTACCCGCGTACCGCGACCGTCTGCAACATGTGGCTGACTCTAGCGGTGGGTGCCGACAAGCCTCAATCTGTCAGTCCGGCAACGGAATCCGCTACATGGTGTTGAAGATAGTCTGGCCCTGCCCGGCCGGGTTGTAGTCAATGAAGATGGAACGTTGGCTGAAGGGCAGGAAGCCGCTGTTCATCAGGCCCGACGAAATGACAGTGGGCTGGTAGTTGTTGGTGTTGAACTGGTATAGCAACTGAGTCTTGGCGGCGTCAGCGTAAACCTGGATCAGTGTGTTTGCTGGCAGGGATCCGGCACCCCCGATCACCGACGATGGCAGGGTTCCGAGCACGCCACCCGAGTCGATGATCGACGGGACGGCCTGCACCCCGCCGCCATTGACCGACACATACGTGGTGGCGATGGGAGCACCGTTCACCACGATGGCAGGTGTCCCGGTGTTGGGGCCGAACTGCAGTTGCTGGTTGGGCATGTCGATCCGCAGACCCGCGCCGAGGTTGCCCGGTAAATACTGGTTCGGAATGCTGGGCCCAGGACCAACCGCGTTGGGTCCGACACCAAGCACGCCGTCGACGCCCGCGGACGCAAAGTACGCATCGAAGGGGGTGGTGAACGGGTTCTTGATGAAGTTGGTCAGGTATGCCTGGATCGCGTACTGCGAGGTCGGAATCGAGAACAGCACGACGTTGACGGGGGTGGGGGCAGTGACGATGCCATTGCCGAAGTCCACCGTGGTCGGATACGACGCATAGAGGTAGGTGAGCCCACCGCTGTAGCCGCTGATGTTGATCCCGGTGGGCAGACCCATCCGCAGCAATCCGGGTACGCCGCCGACATCGGGAATCTGCAGAACCAGGCCTCGGGACCCAGTGTCGACCAGGATCGGCGCAATCGGTCCGCCGTTCGTCGAGATATTGACCACGGGTTCGGTGTTGGCAACGGTCGGCATTGAGACGGTCTTGGTGTCCCACCCGGTTCCGCTGTAGCCGGGGTTGCCCCAGAAAGTTCCGGCCTGGCCGCCGGTGCCTCCGTAGGCCCGCAAGGCATTGCCCATGCCTAAGCCTCCGGCGCCACCGTTCCCGCCACTGCCGAACAGCCATCCACCGTTGCCGCCACGACCACCGAGACCGCCGACAGCGGCTCCCGCATTGGGCGCGCCCCATCCGCCGGCGCCGCCGTTGCCGATGAATCCAGCCGATCCGCCGATTCCGCCGTTCTCCCCCGTAGCCGTCGGCGAGTAGCCGTTGCCGCCGTTGCCGAACAGGATGCCGCCGTCTTCACCATTCGGGTTCGCCGCGGTGCCGGCCACTCCATCGCCGATCAGCGGCCGTCCTAGCACCAGTCGGGTGGGAAAGTTGATGACATTGAACACTTCGTCCAGGAAGGGGACGCTCGCCGCAGCCTCTGCGGTCGCGTACGCTCCGGTCGCCGAGTTCAGCGTCTGGATGAACTGCTGTTGGAAAGCGCTGACCTGGACGTTCAGCGCTTGATACTCCTCGCCGAAGCCGCCGAACAACGTTGCGATCGCACTTGACACTTCGTCCGCCGCAGCGGGGGCAAGCCCCGTGGTGGCGGCGGCGACTCCCGCGTTCGCCGCATCCAACGTCGAACCGATGTTCGCCAGCTGCCCCGACGCCGCGCTCAGCCACTCGGGAGCAACAACTACAAACGACACCCCGCCCCCTTCAAGTCAATCGTCGATGTGTGCATCGAGACTATCCAGTTCCCGCTCCGGCTTCTCGGCTTTCAGCACACCCGACCCAACTCGCATTGGATACTCACAGGAACGGCCTCGCCCCGGCGGCTTGACCTGCAAAAACTCGAAATGAGTGTGTTTGGCGCCCGTTACGGGCGTCGGTCTGTGCGGTAACCGTTTGTTTACGGGACCGTGCCACAACCCCGCCGTCGCGCACGCCGGTAGCCTTGGACGCCCAGATGCGGACGTGGGGAGAAGGCTTTTGTCTGCGATACCTGTCATCGCTCTTACCGGTCACCTCGGCGCGGGCAAGGCCACGCTGCTGAACCACGTATTGCGCAGTCCCGGTACCCGGATAGGGGTCGTGGTCAACGATTTCGGAGACCTCAATGTCGACGCCGCGCTGGTGGCGGGCCAGATCGACGAGCCCGCATCGATCGCCGGGGGCTGCATCTGCTGCCTGCCAGACGACGGCGGGCTCGATGAGGCACTCGCCAAGCTGGCTGATCCGGCGCGCCGCCTCGATGCCATCGTCGTCGAAGCCAGCGGCGTGGCCGATCCGGTCGCGATCGCGCGGATCATCGGCTTCAGCAAGTTGCCCGGCGTTCGGGCCGGCGGTTTGATCGACGTCGTCGACGCCGCCAACCACTTCGACACCGTCGACCGAACCCAACTGCCTCCGGCTCGCTACGGTGCCGCGTCCCTGATCGTTGTGAATAAGCTCGATCAGGTATCCGAAGACGAGCGGCCGGCGGTAGTCGAACGCGTCAAAAAGCGTGTGGCGCAACGTAATCCGCGTGTACACGTCGTCGGCACCACAGGCGGCCGGATCGACCCCGCGTTGCTGTTCGACGCCCTGGACACCGCCGAGACGACCGGACAACTTTCGTTTCGGGAGTTGATGTCCGACTCCGATTCTGAGCAAGACCACGTCCATGCCGACGCCGTCACCGTGACGAGCACCGGATGCGTCGACCTCGATGCGCTGTTCGACCTCCTCGAACAGCCGCCGGCCGGGGTGTTCCGGCTGAAAGGCGTGGTCGCGGTCGGCAACGGACGATCTGTCCGAACCTACGTTGTCAATCTGGTGGGTCCGGCGATCCACGTCGTGAAGGCGCCTCCGCGGGCCGTCGCGAACTGCCTGGTGGCGATCGGCATGCATCTCGATGTGGCGGCTGTGCGTGCTCAACTCGTCGAGGCATTGGAGCCCGCCGCTGGCCCGTCGGCGGCGTCAGCGCTGCGCCGATTGCAGCGCTACCGGAGGCTCAGCCGCTGAGTTCCCGGTGCGTCTTGGCGGGGTCAGGCAAGATACGTCTCAATGTCATCTTCGCTCAGCGACGTCCTCGCCACCCTGGAGCTCGACAGGATCGACCAGTGGCGCTTTGTCGGCGAGCAGTTGCCCGCGCCCGCCAACCACATTCTGGGCGGCCACATCTCCGCGCAGGCTTTACTGGCGGCAAGTCTCACTGCACCGGGTCGTACGCCACACAGTGTGCACACGTACTTCCTGCGGCCAGGGGATGCCCGTAGGCCAGTGGACTTCGAAGTGGTCGATCTTCAAGAAGGTCGGACCTTTTCAGCGCGCCGGGTGACCGCCCGGCAAGACAGCAAGATCCTGATGGAAGCGATGTCCTCGTTCAAGGTCGCGGATCCTGCGTCTGCACAGGTCGTTTACCAGCCGCCGATTCCGTCGGCGCCGGCACCGGAGACGCTGCCCTGGGTGCCACCGCATCTCGCTGAATCCGACGAGAACACTCGCGGGCGGTGGGCGAGCCTCCGCTGGTTCGAGCGTCGCATCATCGATACCGAGCACGCGGCCCCCGCACGGTCGCCGATGTGGTGGAGGCCCGACGGCGAGGTTCCCGACGATCCGGTGCTGACCGCAAGTCTGGTGGCCTATCTGTCGGCGGTGACGTTGACCGAACCGGCGTTCGTCGCCCGCGGCGGAGTCGGGGAATCGGCGCAACGTGATCACTCGGTGTGGTTCCACGCACCCGCAGTGTTGTCGGATTGGCTTCTCTACCAACGGTCTTCGCCGAGTAGCGCCGATTCGATGGCGCTGGCGAGTGGGGCGATGTTCAACCGCGGCGGTGGCCTGGTCTGCACAGTGCGGCAGGAGATGTACTTTTCCGCACCCCGGTCCTGAGTGCAGACAGTTCTCCGACCACCGTTGAGGAGGTAGCTTCAGAGTGCACGCCATCATCGTTTGAGGAAGGGGTCGCGCGTTGGCCATCCCCCGGAACGCTGCAGCGACCGCGTTGCTTGCAGCATGTGCGCTGTCGTTGGCGCCTGCGGCTCACAGCGAAATCCGTACCGTTCCGCTGCCTGAGTCGCCCTGCAACCTGCCGACCGCGCGAGGCCTGATCATTTGGGAACGCGTGCCGGGTGCGCTAGACACCGCCAGGACCATCAACGAGTCAGATATCGCCAGCTGCAGGCCCACGCTCGACACATGGCATGCCGGGCAACCGACCGGACCGGGCTATTGCTCCAAGATCGGTTGGATCTCAGACAATCCTGGCTACTTGGTGAATGTAACCCCAGCACCGCCATTGAAGAACATGATTGACAAGGTAGGCGACTGCTAGCGGTCTCAGTCTTAAACTGCTGCGGCACAACCTGATTCGCTGGTGCTGCGAACTAGCGGTTGATGTGGAGTGGTCCGATGCCGATGAGGTTGTCGCCGGTCAGCCCGATGCCGGTGTTGTGGGTGCCGGTGTTGAACAGGCCTTGGTTGTAGTCGCCGTGGTTGCCGATGCCGAGGGTTGTCAGCAGGGACAGTGGCAGGCCGCTGTTGCCGTAGCCGGTGTTGCCGATGCCGAGGTTGAGTTCGCCGGCGTTGCCGATGCCTACCTGGTTGAGTCCGGTGTTGAGCAGGCCGACCTGGTTGATGCCGTGGTTTGCGACGCCGAATCCGCCGAAGGTCGTGATGGGGTCGGTGGGGGTGAAGAACGGGCTGACGTTGCTGATCCCGAGGTTGAGGGTGCCGGTGTTGAACAGCCCGTAGTTGCCTTCGCCGATGTTGCCGTAGCCGAAGCTGGGGAGTTCGGTTGCGGCGCTGGGTAACCCGCTCAGTGCATTGGCGTTGATGTTTAGGGGTCCGAAGCCGACGAGGTTGTCGCCGGTGAGGCCGATGCCGGTGTTGTGGCTGCCGGTATTGAACAGGCCTTGGTTGTAGTCGCCGTGGTTGCCGATGCCGAGAGTCGTCAGAAAGGACAGTGGGAGGCCGCTGTTGCCGGTTCCGGCATTGCCGATCCCGAGGTTCGATGTCCCGGCGTTGCCTAGGCCGACGTTCCGCAGGCCGGAGTTAAGGATGCCGACCTGTTCGATGCCCTTGTTGAAAAAGCCGGCACCACCGAACGTGGTGACCGGGTCAGAGGGGGTGAAGTTGGGGCTGGCGTTGCCTGCACCGATGTTGAGGGTGCCCGAGTTGTTGATCCCGTAGTTGGACTCACCGGTGTTGAAGAAGCCTAAGTTGCCGTTCCCAAGGTTGCCGAAGCCGAAGTTCGGCAAGGTCGTCAGCGCCTCCGCCGGCGCGACCAACTGCGATACCGCCGCCGCGGCGCTGGTGTGGTACCCCAGCATCGCGGTCACGTCCGCGGCCCACATCTCCTCGTAGATGCCTTCTACCGCCGCGATCGCCGGCGCGTTCTGGCCAAAGAGGTTCGACAGGACCAACGACACCAAGTTTGATCGGTTCGCAGAGATGAGGGCCGGACGCACGGTGGCCGCGAGCGCTGACTCGAATGCCCCAGCTACTACCTGCGCCTGTGCAGACGTCCCCGAAGCCTGTGCCGCCGCCGTCGACAAGTAGCCGGCATAGGGTGTCGCTGCCGCCGCCATGGCTTGCGATGCAGGACCTTGCCAGGCCTGACCGGCCAGGTCCGACACCAAAGACGAGAAGGATTGCGCCGCCGAATCCAGTTCGGTGGCCAGCGCGTTCCAGGCCGCCGCCGCCTCCAACATCGGCCCTGAACCCGCGCCAGAAAACAGCTGTGCCGAGGTGATCTCCGGGGGCAGAACCAGAAAGCTCATTGTCTTCGCGACCTTTCGTGTCATCTCTTCGCTTGACTTGGTACTTTGCCGGATGCGTAGGCACATCCGATACGGCAAGATCATGCCATGCAAACGAGGATTCGGTGGGTTAATACATTTGATTTATCTATGAATCCAAATTGACAGTCCGGTCAACGTGCCGAGGATGGGCTTCTAAGCAGGAGAAAGACCACGTGGAGCGCGATTCAATGAATCTTTCCCAGCTGGACGAGTCGGCTGGGTAGGCCCGTAACTGGTGGGAATCTCCTAGTCATTCGGTCCTATCCTGGGGCTTTGAGCAAGCTAAGAATCAGCTGTGAAAACCACCGAGGCGTCAATTTTGAACTATGAATGTGTTTGCTGGATGCCGTTCGGGGCCGGTGGTGAGGAGCGCTGCTGCCCCGACGGGCTCGCATGCAAGGTGGTGGCGTATTCAGCAGGGTCGGCGGCAGGTGCCGCAAACGAAGTAGTCGCCCGCAAGAGAAGAAAAAGACGGCAATTTCCGTCGCTAACTAGCGCGCGGCGTGGCTGCTGCAAATTCGGAAAACGTGCAGCACATGGCCACTTCGGGGAAGTCGTCGGTGTTGTCCGGCCATATCTTTCCAGTAAATCCGCGCCAGCAGACATCGCCGCCATTCAGTTACAGTTTTCCTGCCAACAAAACTGGGATCGATCGTGGTTATATTGACAGCGAAGTCAAAATCTTCTGATCAAATGTGGCAACTGGGAAATGGTGGCATCCACCTCACTTAAATTGCGGAGGCGTAAATTTAGTTAGTCACAATGGGCGGTTGAGATATGGCGGGTACTGCTGAGCTCAGACTCACAGAAGGGTCGGCGCAGTGCTGCCGCGGCCGCGCTCAGGGTTCGGACTCGGCATGTCACGCGACCGCCATCGCTCGGATTGCGATGCATCACCGCAGTTCACTGGCTCCCAATGGTCGGCGAGTACTTACCGACGCCAGCAGCGGCGGGCCTCAGTATTTCGGTAATCGATCTTCCATGTGGAGGCCTGGTTGGTCACAAGCTAGTTGTTGTCAAAACCAATCGGAATGGGTGCCGCCACACTCGTAGCTGCAGCGGTACCTATTGCGAATTAGATGTCCACTATCGGTGTGATCGCAATGTGAGCGGTCGTGCCAAATGCTGCCGCGACTGGCGCTACAGCCTTTCATCGGCTGTGGTTGTCGGCTGGCCCCTTTAGCGGCAAATCTTTGAATTCATTCGACCGCTCTTGCGAGGTGTTATATGTCATTCGTCCTTGTTTCGCCGCAATCACTTGAATCGGCTGCAAATGAGTTAGCCGCTATCGAGTCAACAGTGAGCCAGGCCGCCAGCGCAGTTTTTGCCCCGACTACGGGGGTGCTCGCATCGGGTGCTGACGAGGTGTCGGAGGCGATCACGGCGTTGTTCAACACCCACGGCCTGGCTTTCCGGACAGTCAGCGCGCAGGCCGCCCACTACCACCGGCAACTCGTTCAGAATCTGTTCGGCTCTGGACACATCTACGCAGCCGCCGAGGCCGCCAACGTCGACCCCCTGCGCATGGTGCAGAACGGCGTGTTGGACATCGTCAACGCGCCCACCGATGCGCTGCTGGGTCGTCCGCTGATCGGCACCGGGGCCGACGGCACCGCGGCCCACCCCGATGGGAGGCCCGGGGGTCTGTTGATCGGCAGCGGCGGCAATGGATTCGAGGGCGCCGGCGGAAACGGCGGCGCGGCAGGCCTACTCGGCAACGGCGGGAACGGCGGCACCGGGTCTCCTGGCTGGGCCACCCCCGGCGGCAACGCTGGCCGAGGCGGCAACGGAGGCGCCGGTGGTCTGCTGTTCGGCAACGGCGGCTTTGGCGGCGCGGGCGGCACGGGCGATGGGGGTGCCGCAGGCCTCAATGCGGTGGCTGTCGGCGGCCCCTTCGGCGTGAACCTGGGCACCAATGCCACCGCCGGGTGGAACGGCGGCTTCGGCGGCGACGGCGGAACCGGCGGCAGCGCGGGACTGCTCCTGGGCCACGGCGGTGACGGCGGCCCGGGTGGTGCGGGCGGAAACGGCGGTCAGGGCGGATCTGCGGCGAACGTCGCTGTTGTAGGTGGCCTCGGCGGGTCCGGCGGGGCCGGCGGGACGGCCGGCGCCGGTGGGGCCGGCGGCCATGGCGCCGCGCTCTACGGCGACGGCGGCTCGGGAGGTATCGGTGGAGCGGCAGGCACGGGCGGCAACGGCGGTGCCGGTGCTCAATTCGGCCTGCAAGGCGCCGGTGGTGCGGCCGGGTACAACGGGGGTCCGGGGTTGGGTGGCGTCGGCGGCCGTCACGGCGCGGTCGGCGGTTACGCAGGCAGCACCGGCGAGACGGGCTGGGGCGGCGGTACCCCGCACGCCGGTGCGCACGGCTTCCTCACCCCGGCGGGTGTGCAACAAAACATCCTGCACCTGGCTCAGCCGGTCACGTCGGTAGTGAACGGCGTGAGCGCTCAGTGGCATAACTGGCAACTGAACGTCAACTGGGTGCTGGGGTTGGGCGGCGGCGTCGTAACCAGTGGTGCCAATGGCCTACTCAGCTTGAACTCGCTACCTGGCACATTCGTGACGGGGCTGTACGGGTCGGTGTCCGGCACAATATCCACAGTGCCAATCGATTTCGTGAACGCGATCTTGAACAACAGCTCGATCACCAACATCGGCTACGGCAACACCGGCAAATTCAATGTGGGAGTGGGTAACTCCGGCGACTTCAACATTGGCATCGGCAACTACGGCAACTCCAACCTCGGCGTCGGCAACCTCGGCGAATCCAACGTGGGTTGGGGCAATCAGGGTTCATTCCTGGCCGGCTTCGGGGTGGTCGGCAACGGCGGCTTCGGCTTTGGGCCGGCTACCTTCACCAGCGAGGCCGTCACCAACCCCGCGGCCCCGCTCATCGACGCGTTCATGAACTGGGGACAAAGCGTGCTCGCCAGCGTGCCGGTCGTGTCGTCGCCCGGAGGCTGACGTGTGCTGTGATTCCTAGGCGTCCAACCGGATCAACTGGCCCTGACGGTAAAGCTCGGCGCACTGCGCGCGGCGCACCTTGCCGCTGGTGGTGATCGGAATCGAACCCCGTGGCACCAGAACAAGATCCGTCACACTCAGGCCATGTACCTTCGAAATCGAGGATGTGACTGCACGTTTGAGATTGCCGAGCTGTTCGGCCGCTTCCTCGGTGGACACATCTTTGAGCCGTATCTCGAGAACCGCGACCAGTTTCTCGATTCCGTCCACAGGCACCGCGAACGCTGCACAGCGGGTCGGACTGATCTCCTGAATCGTCGCCTCGATGTCGTCGGGAGAATGATTCTTCCCGTAGACGATCAACAGGTCCTTGATGCGGCCCACGATGTAAAGCTCACCGTCATAACGGAACCCGGAGTCTCCCGTCCTGAGCCAGGGGCCTTCCGGCGTTCCGGCCGTAGGGTTGACGATCGATGCACCGAACGTTCGCGCGGTTACCTCGGGTTGCTGCCAGTAGCCGGTAGCGACATTGCCGCCTTGAAGCCAGATTTCGCCGACCTCGCCTTCCGAACATTCGGTGCTGGTGTCGGAATCGACGATCCGCAGCAACTGCGTGTCGACGGTGCCGTAGCTGACCAACGATGTGATGCCTTCGCCCTCGGTATCCGTTTGTTCCGCGTGGCCGTCGGGCAATTTTTTGGCGTCGAAGTTGACGACCTTTGGCGGATGGCCTGCCTGGCGAGTCGCGATGAAGACGGTCGTCTCCGCCATGCCATACGACGGGCGGATCACCTGGGGGTCAAGACCGTTGGGGGAGAACCGGTTGACGAAGCGCTTCAGCGTGGTTGGTTGCACCCGCTCGCTGCCGTTGAGGATGCTATGGATGCCGCTGAGATCAAGGCCTTCGAGATCTTCGTCTTTGGTCTTACGAGACGCCAAGTCGAATGCGAAATTCGGTGCTGCGGAGAATGCGAGTTCGTTCTTCGCCAGCATCTCTATCCATCGGGCGGGCCGCTGCATGAATCCCAACGGGCTGGTCAGCTTGGCTGGAATGCCCGCCAGAACCGGCATGATGAGTCCGAGAACGAAGCCCATGTCGTGGTAGAAGGGCAGCCACGACACCACCGTCGATCCGGGCGGGGCTACCTTCCCGTATATCCCGTAGTAGCTGGTCATGATCTGCTCGAAATTAATGAACATGTTCTGATTCGTGACCATGACGCCGGCCGGTGTGCGGGTGGACCCGGAGGTGTACTGCAAATACAGGATGTCCGGTTGTCCATACGTCGCACGAGCGGCCGGTCCCGGGCGGCGATTCAAGTCCAGTCGATCGACTTCGATGATCGTCGTGTCGCTTTGGCCGGGCCGCGGCTGCAAATAGCCCCTGACATTGTCGGCGACCGAAGAAGCCGTGAGGATGACGGCCGGTGTGGTATCGGCCAGCACCGAGGTGGTGCGCTCATCGTGTGCGCCACCTTGCGGAACTGAGAGCGGCACCGCGACGAACCCGGCGTGCAACGAAGCGAGAAAACCGACGATGTACTCGAGGCTTTGCGGTGCGAGGATCACCGCCCGGTCGCCCGTGCTCCCGTGTTGCGCGATTTCCGCGGCCAGGTTGATCATTTGCCGGTACAACTGCGACCAGGTCAGCGTGAGTTCAACACCGTCCCAGGATTGCTCAAAGTCTAAGAAGGTCAGCGCAATGTCGTTGGGCTGCAAACTTGCACGCTCGCGCACCACATTGGGAAGGCTGGAATCAATCACGGCAGTCAGACTCCTGAGGGCTCGAAGAATTGGTGTTGACACCGTCGGCGTCTGGGCTTCGGAAAGTCATGAGAAGTGTTACACCGGACCCGCGAGATCGGTGACGTGGGCATCCGTGTTCGAGGGACGCCACCGTAGCGGCGCCCCGACCCCATCGTCGCTCAGTCACACCCAATAGGTTGCGTAGCCTCGTGCCCAGTTGTTTGCTCTGTCATAGAACATACCTAAGTCTTGACCCGCCCCGAACATCGATCGACCTCGGGCGCTCGGCTGAACTATGCGCGCAGTGACGAGGTATTTCTCACATCGCTCGGACGGTCGTCACGGTGACGAATTGGATTCTCGCAGCGGCATCACCAACCTCACGCCACTCACGGGCAACAGGTGCCACGTAGGTAACGGAAATGCGTTGGGGGATGGTTACTTCCGTGACCAGTTCTAATTGGCGTCTGTGAGCAAGCCCTCCACGACACGGCTCGTTCGAGCGCCAAACATGTCGCCGCCGTGGCCTATGTTGGGGCGTTCGGAGGAATGTCTCAGACGCATCGGGGGTGACAGTGGACGACAACACGGGTCTGTCGGTCGCGGAACTGCTTGATCTCAACCGCGAACTGCAGGGATCCCGGGTCATCCGACTGCTTGCCACGCTCAACTTGGGCGTCTACGCGACGCTGATGGAACGTCACCTCGGCGATGCCGCCCTCCCCGAGGCCGAATTGGTGGTGCGCCTGGAACGCGACCTCGAACAGATCGGTGAAGCACAGTCCGGCCTGGCGTTGATCAAGTCGTGGGCCAGCCAGGGATGGCTGCACCGTATCGTCGATGTTCGCGCCGGCCACGAGCGGAATATTTGCTACCTCACTCAGGACACCCGTCGGGCGCTGGACTTTCTTCGCGGCATGAGGCGCCAGGACACCATCGCGACCGGTGGGTCGATCACCGGCATCGCATCGCGTCTCAAACAGGTCGCGTTGCGCGTCGACAGCGACCCTGCCCGCATTCGCAGGCAGATCGAGGTCGAGATCGCCGCCCTGCACCACGCTCTTGACGAACTCGACGCCGGCCAACGCCCGCAGCCAGACGTCACCGACTGCTACGACGAAGCCCGCGCGATCGCCCTGCAGATGGAACGGTTGATCACCGACATCGGCCAGTACGGCACGATGATCGAGCAGGCCACCGCAGCCCTCGACGAGCCCATCGACAGCAACCTCGAGTACCGCGACCGGCAACGCCAGATGTACACCGACTACCAGGCAGCCTGGGACTCACAAGGGCGCGACTCGCACCGCGCTTTCCTGCGCATGATCAACGATCCTGACCAGCGTGCGGAGTTCGAGGCCGATGTCACCGCCGTCGCCGAGGCGCTGCCCGCCCTCGACCCCGCCCTGCGCAAGGTCATGGCCAGCTTCTTCGAGCTTGTCGGGCACCAGATCGACGAGGTCGAGCGGATCCAGCAGCGCTGCGCCCAGCGGGTCAAGCGGTTCACCGCATTTGGCATCATGGAACAAAGTCGCGGCGTGGCCCGCCAACTCAACGAGGCCATCGGCGCTGCCCGCGCGCTGCTCAAGTCCTCGTTGATCGACTCACGTCTCGACATCGATGTTCCGTTGGCCCGTCACGCCATCACTTCCGTTGGCGCACTGAGCTTTAAGATCGGCGACTTGTCCAATCCGGCACCTGCGAAGGCTGCGACCGGTGAAGTCGACCTGACCAGCTTCGCAGCGCTCACCACCCAGGTCGACGCGCCCGCCATGGCGGACATGCTCAACACCGCCATTCGCAAGGGGCCAGTCACCTTGCCGGACGCCGTTGCCATGCTCGATACCGCCTACCTGGGTCACGTCATCGTGCTGTGGTCCTGGGCGCTCAAACAGACCCAACCAGATCCCGCGCAAGATGCCGCCGAGTCGGTGATCGTCCGGTTCCGATCGCTGGACGGCACCGACCGCGAAATCGGCCTTCCCCGTTTGGCATTCACCGAATCGATCACCACATTCGCGGGAGCCGGCACATGACCCCCCGACAAGAAGAAGCTGACATCGACTTCTCGTCGCTGCCGCAGGTGGACCAGGCGGTTCGAACTCCGATTCAGCGCAGGCCGCGATTCGACGGCGACGTCTCCGAACTTCCCGACCGTGCCTGCTGGGCCCTGCAGCACCTGCTCAACCGCCGCTACATCAGCGCCGAAGCCGACACCGACATCTACAGCTGGGTTGTCGAGTATCGCAACCAGTTGTCGGTCCGGCTCTCCGAACTCGACTTGCTGCTGCGCATCATCGAAGGCACTGAAGTGGCCTTCATCGAACAGGCCCGCTACGAATCTGCCCGGGGTATCAAGCTTCTGCGCCGCGAGCCGCTCGGTACCTACGACTCGATCCTGGCGTTGCACCTGGCTCAGATGATGCGGGCGGCCGGCGGCGGGCCGGTGCTGATCAGCCGCGAAGAGATGCACGCGCTGTTTTCTGGCGTGCTCAACGACACCGATCGAGACGACGTCACCTTTGCCGCCCGCATCGACGCCGCCATCGCGCGACTTGCCGGCCTGGAGATCCTGCGCAAGAGCCGCGACGACGAGGACAGCTACACCATCAGCCCCGTAATCAGCGCGATCATGACCGCCTCGGTGATCAGCGAACTGCAACAGCAATTTGAACAGCTACTCAACGGCGGCGCACCACAGGACTCAAGCGAAGAAGTCGAGTTCGATGACTGAACAATTCCATCTGTCCCGTCTGCAGATCGTCAACTGGGGCGTCTTCGACGGATACCACTCGATCCCGTTCAGCAGCGGCGGCGCACTGATCGCCGGCGCCTCGGGAAGTGGGAAATCGTCACTGCTGGACGCGATTTCGCTAGGCTTTCTGCCGTTCAACCGGCGCAACTTCAATGCTTCCGGTGACAACACCGCAGCCGGATCAAGCGCGGGCCGACGCACCGTGGACAAGTACGTGCGGGGCGCGTGGGGTCAGCGTAGCGACGGCGGGACCAGTCGGGTGATGTACCTGCGCGGCGACGGTACCGCGTGGTCCGCCGTCGCGGTTACCTACGCCAGTGACACCGGCCGATCGGTCACCGGTCTGGTACTCAAATGGCTCACCGGAGACTCCCGCAATGATTCGTCGAGCCGATTCGTGTTGGGTGACGGCGACCTGGACATCGAGGATGTGTGTAACCGGTGGGCGGCCAACCGTTTTGACGCCAGCGTGTTCAAGGAGGTCTGGCGGCTCTCTACCAAGGTTGAGTCTCAGTATCTGGCACAGCTGTACGCCACCATCGGGATTCGCGCATCCGATGCGGCGCAGCAGCTCCTCGGCAAAGCCAAGTCGCTGAAAAGCGTTGGTGGACTTGAGCAATTCGTACGAGACTTCATGCTCGACGAACCCGACAGCGTCACCCGACTGCCCGAGGCACTCAAGCAGATCGATCCGCTGGTCGAAGCTCGCGAACTGCTTGCGGTCGCGCAGCGCAAGCGCAAGATCCTCGGCGACATCGAGCAGGTCCAGCATCGCTATGCATCGGAGTCCTCGGACCTCGGAATCATCGACCTGGTCGACGTGCCGATGGTGCGGGCGTTCACCGACCACGTCCGGCTGGCGCAGTGCCCCGCTCAGGTCGCATCGCTCGACGGCACCATCGACCAACTCGAGAACGAGTACGAAGACGTCACCCGTTCACTCAATCTGGCTAAGGCCGAAGCGGATTCACTCAATGCCCAGATCAGCGGCTCCAGTGTGAACACCGCCCCGCTGCAATCGCAGGTGACCGCCGCCGAGGCGGAGGCCGAACAGATCAGCCGCCGCCGCGCGGCCTATGAAGAGCTGCTCGCTGCCCAGGACGTCCCGACTCCCGAGACCGCCGAGGAATTCTGGAACCTACGCGAGGATCTGCTGGCGCAGGCCACCGAAATGTTGGCCAAGGTCGAACGCGGCCGTGAGGCCTCCACCGACGCGGAGTATGCGCAGAAGTCCGCCCGCATCGTTCGCGATGAGGCCTCCAAAGAGCTGCGCCGCGTCGAACACGTGGTTTCGGCACTGCCCGAATTCGCTCTCGGGATGCGCGAACACATCTGCGCCGCCGTGGGAGCTGACCCGGCCGAGCTTCCCTACATCGCCGAACTACTGGACCTCAAGCCCGACCAGACGCGTTGGCGTCTCGCGGTCGAGAAGGTACTGCGCGGCGCGGGCCTGCGGCTGCTGGTTCCAGACCAGCACTGGGCTGCGGTGCTGCGGTTCGTCAATGAGACCAACATGCGCGGCCGCTTGCAGTTGCACCACGTCCGGGCGAAATTCCTCGGTGCCGCGCCGGCAGATCTCGAGCCGAACACGTTGGCGGGCAAACTGTTCGCGGTCGACCCCACACATCAATGCGCCGCTGAAGCCGTGGATATCATCGCGGACGCCGGCGACCATATCTGCGTCGACAGTCCCGACGTCTTCCCCCGATTCCGCCGGGCGGTCACCGACGCAGGGCTCTATAAGGACTCAGACCGGTTGGCGGTCAAGGACGATCGACGCCCGGTCAAGCAGTCCGACTACCTCTACCAAGGCGACGTGTCGGCCAAGATCAACGCGCTCACCCTGGAACTCGGCGCCGCCGAGGAGAGCTACTTGAAGGCCAGACGGATTGCTGACGAAATCGCCGCCCGACGCCAACAGTGGCGCGACCGCGCGGCGGCGTGCAAAGCGATCTGCGAGCGCTACCCGCAGTGGAGTCAGATCGACTCCGAAACCGCTGATGGGCACGCAGACCGCCTGCGCGAGCAGTACGAGCTGCTGGTCGCCGACCACCCCGACCTCGAGGCGCTCAACGCGCGCGCCGATGAATGCTGGTCGCAGATACAAAGATTGATGACGCGCCGGGGCGCGGTCCAGACCCGCCGTGACAGTCTCGACCAACGCCGTACCCGACTACTTGACCTGCAGGATCGGCTCTCACCAACGTTCGTGTCCGAGCCGCTGACCGAGCTGCTACACCGTTACGCCGCGTCGTTGCCCGTGTCGCTGGAGTTGCTGGATCCGGAACCGCACCGCGATGCGCTGTTCAGCGCCATCAGAAAGGAGCGCGACCAACTACGAGACAGCAGGCGCCGCTCCTACGATGAATTGGCCCGCATTCTCAACACTTTCGATACGTCGTTCCCGGACGCGATTCCCAACGACAGCGACAACTTCGACGAGCGGGTCTACGACTACGTCGCTCTGTGCAAACACATCGACGAACGCGAACTGCCCGAAGCCTATGAGCGAATGCTGCGATTGGTCACCGAGCAGGCTCCGGACGCCATCCTGACGTTGCATCGTGTCGCTGAACAGGAGGCGCGACGTATCAGCGAGCAGATCGACCGCGTCAATACCGGTCTGGGTGCGGTGGAGTTCAACCGCGGCACCCGATTAACGCTGCGGGCCACGCCGCGGCATCTTCAGGCGGTCGCCGAACTGACCGAGGTCGTACGGGCCATCTCGCGCCGCATCGCCGAGGTCGGACTGGGGGACAAGCAGGCGATCCTCGATCAGTATGCCGACATCCTGCGGCTCCGCAACCGGCTGGCGTCGAGCGCGCCCGAGGACAAGGCGTGGACGCGAGACGCGTTGGATGTGCGCAACCGGTTCACCTTCGATTGTGCTGAATGGGACGTCAGCAGTGAGGAACTCATCCGGACGCACAGCAACGCCGGCGACAACTCTGGCGGCGAGCAGGAGAAGCTGATGGCGTTCTGCCTGGCCGGCGCGCTGAGCTTCAACCTGGCCAGTCTCGAAAGTGCAGACAACAGGCCCGTTTTCGCGCAGCTGATGCTCGACGAGGCGTTCTCCAAGTCCGACCCGCAATTCGCTCAGCAGGCATTACAGGCGTTCCGCAAGTTCGGCTTCCAACTGGTGATCGTCGCAACAGTGCAGAACGCCACCACCATTCAGCCCTACATCGACAGCGTGGTGATGGTGTCCAAAGCCGAAGCAACAGGCCGTAATACCCGACCGGTTGCCTCTGTGTCGACCAAGACGATCTCGGAGTTCACCACGCTGCGTAACGAAATGCGTGCGGCGGCAACGAGGGTGCCGGCGGGGGTATGAGTCATGGATGAGCAGCAGAACTTTTCCTTCGATGGCGAAACCACTGGCCATGGTCCGTTCGCGAGTCACCCGACGCTAGGCGCACTCCCGCGCGAGGTACGTCAGCAGATCGCGGACCTTTTGGCACAAAAGAAGAAAGTCGCAGCGATCAATCTGATCCTCGAGGCCGTCGGCGTCGAGAACATCGGACTCAAGGAAGCCAGAGATCTCGCCGAAGGACTGAAGCAGGCGGTGCGACAGGCGCAACCTTCGGAACAGGCATGGGCAACCGGAACGATCGATAAAGCGGGGACGATCCTCACGCTGTACCAGGACGGCACCTTCACCACCAAGGGGCCGATCTTCACCAGCAGGCGAGATCGCCTCATCGACTTCTCGCACGACAGTGATTCGACGGGCCGAAAGGCGTACGTGAAAATCACCGGGCAACGGTCAGGTGTGAAGACGTACACAGCGAAGAAACCCGACGACAGAATCCTGTCGTCGATCCGATCGCTGCAGACGGCAGCGCAGACCTTGCTGGCGTCGCCGTCCGCATTGGTCAGCGCATCGAATGACGGTGTCGCTGCGTCCGACGACGACCACAGGACGCCGCCGGCGCAGGATACGGACATCGCGACACAGCTAAAAATTCTCGCCGAATTGCACTCCACCGGTGCGCTGTCGGATGACGAGTTCGCCGCCGCGAAAGCTCGGATCCTGTATTGAGAGTCGCTAGCTTCAGGGTGCCAGAAGGGTGCCGCCCAATGCATTTCCGAGGATGCTGATCAGCCCCGCCGCGGCGGCGATCGGACCCACCGGTATCGAGGGAGCGCTGAGGGTCCCACCGGCAAAGTCGTCCGGCGGATAGAAACTGAGTTCCAGCCCCAAAGCGTTCAGGATCGAACCGCCGGTGCCGTAGTACGACGGCCCGTTGGCGCCGCTTACCACCTGTCCCGGGCTGAATAGCCCGCCGAACGCGAAGCCGAGGCCGTCGAGTCGTTCTCCACCGTCGGAGCCGGCAACGACGAAAGGCTGGAACGTCGGTGCCAGCGCATCGAGGTTGAGGGTAGCGCCGTTGAAGAACGCGTCGACGACATCTGCCGGCATGTCGACGAGATGACCAAGGGCGGCAGTCGCATTCGCATTGGTGAGGTCGGCGAAAACGTTTTCCGCGCTGTTCCACAACGCCACGCCAGGGCTGACGAAAGGCCCCAACGCGCCGAGGAGTACGCCGCTTGCCGGCGACGCTGCGAAATTGGTGAGACCCGTCACGAATGTGCTTTCCAGCTGGGACGAACCGGTCTGGAACGACCGGCTCGACACCGATATCGCCAGAGCGAACTCCCGGGCTCCTGAGCCTGTTGGTGCTGTCCGGTGTGAGTAGCGCCGCGGATGTGGTCCAGGCCAACATCTGCGAGTTGCGTGTAGCCCGGGTGGGCCCCTTAACGGCCCGCGGCGCTCGCCAGGTCGATGGCGTACTGATTGACGAACGTGCCCGCCGGCGGATCGCCCTTCCCGCACGTGCCGTCTGATTCACCGGGACGCTTGATCCACAGGTAGGCATCGGCATGCGCGCCACCGGTGGCCGAAGTGGGCGGACTGCCCAGCGCCCGGCCGCTGGGGTTGCACCAGCTGTGATCAGGGTCGGCGGCGGGTCCGACTCCGTTGCGCGAGGTGTCGACAACGTAGTGCGAACCGTTCGTCAGGCCCGAAATCGCTTCGCCGTAACCGATTTCGTCCTCGGTCGTGTAGAAGTTCGCCACGTTGACGCTGAAACCCCGCGCGTGTCCGATACCGGCGCTGTTGAGCCTGCCGGCCATGTCGTCAGGGCTGTGCCAGCGCAGGTGACCCGCATCGATGTATACGGCGGCGGCCGGATTGCGGCTCAGTGCGTCGACGGCGTAGCGAATCAAGTCGTAGCGTTCCTGGCGCTGGTCACCCGACAAGCAGTCGGCCATAGCGAGAGCATCCGGTTCGACGATGATCGCCGCCGGCGCACCGCCTATGTCGGCGGCGATGCCGTCGATCCAGCCTCGGTATTCGCCGGCCGACCCGAACCCGCCTGCGGCATAGCTGCCACAGTCACGGTGCGGGATTCCGTACAGCGTGAATACCGGCACTGCGCCGGCAGCCGCCGCGTCGCCGGCGTATTTCGCGACGGTGGCTGCCGAGCCGCCCGGGACTACCCAGTACGCCTGTGGTGTATTGGCGATACCGGTCAATTGCGGACTTGGCGGATTGGCCGCCTGCGCGGCCCGCATGGCCGCTGAGTTGGGATTGACGTAGAAGTTCCCGCCCCCCAGCGGGTTGGCGTCGCTGGCCAGTCGCACCGCCGGGGCGTGCGCGGGGTGCGTCGCAGGGTGGGCGACGAGACCTATGCTGGCAACGGCCGCAACCGTGACGGCGGGGGCGATCCATCGCCCGACTGCTCTAGCAGCTGAGAACATCACCCCAGGAAGCTATCGTCCCAGAGCCCTGGCCGCCAATCGCCCTGACTTCGGTTGGATGGTGTGCCACGTCGGGGTCACCGACGACGACGTTCAACCCGTCCGCCGCCCTTGACGAGAAACGCCGCTTGATCTGCCCGCGACGGGTTGTACACCAACCAGCCGGCCTCGAATGGATCTGCAACTAAATCAGTTGTCGGGTGATCAATTCCCATTACACGCAGATACTCGGTCACCGCGACGATCGCCTTGGCGGGGCTGTCCACGGTTCTGACTGCGAACTCGCGGCGGCGTGCCTCTTGGGGTCTTCGACAAAGGGTCCAGCTATGCGGGTGTGCTGCAACCACTCGGTGAGGCCAACCAGCGTGAAGTACCACGCTGCCAGACCGCAGGGCACCGCGACGAGCGGATAGAAAAAGGTCAGTCCGCTCGCTTGGCTGGCGAGCGCGATCGCCGCAATATAGGTGGCGAAAAGCAGCAGCGGAGGAAGGACGAATGCGGCGGTGCGTTGCAGGAAGTCGAGCCGGCCAGGTTGTGGCCGTTGCTGATTCATGGCCATGGCGGCGGTGAAGATCCCAAACGGAACGCAAAAGAATACGAACAGTGCGCTGAATACGAACTCGGCGATGGTGAGGGCGGTGTCGAGATTCGGGTTCATCGGGTCAGGCCGGCTGTGCGACAGGTGCCGTCCGCGGTCGTAAAACGGTAAACCTGTTGTGCATCAATATCGTTCGACAACTGAAAATGGCGCGTTAAGGACCGGATACGTCATCAATGCATGATACGTGCGGCGGCCCATCGTCGATTTGATCGGCGTCAAAATCGGGAATTGCGCAACCGACGAACTCATCGCGCGCGATGAGTCGGGATAGGCTATTCGTCGTGCGAGTGCAAGCTGCCCATATTCGATATGGCGCCCTTTTGGCTCCGCTGATGATCATCGCCTCGGTGAGCTGTAGCGGTGCCCCCCATTCGGCGCAGACCTCTCAATCGGTGGCATCCACCACCGGCGCGACCAGCACCCAATCGACGACGTCCACGACCGCCGCGACTGACCGATTGAAAGCCGTGCTTCCCCCCGGACTTCAGTGCGAGGTGGACGGCGGTGGGCACGGTGATCAACCGACCTCGATTGCCAGGGCTGTGTGCGATCACGGTGCACCCAGTCAAGTCGTCTACTGGCTTTTTCCTGACTCGGGAACACTGTCCGGGGGCTTCAACGAACCACCGCGGGCAGATCTGAGCGAAAGTCTGGTCGCGTGCCCCGGCAGGGGCGCGTCGCCGCAGGACTGGCACGGCTCGGCAAATCCGCAGCAACACGGCAAACTGTCCTGCCTAGTCGGCAAAGGTGCGGGCGGGGTGAAATCGGGGACCTACCCGCACGTCAGGTGGACGGTCGATGCTCAGTTGATTATGGGATCCGTCGGGGGAGACAAGGTTCATACCCTGGATCAGGAGTATCAATGGTGGTCGGCACAGTATCAATAGGTACGGGCACGCTGGTACGGATAGTCGGCGCCGCAGAAGTTGGCGGCAGGAGCGCCAGCCCCTGAGACGCTGCCGTTTACCGGCCTCAAGAACCCGGGTGGTGTCGCGGCGGACGCTCACGGCGCCATCTATGTCACCGACACGGGCAACAACCGGGTGATCAAGCTGCCGAGTGGCGCTTCGGCTCAGCAAGTCCTCGCGATGACCGGCATACACAAGCCCGGCGGTATCGCAGTTGATTCGGCCGGCGACGTCTACATCACGGACTGGCAAACCAAGCAGTTGCTCAAACTGCCCGTCGCGTGAGGGCCCAACTGACGTTCATGACGCCGAACGGCGTCGAACCCGCTGCGGTGCAGTGATTTTGGTCAACGACTCCATTGCGCCGGCGAGCTGCGGGTAGATGACGGCAGGCCCGATCCAACGCGCCAGAAAGCGCCGGAGATCCGCTCCGCTTCGGACGACCTGACCGCGGTCCACCAGAAATGAGTGCAACACACGAAGGCAGAATTCCGAGAGGTCGCTGAGGGCATCCTCATCGAAACCTGCTTTTTCCCAATCTACTTCGTACCTGTGCAGCATCGAGCGGCTAAATGCCAAGGCTGTATCAGAGGTCAGGGTGGTGCCCGTGGAGTTCGAAGTTCGCTTGCTCAGCATGAAACCGATCCGGTGGTCTTCAGAGAGATGCTCGATCGCGAACGCAACTCCTTCCACGATCGCAGTCGCAGGATCCGTCTGTCCGCGTACGTGATTGGCCAGCTGCTCGAGGAAACCGTCGCCAGAGCGCATTGCGGTGGCAAGCATCAGCGCCTCGGTGCCGGGGAAGTAGCGATACACCGTCTGGCGGGTCACTCCCAAGGAGCGGGCGACGTCGGCGATGCGCATCGCGGAGCCGCGTTCGGCGATCAACGCGTCGGCGGCATCGAGGATCCGGCTGATGGCCTCCTCGTCAGAACGTGGCGTGTTGCCGGACCAGCCGTGACTGCGGACCATTACCCGCCCACCTGCGCCGCGTGCATGGAGCGATCATATCCGTGACGAGGTCTCAACGGGTTCGTCAGCCACGTGCTGCGCCGACCGAATACCAGTGCGCGGCGCATTTTGGTTCCTGGGCGTACCTGCGGAACCAGCGTCCGGCGAACGAGGGAAGATTCTCCAGAGCGGGGTCACGGCTCGGCCCCTGCGACCGGACCACGCCGGCCAGCATCGCCACCATCTCCCGTTTGGGTACGCCAGAAGCATCGAGTGGTGTCCGGGCGCAATCCGGAGGAGTGGTTGCTTGGGGCATTCGAGGTTTATCGAAAGGCCGACTTAATACTTAAGTTTCGGAAACTGTGGCAGATGGTGCCGGTGTAAACAACCAAGCCGAATTATGTTGCTCGAAAAGCACTTTCAATCGCACGTTCGTGGGTATTCCGGCGCAACAAAGCTATTGGATGAGGCTTCTTGTTTGAGCTGGTCTGCGTCTGGTTATGCAGAGCAAGTGCGGCCTTTCCCCAGACTGGTTGGCCGCTCAAACAATGTTGCATAAATAAAGGAGCCCATTGTGAGGTTCGGTAAGAATTCGGTCAAGGTGGCTATTGCTGCAGCGGGGATAGCTGCGGCAACAACTTTCGGCGCGGGAGTCTCCTCCGCCGCACCGGCGATACAGGGGTTTGGCGTGAGTCAGCAGTTGACCGCCGGGCCGCTTGTCACCTCCTACACTGTGAGCAACCTGCAGCCGAGCACCATCGCCATCCCCGGCTACACCCCGAAAGGCACCCTTTACGAGGCCAACATCACCGCAAAGTCGGATGCGGGTGTGGTGACGCCTCTAGTAAGGAACTTCAGTGCCCGCGGGCCCAATGGTCAGACTTACAAGCTGATCGACAAGGCATCGGCACCGAATGGCCTCAACCCGGCACCCATCCCACAGGGCAACGAGTCAACGGGCGCGCTGTATTTTGACGTGACGGGCGCGCCGCCAAATGGTGTGGTCTATAACGATGGATTGCAAGACATCTTGATTTGGACGTCGAACATCCCCGGAGAATCGGCGCCTGGTGTGCCAGAGAACTCGGGTCCGGCGCCTGGCGGACTTCCTGCGCCGTCGACACCCAACTAGTCGGATCTACGACTGTCTCCCCGCGCCCGTCAGCGGCGTGGGGAGACAGTTGCATATCAACGACTGCGGTTGAAGATGATGAAAAGGCCGGCTATGAGATCGTCTCGGGCGACGATGTAGTTGGTGATCACGAGTTCGTCAGGCAGACCCGTTTTGTCATAGTCACCGTCATAGCGGGCGCGTAGCACGGTCACGCCGGATCGTTCGTCGGCGTGGATCGCCTGCATTGTCACGTGGTCACCGACGATCTCGGAGGCAACCCAGGCGCGAATGGATTCCGAGTTGGCGAACTCGCGCTGGTTGTCGTTGACGACAGCGTCGGGGGCGAATGTCCGCATCACAGCATCGATATCGAAAGTGTTGACCGCGTCCACATAACGTTGGGCGACGGGGTGAAGTTGAGTAGTCATGTCACCAACGTGGACTCTCACGCTGCCGGAGAGTCAAGGGTAATGGCCGGCCTTGACTCTCCCGCAACGGGAGACTTCACAATGAGCCGGTGACCAGCATCCTGTCGATTGGCGACTTCTCCCGAATGACGCAACTGTCGGTAAAGACACTGCGCCACTACCACGATGTCGGGCTACTTGAGCCGCGTCGCGTCGATCCGGCTACTGGCTACCGGTACTACGCCAGCGATCAGGCACCGACCGCTCAGGTAATCCGTCGGCTACGTGACCTCGGCATGCCGGTGGCTGACGTGCGCGCCGTACTTGTCTCTGCGCCGGCCGATCGCAACGCATTGATCAGCGGTCACCTGGAACGGCTCGAAAACCAATTGGCGACAACGCGCAGTGCCGTGGAATCGTTGCGGGCCATTCTGCAAGCGCCGGCCGCTGATTCGCGCATCGAACACCGCACGGTTGCCGATGCCTCGGCCGCGGCGATCACGGCGACGGTCGACCGCGACGAGTTGCTGCCCTGGTGGCAGGGGGCGGTAGGCGAATTGCGAGCGACGGTGCAGGCCGACCATCTGCTCACGCCCACTGGGGTGCTCGGAGCGTTGTTCGAGTTTGATGTTTTCGCCAACGATCGCGGTGGCACTACCGTTTTCGTCCCGGTTCGCGGTGAGGTGCGACCGATTGGGCGGGTGGTGCCGATGACCATTCCGGCGGCGGAATTGGCCGTCATCTCCTACCACGGCCCGCATGACGACGTCGACCTCGACTACAGCGCGCTCGGCGAATACGCGACCGAGCACGAAATCAGTGTCGAAGGCCCGCTGCGGGAGTACTACGACCAATTCTTCTGGGACACTGAGGATTCCACGCAATGGGTCACCTCGCTGTGCTGGCCTGTCTTTCGGGCCGACGCGTGAACGCGCTGCAAGGTAGGCGGGCAGTCGTCACCGGAGGCACCAAAGGGACCGGCGCGGCCGTGGCGACCTGGCTGCGATCTCGCGGAGCTCACGTCACCACGGTCGCGCGCCATGGCGGAGCGGAGGCACACGATTTCATCGCCGCGGACCTCGCCTCGACGGCTGGCGTCGAGCAGGTGGCCGCTCAGATCCGTGACCGTGGCGGACTCGAGATCCTTGTGCATGTTGCGGGCGGCTCCAGGGCTCCGTCGGGCGGCTTCGCCACGCTCAACGATCAGGACTGGGCAGATGAGCTCAACCTGAACCTGCTTGCCGCAGTCCGTCTGGACCGGGCGCTCCTGCCCATGATGATCGACGCGGGCTCCGGGGCGGTCGTGCACGTCGGGTCCATCCAGAGCCGACAGCCGCTTTTCGACGGCACCCTGGGGTACGCCGCGGCGAAGGCGGCGCTGCGCGCCTACAGTAAGGGATTGGCTAATGAGTTGGCGCCGAAAGGTATTCGCGTCAACACGGTGTCGCCCGGGTTTATTCAGACCGAGGCCGCCGAAGACCTCATTGCGCGGATCGCCGCCGCCGGCACCGGCGACCGCGACGCAGCTCTGCAATCCGTTATGGACGCCTTGGGCGGCATTCCACTGGGTAGGCCTGCGCAACCCGCCGAGATCGCCGAGGTCGTCGGGTTCCTCGTCTCCGATGCCGCGTCGGCGATGGTCGGCGCCGATGTCGTCGTCGACGGGGGCACGGTGCCGACTGTGTGAAAAGCGAAGCCGAGTACTGCTGGCGTTCCGAAAAGCGAACGGAGTTTGCGTCATGTGGCCGGGTCGATTCCCGCTAGCTGGGCATACGGGATAATCGTTCCAGTTGTACAGACGAGAGGCGACCGCATCGTGACGATCCCAGCGCCGAATCAAGCCCACCCGGAACTCGACGGGCATGATTCCGCTACATCGCATGACTTGCGCGGATTGTTCGGGCAGTTCACCACCGTTTATGCCTCGCTCGCAGGCTCAAGGCATGTGGTCGAGAAGGCCAGCCCGGCATTCTTCGCCGCGATCGGGGAGCACCAAGCCCGCACTGGACTTCCACTTGCTGACTTGGCGCCCGAGCTCGGCGACCAAGGCGTCGTTGCCCTACTGGATCAGGTCTATCGGACCGGTGAGCCGTATGCGGGCCACGACATCGCCGGCGCCGGAGCCGATATCCGCCGGTCCACGTTCGAGGTCACCTACGAACCGCGTCGCGACGACGCGGGCCAGGTGATCGGTGTGCGGTTGATCGGTGTGGAGACAACCCAACTCAAGCACGCGCAGCGGCTGATGGTCGAACAGCGCGCACTGGTCGAACAGATCGCCCGCGAAGCACCTTTGCCCGACGTGCTGGACGGGATGGCGCGCACCATCGAGGAGCTCGCGCCTGAACAAGTGCTCGTCTCGGTGCTGCTCGCGGACCCGGAT
Source organism: Mycobacterium sp. IDUB_37 (assembly GCF_055419245.1). Lineage (NCBI taxonomy): Bacteria > Bacillati > Actinomycetota > Actinomycetes > Mycobacteriales > Mycobacteriaceae > Mycobacterium > Mycobacterium sp. IDUB_37. The sequence goes on along the minus strand of NZ_JBVAXG010000009.1, from coordinate 45,735 downwards.
GGGCGGCACCTGCGCCACGGTGCCGCGCCGAGCCTGCCCGACTTCTACAACAACGCTATCGACGGAATCGCCACCGGTGAAGGCGTCGGCTCGTGCGGCACTGCCGCACACCGGCGTGAACCGGTGATCGTCACCGATATCGCCGTCGATGCGTTCTGGACGGACTTCCGCGATCTGGCCCAGCGTGCGGGGCTCGCTGCGTGCTGGTCGACGCCGATCCTGGCACGCGACGGAGCCTTACTGGGAACCTTCGCTATGTATCACCGCAGCCCGCGTGCCCCGCAAGTCAACGATCTTGCACTGGCTCGGATTTTCGCCGACACCGCGTCCCTGGCCATTGAACGCCACCGCAGCGAGCAGGCCAGGGCGGCGGCGGAAGCTGAGGTCGAGGCGGCGCGGGCACAGCTGGCATCAGCGTTGGACGCTGAGCACCGGTTGCGCGCCGAGGCCGAGCAGCGCGCCGAGATCGCCGCTCAACTCGCTGCTGAGATGCGCAGCGCCGCAGTCACCCAAGCGGCCATCCCGCACCCCGAGCGGTGCGAATTGGGCGGATCGCAAGGGTGTGGCGCTCCGGCAGAGATCAAGGTCGCCGATCCCTGGGGCGACTCGGCGTGGGGTTGCGACCTGCATGTCGAGCAGGCGCTTCTCAACGTACGTTCGGTGTTCATCGCCGACGAAGAACTCGGCGGCCTGGGCGCTTACCTCAACCGCTGACCCTCAGGGGCAATGCCGGTCAACTCGGTTCGGGTGCGCCGAGGGTGGCCAACCGGGTGAGTTCGACACGGGAGCGCACGCCGGTCTTGGTGAATGCGTGACGCAGGTGGGTGCTGACCGTGTGCGGGGACAAGAACAGCTGAGCTGCGACCTCCCGATTGGTGGCCCCGCGCGCGACGAGATCAACGACGGCCCGTTCGGAGGCAGTGAGGTCACGCAATCGGTCGGCGCTTGCCGTTCCAGTGGGCTGACGGCGACGTGCACCGAGTGCCCGCAGTCGTTGTCGGGTACGGGCGGCGTCGCGCAGTGCGCCGATCTTTGCGTAGGTGTTGTGAGCTTCGTCGAGTAGGTGGATGGCGGTGTCGCGGTGGGAGTTGACGCGCCCGGCGTCCTCGAGTGCACCGGCGCGGGGGAGTGGACGGTCTGTATCGGCGAACATCTTGGATTCATGTGGGCACGTCGTTCGGCAAATTCGGCCGCGCGGGCGGCCAGATCGCGACGGCCGGCCCGAACGGCGATGCGTGCGAAGGCGGGCTCGTCGGCGGGGTCGAGAGTGAAAGGGTGTCCGGTGTCGCCGTAGCTTGTCATCCTTGCCATACCTTTCGTCAAAATCCCAGAACTGACCGCAGCGGTGCCGGACTGGACGGGCCGGCTCGTCGTCGACGTCACCAACCAGTTCGCCCAATACCAGCCCACCTACGCCGGATTCGTCGACCTGGGAGACGAGACCGGCAGCGAATGGGTCGCTCGACACCTGGCCGGCGCCACCGTCATCAAGGCGTTCAATACGCTATACGGCAGCTACATCGCCGCCGATCCGCGCCACGCCGTGGGCCGGCAGATCGTGTTCTACGCCGGTGACGATACTGGGGCCCGCAACAAGTTTGAACGTTTCGCCGACAGACTCGGCTTTGCGCCGGTCGCGGTCGGCGGGTTGCGCGACGGCGGGAATGTGATGCAGCTCGGTGGATCGCTCAGCGGCGTGCATGCACTGCGCCAAGACTGACTTTGAACCCACAATGCAGAGCCGGACCGCTTGTCTCACTCGATGTTCCGGCGCCCGGCGGCGGCGATCAGGGACGTCAAGAGAAGCTCGAACGCGCGATTGTCTTGTGGAGGTGCGTCATTGACGGACCCGCTGTCATCGGCGAGTTTCTCGTCACGTGCTGCGCGCTGCTTGTGTGCCAGCCGATCGAGAAGTATTGAACCTTGGACGAGTTCGGAGAGAGCCGAATATGTTTCGCGCGCCGTCGACTGATCGAGGCCGCATTGGATCATGCAGGAGATCGCTTTCTCCGTCTCCTTTGCGCCGAGATGCTGCGCCATAGGGCTCAGTACGCCTCGAATGAGGATGAGATCGGTCAACACGGGATCAGCGAGGAACGTCTGCCGCACGCCGCGGGCGTGCGCCATCAACGACTCGCGCCAATCGTCTGACTCCACGAAGGGCGGCAACCCGCTGCGGCGCAAGGCGCGATCGGTCATGGCGTCGAGAAGCTCAGATTTGTTGCGAATGTGCCAATAGATGCTGGTTACCCCCACGTCCAGCGATCTGGCGACCAGTGGAATGCTCAGGTCCTCGACTGAAGAGTTTGCCGCTACCGCGAAGGCGGTCTCCACAATCGCGTCCGCGGTCAGCGAGCCTCGCGCTCGTCGCTGTGATTGCGGCGGCGTTGGACCACTTGCCATGTCAGCGGCGGGTTTGACGGGTGACGATCGACGGGCCTGCCAATGGTACGGAAAGTAGTCCAGGCGCAGCATCGATGACCGCCGGTATTGCGTTGATCGCCGCCATAGCGGTCGCGGCGACGCCAGGGTTGGTGGTGTCGCCTTGGGCCGGGTCGAGACGGAGGTCGAGGGTCATATTGGGGGATCCTTCGATGCGGAACACCATTCCGCCCTGGCCGGGTTGTGCCGGGCGCGGCCAAGTGTCGGGCCATGGTGTGGAGGTGACTGTCGCGAAGTATTGAACAGATACGACGGGACGGTCGGCATGGATCGCGGCGAGTTGCCAGCGGTGGGCGCAGACCGTGTTTTCGCGGATCACGCCGAGTGCGGTGTCGAGGTCGTGCGGGGCCAAAATCGTTTCCCAGTCCAGCGTCACTTTGTCGACGTCGACGGACAGCGTGTCGGCGATGTAGCGGACGACGGGCTCCCAGTCGTTGTTCACCTTGCCGACTGCGATGCGGATGGGAACATGGCCGTCAGGTTTGCCGAAGCCCATCGATTCATGCAGGACTTCCCAGATCGGATAGGCCAAGTCGAGGTCGAGGGCGTACTCATCCATCCGGTAGGAGTCGATCACGCCCGCACCGGCCAGCAAGGCGGTAGGGAGATTGAGGCTCACGAATCCCGGCTCACATCCGGTCGCGTAGAAGGTTGCACCGCCCTCGCGCGCGGCGCGTTCGATCGGATCACGCCATTTCGCTGGAGCTGCAGGCGGATACACCATCGGGATCGCGGAGATGGTGACGACGTTGATGCCGGCTTCCAAATAGCCGACGATGTCAGCGATCACCTCGTCTTCACGTCGGACGGCCGTCGCGCAGTACGCGACGCAATCCGGCTTGCTGCCCAAGATTTCCGCCAGGTCGCCTGTTGCCCCGATGCCCACGTCCGGGCGGCCGCACAATTGACCGGCGTCTGCGCCGATCTTGGTCGATGAGGACACTTTGACCCCGATCAGGTCCAGCGCCGGGTCATCGATGATTGCGCGAAGTGCCACGCTTCCGGTCATGCCGGTGCCGACATGAACTACGCGACGTTTCGTCGTTGCAGTGCCAGGAGATGAAGTCACAGGCGTTGCCTTTCAGAGGAATTGGGCCGAACCATCGCGATTCGAATCGCACTTTCGACCCATCTGTCTTGATTACTGTAGATAATACTAGTAACGGTTACTAGTCTGGCTTCCAGCCGGGAAAGGTTCAACCTCCGGTACGTTCGCGAAGCAGACATTCACCTGACCTCTCGCGGATCGGAGCAGTGGTGGTGACGCACCATCCCGGACAGCGAGTAGCCAAGGGCCGACGACGGCTATAAAGGCTCCCCTTTAGCGGGCGAGTCGTAGTTCGTCGCCAGGTTGTGCAGGATTCGGCTCCGGACAGGCCTGATTCCTACAGGTCCCGGATCAGGTGAGCCACGAGCTGACGATGCGCGTGCACGGAGGCCCGCCATGCGCGGTCTTCGTGAGCGTTCAGCCAGTTCGGTTCCATAGCCGCCTCGACTCGTCGGCTCATCAACAATCCCCACCTATGGTTGAGTAATCAACCGTTTCGACCGGTGTTACGAACGCCAGCACCTTCATTGATTGGAGTGATCGTGGGGACGGCTGGATGATCACAGTCGCAGGGTCCAGCATCGATCGCGGAAGTGCAGGACCGTGCGGCTGACGGGGGGAATGTCGATGCGCCAGAACGATTCCGGTGGAGTATCAAGGGCTGACACGATCGCGGCTCTGATCACTGCGGGATGAGTTACCGCCACGGTCGATTGCGGGCAGTCCGTCAACGATGTCAGCCAGTCGGAGACCCGTCCGATCAGCTCGGTGATCGATTCGCCGCCGTGCACCGCTGCTAACGGATCGGTGAGCCAGCACCGCAACTCCTCGTTATCAAGGCTGCTCAAAGTTCTACCCCGCCAGGCGTGACAATTCAGGTCGGCCAGGCGAGGTTCAGTTGTTGCCGCTAGGCCCGACAGCGTGGCGGTCTGACGGGTGCGTTGCTCGGGTGCCGTAAGTGCGCGAATCTGACCGCTGAAAGTGAAGGTTTTGCAGGCCGATTCGACCTGACCGCGGCCAAGGTCGTTGAGCGGTTCGTCGTCCGGAAAGCGTCCAGCCGCCATGGCTTCCGTCATTCCGTGCGACACCAACACCAGTCGCAAGACGCCGGTCACTTCGCGCTGGCAACCTGCTCGCGCTGCGTATGCGGAGCCAGCAATCGCCCGGCGAGCGTTGCGAAGACCAGGCCGATGGTCACCCACAACACCAGTTGCGTACTCAGCGACGTCAGTCTGAACTGGTAGAGGACATCGGCGGGGAATCCCGGGTAGATGATCGTGCCGGCAGCATCTCGCATCGGTTGGGGAGTCTCGGATTCACCCGGCAAGACCAGCATGGTGGCCCCGATTACCACCGTGTAAGCGCCGCAGGCGAACACGTTGGCGTTAAATGTGCCCCAGCGCGGCGAGAAATGTTGTGCTAACCAGACTGTCGCCCCGGCCAATATCACCGACACCAATAGCATCACCAGATACCACAGGGTGCGCGCTGCGATCGTGTCCGCCTGACCAACGGCGGGTGGGTTGGGCGGGTATTTCACAAACGGCACCAGGTACGCAGTGATGAAAGCCGCGGATGCGAGGCGAATCGAAAGCGTCCGTGGCGCAGCGCTTTCCGAGCGACTGTAGGCAACACAGAACGCGACGGCCAACAACGCGCCCATCGCAGCACCGAAAATCAGCAGCCCAAACCCCAATCCGGCGTTGCCCTGCACGCCGCGGGAAAACAACTCTGCCCCGTGCTCGTGGACGCCTTGAGCATGTGCGGCCTCGGTTCGACCGTCTTCATATTCGACTGCGCGTCCGATGACGGGTTCGGCGAATAACCGGGCGAAGCCATACGCGAACATGGCGCCCACCACCCCCGCCAGGACGCCGCGCGCAATCAGACGCTTCTCCACGACGTTGGCTTAGTGGCAGGGAAACCCGAGCAAATGCCTTGCGTCATGGAAGAATTCGTGTACGTGGGTGTCGCTGCCGAATAGCGATACCGCGCCCTGGTCGATGCCGACGAAGTAGATCGCCAACATCGCGAGCGCCGCTGTCGCCGCCAACCACAGCGTCGCCGCTTTCGCCGACAGGTCGACCGATTCGGCGGGGATCGTTGCAGCGTTCGCCACGATTGACTCCTTCTGGGATCTCGCGTCCCTCTGGGTGCGCTCGGGTAGCCGACGACGAACGCCGGGTCTGACTGTATACAGCGGCGCGCCCGTTCTGGAGTTTCACCAGATTCCGTAGCTCGTCGACCCGCCCAGTGTAGTCCGCTGCGCCAACCAGAGGCCGGTGCGTTGCCGATCTGAGGTGGTTGGTTCCAGACTCGTGCACCAGCTTGGACTAGTCAGGGTGGTAAGCGGGAATTCGCCGTAAGCCCGGTGGTATTGGGCGGAGAATCTGCCGAGGTGGCCGCATCTCCACTTCTGTACCACGGCCTTGACCGTGGTGCAGGACTGATCGCTGTTCATCAGATCTGCCCGTGCTCGATTGAGCCGGATGCGGCGTAGGTACTCCGTCGGCGTCATGCCGACCTGCTGGCGGAACAGATACTGCACGGCTCTGGGCGTGAGATTCACGGTTGCCGCGATGTCATTGATGCCGATGTCATGACCGGCGTGGTCCTGCATGAATGTGACGGCGTCCTTCAGCGCGCTTGAGAGGGCGGCGGCCTCCGGCGGATCCGGCACGTCGATCATCGTGAACGGGAAGCATTCAACTGTGACGGCTGTCAGCAGGCGAGTCGCCGCGTAAACCGTCAGCGGCCACGACCCGGCGTCTGGATCGTTGAAGGCACCGACCACATAGTCCAGTGCGCGATGCCACGCGCCGGGGACCGTGGCCAAAAGAGGTGTTGAGCCAGGGAATGTAATTCGTTGCGGCAGTGCCGGGTTACTTTCGTTTGCAACCTCTTGCAAGAGGTTCACGTCAATACTGACGACCTGGAATCGGGCGAGACCGGCTTCCAGCGTGCACGGCAATACCTCGTCGGCGAGCAGGACGGGTTCTGTACCCGAAAGAGATTGCCCGGCGACCTTGAGCGCACCCGTCCGAGGCTGAATGACGTTGACGAAACGAGTGCCCACGACTTCACAGCGAAGGGTGCCCTCGACCACAAACTCATCGATAGAGACCCCTCCGGCTGCTTGTCGCAGAACGGTCGCGCAGCAGTCCTTTGACAGACTTTGCAGCTGCCAGCCAGAACTGTATGCGGCGGCGAAGAAACGTCGGACCTGTTCTGAGTGATTCAAGTGGAATCGCTCGACGCGCGGTACTGCTGAGCCGCGGACCGTCTCTGTTTGGTCGTTCGGGGTTTCACGCTCAGTGGTCATCTCCGCGGACTCTGAAACACGAGGGTGGTTGCCCATGCTGAATATTGGGCCGCGCAGTGGAATTCTGCGTCACGGGCGCACTCTGGCATTCCGTTACTTTCCCGCAATCAGGGAGCGCTTGTTACAACACCGAGCATGTGATTGTGGTGGGAGTATTCTGTGAATTTACTGTTGCGTCAGCGAAGCGAGTTTGCAGTGCCGGTGGCACGGGCGGCAAGGGCGGGCCAGCCTAGGGCATGCTCGGTTTGTGGTGGTCTGATCCGCAATGCGATCGTGTGGTCCATGCCGACCACTGCGACGACGATCTCCATGGATCTGCTGCGCGGAGCTCATGAACTCGAGCAGACGAGGCACGGCCTGCTGCCACATCGCCTGCCCGCATGGGCTCGGGCGCAGTGCTCCGACCCCCAGCTGGCGATGGCCGAATCTCAACCCGCCGGTTGCCGGTTGGCGTTCGTAACCCGGTCCACGGAGATTGAACTGGAAGCGCTGCGCACCCAGCTCGCCTATGCGGGCATGCCGATGCGCGCCGATGGGGTTTACGACCTGCTGATCGATGGTGAGTTGACGGCGCAGGCCAGTCTGGCTGGGGGCAACGTGCTGATGAAGGACGCTGCTACGGGCACAGAGGAACTCCTACCCGGCGCGCCCGGCACCATTCGCTTCGCCGACCTGCCTGGTCGACTCAAGTTGGTCGAAATCTGGTTGCCCCACAACGAAATAACCGAACTGATCGCGCTTCGCAGTGATCACCCGGTAGAACCCTGCCCGATCACTCGGCCCATCTGGCTCCATCACGGCAGTTCCATCAGTCACGGTTCCAATGCTCTGCACCCCACTGGCACCTGGCCTGTGGTGGCTGCCGCCGACGCCGACGTCGAGTTGATCAACCTCGGGATGGGCGGCGCGGCCCTGCTGGATCCGTTCACCGCCCGCACGATGCGCGATATTCCTGCAGATCTGATCAGCATCAAGATCGGTATCAATGTCGTCAACGCCGACCTGATGCGCCGTCGCGCATTCGGCCCTGCCGTACATGGCTTCCTCGACACCATCCGCGATGGGCACCCCGCCACGCCGATCATCGTCGTGTCCGCATTGCACTGTCCAATCCACGAAAACACGCCTGGGCCGCTGGCTGTTGACTTCAGCGGGGGAGCAATGGCATTTGTTGCCACCGGCGACCCAGCTGACGTTTCAGCCGGCAAGCTCACGCTGAGTGTCATCCGCGACGAGCTCGCTGGCATCGTCAACCAGCGTGCAACCACGGACCCAAACCTGCGCTATGTCCACGGACCGGAGCTCTACGGGCCCCAGGACTTTGGCGATTTCCCGCTTGCCGACAAGCTGCACCCCGGCCCGCACGCCCATGAACGCATAGGCCGACGGTTCGCCACCGTCATCCGCTCAGCACTATTCAGATGACGAAAAACGGAGCTGCGCAATGATTTTCATGACGTCTTCGCGATTCTTGGCGGATTTGATTTACGCGGGTAGGGATCTGCGCGATGAGTTTTCCTCGACGAGGTAGTCGTAGTTGACACGCCGTCACTACGACTTCTCACCGCCAGGTGTGAGCGACGGCGGTGTGCTGGTCGGTGTGCCTAGAACGGAGTGCTGAGATGGTGGGACCGCTGGACGCGGCAAGAGTGGTGACCAAACTGCCGGTCGGAGACCTGAATACTGCGCGAGTGTTCTATCGCGACCGACTTGGACTCGAGCCGGTCGAGGAACGCGACGGCGGTTTACGTTATCTGTGTGGGACCACCGAATTTCATCTGTTCGCGTCCTCGGGTACTGCCTCCGGAACTTCGATGCAGATCGGCTTCGAGGTCGACAACATCGAACAAGCGGTCGGTGAGTTGCGTTCGCGCGGAGTCCAATTCGAATACTTCGAACTCGCCGGCTTGGAGACCACAGACGATATCGTCACCGTTACGAACAACTACCCCAGCAAGGGCCGCGGTGAGCGTGGTGCCTTTTTTCGCGACAGCGAAGGAAATTTGCTGGCGATCGGACAAGCACTCGCGTAGGCGTTTAGTGTTGAGGTCAAATGTGATCTTGACTCCACCGACACGGCAATGCTGTTGCTTTGGAAGTTGAGCGCGAAGAGAGGTAGGTCACGAAATGTCGCACAGTGCAGATGATCTCAGCAAGGACCCAGCACCGGATCAGGCCGAGGACAACGCGTTTTTCCCCTCGCCGTATTCGTTGACCCAGTACACCCGGCCGAAAACCGACTTCGCGGGAGTCAAACACGAAGGCGCCTACACCGAGGGTCGGTGGAAGGTGCTCATGATCGCATCCGAGGAACGCTACTTGCTGTGTAAGAACGGCAAAATGTTCTCTACCGGCAATCATCCGGTCGAGATGCTGCTTCCTCTACACCACCTGATGGCGGCGGGCTTCGATGTCGACGTGGCCACGATCGCCGGCTATCCGGCCAAGCTGGAACTGTGGGCGATGCCTGGCGAGGACGCGGCCGTGCTGGCGACCTACGAAGCGCTCAAACCCAAGCTCAAGGAACCCAAGAAGCTCGCCGAGGTCGTCGAGAACGGCCTGGGTTCGCATTCGGACTACATTGCTGTATTCATCCCCGGAGGTCACGGGGCCATCGTCGGACTGCCCGACGCCGAGGCGGTGGCGCAGACCCTCGAATGGGCCTTGGCCAACGACAAATTCATCATCACCTTATGTCACGGACCGGCCGCGCTGCTTTCCGTCGGCCATGGCGATAAAGAGTCGCCATTTAACGGGTATTCGATCTGCGTGTTTCCCGATGCGCTCGATGAGGGTCTGAACGTCGACATCGGTTATCTCCCAGGGCATATGCAGTGGCTGCTAGCCGACAAACTCGACAAGCAAGGGTTGACGGTCCTCAACGACGACATGACCGGCAAAGTCCATCGAGACCGCAAGCTGCTCACCGGTGACAGCCCACTGGCGGCGAACAACCTCGGGCTGTTGGCCGCCGACACCCTGGTCGAGGCCGTCCAGTCGAACGCTGCGAGCGAGCCGACAACTTAAGCGAACAGGTGCTTTGCCCGTCGTCCAGTTAGTGCGGTGCCTCTCGCGGTGTGAAAGCGACGTATCGGGGTAGTCGAGGTTGCGCATGCCGATTTCAAACATGTGCAGCAACCAAGACGCATGGATCGCTAGGGGCAGGAACGAAAAGATGGGGCCATTGGGCGGCGTTGTGGACTGGGCCAAGCGGCAGGTCGTGTCGCGGATTCCCAAAGCCGATCTCGACCAGCGCGATCCCGACTACATCCGTGACCAACTGCCGGCGACCTGGCTGTTGGCGTCGCTGTACTTCAGAGCGGATGTACGGAATTTGGATCGAATCCCGGACCAGGGGCCGGTGCTTCTGGTCGGCAATCACAGTGGCGGCAATGTGCCGCCCGACACTGTCGTATTCACGCTGGCGTTCTGCTCGTACTTCGGTGTCGAGCGGCCCTTCTATCAGCTGGCGCACAACCTGGTGGTCTCGGCGCCGCCACTGGGCTGGCTGCGCAAGTTCGGCACCGTCGCCGCCAATCATGAAAACGCTCAACTGGCACTGGAATCCGGTGCGGCGCTGCTGGTGTATCCGGGCGGCGACTACGAAGTCTTCCGACCATCATGGGAACGACATAAAGTCGACTTCGGCGGACGGATGGGATACGTGCGGCTGGCCCGCGAGGCCGGCGTGCCTATCGTTCCCGTCGCGAGCATCGGTGGCCAAGAAAGCGCGTTGTTCCTCAACCGTGGGCAATGGCTGGCCAAGCTGCTCATGACCGACAAGTTGCTACGCCTGAAGAGCATTCCGATATCGCTGGCCCTGCCATGGGGTCTGAATATCAGTGACCTGGCGGGTCATATCCCGCTGCCCAGCAAGATTGTGATCGAAGTGCAGAATCCAATCGAGGTCGATGGTGATGATCAGGCGGTGCACGACAAGGTGACGGAAAGTTTGCAGGGCGGCGTCGATCGTCTCGCCGCCGAACGTCGATTCCCGGTTCTCGGCTGATGCGCGTCGAACGCTGTTCTGTGATCAAGGCCGACCGCGACGCAGTGTGGAAGATTGTCGGAGATCCCGACAGCTACCCGTCATTCATGAGCAACCTCGAGCGTTGGGAGTCGGCCAACGACCAAGCTGCCGGCGTGGGTGCCCGTTACCGCGTGCACTGGAAGATCGGTTCGGTGCCTGTCGGCGGCCTGATCGAGGTGGTGGAATTCGACGACAACCGCGATCTGGCGTGGGTGGGTATCACCGGGGTCACTATGCGCGGCCGGATCCGGCTGCGCGATAGCGGCGAGGGCAAAACCAAAGTTACGTTCCGGATGTCGTATCAGGCGCCGGGCGGAATCTTCGGGTACATCGCTGATCGGATCGCCGTCCGTCAAGTGGGACGCACGCTCGCCGAGACCCTGAAACGTTTGAGGGTCGCCGCCGAGGCCTAGCGGCCAGAGGTTAATAGCGGAAGCTAGATGAACGGGAAGAAGAGTATCTTCCACAAATCCGTCGTCGGGAAAACGCTAGGGAAGAATCGCGCCAGCGTTATATAGAACGGCAAATAATACAGGGCGATGGGGATCAGGAAGGGCCAAAGAAGGACGAGAATAAGCCGATCCAGCGCGGCACCGATGAAATTGTTCAAAGCAACGCCGATTGCGTCCCACGACGGGATGCCGGCGGCGGTTGGGGTCCGACTCACAGGCGCTAGATGAAGTAGTGCCGCGTTGGCGGAATCGGCGCTGGTGTAGGCGCTCGCACTTGCCGTCAATTGCTCCATGAAGCGACTGTGAAAGGCCGCCGCCCGCGCGGCCACTTTCTGATAGTCATCGGCGTGCCGGGTAAACAATTGTGCGATGCCCGCCGAAACCTCATCGCCGGCTGCGGGCAGCAGGGACAGAGTCGAGGGCGCGGCTGCTGCGCGAGCCCCGTCAATCGCAGCCTCGATCGCTGCCAAATCCGTTGCGGCCATTTCTATCAGCTGCGGCGCCGCCAACAAGTACGACATGTCGGTTCTCCCCCCGAAAGTCGACACCGGCCCCAACATCCCCCCGGGTGCCGGGGATCATCTTGTCACGTCGAGCGGTGTCGGGAAGCCAGTTCCACCCATGGCTTCCATTCTCGGTTCATCACGATCTCCCAGGATTGCGGTGCGGAAAGGTTTGGCGGCGCCGCTTGGAATCAAGCCTGGCACGACGGCCCTCAGTCGCCTGAGTCCGCAGTCATCAATTTTCCGCCGTGAATAGCGTGCCCAGATATTCGCGAGGTATACGTCACCGTGACGAATTGGGGGCATTCTGGTCGCCGCCAACATGCCGGGCGTGAATGGTTGCATGCCCGGGTTGCTTTGGATTCGGCATCGAATAGGGGCAGTGCGCAGATAATACGTGCCGGGGTGGGCGTTGAGGAGTCGTCGCACGCCGTCCGGACGCAAACCTGGGATTGTTGCCGACTCAAAGACGACGATCCCTGACCGTCACAACCTGGCCGTGCTGATTGACCTGGTCAAGCCAAGGTCGCCCGCCCGGGCAGCTGTGTGTTTGTGGCTGTCGGTGGGGTACTGACTGTTGCTGGTGCGCCTGTTTTTGTGGTGGTTCATGCCGGCGCGGTGGCAGCCGTTATTTTGCGCGACCCGAAACGGTGACATATCTTGATGCGTCCCATTCACATGACATGGGTCAGTAGGGGGAAGTGTGGAAGCGACGACCGATCCGGTGCGTCTGCCGCCGACCGTGCCGATTCCAAAATGGGTCGTCGCCGGGGGATTCTTGCTAGCCCGCAATGCTGGGGTACGAGCATTGGGCCAGCGCTACGGTGGTGCATTTACGTTGAAGGCGCCGGGGCTCGGGAACCTCGTAGTAATCAGCGACCCACAGCTGATTAAGGACCTCAATGCCACGCGCAGCGATCTGATGATGCGCCCGGCGACTCTGGGTTCGGTGGCGGGTCCGGGCTCGACGTTCAGCCTCCACGGGGTCGAACATCGCCAGCGCCGCAAGCTGCTCATGCCGGCCATTAACGGCAGAGGGGTGAGCCGTTACGAATCCATCGTCGAAGAAGAGGTGCTGCGCGAGACCGCGACCTGGCCCGAGGGTCGCGAATTCGCCACTCTTGAGTCGATGCGGCACATCATGCTCAACGTGATCCTGCGTGCGTTCTTCGGCGCCGAGGGGCACGAATTCCAGGAGCTACGTGAGGTGTTGCCGCCCTTGGTGGTCCACGCGTCACGTCTGGCGGTGCTGCCACCGCGGTGGCGCCGTGATGTCGGGGCGTGGAGCCCCGGTGGACGACACAACCGCTATCGCCGACGCTATGACGCAGCGATTGAGACTTTGATCGCAAAGGCCCGACACGACCCGGACCTCGCCAACCGTCCCGACGTGCTGTCGTTGCTGCTGCGCGCCCGCTATGACGACGGTCAACCGATCGCCGATTCGCATATCGGCGACGAGCTGGGTACGTTCCTGGCCGCCGGGCACGAAACCACAGCGACCACCCTGGCGTGGGCGGTGGAGAGGTTGTGCCGCCACCCCGAGTTGCTCAAGCGGCTCGTCGCTGAAGTCGACGCCGGAGAATCTGAATTGCTGCAGGCCACAGTGTGGGAGGTGCAGCGGACCCGACCGGTTATTGAAGGCTTCGAGCGGTTTACCCTTGAGCGAGTCCGGCTGGGCCCGTGGGTGATTCCGGATAATCACCTCATCGCTGTCAGCGCCGTGCTGGCACATAGCGGTGACACGAGCTACCCGCGCGCGGCGCGGTTCGACCCAGATCGGTTCGTGGGCAGCCCTCCGGATTCCACGCTTTGGGTTCCCTTCGGTGGCGGTATCCACCGTTGTATCGGCGCGGCATTCGCCAATATGGAGATGCTGGTTACTTTGCGAACATTGCTGCGCCACTTCACTATTACGCCCACCAATGCCAAGGATGAGCGCAATCACTCGCGCAGCGTGACAACGGCACCAGGTCGCGGCGGCCGAGTGGTGCTCTGCCGCCGATCCGCTCATAGCACCCGCGGGGGCCCAGCAATCGCAGCGACGGCGTCCCTCTAGTCAGTAGGTCGTGCTCCAGACTTGGCTAGCAAGTCGAGATTCTTGCCGACTCGACCACGGTTAGCACTAGGTGGACCGCAAGACCTACGCGCACCCCGCTACTGCTGAGTCGCGTAGATTCGTTGAGAACCAAACCCAAACACCTGACGCAGCATTCAACGAAAGCCATCATGCCCGAGGACCAAGACACAGACGTTCCACCCAATCACCTCTCCATCGATCCGCGCAGCACCTTCTATAACGCAGAGGTGCTCAGCCGCGACGTGGGTATTCGCTTCAATGGCGTCGAGAAAACCAATATTCACGAATACAACGTGGCCGAGGGTTGGGTGCGTGTCGAAGTCCCTACCGCGAAGGATCGCCGCGGAAATCCTATGGTCGTCAAGCTCAGCGGCACGGTTGAACCCTACTTCCGCCCAACGAAATAGCGGACTTCCCTGGGTTGCTGGCCCGGATGTCGACCTGCTCTGGTAGCTGGCCTGCGGCTCGAATGGCCGTCCGGTTCGCCGGGCCTGCGAATGCAGTGCCCGCCGGTGGCGGGGGATCGTCGCGCCGATTCTGCCTTTCATCGCTCAGTGATCCTCGTCCTCAGCATCTCGACGGTGCCCGCGGTATCGACTGCGGACTGTCGCAGAACGTCGTCGCGGCTACTGCGAATGCAACGCGCGGGCGAGGCGGTGGCCGCTGGCGATGACGCCGATGTGACTGAAGGCTTGCGGGAAGTTTCCTAGGAATGAACCGTCGCGGGGGTCGATCTGTTCGCTCAGCAGTCCCAGGTGGTCGCTGATCCGCGAGTACTTGAGCCGCGCCGAGCAGGGCGAGGCGTTGCCCGATTCGGTGCTGACGGCGCGTGAGGAGGAGGTGCTCAAGCTGATCGCGGAAGGCCTATCAGCTCGAGAGATTGCGGCGACCCTGAGCATCAGCGCCAAGACCGTTGATCGGCACCGCACGAATACGCCACGGAAGCTGGGACTTTCGGACCGGCTGGCGCTCACTCGCTACGCAATCCGAGTCGGCCTGATCGAGCCCTAAGTTCGGCTGCCTCCCGAACACGTGACTGTTGGGCTTTAGCATCCGCTTTCGCGATCGAATAGGAGAGAGTGAGGAGGCCAGCCGCCTACCTTGTTCGAAGTTCCGTCGTGTGCGGGCCCGGCCTGAAAGCGCGTCCAGATCGATGGCCAGACCGCCTTGGAAATCGACACGCGTTAATGCTTTCGGATTGGCTCCTGCAATGACGATGCCGAACCGTCCCGCGCCAATCGCTATGGTGTTGAGCTCTTCTGCTCGTTGGTTCCGAACAGATACCGGTCAGCAATCGCGTGCTCGTTACGGATCGACATCTCCTGAGCCGTGTTGAGCCACAGCCCATCGAACCCCGCCGAGTGCATGCCGGCGTGGATCGCACCGATGTTCCTCAAGTCCTGAGTAGGCAACTCGCCCCAACCGTCGTGATCCTGCCAGCGCTCGAAAACCTGCCATGAGGTCTCAGGAACGTCCCCGGGAGCGAAGTGCTCCAGCGAGAACATCTCGAAGGTGCAGCGATTCGGATCCTCGGCATCAGGCAACATCCGGTAACCCAGTAGGCAGGACTTCTCCGCCAGGATGACCATGGTGGGAAATACGTGCCAATCACCGTTGCCGCCAAAGTACTGCTCCATCGACATACGTGGAAAGGCAACACCTTCTGCGAGCGCGAGTTCTTCACACATCTGGTGGTAGCGCATGAATGGCGGAATCTCGTTAGGCTCCAGGGTGGCCAAATGCTGAGCGGCGCGATAGTCCCTCTCAGTCACCAGGGAGCCGACCTCAAGGTACTGGTACTGCATCGAGTTGGCGAACACCTCTGGCCGTGCTGCCATCTCCTGACGCCCCTTGTCGCGGTCCGCGTGCTCGGGGCGCTGCGTGTACACGAACCGCGAATGATTCTGGTAGGTGATGGTCGGGGTGTATGGGGCGTAGACATATTCCTGCGGTGATGCCGGATCCGCTGACGGCCGTGGCCCTTCCGCCGATCGCATGGTTTGGGGATGCGTTCCCGGTGTGTGGTAGCCCTCAATGAACGCGTCGATCACTGTCTTCCAGTTGGCCGGCAGGTAGGTGCGCTTGCGCCAGCGAAACCGCATGTCCTGCAGGCGAAAAGGGGCCAGCGCCTTAGGCAACGGATCCAGCCACTCGAGCAGATCGGGCGGGTCCGTCGCCATGCTGATGAACACCCAGCCGCCCCACGTGCTGACAGCAACAGATCGCAGCCCCCACTGTTCGCGCGGCCGTGAGGCGAATTCCTCGCGGCACGGAACGAAAGACGACCGACCGTCTAGCCCGTACCGCCAGCCGTGGAACTCACACCGGAACTCCTTATCCGGCAACGGTCCCGACCCCCGAACGAGCTTCATTCCGCGGTGGGCACAGGCGTTGTGGAACGCTTTGATCGTGCCGTCCTTCTGGCGCACCACCACGATGGATTGTCGACCAATGGTGTACTCGTAGTAGCTGCCGGCTGCGGGGACTTCCTCCTCTCGGCACGCGGGCTGCCACACCTGGGTGAATAGTCGATCCAGCTCGAGCTGCAAGAAGTCTGGGTCGATATAGCGGCTCTTGGGCACGAACGTCTCGCCGCAGGCGAAACGCGCTGGAATTCGTTCTGTGTCAAGTTCGGTCATGGTCACCCTTCGCCTTTGGTCAGTTGGCGGGTGGTTTGTCGAAGATATTGGGATACAGGACCGCTTCCTTGAATGAGGTCTCGATCTCTGCGAACGCGGTCGGGATGTCCCATACACCGGTAGCCGAAACGATCTCGCGTTCAACTACGGGGTTGGACATCAGGCTGATGCGGCCGTTGCCTGCGAAGATGACGTGCCGGTTCAGCCACTCGGAGGACGTGCTGGCCAGATATACCACCGGGGGCACGCAATTCTTCGGCGACAGACGGACATTGCTCTCGGAGTAGTCCATGCTCCCGCCGCCCTTGATGCCTTGTGTCATCCGGGTGCCGGCAATCGGCGCGATGGCGTTGGACCG
This sequence comes from Mycobacterium sp. IDUB_37, assembly GCF_055419245.1. Classification (NCBI taxonomy): domain Bacteria; kingdom Bacillati; phylum Actinomycetota; class Actinomycetes; order Mycobacteriales; family Mycobacteriaceae; genus Mycobacterium; species Mycobacterium sp. IDUB_37. The sequence continues at coordinate 28,861 of NZ_JBVAXG010000009.1, read as the reverse complement.
CACCCCGTAGTTGCGTAACGCGTTGGCGCACGAAAAGGTCAGGCCGACAATCCCCATCTTTGCGGCCGCGTAATTGGGTTGACTGGGCGCGCCCTGCAAGCCCGACATTGAAGAAAAGTTGATCAGGCGATACTGTCCACCGCGATTCTCGCGCCACCACGCCGCGGCATGGCGGGTGATATTGAACGTACCCTTGAGATGTACTGAAATCACTGCATCCCAGTCGGATTCACTCATCTTGAACACCATGCCGTCGCGCAAGATTCCAGCGGCGTTCACTACTACGTCCAAGCCCCCGAGAGTCTCGGAGGCCCGGTTGATCAGTTCGCCGCACGCGGCGAAATCGGTGATATCGGTGGCGTCGGCGAATGCCTTGCCGCCGCCGGCCGTGATAGCAGCCGCGACACTTTCAGCAGGGCTGCTGTCGTGCCCGGTCCCATCGACGCCCACACCGGCGTCGGACACCAGGACGGTCGCACCCTCTGCTGCTAAGCCTTCGGCGACTGCGGCCCCGATTCCGCGCCCGGCACCTGTCACCAGGGCGGTACGTCCGTCAAGCACACCCATCTTTGTCCAGCTCCTCGAGGCCAGGAATGTCTTTAGTCAGCATACAGAACAACCAAACATAACTTGTATATATGTTCACGCGGACAGTCGGCTAGTCGAATCCCCACTCCTGATAGCGTCGCTCCAGCTCGACGAGGGCCTCGCGGCCGCCACGCTCTCCGCGCTCCTTCATGAAGTTGAATTCGTCGTCGCGCCAGGACAGATTGCTGAATACGGTGTGTCCCATCGGGACCCAGTCGCCGAACTGCGCCATTCCGACGGCGTGCCAGAAGGTGATCAGCGCATGCTTGCCTACCATCAAGCCGTCGGCCGAGTGGTGAGCGATGGCGCGGGCATACCGCATAGCCTCTTCTCGCAATGAGTCGGCAGACACGACTGAGGCTGCGACTCCCCAGGAGTGAAGTTCGGCGGCAGTGACTTTGCGTCCGGTGATCATTGCCTCGTAACCACGATTCGGGCCAAGTTTGAGCAGTGCCAACGGCATTGCCGTGGAGAATCCGGCGAAGCCGATCCTTGCCTGCGGCCGGGCGAGGTACATGTCGTCGGCGACAAGCAGGATGTCGGCGGCCAACGCGAGATTCATACCTGCGCCAAGTGTGGCGCCTTGGCATGCGGCGATCACCGTCTTCGGAAATTCGAGCCAGTTCGTCAGATGTCGGTGCAGGCGCCGCGCGTTGCCCATCCGTGCGGTCTGCGGCAAGCGTTTTCCCTTCTGCAACCCGGCCTTCTCCACCGGCAGGCGGCGCACGTCATCGCCACTGCTGAAGTCCTTTCCCTCGGCCAGCAGGAGCACCACTTTGACGTCGTCGTCCTCTTCGGCACGGGCCAGGCGGTCCTCGAACAACACATGCATGTCCGGAGACAGGATGGCGTTGCGCTTATCCGGCCGGTTGATGACGATCTGCGCGATGTGCGGTTCGACAACTTCGTAACGGACCCAATCCGGGTCGACCGCGAACTCGTCGCCGGCGGGGTCATCGGTGCTCATCAAACCCTCCTTCGGCGTATGACAGTACATGCGAACACTAGTCGATCAACTGTCTCACTGATACCGTCGGCGCATGCCAGCATTCAACGTCAGCAAGCGACTCGTGGCTTCCGTGGACGCCGTTTGGGCGGTTCTGGCCGACTTCGGCAACGTGGATTGGATTCCGGGTTCGGGAGAGGTTGAGGTAGACGGCCAAGGGCCGGGCATGCGCAGGCGCATCAAAGGCAGCGGCGATACTCCCATCGTCGAGACGCTGCGCTGGATTAAGCCCGAGACGAGGTCACTGGCCTACGAGATCGCAGACAATCCGCTACCGGTCAGTCGTTTTGCCGCGGTCGCGTCGGTGTCGCCGGCGGGCGCGGTTGACCCTTCAGGCGGATCCACCGTCCTTTGGGAAATCGATTACGAACCCGACGGCGACGATGCTGCCGCGCGAGAAGCAATTGAGGCGGTGTACGGCATGATGGCAGGTTGGATCGACGATTACGCGGCGTCCCGCGGTCATCAATAGAACACTTAGACAAGATTTGTTAAGTGGTTTAAAATGTGGGAGTGATTGACCCTCTCGATCTTGTGCTGATCAGCGTCGACGATCACACCGTTGAGCCTCCCGACATGTTCGCGGGGCGGGTGCCCAGCCGGTTCGCTGAGCAGGCGCCGCGCATCGTGGAAGACACCAATGGTGTGTGCTTCTGGGTGTACGACGGTGTGCAATTGCCCAACATCGGCCTCAACGCCGTGGCCGGCAGGCCCAACGACGAGTGGGGCTTCGAGCCCTCGAGTTTTAACGATATGCGAACCGGATGCTACGACGTCGATGCCCGAGTGGATGACATGAATGCGTCGGGAGTGCTTGCTTCACTGTGTTTTCCGTCATTTCCGACGATCTCGGGCGCACTGTTCACCTATCGCGGTGATCCAGAAATCTCCGCGGTGATGGTCCGTGCTTACAACGACTGGCATGTCGAGGACTGGTGTGGCCGCCACCCCGATCGGTTCATCCCGATGGGCATTCTGCCCCTGTGGGATCCGGCACTCGCCGCCGCTGAGGTGCGCCGGCTGGCCGGGCTGGGTTGCCATGCAGTGACGGCACCGCAGCACATCGGCAACTACGGGCAGCCGCCCTGGCAAGACCCGCATTGGGATCCGTTGTGGGAGGCCATTTGCGCGGAGAACACCGTGGTGAACATCCACATCGGCACTGGCGGCGGGCTGCCCGTGCCATCCGACCAGACGACTTACCTCGCCTACAACTCGATGCTGCCGCTGGATACGCAGCGGTTCGTCGCCGACTTGTTGTTCTCGCCAATCCTGCGGAAATTCCCGACCATCAAGTTCTCTCTGTCCGAGGGCGGCATCGGGTGGATCCCATTCCTGCTAGAGCGATTCGAGGACATCTACTCCCGCCAGCGAGCCTGGACCGGCGATGACTTGGGGGAAGGCTTGAGTCCCACCGACGTCTACCGGCGCAACTTCATGTCTTGCTTTATCCGCGACCGGGTCGGCATCGAGATGCGCGAACGCATCGGCGTGGAGACCATCTGCTGGGAAATGGACTATCCGCACTCTGACAGCAGTTGGCCCGACGCGCCTGAGCAGTTGGCCGCCCAACTGGAAGGCTGCACACCGATCGAGGTCGAGGCCATCACCTGGCGGAACGCCGCGAGGGCATTCGGCTACACCGGCGTCGACCGCCTCGGCAGGTCGAACTGCACGGTATCGGCGCTGCGGAACAAGATCGCCGACCTGGACCTGTCTGCCCCGAAGGTCGACGCGGGACGCGCGCCGAAAGCCGGCGCTAGTGCCATCACCTACGGAGACATGAGGGTGCGGATGGCCTCGATACTGCAAGGCGGAGCGTGACCGAGCCGCACCACGACTTCGAGCTCAGTGAGGTCGATCGCGGCTTCCGCGATGAGGTTCGCACTTTCCTCTCGGCCGCGTTGACTCTAGAGATCCGTGGCTCGGGGCGCGACGAGACCGACCGGCCCAACCGAATGCGGTTGTGGCAACGCCGCCTTAACGACGCGGGTCTGGCCGCCATTTCCTGGCCGGTGGCCTACGGTGGCCGTGCGGCAACGCCATTGCAGCAGTTGCTGTTCAGTGCGGAGATGGCCGCGGCCCGCGCGCCTGAACCGATAAATCGCAGCGCCATTAACCAGTTGGGACCCACCATCATCCAGTGGGGCACCGATGAGCAGCGCAGCCGGTACCTACCGCAAATCCTTTCCGGAGAGCAGGTTTGGTGCCAGGGTTTCAGTGAGCCCGATGCCGGCAGCGATCTTGCCGCGCTGAGAACTCGGGCCGAACGTGACGGCGACGAGCTGGTCGTCACCGGACAGAAGATTTGGACCTCCAAAGCCCACTACGCGGATTGGATTTACATTCTGGCGCGTACTGACCCCAGCGCCGACAAACATGCCGGAATCAGTTACCTTCTGGTGCCGTTGAATTCCACCGGCATCGAGGTGCGTCCGATTCGGCAGATCACGGGCGCCGCCGAGTTCAACGAGGTGTTCTTCGATGGGGTACGCATTCCGCTGGGGAATGTTCTCGGCCCGTTGCACGGCGGCTGGAAAGTCGCCAAATCTACCCTGGGCTACGAGCGGGTCGGGCAGAGTCGCACCCATCGTATCGAGCGCCGACTTGCGATTCTGGTGAAGATGGCGCAAGAGGAAAACGCTCTGTGCGACAACGGATTGGCCGATAGTTATGTTGCGGACCGGATGGTGGGGTTCGCGGCGCGGGTAGAAGCGTTGCGACAGATCTCCGCACAAGCCACTGCCGCAGGGATTCGGGGTGTCAGCCCCGGACCCGAGGCGTCAGTGGCCAAGTTACTCACCTCTGAGGTGGATCAGGAGATGGCCGATTTCGGGCTCGAGTTGGCCGGCGCCGCCGGAACATTGGAGCGGGGCTCGGTAGGCGCGGCGAAGAGCGGCAATGTAGCGCAGAGCTATCTACTCATGCGAGCCGCGACCTTTGGCGCCGGCACATCGGAGATCCAACGCAACGTGATCGGCGAGAAGTTGCTGGGATTGCCTCGTGACCCCTGATTCCCTGTCATCACTCGACGAGATTGCCGACGTTGCAGCTGAATTGACGCAGCTGCGAGAGTTCGCCGACGATATCTTGCGGGGCGCCTGGTCGGTGGAGAACCTTCGGGCTCTGCTGGATGGCCCCAGTCCGGCGTTCGACCCTCAGCTTTGGCTCAACGTCGTGCAGCTCGGTTGGGTCGACGTACTGGTCAGGGAAGCCGTGGGTGGGGGAGGAGCCGGCATACGCGAGCTGTGTGTGCTGGCCGAGGCGGCCGGCCGCGCCGCCACACCGATCCCACTGGCGGTTGCCGCGGCCGCCGGATGGTGTACGGACCGGGGTGCTCATGGCGTAACGCTCTTGCTGCCGGGCCGTGCCCAGCTGGCGAGCGCCGGGGTATCGGGGGTCTGGCCCGTCGTCCCGTACGGCGCAGTCGCCACCGAATTGATCGTGTGCGCGGGAACCGGCGATGAAACGGTTCTCGGCGGCGTAGACGCGACCGGCACCGGCGTGCTGCGCGAGCCGGTGAGCCCGCTCGACCGCAACCCGGCGGCGCGAATCTCGTTGCAAAATTGTCCGATTGAGGTGTTTCAGAGCGGTGAGCAGGCCGAATCCCGCCACCAACGTGCGATGTTGCGTGCCCACGTCGCCCAGGTGGCCGAGTTGGTCGGCATCGCGTCAGCGGCCAACGAGTCAGCTTCCGACTATGCCAAGTTGCGTGTCGCCTTCGGGCGGCCGATCGGCGCATTCCAGGCCGTCAAGCACAGGCTCGTCGACCAGCGTTGCGCTATAGAAGTCGGACGGGCACTGGTGAATCGCGCCGCCGACGCGGTCCAACAGGACCACGCCGACGCCGCGGCGCTATCTGCACTCGCCGCTTTCTGGGCAGTGGATGCGTTGAGCTCGGTACCTGAAGGCGCCATGCAAGTATTCGGTGGGATCGCCTACTCCTGGGAGCACCACGCCCACGTACACCTGCGCCGTGCAGCCACCGTCGCCGCCGCACTGGGGACGCGCGCGCAACACCGTGAGGTGGTGGCTCGATGGCTCAGTGCATGAATGCAGAGCATCCAGCGGCCTTCCTCGATGGAATCCGGGTTCTGCAACTTGGCGACGGGATCGCCGGATCAGCGGCGGCTGCGCTACTTGCCGGATTGGGCGCCCAAATCACAAAGGTGCCTGGCAAAAAGAACCCTGCCCGGATTGGACCGATGATCAGTTCCGGCCTGGGATCCTTTGCTGCCGTTGATATTGTCCTCGATAAAGACAAGCGAATCATGCCGGCCGACGCAGCCCCGGCGGTCCTCGTCGACGGACACGATATCGTCATTGTCGATTACGAGGTCGCGGTCACTCCGCCGCAAGCCGAAGGTGCCGTCGTAGTGAGTGTCAGCCCATTCGGGTTGGACGGCCCGCGGTCGGCGCAACCCGGCGGAGAAGTCGTCGCGCAGGCATCCGGTGGCCTTCTGTCGACCATCGAGGGCGCGGACGGCACACCGGTACCCGCCCCCGGATACGTCGCACTGAAGGCGGCAGGCGCCTTCACCGCACTGGCCGCCCTGCACGGCCTGGATCGACGCAACAACATGAATCAAACTGTCTACATAGACGTTTCGGTGCAGGAGGCGGTTGCGGCCACGGCGGTACTGCCCGAGTGCGCTCACCTGCTCTACGCGTGCCCCGGCAGAGCGGGCAGCGGGCGCTATCTTGCGCCTTCTGGCTTGTTCGGTTGCCGCGACGGGTTGGTCCGGATTACCGCTGTGGAAAACCATCAGTGGCGAGGTCTGCTGGTAGCGCTGGACAAACCCGCATGGGCGGTGGGCTTGGACGAGCGATCCGCACGCATCGAGCATGCGGAGCAGATCAACCGGCGCGTCAGCGACTGGGCGGCAACCCGCGACAAAGCAAGCTGTGCAGCACTCCTTCAGGCCAACGGGGTGCCGTCGACACCGGTCAATACGCCCGATGAAATCCTCACCTCACCCCAGTTCGCGTTCCGCGGCGCGGTGTCGGTGGCGCAACTGGCGGCCGCCGATATAGCAGTGCTCGGCCCGCCGTGGCTAACACAGACGGGAGGGCAATCCGCACGGCGGCGGACCGGCCGCATCGGCGACATACGGGTCGTCGAACTCACCCATGTGCTGGCCGGACCAATCATCGGGGCCCTGCTGGGTGCAATGGGAGCCCAGGTGCTGCGGCTAGAGGATCCGGATCGGCTGGACATCTACCGGCGGACCGGGCCATTCGCCGGGGGTAAATCGGGTGTCGAACGCGGCGCCTACTTCACGGTGGCCAACCACTCCAAAGCCAGCTTGCTGATCCAGCCCAGCCAGGCGGCTCAGGACGTAGCTGAGGCGGTGAACGGGTGCGACGTTCTTATCGAGAATGTCGGCACCTCACGCCTACGCCGCCTGGGCGTGGCACCCGACGACGTCGCCGCTTCTGGCCGGCTGGCGGTGCGGGTTTCGGGCTTCGGCTCGGCAGGCCCGCTGGCCGGATACCGCGTGTACGCAAACAATGTGCAGTCCTATGGCGGGCTGGCCGGCCTCACCGTCGACTCGACCGGTACACCAGCCAGGCTCAGCACGGTCATCGCTGACCCGCTGTCGTCGGTGGTGGCAGCGGTGGTCATAGCCGCCTGGGCACTCGGGCCCGCCCGTCACAGCGGCGCAGTGATCGATCTGTCCATGGCCGAGGTAGTCGCCTCAACGGTGGCCGAATATGTAGCAGCCGCGTCGGTCGACATAGCGCCGGAGGTCGCGATCGCTGTGCGCCGAGCGATCTACCTTGCCGCTGATCAACGTTGGGTAGCAGTCGAATTCCCGCAGCCCGAGCATCTGCAAGCGGGTGATCTCACAGATCTGCTGGCAGCCGCGACGGCGCAGGAGGCGGCTGACAGATTGAATGCGCTGGGTGCACGTGCCGCCGTAGTGCAAAGTGCTGAGGACCTTATTGCCGACCCGCATCTGGCGGCACGCGGATTCTTCCCCGAAATCGCCCACCCCGACCCGGAGATCGAAGCCGCGCGCTTGGTCGGGCTGCCATGGCAATTTGTTGGCGAGGGTCCCGTGCCTCTAGCACCGCCGCCAGCGCTGGGCAGCACCAGCAGTTCCCGAGAAAGGATGATCAGTGCCCGCTGAATCACGCGCGGAAATTCCGGCGACGGTTTGGGCGTCGACCTTCGTCCCGTCGAAGTCGCCGATTGCCGGATACGGTCAGGACGGCTACAGCGTCGCCTGGGTGGACACACTCGAAGGGCGGTTGCAAGTCTTGGTGTCTGGGCCGCGGCCGGTGTCCGGTACCGTCGGCCGCTTGCGTGCGCAAATCTACGGCGACACCAATGTTGACCTATTCGAGGCGGATTCGGAATGACCGGGGTCTCCGTCGCTGGAATCGGAATCACACCCTTCGGCAGACATACTGGAACTGCGCTGGCCGACCTCGGTGTAGCCGCCGCGCAGCGCGCGCTCGAAGACGCCGGTGTGGACTACGACGCGATCGGTGAGGTGTTCGCGTCGTCATCGATGGCTCCGCCGCAAACCGCTCTCAAGGTGGCGTATTGCCTGGGACGCAACGCCATTCCGGTGACGGCCGTCGAGAGCGCCTCCGCAGGCGGAATGGTTGCGTTGCGGCACGCCGTCTGGGCGGTCGCGTCCGGGCGCTGTCGCACCGCGCTCGCTATTGGCTATGAAAAGACCACCGCACTCGAGCCAGGCGGGGTGGTGCCGGCAGCGGTAGGATTCTGGGACAGCTTTCCCCCACAGCTGCATTACGCCATCGAGGCCAGCCGATGGCTTTACGAAGTCCAGTGTGGCCCTGAGGCCATCGCCGCAGTCGCCGCCAAGTCCTACAACCAGGCACGGTTGAATCCCCTTGCGGCCCGACGCAATGACGACGACGTGTCGATCGAGCAAGTCATGTCGGCCAGGATGGTTGCCGAGCCGCTCACAAAGATGATGTGTCATGCATCCGTCGACGGTGCGGCGGCGATCGTAGTGACCGCCGACCGGCCCGCGCGGTCTGTTTCGGTCAAGTCCATCGAACAGACGAGTTGGCCGATGGATCCGGATTGGCCGCTTATCGGCCCGTGCGTCGGACCGCCTTCGCAGATCACTATGACCGCCCAACGCGCTTATGATGCGGCGCAGACGAATCCGGACGAAATTGGAATCGTTTCATTGCACGATATGTGCGCCAGCGAAGAGATCACCGCGTTGATCGCTTTGGGTCTTGCCGATGTCAAGGAGGTGGCAGAGCTGGCGATCTCGGGGGGCTTGGCAACGAACGGCAGTTTGCCCACTAACACTGACGGTGGTTGCTTGGCGCGTGGACATGCGTTCGGCGCCACTGGTCTGGCGCAGGTGGCCGAAGTGGTCAGTCAACTTCGCGGAGAGGCGGATTCGCGCCAGGTGTCCGATCCGAGAGTTGGACTTGCGCAGGCCATGGGCGGCGGCGGCTCGTGCGTCGTCGCCCTGCTAGGCCGCTGATTACATCCCTCTTCAGCCACCGGCGAAGGACGCTGCCAAAAATCGGCGCAACATGTCCAGTTGGGCTTCAGAATCTTTCAGTGGCCAACACCAAAGCGACAGGAACACTCGGATAAGCCACTGTGCGGCAAGTGGGTCGCGATTGTCAGGGCCGAGCATCTCGGCGGCAAAAGCTTTGACCGCCGGCGAGTCAGTGAGCCAAGCGCTGCCGGAGTCCATGTTCATTGACTGAAATAGTTGACTCATGGGATGCGACTGCACGCGCTGAAGCGCGACGATGGTCGCAGCCACAACCCGGTCCGGGCCGGAAAGATCCTTAATATCCTCGCGGATCGAGTCGACGATAGCCGTTCCTTGGATAGCGACGACCGCATCACGGATAGCTGCCTTGCCGCCCGCATGCCGATAGATCGTTGCCTGCGAGCAATGTGCTTTCGCGGCCAACGCCTCGATCGTGAACGCCTCGTACCCAACGTCGGCAATGAGATCGGCCGCCGCTGCGTAGATCCGCTCGGCGGCTTCACTGTGACGATCCCGCCCTACCAGCCAGTCTGTCTGGGGCATACGACCATGGTCCGTCGGAGCTGACTGCATTGCAAGTTCATTCGCAAGCTGAGAATTTGTGCAAGCAAGTTCTCAGTTGAAATTGCTGGTGGAGAGATTGTCTTGAGAGGGCCCGTAGCCGATGCGAGCCGTTGCAGTTATCAACTTTGCCGGAAAGTGTTGATCCAATTGCTGATTGCAACCAGCCTAGGTTTGTGCCAGTCATCAATGATGCGGTCAATTTTTTCGGTGCCGAAGCTTTGCAGGATCCCTATCCGTTGTATGCGCGCATGCGTGCTGAGGCCCCGGTGCACCGTATCGGCGACTCAACGTTCTACGCGGTGTGCGGATGGGATGCCGTCGCCGACGCTGTGCATCGTGTCGAGGACTTCTCTTCCAACCTCACCGCAACCATGGTTTATCGCGACGGCGGAACTGTCACTCCGTTCGAGATGATGGAGGCCGGAAGCCCCAGTCACGCGTTGGCGACAGCGGACGATCCAATCCACGCAGTACATCGAAAGATCCTGCTGCCACACTTATCCGCCAAACGCGTCCGGATCATTGAGGAATTCGCCGAGCGCGTCGCGGAGCGCCTGTGGAACGAGAACGTGCGCGGCGAGCGCATCGAGTGGATGAGCGCCTTGGCCAACCGCCTACCGATGATGGTGGTCGCAAAATTGCTAGGCCTGCCCGAAGCCGACGTCGACAAGCTTATCCAATGGGGATTTGCCACCACCACGCTGCTTGACGGCGTAGTCACTCAGACGCAGATCGAGAAAGCCGGTCTTGCCGCCTTCGAACTGTCCGGCTACGTCATGCAGCACTTCGAAAAGGCCACCTCGACAGACGAATTCGGGTTGATTGCCGATTTGGCGTCTCGATACTCATCAGGCGAAGTCGATCAGGCTGTCGCACTCAGCATCATGCTCACGCTCTTCAGTGCCGCCGGCGAATCCACCGCATCGTTGTTAGGTAGCGCCGCTTGGATACTCGCTGAAAATCCCGAGATACAAACACAGTTGCGGCGAAATCCCGAAATGCTCAACGCTTTCATCGAAGAGGCCCTTCGCTACGAGTCGCCGTTCCGCGGCCACTACCGTCATGTATGGCGCGACACGACCCTTGGCGGAGTAGAGCTGACAGCCAATTCGCACCTGATACTGCTGTGGGGAGCCGCCAATCGCGATCCGGCGCACTTCGAGGCCGCCGACGAATTTCGCCTCGATCGCACCGGCGTTAGGGGCCACATGGCCTTCGGAAAAGGAGTTCACTTCTGCATCGGAGCCGCACTGGCACGGTTGGAGGCGCAAGTTGTGTTCCGCATGCTGCTGCAGCGCACTACCTGGATCTCGACCGCCGACCTCGGAAAGTGGTTGCCTAGCATCCTCGTTCGCCGGCTGGACCGCCTCGAACTGGAAATCCGACAATAGTGAGACACCGCGCCGCCACTGCACCCATCCCGGTAACGCGAGAAAACCATCGCGTTGTAGTCGTCGGTACGGGATTCGGCGGGGCAGTCACCGCATTGCGCCTGGCCAACGCTGGAGTACCGGTCACTGTCCTCGAACAGGGCGTGGAGTGGAAATTGAACGGCGGCGAAACCTTTCCGCGTCCCACCCAAAACCCTTTCGACAAGCGGATCTTCTGGTTCGACTCGGCCCCGCGGTTTTGCGGTCGCCCCTTGCTGGGCAGTGCATATCCCGGCGTGCTCAGCGCTTTCTCCGGGGACAACGTGATGTCGGTAGCGGGCGTGGGTGTAGGTGGCGGGTCGCTGCTCTACCAGGGAATGAGCATGCAGCCGTCGAGAGAACTTTTCGAGACGCACCTCCCGTCGGCACTCGATTACGACGAGATGGATCGGGTTTACTACCCGCGGGTGGCCAGCATGTTGCGCCTGAAGACGGCACCCGATGAACTGATCAATAGCCCAAATTACCGAGTGAGTCGTGTCTTTGCCGGGCGCGTCCGCCGGGCGGGTTATTCGGTCGAGAAAGTGCCCATGCCCATCGATTGGGAATGCGCGCTGTCCGAGCTGCGGGGTCAGGTCCAACCGTCACTGACCAACGGCGACTGCGTCTTCGGCGTCAACAGCCCCGGGAAGCATTCGGTCGACAAGACCTACCTGGCCGCTGCGCACGCCACTGGACGAGTCAGCCTGCACACGCTGCACAAAGTAACTGGCATTGCGAAGGCGCCCGATGGTCGCTGGCGGATAGAGGTGGACCGGCTAGACATGAAAGGCCGAAGGCGGGAGAAGAAGATCCTGTTCTCATCTGCGCTGGTGCTAGCCGCCGGCAGCGTGAACACAACCCGATTGCTGGTGCGCGGACGTGCCTTGGGCGAGATTCCCGACCTGCCCGAACGGGTGGGCGATGACTGGGGAACCAACGGCGATCGAATCTACGTATGGACCGACCTGGCCGAAGGCTTCGGTCGGGTGCAAGGAGGTCCCGTCGTGTATTGCAGCAAAGACTGGGCCGAACCTGATCGCGCAAACACGCTGATTCAGGCCTCGATCCCGCCGGTGGCTGGGCTGGACATTCGCACCACGATGCTGGTCGGTTTTGGCGTCAGCCGAGCCCGGGGTCGTTTCACGTATGACGGCGCCACCGACACAGTAAAACTCACGTTTCCACGGAGAGGAGACGCCGCCATCTGGGCTGACATCCACTCTCGGGCGAAGCGGATCGTTGGCCGAGCGGGCCTTCTCAGCGACACCAATAGGCTCAACAACACAACGTGGCACCCATTGGGTGGAGCCCCGATGGGCACAGTCTGCGACGCCGAGGGCAGAGTGCAGGGGCAGCGTGGCCTTTACGTGCTTGACGGCGCATTGATTCCGGGAACCACCGCGGCGTGCAACCCGTCTCTGACCATCGCTGCCGTTGTGGAGCGGGCACTCGACAGCATCGTGCGCAACGACGTTGGATCCGTGATCTGAAGGCTGCGGCCAAGACGCGTGCCTCAGCCGATTGCTCCGCACTCTTTGAGCGCGGCGATACGGTCCCAGTCGCCACCCAGTTCGAGGATCAATGCTTCGGTGTGTTCAGCGAATTCCGGTGCGGGATTGAGGCTCAAATGGGTCTCGTCGAACAACACTGGACTGGCCACGAGTTCGTACGCCTCGCCGTCCTGCACAACCGGCACGATGCCACCATTAGCCCGCACCTGCGGATCGCTCGCCACTTCTGCGGTATTCAGCACGGGTGCCCACTGGCCGTCGAAGTCGGCAAGTATCGCGCGCCAGTGCTCGAGCGGCCGCGACGCGATCGCTTGGCGCAGCGTGTCGGCGGCCGCCCCGGCATTCTCGGCGAGCAACACATGGCTCGCGAACCGTTCGTCATCGGCCAGATGAGGGACACCGACGAGGGTGCAGAAGTCGGCAAAGTACCGAAATGCTTGCAGCATCGACAGTCCCAGGAATCTGTCGTCGCTGGTGCGGTAGAAGCCAGTCAGCGGATTGTGTGGTGCTACATTGGCGCCCGACGGATTGGCCACCCAGGGGTCACCAGTGTCGAGCGCTGCGTTGACGGCAACACCCATCGCCCACACTCCGACGCCGAGCAATGAGATGTCTACTGTGCGAGCAACTCCGGTTCGTTCACGCTCGAAAAGTGCGGCTGCGATGCCACCTGCGATCGTCATGCCCCCAATCGAATCACCATAGGCCGGACCCGGCTGAGCGACAACACCATTCATGTCGGACGGGGTGGTACTGGCCGCGCCCGCAGCACGACTCCAGAACCCGGTCATGTCATATCCGCCTTTGGCGCCGTCGTCTCCGAGCGGACCGTAGGCACTTCCTCGGGCGTACACAATGTTCGGGTTCACTGCACGCAAGTCGTCGACGTCGATCCTGAGTTTCTTGCGGGCGTCGGGCAGGAAATTGGTGAGGAAAACATCGCTGGTCCGCGCTATCTCCATCAGCAGATCGTGTCCGTCGGGCACCGAGATATCCAGCGCAATAGACCTTTTGCCGCGATTGGCATGTTCCATGACCGGGTTTCGCGCGCCCCGTATCGCGATGTTGCCCAACTGCTTGAGGCCGCGCTGTGAATCCCCGGTCCGCGGGTGCTCGACTTTCAGCACGTCTGCACCCCAGTCGGCCAACACCGCGCCCGCTGCCGGAACGAAGGTCCATTGGGCAACTTCCAAGACGCGCACGCCGCTCATCGGTCCGCTCACCGGGGTGTCCTCAGCGATATTCCAGAGTGACCGGCAAGCGGTCGTGGGTGTGCACCAGCGCTGAGGGTCGCGGCGCACGCTTGCCGCTAACCCGAATTCCTTTGGCGCGACGGGCAATCTCATCTACCAGCAAGCGTGCCTCCCGGCGGGCCAGGGCGGCTCCCATGCAGAAGTGTTCACCCACGCCGATTCGCCGGGTGCGGCAGCATCGACGCTGATGCCGACCGCACGGACTCCATGGAGGTCAGCCAGTTGCGACGCGCGGTCGCGAGCGCGCTTCTCGTCTCGCGCCAGTAGTGCGAGGTTGGCCCCGTTGGCGGCAAGCGTCTCGGCGGCGGCGAACCCGATGCCGGTGGTGCCACCCACCAGGACGAAGTTAGCTCCTGCGATGCCCAGGTCCATGCCGTCCCTCTTGCCCTCGGTTGCAAAACTCAACTAAACATACTGTGTACTATTGTTCTGCAATCCTTCGGATAGGAATGGCGCGGCGGCGGGGATCGTGAGAAAGGGCCTCATGGGTGAACGGACGTTGGCCGGCAAGCGCCTCGTCGTCGTGGGTGCATCGGCAGGAATCGGCCGGGCTTTTGCGGTACGAGCAGGAAAGGAAGGCGCCAATTTGGTTGCTGCGGCTCGTCGTTCGGACCGACTGGCGGAGGCGGTGGCTGCGGCGGGTTCTGCGACGGCTGTGACCGCCGACGCCCGGAATGCCGAAGATTGTGTGCGAATTGCCGACGTCGCCCGGGAACGACTCGGTGCCATCGATCTGTTGTTCGTCTCGATCGGTTACGCTCCGCTACGCATGTTCGCCGACACCTCTTCCGACGAATGGTTTGACGTGATGCAGACCAACGTTGTCGGTGTGCACCGCGCGATCACGGCTTGCCTGCCGGTGCTTGCGCCGGCCGCGATGGTGGCCACCATGACGTCGGAGACCGTAGGGCAGCCGCGCACCGCGCTCGGTGCCTACTCGAGCAGCAAGGCAGCACTGGCAGAAAGCATGAACGCCTGGCGCACCGAGCATCCCGAGTTCCGATTCTGCAGCGTCACTGTGGGAGGTACGGTGCCCACCGAATTTACTGCGTCATTCGATGCCGAACTGCTGGGCGTCGCAGTCCAACACTGGATTGCTCGCGGGCTACTACAGCAGACGATGATGACTCCTGACGATGTCGCTGACGTGCTGGCAGGGATGTTCGCGAGTGTGCTCGACTTTCCCGGCGTAGGGCCTGAGAATCTTGTCCTACGACCGGCCTCACCGCTGGTGGCGCCATGACGGCCCCGACGGCCTGAGCGAGAGACGATGTCCACGAACGAGATCGACTCCGCATGGCCGGATCACCCCGATTACCGCGTTGACGCCACACCCTGCGCCCACACCGGTCGAGTTTGGTTTGGCGATGTTCTGCTCGCCGAAAGCGACCGATGCTTGATCGTCACTGAAACCGATCACGAAGACCGGCTCTACTTTCCGGAGTCCGCAGTGCGTTGGCATCTGTTCAAACCGTCGAATCACACCACCGTCTGCCCCTTCAAAGGCCGCGCAAGTTATTGGACTCTGACGGGCGCGACTCCGGCCATCGAGGACGCCGTTTGGACGTATCGGGACCCACTGGCCGAAGTAACGGCGATCGCCGGTTACGTCTCCTTCTACCAAGACTCCTTAAGCGTTGTGTTGGTCGAGCATTGGCCTGACGGTTCGTCGGTGGAGATCACATTTCCGTTGTGGGGTGACGCGGCCGAATTGCGCAGACTCGTGGATGTCGAACCGGTAGGCGTCGGCAGCTTCCTCGGACCGGCGCACGGACCCACCCGCCGCAACGTCGTCGAGGGGGGCCAACTCTTGGCGGAAGCCATCGTCGCCGTCTCCAAAACATTCCCAGCCCAGCGCGTTACGTCAGCTTCGATGATCTTCGCGAAGGCTGCGTCTTTTGATGCGCCGGTCGAAGTGGACGTCGCGACGCTACGCGAGGGCAAGACGTTTTCGTCGGCCGAAGTCCGCATCAGCCAGCACGGCGTGTTGCGCAGCGCGGGGATAGTCCTGGCAGACGCTGGTGCCCCCGACTCCATGCGTGACGTCGAGCCGATGCCCAACCTCCCAGGACCACATGCGGCGCAACCGTTCGCAGGCTTCGGCATGACCGGCCGCGAGATCAGGGTTGTCGACGGCGCCTACGATCCCGATCCCGACCGATTGGGGCCGCCGGCGATCAATGCATGGGTGCGCTTCCGGGACGATCCCGGTGCACCTCAGTTGCGGGCGGCTTTGCTTGCACAGTCAACCACCCACTGGACCATCGCGGCCGCTATGCGTCCCCACCGCGGATTCGGCGAAGCGCGTGCGCACGCGACGCTGTCGACCGGAATCATGAAGGCTGACATCGCCTTTCACGACGACGTCGACATCACCGGCTGGCTGCTCTACGTCAATAGGGCTATCTGGTCAGGACGTGGGCTGGCCCAAGGCGACGGCCGGGTGTTCACCGAGGACGGAAGGCTGGCAGCGTCGTACACGATTCAGGCGATGGTCCGTGATTTCGCGGTCGACCCGGGCGCCATGGGTCACGACACCCGCACGGCAATGTGATCGCCAGAGGTGCGAGTACTAGCGCAGCCCGTTGATGGCGAACTTCTCGACGTATTTACGGACTGTCTCCGGCTTGGTCATATCGAAGCTGAGGCCTTGGTTGACGGTCGAGAACGAATACACGATTCGAGCCAACCACTCACTGGCGGCGGTGACGTCGATTGTGCCACCGACCTCGCCGCGTTTCTGGGCGTCGCGCACATACGGTTCGAGGAACTTCGTGGTGCGCCGGACAGCACTGTCACCGTCAGCGATCATGTGGCGCATCAGCTCAGCGTCATCGGCCATCAGGCGATTGCGAGTGCGGTGATCCAGCAGGATGGTCGCGTGCGTTTGGGCCATCGCTCCGAGTTGTTCAGCGAGGGTGGACTTGTCGGCCATTGCCGCCGCGACTTCGCGATAAAAACGTTGGGCGCCATGCTCGATCGCGGCCTGGATTAGCACATCGCGATCGACGAAGTACCGGTAGACAGTGCCGCGGGATACCTTGGCCATCCGCGCCACGTCTTGCACGCTGGTGCGCTGGATACCCAGTTGACTGAAACATTCGTTGGCGGCATCCAAGATCTGCTCGCGACGATCAAACTCGTCTGCGACTTCGACCTCGACAGCAGCGCGATCTGCCGACATGTCGCTCCCCTCACGCCCGAACCAACAGGTAATTTCGTCTCTTATGCTACTTGACAGGTGTTGTCATAGTGTTAAGGCGCACCTTTCGCTCAACCAATGAACGTCGTCTTGGTTTCCAGGTACGCCAGAAGGCCGGCCTGCCCGTTCTCGCGGCCCAGTCCCGACTGCTTCATACCGCCGAACGGCGCATGTGGTTGCAGCGTCCATGAATTCACACCCACATTACCGGCCCGCAGCGAACGACTCACCCGCAACGCGCGGCTGACGTCGCGGGTGTAAACCGCCGCTCCCAACCCGTACCTCGAATCATTGGCCAGCCGAATCCCTTCCTCCTCGTCGGAAAACGGGATGACGCACAACACCGGTCCGAAGATTTCGTCTTGCGCCACGGCCATCGAGTTGTCGACGTCCACCAGAATGGTTGGGGCAACAAAGTATCCGGTGGAAGGTGCGCGTTCGGCGCGGCAACCTCCCGTCGCAAGTTGTGCGCCAGCCTCTACGGCTCTATCGATGTGGTGCAGCACCTTCTCCATATGGTGCGGGCTGATCATCGGAGCAGCCGAAACAGCTGGGTCGAAGGGGTCGCCGAAGGAGGCGGCCGCAGCGAATCCTATTAGGGCGTTCAGCACGTCGTCGTAGACATCGCGATGAACCAGAATTCGGGACTGACACACGCAAACCTGACCCGACATGCCCAGAAACACATTGCCGGCAGCCATTCCGACAGCCATGCCGAGGTCGGCATCGGGAAAAATCAGGGCCGGGCTCTTGCCGCCCAGTTCCAACGAGACGCGGCCGATGCGGGCACTGACGGCGGCCGCGATTGCGCCACCGGCGTCCCGGCTGCCAGTGAACGACACCTTGTCCACGCGAGGATCCGCGACAAGCGCGGTGCCCACCGGATCCCCGGGGCCGGTCACCATATTGAAGACCCCCGGCGGAAGATCTGCCTGTGCAATGAGTTCCGCGATCCGAAGACTCACCATCGGGGACAGTTCGGAAGGTTTTGCGACCACCGTGCATCCTGCGGCAAGCGCCGGCGCCAGCTTTTGGGCGAACAGGCTCATCGGGGCATTCCACGGCGTGATGACGGCGGCGACACCGACCGGTTCGTGGGTGGTGAAGGTGAACGGCTGCGTGGGTTCCCACTGTGGGTAGGTTTCGCCGGTGATCTTGTCTACCCAACCGGCATAGGTGTCGAAGAGGTCAGCCGGGTAGTCGGCGCCCATCTGGTAGAAGCCGACGAATGAGCTTGGCGTTGCATTGTCCAGGGACAGCAGCGTATTGAGGTTCGTGGCATCAGCTCGGATGAGATCCGCGATGGTGTGCAGGTAACGTGCCCGATCGCGAGCCATCATCCTGGGCCAGGGGCCGCTGTCGAAAGCATTACGTGCCGCGGTGACCGCCGCGTCGACATGGGCCCGGCTTGCGCTGGGCGCGTCGAAGACGATTTCGCCGGTGGCCGGGTGGATGTGAGTGATCGGATCGCTCGACCCGTCGACCCACGTGCCGTTGATGAACAGCCGTGGTGGGGGCAACGTCGCTCGCGCTAGGTGCGGCGATACCGAAATTGCTGACACCTAGTAAACAATAATACAATATCTGTAATTGTGTAGAGCTTGTCAGGGGGCTCCTATGTCAACTTCGTCGCTGAGCGGGCAGGTTGTGCTGATTACCGGCGCGAGTGGCGGCATCGGCCGGGTGCTGGCGCTGAGGTATGCGCAAGCCGGTGCGGCAGTGGCACTGGTTGCGCGCCGGGAGTCGGAGTTGGACATGACGGCACGATTGGTGGCAGATGAGGGAGGTGCAGCCCTGCGGCTGGTGGCTGACATCTGCGACGAAGATCGTTGCCGGCAGGTGGTCGCCCAGGTGTTGGAGCGATTCGGCCGCCTCGACGTGCTCGTGAACAACGCGGCAATCCCGGGAACGGACCAGCCGATTAGCCAAGCCACAGCAGCGAATTGGCAACAAGTAATTACCACCAACCTGGTGGCGCCGATGGTGCTGTCGCGAGAAGTGCTACGACAAAACATGATTGCTAACAGACGCGGCAACATCCAGTTCCTCTCATCCGCCGCCGCGAGATCGGTGCGGCCGGCCAAAGCGCATTACGCTGCCGCCAAGTTGGCGTTGAGCGCGTTGGGTCAAACGCTGGCCATCGAGGTGGGCGATCTCGGAATCCGGGTGAACACCATCGTGATCGGTGCCGTGGCGGGCGAACTGCTAGACAGTTACGTCGGCAAGCTGGCCGCCGAACAGAGGGTCGGACCGGGCGAGGTGCGTCGGAGAGTCGTAGCGTCGAATGCCTTGGCTCGACTTGTCGAACCTGAAGAAGTCGCTGACGTGTCAATGTGGCTTGCTTCGGATGCAGCCTCGGCTGTGACAGGGCAAGACATCTTCGTTACCGGAGGCCAACGCTACTGATCAGCAGCATTGAATAAATAGACGAGATATGTTCAATTGTTATATCCGAGTGTTTCGTTCCTGAGGAGTGGTGTTGACCCGTTTGGAAGACAGACAGGCTTTGGTGACCGGCGGGGCCCAGGGATTAGGTCGGGCCATCGCACACCGACTGGCCGAGTTGGGTGCCAACGTCACCATCGTTGACCTGAACGAGGACAAAGCCCGCGAATGCGTCGAGCAGATCCATGGGAAGAACGGTCAGGCGTCATTCGTACGAGCGAATGTCGCGCGCCGCGAAGACATCGAAGCGGCAGTGCGCCAAGCCGCGGACAACGGCGACGGACGAATCGACATCATGGTCAATGCCGCCCAATTCTTCGCTATGCCAAAGGCACTGGAGCTGGTCACTGATAAGGATTGGGAGTTGTCGGAGGCGACCGGGCCGAGGGCAACCTTCCGCTTCATGCAGATCGGCTTTCCCTTCCTGCAGGCATCCCGGCGGGCGTCGGTGATCAACTTCGTCTCGGGCTCTGCGCTGGCGGGCATCGCCTACACCGCGCCGTACTCGGCTGCGAAAGGCGCGGTGGCCGCCTTGACCAAGGTCGCCGCCAACGAGTGGGCCCGTCATCGCATCCGGGTCAACGCAGTCTGCCCCTTCGCACTGACGGACGTGCAGCAGAAGATGATCGGGACCGAATGGGACAACTACACCCGAACGGCGAATGCATCGCCGATGAAGCGGGGAGCGGATCCTGACGCCGAAATCGCCCCCGCCGTTGCCTTTTTAGCCGGTGACGATGCGGCATTCGTGACGGGAACAGTGCTGCACATCGACGGCGGTATGACCGAGTTGTCCACGGTCGACTATTCGCAATCACCAGGCGTATTCGGCTAGGCCGACGACGCCTGCCAGATGCGAGGGAGTACATGTCAGATATTCAGCGACCGTTACCCGCAGTAACAGAGCTGACCCGGCCCTTCTGGACCGGCGGGGCCCAGGGGGTACTGCGCATGCAACAGTGCACACTCTGTAACCGACTGTGCCACCCGCCGGCATTGCGATGCCCACACGATCACGCAACACTCGAATTCACCGAACTCAGCGGTCGCGGTCGGCTCGAATCGTGGACTATCAACCGGCACCAGTGGTTTCCCGGCTTCACGCCGCCTTACGTCATCGCATTCGTCAACCCCGTCGAGGACCCGGGTGCCCGCTTGCTGACCAACTTGGTCAACGTCCACCACGACGAGATTGTCGACAACATGGCCCTGCGGGTGGTCTTCGATCGCGTGGTCGACAGCGACGAAGAGGTCTATGTGCCTCTATTCGAGCCGGACCGCTGATGGGAAGCCCACTCACTGATCGGGTCATCATCAGCGGCATCGGCCAGTCCGCGATTGGCCGCCGGCTAGGCCGCGACGGCCTGGATCTGACCGTTGAAGCCTGCGAAGCTGCTGTAGCCGATGCGGGCCTACGCCTCGCCGACATCGACGGCCTGACAACCTATCCTGGCTCATCGCAGCCCGGCTTAGGATTCTCTGGCGCATCGCTGCGAGACATCCACGACGCCTTAGGAATCAAACCGAATTGGGTG
Source organism: Mycobacterium sp. IDUB_37 (assembly GCF_055419245.1). Classification (NCBI taxonomy): domain Bacteria; kingdom Bacillati; phylum Actinomycetota; class Actinomycetes; order Mycobacteriales; family Mycobacteriaceae; genus Mycobacterium; species Mycobacterium sp. IDUB_37. The sequence goes on along the minus strand of NZ_JBVAXG010000009.1, from coordinate 7,843 downwards.
GCCGGGGGAGTCGAGTCGCCCGGCCAACTCGGTGCGGTCGTCGACGCGATGATGGCCGTCGCCACCGGATTGGCCACTCACGTGCTGTGTTGGCGCAGCATCTGGGAGGGCACCGCGCAAGGTGCCGGCCGGCGCAAAGGGTACGGCGCTGGCGGAGGTCGGCCCGCAGGACTTTTGGCCTGGCAGTTGCCCTTTGGTGCCACTGCGGCCAACCTGGCCGGGCTGCAAATCCAGGCGCGGATGCAACGATTCGGACTGACTCGCGAACAGTTGGCGTCGATCGCCATCACGCAGCGAACGCACGCCGGACGCAACCCGAACGCGATCTACTCCGATCCGCTGGATCTCGAGACCTATCTGAACGCACGGATGGTGTCAGACCCGCTGTGCATGTTCGATTGTGACATCGCGTGCGACGGCGCAACAGCTTTCGTGGTGTCACGCGCCGAACATGCCGCAGCCCTAGACCATTCCGCGGTAGTTGTCGAAGCCCTCGATTGTGCCCACCATGACCGTTTCACTTGGGAAGCCGGGCAGGACATCACCCGAATAAGTTCTCGATCTTCAACGATCTGGGAAAGAACGGATTTCACTGTCGCCGACGTCGATGTGGCGTCACTATATGACGGGTTCAGTGTGTTCGTGCTGTGCTGGCTCGAGGACTTCGGCTTTTGCAAGGTGGGGGAGTCCGGCGAGTGGGTCGCCGACCCGACCCGCATCTCGTTGGACAGCGAGTTGCCGATCAACACCGCGGGCGGCCAACTATCAGGCGGCCGTCTGCACGGCTTTGGACACCTACACGAAGCGTGCTTACAGGTCCGGGGCGAAGCCGATGCGCGCCAAGTGGACGGCGCCTCGCTGGCGGCGGTCGGCGTCGGAGCGGCAAACAGCGGAACCACCGCCATGCTGCTGAGGCGCGCATGAGCGGGGGGCACTCAGAAGGAGTTCGAGCCGGCTTCATGGGGTTAGGCGACCCGGGCTCAAGAACGAGACGATCAGCGCCGACAACAAGCAGCAACCTCGGCGAAGCGCGGACTCTCGTCTCTGCAAGGTTCGGCGCGTGATCACTTGCTCGGTGCGTACAGCAGCGCCTGAACCGGTTCGGTGAGGACCGCAGCGACCGTAGTCAGCACCATGGATCCGAGTTGTCCATCGACGAGGCGGTGATCGAACGTCAACGCCAAATGGGCGACCTGGCGGATCGCAATCTGGTCGTCCACTACCCAGGGAGTTGGTCGCACCGCGCCGAAGGCCAAGATCGCTGCTTCCCCTGGGTTGAGGATTGGCGTGCCGGTGTCAACCCCGAGAGCTCCGATATTCGTAATGGTGATGGTGCCCCCGGAGAGGTCGGTCGGTGTCGCCTTACCTGCGCGTGCCGTTTCGACTAATCGTGCTAAGGCGCCTGCCAATTCAGGCAAAGTCAGGTTATCGGCGTTCTTGATATTGGGTACCACGAGACCCCGTGGCGTGGCTGCGGCGATACCAAGGTTGACGTAGTTGTAGTAGACGACCTCTTGGTTGGCGTCGTCCCACCGTGCGTTCACGCCCGGGTGCCGGCTGACCGCAGTCAACAGCGCTTTCGCGACGAACAGCATGGGATTCACCCGGACCCCCGACCACCGTGGATCGGCCCGCAGTAAGCGGACAAGGCCGATGGTTTCAGTGACATCGACGGCCAGCCACTCCGTGACGTGCGGTGCGGTGAACGCTGACCGAACCATTGCTGCCGCAATGGATTTGCGAACGCCTTTGACCGGCAGGCGCGTCTCCCTCGCGGCAGTGACGAGATTGGGCATTTCACTGCGTGGACGCAGGTGTCTGCGTCGGGCGGCGAGCTTAGTGGGGCCGGCACCGACGAGGGTTTTCACCTCGGGTGCGGCCGTAGCTTCTGGCTGTGGCAATGGTTCGGCGTCGAGGGTCTTCGCCGGTTGCGATGGCGCGGGCTGCAATGTGGGGACTGCTCGTAGCGGCTCAATTGTGGGTACTTGAGGATCTGGGGTCTTAACCGTCGCAGCTGAGGTGTCGACTCGGAAGGTGACGATCACGGCACCTACTTCGACCACCGCGCCCTCTTCGACATGCAGGGCCTCGATCACACCGGCGACTGGTGACGGCAATTCGACTGCCGCTTTTGCGGTTTCGATCTCGCATAGCACCTGATTTACCGTCACGGTGTCGCCGACCCCGACAGCCCAGTGCAGCAACTCGGCCTCTATGAGGCCCTCTCCGACGTCCGGCAGTTTGAAACGGGCGATGGTGGCCATTGGGTTACCGTTCGAAGAAAAGGGAACGGTCGATTGCTTCCAGGACGCGGTCGATGTCCGGCAAAAACTGCGCTTCGACACGCGCTGGCGGATATGGCGTGTTGAAGGCGCCGACCCGCAATACCGGTGCGCGCAGGTCGCTGAAGCAGGCCTCGGAGATCGAGGCAGCGATCTCTGCACCCAATCCCATGAATGTCGACGCCTCGTGCACCACCACTACACGCCCCGTGCGCCTGGCTTGTTCGGCAAGGACCGGCATGTCCACCGGCGACAAACTCCGCAGGTCGACGACGCCCACGGAGTATCCGTCCTCGTCGGCGGCGTCAGCCGTCGCCATCGCGGTGGCGACCGTGGGGCCGTACGCGACCAAGGTGCAGTCGGTTCCGTGGCGACGGACACGCGCGCGGTCGATCCCTTCCGTTGTGGTCTCGTCGACCTCCGACTTGTGCCAGTACTGACGCTTCGGCTCGTAAAAGATGACTGGGTCGTTGCTCCGGATTGATTGCTGGATCATGTGATAGGCGTCGTTCGCATCCGCGCAGGCCACCACCCGCAGGCCCGGGGTGTGTGCGAAGTAGGCCTCGTTTGATTCGCTGTGATGCTCGACCGCGCCGATCCCGCCACCCACCGGAATCCGGATGACTACCGGCATTGCGATCCGACCATTCGAGCGCGCCCGCATCTTGGCCAGTTGGCTGACGATCTGATCGAACGCCGGGTAGACGAATCCGTCGAACTGGATTTCACAGACCGGCCGATAACCTCGCAGGGCCAACCCGATAGCCGTTCCCACGATCCCGGACTCAGCCAGCGGGGTGTCGACAACGCGGCGCTTCCCGAACCGCTTTTGCAATCCGTCGGTGACCCGGAAGACGCCACCCAAGGTGCCGATATCCTCGCCCATCAACAAGACCCTGTCATCCGCCTCCATCGCAGCCCGCAAGCCTGCGTTGAGCGCCGCGCTCAAGCTCATCGTCGACACGATCAAGCCCCGTAATCGAGGAGCGAACATGCGCTGGCGAAGCTGGCGTGCTCTGCGTCGACGAGCGCGTGTGGCTCTGCGTAGGTGTTCTCGAATGTGTCGTCGAGTCGCGGATCGCTGATGGCGCGACAATCCGACCGCACTTGTTCACCGAATGCGTCACACTCGCGCTCGAGCGCTTCGAAGAATTCACCGTCGGCGCCTCGGCTCTCCAAGAGCGCGCGCACACGCAAGAGCGGATCACGCGACTCGTAGAGCTTGAGCTCATTGGCATCGCGATACCGGTCCGGATCGTCGGAACTGCTGTGTCCACCCCGGCGGTACGTCTGCGCCTCGATCAGCACGGGCCCGCCGCCGGCGCGGACGTGTTGGGCGGCTTCACTTGTCACGGCGTGCACGGCGAGCACGTCGTTGCCGTCGACGTGGTACGCCTGCAACCCGAAACCTTCGGCACGGCGATGTAACGGTGCCCCCATCTGCGTGGACGTTGGCGTCGAGATCGCCCACTGGTTGTTCTGGCAGAAGAACAGCACTGGTAACGAGCCCGCGGCGGCCCAGTTGAACGCCTCGTTGACATCCCCCTGACTGGTCGCGCCGTCTCCGACGTAGACCGCGACGACTTCGTCCGTGCCCTCCATCGCTGCGCCAGTGGCGAACCCGGTCGCATGCAGTGTTTGCGTTCCCAGAACTAGGGAGTAGATGTGGAACCGATATTTCATCGGATCCCAGCCAGAGTGCGAACACCCACGCCATTGGGCCAATAACTGAGTCGGCGACAACCCGCGGCATAGGGCTGCGGCGTGTTCGCGATAACTCGGAAAGACCATGTCAGAGTCACGAAGCGCTCGGATCGATCCGACCTGTGCAGCCTCCTGGCCCCAACTCATCAGCCATAGGTTCAGTTCACCCTGCCGCTGCAGCGCCAGGGCCTCGGCATCGAACCGCCGGGCCAGCGCCATGTCCCGGTACAAGTGGCGCGCCAACGGCACGTCGATGCCGTGTGCCTCCCCCTGCAACGTTGGTGAGCCGTGCGGTGTGACAAATTGGATCAACGGGTCGGCGGCGGTTGTCGGCCCAGCGGTTGCCGGATCAGAAGCCCGGTGAGCAATGCTCACCACGTTTGCTCTATCGACCGGTGTGGCGGTCCGACGGTGTAGCGCGCGCCGAAACAGGACAGAATCTTCAGCCATGTGCGGTGCTCCCCCTACGATCCGCGGCAATGTTCGGCTGAGTACCCCGTTTGCGCAGGCTCGACGCGTGATCGTCCCACTTTGTCGGCCACCATCAGTCCGGTGAGCACCTTCGGGCCGCAGCTGGGCACCTTTCGCAGCGGTGGGCCGCGCGGGCGCCGACTTTCGAGGCACAGCGGCGTCATCGTGGGTGGTGCGGATATCTCCGACATTGGTCTGGCGGCGTTCCTCGGCACGTAGACCGGCCAGCAGCGCGCCAAAGATGATCGCGAGATCACGCAGTCGCGGGCCATCGAATTGCGCAAATCCGAGCCGACGAGTCTCTCAGCATGTCGTTGGATAGCCAAGCATTTGCACTCGAACATACGGCTCGCAAGGCGCACCCGCTAGCTAGAGATTCGAGCATCTAGAGATTCGAGTTCGATCTGATGTCATCGTCAGATGAAGGGGTTGAAGGATCGCTGGTCAGGATCCTTTTGGTCAGGCGGGGGCGGCGTCGCCGATGGCTGGCTGCTCAAAATTAGCCGGCGGGGCGGGCAGCCCATCTGTGACGGTGTTGGGGGTGCTGGCTGCGGTTGTGTCGGAGTGGAGGTCGACTTCGGCGCCGATTGCGGGAGCGACCTGTCCTGATAGCTGATCGTTAAAGTCGCTCAGCCCGGTTTCGGTTTCGGTGGCATCGTCCTCAAGTGGCGGCTTGATCTGTTCTGCCAGGTCAAATCGTAGGGTGATTTGGGTGCCGTGAGCGGAGCCTGCGATGTCGACGTTGGTGGCGATTTCGTTGATCAGGTGCAGGCCGCGTCCGCGGTGCTGGCTGCGGCTAGGGGGGTGGTCTGAAGGTTCGAGCCAGCGGCCGTGGTCGTTGACCGTCACGGTGACGGACTCGCCGTGCAGGGTTGCTTGAAGCGATACGAACTGGGTGGTGTCGAAGCGGCTGCCGTGTTCCATCGCATTGGTGACTGCTTCGCTGACTGCCAGCAGGAGGTCGAGCGCGTGGTCAGGTTTCAGAGCGATGTCTTTGAGCCACTGAGCGAATTGGTGTCGCGAGGTGACGACATTTTCTGGCGTGGCGCCCCATTCGCGAGCAAAGAAACTGGTCTCAGTTTCGTGAGCCGGTGGAAGTTCGTTTGTCATCGAAACATCAGTAGCCCCGTAAGCCCGGCTGTATTGGTCGGAGCAGCTGGAGGCTGCGATTGTGCTGCGGGCTGGGCCGGGTCACCAAGCGCCGTAGCCGAGGTGCTGTGTTGGAGTCGCGCCGTGGTGTGGAAGGGGCTGTATTAGTACCAGCGTTGCGACCTGAAGAACCAGGAAGTAGCTGCTGCATCAACGTGACCTCATAACTCCAGCGGGTCGGAGGCGCCGGGGGCAGTTGTGCCCCGTTGTGTCGTCAGTTAAACCTCGGTTAGGCCACCATAGTTCGCTCTTGCGGGCAAATTGTGTCGATGATTGGTTTTAGTGAATTCCACTGCCGTGGTGCATTCTCGGGGGGGCTGGAATGGGGCCTCGGCCCAGGCCAAAAAATGAACCAGAATGTGATGCCCAGAACGCCGGGTCAGAAGTGGTCAATACCACTGTGTTGTAACGGGATTCAGCGTTAAGTGGAGGGGCGGTCGGATTGGAGACGGTGCGGCGTGAGATCGACAAACTCGCCGCGATCCGGAGCCTGGGGTTACCGCGGGACTTGTTTGGCGGCGGTCGGAGAAGTTGGTCGAGGCGGGGCGGGCGCGGGCCGCTCGCACCTACCCATCGGATCTGCGGGCCGCCTCGCAGACCGTCAGGCTGACGCTGCTGGCAGCGCTGTGTTGGGTCCGATCCGCTGAGATCACCGATGCTTTGGTGGATTTGTTGATCGGGCTGGTGCACAAGATCAATGCTCGCGCCGACCGGCGGGTGGAACGAGAACTGATCGACGACCTGCGTACAGTACGCGGCAAGGCGACGATCCTGTTCCGCCTCGCCGAAGCTGCCATCGAGCACCCCGACGACACCGTCCGCGACGCCGTCTGCCCCGTGGTCAGGGAGAAGACGCTACGCGAACTGGTGCGGGAGGCGGAGGCGAACCAACAGGCCTTCCAGGCACGGGTCCGCACGGTGTTGCGCGGCTCGTATTCCAACCATTACCGAAGGATGCTGCCACCGTTGTTGGCGGCGTTGGGTTTTCGCTGCAACAACACCGCCTATCGGCCGGTGATGGCCGCGTTGGAACTGCTGCAACGCTACGCAGACGTGGACGGCAAGGTCCGGTTCTACACCTCCTCCGACGTGGTGCCGTTGGATTGTGTGGTCCCGAAGGGATGGCGGGAAGCGGTACTCGACGACCGATCTCGCGTCGAGCGCGTCCCGTACGAACTGTGCGTGCTCATCGCGCTGGCGCGCGTGTGCAATCTACGCGGGGACCTCGGCCACCAGGCGCAGCATCCCAAAGTTACCCGCTGGACTGGTGCGGCAATCGTTTCTTTTGGGGGCGCCACGTATGTTCGCGGCTTGTTAGATGGCGGTGATTCGGTGGCAGCGCGGGGTGGCTGCCTGTATGGCAGGTCGGCACGGCTGCGGTCGGGCGGATCTACATGTTTCTGGCTGGGGCGCAGGTTGGCGTCTGGGTTAGCGGGGCACCGAAACGATGCACTAGTGCCTCGGCGATGCAGCGGGTGTTGGCCTGCATCTCGGCCTGCAGCGCTGGTGTGCCGTTGACGACTTGGGGTCCGTGGTTGGACCCGATCAGCGTGAGTATGAAGCTGAGTTCGTCGATTCGGAGGTAGAGGCGTCGGCCGGCGTACTGGAACGGCCCATGCTCGTATCCTGATGGGCAACTGAAGGCCTCGTCGGCAAGCCCAAGTTCATTGGTTTGGCATTCCTCACGCGCGGACGAGCCTGTCAGCGGCGGCTGAAAATTGACCCCCTGGCGGCACGTGAAGATTGACCCCCTGGTGGTGTGGTGGTGATGTTTAGCCCGGACACATGGCTGACAGCTCGTCCCGGGGACATCGCTGACACTCTCTGAAAGTGAGAGTGCTGAGCGTGAACGAACGCTGGTTGGAGATCTTGCTAACCCCGATGCGTGACCAGATCACTGTGGCCGAGACGTGCCGCCGCTACGGCGTATCTCGGCAGACGTTCTACGTCTACCAACGCCGGCTCTACGCCGACGGCGTGGCCGCCTTGGCGCCGTTGTCGAGACGCCCGAAGACCTCACCGGCCCGTACCGCCGCCGAGCTCGAGGCGGAGATCGTGCGGCTACGCAAAGCCAACCCCCGCTGGGGTGCACGCACGATCCACTCCCGCCTTCGCCGTGCCGGCGCGCCTCACGTGCCGGCAATATCGACGATTCATCGCATACTGCAACGCAATTCACTCATCACACCCCGCGATCGGCGGCGAGCGGCGCCAACCTGGCGGCGCTTCGAACGCTA
>NZ_JBVAXG010000008.1:307112-313154 GCF_055419245.1 Mycobacterium sp. IDUB_37 | reverse complement strand
CGACATGTACGCGGCAGCTGAGAAGGGAATGAGCGGTGCCGCTTCCCAGCGCGCACCACTCCCGGTCGCGGGACTCCCTACAGAGCCAGGCGTGCTGACTTAAGCGGCCAGTTTCGCAGCGCAGCCGCCAACGCGGTCGCGGCGACAAGAGGCAGCCTTTGCGCGACTTCGGGCTGACGCCAGGATGCAGCTTGGCGCCTTCGGCTGTTCGCCGCACCCTGCCGAACATGTTGAGGCCGAACGGTTTTCGGTGGGTGATGCGTGGTGGTTTAAACCTCGACGAGCAGTGGTTCCGGCGCCGCAGATTCTGCATGAGCGGTTGCCTGGGTACGGGGAACTGCTCGTCGAGTAGCGGCTGCGCCCGCCATGGCGCTGGCGCCAGTGCTGACGGACGGGGTGGTTCCTGGCGGCGCGGTCGTTGACGACACGTCTTCGGTAGAAGCCCGGGTTCGGGGGGTAACGGGAACTGGTGCACCAATCGGTTTGGCTGCCGCAGGCGCTGGGGAGCGCGGAACCGCTGCGCCGTTCAGTGAAGCCTGCGTTGAGTTTGCACCCGCAGGGAGGAACTGGACCGATGCCGGGGACACCGGTCCGGTAACTACCCGCGACAAAGTGCCCCCGCTAACGACTGCGGGCGCGGAGTTGCGTTTCGGGGCGAAGCGGGGATCGGAGGCTGCCGCTGCGACGGGACCTCGGGGTGAGGCGGATTGAAAATCCGGGGTGGTGATGGGCACCTCCGACGCAGGCGCGACCGTCGTAGATCCAGCAACACCCAGCGCTGCAACGTCCGTACTACCCGCAGTGGCCCCGCCGGCACCCAGCCGGTCGTAGCCACTGGCCAACGCGTCAACAGCTTGAGCATTTTGGAACGAGAACGCCAACACCGCGGCCACCATCGCCGACGCAGCCGCCACCCCAAGACCGGCCACGGTACGTGCGAACCATTTCGCCACCACCGGTCCGGCCTCCGGCGACACCGACAGCGCCATTTCCACAGCGAGGGCAATTCCCAGCAGCGTCGCATCTACGCCCAACACCAGCCGGCCATGATCCACCCATACCCCCCTGATTAGCGGCAATCTGAGCCAGCGACCGATCCGTCTGCGCCGCCGCATCAGCGTCGTTGCGCTGCGAACTGTTCTGCCCGTCGTAGCCATCAGCAGCAACACTTTCCCACTGCTGAGCAGCAAACCCGGCCGCCGTCACCTCACCCACTCGCACAAATCCCGCTGCACCCGCCTCAAGACACTGCCCATCGAACGGAGCCCCACAACCCAACGTCCACTCCAACGACTGCACCACCGACAACGCCCACAAAATCACGCTCAAGTTCCTATCGGACCGCTCCTGAGCTACCTGAGCTTGTTCCGTGCGCTTAACCTCATCTTGTCGCTGATTAACCTCACCCTTCGCCGACTCCACATCATTTGTCGCGGCCTTTAGATCATGTTCCGCTGTAGTATAAGCGTCTCTGATTATTGGTGGGACGTCATCAAAATTCCAATCCGCCCTAGGCCGGATATTCATCGTCCACCGGCCGCCTGCTTGCATCTTCTGCATATCACGCACTGAAGCAATTGCGGATTGAAATTTAGCATCGCTAAAACCTTGCCTGAAAGACGCGTCCACGAGCTTGTTATTGGCGTCTTGGAGTTTGGACGCAGCTTGTCGCGCAGCATCAAGTGCCGACTGGTTTCTAGTGACGCTCGCCATGCCAACGGCAGATCCGCCGATGGTCCCCGCCGCGTTACTGATCAGGCCCAGAGCTGAAGATGCGGCGCGTTCGGCGGTCGCTGGCTGCTGCCCGTTGATATCCAGGTACAGGCCAGCGGTGTTGCCACCAAGGCCCAACAATCCGTTGATAATGGCGGCCGCCTCAGCGAAAACAGACATCGCTCAATCCCCTGACTAAATTTGTAAATGATGCGCCAAGGCGGCAACCCGCAAATTTCGCGGTTTGCGCCTGCGGTCCTGGGGACCAATTGCCGGCCGCCAGATACCTACGGACAGGGTCGGAAACACCGTCGATAGGGTCAACAGGATGGTTCCAATAAGCCGTTAGCTGCAGCCGTGTCAATGAGTGATCGCCCGGCCACAAGCACATCTGGTTTGGTAGCGAAGCCCTGCGGATGGCTGGTACGTGCCTGCACGGGCGGCGGTGCAGTGTCGTTGCTGCCTGGGGTGCGCTTCGAGACCGAACCAGGGTGTCCGGATGTTTCGGCCGATGCTTTGGAGAGGCCGGTCAGCCGCCCCGGCGTGAGTCGATTGACCGGCGCACTGAACGAGACCGGCTGCGGGGCAAGCGGTGATGTCCGCACCAGGCGGGGAGTGGGATCGGCGGCGGCGGGTGAGCTACTGAGTGTTTCGTGGCGGTCAGCGGCGGCTGCCGCCCAAGCCGCGCCTTCGGGCGCACCGGCGTGCGCGTCTGTACTGGCGATCGGTACCGCCGCTGCCCGTCCAACCGTTGTCTGCGTGGATCCACCCACCCGTGCCACGACCAGATCACCTGCACGGGCTGCCCCCTCGCCTAGCTGACCGTAGTGGTTGGCCAAAGCGTTGGCCGCTTCGCCGTTTTGGATCGAAAACGCCAACACGGTGGTCACGATCCCCGCCGCGGCCGCCACTCCCAGGCCGGCCACCGTCAATGCAAACCACCTGCCCCACACCGGGCCCGCCTCGGGCGACATGTAAAGGGCCACCTCGACAGCCAGGGCCACGCCCATCAGCGTCGCGTCAGCGCCGAGCACCGTCCGGGCACGATCGACCCATACGCCTTGATTATGGGTAATTTCGGCCAGCGATCGATCCGCTTGCACCATCGCTTCCGACAGTTTCCGCTGTGAGGTGTTCTGCCCGCAGTACCCATCCGCGGCCACACCCTGCCAACGCTGACCGGCCAAATCCGCCGCCAATTGCTTATCAACCCCTACAAAGCCCGTAGCGCCCGCCTCCAAACTATGCCCATCAAAGGGCCTTCCAAACCCCACCATCAACTCCAACAACTCGACCACGGACAAGGCCGCCAGGATCACATTTGTCGTCGAATCCTCGCACCACCCTTGCTCACGGCGCATAGTTTCGTGATTTGCTATCTCATCAAGTTTTGCTTGCGCATTTTCGAATTCCTTTTGGGTAGTTTTATAGCGTTTTATGATCGCAGCGGGCTCCGGAGTTTTGGATTTCCCCTGCAGCTGCCAACGCGTCATTGCAACTTCGCTCTGGCGTCTAAGTTTCTCGTCGGCGATCAGTCCGGCCCCGGCAATCGTTCTACTCGGGTGTTCGCGCATCGCCTCGGCAAGGATGCCGCTCTTAATGCTGGTGGTATTCCCCATTACGCCCATGACCACAGCGGCGGTGTTGTCACCGGTGGGTGCAGTGCCGCCGTTCACGTCTAAGTAAGGTCCGGCACAGTTGCCACTAAGTCCCAGCAAACCACCAATTATGGCGGCAGCCTCTGCAAAGATCGACAACTTTGACCCTCCATCCCCTACTGTGTAGAGCTTATCAATGCCCGTTAACGGGTTCATACAGCAATTTGGTCAAGCCGTTCTAAGCGAGACTCGGCGAGGCGCCGACCGAGACTCCACGCTGTGGTTCGCGGTGACCGCGCGAACTAATAGTTCCGTCCTACAGGCTGAGCGCACCCACGGTGACAGTCTCTGCGGGGTAGTGACGGTGGCTCCTAGTCCTCTGCGTCCAGTGTTGCCGGTGTCGCTGCGGGCGCGGCGCTGCTCGTCTGGGTGGGTGCACGGCGGGTTACCGGAGCGGCGCCGACCCCGATCGGGTCATCGGAATCTGCCAGAGCGACCGGTGATGCACTATCGCCACCGTCCCGGTCGAGGTTCGCCGGTCCAGCAGCGACAGCCCCCGACGGGGATGTTTTCCCTCGCACCGCACGAGTCGAGTCAGCGCACCCCGGCGCTGGCACCGACGCGTTGGACAGGGTGATCAGCTGAGCCAGCGTAGGTTCGGCAGATGGCGCACCTACCACGCCCGACGTCAGCGACACCGGGCCGCTCGCTACCGACACGGCACCCTCAGCAGCAACAAGACCGGCAGGGCCAGCGGTGGCAGGATCGCGTCGATCAGCGGTCACAGCAGCAGAACCGTCCACCGCCGCAGCGCTACCCGGCTGCACAGTAGTGATCGCGACCACGGCCACACCCCCAACCGTCGTCGCACCACCAACACCAACCCCCGCCGCAACCGGACCACCCGCCGGGGCCACACCCACACCCAGCCCCGCGTAGTCCCCAGCTAACGCGTCAGCCGCCTCAGCGTTCTGCTTCGAAAACGCCAACACAGTGCTAACGATGCCCACCGCGGCCGCCACACCAAGTCCAGCCACGGTGTAAGCGAACCACTTCGCCCACGCCGGCCCCGCCTCCGGAGACAACGCCAGCGCCACCTCCGCGGCCAACGCCACACCCAGCAGCGTCGCATCAGCACCCAACACCAACCGGGCATGATCCACCCACAAACCCTGATTGTGGGCGATCGCCTCCAACGACCCATCCGCCTGCACCATCGCCTGCGCACGCTGCCGCTGCGCGGCGTTCTGCCCGCCATAACCATCCGCGGCCCCACCCCGCCACCGCTGACCAGCCGACCCCGCCGCCAACACCGAATCAACCCCCACAAACCCCTGCGCACCCGCCGCTAAACACTGCCCATCAAACGGCGCACCAAAACCCACCAACAACTCCAAAAACTCCACCACCGACAACGCAGACAAAATCACACTCAAACCCGAATTAGACGTCAGGCTGTCATATTTCTGTGAAGCGGCCTCTGCTTTAAGGCGATCGCTCGTGGCTTGCGCCTCGCTTCTCCGTGTCGCTAACTTTGCTTCTTGATTGAGCCCACAGGCATTGTAGTAATCCTTCTCGAGGTTTCTGTTACCAAGATCATTGTAATATGCAGTATACGCCGCTCGCTCGGCATAGCCCGTTGTATGCCTACGATTCGATAAATTGCCTAAGCGATCCAAACCTGTGGAGTTTTCCCGCAGATGGTCATAGGAGTACAAAGCTGCAGAATATATATCTTGACTGCTCCTCAGCTGCCGCAGGGCCGTTGTGCCCAGTATTCCAATAGTGGAGGGTCCGGCGACGCTAGCGGCATTTCCAGTCAGGCCGATAGCAGTGGCGGCAGCGTTTTCACGCTGTGATGGGACTCCGCCGTCAATGTCCCGGTACAGTCCGGCAGTATTTCCACCGAGGCCTAGCAGGCCGTTAATAATGGCAGCAGCTTCAGCGAAAATCGACACCGTTCAACCTCCGAATGTCTTAGTAGTTCGAGCGTGTCAACGCCCAGCCCATTGTTTACGCACTACTTTCGCGGGGCAGATCGGGATGGAACACGCGGCGCGCGGACCTGGACCGCAAGACGGGAGGCCCTGGTGCGTGTCGTCTGCGCGACGCGGTCGTACGGCGGCGGAAAGCCTCGAACGCGCTGGACAGTCTCTGCGGGGTAGTGACGGTGGCTCCTAGTCCTCTGCGTCCAGTGTTGCCGGTGTCGCTGCGGGCGCGGCGCTGCTCGTCTGGGTGGGTGCACGGCGGGTTACCGGAGCGGCGCCGACCCCGATCGGGTCATCGGAATCTGCCAGAGCGACCGGTGATGCACTATCGCCACCGTCCCGGTCGAGGTTCGCCGGTCCAGCAGCGACAGCCCCCGACGGGGATGTTTTCCCTCGCACCGCACGAGTCGAGTCAGCGCACCCCGGCGCTGGCACCGACGCGTTGGACAGGGTGAGCAACTGAGCCAGCGTAGGCTCGGCAGATGGCGCACCTACCACGCCCGACGTCAGCGACACCGGGCCGCTCGCTACCGACAAGGCACCCTCAGCAGCAACAAGACCGGCAGGGCCAGCGGTGGCAGCATCGCGTCGATCAGCGGTCACAGCCGCAGAACCGTCCACCGCCGCAGCGCTACCCGGCTGCACAGTAGTGATCGGGACCGCCACCACACCCCCAACCGTCGTCGCACCACCAACACCAACCCCCGCCGCAACCGGACCACCCGCCGGGGCCACACCCACAC
>NZ_JBVAXG010000008.1:263964-307014 GCF_055419245.1 Mycobacterium sp. IDUB_37 | reverse complement strand
ACACTGCCCATCAAACGGCGCACCAAAACCCACCAACAACTCCAAAAACTCCACCACCGACAACGCAGACAAAATCACGCTCAAACCCGAATTAGATGTCGTCCCATATTTCGATTTTGCGCTTTCGTAACTATCTTTCTGTTCTTGAAGTTCCTGCGACGCATCTTGTGTCGATTTCACATTTCTGTTGTGTGCTGTATCCAGTTCGCGAACTTTGGCCATCAGCTCTTCGTTCTGGGGATCGGCAAGAAGGGCTTGCTCCATCTCGCCTCTGAGCACCCTCGCCGTTCTCAGGCCTGTCAAATTGTTTCCCGTCGCGTCATAACCCGTGGAGATTGCGCGCCATTGCGAATAGGACTGTCTTGCGCCGTCGTAAAGGTCGCGCCGGTAAACAAGCTCTTGCAGTGCCAATGTGCTCCACGTGCCGATTGCAGCCGATCCGACGATGCTGCTGGCGTTTCCTGTCAGGCCGATAGCGGCGGCTGCGGTGTTCTCACGCGTAGGTGCGGCACCACTGGTGATGTCTCGGTACAAACCGGTTGTGTTACCGCCTAGTCCCAGTAGCCCGTTAATAATGGCAGCGGCTTCAGCAAAGATCGACACTTTCATCCTTCGTAATCGTTTCCCCGGGGTGCACACCCATTGCAATTGCGGACACGTCGGCGTCCGATCTGACGCTGACCGCTAGCAGCGGCCTCTCGGACCCGAATACGCCCAGCGGGCCCGTCCCTCGGGGGTCCGTTGGTCGTACGACATGCTGTGCTCGGTGGCGTGTTCGAAGTAGAGCACGTTGACGACGCCGTCGGGTTAGTCGCGAAAACCTGTCATGCAGGCCTGCGGCAGGATACGGGGACCCACCCAACAGAACGCGCCGCTCCCCGCGGGCGAACTAGGCCCGCCGTTAATCGGTCATACACACACGAACCATGCCTCACACCACGCGGTCCCCGGTGCCCGATTCATGCACTGGGTCGTAATCGGCGGTGGTGGCGTAGATGGGCGCGCGCTCCGCTACTTTCGCATCCGTTCCGGCTTCGGCGCTCACGACGTGCACGGCCTCCTCGACGGGGGCCAACGCCGGCGGAGCTTCGTCCGTGTGCTTGCCTTCCTCTGCCGAGCCTTCCGCCGGATCCGGCTCGGCCGGCGGCGCGCCATGCTGGCCCTGTTGGCCCATCGAGGCCATCTGCTGCACCTGGCCCATAGCTTGATTCATGAAGTTCGCGGGCTGGGCAGCGTACCCAGCAAGCCTGGCCGCCTGCCCGTAAGCTTGCGTCATTTGCCCCACGGTGGGCAGCAGGCCCAGGGCAGATATAGCGGTTGCCGGCAGACTGACCAAATCACCAACCACAATCCCATCCGCGATTGTCGCAGCTGCGGGGCTAGCAATGCGCGCGGCGGTGGGCGCTCCGTTGGAGGCGAACGCCTGCATCAGTTGGTCGCCCAGTGCCTGATCCGTCTTGGCGTACATCCCTGCCGCACTGGCAATGTTGGAACCCGTCTTAGTGATCGCGGAGCTGGCAGCCGAGATACCAGCGGTGACCGCTGACTCGATACTTGGCATGATTTCATTGATCGCTGCCGACGCCTGGTCGGTTCCAGCAACGCTGATCGGCGGCGGAGGCACCGGTAAAACAAGCTCCGCCAACTTGGTTCCCGCAGTTTCCAGCCGAGCTGGATCGACGATCAAAGGCTGACTCATTTACCAAATCCCTTACGTGCGTGCCGTATTAATCAAATGCTACACGCCGTGGCGGACCTGAAATGCGGCAATTTGCCGTGCCCCGAACCGTCACCGTCGCAGTTAGAACCTGATATTGCGCACGATGTCGTAGACACTGGTGATCCATAGCAGCATCGGCAAAATCGCAGCCACCATAGCGCCGTCGAGCAGCTCCAACGATCGCTTCAGCACCGGAGATACACGCCGTGCCCCTACGGTCGCTGCCACCACCGCCAGCGCAAACAGTCCTGCCACCAGGTACAGCGTTAGAAGCAGCCATGCACTATGCGGATACCAGAAAGTCAACCTGGCCATCACACCGATCGGGATGACGACTGCGGCTGCCAGCAGCGCCCAGGCGCAGGAACGCTCCGCGTACAGCCGCGACCGAAACCCGCACACTGCCGTAATCAGACCGACTACCACCAGGCTGTGCACAAAGAAGTGTCCACGCACCACCACAGCGATAGCACCGACCGACAGAATAAGAGTCCCGGCGGTAACAAAACCGATCAGCAGCTCTTTAGCAAGTTTGCTGCGTTCCGTGAGCCGCTTTGCCGATGCTGGTACCGAAGCGATAATCGCTTGCCAGGTCGGCGTTTCCTTGTCGTCGGATTCCTGGGCAGTGACGGGATCCAACAACTCCTCGTGCTCCACAGTTTCGCCGGGAGCAGGAATCGCCGGCAGGGCGATCCGCGCAACGGCGACCGTCAGCTTGGCCGCATTTGTCACCGTGAACAGCCCGAAGACGATCGCGCCGGCTGGCACCCAATGCTGCCAGCCAAAGCCGTAAGCGATCGCGGCCGCAGTTGCCGCTATCGCCAACACCGCGGTAAAGGAGGTAACTATCGCGCGCCGCCGCGGGCCGCCTCGGGTAGCTAGCGTCAGGAACATGACAGCCGCAGCGCCACCGGCAAGTTGTGGCGCGCCTAATGATTCGACCCCGCGCGGACGCGGAACAGCCAACGCTGCGGCGACGGCGACTAACGGAAATGTCGCCAGCAGCAGGCTCTCGCAGAGCGCGACATTTTGGTAAAACTTCTGCGCGGCAATACTGCCGGCGATCAAGAAGATTCCTGCGATCGCCAACGCCATCGGCCACCAAAGATGCTGGCCGGTGCGCCACCAAGCGATTCCCGCAATCGCTGCGACGAATGGAGTCAACGAAGGAATTGCCACCCCGATGAAGCGGTGCAATGCCGCCCGGTCGAACTCCGGCGATTCGTCGAGCACCGCGATAGCGTCGATGACATCTTCGACGAGCGGCCGGTACCGCTCGGTGCGACTGACCGACACCAGAGTCAGCAAAGAACCGTCGACCACGCCGGCATCGTCGAGCGATTGATCTGGCTTCAGGGGCGGCGATCCCGGGCGGGCGAATGCCCAGGCACCTTGCGCGGAAAAGTCGAAACCGCTCAGGATTTCCGCCGGTGTGTCTTCCAACAGCTCAGCCAAAACAGCGACAGTGTCGTCGACATAGCTTTCCATCGCTGCGGCAGCGGGCAGAACCAGATCGGTCATCCGTCGGCCCGTAAGCACCGTCACGCGGGTCGTCGTAGGCTTCGCGGGCGATACGGCGGCCTTACTCGGAGCGGCTGCGGCAGTGGGCGCACTCAACTAGTCTCGCCCCCATCGAAATCGTCGGACAGCGCTGCGGCCAATTCCTTGATCCTACGCGTAAAGGGCGCACTGAGCAGATCAGGCTCGATCTCGATTCCGGCCGCGATGTGGCTGTCCCAGGGCAAAGTGATGACTCGATCTGGTCGGACAGACTGTTCGATTCGCTGAGCGATGGCGGCAGGGAACGGTCGCTTGTCAGAATTGACGTGATTGACCGCTACGCATGCGCGGTCGAGGAGGGCCGAGTAGCCGTGGTGACGCAGCCAGTCGATCGCAACGGCTGCTTGCCTCATGCCGTCTGTCGATGCGCTAGCAACGATGACGAGCGCGGAGGAAGTTGACAGCACGCTTCGAGTGGCTGAATCAAACAGATTCGTGCCGCAGTCAGCGAGTACCAGGCTGTAATACTGCGAAACGATATCTGTCGCGCTGAGCCAGTCAGCTTCACTTAAAGCTGTCTGCGCAGTGCTGTATTGCTGCGCCGGCAGCACTTCGAGGTTGACCCCGTTTACGCTGGTATGAGCGCGAATATCGTTGTAATGCGAGGGTTTATTCAGGACGAGTTCGGCAATACTCGCCGCCGACTGTCGTCCAACTCGCTCTGCGAGGTTGCCAGAACCTGGATCGGCGTCTATTGCCAAAAGCCGGTCGCCGCGCACTTGCGCCAGCACTGATCCCAACGCAGCGGTGACGGAGGTTTTTCCGGCGCCGCCTTTGAGACCTACTACCGCAATCTGGTAAGAGCCCCGGATACGTCGGCGAATACGATTGCCCAAATCCAGTTCGTATTGCTCCTCGCGGGACAAGCCAACGTTGATGCGCGTCCAAGTGTGCAATCTGCGTCGCCAGCGTTGCTGCGACAGCATTTTCCTCTGCGGCTTATCGGCCACCGGGTTGATAACAAAATCGGGGTGGGCGCGGTCGTGAGACGAACCTGGTTCCGTAGAGGCCGGAGCCGAAACTGGTACGGCCGTGAGTCGGGGGCCGGCGAGCGAGCCTGCACTGGCATACGGATCAGTGAAGTCTTGCGTTGGTACAGGCGGCAACCCCGAGGCCGGTGCGGGGAAGCGCGGTTCGCCTAATCCCGTCGACTGTTCCGATGTCGTGTCGGACATCCGCCGCGAGAAGTCGTCGGGTAGGGGGGCGCCCAGCGGGGCGGAACGAGCAACTTCCACCTTCCGGTGCCCGTGTGGCGCCTGGCCGCGATCGCCGCTGATTGGCACGACCGGGTCGGTGTTGCGCCGCCGGGCATGACGCGCGTGCTGCGCAGCGGCAGGTGGCCGTGGTGGCGCTACGACCGGTGGCTCTTCGGTCGGCGGGTGAGGAGAGATTTCCTCGGACACCGGGCTTGTCGGAAGGGCCGGAGGGGGTTGCAGGAGATTGGCGAGGGGCACTGTTGACGGCGGCATCTCACCGTTTGGTGCGGGGAGATTCGTAGGCGAAGACCATGACGCGGCTGCGGCGCCGAGGTCGTACTCTTCATGTCCTGCAGCATCATTCGATGTGCCCCAGGGCTGAAAAAGCTTGTCGTAGTCTGCCGCCATGCGACTTCCCCATTCCATCGCAGCACCAAACACCAAATGAGGCGAAGTCTCCCGTTGGGGTCCCTCGCCTCATCCCGTGTTTGGCCGCTGAGTTAATTCAGCTGAACATCCCACTGACGCCGGACTCCGTGTGAGCCATTGCCTGACCAGCCTCGCTGATCCGCGCCGACAGCGCCTGCAACGCCTCGTTCAGCTCACCAGAGGTCTCGTCCCAACGACGCTGAACCGCCTGGTAGGCCTCCGAACCCGTACCGCCCCAAGCCGCAGCCAGCTTCGTCAACGAACCCTTACCCTCATCGAGAAGGCTCTGGGTGGTCTGAACAGCTGCCTGGATTGAACCCGCCCCGGCCTCGATGCCGGCGAAATTCCACTGCTGTGCTTCAGTCATGTCTACGCTCCGTTTCTTTCTATTACTAAAGGATTTAGAACTTCATCTGCGACGCCAGCGAACCAGCGTGCTCATCGTCAGCCGAGGAGTACTTGATCCCTGCGCTCTGGATGTTGTTGGTGATCTCACTGAGCACCTTGATCTGCGCTTCAGCCTTCTCGTGGTAACGGGCCAACGCGGTCTGCGCCGCAGTACCGGCCGCACCGCGCCACTGGCTCACCAGCTCACTACCGGTCGACTCCACCTGGCCCCGCACCTGCTGAAGCTCCCCGGAGACCCGGTCAAAGTTGCTTGCCTCCGCGCGCAGAGTCGCGGCATCAGTCTTCATCTCTGCCATGTTCAACTTCTTTCTCTGATTTTTGTTGATCGATGCCCCGCCAATACGTGACGAGTCTTCCGGCCCCTGGACCGGGAAGTCTTTAAACCGCAAGTGTTACCAATCGCGTCGGCACCTCAGGCGCTGTCGATATGAAAGCCACCGGGAATTGCGCCGTTCTACGTTTGGTTTGAGTGCGAGCCCTCTTCTGTTGATCTCTGCAATTATCCTAATCCCACCTGAGTGCTGGTCCGTGCACCAGTTTTTCGACGGCTGATGCCGGACCCCTGAGGGCGAGTCCAGGCGTGCGGGCGCACCGCGTTGTCAGGTCAAGGCCCGCTTCTCATCCGCACAGGGGAGGACGACCTGGAAGTGCATGCTCTACGCCATCGTGGTTGGACGATCTCATCGATTGCCCGCCATACCGGCTTTGACCGCAAGGCGGTCCGTGAGTATCTGGCCGGTGACGGCGAACCCGCAGTGCGGGCCCGGATCAACTTCGAGCGGTTCGTCGGCTGCGTCAGCGCCCGGCTGGGCGAGGACCTGGTCTGTGGGCGCACAGCCTGTTCGACGAACTCGAGGAGGTGGGTTTCGGTCCGTCGTAGCCTGACCGGAACATCCGCGCCCGGGATCTGCGCCCGGTCTGTGCGGCGTGCCGGACGGCGACGCGGCGGCCTAACGGGTGATCCCGCACGCCCCAGATGATGGGTGCCGCCAGGGCACGATGGACTATGCGGCGGAAACCTGCTCTGAACGTGTTCGCATCGCCTTCGGCGACGAATTCCCGGCAGCCGAAACCTACTGATTGAAACCGCCGGAAACACCGTTTACGAGTGTCGCTCCGAAAACGTCAGCGCAGGTTGTCTTGGCTGGTGATGTGGTGCGGCCGAGACATAGTCCTCATTTGCAAGGGGCAGCTGCCCTCTTGGCTAGCTGCTCGCGATCGGGGCCGCTTGCTGAAAGTTCTTGCGGACTTGACCCGTGTCCGGTACAGCCTGCTCGATGACGGTGGGTTGGGTCGGCGAGGTTGCTGCGAGGTCCTTTCGGAGGGGGTCGTCATCCCGGACCGGTTCAGGTGTGGGGCGCCGTTGGATGCCGGTGGGTGCCGCGGGATGTGCTGTTTGATGCCGCTCGGCGGCAGGGCCGGGTGCCGACGCCGACAGCGGTACCCATGGCGGCACGGTAGTGGCCGTGGGAGAAAGTTGCGCACCCTCGGCTGCGTCGCTGCTGAGCGGTGCGGCGGCGAACCGGGAGGAGGAGCCGGTTGCCGAGGGCGCAAAGGCTCCCGCCGGGTTCTGCTCGGCGGTGATGTTCGGAGAGCCTGCCACTGTGGTCTGGGCAGCGGGGGCGGCCAGGTCGGGTGCCCATTGCGGCTTCATCGCACCCAGACCGTGTGAGATTGCACTGTAATCACGGGTCACGCGCTCGACCTCGTTGGCGCAGAGCTTGGAGAAGACGCCCAACGTGGTCAGCATGCCTGCCCCGATTGCGATCCCCATGCCTGCCGCCGCAACAGCGAACCCGTTGGCCACCACCGGTGTGGCTTCAATCCGCAACGCCATTTCCACCGCAAACGCTTCAATCAGCAGGCCTTTGTCTAGGGCCATGCCCATCTGCAGCGTGGTGTTCCACTCGGCTTGGGTCTTGACCAACTCCGCTAGCTGTCCGTCTAACCCCGCCGCCACGCTGGCGCGATCCCCCAACCCCGCGGTCCGGTGGTTATAGGTGTCGGCTGCCGCGCCCTGCCACGAGTCTGTAGAAATCCCCTCGCCCAACTGTTCTTCCAACTCACCGAACAGTTGCGCACCGATCTCTAGATCACCGCCCTGCCACGGCGTCCCAACCCCGGTCAGCCACTCCATTGCTGCAACCGCCGCAACTGCCAGCAGAATCGGACTGCTGCCCGCGAGAGGTCCCATCTGGGCTTCCTCGATCTCGCGTTGTGCGTCGCGTACTTTGTCCTCAGCAGCCTTGAGCCGCTGGTTCGCGCCGACGAGGCCTTTACATGCTTCGTCGTATTCCGCCCTTCGTTCGGCGCTTATGTTTGCCCACTGTTTCCGGAGATCACGAGCCTCTACCGCCGATTGCTTATGAGTTCTCTGAAGGACAACATTCGACTCAAGGCCCCTCAGCTCCCTCTCCAGACTGGCAATTTTCTGCTGATCGGCTAGGAAGCCGCGGGGTATGGCGGTTGGCGCGAGGGATAAGCCGCCTGCACCAGCGCTAGTCCCTACCGAGGCCAGGCGTTCAGCACTGTAGGGGGTGTCGCCGTTGAAGCCGGCAAAATAGTCCACGCCCAGGCCGGAGAATTCTCGGGACAGGCTGGCGAAACTAGCCAGGACCGCTCCCGCAGAAGCAATAGCGACCATAAATGAGCTATCCGATCCAGTTAGCTACCCAGATTTACGCAGACTCAGCGTCACGGGTAGGAGACATCAAACGCTGTCCATCAGTGTATGACGGGTGGCCGCGTGCACTCGGCGCCAAATCTGCAAGCGCACCAACACCTGGAGCAACCATCGGTTCCGTCCACCAGAGTGATGTGCGAGTCCGACCTGCCTGTCAGCGGTACTGGCGCGTCGCAGCCGAGCGATCGAACATCATCCCGTGATTTGTGTGTGTGATTCGATTCGAGGGAACCCGCAGAGACGGGATCGGTCTGGCTCGTACACTCGGCAGCGCCGGTGTGGCCCTCGCCGTCGCGGCGAGTCCGATCCGATCGATTCACGTCTTGCCGCGCTTGAGGTGCTACGGATGAGCGCTGTCCGAAAAGCCGTTGCAGCGCAGTGACGGTGACAGGAAGCCATCCGCATCTTCCTTGGTGCGGTGTGATTTGACCGTCTCACGCAAGGCACAGATCAACAGGCTTCGAGCGCTCCTGCTCACGGCAACGACGTCGCGCAGGTGGTAGGGGTAGGCCAAAGCCACCGCTGCCATCGGGGCCGGTCGCCATCAGCACCACGGCTGCGATGTCGAGGTGCAGACCTCCAAGCTGCCGGCTGGTTCGTTGTGGCCCTCGGTGTTGGAACGCCGTTGCCGCATCAACGATCGGTTTCATGCGGCGATCTTGGCGCCCTACGTCCACTTGTCAGTCGGTTCCGCCAGTTCCCAAGGGGGCTCCTACGGTGGCAAATTCGAGCAAATCAACTGGGCGAAAAGATGTGCATTGGGCATGGTCGGACGGCTGTTATGTTGGTCACAACATTGCCATACCTAAGTGACCGGTCCGTCGAGTTTGGAGCAAGTGATGTTGAATCCGGCGAAGATGACGCCTGCCCTGAGGCTCTACTATGGCGGCCTTGACGTGGTCGGGCTCGCCCTGGCTGGCAACAACATACGCGAACAGATTGCGCAGGAGCGTTACGTCGACACACTGGATGTCGGTGCGGCAGCCACGTTTTACGCTGTCGATCTGGTAGAAGCCCGAATGAAGGAGGCCGTCTACAAGTGGACGGACCCTGAAACCGGCGAGGCGTCCGACCACGCATTCTATGATGAGTCGATAATTATTCTCAGTCTTGCTGTGTATACCATTCATTCGCTCAATCTGCTCAATGGCATATCCTCTGACGAAGGGGAATTGTTCGAAGACGGGGCCGCGAAGTTTCAAAAGGCAAGCGCCCTGTCCGGAGCGGCCGATTCTGTCGATAATTGGCGGGGACAGGCGTCTGTGGCCTATAGCGATCGGGATCACACGATAGCGACTTTGTCGCGAGAGATGTCTGCGATCGATTTAGCGATGAGAGACGTGCTTCGAAGAGAAGCGCGACAGATCGACTCGACGCGTCGGTTCATGGTTCACCTGGCGTACGGGCTCGCTTGCGCGATGCCGGCAGCCCTTGCGTACTACCACCAGTATCCGGGGCCGATAGGCGAGGTCCTCTCGCGAAGTTTTCAGACCGTATGCGCGGCAGCTGCACTGTCCGCCGTTGGCCCCGCCCTGCATCGAATGAATAGTCAGGCGCGAGAGAACGGGTCCGAGGTAAGTGCGATCACCAGCAGATACGAGGCGGTCCTTTCCGCGATAGAATCCCGCGTTGGCTCGCGGACGGCTAGCCAGTTAAGCCTCGTGTCAAGTTCGCGAGGCCGGGAATTCGGCGCAGGTGCAGTAGTACGCGGTAGCACTGCCGCGGATCCTTCGACCGTAAAAACAGCGTCGGAAATTTGCGGCGTCGCAGAGTCGCGGCGAGCCATGGGCGCGCCCCTGTCGCGCGACAGCGGTCATAGTCCAGACGGCCGGCGTGTAGCAGCACCGACTCTAACTGCGCCCCCCAATGCATGTCTGCCGATTCTTGTCGGTGCTGACCCCGAAATTCGGCAAAAGAATTGCTCAGGCGCGGCAACAGGACAGATCGCTCGCGGCCAAAAGCATGCGCAGCCGGCCAGCTGTGAGGAACTCGACTCCGTGTCGGCCGCCGGCACTGCCAGCACGCAAGGAACGCGTGTCGACGATCCAACGAGTGCGTACGCGGGCGTTCACCCTGCTGCAGCGGATGTGCCAATAAAAGCGCAGTCGACTTCCGCCGTTGCGTAACGGTACGACACTTCGAAATTAGAGACGTTGCGGCTTTACATGCACAACCGAATGGAACGTTGAGACCAATGGATAACTTGGAAGTTGCGCCGACCTACATGGAAAATCTGGCGGCTAATCAGGACGCAAGGGCAGAATTGTTAGAGGCGGCGACTAATGCCGTTCCTATTCATCAGCGGGCTCGTTATGACTATGCCGTGAGCAATTATCCGCATTACGTTCAGCTCTACATTACGCACGGCCTCATCTGTTCGCCGACATATCATGCGGCCGAAAAAGCTGAAATTACCCGCAACTCAGTGGGCATGAAATTGGCCGACGCCGCCGCTCAGCTCTCCAGCAAATTGCGCCTAGCCGCTGCGTCGTATTCGTTCACTGACCAAGAGATGGGCGAGACGTTCAGCGATGTGGTCTGTTCAGACTGATGGGCGAAGCAACGCAGCAGCTACCGGTGGGCAAGCACGAAAAGAGGCGAGACCCCCGTCGGGGCTCTCGCCTCTTTTCGTGTTTGGCCGCTGAGTTAATTCAGCTGAACATCCCACTGACGCCGGACTCCGTGTGAGCCATTGCCTGACCAGCCTCGCTGATCCGCGCCGACAGCGCCTGCAACGCCTCGTTCAGCTCACCAGAGGTCTCGTCCCAACGACGCTGAACCGCCTGGTAGGCCTCCGAACCCGTACCGCCCCAAGCCGCAGCCAGCTTCGTCAACGAACCCTTACCCTCATCGAGAAGGCTCTGGGTGGTCTGAACAGCTGCCTGGATTGAACCCGCCCCGGCCTCGATGCCGGCGAAATTCCACTGCTGTGCTTCAGTCATGTCTACGCTCCGTTTCTTTCTATTACTAAAGGATTTAGAACTTCATCTGCGACGCCAGCGAACCAGCGTGCTCATCGTCAGCCGAGGAGTACTTGATCCCTGCGCTCTGGATGTTGTTGGTGATCTCACTGAGCACCTTGATCTGCGCTTCAGCCTTCTCGTGGTAACGGGCCAACGCGGTCTGCGCCGCAGTACCGGCCGCACCGCGCCACTGGCTCACCAGCTCACTACCGGTCGACTCCACCTGGCCCCGCACCTGCTGAAGCTCCCCGGAGACCCGGTCAAAGTTGCTTGCCTCCGCGCGCAGAGTCGCGGCATCAGTCTTCATCTCTGCCATGTTCGACTACTTTCTCTGATTTTCGCTGATCATGTTCTCGCCAGTACGTGGCGAGCTTCCGGCCCCGGCGGCCGCGAAGTTTATTGCAGGTGCTGCAGGGATTGCTCACCAGTCGTCGTGGTCATCCACACCGTCGTGAGCGGATTCGGTTTCGTCATCGATTCCGGCAAGAGGCGCGGGAGCAGCCATTGCAGGCTTGGAACCGGCGGAGGTTTGTGCCCCGTGGCCCATAGCACCGATAGGTGCTGCGCCGCCTAGCGCCGACGACCCGGCGCCAGCCGCCGGCGCGACCGCCTGGGAAGAATGGTCGAGCAACTGCGTCAGCAGCGCTGTGCGTGAACTTAATCCGCCGGCGCCGGGCAGCGCCTCTGCGTGCATGAGACCCAAGCCCACGCTTGGGCCCGACCCACCCGCCAATGGATGATTCGAAAGCGGACTCGCCCCGAGTAGACCGATCTGAGCGGCTGCCTCCCCGCCCAGATCACCGGGGAGACCGTCACCTGGGTTACTCGCCCCACCACTCTGGCTGGCAAGCGAAGTAATTTGCTGCAACGGTTGCATCAGCTGCTGCATTGGCCCGCTCATCTGCCCTACTTGACTTATCAACTGGCCCGCTTCCTCGAGCGGCACCTCGAGAACGGGCGTGACCGTCGTCTCGGCAGCCTCCGCCATCCCGCCTAGAGCACTCAGCGCTTGAGGGCCGGCTTGTGAAGCAATTTGCGGCAGCGTTCCAACAGTTTCCGTCATGATCTCGCCTACCGCAGGTTGGAGAATGGGTTTCATCGGCGGAAGCGGTTCAAAAGTTGTATTGGCAATAGTCTCGGCCTGGTAAACATCCATGACGGCGGCTGCCTGGTTCCACATGCGGACGAAATAGTCAACCTCGTTGAAGCCGATCGGAACGAGATTGATACCCAAGAAGTTTGTGGCGGAAAGAACCGCGTGCGTGATGTGATTGACAGCGATCTCCGGCAGCGAAGGCGTGATTCCCACTGCCTTCATGTAGGAAGCAGCCTGAGCCGTAGCCTGCACGCCGCGCTGCTGCGCGTGTGCGGCTGAAACCTGCAGCCAAGCAATCATCGGTGTCGCGGCGGCTATCGCGCGGTCGCTTCCAGCCCCAGTCCACGAACCAGCAAGGGCGGCTAGGCTCGCGGCTAGTGCCTCGGCCTGAGTGTCGAGGGCCTTACCCAACGCTTCCCAACCCGCTGCAGCCTGCAGCATGGGCGCTGGGCCTGCCCCAGCCATCAGCCGGGCTGTGTTCAGCTCGGGAGGCATTGCATGCCAAAACACGGTTGCCGACCTCCTTGATTGCGATTTACGTAAGCTTTTGCCGTCGAACAGTCGCGCCAATTATTGAGGAAGGTTTCGCTACCAGAAGTGGTCTCCACCAAATACACAGCCCAGTTCCGGTCGAGTCAGGCGCCGTAGGCTAATACATCTAAGGACCTACGTAGCCTTCTCAAATCGCTTGCGTTCCCTCGTCGTTTGGACGATGAGTTAATCGTAAACCCGTCAGGGAGGTGCTGCTTACACTTCTTTTGGCGGTTCGATGTAGGCGGCTTGGATAACCTCCTTCCCGTCCGGGGCGACCAAAAAGGCCTGGCCAGGGGGCCGGCGTTTAACCTTGAATTCACTGGATGGGAAGTCGGACTTGTCGCCGGAAAGAAACATGGTCGGAGATCCAGCCCCGTATGCGGCGCCGACGAACTTATCCATGGTGGCCTTATATGCCTGGCTCATCTGGCACGTGACGATGATGTGTAGTCCGATATCAGCGGCCGCAGGCAATAAGGGCGCGAGCGGCGCCATCGGCGGCATACCACCAGCGGCACCGACGATCATGTGCCAATCATCGACGAGTAGCACCACATCGAAGCCGCTCCACCACGATCGCGATCTCAGCTGTGATGTGGTCAAGTCAGACGTCGGCAATCGGTTTTTGAGATTGGTGGCCAGCGCCTTGATCGCCTCGTCAAGCGACGTGCTATTCCGGTTGATCGCTCCGGCATCGAGCAAGTGGCTCTCGGGTACCGCATCCAGCAATCCCGATCGATAGTCGGCCAACATGAAACGCACTTGCGACGGACTGTTGCGCGCGCAAATGGCTTGGGCGACCGCATGCGCGATGGTCGTCTTGCCGGACTTAGCGGCCCCGAAGATCAAGAGGTGCGGTGTGGTGTACATGTCGGCGCAGGCCACGGACAGATCGGTCTCGCGAACTCCGATCGGAATCGTCCACCGGGTCCGGTAGTCGGATTCCGGTCCTGGCGGGAGCGGGTCAAGTTCGTGCAGGTGAACGCGCTCGGGCAGCACTCGGACCCGCGGCGCTTGGTCGGTATGAACTGCCGCGATCTGCGCTACCGCGCCACCAATGGCGGAGACCAGGTCGGCGGCGCTGTGCACACCGTCGAACCTGGGCACTCCGATCATTAGGTGGTGCTTTTCGATCGACATCGCGCGTCCGGCGCGATTGGCTGGAATTTCGCGGGTGACTCGGTCGATCTGAGTGTCGTTGACATCACCGAGTCGGAATTCGATCTTTGTGCCGAGATAGTCACGGATCCGCGACTTTAGTTCCGTCCAGCGCGGCGTCGTGATGATGGTGTGCACTCCGAAGGCCAGCCCCTGTGCGGCCAGATTCTGAACTGGCGACTCCAGGTCCGGAAACTCGCTTACGAAAGCTGGCCAGCCGTCAACGATTAGGAACACATCTCCGAATGGATCGCCCGCAACGGGATGGTTGGGGTCCTCGCGCATCTGGCGGTAAGCGGCGATGGAGCCCACGCGATGCTCTTTGAAGGTGTTTTCGCGCTGACGCACTACCGCCTGCATCTCCGCGACCATCCGGTTGACCCGATCGGGCTCCGATCTAGTCGCCACACCTCCGACGTGTGGCAGATCTTCCAGATAGATTAATCCGCCACCGCCCAGGTCTATACAGTAGAACTGAACCTGCCGCGGCGAATGAGTAGCTGCCGCAGACATCACAAGGGTCTGTAGCAGAGTCGACTTCCCGGTCTGTGGCGCGCCACCTATACCAATGTTGCCGCCGGCGCCTGAGAGATCGACACCCCATACCTCCTGGCAGTGCCGGCGCGGTTCATCCATGACTCCCATCGCG
Source organism: Mycobacterium sp. IDUB_37 (assembly GCF_055419245.1). NCBI lineage: Bacteria > Bacillati > Actinomycetota > Actinomycetes > Mycobacteriales > Mycobacteriaceae > Mycobacterium > Mycobacterium sp. IDUB_37. Next base: position 292,618 of record NZ_JBVAXG010000008.1, on the reverse strand, counting down.
AAACGCAGATAGCTGCGATTATCGCGGGCTATCAGGTCGCCCAGGGGCGTCGGATCGGTCAGCGGTGGCAGCCACATTTTGTAAGCCCGCGACTCGCTGGTCGAGAGTTGTCCCAGCACTACCTCGCGTAGGGCCCGAATTTCCGGTTGCGCCGTCATCACGACATCACAGGTTCGACAGTGGGCGACGCGGTGAAGGGACGGATTCGCATAGCGGGGCCCCGAACTTGCGGAGCGGCGCTTCCGTCGCCGTTACTTTCGGCCAGCGTCGCAGGGATGAACGGGCCACCGGTGTAGACGGTGCTGAATTTGACTGGGTCTTCCATACCGACCCGCAGAAACCCCACTCCGCTTTCCTTATTGGTGATGTATTGCGCTTCGGGGGTGCCGATCACCGCCTTAGATTCATGCGAGCTAGTGGTGCGCAGCGCAATCCGATAAGTGAGGTTAGGCTCCAATTTGTCAATCCGAACGCCTGTCTGGAGCGACTGGGTAGCCAGCAGCAGATGTACGCGCAGTGACCGTCCCACGCGGCAGATCCGGTCGAACAAGCCGATGAAGTCGGGGTGGCTTTGTAGCAACTCGGCAAACTCGTCGACAACGACGAACAGGGTTGGCAATGGCGCAAGCTCGGCGCCTCGCTCGCGGTGCTTCTCATACTCAGCCACGCCGGAAAGCGCCCCAGCGGCACCGACCTGTATCCCGGCCTGGCGCAAAACCGACTGCCGGCGGTCGAGTTCGCCGGTCAGCACCTCGCCCATCCGGCTGACGAGTTCGGCCTCCTCAGCCATGTTGGTTACAACGGCGGCGGTATGAGGAAGGTTTTCCATCCCCAAAAAGGTCGAACCGCCTTTGAAGTCGGTAAGCAGCAGGTTGACCTGGTCCGGATGGTGCATTGCAACCAGCGACATGATGAGAGTGCGCAGGAATTCAGATTTTCCTGATCCGGTGGTTCCAATGAGCATGCCGTGCGGCCCTGCCCCAAATTCTGCACCCTCTTTGATGTCGAGGTGCATCACGTCGCCAGTCTTGAGCTCGTGACCAAAAGGGATCCTGAGTCGGTCACGGTCAGTGTCGGTGTACATGCGCCAGCGAGCAGGCACAACCTCCTCGATGCCCTTCGCGCCAACCAGTTGATGCCACTCTGTAGCAACCTTTTTCTGGACACGCGTGGTCCTGTCGAGAATAGTGCCGGTGATCGACCACCCTGCCAATTTCCGCACAATACGGGTCGCTTGTTGTGGCGAAAGATGATCGGTGGTCGCAGTCAGCCGCCGAAACGATTGGCCTGGCAAGCGGTCGTCAGCCGTCCCATCCTCAGCCACCCGAATCCGGTAGTTTGAGCCGCGGTGGTTGCCCAGGGTGATCACCGTGACACCGGCTCTGCCGTCGGGGGGGAAACCCGCCTTCCCGCACGTCAGATCTACCACCACCACGTAGGGCCCGGATGGAACCGAATCGGGTGTATGCGGCCCGCGTGCAGCCAGGTCGCCCAGACTGTCCGGGCCTGTATAGACCATTCGGACACGCCCTGCCTCGTCGGTGTCGGTTGGGTGCTGCACGTGTGGAAGCCATTTCAACCAAGACCAGTCCGAGTCATCGGGGTCTTCGGTGATCACCCGAATTTGCAATAGGTCGGGCGGATGGAATACCGCGAGGTGACAGATGATCGCGGTCAGTAGGCCAGCGGCGCCTGAGGGGTCTCCACCGATGGCAATCGTGGGAAACGTGCGCAGTTGGAGCAGCTTCGGGCAGTCGCGGATGAGTCCGTGCGTGCGGAGAAACTTGACCACCCACATGTGGCTGACCGGCTCCAGGTATGGCTGAGGTGCCGCGCTCGGACCCGCTAAATCACCGCCGACCGTCGGTTTCATGAGTCTGTCAACCGCGGGCTGGTCGCCGATCCCGAGTCGCGTGGCCGCGTAGAAGTCGGCATTGGCCGGCCGGGACCACTGTCTGGAACTACCGACCATCGAGAGCAGATCGTCGGGATGGGGTGCGTGAAAACTGAAGAACGCCACCTGCGCGCTGGCCGAAGACGTAACCCGCGCGCGCAGTCCGGCCAGGTAACGCAGATACTCCTTGCGGTCGGCGTTAATTTCCGGCACTTTTTTCCCGCCGGAGCCGCCACCAGCCATCATGCCCATAGACATGACAATCATCATTAGCGGCATCATCAGCATGTACGGCGATAGCTGCCTGGTGCCGCTCACGATCATGATGGCGACCATGCCGAGCATGCAAACTCCGGAGACGTACGGAAGAGCCTTCTGAATCGCCGACGGTGGGACTTCCACGCCGAGGTCCTCGGGTGGCGTGACACCGATCTCGCCCGGGGCCAAGCGGGGACCACGGATGACGGTGGGGGTGAACTTTTTGGTGGTCATCAATTGCCTCCCGCTGAAACTTTTCGGGGATTGGGGTCGGGGGGAAGCGTGTCGTGCTCGAGCAGCGCGGCCTCTTTCGACAGCACCGGACCATCGACCAGTAGTCGGATGATTTCCCAGGGGGCAAGTTTTGGTGACGCCAAACCCAGCACCGCCGCTGTCTGTGCGTCCGGTAGCCCGTATCGCACACCCTGCGGGTCGACGTAGTACAGAGATTCGCCGTGCCGCGGATCTGGGGATTGCAGCTGCACGTAGTCACCACCAGCTGTGAAAACGGTTGCTGTTCCATCGATTTGTTTGACACCCGTGCTCATCGCTGAGGGTGGTATCGGCAAATGCCGACCCGTCAAAACCCTGACCTTTGGCGCTTGGTCGCCGGCCCTACGTTCCCAAGCCCAGCACAGCGTCGGTTCGTCAACGGGCGACACGAGTTTCATCGGTTGGTCAGGCAGAGGGGACGCGTAATCGCGTTCGGGAATCCTGATGACCAAACTGGATTCCACAGCAGGAGGTTCTACCAGGCCGAATGATTGGGTTGCGCGTAGCGCCATCGCGGTGTTGGCGTTTACGCGCGCGATGCCATCGGGGAGCACGACGTTGTACTGAGGCCCCGAGAGGCCGTGGACTAACAAAACCGACCCAACCACGAGCTCCTGCGGTAGCCCAACCGAGTTGGGGGCGCCCGCCTCTGGTATCGGTGGCAGGCCCCAGGAACCGGCGTCGGGCAACGCATTGAACATGGCTCCGGAGATGGGCGTTGGCTTGGCGGCCGCTGGGATGCCCAGGGCCGAGGTGAGCGCGCGGTCTGCCAGATCGGTGGAGTGACGGCCCGTCGCAGTGACGAACCAGTCCTTGCCCTGATAGGTCACCAGCCGCGCTTCGTTCGGGCGCATCTGATCAATTGCAGAATCGGTGATCAACGGCATAGCCAACACGTCCGTCTGCACGGCCGGTGCCACTGCGTTGGTCTTGGTGACGGTGTCACACAAAGTCCACATGGATGAAGTGCCCGACCTGACGGGAGTGGCATATGGAGCGCCCGGGATGCCGATGGACTGCCCGCGCGGGAAACTGCTCAAATCGCTTGACTTCACCACCGTGGGGTCCGCCTGGGTGCCCAATACCAGCCGCGCCGACGTCAGGTTGTAGACCGGGTGCAACCGCCCGGACACCCGCACGTAGAGCTGGTTAGTGGCTCGGTCGACGAAGAGGTTGCTAGCACCGAGCTTCCCCTGAGGCTTGAAGTAGGCCATCGCAAGCGCACCTACCACCAGCAACACAGACACCGCGACACCGATTGCGACCGAGCGCGTGTAGAACTGCAGCGGATCGTCGAACATCCGGGTGTCGCGCCGCACAATTGCGTGCTCGACTCTGCGAAGCAAAAAGCGCCATCCGCTCACCTGAACTTTGGTAGTAAGGCGCAACCCCATTGCCTACTCGCTCACATTGAGGCGTCTGTGTACCGCAGCGATCGCCTCGGCCATGTCGTCCCCGTTGATCTCGCGGAGTCGATCCTCATCGAGCCCCTCGAAATCGGCGATCCGGGTCAGGCGGATATCGCGGTACTGTTCGCCAGCTTCAACCAACTGGCGGGCGTAGCGCCCGTTGCCCGCTATGTCGAGCGCTGCCTTGCCACGCATGGTCTGCTCACTCAACAACCTGGCCGCCTGAACCAAATTTTCGGACGCATCTCCATTCAATGTCGAATCATTGGCAGTGGCAATGACTTTCGCGATGTCCAGGATCTCCTCCGGAGAGTACGAGTCGAATTCGATCCGAGTGGCAAAACGTGACCGCAGCCCCTCGTTGGTTTCCAGAAGCCGGTCGATGTCGGAGCTATAGCCCGCGATGATCACGACAAGCCGGTCGCGGTCGTTTTCCATACGTGCGAGCAGGGTGTCGAGTGCCTCGGTTCCGAATGGGTCGGCCCGTCCGTCGCGCTGCTGGACCAGCGCATAAGCCTCGTCGATAAATAACACTCCTCCGAGGGCGCGATCGATTGTCTTGGTGGTCTTGACCGCGGACTGCCCCTCGTACTCGGCGACGAGATCCTTGCGCGACGTCTCAATGAGTTTTGGTTCCGCTATGACACCCAGGCCGGCCAGGATATTGGCTACCACCCGTGCGATCGTGGTCTTACCGGTGCCGGGCGGCCCAGTGAAGATCATGTGCTTGCTCGGCTGGGCAACCTTCATGCCGCGGGCGGCACGCACTCTCGCCATCTGAGTTGCGGCCCGATACCGCTCAATCTGGTCTTTTACCCGGGTGAGGCCAATCTGCCGCGCCAGCTCGGCTTCCGCCTCGGCGAGCAACTTTTCCCTGCCTGAAGTGTCGGCAACCACGCTGGACGCATTCCAGGGGTCGGTGCGGGATGCGATTTCTTCGTCGCTGGTGACCACTAAGCGGTACGACGGGTCTCGAAGCGCTGCAGCAACTTTGGGCTCAGGATGAGTGGTCTGCAGCCATTCCAGCAGCGCCACTGCAGCCTCTTCGTTTCCCTGGCTGCGGCGTGTCAGCGCCAGATTCCATGCGATGGCCCGAGCGCATGCCTCGGCTCCCGGCGAATCGTTGGCTTCGGTGAGCCGCCGCTCGGCCTCGGTGAACAAGCCGAGATTCGCCGCAGCGACTCCATGGGCGACGCCAGCGGCGGCGGCTAGGAACTTGTCCGGCCACGCACCAGCACCCCTGACTTCGTCAATCACGTCAGTCCAGCGTTCCGCCGCGCCGTACACGACGGCCTTGACCCACGACAGCAGATGCTCGGCTCCGGCGGCCGGAACGTCCTCAATAGCCTCCATCGCGTCCGCGTAATTGCCATGCGACGCTTCGCTTACCGCGAAGCCCATCGTTATCGCGAGGGGCGAGTTGACGGGGTAGCTGATGTCGCCATACTGGCCGCCGATCGGGACCCGGGCGCCTACGGCGTTCATCGACATCTGGGCAGATCCCGCGAGTTGTCCGAATTGCCGTCGCGAGTACCAGGCCCGAAACAAGGTCGCCCGGTCGGTGTCGCCACAGCGGATGCGTCCGATCCAAGCGTCACAAACCGATTCATCGTAATTCGTTATCTCCGTGAACAACTCCAGAGACCGCGATTCGGATACCGGCAGCATCCCAACCGCGCTTTCGAACAGACCGGCGAGGCGATCAGTCATGGTTGGTCGCGTATCGAGTGGCGAAGACCTCCGCTTGTGCTGCAGCTGCCTGCTCTGGAGACAGCAGGCCGAGATTGCCCTCTAAAAATTCACGCACGGCTCCGGTGTCATCAACTCCCATACTCTGCATGGATTCGGTCAGGGAATCGTTTCCTACCAGCTGGGTGTACTGGCCGGCCAACCCTTTCTGCCGCGCCAGATCGGCGATAACGAGTATCTCGTTGGCAAGCTCTGCTTCGCTCATGCTCGTTACTTTTGGAGATAGGTCGACCTGTTGAATCCTGCCGTCAATGAGGGCAGACACCGACACTGTTTCGGGGGGGTTCGTCACCGTGAAGAGCTCGAGGGCACCTTCTTCGGCCTGCTCATCTGCATCTGCTGTCTGTGCATAGATGGCTTCGTCGAGCTCGGTGTCAACCCCATCGGATCCTTCGGATTCAACAGGCGCGTACGTGCCCAACGCGTCAACGAACGACTCGGATTCGTTGTCGTCCTCGACGGTGAAGTCTAAGGCGGCTGATTCCGAAGAACCATCCTCGTACGAGTCGCCCTCCTTGGTGGCGTAAAAGTCCAATGCGCCGAGATCGTCACGGTCGTCATCGTCATTCAGGCGCTCAGGCATGGCGTCCTTTCATTTCTGCATTGTTCGTCTGGATCTCTTCATCGGTGGGATTCAACGCCGTAGGCGGATTCGGTGGGATCGAACCAAGCGCCCGCTGGTAGAAATTCTAATAGGCCGTCTAGAGCGCGCTGCAGGTTTTCCTGGGTGCCGGGAAGGAAGCTTCCGTACAACTCGCCGCCGACGCGGCGAGGGAGCGACACCAGCCTGCCTTGCGGTGAGTCGAGCACCCCTGCGGCAACATCGGTGCGCGTGTAAGTGCCGCCGGGATGGCGTTGGTTTGCGGTGAGTTCGGCCCAGCCGGTTGGCTCTTGCACGACTTCGGTGTACGTGCGGGCCGAAGCGGCGGAAACGCCGTATTCGGCTAACTGCGCCGCGGTCTTACACCCCGCCAGCTCGGCCGCCAAACCGGTCAGCGGTTCGACATTCGCGGGTTGCGCGGCGCCTAGCACGGCGGTCACCATGCCGGCGAGACCCACCTGCGGCGCCACCAGCTGCAGCACAATTAAGTCACCATCGCGCGCGGCGATTACATGGCGCTCGCCCTGGCGGCACACAGCGAACCGCACCATCTGGCCACCGATGTCGCGCCGCCACCACCTACCCTCCACCGTTCGGTCGGGGCGACTCAGGGTTTCGAGCATCATCGCGACCGTCGGATGGGGTTGGCCATGGACGTTTAACACGCCCTGCGCGGTCAGGTCACGCCGCACCTGATCCCACACACGATCGCGGACTTCTTCTTGCGGGATGTTGTAGCGAATTGCTAGAGACGATGGAAAGTCCACCAGCTGCAACTGGTCTGCGACGACCAACATGCCGTCGACGGTGACCTCCACGCCCACAACGTCATCGACGAGGCGTGTGAAGTTAGAAAATAAGGGTCCTGACATTGTCAATGAACCAGCACCTGTTCGCTGCGGATCCTGGTCCCCTCGCAGACTTCGGCTAACCCGGGAGCACCGATGACCACGCCACGGGTAACCGTGTTCGCAGCATCAGACCACCAACCCGGCTCTGCGGCCATGATCCACACGTCGGCCCGCTCTGTTGTCAGTTGGTTAGGGTGTCGTAGTTCCACAGTCAATTGTGCCACAGCAGGGTCCCGTCAGCTGAATCTTGTTCTACCCATACACTTTTGCGCGCATCCCACCCCAGACCACGCCTAGTCGACGCACCGTCGCGGGAGTCTCCGACTGCAGCTTCACCGCGGCCGTCTCCCATGGCCGCGGGTGAGGCAGAACACAGTTTCTTCCTTCTACTATCGTATCCAGAAACTATATCCTAGTGCTACATTCAATCTAACGGAGAAACCGCGCGGCTCGCAGCCTTCCGCCTAACGCCGCTGAACTAGCAGACAAGGAGAGTGCCATGCAGCCCATGACTTTCGACCCACCGGCTTTCGCCATCGGTTCACGAGTAGTTGACGGCGCTCTTGGAGGGCTGCAGGCTAGCGCGACGGCGGCGACCACGTTCATGTCGACGATGCCCGCGGGAGCCGACGAGGTCTCGCTGCAAGCAGTACTCGCTTTCTCAACCGAGGCCTCTCAGTTTCTCGCATTCAACCAGGTGGCGCAGGAGGAACTGACGCGGACGGGCCAAGCTTTTACCGAGATCGTCCGCATATATTCGGAGGGAGACGCCGCTGCGGCCGGCGCCCTGAACGCTGTCGACGCGCAGTTGGCGGTCGCCTAACCCGCCGCGGCGTCGCGTTATTGCCATCAGACGGCCTGCACGGGCCACGAAGGTCCGGGTTCCATCGCCGTCGCAGGCACTGCGGGAGAGCCCCTCGGTAGGCGGCGCGACGCTTCCCAGCGGCTTGGTGCTCGTTCCTAGTTGCAGTGAGATCGGCTGGAATCTCGTGGCTGGGGACCTCGGGCGGGCAGGCCTGGGTCCCGCCGTGGATCAGCCACCGGACATCCGTGAACCACTACGGATCGCAACACCGGCGCTATCAGGCCGCCGTAAAAACTGTCAACTGATCTCGCCTCAGGCGCTAAAGTAATAACTGTCGTCCGAAGTGGCGTTTCATTATTCCATCAATCGACCTTAAGAATAGCTAGTTAAATTACGGAGAGGCGGCCCCCATGGTTGCAATGGCAGTTGGCGCCGGAGTAATCGGAAGCTTGGTGAGCTTAGGTCGAGAATTTGCGGGTCTAGGATTGGACGCGTCTGGCGACGGCAGCCGCGAGTACAGCAGTCAATATATCGCCGCTATGAGTAGCAGCATAGGTGGTTCTGCGGTCGCCGGCGGACTTGCGGCAAGCCTGCTCCCCCTTAAACCTAGGGACATATTAAAAGCGCGGCTTGACAACGACATCGTCTCGCACCGGAAGGGGCTCGAAGAGATAAGCCCGACAATTGACAGCAGGCTAAAAAGAGACGAAATAAGGGACCAGGCCACCACTCGCCAGACTTTGAAAGATAAGATCGCGGCGACTGAGGCCCTCAAACAGGGGGCGCAGGATTACACCCCGGCCGAATCCAGCGCGATCCTATTCTTGCTTGCGATCGTCGAGTCCTTAGAGCCTGCCCTTGGCATCGAAATGCCCTGCGAGGGCGACGACCTAAACGTAGGGTCTGACCGATTTTCCGCGCTGTGCCGGCAGCTAGACTCAGCCTTTCCCAACGACGGATGGGAAGGCAGTGCTTCTCAGGCATATCGATCCCATAACGCGGTCCTCCGCAACAGCGCACGGGCGATGACAGAACTAGATCACGCGCTCGCAGACATTGTCAAAGACCAGGCCGATTGGAATACCCTCATACGTTTGGGATGGGGACTGCTGAAAGGCCTGCTTGTCGAAGCATTTGCCTGCGAATTGGTAATTTACTTCACACCGGACCCACTCGGCGCGCGAAAATTCTCAATCGTGGTTTGCACGATTGGCATCGGCATCGTTCTGAGCATGATTGGCACCCTCTGCTACTTCTCACACGCAAATGCGAAAAAAGCGAGTGCTTTACACGTTGAGTACGAAGAAATGGCGACAATTTCCAGCGCTAAAAACCTTTTGTCGCAGGGTGAGCGGGTAGGTGTAGTGGGATCTACGGTTTCTCACGTGGCCTTAACGTTTAACACAGCGCCGGAAACGCCGGAGCCGAACCGGCCGGCCAGTCGTCGTCTTAGCGCTGATGGTGCGTCGGACTGGGGCACCCCCGAACAGCATTCATCCATCGAGCCAACTTCGGCTCAAGTGGGTGGATCACCACCGCCTTTCCAGCCCAGGCAGACCTCGCCGCAAATCGCTACGACGATCGACCCGGGCCGAGCGTGTGCACTCCCCGCGGACCACGAAACCCCCACATCGAGCGGCACCAAGCGCGCAGGGACCAGTTCGCCGTCACATCGCAACGAATCGGCAATCCCCGATGCGGTTAACGCCACGCACGATTCGGCCGCGACGGCCATCCCGCACCGCCTTGTCGCCGCGCGCGCATATCTCGCACCGGGACATGACTCCCACCTGTGATCTGAAGGTCTAGTGCTGACCCGGTGGTGGCCAGCCAGCAACAGCGATTAGGTGCACGGAATCCCCGACCCGGGCGATCCACGGCCGCGGCCCGGCGCAGCCGTCGTCGCATCGACAACGAGTATCGAATGATCCGCCGTCCAGTTCAAGTCAGCTGTTGCCCACCGGGTTCTTGTGTTCTCGACGGGGGCGCACCGTCGGCGAAATCGGTGCCGATGGCCAGCTTCGGGCGATGTTACGCTTTGGCGAAGCATGTAACGGGTGCGGTGTCCTGCCGAAGGACGTTGATCTCCCTAGCTTTTGATGGGATGCACGTCGACCCCGTCACGACCGCCGAGGCGGGGCGTATCCGCGAGCTTGAAAGGTAAGTTGCCCGAACCTCGGGGAAATCGACCACAGCGCAGGGATTTTCGCGGCCCTGAACGCAGGTTTCGCCCCATTTGTTGCCAGCCTCGACATCTGTAGCGACAACGCGCTTAGTACCGAAGGAGAGAAGTGTCTGGAAAGGAACCCCGATTGACGGATGCTGAAGCAGTCGCGACGGCCGCGGACCACCGAGCTGATCCGCCAGGGGCTGAAGTTTTGTCTGCGACGGTCAATCCGGCGTCGTTGCGCGTGGGACGGCCTACCGCGAGTCGCAAAGGCAACGGCAAAAGTCCGGTTTCCACGGTGCGGCTGCCGCAGCTTGTTCGCGATGAGTTGAAGGCTCGTGCGGATGCTGCCGGTTGGTCACCTTCGGAACTGATGCGGCGAGCGGTGATTGAGTATTTCGAGAATCATCCAGTTGCGTCGCTCTGAGCGCGTGCGCGTTTTGACGTCGCTTGCTTACCACCCGAGTGCCGCACCAAACAGGTATTGGGTCTGCTGCACGAATAGATGACATCTTGACCTGACCTACCTGTTGGGTTCCACGTTCCGTGACCAGCTGATGGCAGTGAGGGTGTTGCTGGTGGTCAGTTCGTGTTCGACGGGGTGCGGTAGCTCAGCGCGGAGTGGCGGCGTCGGCGGTTGTGGAAGATTTCGAGGTTGTCGAAGATCGCGTTGGCCAGCTCGACGCGGGTCTTCCTCTTCTGGCGATCGAGCAGCTCGATCTGCATCGAAAGACCAGAAGCTCTGGAGAGCCGCTCAGCAGTACAGTCACCCTTCGCGAGTGCGGTGTTGGGTGATGTCGTTGCCCCACAGACTATTTGGTGGGTCAAGTCATCTGGGTTGGCTTACCACGTTGGGACCGGCGGGCAGGAAACCAGCCTAACGCAAGTCGCGACTAGGCTCACAGTTCGCAGAACCCGGACTCCATTTCACCGACCGTGTGGGCAGTGTCAGATGTTGGGCTGCACCGAGTCCGCACTCCGGGGTTCGGCATCAGCCCTGGCCGAGTCAACGGGCGCCCGCTCACCCTTCGCTACCCGCGGATCCTGCTGAGCATCGCCGACGCCATCGAGAACATCCGCGTCGGGACTCGCACCCGCGCCCCGCCAACGAGCGCCACTCTGCGCTCCCGCCGCACCATCGCGGCCCCGGTCGGCGACGGCACCCCGCTGCCGGCTCACCGTTGCCTGATCCGCAGAGGCCGCCCGCGAAGCAGTCCGCCCCGACACGTGTCCCACGTCCTGCGCGACTGGGCCAACCTGCGTCGTCGAGCCCCAAGCGGCCAGTATCGGTCCCTGCAGAGCGGCACCTGAGGATTGGCCACCCTCCTGCACGGCGCCGAGGGCAAGCGAGCGCTGCTCGGCACGACCGCCAGCCTCCACCGCATCCGACGAACCACCAGGCACCGCCGCCGAATCCGACACCGCCGCCGCCGCGCTCTGCTGTGCCACCGAAGCGGATGCCACCAGCACCGCCGCCCCTGAGTGATACTTGCCGGCAAGGTCGTCGACTCTATTCGCGCGGGTCTGGGAGTGGTCACCGAGGAACAACACCAAGCCGATTGCCGCGGCAATACCCGACGACGCCGCCGCACGAGCAAAACTATTCGCCGCTGCGACGCCCGCCGAAATAGTCAGAGCTGCTGCTATGAGAGCCGCGGCGGCAAGCAGATCCTTGTCTACACCAAAACCCAATCGGACGTGAGTGACCGTGTCGGCGTGATCCTGCACCTGCGCAGCCAACTTCTCGTCCAGATCAGCCATCTGTGCCGCGAGATCACGCAACACCGTATTCGACTTGTCATAGGACTGTGACGCCAACCCCTGCCAGCGGTCGTCGGGAAACGCTGAACCCAGTCCGCCGTACAAAGCGGTGAATTCATCAGCACCTACTCTGAACTCATCCCCGGAATAGGGTATCGTAACCCCACAAAACTGCTCGAGCATTTCAACGACTGTGATAGCCCACAAAATGATATTGAGCGGCCCCGACAACCCCATCGCCTTCAGGTCCGCAATTGCGTCTTCTTTCTGATGGGGTAAAAGATTCTTGCCATACTTCTTGATTCCGGCTTTCCGCCCGTACCGCGCTCCTGCAAGGATTGTTGCAGTAGTCCCCGATCCACCGATATTGGTCATGCTGGCCGCGGCATACTCGCCAGCAAATCTTGGGTCGGACCCACCGCTTACTTGTGGGGCTATACAGCCCAGGGCGAATAAAATCCGGCCCGCGTCGGCAAGAAGCGGCATGGTGACATCCTCACGCCAATAGTACGTGGTCTGGTGGCAATAGCAGGTGTAGAGATTCAGGCTAACACCGCTGCAGAAGAGCATTCCGCACCAAATCATGTGCGGTGGCGCTCATCAAGCGACCAACCTTTGACCGGAGGTCAAGCCGGTGGCGGGGCGCTCGCCCGTTCTCGCTGCCCTCGCCCGTGTCGGCTTCGACGGCATTTGCCTGCCCTACCCACGACTCACCCCGGGGCGCTGCGGGCCCGGGCGCCGAGGCAGCAAATCCACCTTTAGCGCTCAAGGGAGTCAGTGCGCCCGTCGGTGTGAGCGCCTCGGGTGCGGTGGCCCGCAATGTCCAGGCACCGTCTGGTGCGGCCAGCATGGAAGGTGCACCCGTTGCGGGGAATGGGGGCGGCGCCGGGGACACCAGGCTGGTAATGATCCACGAGTCCACGCGATTGGCGGCGCCGGTGGGGGTGGGTACTGGTGGGGGACGGTGACCAGGGCCCGCCGCCGCGGCGGCGGCTACCCGGAGTGCGTCGGTGGACGACTCCGCCGTGATGCCGTGCGAACGCGCCAGATGCGTGGCCAGGTACAGATAGGTCCCTCCGCACTCGTGGCACAGCAGCCGGCCGTCGTCGGTGACTGTGAGCTCACCGTAGCGGCCGTGGCCGTCTGGGTCGCCGATCCTCATGTCCAGCCCCCCTTTCAGATACAAAACGGATGACCCCGAACGGGCGGTTGGGCTGAGCACGCCCCAAAGCTCAGTCCGAGCAGAATCGTCGACACCACATCGTCGGCTCTTGGCATGGACTCGTCGGAAATCGGCATTAGAAGCTCAAGGTGTTTAGCACTCGATATTAGTGCACGGTGGGCAGTTCCGGCGATGTTACGGTGAGTGTTCGGCCGTGTGCGCCCACAATCCGTGATCTCGAATGGGGTTTTCTGATGTCGTTGCTTGCTGATGCTGGCCGCGTGTTGTTCGCGTTGGGCAACGTGGGTTCACAGTTCGGCCACCTGGGCTCGGACCCAAAATTCTCCGATGCATACATCGCGGCATGTGGCACCAACACAGGAATCTTCGCTACCGCACCGGTAGGTTACTTGGCCCGCCGCTATGCGGAGAAGTCCGCGCGTGACATTGCGCACACCTTTATTGATGAGCCAGTGTTTCAGAGGGACTTTTTTGCCGGCACTCCTAAAGCCGAGTTTGTGGACGAGATAAAAGAATTCAGGCGAAACTCAGTTGAAATTATCCTGTGGACCATTAGCGTCGTCGACGCGTGCAGCACTGCGTGGGGTTTCCTGATTCCTGCTGAGGGTGACGAGTTCACGGCCGGCGCTGCACAGTTCACCGCGTTGTCCGCTGAATTGGGTTCAGCGGTTCCAGATGACCGTTGGCAGGGCGCAGGGGCGCATGCATATGAGTTGTCGGACAGGGCTCTTCAGAAGCAGGCGGAAGCCATAGCTGCACTTGACGTGAAGCTGGCGGCCCTGATGCAAGCTCAGGCCCAGGAGGTCACCCAGAAGCGTCTGGCCCTCGGAATACTCAAGGATGTGCTGGTCGCGGCGATTCCTATTGCCGCAGCCCTCGAATGCGCCGCCAACATTGCTCCGGGCCGCTGGTTCGCAGTTACCGCGTCTCTTCTCAGTGCGGGTGCGGTGATGTCGCTTGCGTGGGTTTCCGTTAATGCGTCGACCAGCACAGGGCATGACGCCGACAAACTCACAGAGGAGTACGGCACATCTGCACGGGTGGTGACACCGGTTTCGGGTGGTGTTGGAGCGGTAGCGCAGTCGGTGGTTGCGGGCTCGGGTGATGTGCGCGGCGGTGCGGTGGATGGGGCTGTGGCCAGCGGCAAGGCTGGAATGGTGCAACCGTCGGTGGTGGATGGGGTGAGCGCGAGCGGTGACGGGTCTGGTCAGGACATCATTACTGGGGGCTCGGCGGTGGCCCAGCCGGCCGGGGTGCAGGCAGGGATCGTCGGGCAGCGAGGTGCCGGACACGGAAGCCGCGTCCCAGCGGCACCCGATGGTCGGCGGAGGGTAGCGGGATCGGAAGCCCAGCAGGCGCGGCTCATGGATGTCGACGGCGCCTACGAGGACGCGGTGTTAGCGGGTGGGCAGCGCGCCCCCATCGGAGCAGTCACCAAGCAGACGCGGACCTCCCCTGAGTACGGGGCGGCGCAGCGCCCACCGCTGGTCGCAGCGGTGTAGCAGGGGCTCATCTCCGGGGCCAACCTTGTCTGCGACAGAGGCCAGAGTTCCGGCGCAGCCACCCTCATTCTCCTGCTCCGACAACCGGTTTCGGCGATGCAAGCACGGTCGGCCCGGCCTGGCCTGCGCCGCGCAGGTACAGCTCCCACGCTTTCAGCGGAGGTAGCCCGCGATCGCCGTCGTCGTCGCGTACGAGCCGCAAAGAGACGGTCACTGTTGTGCCGCTGCCGCTGAATGGTCCTGCATCGCGTCGGCGGCCGCCAACAATTCGGCCGCCTTGCGTCGCAGCTCGTCGGCGGTCACCCCATCCGGCCGCAGCGTCGGCTCTGAGGTGCGTTCTGTGGGCTGCAGCGTCGCGACACCGAACGGGTCGAGCAACTGAATCCCCTTGGCGCGCTGCTCATCCGCGACAACGTCATCGATGGCGGTCGACGCGAGATTCTGGTGACGCATCAGAGTCTGGGTGGTCCGGAGGTCGCACTGACACAGGTGCGGGCTGAGCCGAGACCACGACTGATCCAGTGGGGACACGCTGCGCACCGGCCAACCCGGCGCTCTGATCGGCACCGTCGCCCTCGTCGGTTCGCGCAGCGTGGTCTTCCAGATCTATGCCCCGCCCCCGCACGGCACACTGTGCCGGCGCCGGACCCCGACGCCCCCCGGCGACATCCAGCTGCCCGAGGGTACCCGCCTGCACCACAACCGGTGCGGCCGCAGCTGTGTCACCGACCGTAACCTCGCGTGCTGATTCTCCCCTGCCGCACTCGGCATCGAGCGCCGCACGCCGCTGCTCGACATCATCCGCGCCGCTTCTCGTACCCGCGTCCGTCTTGCAGCTGCGAAAAGCAGTCAAATCTTGAACCGGAGACTTCGCCACACCAACGCTCGCAGAAGACGACACCGACCCCGACAACACGAACGCGCTCGCCTCCGAGCCGTATTTCTTGGTTAGCTCCTCGATTCTTTCCGCGTGGATAGTCGAGACGAGAACCGAGGTCGTCAGAACGATTGTGGTCGACACAATTCCGAGCGCCGCCGCGGCATGTGCGAAGATCTTTGCAGCGCTGTCGGTTGCAGCCGCGCTTAAAGCGGCGGCTATAGGCACTGCTGCGACCAGCAGATCCTTGGCAATCCCTACCGTGAGGCGCGCGTGTGTGATCAGTTCGGCTTGCTCTTTCACCCCGGCCGCTAATTTCGCGTCATGCTCAGCCAGTGCCTGCGCAGCCTTCAGCAGCGCCACATTCGATTGGTCGTACGACTGCGCCGCAGGACCGTGCCAGCGATCGTCGAGCGCGGCCGAAGCCAATTGGCCATGCAGTGCGTGGAATTGCTCCGCGCCGGCCGTAAATTCATCCCCTTCGACGGGAATCAAGAACCCTGCAGCTTGGCTCATAATGTCCACAATGGAGATAGCACGCAGGATTATTGTGACGGGCCTAGCTAACTCTGCCCTCGTATTATTTATTGCGACCTGATGAACGTCCACCAACACCCCTGCCCCGCCTTGATCATCGAGGTACTGTTGTTGCAAATTTTTTATCACGCTTTCTCGCAAGCGGTAAGCACCATAAATGCCCGGTACAGCGCCCATGATACCGATATTAGTTGCACTTACTGCCACATACTCACCGGAAACCTTTTGCGAGGAGCCGAAACTGGCAAACTGCGGCCCTAAGCTACCCAATGAAAACAATACCCTGCCCGCGTCAGTCAGCAACGACATCAGTACACCCTCACTTCAACAATCGCCAAACGCGTACACACGACAATCCCCTAACACCGTTATAAGTACATTTATTCATAAACGGACCCTCTCACCGCGGGCCGGACGTTGCCATACATGGCCAGCGGATAGGCGCCAGTCCCAGATGTAGCGACGCCGGGTGCCTTCGGCGAAATCCGGTAGAGACTGAGTACTTAACAATACGGTTCATGTTTCGCCGCACGACGCAGCCCACTACATTGTGGCCTCACGTCGGCCACTCTAGCCAGAATCGCGGCCGCGAATTCGCCACTAAAATAGCGAACCATAGCTTCCAACGAATTGCGCGCCCAAACTTGCCCTATCCGAAAAACACCCTAACAGCATCAGCCGTAATCGACATCTGCACCTCCTCGAATGGGTTAGACAGACACCACCCCCGATAGGTAACGGGCGCAGCGTTCGATATTCGAGGCTAACACCGCCGAGAGTGGGCTGCGCGCACCAAAATTGTGGGCGGCGACACCTTGGAACCAGCCATGGAAGGCCGTAGCCGCACCGAACTGGACGCGGAGCTCCTGCGATCTTTCCAACGGGCAAAGGGCTATGCCGAAGCGACGTCGTGAGCACTCTTTCACGACCGCGACAGCCTGACCAAGCATTCCCGGCTGGGACCCGCCGTGGGATGACGAGGTGCTGTCGAGCAGCTTAGGCACGGCTTCTTCTCGCGCCATCCCATACTGAGGAAAGCTAGCGCCGCGTGAGTTCGGTGTGCCCGTAACCGCCTGCGTCCGAGTGAAATTGGTGCTCATGGGCGGCACTAGCCGTTGATAAGCTTCATGTCAGTGAGTGCCGCAGACTCGAGAAACTGACGCAGGAGAGTGAAGCAATGTCAATCTTTGCCGAGGCGGCCGCCATCATCGGCGGCATGCTAGGGCTTGGTGGAAACACCGGCGGCCTGTACCTAGACATCAGCGGTGGTGTGCCCCCGGTCAACGAAAATACCGCCGCTACGGCACTGAGCCTGACGGGAAATGGCGCCGCCATCAACAGCGGCAACGCTGCGCTGTGGATGGCCAACTCTCCGACCCGAAACCATTATCTGGCTTCTGCGTGGCAAAAACGCGCGGACGCAGCGGAAAAAACCGCCCAGGAGTTTATCAATGCCCAGCGCCCTCAACCGCTGCGCACCGATATCGCAGAAAAAGCACGGCAAGCGTGGATAAATACGAACTCAGAGCTGATATCCGCAAACAATAATCTGACTGGGCTCGATACGACAAAGAAAATCGAGGACGCCAATCCGGGTCTGTCTGAGCATCGCAACTGGAGTGTGATTCTGATCGCTCTATCGGTGGTGCAATATTTGGAGTTGACGGCGGGCTTTGGGGCGCCGTTCGCGGGGCAGTCGTTAGAGGCTGGTGCGGCGGCGTTCATGGGAGCCGGCCACGCGTTAGCGGCTGGGCCAGCGGGTCAGCAGTGGCAGGGTGTGGCTTCGGAAAATTATGGCGAGCACCCTAAACAGCAGCGTGAGCAAGCAGAGACGATGGTGCAAGCGGACCGGTTGCTGGCGGAGATTGCACACAATCAGGCACAGTGGGTGGATCACGCCCGGGTGGTGCTGGGCGCTGATGCCACATTGTTGGGGATGGCACTGGCTGTCGAGGCGGCCCTGTACCTATCGCCGGCGGCCGGCCCCATCTTTGCGACGAAGTTCGCCACCTGCGCGGCGTGGCTTGGGGCCTCGGCCGCGGTCGGCATTATCGCGACGGCGCTAGGTCTGTCGATCAAGAACGCACTTAAAGCCAACGCGCTGGCCGGCCAGTACAACCAGGTGGGCTCGGGTGCGGTCGCAGCGGGCCACCTGGACGCCGCAACGGCAGGCGTTTGCGGCGAGACGACGATCACGCCGGTCGCGGCGATCCAGCCCAGCAGTGCAGACCCGAAAATCGGTATGCCGGCGGGCGCCGCCGCGGAGTTGGCCTCCGATCGCCACGGCAGTACAACCCTCGCAACCGACACCCCCGCAACCGCCGATCCCACCGCCCCGTCGCTATCGTCCGCACCGGTGCCACTAGTCTCGTTTGCCGAACAGTCTGCCCAACCAAAGCTGACGCAACTAATCGGCCTGGCCAGCGCAACGTCCACACCGCCCGGCCACGCCAACTCAGCCCAGCTAGCGCACCGACCGACACCCGTTCCTGGTCGCACCGCCCGTCGACGCCAGGAACCTATCCTTGACACCGTCACCGACGCCGTGGCACTAGCTGCACCCGCAACCACTAGCCAGCCTGCCGGTACCTCGCCAACTGTGCCCACAACTTGGTGCGGACCCACCCGGGCCAGCAAGAGATATCTCGCAGAGCCGGCGACACAGACGCCGAACTGAACCTATCTGGCTGGTTCTTGTGCGCCCGCAATTGGCCAGGTTTGAGACGAGGAGTTTTCTAGTGTCGTTCGTTGATGCGAGCCGGGTGTTATTCGCGTTGGGTAATGTGGGTTCGCAGTTCGGTTACCTAGGTTCAGACCCCAAGTTTTCGGGGTCATACATCGCGGCATGTACCACCAACACCGGAGTCCTGGGCGCTGTACCGGTCAGCTACGTAGTCCACCGCCCTGTGTTCGACAGCCTGATCAGGTCAGAGTTCCGCGAACATTCATTAAGATATACGGGCGGCGTTCCCGACGAAGATCTCATCCGTGAGATCGAAACGCGGGCCTTCGGTCCAGTGAACATCATCTTGTGGACCATCAGTGTCGTTGACGCGCTCAGCACTCTGTGGGGTTTCCTGATTCCAGCAGAGGGCGACGAGTTCACTACGGGTGCCGAACAGTTCACCGCGCTTTCCGATGAATTGAGTTTGGCGGCGCCGGATGACCGTTGGCAGGGCACGGCGGCGCAATCGTGTAAATCAGCCAACGCCGCGCTGCAGAAGATGGCGCTAGCCATTGGTGAACTAGACGTGAAGCTGGCAGCGGTGGTGAAAGATCACGCCAAGTTTGTCACCTACGTGCGTCTGGCCCTTGGGGTGCTAAAGGATTTGCTGGTCGCAGCCATCCCCATAGCCGCAGCCTTGGAAATGAGCGGCTATAGCAACGGCTATATTTTTGCGATTATGGCGGCTACTGCGGCGGGATTTGCAATCGTATTAGGGACAATCTTGACGGTTGTTTATTCACAGAATGCAGCTTTGTCGGCGGATCAACTTGGCGATCAGTACCGCGAGTCGGCGGGATTGGTGGCGGCGGGTTCGTCGGCACCAGCCAGTGTTGGCGCGGTAGCGGGGTCTGCGGTTGCGGGCTCAGGCGGTGTGCGCGACCAAGCGGTTAATGAAGCCGAGGGTGGCGGCCAGGCCCGTGTGTTTGAGCCGCAGGCAGTGGATGTGGCCAGCGCGAGCGATGATGATCGGTCCGGACTGGACATAATCATCGGTGGCTCAGCGGGGACCCAAGCGATTGGGATGCCCACGGGTGGGAGCTGGCAACGAGACGCCGGACACCGAAGACGCGTCGCAGCCCCGGCGGGCCTCGAGCAGGAGCGGGTAGCGGAATCAGAAGCCGCCGGCCAGGTGCAGCCCACCGACGTCGACGCTCACGAGAGCGTAGCGTCGGCGGGTGAGCAACGTAGCCCTACTAAGGCAGTCATGACTCCGCCGCAACCCGTACTCGAGTCCGTGCCGCGCAGCGCCTCAAAGTGATCGCTGCCGCCGCGCTGCGGCAGACATACTCAACTGATCGCCAACTGCCGCTGCTGCTCAGCACACCAGATCCTCTCGGCCGGGCGACGTACCGCCTCGGCCTGGCGTCATCGACGTAAACTAGCTGTGCCTCGCGGGTTTTCGATTCCGCTGTCCGCCGCCGCCCAGCGCCTGCCGGCGTGCCAATGTAGTGAGCGCGACAGTTGGTGGCCCTGACCCGAATGTCACTGCTGGCGGCTGGGCAGCGGCCCCGTCAGCCGGAGTGCGCGCGGATGGGATCTGGCAGCGACACGGCGAACCCAAATAGCTCGTCGCGCAACGATATCGACTTGCCGGCACTGCGTGCTCAGCGGTTCACCAACACCCACCCCGACGTACTGCGCGACCTACTCTCGTCGTCCATCCACACCCTGCTCGACGCCGAGGCCGATGCTGTGCGCAGAGCCGGTTACGGTGAGCCCAGCACCGAGCGGACAAGCCAGCGCAACACATACCGCCATCGTCAATTCGACTCCCGCGCAGGCACATTGGATCTTGCCATTCCCAAGTTGCGCCGAACAACACGACGAGTGAGCCGAATCCCAGCGCTACCTCGGCCTAGACGTCTTGAGCAAATCACACGCGACCAACGACACCCCAACCGCCAAGGAGGTGACCCCTGCGGCCCTGACCGCCTGGACCATCAACTCGTGGAATTGCACGACGACCTCGTACACCACGTCCCCGGACTTGACCCAAAGGCGTAGAAATCTAGATCGTCTGTCACCTGCCTGCGTGAACCGGACCAGTTGCAGGTGGTGGTGAAGCACTTCTAGGTATCGAGCTCACCCGGGCCGGTATCGATGGACTCGGGGTGAGTTGCGGCAGGTTCGACGGGCGCCCGCTGGCCCCGCGCCACTCTCGGACCCTGCTGAGCACCGTCGGCGCCGTCAGGGGCACGCGTGCCGGTCTCCGCGTTCGCGCCCTGCCCATCCGCGATGATTTTGGCGGGCGCGGAATCGTGCGAGCCGTGGTCGGTGGATGCAGCCTGCTGCCGGCCGAGTCTCGCTCGATCGGCAGAGTCCGCCCGCGCAGCGAGCCACCCGGACCCCGTTTCATGGACGGCGGGATTCGCCTGCGGCGTCGAGCCTGGGTCCGCCAGCACCGATCCCTGCGCGGTGACACTTGAGGATCGGCCAGGCTCGGCCGTTGCGTCCCCATGCCCCGACCGCTGCCCCACACCCCCGCCTACGCCGACCGCATTCAAAGCACCGCCGGACGCTTCGACAGAACCCAACCCCGCAGACCCCGCCACCGCAGAAACGACCGGCTGAACCGCCGACTCCGGCGCGAGCGCCAACGCAGCCGCACTTGAGGTGTACTTGCCAGAAATTTCCGCGACGCCATCAGCGTGAAACTTTGAGACGATGCCTAGCCCACCAAGCATGCCGGTGGCGGCGTTAAGACCAAGCCCGGCGGCCGAATAAGCGAAAGATTCTGCCGCGGCAGCGCCCGCCGACACGGTGAGGACGGCCGCAATGCCGGTTGCCGCGGAAAGAAGGTCCTTATCGACCCCGAAGCCCAAGCGGACGTGAGTGACCATGTCAGCCTGATCCTGCACCTGAGCTGCCAACTGCTCGTCCAGATCAGCCATTCTCTGCGCGAGGTCGCGCAGATACACATTCGACTCGGTATAGGACTGCGCCGCTTCACCCTGCCAGCGGCTGTCCGGAAAAGCCAAACCCAACCCACCGTACAAAGCGGTGAACTCATCAGAACCTGCTCTGAACTGGTCCCCGGAGTCGGGAATCGTGAATCCACACAATTGCCCCAAGCAATCGACAACCGTTATAGCCCACAGCAGAATGTTCATTGGCGCCTGTCGCGCTTTGATATCGTCCTGCTCGTACCTTGCTTCTTTCTTCAAGAATATCCAGTCGTCTTCAGCTTCTCTCATTCTCAGCACGAGCATCCGCGCCACTCGTCCTGATGCAAGCCATGCTGCACCAGACATTGATCCGGCAATGTTGGTCACACTGGCCGCGGCATACTCGCCAGAAAATCTCGGGTCGGACCCGCCGCCGAATTGCGGGGTCAGACTGGCCAACGCAAATAAAATCCGGCCGGCATCAGCCAATAACGACATGGCGACATCCTTACGCCGATAGACACGCTCGCCTATGCGGTGCGCTCCCGCACAGCTCTGTGTGTCGCTGGCCCGACCGGCGCGCGCGATCCACTTTGAGGCGCACCCGCAACCGCATCCGCACCGTCGCCGATCATGTCATCAGGGAGCTCCGCGACCAAACCTTCCGCCAGCTGCGACCGCTTTTCGGTGGCTGGGGCCCCTGGACCGCTCCGCTGACTCGCCACAACACTCCGGACGTACCCCACCGCGCGATCAACACCCTCAGCCCGATCGACTGAATGACCAGATAGTGCCGCGAGTCGGGCCAACGTAGGCTTCGCTGAAGCTGAACCATCGTGCGCACGCCCCGGCTCTACATAGCCGCCGGCCACCGCTTTGCCCTCACCACCGCCAGCACCCCCAGGTGCGCCGTCACCGACGACACTGGCCGACGTCACCGTCGAATCCCCCATACTCACCAGCGGACCCAACCCACCCGACAAGACCACACCCGCAGCCACCGACGCATAATCAGCACCCAACTTGTCCGCCTTAACGCCATTGCGGCGCGAAATCTCAGCAGCCAAAAACGTCGACATCGTCACCGCAACAGCGATCCCCGTCCCAGCGGCCACAACAGCAAACGCATACGCGGCCGCAGGAGAAGCCGCCACCGTCCTCATCGCCACCTCACACAGATACGCCTGCACCAGCAAACCCTTCAGCAACGCAAAACCCAACCGCACATGGGTATTCCACTCCGCCTGATCCCTCACCACCGCCGCCAACTCACCATCCAACCCCGCCAACCGGCCTGCGCACCCCTGCAACAGCTCATCCTCTGCGCAATACGCCTCCGCTGCCGCGCCACCCCACCGGCTCCGATCAGCAACCGCCGACCCCAATTCAACACCCAAACCACCGAACAACTCCGCACCCCCGGTAAAACGATCCCCCGCAGACGGCGCCCCAAAACCCAACGTCAACTCCAACGCATCCACAACAGAAAGAGCCCACAAAATAGGACTATTAGCCGCCGGGTTGACACGTTCGGCGCGCTCGATGTCCTGTCGCCAATTCTCGTTGGCCATATATCCCTGCGATTTCGCCAACTCCACCTTTTGAACGGCCGATTTTGCCCGCTGTTTGAGCTGAGCGCTGATTTCCAGCATGGCGGCCGAAGCCGCGACGGTCGCCCCGGCGGCGCCCACGCTGGTCCATCTCGCCCCGCGATATTCGCTGCTGAATTCAGGGCCGTCGCCACCGGCATGATCTAGACCGGCACCGACAAAGTCCCGACCCAAGCTGACCATGCTCGCAACAATCGCTGCCGCAGCGCCAAACGCAGGCATATCCGAACCCCTCCCGAAGTTCTGGCGTACCACACGAATGCGCGCGCCACGTGCGTCCAAGCCTAACCTTGAGCGTGAGGGCTCAGATGCAGAGATTTCCGACGCCACGGCAGCGGTTCCGTGGACGACCTGCCGGTTTGGCGTCCACATCGGGGCTGGTGCCGTGCTGCAAGCCGCACTGTCTCTGTCTCTGTCAGCGCCACCATCCAGCTACATTGACTGCCGGACTCAACTCAACTGCCTGA
This sequence comes from Mycobacterium sp. IDUB_37, assembly GCF_055419245.1. Classification (NCBI taxonomy): domain Bacteria; kingdom Bacillati; phylum Actinomycetota; class Actinomycetes; order Mycobacteriales; family Mycobacteriaceae; genus Mycobacterium; species Mycobacterium sp. IDUB_37. The sequence continues at coordinate 269,061 of NZ_JBVAXG010000008.1, read as the reverse complement.
TCAGACTTTCGATCGCCTCGATTGCATCGGCGGGTACCGCCTCGTCTGCCTCGACCCGCCGAATCACTTCTTCAGACACACCAGCCGCTCGGGCAGTCTCCGGCGGGGAAAGATTCGCGCGACGTCGAGTAGCGTAAAGACGCTGAGCCAGCGGGGCATCGGGGGCGGTTGCCCCCAACATGGTCAGCTCGTCGTAGTGATGACGGACCATGCCCAGCGCCTTAATTAATTCCGGGGTGATCCGACTGATCCGGGTCGCCCGCACGGCGATGGCGTCAAGCTGCCGCAGATCGTGAAGGATCGACGTTGCCCGCTGGGTGAACAGCGGATCGTCCACGGGCGGCAGCGCAGCAATAGCCAGGGTGCAGCCATCCACGGCGGCAAAAATCGCCTGGGCAATTAAGGAGGCTGTCCCGTCTGGGGGCGGCGCCGCTTCCGGCGCTTCGCCGGAATCGAGTGGCAGCCCTTGCCGGATGCGGGCTATGGCACCAGCGGGCCACTGCAGCAACTGCTCGAGTTTCGCCTGGGTTCGCTCTCTTGGCCAGCTGCGACCCTTTTCAAAGGCGATGAGGGCGCCTGCGTTGATGATTCCATCGGCGGCCATGCTGCGCTGACTGATTCCCAGTTCACGACGGCGGGCGGCCACCGCCGCCCCCGCGCGGGCCACGTCAGGGTCGGACGTGCCGCTCTGCGAATTGTCCGCGCAGACCGCCGACTCATCTCGCTGGTGCCCACCTGTTGGTCCGGCTGAACTGACGAGCTCAAATGTCAACGCGCTACCCGCAATTGGGTCGCCGAATCGGACGATCGTCTTGTCGGTGACGGTCACGGAGCTTCGTCGTTGACCATCGACGAACATCCCGCGCGGGCTGTCGTCAACGATCTGCCAATGCCCATCGATTGCTTCGGCGCGTAGGTTGCGGTCCGAAATTTGGAGATCGGCAATTTGAACGTCCGAATGAGCATCTCTGCCGATAGTCACCACACCACGATCAGGATTGATCGCATGCGACGTGTCACCGTAGTGCACCACCAGCAGGTCCGGCTGGGCGGGCGACTCCGGGATGGACATCAGTCGTAGTTCCTCGCTCGAAACCAGCCGGGCGGACCTTCCGCCGCTCCGATTCTAAACCTGCATCCCGGCCTCGCCGGGTTCGAGTTCTCGGGTGCCGGCGTCCTTAGCAACCGCCTTGGATTCAACGACCTGGGCGCGGCTCGGGCATGCGCCCGCTAGACACCCCGAATCGTAACGGGACAACCTTGCAATGCGCTGAGAGCAAACTCCGCCTGCCGCCGCGCGGAGGGGGCTCGCGATGAACCCCACCTCATGAAGCCAGAACCTGGCAGTGAATACGCACAAATACGCAACTGTCACATTGGCGCTGGCCGGATCTGGCTTCACGGACGCCGCACCCAAAGGATTGATCGCCGCGCTGCCACCCCGCTCGTCGGCATTTCAACGGAGCTTCCTGCGGGCCCGCTCTGCCCTTTTCCTGCGCCGCTACCCCCGTAGTGTTCCTGAAAATGCCTCGGCGGGAGCCGCCTTGCGAGACCCACTCGACTAGCCGAAGCCGTCGGGAGAGGGTCGGCGTTGTCTGCTGTTGAGTACGTTGATGGTGCCGCAGCGGTACTCGAACGAATTGCTTTATATCGCAACGATTTTGGACCTCCGCGCGGTGACTGGCGTTCAATTCGGCAACAACAGCGAACGTTGTCGACAGGCATTTCGTGTACTGGCCGAGGCCCACCTCATCACCCTTCGCATGCGAAACAATTTGCCGAAGTGGTTGATTCGGTCCAGCAGGCGGCGTCATATCCTCTCGCAGCCGGTTGCCTCTCGCCGCTAGCTGAAACTATTTGATACCGCTGCGCTGATCGAGGGCCGCTGGCGGTGAGGTTGGTGCGTCGGCCAACGAATAGCTTCCACCACGCAGCAGACCCCGCGCATGACACCGGTGGATTATCGCGTCTCCGTTGACAGTTGCCGGAGAACCGAGTGGGCTGCAGTGATGCGTGCGGCGTTCGGGATGTTCTTGTTGGCAAGCATGACGATTCCGATCCGCTCGGCAGGTACGAATGCGGCATAGGCGCCGAAACCGTCGGTAGAGCCGGTTTTATTGAACAGCGTCGGACCCGACGGAGGTTGTCCACTGAGACTCCGCCTGGTTCGGCTGCGTGGCAACGAGATTGGAGTTGCCTGCCAGTAGCTGATCAAGGGCGACCGGGTAGGGGTACTGTTCCCAACCAAGCCCCTGGACCATGTTGGCGACCTTGAAGTATCCGATGTGTGTACCGTCGATGGCATCGCGCATTCGAGCGTCAAGGCTCTCTGGCGCAATGTTGACTCCCACGAAGGAAAGCATGTCGGCTGCAGACGATTTCACGCCGTAAGCCTCGGCGTCAAAGACGCCGGGGTTCACATGGATTGGCTGGTTCGCGGCGTTGTACCCCCACGCGTAACTGTCCGACTGGTCCTGTGGCACACGAATATAGCTGTGCGAAAGTCCCAATGCCGGAAAGAGCTGGTCCTGCACCAGGCCAGTGAAATCATCATCCATCGCGAGGGCGGTGAGGTGGCCGAGCAGCCCGATGCTGGGGTTGGAGTAGCGCCGCTGTTCGCCGGGAGCGGCATCGGGCGTCCACTGTCGAAAATATGCCTGCATCTGGGCGGCGTCTTGGACGTCGGGCGGAAACTGCAGAGGCAGCCCGCCCGCCGAGTACGTCCCAAGATTCAGCAAACTGACCGTATCGATGGAGCTGCCCGCTAGTTGCGGCATGTATGTGCCGGGGTGATCCTGCAGCGAGATCCGGCCCAGCACCTGCGCGTAGGCAGCCAGTGTGGCGGTGAATGTTTTACTCACCGAACCAATTTCGAAAATAGTGTCTGGTGTTACCTTGATGCCGCTCTGCCTGGAAGCGACTCCATAACTGAAGTGGTGCCGCTGACCTTTGACAGTCACCGCCACGGCCATGCCTGGTATGTCGTACTGGGTCATGAGCGGTCGAAACGCCCGGTCTACAACGGTGGCCAAATCGTCGAGACTGCCGGGAACAGCAGTCGCACCGGCCGAGGTGCAAGAAAGCGCGATGACCGTAAGCAACTGGGCGATCGCTTTGGCGCTTCTCCGCAAACTAACGTCCCTTCTCCTGCAATTGACCCGTCTCTCGCGAGCACATCCTATTCGGACACTGCGGGTGCTCCGGCTGTTGTTGGTGGCGATGATGCGTGGTGAATTACCCCGACGCGGGTGCAAACCTGGTGATCGACGGTGGATCCGAGGTGGCCCAGCTTCACCGTCCACACGATCGTGTCGGCAACAACAGCAACAGAAAACGACGTCCGGTTCGACCACCGGGCTCCCCGGAAAGCGGGACGATCAACGGTGTGGGAATCTTCATCATGTGCCGACCGGAGCCCCCGCCTCAGCTCACCGACACAAGCCCATCAACCCGGAAATTCCCTCCCACAGCCACACTCATTTCCGGAAGAGCCGTTAGCACGCCGCGTGATGTTTCAGCCTCGTTTTGCCGCATCCCGGTGTCCGGTTGCCTCGGTAGAATGGCTGCAGCGAGGGCGCCGGTTGAGGGCATGGCGCGCCCGCGTCGGTCAGCTGACGCGCGTAGACCCGTGAGACGTAGGTTGTGGATGGAGGGCCGGCGAAATGGATCCTATTTCGGAAGCCATCAACATTTTGGCCGCGTTGGGCGGTTTGTGTAAGGAGTTTGTCGGGGTTGGCGGCATAGGACCGAGCGATGAATACACTGCACCGCTGGCAACTAATGCATCGGTGGATAGCGCCGCAGCCCTGTCAATACTCGGGAAGAAAGCCGCGCTCGCGAACCTTCCCATACCCCAATACCAGGATTTTTATGTGCCGGTGGAGAGTCCGCGGCCGGTAATTGCAGACTTACATGCGATTTCCAGATCATTCGACCCTGATTCAGAGCATGCCAATTTGACCTATGGCAATTCGGCCCAGAGCGCTGCAGACAAAAAGCACTTCGATAAAACTACTCGGAAGATTGTCAACCTCGAGAAGAAAGCACTTGCTGCCGAGACCGAACGTGTAAAGACTTTGAACAGTGAGAACGCTGCGAACTGGAACTCGCAAAGCGAGAAAGCTGATAAGGATGCTCGGGCGGCATTAAAGAATGCGCAGGATGAAGCGGCTGATCGGGCTCGCGGTGGAAGCATTATTATGTGGACGATCACTGTCATTGAAGCGTTGGAGCTCACGATCGGGTTCGGGCCTCCTTGCGAAGGTGACGGCTTCGATGCCGGTTCGGAGCGCTTCAGCGCCGTCGGTGATCAGTTGGCTTTAGCCGCCCCCGGTGATCAGTGGCAGGGTGCGGCGTCGCGGACCTACGACAACACGAATGCCGAGATGCACGATCGCGCCGCGACGCTGGCCACTCTGGACGGCACGCTGGCGGCCATTGTGGCAAACCAGGCCCAGTGGGTCACCCGCCTGCACCTTGGCCTGGGAATCGACAAAGGGTTACTGATGGCGGCCCTGGTCGTGGAGGAAGCCTTGAACTGGCTGGTTCCCCAGCCAGCAGGTACCGCCTTGGCGCGAGGCTTCGAAATCATGGCAGCCTCATTGGGCAGCATCGCCGCTGCACTGATGTATGGCATCGTGATGACCAACTCCCACGACAACGCCCAGGCAGCCAATGCGTTAATACCGGGCTACCAACAGAGGCCCTTGAACACCGACACCAACCCGACGGTGACGACCGCTGCCCCCAGTGGCGGCTCCACCGTGTCGTCCGTCGCCACCATCACCAGCAGCACACCCAGCCTCGCTAGCGGGGGCGCCGACCCGGCAACGACACCCCGCACCGCCGATGCCGCGGCTCACGCCGGCCAACCCCGCACAGCTGCCGCGTCGACACCGACGCCAAACAGCTTGTTCGCGCCGCTGATGCCCCGCCAGACACCCGTGCGAGCATGGCCCAGCCCCGCCGCCACCCGCACTGCCACAGCACCCAAAGCCAAGGCCGCCCCACCCGCCGACACCGACACCGACGAAAGCGCCAACGCGTACGCCGCCCAGCGCGCACCGATCACGCCACCAGCGGACAACAGCCCCACAG
>NZ_JBVAXG010000008.1:0-263866 GCF_055419245.1 Mycobacterium sp. IDUB_37 | reverse complement strand
AGGCCCACAGGCCCACAGGCCCACAGGCCCACAGGCCCACAGGCCCACAGGCCCACAGGCCCACAGGCCCACAGGCCCACAGGCCCAGCCAACACACCAACTACAACAAGTTCAACCACTACTCGCTAGAACCCGCCCAATGACCCAACTACCTGGGACTGTGGATTTATCGGTGTTCGGGCCCCACGCCTTGGACCGGGTCCGCGCCCGCGGCACCCGCAACGCCCGTCCGCGGCGCAAGCAGCTGACCAGATCCCGTTTCAGCGCCCCGCGCGATTCGACATATAGAGTCTGGTAGATGGCCTCGTGGCTGATGCGCATGGTCTCATCATCGGGGAACTCCACCGGCAACCTGCGGGCGATTTGCTCGGGACTCCACGCCTGAACCCAGCCACGATCACCACGGTGGGGCTTGTTGCGGCCCTTTTACGGTGAGCTGGCGGGACCGAGCACGACGTGGCCGTCAGCATCTCGCACCACCCCTGAGAGTTTGTCCTGGACGTAGTGGCGCAGCCGGTCGTTGGTGACCAGCTTGGCCGTCTTGGGCCGGCGGGCACGTCGCTCGGCATGCCACTGAGCGGTCGACGCCTTGTACTCGACTCGGTAGGTGCGGGTTGAGGCGTTGCGGCGCAGCTCCCGCGAGATCGTCGACGGTGCACGCTTGAGTCGTCGCGCGATCTCACGGACACCGGCGCCCTGGGCGCGCCATAGTGCGATGTTCTCACGCTCATCCGAGGACAGGTAACGGCCCGAAACCTCCTCTGGTAGTTGTGGATTCACGCCGCCAGCATGGCGGAACCAGCGGAACCCGACCGGCGACGACACGCCCGCTGCAGTGGCGGCGTCCTCGGTCATCGCCCCAGCTGCAACGGCCGCCCAGAACCGAACCCGGTCCTCGCGCCAGGCCACCGTCGGCCGGTCCAGTGAGGGAATCCGGCCCCGATAACCACGAACCTCTAACTGACGCTTTCCCTACGCCATCACGCACCTCCAAAAAGTTGAGGTGTTGCGTCGACCAGTTGAATCCGCCGGGGCCAAGTCAGGTGACCACACTCAAACAACACGGGGATAGATCAGGTGAGTGTGGTCACCTGACTTGGCCCCATTTGGGTCGTAGTTCTGCACGAATTTTGGCCCCGGGGTGGTGATCGTTGCGGCCGGGTGGGGCGCGGTGTGTCGTCACCAATTTTGGCCCCACCCTCGTTCAGATCGTTCCTGTGGACCGTCGTCGCTGGCGGTCGGCAGGGGTGTCGGTCAGGATGCGGTCACGCGTGGAATTGTTCGAAAAGATTCGGAGGGACCGACGGGTTGAGGACCTGTCGATTCGTGAGTTGGCGGATCGTCATGGCACCCATCGTCGGACGGTGCGTCAAGCCCTTGCGGACGCGGTTCCGCCATACGCCTGCCCGCCTGCCGCCATCGCTGCCACAAACTGCTGATGATGCGTTTGAACCTGCGCACTCAACTCTTGATACTGCTGCCCATATGCGCCGAAGAACGTCGCAACCGCCTCCGAAACCTAGTCGGCACCCGCCGCCAACAACCCCGTCGTCGGTGCCGCCAACAGCGAACTCGCCGCCTCAACCGCCGAACCGACAGCCGCTAACTCTGCCGCCGCCGCCGCCACCACGTCCGGCGCCACCACAACAAAAGTCATCGCAAAAACCCCACTCATCGATTGGTTGATTGGGCGGCGCCCGCAGGCCACTACGGACTTCGGCGAGTTCTACGCCATGATCCTCGGTGTGGTCGTGAAATGCTGGATGTTCGTGATGCGACTATCGCACTCGGGCAAAGCCTTTCACGTGGCGTTCGCCACGCAAGCGCAGGAGGCGTTCCTGGAGGGCCACGTGCTGGCCTTCCAATATTTCGGGGGCGTGCCCGCCCGAATCCGCTACGACAACCTCAAACCCGCCGTCGTACGGGGGCACCGGAGGGCTTGGTGGTGCCGCAAACAGCGGGCCCGGCGGGGTCGGGGGTGCCGGCGGTGCGGGTGGATTGTTTGGTGCCGGCGGAGCTGGCGGAGTCGGCGGTCAAGCCTTCAATTCTGTTGCGGGCGGGGCTGGGGGTGCTGGTGGTGACGCCGGTTTGCTTGCGCTGGGCAGTGGAGGAGCGGGTGGGGCCGGCGGTACAGGCCAATTCGGTTTGGCCGGTAAGGGCGGTGCCGGTGGCGACGCGGGCCTGGTCTTCGGGACGGGCGGCGCCGGCGGGGACGGCGGCAACAGCGCCCCAAGCACCCGCGGAGGGAATCCGCCCGGTAACGGTGGTGGAAACGGGGGCCATGGAGCGCTGTTCTTCGGCTCCGGTGGCGCTGGCGGTGGGGGCGGATTCAGTGTGGGTGCCGCTGGCGGTGCGGGTGGTGCAGGCGGTGATGCGGGCTTCCTATTCGGCGACGGCGGCGACGGTGGCAGTGGCGGGGCCAGTGCGGCAACCATCGGCGGGCTTGGCGGGGCCGGCGGCCGGTCGGGTCTGATCGGAACCGGCGGCGACGGCGGTAACGGCGGCGACGGTGTAACCGCCGGAGGAGCCGGCGGTGGCGGCGGCAACGCCGTGCTTATCGGCGCCGGCGGTGTTGGCGGCAAAGGTGGCACCGGCACCATTCCCGGCGCGGACGGCAACGACGGCACCGGCGGGCGTCTGCTCGGCTAAGGGCCAAGCTGAACTTCCTGCACCGTCCTGGGTGCGCTATGGCGACTCTTCGTTGCGCTGCCAAGTACCCAGGTTTGAGTACCAGAGGATTGTGCACGCGAGCGCGGATGGATCCCGTGATCGTGTCGGCCGCGACGTGGCCGCGCACCTCACAGCCCGGACAGGGCGCCGCCGGTGGCGGTGGACGAAGGAGCGAGTCAATCCCGTTTTGCAGCGGGCGGAGCTGCCCGAATGTCGTCGCGCGAAGCCCTTCAGTATCGGGCAGTATCGGGCGCCCCCGGTTTGGGGGCACCGCTGCGTCGTCGAACAACTCGCGCGCGTCGCGGTTAAGTGTCAGCTCCGCCTCGCGCCGCAATGCGCTTTCGGGCGGCCGCCAGCTCGTCGGCCTTCGCACTCGGAGCTCCTTCGACTGTCGTCCTCTCGAACTCACCGGCCGAATCCCCGTGATGAACCGACCGGAGCGCCTACCGCCGGTCGGGATTAGTTCGTGCGCACCAGCAGCGTCGCCCGCCTTTAGACTCGACGCAAGGAATGGGAGGTGCGACGATGTCAGTCTTGGCTGAAGCTGCAGCAATTATTAGCGGCATGTTGGGGCTCGGCGGGAATGCTGCTGGCATGTATCGCGATATCAGCGCGGGCATCACCCCCAACGGTGAAAATACTGCTGGCACCGCGATGGGCCTAATTGGAAACGGCGCCAGCATTAACAGCGGCACTGCGGTCCTGCGAATGAGTGGGGACTCCACCAGAAGTTTCCCGGCGGCGACGGCACGTTTCCTAGCTGTCGCCGAGCGGCCTAATACCCCCGAATTTACTTCCGCGGAGAAGGACTTCAACGAGCAACAGGCAAGACAAGTCGAACAGGACAGACAGGGTTGGTCTGAACGTACGAATTGGAGTGTGATTCTCTATGCCTTATCGGTGGTGCAGTCGTTGGAGTTGACGGCGGGGTTTGGGGCACCGGTGGAGGGGCAGTGTCTAGAGGTTGGTGCGGCTAAGTTCGCACGGGCTAAGGGGGTGTTAGCGGCAGGGTCGGCCAACCAGTACTGGACGGGTGCAGCCGCGGATGGTCACAGCAGGCAGAACACCGCCCAGCAACAGCGGGCCCAAGCGATCACGCAGTCCGATCGGTCATTGGCGCAGATCGCACGTGATCAGGGTTTGTGGGTCGATCATGCCCGGCTTGTGTTAGGCATCGATTCCACGTTGCTGGGTATGGCGCTGGCGGTGGAGACCACCCTGGCGGTATCGGCCGTGGCGGGAGTGTGGGTTAAATGGTTCGCCTTCACCGTGGCCGGCCTCGGAGTGGCTGCTGCGGGCGGCATTCTCGCTAAGGTATTAGCGGTGTCGGTTCACAACGCCCAGGCTGCCACAGCGTTGGCGGACCGCTACGGCCGACTGACTGCACCCACCGGCACAGGGGATGCGGACACCGCATTAGTTCGCGCATCCAGCCGGACGGCGGCAGCGGTAGCTGCGGTCCCTGTAGCCACTGCCGAGCCGGACACCTGTGCGGCCAAGAATGTTGCTCCCCCCAACGCGCCAACGTCCACACCGGCACCCGCGACTGCCGGTGCCGGCTCACCGCTCACCGCTGCGGTATCCCGGGCACCGGTCCCGGTCGTCGGGCGATCTGCATCACCGACGCTGGCCCAGCTGATCAACCTGTCCAACCCACATGCAACACCACCGCGGCGCACCGAACGGGCCCACCCGGTATGCAGCACCGAACCTCCACCGAGCAGCGATGACACCGCATCAGAGGCCACGCGCACAGTGACCGACCGCCCCACCGCGTCCGCGACAAGCGGCGCATGGCATGGACCACCCTGCAGCACCGTGCAACACACAAGCGCCCCGCTGCTGCCATCACCCTGATCTGCGACGCCCGCCCTCTGGGTTGCCGCAGTGTAAATCACTGCAATTCGCGATCCTGAACGAATAGAAAGCTTCGCTGCGGCATCCCCGTCCCACTGGCCGGCTCTGGCTGTCGGGGCGTGAGCGTCGCGCCCGACCGGGCGGCCGCACCACTGGTTGACATCGACATGATCAGGACGGCATTAGTCCGGCCGGTCCTCCGGAAGGGTCCTGTGGGTTTAGGCCGGCACTCGCAACCGTGTTTGTGGGCCCTTGCGGTTCATTCCACCATCCGCGCGCCAGCTCCCACCTAATTTAGTTTCCGAGGGGCCCCGGTAGTCGATTTTGGCGTGCTCCGGGCCGGCGGGCCGCTGATATCATACTCGGGAATAGATACTATCCGCGAGCAGTGCTGTGTTCGCCTCAACAATAAAGGGTGTATGGGAATGTCAGCAGTTGTGGCCGCCGGTGTCGTGCTAATGAATTTCGCTAGTTTAGGTCGGGAATTCACCGGTATAGCGGTGGATCAGTTCGGTGGTCTAAATAGCCCTCAACGCAGCAGCGAAAATATTGCGGCGATGGCGACAACTATGGGTGCGGACGGGGCAGCGCTGACGGCGTCGCTGGCGACTCGGGCGTATGCGCTCTGGGCACATCCGGTGGCGCCACTGGCTTACGCTCCCCAACGCAGGTTGGTTGTTGCGCCTCCATTTCCTCCCGAACCTGATTATCTGGGAAAAGTTGAATTCCCAGATTTTACCGCAGATCAGAAGCAGCCTTTTCTATTCGAACGATCGGAGCCCATACAACGAACGGTAAAGTATAAGGACAAGGACATTCCAATCACGAGTTATGAACATAAACGGATAAACAATCCTAATTATAGCCAAGAATATGACAGCCTACTGAAAGAACAACTGAGGCGTGACGCTGCTAATGCGGCTGCGGCCGAGGCACACGGAGATGCCGCGGCTAAGTGGCGGAAAGATCACGGCTTGCCACTGGCGCAGGATAATATGAAAAGATTAGAAAAGTTCCAGGGCGATAAGAACGGTTACGAGCGAGCGGAACGGGAATTCCAGCGGCAAAAGGATGAGTTGAGTAAGTTTGCGAAGACGAGTCCGATTCTGTTGGCTGTAGCCGCAGTTAGCGCGTTGGAGTTAATGACGGGGTTCGGGACTCCCTGTGAGGGTGAGGCTTTCGAGGTCGGCGCCGAATACTTTGGGATGTTTTCTAAGTCGGTGGAGTCGGCTTCGCCGGATGAGGGTTGGTCGGGTGCGGGGGCGCAGGCGTATGCCGGGCGCAACGCACCGTTGGATCACCGCGGTGTAGTGATGGCCGATCTGGATGTCCGGTTGGCGCGGTTAGTGACCACCTACGCGCGGCGCAACACCACGATGCAGATGGGCATGGGCCTGGACAAGGGCCTGCTCATGGAGGCGTTTGCCGTCGAGATGGCGTTGCGGTTCGAGGCCGCCGCAGCAGTGGCCGACGCGTTCGCGTACACCGCGGCCGCAGCGGGACTCGGTGTCGCGGTGGGGATGATGACCACGTTGTTAACGTTCTCGTGTCTAACCCGAAACGACGTAAACAACCTCGCCGCCGAGTACCACCAGGCGGGAGCCGGCCTGATGCCAGCAGGGGCACCATCTCACGGCACCACCACCTCGGCGGGCCAAAGCCAGGTCCGCAATTTCGAAGCGGCCTCCAACAATGGATCAGACACCCCTCCGGCGCCGGAAATAGCCAGCCAAATTCATGCCGGGCAATCAGCCACCGAGCCCGCCACACGAACCGATGCAAACGCCGGCCATGAGTCCGCTACGTCGGTTGCAACCCCCGCACCGGCGATGATCCCGCCACCCAGCGCTGTCGCAGTATCAGCAATAACTATGCCCAGCTTCGTCCAGGTGGCACGATGGTCACGACACCAAACGCCGGCCTCCGGCCAACGCGGCGGCGAGCAAACCCAAGCAAGCAAAACAAACCCGCCCGCCGAAACTCCCGCTACCGCCACAGCCACACCGATCCCAGTGGAGGGCAGAATCCCGCAAACCGCCCTGAGCTACACCGGAGGAAGTTCAAAGGTCACGCCGACATCAACTGAGGGCGGCCTGACCGAACTTCCACGTTTAGGCCCAGCAGCTTCCGAACCGGCCGCTACCCGCCGCTAGCTTGCTGCCAAATGCGCATCGAACGGGGAGCAACTTGAGATGTACTGGACTTGCCACTCCTGCGGCAGTTCGCCCGGCACCGACCCACCCATGGCCACGCCGTGATACTGGGCCGCAAGCTCGCAGGCTCGGGTAGCGTTTTTCTTCGAGTGGTCTGCCAACGCGCCCATCATGCCCGCGGCAATGTGGAGGCCCACTACACACACCGTGGTAGCGAAGACATTTGATAAACCGACGGGCGCTTTAGCTCGAAGGGCCATTTCTACGCCGAAGGCCGCCATCAGAATTGCCTTGTCAAGGCTTAGACCCAAGCGCACGGCGTTGTTCCAATCGGCCTGGTTCGTCGTTGTCTCCGATAAGTCGTTGTCGAGGGTTGCCAGCAATTGCGCCCAAGACGAAAGTGCAGCATTTTGCGCTTCGTAGGCGCCAGCTGCGCAACCCTGCCAACCATAAAAGTTAGCAACGTTTGGGCGCAGTCGCTGCGCAAGCCCGCTGAACTGTTCTGCACCGGCGCCGAGGCTTTCCCCTTCGCACGGCGCCCCAAACCCAATGGTGAACTCCAAAGCTTCGACGACGCCGACCGCAAACAAAATCGCGCTGGTATTGGTATGCCACCCAATGCGCTCTAGTTCAGCATCGTTCTTCACCTGCTGAGCGACCACGCGCTTTTGACGTTCAAGTGCTCTCGCGTCTGATTGCGCTTTGCGGGCAGCATGACTCTCGAGTTCATGCTGGTATCGTTGATCCAGTTCGGCGTTGTGCTTGCGGGCGTCGATATTATGGCGATACGCGGCGGTGTATTCCTTCACCGTCGGCTCTTCCAGATATTTCTCGCCCAGCAACGCTCTTAATGGACCCTGCGTAGTTTCCGCCTCTGAATATGCGCGTTTGTAGCGGTCAGTAATTGCCTGGTATGCGTCCTTGAGCTCGTCGAGGCGCCGTTGCGGCACCATCGGCCACGGCATAGGTTGCCGCGGCTGTGTTGGCGACAGATTGGCTACGGCGATTCGGGCCGCAGGTGTCGCGGCGGTGTACCCAATCATGGAGGCCGCTGTCGCCATTCCATCCACGCCGAAATTGGACGCCACGGTAGCTAAATGATAGCCACTGGATACGCGATGATTTCTGTCGCTGGCGTAATCTACACCAATTCCGCTGAATTCCTTGGCGAGACTGGCAAAGTTAACGAAAACGGTAGCGGCCGCACTGAGTGACAACATTAGCCAGGATCCTTCACTGGAGTTACCTTGCGGCGCATCACGCGGAGCGCCGTCTTATGCGAAATTAACGCTAGCCCGATTCCGCTATGGCTAAATCCTCAATGCACCTCAGGCAAGCTGCGTCTGAGGGTCCCGACTGCCTGCTAGTCGCCCCTCAACAACGGCAACTTGCCGAACGAAACGGAAGAACTTCCTGGTCAATTGGCGTTTGGAGGCTCCACTGAAACGGGGTACTGCGTTTCCAGTGCTGCACCATCCGCCAGGCGCAGCTTTCAAATCACGTCGAGGATAGGTCGTCGATAGGAGACAGCGGTCGCGCCAACCAGCTTGCCGTCGGCTTGGGCCGGGACCTGTGCTGGCGGCCGCTCACCGCCCTCGACAGCGATCTCGGATTGCGCAGCAAAACTCGTCGCCTTATGACGACGTTGGCCAGATGGGACAGTCGGCTGCAGGTGCCATGTCGCGGGTTTAACCAGGGTGCCCCGCCCGGAGGTGTGAGCAGACCGCGCCGAAGCTGGCTCAGGCAAATGAGGCGGCTGAGCCCCTGAGACAGCTGCGGAAGTGACCTCGCCGTTCGTCGGATTGAGCAAGGCGGGCTTGACAACTGCCTTGGGCGGGGAAGATACGGGGGACACGTCGCTCAGCAACACCCGGCGGGACACAGATGGGCAATCCATCGCAGCAACCGCCGCTATCTCGGGCAACGGCGCACTTGACGGTGCCGCGTCCTGAAGTATTTCTCGGTAGTCCGCGTTTATGTCATCCGCCCTTTCAGCGTTTCGGCACGAGAACGTGATTAACATCGCCAGCAGACTAGTGGCAGCCGCAATTCCCAGGGAGGAAGCTGTCACCGTGAAGTAAGCGAGCCACGATGCCGCCGCTAAGTCAGCCGCTTGGGCCAGCGTCTTCATGGCTTGCTCTACGGCGTAAGCGAACACCAGGACGTCCTTCAGTAGTGCCAGGCCAACGCGGGTGTGGTTCGCCCAGCCGGCCTGGTCTTTCAGCACGGATGCCAGATCAAAGTCCAAACCGGCCATCGCCAAAGCATGATCCCGCATCGCCGCGTTCTGGTCGGCGTACGCACGTGCGCCTACCCCCTGCCAACCGGGGCCGGGGAAAGCTGAATCCAGCTGGCCGCGCAGGCGGCTGAATTCTGCCGACCCAGATCCGAACGCATCGCCTTCGTTTGGTGAGCCTAATCCCGTCGCTAATGTGACTACGTCGACGATGCTGAGCGCGCAAAGTATTGGACTCGTTAGCTTGCCCGCGTAATCCGCTCTCAACTCGCTGCGGCGCTCTGCCCAACCATAGAGTTGGCCTTGCATCGCTTCCGCAAGTTTTGATTCCAGCTGCACTTCACCACGCACTAGATGGACCGCTAGATACGCAGCGGCTACTGAGTCTGCAGGAGTATTTAGGGCGGCTGTCTCAATATATTCGGCACGGGTAAATCGTGGGTCTGGTACGAACGGTTGCACTAGACCTGCTAACGCGGTCAGAACGCTGGTCGCTGCCAGGTACACGTACACTCTGAATCCTTACTGGTCGCTCGTGTCGAGAGCCACGGTGCTCGCTCCTCCCTTTAACATCGCTTGGGAGCGGCTCCTCGTTACTGCGAAGGCGATACGCTGGTACCGTGCTCAGCGCCACGTGCGCAACTGAATTGCCTTGCGCTATAGGCTCATACCAGTGTACGGCCCAGTTGGCAGGCCGCTAGGCAGAATTTGCGGTCGCCATGGCCAAGCCGGCTGCCGGATCTACTGGCCAGCTCACAGTCCGGTCGTGTGGTGGCGTTACAAACCGCAAAGACATCGTAGGAGTCGTTCATGACGAGGGTGCTAGCCGATAACCAAAGTCCCGCTGGCAGACTCACCGCGCGAGTGGTTGCTGCCTACCAACAGATTGCCGACCTGAATCGGCCTGAGCTATGGCACACGCTTCGAAATGAGTCCGACGTTCTTGGCGACGCCGCGGCGGTCGAGAAGCGCCTTTCCGAAGGTGAGGCTTTGCGGTTGGCCGGCATGCTCGTCGCCGTCGACGCCAATATTGACATCGCCGGAATTCCCAACCCTGCCGGACACCCAGACCTGGCCTCCGCGCCAGACACCACCGCTGCGGCGGTGCAAAGGCTGATCGACTCTGGCGCACTGATTTTGGGCACGATCGACGTCGGTCAGGTTGCCGTCGCATCTGTCACGGCCCCTAGTTCCGACGGCTCAGTTCGAAACCCTTACTGTCCCGACGGCGCCACCGGCGGCGCTGGCTCTGGAACTGCTGCCGCCGTGGCGCTCGGCATCGCGGACGTGGGCCTTGGAACCGGTCTCGCGGCATCGCAGCTTGTGGTTGCGGGCCGCTACGACGTGATCGGCATCAAGCCGACTCCCGGAGTCATTCCGATACACGGTGTGCTACCCGCATGCGACGACTCACACCGGATTACGGTGTGCGCCGCTGACCTGGGTCTTGCCGTCGCCGCGACCGCCGCAATGGCCGGCGCCGACTCTCGAGACCCTCGAAGCCGCTCCTGGCCCGCCGATGTGGCCCTGGCGGCAACCCGCCAGCCCACCATCGCCGTTCCCCATCGGGCGCACCTCGAACGTCTCGGCGACATCGGTCGCGACGCATTTGCTCGAACCGTCGCTGCCGCCTCTGCCGCCGGGCTCAATGTCGAGACGGTCGACATGTCCCTGTTGTTCGATATTGCTCGGGCTGCAGTGCCTAGCGGAGCCGATCCGACAGTCGCGGCAACTTCGGTCTCTAACAGTCCTGATTGCGCGCGTAACTGCGACGATCGAGCCCGGGCGAGCAGCGCGGCGCAGAAGCTTTTCGAGAAATTCGATGCGCTGCTTGTGCCTACAACCGAACACGCGGTCAAGTCGACGAGGCCAGAGGCCGACTCGATGCGCCGGCCAACTGGCACCTACACGACGTTCTGCGACGTTCTCGGACTAGCTGTCCTTGCTATTTTCGGTGCACCGTTGTCAGACGGAGAGCCGTTCGGCGTCGCGGTGGTGGTACCAGCGTTTGCCGACCAGGTCGGCGTCGATGTCGCCGCGCGGCTCAGCGACACCGAGCCTCCCCTGCTCGTCGAGCACGGCGTGGACCTTGCGGTGTTTGGCGCCCACCTGCGGGACCAGCCACTGCACTGGCAGCTGGAGAACCTCGGTGCCCGGTTTGCTGGCGAGATCAGCACGAGTGATGCTTATCGCCTCGTGGCGCTAGACACCACACCCGCCAAGCCCGGGCTCGTTAGGACCGCGTCCGGAAAGGGCGCTCCGATCAGTGGAGAGTTGTTCCGGGTCTCCGCAGCAGGACTGGGACAGTTCCTAGCGGCTCTGCCACCGCCCATGGCCCTGACCAGTGTGGAACTCGACGACGGGCGACGCGTCGTCGGATTCACCGCTACCCACGACGCCACGGCCAGCGCGACCGACATCACGCATCATCGCAGCTGGACGCGGTATTTGGCGACCTCTTCACGACCGAATAGTTAGCGCTCACCTGGGTTATTACCGCTAGCCACCTCGCCGAAAACGGGAGTCCGTGGTACTGTCCACGCCGCAATGCATGTCGTGGTGACATGTCGTCCTCGAGTGTGAAGGAGAAGTTCGGTGCTAGTCAGCTCAAGCGTCACGATTACCGCCTCGAAGGGGGCTTCGTACGCTGCTGCGACGCGCCGTGATCTCCACCGCGCTCGGGCGGCCTGTAACAAGGACATCCAACGAAATGAGTTTCACCAAGACTGAGGTGAGTGGGCCGCGCGAGCGCGGCACGCAAGCAGCGTTGTATGCGCTGTGTGTCAGTTTCTTTATGATCGGGCTGGACGCCACGGTCGTTAACGTCGCTGTTCCGGCGATGCAATCGTCACTGGGCGCAAGTTTGAACGACATGGTGTGGGTTAACAGTTCCTATGCGCTGTGCTATGCAGTGCCTTTGATTCTGGCCGGGCGCCTCGGTGACCGATTCGGGCCCAAGCCGGTTTTTCTGGTCGGGTTGACTGGATTCACGCTGGCCTCGCTCGTGTGCGCGGTGGCGCCTAATGCCGGGGTGTTGATCGCCGCGCGGGCCATCCAGGGTGTGGCAGCAGCATTGATCGCCCCGCAGACCATGAGTCTGATCGTGCACCTGTTTCCGGTCGAGCGCCGCGGCGCCGCACTGGGGATCTGGGGCGCAGTCGGTGGGGCGGCGATGGCCTCCGGCCCGCTGGTCGGCGGTCTGATGATCGCCACCGCCGGGTGGGAAGCCATCTTCTTGATTAACATTCCCATCGGGATTGGCGGGTTTATCGCTGCGGTGCGGCTCATTCCTGATCACCGCCCCCACCGGAAGCATCGGTTCGATCTACTCGGTGTGGTGCTCAGTGGGGCGGGGTTGTTCGCGGTGGTGTTCGCCATTCAAAGCGGCGAACACTATCACTGGGGCCCGATAGCGGGGCCGATCTCGATCGGCTCGGTCGCGGTGTTCGGCGTGTTGTGTCTGGCCGCATTCGTGGTGTGGCAGCACCGCAACCGAGATGAGGCGCTGCTGCCTTTG
Organism: Mycobacterium sp. IDUB_37; assembly: GCF_055419245.1. Taxonomy (NCBI): domain Bacteria; kingdom Bacillati; phylum Actinomycetota; class Actinomycetes; order Mycobacteriales; family Mycobacteriaceae; genus Mycobacterium; species Mycobacterium sp. IDUB_37. The sequence continues at coordinate 251,433 of NZ_JBVAXG010000008.1, read as the reverse complement.
CGGTTGTTCGCCGAGCGGAATTTCAGCGCGGCCAGCATGGCCGGATTCGCGATGGGCGCGGCCATGGGAGGGCTGTTTTTGCCGATAATGGTCTATCTCCAAACCACGCTGGGGTATTCGGCGTTGGCTGCCGGGGCGGCCACAGTGCCGATGTTCGTGCTGTCGTCGTGGTGTGCCAGGGTGGCTGGGCGAGCCTCGGATCGAGTCAATCCCGCGCGGCTGGCCGGAGCGGGGTTTGTCGCGCTGACACTCAGCATCGCGGCCCTAACGGTGCTGATGAGTCCTGGTGTGTCGTTGTGGCTGCTGATGGGACCACTGTTGGTCGCCGGGCTGGGGATCGGCGCGGTGTCCGCACCGTTGGCCGGGATCGCCACCCGCAACCTGCCCACCGATCTCGTAGGCGCGGCCTCGGGGGTGTTCAACACCACCCGACAGGGCGGCGGGGCGATCGGCAGCGCAGCTACCGGGCTGCTTCTGCAGGCTGCGTTGGGCCCGAACATCACGACCGCCACCCAGGCTGCGCTCGGATTTCCGGTCGTCATGCTGATCCTGGGAATCGGGTGCTGCGCCCTGGTGCGCATCCCCGCATCACAGGCTAGGTGAAACACGCTGGCCGGTTGACCGTCACGCCACTAACGGGCAGCGGTCGACCGGCCAGCGTGCGGCGTGCCCAACTCTTATCTTCTATATGGAATGCCGCTGATAAACCTGGGCGCCAGAGTTGCGAAGGCATTTTTGCTGGATGGCAATCGTCCTTGCACTGGCCAGGTACCGAATCAACGTCCTGTGGGCTTCCGCTGCGCGATCACAGCACCTACCACGACTGACGCGGACCATCACGCCCAGCACATCAGCGGCCACGCGGTGTCCGGCAATCACGATGCCGCTGGTGGTGGCGGTGTCGCCTAACGGCTCACCGACGGGATGGCTGAACATCACCTGGGCTGCGGCCAGTTGCGGTGGGCTCCACGAGCGGCACCAGCGCGGCCCGCCGTTTGCCCGATTGGGCCAACGAGCCGACCAGCAGATGCGCGGTCTTACCCCATCCCCACGACTGCGGAAGATCGTGCAATTCCAACCAATCCCATCAGGTTTCATCATCCGGGGCGTGCGGGATCACCCGTTAGGCCGCCGCGTCGCCGTCCGGCACGCCGCACAGACCGGACGCAGATCCCGGGCGCGGTGTTCCGGTCAGGCTACGACCGACCGAAACCCACCTCCTCGAGTTCGTCGAACAGGCTGTGCGCCCACAGACCAGGTTCTCGCCCAGCCGGGCGCTGACGCAGCCGACGAACGGCTCGAAGTTGATCCGGGCCGGGACGGGCCGGGCCGGGCCGGCACTGCGGGTTCGCCGTCACCGGCCAGATACTCACGGACCACCTTGCGGTCAAAGCCGGTATGACAGGCGATCCCTGAGATCTTCCAACACGATGGCGTAGAGGCATGCACTTCCACGTCGTCCTTTCCCTGCGAGCATGAGAAGCGGGCCATTTTCGGTGGAGCAACTGCGTCTGACACCCAGCAGCTTCCAAGGAGGCCCGCCCTTCTCCGCGGAGCCACACGGGAGGGGAACTTCACGAAGCGTCAGTGAAGATTTCAATGAGCGCAGTCTTTAGTGTCGCGCGAGATATATTGCGGGACAACGACTATGTCGATCGGGACGCGTCGTGCCAAACGCCACCGATTCGGCAACACCCGGTACGCCGGTGCACAGCCCGTTGCTGGAGTCGGCCCGCCACCCTTTGGTGGCGGGCCGATGTCCTAAGTCTAAGACCGCTCAAGTGGGCTCTGGTGCACCAATTTTCGCCTGCGGACATTCGACCTCCCGTCGACTTGATCGCCGGTAGCCGTCTTGCAGATGTGCGACGTCAGAAACTTTCATAGTGCACGCACTTCACTGCCGAGGGGGGTAGGCCCGCAAGACCGGAGACGAGATGGACCTATTCGCTGCATAATTCGCTGCGAACAGGATGCCGGTGCGACCGAGTGCCGGGCACTCGGACTCGGCTACTGAGCGCACTGCTGGTACCGCTCGCGCACAGATCGTACGACGCCTCTCCCTCCGGCGGCGGCACAGTCGGTGACTCCGAGCGTGGGCTGCGGGGCGGTGGCCTATGCCGCGTGGCGGGCAAGGTTGCAGAAACCGGTGGTCTTGACATGCTCAACGTACCGAAGGGGTGAGCGGGTTGGGATGCCGTCTCTGGCAATCGTGACGGGGTGGTCAGTGTTAGCTGAGGTCTACCGCTTGTGCTAGCGGACCGGGTGGCAATGGTGCCCGAATACCTGGCTGAATCGGCCTCGCCGACGGGAGTTGCTGCGAGGCTCAGATCGGGAGCCTGTGCGCCAACAGCCAGCTTTGAGGCCTTCGGCCCACCGGGCGTGCGCGCGCTCGCTGCCACACGGAGGTAACGAGCCGCTAACGCGCTAGCCTCCTCTGCGTTCTGACTCGAAACCGCCGAGACCGTAGTAACGATGCCTACTGCGGCCGCCGTCCCTAACCCCGCCGCCATATAGGCGAACCATTTCGCCCACATCGGCCCGGCCGTCGGCCACGCGGAGAGGGCCGCCTCGATGGCGAGGGCCGCACTCAGAATTGCTGCGTCCGCGCCCAGCACCAACCGCGCTTGATCTACCCACTGCCCCTGATTCTTCACCAGGGCGGCCAGCTTTATGTCGGCATTCGCAACTGCCTTGGCCCGCGCCTGTTGTCCGTCAACCTGCAGGTCGTAGCGGCCGGATGCCGAACCTTGCCAGCGCTGATCGTGGATTTCGGTCGCTAGCGAAACTTCGAACCTGCCGAATCCCGCCGCGCCGATCTCCAAGCTTTGACCGTCACAGGGAGTTCCCAACCCAGCGGTTAAATCCAGCAATTGGACTATGGAGATCGCGTACAGAATGATGCTTGCATTCTTCTGGCGGGATAGCGACTTCTCTTCTTGCTCGGCGTATTCCTCTTGCGCATCCGCTATACCTTTTACCAATTGATCGGAACTCCGCCTATCGACTCGTGCCGGTGAGCGGGAACCATCGGCGTGAAGTTCATCAAAGACTTTTCTTGCAAACTTTAGTTTCTGGTCTCGAGGGCCGGCAATAGCAATTCTGGTAGCTTCGTCCCTTATGCCAACAGCTAGCCCGCCAGTTACGCTGGACGCGTTTCCGATCATGCTTGTTGCATTGGCGGCAGTATCCTCGCCGTTAGTCGGAGTCATGCCGTCAAGCCCCATGAACAGGCCGGCGGTATTTCCGCCAAGCCCGAGCAGGCCGTTGATGACCGCGGCGGCTTGAGCGAAGGTCGACAAAATTTCTCCTTTGGGTCAGCGTATGAGCGGAAGCCTCGAACGAAGCCTTTTGATTTGGCTCGGCCCTCACAATGGAAATAATCGCCACCTGCACCGTCGGCGAGCCGCTGCGCGTTATTGCGGCTGATCTGCAGGATCCGCCGTCCCGCTCGTTTCGTCGGAATGAACCAGCGCAACCCCAACCGGCGCACGCTGGCTATCCAGGGCACCGAGTCCCGAACGAGCACCGGCGGGTTCCTCGGCGATCGCACCTGAGTCCTCAGAACGTGTTGGGGAAGACGCACCCGTCGGGGTCGACGTGCCGTCGATATTGGCTGATGAAACGTCTTCCTGGACCTTTTCGACCATGATGACTTGCCGGGATGGTTTGGCCGTATGGCCCGACCACTTGGCTATGCCTGGCGCGGCAAGCGCCGTCAGCATCGGCTGACCCGGTGTCATTGTCCGCACCCCGTAGGTGTCGCGTCCGTCCGTCGCCGCGCCGCCGGCAGCGCGTTCATACCGTAAATCGACAGCAGCCGTCACCGAGTGTGCTTCGCCCGGCTGCGCCCGCCCGGCTCCGATGCCGATGCCGATGCCAATGCCGATGCCGATGCCGATGCGAAAATCACGAACCTCAGAGTCGACGGCCAGGGTCAGGCCTGCCTGCGCCGGCAGGCTGCCCGGGGCAGCTGGATGCGACGCCACCTTACGATATTCGCTACCTAGCGCGTCCACCCACTTTGCATTGGAAGTCGAAACTTTAACCAATAGTAAGATTGTGCTGGTTGCAATACCGAACCCGAGTACACATATCGCGTTTGCGTAGGCCCGCGCCGCATCTACGTTAACTATTTTGAGGCGACACTCAAAGATGTATGCTCTGCAAAGCAGATCTTTGAGAATCGCGAAAATCAGGCGCGCGTGTGTAACCCAATTCGCATGATCCTTGACAATGGCGGCCAACCTGAGATCCAGATGGCCCAACTTCTGCACAGAGTGCCGCAGATCTGAGTTTTGCCGCGCATAGGCCTGCGCTGCCGAACCCTGCCAGCCAACGTCGGGCGATGCGGCCGCGAGCCACTCAGATAGTGCCGTGAATCGATCAGATCCGACTTCAATCTCGCCCCCGTCGTTGGGCACTCCGAATCCGATCACGAATTCTGCGGCTTCGACAAAAGTTAGAGTCCATAAAATTGGACTGCTCAACGAGCGTATCTTTACCCATTTCGTTTCATCGGGCCAATCTGCGTCAATATACTTTCCAGTGAGATACATCCGTTGAGCAGCGGCACCGAAAGCAAACGTATCACCGATACCTCCGCAGACAGTTGCGGCGAGGTACTCGCCGCTGCATTCACCGTCGCCGATTCCGGCAAAGTCGGCGCCGACGCAACCTTCCGCCACACTAAGGGAGACCAAGCTGCCCAAAACCTTGCCAGCTTCTTCGAAAACAGACATGAGACAGAAACTTTCGTGTGGATGTCTTCGGTTGAGCACCGTCGAAGAGCAGTGGTACCAAAGTAACATCGCTCACGACGAGCCATATGCAGCAAATTGGCTGAACCGGCGGAGCGCTCATCCTCGTCGGCTGGGAGCGCAACTGAGCCCAGAAACGCTCGAAGAGGTGCTCCGATCCGACGAATGGCCGATTGGGGGTGGTGTCCCAGGCGAAGTTCGGGCTCACTGCCCCGCAGGCGGTCCCCCGATTGTCCGAACGTCGCCCGAGAACGCGAAGCCGTTGCAAATCAATGACTCTCGCGGCCAGTATTGAGGCGCGCGGTTTATACCTCTGCGACCAGCGGTGCGAGTATGAAAGCGTCTTTGGTGCTGGTCGCGGAGGCGTGGACGGCAGCGCGTCGGGTTGCGAGTGCCGCTGGTGCTGCCCCGTCGTCGGAGTTGTGATCGGTGTCTGCCAGCGCAGCGGGCGGTTCGGGTGGCAACATCATTGGAGGTCCGAAGCCGCCGCGGAACCAGATCCTGTAGGGATGAGCTGCGTGCCGGGTTGGGGCGGTCGGTGTGGCTAAGTGCTGTGGCCGTCGGGTTCGATCCCCTGACGAGCTGGGCCACGGTAGGTTGTGCGGCCGGAGCAGTCAACCCGCCTAGCGCTAGGGACGTGGTGTTGAGCGACACCAACGGGCCGACGCAAGTATCGACAGCGTCAGCGCTGCCGTGGCTGGGATCGCGCTGGCTGTCGACAACTGCTGGCGCGGTGGTGCCCGCGGCCGCCTCGGGTACGGGTTCCGCGGTGGTGGTCGAGACTGCGGCCAGCCGTGCGACCGGCGTAGCGCTGCATCCGCCAGCTCCGGCCGCGAGCGGACTGCCCGCCTTCGCCGCATCCGCACCGAGCCGGCCGTAGTCTTCGGCCAACGCGCTGGCCTTCTGGGCGTTTTGAATCGAGAATGCCACAACAGTAGCGATGATGCCGACCGCCGCCGCAACTCCGAGGACGGCCGCGGTACGTGCGAACCATGTCGCCCACACCGGCACAATCGGAGACACACAGAGTGCCGCGTGGATAGCTACGGCTACCCCCAAAAGCGTCGCGTCCGCGCCCAGCACCAGCCGGGCATGGTCTACCCATAATCCCTGATTGTGAGCGATCGCAGCCAAAGACCGATCCGTCTGCACGATCGCCGCCGCCCGGTCGCACTGCGAGGTGTTCTGCCCGCCGTACCCATCCGCAGCCAAACTTTCCCAACGCCGACCGGCGGACCCGCCCGCTAACACCTCACCAATCCCCAGGAAGCCCATCGCACCCGCCTCGAAGCTCTGTCCATCGAACGGCGCACCAAAACCCACCGTCAATTCCAGCGACTGCACCACCGACAACGCACATAAAAGCACATTCAAATCTGCTTTACTTTGCCTGTCGACTCTCATTCGGTGTTTGGGCCAATCGGTTTCCGGCCTCGTACCCGCAGCGGCATTTGGCCACGAAGCGAGGGTATTTCCATCTCGTATGAGTCGTTGAGAAATCGCTCCACTTACGGCGCCGCTCGCGGCGGCGCCGGCGATAGTGCCGCCGTTTCCGATCAAACCGATCGCAGAAGCGCCGATGTTCTCGCGGGTGGGCGGAACACCACTGCTGATGTCCATAAACAATCCGGTGGAGTTTCCACCCAATCCCAACAAGCCATTAACAATGGTTACAGCTTCGACCAGGAACGACATTCTTTCCCTTCTTCTCCGTTACCGATATATTATCCCACTCAGCGGACCACCCCCTGCGCTACTTTTCGCGGAGGCGCAGTCATTCGGCTCTGCCCGAGGCGGAATGCCGGGTACGGGGTAGAAAAATGCGGGTCATCGGGTCGTGTGAGTGGATTGATATGGTCCAGATCAGCGGATGACACAGAGTTTTACGGCGTTGCGCCTACTGCAGCGGGAGCCCTGCGTCTCATCTGAGACCCGAGTTGGGTGCGCGTCGCGAGCAAATGGATGCGCGGCGGGAGTGTGACGGGCGTAGGGGGTCGCTTTCACGGCGCTGCTTGGGGCTCCATGCCACCGCATCTGGACGCCGAAGGGCCTTTAGCACACCCGTTCGGCGAGCGAACACCGTTCGAGTTGGATTGAGCCTCCTCGATCTCGTTAACAACAGCAATCTCGGGAGGCGCATGTGCGCTAGCGGGCGGCTGGTTCGGCCACTTGTCAGCGTCCGTATGCACTTGCCGCGCAGACCCGTTCGTCCGGTTGACATTCACAGGTGGTCGGGCGAATCTGCTGACACTGCCACCAAGCATCGTCGCCACGGCTGCCAACGTCGGCATCGGCGCCGCTGGCCTTCGCTCCGCTGAGTCACCTCTACCAGCGTCGCCACCGCCGCTCATCTCGTCCCGATCCTTCGCACACAACACTTCTGAGGCCACGGCGTCTCGACCTGGTTCGGTCGACACACCTGAGGTGCCGCCGGAACTGGCCTCGAAGCTAGCGACGGAGGATTGACTTGCCACTACCGCGGCCGATTCACTATCCATCGAGGCATCTGCTGCCCTCCGCGCGAGTTGTGCATTGTATTCGTTCTCCAAACCCTGCACGAGTAACGCGTTTTTCACGGATAAGCCGAGCAAGGTCCCGACGGTCGATATCGCAACGAGAATCCCCAGCCGACTAGCCCACAACCCGAATTTGCGCGCCAATTTACTCGCGGGGTACAGAGCAAGAATTGCCTGCTGAACGATCAGTGCGGCGGCAAGCAGGTCCTGGTCAACACCAAGGACTAACCGGGTCTGAGTGACTTGACCAGCGTGATCCTCTACCGCACTCGCCAGGCTGCGGTCCAACTCGGCCATTGCCGCGGCGCATCGTTGCAGCACCAACGTATGCGATACATAATTCCCGGATTTCTCACCCTGCCATCTGTCACCCGCAATAGCAGCGCTGAGGGTATCCCGGAGAATTGCAAAGGACTCCGAACCGGATGCTAGATCGGCTCCATCGTCAGGCACCCCGAATCCGGTGGTCAACTCCAACGCTTCGACGACGGCAAGCGCTGAGAGGATCGGAGTGGAAAATATGGTCGAAGCTTGCAACGATTCTGCTGCCGACTCCGACCAACCACTGGTGTTGGCAAGTGCCTGCGCCGTCCTGGAAGTCTGCTTTGCCGAAGCGGCTAGGGCAAATGCAGAACCACTCAGATTTGTCACGCTGCCCGATATGTACGTTCCGCTGTATTCACGATTGTTGATTCCAATCAAATCGACGCCGTAGCCGCCAGCGGCTGCCCCCAACGATGTCAACGCGGCTATTATCTTGGCAGCATCTGCGAAAACCGCGAGTCCCATTCTCGGATTCCACCCTTACCGATGTCGCGCCGCGCAATATCACTCTATATTGACGCAACTAATCTACCACGGCGACGTTTAGCCTCGGACTCAAAAAGGCTACAGGCCGGTGCAATGAGAGCAGGTAGTCGCGACGAAGCCGCCGCTACAATTCCGTGGTTGCGCCGCCAGTCAACGACTTCATGCTGTGCAGAAAACCGGTCGAATTCACATCCGTCGTCCACTCGCGAACTCGTCGGCAAGGCGCAGCCAAGGACTGTCCGCGCGCCCTTCGGCCCGCATCGAACGGTGCAGCACTGGGTCCCTAGAAGGCGCGGCCCCAGCGGTCTTCCTGTGGCTGCTCTGCGCCATAGATCGGCGCACGACCGCCGGCCTGGGCGCCCGCCTCAGCTCCGTCGGCACCGTCGGCGGACCCAGCCTCGTCCTCGGGAGCGGGTTCGTCGCTCGGACCCTTCGCTCCCTGCTGAGCCATGGAAGCAATCTGCTGTACGGGACCCATCGTTTGCGTGGCCAGATTGGCCTGCTGGGAGGCGGGGCCGGACAGCTTAATGGCTTGACCGGACCATTGACTAACCTGCGCCAGGGTGGGCGGCGTGAATGCCGGCGCGGTGGCCTCCGCCGCTCCCGTTCGCGGCGTCAGCACCGAAGGACCGGCCCCAGGGCTGTCTTCACCACCGGTGGCGCGGAGCGCCGTCACGGGGATCGGGGCAGTCGTCTTCATGCTGTTGGAGATGGCCTCAAAGCTGGATACTGCCGACTCCGCCGCGGGCGCCGCCACCACCTGAGCCAGTGCACCTGCTGCCGGGGATGCGACAAGCACGTGCTCGTACTGGTACTGCACAGTGCCCGCAGTGAAAGCGGTCTCAAACGATGCAATGACTGCATAGGTAAGCATGCCGACCGCGGCACCAATGCCTAGTACAGATACCGATACGGCGAACGATTTCGCCGCAGCCTCTGCGATGAATACAGGGACACCAAAGCCGGTCAAGGTCGCGACCGTCGCAATTTCAACTACATACGCGGCTATAAGTATGTCCTTCAGCGCACCGAAGCCTAGGCGCACCTTGTCGATAATTCGGACCTGACTTTCCACGACGGCCGCCATTTCCATGTCGAGACCGCTCGCAGTGCCCACACAATCACGCAATTTCACGTTGGCTGCGACGTAAGCGCGTGAGGCCTCACCCGTCCACCGATGGTCTGGGAATGCTTGACCAAGTTTCGTGCTCAGCTCGCTAAACTTTTCACGACCAAAATAAAAGTCGTCTCCCGTGTTGGGCATTCCCAGACCAGTCGTTAGCTCCATCGTCTGGACAACGGAAAGAGTCGCAAGAATGATATCGGCCTCTTTAACATTCCAAGCCATCCGAGCAAAGGATGCGAAAGCACCGGCTGAATCTCCGGCCAGATTCAGGCCGCCCGCCACACTGTAACTGCCGGTGAATCTCGCCGGGTCGGTGCCGGCCGTCGCGAATTGCTGGCTCAAACCCGCCAAGCTGGCGATGAGATTGGCCATGTCTGAGCCGAGAGACATTACTAGTCCTTACGTCGGCGGTTATGCACCGCACACTTCCGATTGCCCATGATCTGACGCTAACACCGCTGGCCCGGGGGTCAACGCACCAGTTTTGGGTGCACTCGACCAAATCCAAGTGACTTGTGACACTCCGTGGTCCACATTCGCCACGCATCTCCAAGCTGCGGGTCAGACGGTCCCCGGAAAGACCGCGCCTGGCCTATGCAACGCACGGTTGCGGTTTAAGCCGGGCTGACTATTCCAGCCCTAAACCCTTCTTGAGCTCACCGGCGATCTCGGCAAGCGTGGCAATGAGTTGTTCCTGCTCGGCGTCGATGGCAGCGGTCGCGACGTCGTCGGCCTTTCGCAGCACCTCGTTAATGCGTTGTCCAACCGCCTCCGCGCCCAGCCGCAACAAACCGTCCTCTAGGTGCAGGTCGGTCAGCCAGTGGCGCCCGTTGAGAGTGACCTCGACGGTCTTGTCTTCATCTGTGGCGGTGAAGGTTCCGGTGTTCGTACGGTGCATTTGATCTTCAAGGGCCGACTGGAAGCGCTGCGCCTGCTGCAACGCCTCGGCAACCTGCGGGTGCATTTCGGAGGTCATTTGGAGTCCTTATTGTCTGCGGCGGCTTTGCGTGGGCGATTGCCGACGACGCCTTCGGTCCATGGCCGATCTTCGGTGTAGAGCGCTTCACTTTCCTGCTGTGTGCGCTTGTCTTTGCCCTGATTCTGGCCAGCACCCGGCGCTCCCATGGGAGCCATACCCATACCGCTACCCATCCCGGTGCCCGGCGCACGACCCAAGCCAGGAATTCCGGGTGCGGCCCCGGCTGGCCGCGATGCCGGAATTTCGGCATCCACTGCCGGCTGCAGCGGCATAGCAGGTACCCCGCCACCTCCACCCAGCGAAGCCGGTTTCATACCCGCCCCGCCTTTTGGCAGGCCCGGTTTGCCCTTCAAGTCTTTCAAGGCGTCATTCAGGGCAGCGTCATTTTGGTTCATTGGTGGAGTGAACGGCATCATGGGCGTCTGCGGGAAGGCGCCGTCGGCTGGCAGCCCGTCATCGGGGAACGGCCAAAGCCCCGGATCCGTACCCGGGTCGGGATTGGGGTTCGGTGGGGGCGGCGGGTCGATTTTCACCTTATTGGCCTCGGGGGGCTTACCTGGCTGCACTTGCTTGAGCGGAAACGAGGCCCTTCTGGGGTACTCCTGCATGACGGCATCCGAGGCTTGCTGTAACAGTTCAAATTGCCGCAGCACCATAGCTTGTTCAGACGGAATCAAGAATCGTTGCTCGAGCCACACCAGGTCGTTGTATTTTTTCAGAGGCTGAGTCGATGCCTCTGGCAGCAAAATATGCTGGGTGAGGGCCCATCGGTGCGTTGACGCAAAATCCTGGGCTTGGCGCGCCATCGTGATACTCAGATCCGACATCCGGTTCAGCCACGAAATGTGATCCTCAAAGTGTGCCTGGATGATCGTTCTCGCCTCGCCCTCCCAATCCCGAAAGGGCCGGAATCGATTCCGGGCGTCAAGCATTACCCGGGAATAGTTGGTCCACGCGTCCGCAAATTTATCCAGGGAAGCACCCTGGTCACCGTGTTCGAAGTCCCATGCACGCTGCTTGAGATCCACATACTCTCCGTCGCCGCCCGCGCCCGGATCCGCAGGCGGATCGTCGAGGGCTTTCACTGGCGGACTTGCATCCGGAAGCCGGGGCAGCGCGGGCGAAACCGGTTCGCCAGCACCGTTATTGATGGCTGCCGACGCGTCCTCGTCGACTTCCTCGTAGGCTTTGGCCGCATTCTTGAGCGACTGCGCCAACCTCTGCCATTCCCTTTCGGCAAAGCCAAGATAGGTCCGCATTTCGGTGGCGGACCGCGTCAGGTCCGCAGCTGCGTTGATGGTCATCTTGAGGAGGCACGGCGCCTGAAGTTCGTCGGATGGTAGCGGCGGTAGCGGGACCTCCAACTCGGCGGCCCTCGCCAGGAGCTCTTCTTTTTCCACGTTCAGCGTCTGCGGTTGCGTCATAGCGAATCGTCCTCCTAGTTGCTACCACCATTATCATCGATGCAGCCACCCGCCCCCGCAACAAAATGCGGGCGGGCCGACGTGCGCGGCTAGCGCGGTTCGAGGGGCAAGCCGTTGCTGGGCGGCACCAGCCCAGCGGACGGCCACCTGTCCTACTTGGGGAGCGCCGCCCGATAACGGCTTTCCCCGGCACGCGAGATCAGCTGGATCGGCAATTGACTGTGCCGCGGCGTACTGATGGCGTTGTGCCGCAAGATGACCTGGCCGCTGCCGGGGTGCGGCCCCAGGTAGGTAGTGACGTTAGGCCACACCACCTTGGACTCAGTCCCGATCTGCGCGCCGATCAGAGCTGCGAATTCCTCGAAGTGCGGCCCGAGAGTGATTACTCCCCCAGCTCCTGCTGCCCGCACCGCGAACTGACTGAATATCCTGGCATCGCCGAGGCTGATACTTACGTCAACATCGTCGAACGGCATATAGACCGGATAGCGAGTGGTCGTCTCTCCCACCAAAACCCCCGCTGATCCAATCGGGATCTGGCAGTGGCGATCCGCGACGACAGTCTGGTCCTGCAGCGCGGCGCGCTGACCTCCCGACACCCGGGAAAATCCCTTGGGTCGCTTCGGCTTCGTCACGGTGGTGAGCAGCACCGCAGACCGCGGCGCCATACCGGGAACGACTCGTACCCGTGTGATGGTGTGGTCGGCATCTGCCGACCACCACACGTCTGGACCGCCAGGAGCGGTATAAGCGGCGGTGAAGGTTCCGTGCCCCTGGATCATCGACCACTTCTCCCGCTCGAAGCCGATTCCGGTGGCGTGGTCAAAGTCGTCAAAACTGCGCGCACACACCGCATCCACGCCGTGGCTGGCTAGTTGGTCGGCGATGCGCGTGGTCGAGGCCACCAGGTACCGAGCGATCCCCGCGACGCCTACATCGCGCCGCAGAGCGGACTTGCGAGTGCGCATCGGCTCAGCGCGCAGCATGATCCACGTGCGACGGTACGCAGGAGCCGGGTGGTGCCCCAAGACTTCCCGATAGAGATTTGTCACCTCTGGTGATGCCGTCTTGCCGACGCGGTGCCCGGCCGACACGATGTCGGCCTCAAGGTCGGGACAATGCACTGATAACAATTGCTCGACAAGGCGGGTGTCGACCACATCATCGGTGTGGGCATGCCCGTCGACAATCACGGTCGGTGTGAATGGTCGTGGAATGAGCTCGATGACCGCGACCAGGAAGTCGCCTTCCCAGCGCACGGCAACATGGTCGCCGGGCTGCACGGTAGCCCCGACTACAGGCTCCGATGGTGCGTCCAATGGCCTGCGATGACGGAGGAGCCACGCGCACATCGTCACTATCCAGCCCGCTAGACGCCGGCCTCGAAAGGTGACCAGAGCCAATACGGCACCCACCGCTACCAGGGTTGGGCCCGCCCACTCGTAGCGCGTGCCCAAAAACAACAAAATGCACAACGGCGCCAGCGCCGCCACCCACAACGAGTGTCCGCTGGTGAACCGGAGCCGTAGCGATGTCAGAGGATTCGTCATCGGTGCCGCAAGGCTCGCCCGGTCAGCGCGGCCAACGCCAGCGCGATGGTCAAAAGCATGATGCCCGCTGTCACAGCCTTAATAGGCCCGTGATCGGGCGGCGGCACCTGCACCGGGGCTGGAAGTTGTTTCACGATGAAGGGCGGCGGTGCACCCCCCTGCGGAATGTCCCAGGTCAGCGCCGCTACAGCGTTGACCATGCCGGCGCCGACGGTGTCGTCGACGCCTCCTCCGGGCTGCCGTGCACTGCCGGTGATCCGATTGATGATCTGCGCCGGTGTCAGAGAGGGAAAACGTTGCCGCAACAGCGCCGCGAGCCCTGACACGTAGGCTGCGGCGAATGAGGTGCCGGCAACAGGCACCGGGCCTTCCCTACCCGACAACGCGTCCACGGGCTCGCCTTCCGGACCAAGTGCGGTGATGCCCTCAGCAGGCGCGGCAACACCCACCCAGGGCCCATGCATCGAGAAGGTGCTGGCTGCCCCGCTTTGGCCGAAACCAGCGACGGTAAGGACCAACGGCGCGTACCACGCAGGTGTGACGATCGTCTGGACTTCCTCCCAGCCACGTTGATCGGCGGGGCGGGACGGGTCAGGTGGCGGATTCTGCCCGCAATCACCACCGGTGTTTCCTGCTGCAACCACCACGACGGCACCCTTCACGTTGACCGCGTAGTCGAGTGCTGAACCCAGGGCGGACTCGTCGACCGTTTTCTTCACTTTGAAGCACGCCGCCTCGCTGATGTTTATCACTCCTGCACCGAGATTGGCGGCGTGCACCACGGCTCTGGCCAGGCTCCGCACGGACCCGGCTGCCGGGGTGGCGTTGGGGTCGTTCTGATCGGATTGGGACTCCTTGGCCTCAAAGGCCTCCGACGTCTGACGCACCGAGATCAGCCGTGCGTCGGGTGCCACACCCACGAACCCGTCGGTGGGCGCGGGTCGGCCCGCAATGAGCGCCGCTATCAGAGTCCCGTGCGAATCGCAGTCAGACAGGCCGTCACCGCCGTCCACCACAAAATCACCGCCCGGCTCCGCCGGCACTCGCGGTGAAGGGTCCACGCCGGTGTCGATCACTGCCACCGTGACACCGAGTCCGGTGGCGAAATTCTGCGCTTCGTCGATACCCAAGTAGACGTTAGCCCACGGCGCATCGTGAAAATTGGCACCAGGCAGGGCTATTGGGGCAGAACATACCCGGCGCTGTTCGAAGGGCTGTTCCGGCCCGGTGACGTCGGGGGGTAACGCAGCCGGATCGATCGGAGGTGGAGTGACAGCCATGGCAGTAGGCGCGCTCGCCAGCGTCAGCAATAGAGCCACCATGAATACGCAGATAAGACGCAAGCCGTGTCACCCCTTCCACCGACAACCCCCAGCCGCGCGGTGATTCCCGCCCCACCACTGGCAGCCTAGTCAATTTTCCGCACGCGGCGGTTCCGTGTGTTCCCCATCCTGACAGCACCGTCAAACGTGGTGGCACTCAGCTTTCCGGTACGCAGTGCCTTTCTCGCTCAATGTTGCGCGCATTTTTGCCGCAAGCAACCTGTCGCGCCGCTGTTAGGCTGCACAACTGTTAAAAATATGTTCGCCCATCAGCCTGAGACGGACCCCCAATGTTTGCCGACGCTTCTCGTATTCTTCTGGCATTAGGTAACGTCGGTCACCAGTTCACCGGTCTGGTCACCGCTCCCGACTCGGCGCTGTGGAAGACCCTCAGCTTGCGAATCGGTCAACCGGATGCTGAATTCGACACAGCGAGCGGCTCAAGCATCATCGCAGACGGTGCCAGCGTCAGCGCCCCAGTCGGCGCGCGCTGTGGCATATTGCGTTTAGCAAAACCAGTTGACTATAAGAATTACGCGGCGATCGATAATCTGATTTCAGATTCAAAGCTCTACTGGTGCTTCACCGCTGTCGAAATATTAGAGCAGATGACGGGTTTTTTCCCGCCCTACGACGGCGGTGGCATTGCGGACGGTTCCTGCCAGTTTCTCTCTCTGGAGGCAAAACTCGATTCGAGCCTGCCCGGTAGCGACTGGACCGGAGCGGCGTCTAAGGCCTACGCCGACCAGACCGGGACAATACAGAAATTTGCGCTAGCGATCAGCAATCTTGACAACGATCTTGCTCGCCTCACCGAGGATCATGCCAACATGGTCACCCACATACGGTTGGGGTTTGCGGTATTGAAGGATTTATTAGTTCTGGCCATGGCGGTATCGCTGAAGATGAAGTTAGCTGGTCAGAGTTCCTACTGGTTCGTCTTAATTGCTTGTTCGTTAGGGATCGGAGCCGCCATAGTAATGCTTGGAGCCCTGCTTCTTGAGTCTCGAGCAACCAGCAACGACGTGGATGCACTGACGGCGAAATACGACGCACTTGTACCCGCGGGTTCACCACGAATGTTGGCCGGGGTTGGGCGATCAAGAACGGCGGCGTCCGCCGTGTCACAACCTAGAACCACCATCACCGACAGGTCGAGTGAATCCCCGAAGACAATCGCGTTACTGAGAGGATTATCGAAGCAATCCCGTTCAAGCGGCGCCACACTGTCTGAAGGCGCCAGTCTGGGAGCTGAACGGTCAGCGCACTTAGATGCTCCCCCAACGCCGGCATCTAGATTGCCAACCCCAGCGGAGTTGACAGTTTGGTCGGGGCGAACAGGTAGTTCCGGCGGCGCGCTCATTGGCCGCGCACCCGTTAAACATGCGACGGGTGAGGCACTCAACCATGCCTCGGTGGGCCATTCAGGCCAAACAGCTACGAAAGGCGATCAGCAGGTGGATTACAACTGCAGTCGAGTCAGCGCTGGCCGCTTTGGCCTCTCGGCCCCGCACGACGAGGCAACGCGACACCCATCAGATAGGTCTGGCTCCGAAACCCCCGTCCTCGAGGGGTTCCCCACCCCACACCTCGCACTCCCGCGTGACTCGCCGACATCGAATTACCAGCTGCGCGAGCTCCATTAGCTCCACCGCAGGAGGACTCCCGCGCCAGAGGCCGCCGAGCGGCGACCGACCCACCAGCAATTAAATCGCAGCGCTGTGGTGCAAGGGAGCTGTTGGTGTGCAGCGAACGACCCGATCACGCAGCAAGTCGACTTCGCGTCATCGCCGGCCCGCGGCACGAGAGACACGTAAGTCGGGCACCCAAGCCACATGTCCGGCGGAAAAATTAGTGCACGGAGGGTGCGTCGAGCGGTGATAAGGTCGCAAAGCTTGCCGACAATAACAAATCCAGGGGTAACCGATGATTTTAGCCGAGGCCGTTGCGGTATTAACTGCTATCGCCGGATGTACCGCCGGCACCGTGGGGTTCTTTGATAGCGGACTCAGGGGCGGTTCGGGCAACGACAGCGTGCCATTAACTGACGAGAATAGGGCCAGCTATTCGATCGGCACAATCGGTGACGTATCCAGTTTGTATTTTCTCACGAGAACGGGCTTGATTAAAAATCCGACTTTAGAATCGGCGTCTGCCAGATACGACGCTCTGTATGACGCACGAGAATCTCTTAAAAAGGGGGGTTGGGGCGGCGACGACGTGGATGAGCAGATCAAGCAACTAGATGGCGATGTTGAACAGGCGCTGGACGACTACGATTCGGCTGAGCGCGAGATGTCGAATTTTAGAGTGCTCCTGATCGCGTTGTCGGTCGTGCAGTCGTTGGAATTGACGCTGGGGATTGGAGCGCCATACGACGGGCACGGTTTAGTGGTGGGTGCGGATGGCTTCGATAAAGTCGATCAGGAGTTGGCGACCGCCGTCGGCGACGAGCGCTGGGAAGGTACCGCCTCGAAAAGCTACACGGGGCAAAACGCCTCGCAGCTAGAGCTGGCAAAGGCAATGGCACAGGCCGACCGGTCGTTGGCAGAGATCGCAGCCAAACAAGGTTTGCTGGTGGATCACTCCCGCCTTGCGCTAGGCACCGACGCCACATTGTTGGGAGTGGCCATCGCCATTGAGGCGGCCCTTTACGTGTCACCCGCCGGAGGACCAGCTACAGCGGCATGGTTCGCAAGGACGGCAGCGGTACTTGGAGTTGCGGTCGCGGCCGCCATGGTTGCGGCCGCGCTGGGAGTATCAATTCAAAACGCGCAGGCTGCCAACGCGTTGGCCGGCAAGTACGGCCAGCTGGGCACCAACACGGCCGCGGCGGGCGGTCCGGACACCTCAGTGGCCGCATCCGATTCGACAGCGGTTGCCAACGTCGCGGCCGTCGCGGCCGACAACCCAGGCTCGGACACCACTGGTGCGCGCACCGCCACCACCGAGACGGCAACCGCCAACGAGCGACAACCTTCCATTGCTGCATCCACCGGTGCTGTCAATGCGTCGCACGTATCGACCGGCGCGATCGCCTGGGAGCCGACGCCGCAGATCACGCCGGACGCGCAACCGACCCTGGCACAACTGATCAGCCTGCCACCCGCCACACCACGGCAACACCTCGGCCCGAACAGCAAAATAGTTACACCGAGGTTCGCAGCGGGTTTGCCCAGCACAGAACAGCGAATTTCCGCTCAGCGTAGCGACGATGGAACTGCACCATCGACCGTGGCCGGCGACGACCATTCCACCAACACCGGCGCCGCACCCGGAGCCCGGCGAGCACCAATCCACACCGCTGCAACTAACACCGCACAATTAGTGACAGCCGCACCACTATCCGCCGAGGTGTAAACACCAGCATTGCGACTATCGTCTCTGAGGCAGGTGAGCGGCCAGCATCCGCGTCGAATCTGTCGCAACTCAGGCCGAAGCCAACCACCGGAACCGCTAGCACCGCGAGCATCGTCAACCTAGTCGAGGAACGGGACTAATTCTTTACAGGCGTTGTCCCACAGGCGGATCACCACCGACCAGCGCTGCCCCCATTTCTCGGCCAGTTCGTCGTTCGCCGAGCGGACCGCGGTAGCATTTGGCCGCGGTGTAGATCGGGCTCGATCTCGTCCCGGTGCTTGCAAGCGGTGAGCCGAAACGTGTTACGCAGCAAGCGAATGACGCACGTCCGGACGATTGCTTGCGACCGATGCTGTCGACCACCTCGGGTGGTCCCTTAAGTTTGTCGCAGACGACGATGGCGGCGTCCTTGGCGGCGGGTTTCGGCGCAGATGGCGCTGTCCAGGCGGGCAGGAGATCCGTGAACAGTGTTCGGATCGGCGAACAGAACGCTGTTGTGGCGGCGAATTGCCACGTGTCACAGTGCTGTTACCAGATGTGACTTGTCCACTTAACTGTGCTCATCGAGAGTCCGCGGGGGTCGGAGGCTGGCTGAGCGGTCAGCCGATTGGCAGATTGCGGTCGAGCTCGTTCGGGTGACGCAGGAACACACAGAATTTCCCCCAGCGCCGGTTCCGTCACGCCTTCAACGGGCGCATGCAAACACGCCTTCGACCGGTGGGTGCTCGTCGCCCTCCGTAAAATCCGATCGGCTGAGATTCGTTATGGCGTCTGGCCGCAGTGTCGGCGTTGGTTCCGCTGCTGATGCTTAAACGCCAGCGCAGACGACAACGAGTACTCCGGGCTGCCATCCGCAGTGGTCCTTTGCTCGATCTTGCCGTGGCGTGCCCAGCGGTAGATATCGGCTGGTATGCAGTGCAGTAATTGTGCAAGGTCGGCTGCGGTGAGCCATTCGAACGCCGCATCGTCGGTCGAATCTGCGGACGGGTTGGGCCAGTAGTGACCCAGGTCGGCCCATCGTCGGTCGAGGCTGTCAAGCGCAGTCTGTGGGTCCCCTGTCGCGCCGCTAATGAGGTCGACGACGACTTGGCGGTACGACATCGCGATGCGTTTGGCTTTGTCCTCGCGGCTTTCGCCGGGCCAGGGCCAGGGTTTGACGGTCCAGCGGCGCCGGGTTGCGGCCTTGATCGTCAAGTACGTTTCCTTTTGAGGCTGTTTGGTGTAAGCGCCGTGGGTCTTGCAGACCCCATGTTCGGCGCGCTGGTTTATTATATTGCGTCGACTTTCGGCCTGCTGCACCAATTCTCGGGCCTGCGATCTCTTCGGGGCTTTATGTCAGCTCGTCGGCGGTGTAGATGAGCCGTGCGGCATCGCAAGGCCACTCTGTGCCGTCGTACTTACACACCTTGCTTCGGTGGCGGCATTGCTCATCTGAGCAGCCGGCGTTTTCGCAATCGCCCCAGCGGGGCCCATGCAAGTCACGTAACGGCTGCTGGCGATGCCACTCGTCGTGTCGTTCCTGGTCAACCACCAGCGCCGAACAATCCGCGCACGACCACAGAAAATCATTGGGACCCACATTGACCGTTCCATAGCTCACGGTGTATTCCTTTCGCCGATATCTGGCAGGCTCTACGGCCAGTAACATGACAGTTTCCATCTGACGATCACCCCGGCGACGGGGCTATCCAACTCTGATTACTCATTCGTGCTGCAGACGCGACCTCTGAGGCCGCGGAGGAGACACTGAAGTTGAGGCGCGCCGACCGCGAAAAGCAGTGCGAACTGCCAACCGCGACGCGCTGTAACGCCTTGCTGAGGCATGTAGCGAGCGCGGCGTCCTGCTGAGCGACGGTGAACACCGTAGCTTCTGGTGGGGCGAACGTCCAACCCCATTCAGGGTTCGCAACTCGACGAGCAGGGCCAAATAATTTCCGCTGAGGCGGCCGCAATTACCAGTGGCCTATTGAGGCTTGGCGGCAACATCGCCGGTCTTACTCGGATACAAACTGGCAGCCAGGGATCGCTGACCATACCGCATGTTCGGCAATGGGATTGATTAGTAACGCGGCGGTCACCATCGGCGGATCAGCGGTCGGCACAACGGACGTCGGCGGACATTTCGCAACACTAGAGCTGATCAAATACTGACGTACGCCAGGTTCTGGCTCGCTCGCGCGATTCCCACCGGGATGAGCCGGGAGCTCGTTCGTCAAGCCACGAGACTTCAAGGTCGTCGGGTATCGCGCTAGGTCAGGCATCGATTCAGTCGATTGGAGCAAGTACCTTTTAAGGATCCGATAATTTGTCGCCGGCGAATTAGCCCAGGACAGTGCTGGTAACAGCCTCACAAACGCAGAGATTGCGGTCGAAAAAACTAGAACCGCAAAGGGTAAAGTTGCGACTGCCAAGAGGTAGGCCTACTTAGCCAAAGCAGCAATTGGCTGCCGATCGCCGTGCAATACCGGTACCTACCTCCGCACCGCTGTCGGTGTCGGTGTCGGTGTCGGTGTCGCTGTCGCGAGTCCTGAAGCACGGATTCCCGCGATCCCGGTGTCCCCGGCGAGCACCTACCGGCGCCCTGCAGCCGATACGGCGGAATCCGCGGGCGGCACCACCGCTGCCCGCTGAGGCGCAATCCACCGTCACCCGTCTACCGATTCCCGTCAAGCGGTAATCGGCGCCGGAAGCGTGCCGGTGCTCAGAATTCAATCGAAGCCGACAGCGGTGCGGGCACATCAGCGTCGGTGAAAACATTCGGCCAAGGTGGCGGTGGTGATGCGCGTCATCGGCCTGCTGTCGGCGGTCTGCCCGAGCAGCTCACGGTTACACCGGAGCGATGGCGAGCTTAGGAGGCCTGTTGAGGATGACTGCTTTTGGGCGTTAGCTCGTGTGTTGCGGTGCGACCAGTCACTCGATATTAGTGCACGTTGAGTGGTTCCGGCGATGCTATCGTGAATTCGGCGCACTGCCGTGCGCCCGCATTCCGGGGTTTCCAGAGCGGAGTTTTTGGTGTCGTTGATCGCTGATGCGAGCCGCGTGTTGTTTGCGTTGGGCAATGTCGGCTCGCAGTTCGGTTACACGGGTTCGGACCCAAAATATTCCGGGGAGTACGTTGCGGCATGCGCCACCAATACGGGAATCATGGGTGCCCTACCGGCGACACACTTTGCCCGTCGATACTTCGACCGTCATTTTGAAGAAAATGGCTCGAACCTGGCGCGGGCGCTATTCAGTAAAGACTCTGGCCCCGAATATTTTCCGGGCGGCGCTCCTGGCCCCGCCGTTATGGCCTGGACAAAAACGCATGTGTCGCTGCCAGTGACAATAATTTCGTGGACCATTAGTTTTGTTGACGCGTGCAGCACCTTGTTGGGTTTTATGATTCCTGCCGAGGGTGATGAGTTCACGGCGGGTTCCGAACAGTTCAGTGCATTGTCCGGCGAACTGGGTGGCGCAGTCCCCGATGACCGTTGAAGGGCGCAGCGGCGCACGCATATAAAGAGTCGGACGCGGCGCTGCAGAGGATGGCGGAATCCTTGGCCGAACTCGACGTCAAGCTCGCGGTCCTGGTGAAATCTCACGCCGACGTTGTGACCCAATGTCGTCTATCTTTCGGCGTACTGAAGGACCTGCTGGTAGGCGCGATCCCGATCGCCGCAGCCCTCGCAACCGGCCCTGACGGAGGTCTCTTGTTCGCCCTCAAGGCCGCTAGTCTGAGCTTTATCGCAGTTCTCCCACTGGTGAGCGTTCCGGCACTGCTTTCGAAGACACGAACTGCCCGGGCGGCGGAGTCAATTGATGAGGCATACCGCAAGTGCGCAGGCTTGCTGGGTTCGGGTTCGGCGGCTTTGGCTAATGCCAACCCGGTGTCGGGGTCCGCGTTTACGGGTTCAGGTGACGTACGAGGCGGCGCGGTAGACGAAATCGCGGGCAGCGAGCCCGTCGCGGGCGTGGTCGAGCTGCCGTTGGATGTGGATGCGATGAGGGTGAGTGTTGGTGGCCCGGACCCCGAAACCATTGCTGACGACGCGACAGTGGCACCATCAGCAGGAGTGCATGCGGATGGAATCCGGCAGCGAGATACCGGACACGCACGGCGAGGCGCTGCGCCGGCAGACGCTGGGCGGCGGCGGTCCGCGGAACCGAAAACCGGTGAGGCACAGTCGGTTGATGGCGACGACACTTCACAAGACGCGGCGTCAGCCGATGGGCAGCATTTCCCAATCGAGCAAGTTATAGACCAGGCGCGGCCCTCACCCACGTATGTGGCGACGCAGCGCCTGACGCTGACCGCAGCGATGTAGCGCCTCATCTTCAGGGCCAGCCTCTCTGCAACACATCCACCCGGGGTTCCTTGGCGCAGCCTCGATTTTCTCCCTCCGACGACATTCGGTCAGATGACTTGTCCAACTCGGCTCCGGCCACCGGCGGGAGGTCCGATCGGTTGGCAGAACGCGACGATCTCAGGGCGAGCGTCCGACGTCAGGCGTCCAATGTGCATGTGTCACGTTGAGGTGAGCACCTCGACGGCATGAGTTCGTAGCGCACGCCGTGATCGGTGCCGCACGATCTCGTGCCACGGCGTGGCACGCCACCGTCGGTGAAAGCGTTCCGCTCGCGCTCGCCGAACCGTCGGCGGCAGCCCAGCTTGGTGCCCTAGGCCGCCGTCTTGACGATGCGGCGCGAGCAACCGCATAGCCAGGCCCCGTCGTCTCGGTCATGTTGGCCAGCCGCCGGGTGGACCTTATGCCTAGCTCTGGCGGCCATTTGAGATGCTTTAGTCCGCTTACCCTCATGTCAGTTCAACCGGCTTGACTAATTGGCGGAATAGCTAACTCGGATCGATGATAAACTGACCGGCAAAATGACGCAGGAGGAGTTTTGCGATGTCGGTTCTCGCTGAGGCCGCTACCATCATTAGTGGCTTTCTGGACCTCGGCGTGAATGCCGCGGGATTGCGCCGGGATATAAGCGACAAACATCCGCCGAAAGATGTGTCCATTGCTGCCAGCGCTTTTGGATTTACCGGAAATCTTGCCAGCACCGTTGGTGGCGCCTCGGTCGGCACTGCGACCTGTGTGAGCCGCCAAACCCTCCAATATGCTGTGCAACACGCACAGTCCGTCCTTCGCGCAGCATCTAACGACTTCGACAGCAAAAAAGCTGACCACCAACTAAAGCGAAGCTACTTTTATGCAGTCAGAGAGACGAAGAGAAGGCAAAAGGCGGCAGCTACGCGCAGGTACACGGTTGACAACCGGGGAATTAACCCCTTGATCGAGCAAATGATTCGGCCGGACCGTCGTAACAACTTGAAAGAGTACTTGGCACCTCTTCTGACGGAGGCCAAAGCAGCTGAGTACAGAGCTGGATTGTTGTTAGAAGAGGCGGAATACGAGGAACGCTGGGCCAAGAGACAGCTCCTCAGACGACGACGCGAGCTGGCGGAAGTCGAAGCAGAGTTCGCGAAAGCGGCAAAAGTGCTCAAAAAACACGACAAGCAGTTAAGTGTGATTTTGTTGGCGTTGTCGGTGGTGGAGTTATTGGAGTTGACGACGGGTTTTGGGGCGCCGTTTGATGGGCAGTGTTTCGAGGTGGGTGCGGCCGGGTTCGTCGGGGCAGGGGAAGTGTTGGCGGAGTTGGCTGGGGAATCTTGGGCGGGTGTGTCTGCGGGGGGTTACCGCGGGCAGAATACCGCGCAGCGAAAGTTTGCCGAGACGATGACACGGACGGATCGGTCGCTGGCAGAGATTACCGCCAGTCAGGGTTCATTGGTTGAGCATGCCCGACTGGTGCTGGGCGTGGATGCGACGCTGCTGGGAATTGCCCTCGCTGTGGAGGTGGCCCTGTTTATGTCGCCGGAGGCTGGACCGGTGACGGCTAAGTGGTTCGCCAATACCGCAGCTGGCCTCGGGATCGGGGCCGCGGTCGGCATGATTACCACCGTATTGGCGTTCTCGAACCGCAACGCCCGCGCCGCCGACGCATTGGCTGCCCACTACGATCAGCTAGCTACCAGTGCAGGCGCCGCGGGTGACTTCAACACCACCATTGGGGTGGCAGATTCAACAACAGTCAGGCGCCCGGCCGTCGTCCCCTTGACCACCGCAGACCCAGACACCGCTGCTCCCATCGGCGCCCCCGCAGCAACGGTCGCCGATCACCGTCCTACACCCAACGATGCATCCGACGCCCGTTACGCCTGCCCGCTCGTCTCAAATGGCGCTTTCGCGCCGGCACCGGTCCCGCTAATCACACCTGCGGTCGAGCCTGCCCCTACAACACCGATCGCCCCTGGGGCCATGCCTATCTCGGCACCGCCGCGCAACAAGCCCCTCAGCTGGTCACAGCCCGCAAACCACGACGCCGCCTTTCCTGGCGAGCTGGCAACAGATCACCCCACCTCCACCTGCCCCGCACCCGTCTCCCGGCGTGCCCCCACCAACACCACCGCAGCGAAAAACACCTCACCGGCGACACTGCTCTGACGCTTCCGCGCTGTCGTCACGGGTGGCGAGGACACGCGATATCGCGTTCGCGGACACCTGCCGGCGGTCGAAGTCAGCCGCGATTCAGCTGGTCAATACATTCGACGTCCGACTCGTCAGATTTCGGTATTGGTAGACTTTGACTATCTCGGATAGAGTAAAAGTAAACAAGAAGACCGGGGCAGTGCAGGTGAATATTCGAAGTGCTTTGCACAATGAAGTGAACATGCGCGCAGGCAGGCCGTCTAAACGTAAAATCTTGTTTTTGGTCGTATTAATTACAAACCTGCTCGGTGGCGTCGTGGCCGTACTTATGGTGACGACGGTGATGCCGCATCCAAGCATACTGGATCCGAGTGTGTTATGGATATCTGTCACCGTCGTGCCGGCCTATGTAGTTGTTGCGCTGGGTGTAGGCTGGATTTGGGTGTCAAGGCGTATTGTCTCGCGACTCCGCTGGAATTACGACGGGCAACCTCTGACTGCACGGGAAAGGCGCGACGCTTTTCTGGCCCCGCTCCGGTTCGTGCTGGTTGCAGTCGTTTTATGGAGCATTGGCGCTGTTGCGCTATCGCTTCTATACGGGACAGCTAACCACAGCTACGTCCCAGAGCTGGTGTTCGGAATGGCGTTCAGCGGCATTGTATTGTCGTCAAGCTGCTATTTCATTGGCGAACTATTTTTCCGGCCTGCGGCGGCTGTAGCGATGGCAGCCGCCGAGCCACCGCCGTGCACCGTTCCTGGGGTCATGGGGCGGAGCGCAATCTCGTGGTTCTTGGGATCGGGCGTTCCGCTGATCGCCATCATGACAGCCGTTGCGCTCACGATGTCGAGTGGCCAGATGACGACTGCCGAAGTCGGTACATCCGTACTATCTTTGGCGGCAGTGGGCTTCATTTTTGGATTCATATCCAACTCAATAGCGACGTGGTTGACCGCGACATCAGTTCATTCACTGAATTCAGGCTTGCAGCGGGTGAAAGCCGGAGACCTGAATAGCCAGCTCGAAGTCTTCGACGGGTCCGAGTTAGGTGAGCTCCAACACGGTTTCAATGCAATGGTGGATGGGCTTCGTCAACGCGAACGCATTAGGGATTTGTTCGGTCGGCACGTTGGGCACGTTGTCGCAGCTGCCGCGGAGGAACGCCAGGTGGAGTTGGGCGGCAAAGAACAACACGTAGCAGTGCTATTCGTCGATATCGTAGGTTCGACCGAGCTCGTGACGGGCCGTCCGCCGGCTGAGGTGGTGGTAGTACTCAACAAATTTTTTACGGCTGTTGTTGAGGATGTCAATCGCCACAACGGTCTGATTAATAAATTCGAAGGCGATGCGGCTTTAGCGGTATTTGGCGCGCCGCTAGTGGCACGCTCGCCCGAAACCGATGCTTTGGCTACCGCCCGTGCATTGTCCCGCCGGCTCAGCGTAGAGGTCCCCGAATGCCGGGCCGGTATCGGCGTGGCTGCCGGCACAGTTTTAGCCGGCAACGTAGGTTCGTACGAAAGATTCGAATACACCGTTATCGGTGAGCCCGTTCACGTAGCTGCTCGACTGTGTGAACTGGCGAAATCTGAGCGGAACTTAGCTCTCGCATCAGCCGCAGCCGTGCAGGCTAGCGACAGTAGTGAGCAGCGATATTGGCAGTTGGGTCGACCAACGCCGCTGAGAGGTCATAGCAAACCGGTCCGCATAGCTGGTCTTAAATCGTAGGGGCGGTGTAGTGATGGGGGATTCAACGCGCCGTAGCGAATGCTAATACCCCGCGGCCTCACACCGGCCGCTGGCGGGCGCGGATCCCCCGGGTGAATATCCTTGGGTTGCTGACGGGTCATCGAGCATCGAGCATCGCGGGTGCGACCGCTTAGCACCATCGAGGTCGCCACGTTTTTGACAGGGCCGAGAGTCCGATTCGGTGGATCCGATGGAGCCACCGGCGCCGTCATCCGTCAATGTCGCGGAATGAAGCGAAGCGTGGTCACGCTGGCGCCTTTCCAGCGCAGACTATCGCGTCACTGCATCCATGGTCTCGCCATCAGAAGTCGGTGTAGTCGAGCAGCGTGATCGCACTGCACTTCACTCACCATTAGTCGCGAAACAGCAGCCCGAACACCCGTCGGACCGCCGGATTTTCCAGTTCAGTCTCCCAAGTGCAAACAGAAATTGGTGCCGGGCCTGTCCACGTATATTGCTATCATCGGGTTGCGCGATAACAGCTGCGTTAGTCTCATAAGAAAGTCATATATGCAACTCCTGGTCGAAGCTGGCAGAGTTTTGGCTAATTTAGCCAGCGTCGGCAACCACCTTGTCGGCGTCGATGAGCACTTTAGCACCGGACTGAGCGATCTACCGTTTACTAGCCGTGAATACCTTGCTACGAGTTTAACCAACATGAGTGCCGACACCATTGCGGCAGGAATCGGGGTCAGCAAGATTGTTTTTTCGGAATCCAGGATAGCAGCTCCTGCATCGGTGAACATCGTTGCAAATCAACGGGTCGGATTTGTTGAAAATGCTGAAGTATTGATCGTAGCCAGAGATCCGCTCGAGGTCCGGAGAGGACATGAATACACGTCCGCGGAGCAGAAGCGAGTCGGATTCGAGGTTTGGCAGGAACGACGTAAGAACGGCTTATCTCACACCAAGGACGAGAGACAACGCGATCGCCGTGCACGTCTAATTACTGCCAACAAAGAACTTCAACTAGACAAAGCAGCACCCAACCGCCAAGCAGCCCAGATTAAAGCAGCGAAGAGCAGCGGAATCATCGCGTGGGCCATTACGGTGATCGAGGGTTTGGAACTGTCAATGGGATTTGGGCCGCCATTCGACGGCGAGGTGCTCAAGAACGGTGCGGGACAGTTCGATTCGGTCTGGACGCAATTGGGGCAGGCCATTCCTGATAACAGGTGGGATGGTTCGGCGGCGGACGCCTACGCCAGTCTGAACGCCGAGCAGAGAGGTCGCGCACGAGACGGCTCCGAGTTGGACCGCGAGTTGGCCGACGTGATCGCGCAACAGGCCCAGTTCGTCACTTATATGCGTTTGGGCATGGGAATCCTGAAAGATGTGTTGCTGGCCGGTTACGCGATTGAAATGGCACTTATTTTTGCCGATCCTCCGCTGGGTCCCGCGTTCGCGAGAGTATTCGCTGTCGCAGCTGCGTCCCTTGGGGTCTTCATTGCTATGGGTGTTTTGATCACCTTGGCCGGGCTATCCGCCCGCAGCGGACGGGCGGCAGACGATGTAGCCGACCGCTACGCGAAGACAGCTGTGGGAGCTGTGCTCACCGGTGCACAAGCACGGACTCCGTCCGTCATTGCACCGCAGTCTTCGGTGTGTGACTGTCCAGCCACGGTGGCCGATATGTCGCAGGCACCAGCGTCGTCGAACTCGCGGCCGGCTAATCGCGCCGGTAGGCCGGTTGAGCCAGAAATCGACCCGCACACTAGCGTCAGATCGGCCACCGAGGCGGACACCAGTTTGCGACGGACATCCGCCACACCGACGGCACCGCCAGCTGCAGCACCCATAGGGGCCCAAGTTTCACTACGTACCGCCTGGATTAAACAGGTCGCCCAACACACCCAGCAAGCCGCCATTGGTCGCGAGAGCAGGGTCGAGGAGTCGATCGTCGACCCCCCCGCTGGCGACGTCGGCGCCCTCGCCGCAGCGTTCAGCCCCGAGGCGGACAGCCCAGCACCCCTTCTGGAACCCGATGCAAAGTACCTCAGGCCGCCTGCCCATTGCATCCGGCAGGATAGTCTCGATACGGCGCTGAAAGCGGGCCGGCGTAGTTGATCTGTCCCCGCGGTGACGAGCGGCGGTTATCCGGGGTTGCGAATCGACGGGCGGATTTCCAGCGCATTCAAGCTCCGTCTCGCGGATGTTGCTGAGTTAGCTGGCGTCATTTCACCTGATTAATCGCTTGTGAAGAAATAGGTCCACAACATAGCCCTTCCCGCGAAGTCTATTCCGGAGCCGGAATTAGCTGCTTCGCGGGCGTTCGGCGTGTAGAGAAACTTCCCTTTCGGTGCTTCACTAAGTCTCGATCTCTGATCGACATACACAGACACTTTGCCGCTAAACGCAGGTGCACTCCCAGGCCGCAGCGCAGCTTTCGCTGGATTCCATGAAAAGTTTCAAGACCAATCCGCCACCGAATTGGGCCGCCGGTAATGGATCAGCCAAGTCCCATTCCGTTCGCAGAAATGCAGCGCCGACTTCATTGATATCTTCGTAAAACTCTAACAGCTGATTGGTATCGTGAAATAGCACGCGGGTGTGCGGCACTTCTGTAATGCTGTTCGGCGTTCCGATTGTTCTTGTGCAGTTCGGAGTCGGCATCGGTCGACTGCTGCAAGGGCAGGAAGTCGCTGCTGAGAATGTCGGGGTGACAAGCCGTGCCAAGCGATCGAGGCTTCGCGCGAAGAGAGGGAACCCATCAGCGGCGGAGCCCACGAAGAAGCGACACACGTCTACAAGCGGGCCGCCGTGCACTAGCAGACGGCCTGCCAGGCCAAAGCCGTGCCGTGCGGAGCGAAGGAATTGCCCGTGCAGTTTGGCGCAGTTTCGGCACCAATGGACTGTGAATTTAGTCAACGATCAATTTCCACGTGACATGGCGAACATGGCATTTCGCGCTGTGTTCGAGCAAATAGGATCACTCGTTAGACAGATGGGGCAGGCCAAGCTGCCTCCGATCGCGGGCGCGGACTCTCGTTCCACTGCGTCGAAACGCATGGTGATCTGTGTACCGTCAGCTGAGGGTGTGATGTTCACGTCGTTGGCGAGTTCCTGGATAAGGTGCAGGCCACGTCCTCGGGATTGGGCGGGACTGAGCGATTCGTGTGAGGGTTCGATCCAGCGACCTTGGTCTTTGACCGTCACGGTCAGCGATTGATCCTGCAGTGTCGTGTGTAGTGATACCAGCTTGCCGGGGTCGAAGTGGCTTCCGTGCTCCACCGCGTTAACAATGGCTTCGCCGACAGCGAGCAAGATGTCGTGGGCTCGGTCCCGTTCGAGCGCGATGTCCCGAAGCCACTCGGCGAGTTGGTGTCGTGAGGTGAGGACATGTTGGGGTGTCGCGCGCCAATGGGCTGCGAAACTGAGAGTGTTAGCTATACAGGCTGATGGCCGCGAATCAGTCATACAACAATAATATCGGTGGGTAAGCAATGCCTTGCGCACTTTTTTCGAGCGCCTAGGCCCGTCGCGGGCTTACCAACTCCTGACCGCGGCCGACTTCGTCCCGACGTCGGACTGGGTCATACGAGCGGTTCACGCCATATTCCGTCGAAATGACCAACGCCCGCCCCCGTAGCACACCAGCGCATCACTGACCTCACCGTCACCGCGACCCCGGAGCCCACAACGATGACCGTCGTAAAATCCATCCTGCTGTTCGTCCTGGCCGCAGTATTCGAAATCGGGGGTGCCTGGCTCGTCTGGAAAGGCGTCCGCGAACTCCGAGGCTGGCCATGGGCCGGAGTCGGCGTAATCGCGCTGGCTGCGTACGGTTTCGTTGCCACCCTGCAATCCGACGCCAACTTCGGCCGCATCCTGGCTGCCTACGGAGGCGTATTCGTCGCCGGCTCACTTCTATGGGGAATGGCATTCGATGGATTCCGCCCCGACCGTTGGGACATTACCGGCGCGCTAATTTGCACCCTCGGAGTCGCCGTGATCATGTATGCCCCCCGGGGCCACTAACCGAGCGACGCCTTGGAGATCACTAACTACATTCCTGCAGGTAACACTGCTTGGGGTCAGGCGTGACTTATTGGTGCAGCACAATCGTTTGTTGAGGGATGTTGTCTGTTGGTGGCGTGATCGGTGCCCGCTGACCGGTGTGTGTTGGCGCTTTCTTTGGTGTCGTCGGCATCGGTGTTGGTGCGCGGGGTGGGCTTCGTCTTGGGTGTTGGGACGGGGCGTGTCGCCGTGGGGCGGGGCCATGCCCGCAGTGGTGCCAGGCTGGGCGTTAGCGGCACCGGCACGATGGTCGGTATCTGTCTCGGCGCGGCAGGTGCATGGGTTTCGCTGGTGAGGGTGGCGGCGTCAAGCGTGTGGGCCGTTTTCACCAGATCGGCGACCGCGGTGGTAGGGGTTGATGCCGTGGGTGCGCTGGTGGTGATGGTGGCGAAGGACGAGACCGTGGTGCCGGCGCTGGGGGTAGGGGTGGTGGCCGTCAGGTTGGTGTCGGTACTCGATGGCGTTTGCTGGTAGCTCGGGATCAACGCGTCGGCTGTCTGGGCGTTGTCGGTGGAGTTGGTACTGACGATTCCATACATCAGTGCGGCTGCGGAGATCCCGAATGTGGCTGCCATAATCTCAAAGCCCCGCGCCAGGGTGGTGCCCGCCGGGTAAGGAGCCAGCCAGTTCAGGGCTTCCTCCACGACTAAGGCCGCCATGAGTAACCCTTTATCGATTCCCAGGCCCAGATGCAGGCGAGTGACCCACTCGGCCTGATTCGCCACAATGGCCGCCAGCGTGCCATCCAAAGCGGCCAGCGTCGCGGCGCGATCGTGCAGCTGCGCATTCGTGGTGCCATAAGTGCACGACGCCGCACCCCGCCACACATCCACCGGAGCCGCCCCGGCCAACTGATCACCGACCGCGCTGAACCGCTCCGAACCGACTTCGACGTCGTCACCCTCATACGGAGGCCCGAACCCGATCGTAAGCTCTAACGCCTCAATAACAACGATCGCCCACAAAATAATGCTCCCACCACGCGCCCGATCCCTCTTCACATCCGCTGCGTTGTCTTGTGCGGTCTTTGCTGTCGTTTCTGCGTTAAGCTTCGCCTGTTTATTCTGTGCTTTCCAGGCCACTTCGTTTTCTTTGTTAAAAGCTTCGGCGCGCGCGCACTCTTTGCGAAGTGCTTTGTCGTGTGCTCTGCGAAGCATTTCGTTGCTTGCACACCACGTTTTATGCTTGTGATTGTCAAATCTACCTGTGCTAGAGCTCATGTAGGTGTCCATGTTAGCCTCTAAAGCTGTTTGCAAAAGGTTACGATATTTTCCCGCATCTACTTCGATCCGCGTCGGTTTCGCAATCGGCGAATAATAATCCTGCCAACTCGTCGTTACGGATAGTCTCGCTAGTGCAGCTTTCCTCCCGAGTATGGATAGCGCTGCGGTGCCATCCACCGATGCATTAGTGGCGAGCGGTGCTGTGTATTCATCGCTGGGCTGAATGCCGCCGACCCCGACGAACTCTTTGCATAAGCCGCCCAGCGCGGCCAGAATATTGATAGCTTCCGAAATCGGATCCAATGTACCGGCCTCTTTCCGTGCCCTACGGCGTCTGAGCATGCGCGTGTCTGCTGCGCAGCATGCGCAGCGCGCCCGTAGGCGCATTCGATGCACTCAATTTTACAGCGTCCCTAGATGACCAGGTCGGCAAAAGCGAGGCACAAAATGTCAAGGGCCACCACCCATGGCAGATCGGGCAACCTCGAGGTCATGCGCCAAACCACAAGATTGCGTAGTCGACGACGGAATTGAGCCGTAGACACCGCCCAATCCAGTACCGCACGCGACTCTTCCTATGGCTGCGCCGCCGCGCCACCACCGTTCTAACAGAATTGTTTTACCTAACTGACGATGTACACACTCGAACGCCCGACCACCCAATGCCTGCAAGATTCCGCACCTTCACACCACACCCGAGTGCTGCTGACGACAATGGCGGCGATCGATCGGCACAAGTAGTTCCGGGAGCGCTGAACTTCTTGCCTGCCTTGGTACAAGATAGGGGGTATCTCTGATTCGGCGAAACTTTTCATGATGTGGGACCGTAGTAGACGTACCTGAGCCCGAATTTCCCACTGGAACTCCGGATCTTCTGCGCTATTCGCGTCCTGGTGCGGTCGACCGGCTCCGAGCGAGTTCGTCCTGTTGGGTGCTGAAACTCGTGGCTCCGATAGGCGCCCGGCCGCCTGCCGACGCGCTGAGGGCCTGTCCATCGGGTTCTGATACGTCCCGCTCACTTGTCGTCTGAGGCCCCGCCGCCGGCAGGGCCTGCTCGCTAGGCCGCGGGAGCTGTCGGTCCTGCCCGCCGGCTCTGCCGAGTGGATAAAAACGCCTCGCCAGCTGCGCTGAAGCAGGGTCTGTCTGACCCGACGCGACTCTGGGTTGAGCCAGGGTAGGGACAGAATCTACTGACGAGGCACCTGAAACGGCAGTACGGCGCGGGACACCAGATGGAGGCGAACTTAGCCCGAGCGGGACAGTCCCTGGGTCAGCGGCCGCAAGGAAGGCCTCGCCGGTTACTCGCCGCTCGGCAGGGTCCGCCGCCACGAGCGCTGAGGTTTGAGTGTCCGCCGACGTCGCAATATTGGACGTTTGGACGGCATCAAAGTCAGAGACTGTCGAATGCGTGCCTCGCGGCGTGTTCGAGGCGAACGTAGTTCCGGTAAGTGCCGTTGCTCGAACGAGCCCTTCGTACTCAGCAGCCAGCTCGTCCGCTCGCTTGCCGTGCTTTGCCGAAATGCCAGTCGCGGTTCCCAGCATTGCCAGTGCAATCGTGATGGCGAGAGCAGAAACACTGATAGCGAATTTTTTCGCAATAATTTCACCCCCAGCCCCTGCAAACACCATTCTCAAAGCCACTTCAACAAAAATTGCTGCGGTAAGAATATTGGTCAGTATCCCAAACCCCAGACGCATATGGGTCACCCACTGGCCCTGACTACCCACCACTCCGGCGGACTGCGTGTCCAGCTCGGACAGCCTCGTCGCTATCTGTCGCAGCGAACTATCCAACTCGCTGTATGCTCGCGCTCCCGATCCCTGCCAACGCCCGTCGGGGAGAGCCAGTTCAAGCTGTGCTGCTGTCGCGGCGGACTTCTCTGAACCTGCAGCCAGATCATGCCCCGAAGCAGGCTCGCCGAATCCAAGCATAAACTCTAAATAGCCGACCACAGTAATCGTCCATGGAATAATATTGACTGCGGCGCTCGAGGTGCCCTCAGTCAGGACAGCATTGTTATTCTCGTCTAGTAAGACCCTATGCTTTTCGTCTAACTGCATGACGCCATTTGCGGCCGCTTTTCCAAGAGCAGCAGGCGGATAAGTGATATTATCGTGGATCCATTTCTGAAGCTTAGGTGCAGGCGCATCGGGTGTTAGAGCGATCACTCTATTACGGTCCCAATTCGCGAACTCGCCGTAGGGCTTCGACGCACTGAGTATCGTCCGAGAACTCAGCATGCCCCCAAGGCTGCCGGTCATTCCCATCGCGCCAGCTGCCACAGATTCGCCACCGCTTCGGGTTTCCATCCCATGCGGAGTTAGCTCTGCATCAAACCCGATGAAATGCGTCCCGAGGGAACCCAGCTCAGCGATGATGCGTGCTGTATCAGCGAGGGCATTCATTACGATCCCTACCCCTTTTGCCGCAGGAAACCTCCGCCGCACTTGCGGCCGCTGCCAGCCTAGCCGCGACCGCACCATGCGACCGTCACCATCTTCGAACGGCCTGCGCGTGCTCGGCGTGGCGGATCCCGCCCGCAGTGCTGCCGGCGGCGG
Organism: Mycobacterium sp. IDUB_37; assembly: GCF_055419245.1. NCBI lineage: Bacteria > Bacillati > Actinomycetota > Actinomycetes > Mycobacteriales > Mycobacteriaceae > Mycobacterium > Mycobacterium sp. IDUB_37. Next base: position 217,570 of record NZ_JBVAXG010000008.1, on the reverse strand, counting down.
CTGGATGTGGACTGTAAGTGACCCCGGAGCGCAGACGGGTATCAACCCGAGGCAATAGCACCGCCGCCGCAACATACCGCCCCAAACAGGGCATTACATAACTTGCTGCTACTGTAAAGCACAGTACTTGATGCGGCGGACTTATCCCCAGCAGGAAAGTTAGGTTCCCATGGCCACACCCGTAATCGTTGGCGCCGTTCGGACAGCGATCGGACGTTCTTTCAAGGGCACGCTCGTCAACACCCCACCCGAGACGCTGATCACCGCGGTGCTGCCCGAGGTGGTGCGCCGCTCCGGGGTCGACCCGCAAGCCATCGACGACATCATCTTCGCCGAATCCCATTACGGCGGCGGCGATTTGGCGCGTTACGCGGCCACCGCCACCGGACTGGAGCACGTGCCCGGCCAGTCGGTGAACCGGCACTGCGCGGGCAGCCTCACCGCGATCGGCAACGCCTCGGCCCAGATCGGCTCCGGTATGGAGCGGGTGCTGATCGCCGGCGGCGTCCAGTCATTGTCGATGACGCCCCTGACGAATTGGCGCATTCCGGGACCGGAACTGAAGTTCGAGGAGCGGTGGATGCCGCCCACCCACGTCGAGACGCCGGACGCACCGGCCAAGGACATGTCCATCACGGTCGGCTGGAACACCGCGCAGTCGGTAGGCATCAGCCGCGAAGAGATGGACGCCTGGGCCGCCCGCTCGCACCAGCGTGCCGTCGCCGCCCAGGATGCCGGGAAGTTCGCCGACGAGATCCTGCCGCTCAAGGTCACCCTGTTCGACGGGTCGGTGACCGAGTTCGCCGTCGACGAGCACCCGCGCCGGGACACCACCGTGGAGAAGCTCGCCGGGCTCAAAGTGCTACACCCCGAAATCGAGGGTTTCTCCATCACGGCCGGCAACAGCAGCGGCACCAACGACGCGGCCGCCGCGGTCGCACTGGTCGATCGCGACTACGCGAGCGCCGAGAACTTGCAGGTGCTGGCCACCGTCCGGGCCTGGGCCGCCGCTGGTGTGGCACCCCGGGACTGCGGGCTGGGGGCGGTGAAGGTGATCGGAAAGGTGCTGCAGCGAGCCGGGCTGTCGGTGGACGACGTAGCGTTATGGGAGATCAACGAGGCATTCGCCTCGGTACCGATCGCCGCGTGCCGCGAGTACGGCATCGACGAGGAGAAGGTCAACTTCTTCGGCAGCGGTTGCAGTCTCGGCCACCCGATCGCCGCATCCGGTGCTCGGATGATCACCACCCTGACCTACGAACTGGCCCGGCGCGGCGGCGGTATCGGTGTCGCCGCAATGTGCGCGGGCGGGGGCCAGGGCGGCGCCGTCGTCATCGAGGTGTGAGGGCCTCGAGTTCGGCGCGCAGGTTGGCGTGCGCCCGCGGCGTCCACCGAGCGTGGGCGACCGGGGTGCGATACAACGCAGGCTTATCGAGCAAGGCCTGCAACACTTTTGAGCGTCCCGCCCGGAATGCCTCGTCAGCGAGGTGCGCGTACTCGGCGCGGACGGCGGCCGCGTAATCGGCGTAGCTTTGCGGCGATGCCGCCAGGATCGCGAGATCGGCGTCGCTGAGGGCTTCTCCATTTCGGTCGCCGGGCGCGGGGTCGTGGTTGGTGGTCATCCTCACCAGGCGGGCGACCTCGACGACCAGTTCGGGCTTTAGGCCCAATGCGGTCAGATCGCGTTCGGCGCGCTTGGCGCTGTTCTCCTCGTCGTCAGGCTGCCCCTGATAGACGACGTCGTGGAACCAGGCCGCCAACCGAACAGCATCCACGTCGACGGCGTGCTCAGCGAGTTCGTCGATGCGCAGCAGTACGTGTCGAAGGTGAGCGATGTTGTGATAGCGCCGGTGCGGTTCGGCCCACGCGGTGAGCACGGCCTGGCCGGTTTCGTCGACCCGTGCCGAGGCAGTGGTGTGGCCGGCGAGAAGTGTCCGCCATCGGCCAATCAGGTCTGCGTCAATGTTGGCTCCAGACATTTCCTAGACCAGCGCGGCCAGCAGGACGAAGAGTTCGAAGGTGCCCAACAGCGGATACAGCCCCATGTTGGCAACGACAGGAGCGCCGAGCGCATAGGCCAGCCCACCGACCGGATCACCGTCAACTATCTGCTGAATCCCGTCGAGGAACAGGTTGACGTCATACGACGGCAGGGTGGTGATCATCGCGTTGGCGATGTCGGCGGTCGGAAGCAGCGCCGCGTAACTGTTCGCTATTCCACCCGATATCCCGCTCACAATGGTGCTGTTGGCCGTCTGCAGCGAGTGGATGAAGCCGTCGATCGACGCCGGTCCCGGGGTCGGCGCCGCGGCGAGCAGACCGGAGATGCCCGCGCCCGGGTTCAGTGGCGGAATGCCCGCGATCATTGCGCCGATGTCGGTGGCAAATGCACTTACGCCTTCGTGGGCTCCCGCGACCAGGGCATTGCCGATGACCACCGGGCTGACCGGCGGAATCAAGCCGAACGGGGTGATCACGTTGGCCGGTCCCGGAGACCAGCCTTGAGTGGTGCTGCCGTAGCCGAGGTTGACCAGGACCGACAGGTCGGGTTCCAGCAGGTGCGCGAGGGGAGTGCCGATCACGGGGATGGCCCGCAACGGAGCGAGCAGCGGCAGCGGTTGGGTGATCATGTAGTAGTTCGTGGCTCCGGTGCCGCCGGGCAGACTCGCCGACCCAGGCAACAAGAACAGGGATTCCCCCGCCGGGAGCGCATTGGGATCGACAATCGGATACGTGCCATGCACGAACACCATCCCGAACAATGCGTTCAGATCCGACAAGAAGTTGATCGGATACTGGGGAAAGTCAGCGAAGCCGTCGTACTCGAGGGTGTAGATCGCGGTGCTGTAAGGGGTGTTCGGAGGTGTCGCCCCGTAGAAATTGAAGCCCAGGCTGGGCAACGTCAGGCCTGCGAAGCGGGCCATCAATCCGCCGTTGGGGGCCATCGGATCGCCGAGCAGGGTGAACCCGAGCTGATTTATCGCGGGCACCGGATACGGATAGTGCCCGGACATGATGTTCTGCATCACCAACGAGGAGATGATGGCGCTTTGCGAACCGCCCAGTACCGAAACACTGGGTGCCCCCGCGGCAAGCTGCTGGTTGATTGCGCTCTGCAGAATCGCGACGCCCTGATCAACCGAGATGTTGAGCGGCAACGACTTGAAACCCGTTATCGGATAAAAGCCTTCGGGCGTGAACAAGCCGGTCGCATTGGCTGCGGCCACATTGAAGTTCTGGTTGACGTAGTTCAGGGCGCCGCTGATGTACTCGGGCGTGGGTATCGGCAACCCGCTGCCGCCCATAAACAGACCAATGCTCGAGCCGTTCAATGGGGGCAGCGCCGGGCCCAGCGCACTCGACGCGGCGACTTCGGTACCGGCGTAGGCGTCGCCGGCTGCGGTCAGAGTCGCAGCGAACTGGGCCTGTAGCTCCGCAACCCGCTGCCCGAGCTGCTGATATTCCCGGCCGTAAGCATTGAAGAAGAGGGTGAGCGCCGCTGAGACTTCATCGGCCGCCGCAGCCAGCATTCCGGTGGTCGAGCCCGCGGCAGCGGCACTCGCTGCGCGGATGCTGGAATTGATCTCCGCCACGTTCGCGGCTTCGCCGGCCACGAATTCTGGCTGAGCGAACACGTTCACCCGACGAATTTATCGGTCACCGCGGCGCTAACCTGCCGCGGGGGCGGTCAAAGTTCGATCGGCACATGCTTTTCCGCGCACGCGTCGCGCACTGCACTGATCACATCCTCGCTGCGCAGTTCTTGGAGATCATCGACGGTCACCGAGCCCTTCGCGTTTCGATGCTGGGCAGCCACCCTTGAGTCGCGCAGTCGTTCGGCGCGTTCGACGACGTTTCGCGCGAAGCGCCCGTTGTGCATGACATCGATACCGTGCCTGCCGTCCGGCGCGTAGTAAGACTGCAACGTTGCACAAGCGGCGTTCAGTGCCGCCGCCGCTGTCGCATCGATGACGGTGGCTCGCGGATTCCCATAGCGCACAGCGATTTCCACCAACTCGGCAGCCGTGTAGGACGCGAACCGCAACTTCCGGTTGAACCGCCCCGCGAGTCCGGCATTCACGGTGAGGAACTCGTCGATTTCCTCCTCATATCCCGCACCGATGAAGCAGAAGTCGAACCGGTGCACCTCCAGCGCCACTAGCAGTTGATTGACTGCCTCCATGCCGATCATGTCCGGCCGCCCGTCCTGGTGCCGTTCCACCAGCGAGTAGAACTCATCCATGAACAAGATCCGGCCGAGCGAACGATCGATCAGTTCATTGGTTTTCGGCCCTGAGGCCCCGATGTGCTCGCCACAGAAATCCGCCCGCTTGACTTCGATGATCTCGGGGTGGCGGACGATCCCGAGCCCCGCGTAGATCTTTCCCAATGCTTCGGCGGTGGTCGTCTTACCCGTGCCCGGCGGTCCCACCAGGAGCATGTGATTTGTCTGGTTAGCGACCGGCAGTCCGGCCGCGAGTCGCAGCGCCCTGACCTCGATCTGGTCTTCCAACTCGGCAACGGCGCGCTTCACCTCGGCCAGCCCGACTTGGTTGTCCAGCAGCACGCGTCCCTCCCGCAGGAGTTGGTTACGCCGCTCCTCGTGTTCGGCCTCGGTGCGCTGCTGTGCGGACCGCTGGGTGCTCACGTCCCACTTGTCCGTCCTGCTTCGGACGGCATCCTCGTCGGCAATCACCAACTGCAGGGTGGGGTCGGCCAGGGCCTTCTTGGCTGACTCGATGAGTACGCCGTTGATCGCCGCCTTGGACAACCACACCTGGGCATGATGCTCGTCGCCCAGCTGACGGTGCGCCATACCGCGCGCGTACGCTAAATCGGCTGCTATCAAGGGGAATTGGTGCGCATCGATCGCTGACACTGCCGCATCATTGCGTTCTCGACGTGACTCGTTGGGACCAGCGTGCCCGTTACGCACCTCGACGCGATCGGCCCAATCCAGCGCGACGCGGGCTTGGCCGAGATGAGCCGCAGCGTGCGCAGCCAGCGCGCAGGTTCCCGCGGTCACCGCCGACATGATGATCGCCTGCGGAGGCAGAATGGCCGCTGCAGCGGCGATAACATCCGGCCAGCGTTGTGCGGCGAACATCAGATAGGCCTCGATGTACTGCTGCCACTGGTGATTCTCCCAGCTGTCCAGCAGGGAGGGATCCGCGAGCAGCGCTTCGGCCTGCTCGTACTGATGGTCGTCGACGAGGGCGCTGGCCAGTGCCAACCCGGCATGCGATGACTCGGTCACCGAAATCGACAGGTAGGGGCCGGCTTTGATGGGCGCTGAGAGCCGCGCGCCGAGCCGATTCGTCTCGCGGTGCAGGCGACTCCCGTACTTGTAAAGCTGCTGCACCGCCGATAAGGTCTCGTCGCCCGAGGCGATCCGGCCCAGCCACGCGTCGGCCATCGACGGATCGATATCGGTAGCCTCCGTGAACCTTCCTCTGGCAATGGCGGTGTCGGTGTCCAGTAGTGCCATCGCCTGGTCGAACCGCTTGCGTGCCGCAGCGGTCATCGTGCTGCTCGTCATTGCGATTGCACCGCTGCCAGATCACCGCTGCGAAGTACCGCCGGTTCCGTTGAGATATAACGGTTCTCGGCCCGGAACAGTTCTACTTCCACAGTGTGGATCTGACCGGCGGCCACCACCCTGATCGTCGCCGGTCCTGTCTGAGTGATCACGACGCTGGCGGAGCCTCGGTAGGGCATCGCCGGCGGGCTAACGGAGACAACCGTATTCGGGCGGGGTGCCGGGTTGACAGTCCCGTCAACGACGCTGACGGTCGTACCAGCGACCGGCTTAGCGCCGTCGGTGACCGCGATGTCGGCCGTACGAACTGTTTCCCACCTCTTGACGTCTCGGGTGTGAACAGTGACCCGCTCACCGGCCCCAGCCATCCGAATCACAATCCGTTTGGCCAACACGTCCTCCGCCGCGATATGCACGCGGCTGTATTCGCCCGGATCCTGCAGAGGCAGCAGCATCCGGTTGCCGCCGGCGATCTTTCCGAGAAGCACGCCCGAGGCACCTATCGGAATGACAAGGGGTCCGGCCAGAAAACCACGGCGAGTGCTGAGCACCGCCGGCATGGGGCCGCACATGTTTGCTGCCGTTGCCTGGACCTGCTCACCGGGCAATGTCTGCAGCATCAGGCTCGGTGCAGCGGTCGGCGGTTGAGCGCTCCGGACGGTCACGGTCGCGGTGGCGGTGCCGTCGCTGAATAGCGTGACATTCTGGGTGATCCCGTCGGCGCGTATCGACCATGCTTGGGCCAGATTGTCGGTGGTTATGTCGCCGGGCCGGTACGAATACGTGGTCAGCCAGCCCGCCTCGCTGCGCACCGAACTCCAGCGCCGGTTCGCCACTTCCAACGCCGGCCGTCCTAACCGACGCTCGAACTCGACGATGTCGGTCGCGGTCGCCACTTTCGCACGAACCCCTTTCCGGCGCATGGCCGCGGCGATGCGTTGGGCAGCCGCTAGGGTCGCCGTGCCGATCGAGGCGCGGCAGCGCAGCGCTTCGGCATTGTCGAGCGCTGAGATGCGCACGACCAGCCAGGTCTCCCGCACCCCGGCGTACGGCGGTGTGCCGATCAGCGTGTCGTACACCCTTGCGTAGTCACCGGTATTGCGTCGCCGGGCGCCAGTGCTGACCACGCTGAGCGAATTGATCTGCAGGCCAAGGCTTTGACGTAGCAGGTGCGATAGATCGGTGATGTCGAGGTCATTCTCGCTGTGGGCCGCGGTCGAGCCCGTGAACAGGGTCGGCGCGTGCGCCGTTCCGAGCAGTTGCACCGCTGCGACAGCGACACCGTCCACAAACCGAATACCGCCGCCGGCACGATCGTTGACGACCGTGACCGGGTGAGTCCAGTGAATCGGACGCTTGCGACGCAACCACAGCAACAGCCATGACCACGCCGTCTGACCACGCCAACGAATGACACCGGTGATCAATCCGATCACCAAACCGGTTGCTGCTCCGACGTATCCGTCGACTGCCCATCCGGTCAAGCTGGCAGCGAAGATCCCGGCGATGATTGTCAGTCGGGTCGCAGTTGTCATCGTTCACGCCTCCCCCGGATCACGAGCACCATCGCCGCCACGGCGGTCGCGACAATCGCGGCGAATACCAGTGCGACATCGCGGGCGCGGTGGTCCGGCGCTGGTGGCGGTGCGGCGGGCATGACAATCCGGCTGTGGGCACCCGGTGGAATACGCTCTCCCGCAGGCACATCGAATGTCAGCGCGGCCACCGGATCGACCACTCCGTAGCCGACCTGGTTGTCGACCCCGCGCGGTGGATTGTGTGCGGTCTGCACGATCCGGTTGATGATCTGGTGGGCGGACAGCGTGGGAAACTTCGCCCGGACCAGCGCAGCGACCCCGCTCACGTAGGCGGCTGAGAAGCTGGTGCCCCAGATCGGCATGTTCTTCTCACCTGGATGAATTGGCGGATAGGCGTTGACCGGTCCCCCTGTTTGTGGGGACAAACCCATGACGCCGACGCCCGGTGCTGCGGCTGCCACCCATGGGCCGGCCAAGCTCTTGCTGATCGCCGCGCCCGTGTTGTCGACCGCCCCGACCGACAGCACATAGTCGGAGAACCATGACGGTGACGAGACGGTTCGCACCTGATGCCAGTCACGGGGATCCGACGCATCCAGCGGATCGAAAGACGGGTTCTGGGCACAGCCGTCTTCACTGTCGTTGCCCGCCGCGGCGACGATGAGTGCGTCTTTGACGGTTGCCGCGTACCAGACGGCCGCACCGATGGCAGATTGGTCCATCGGGTCGGCGGCGGACACGCAGGACGTCACGCTGATGTTGATGACCTTTGCGCCCATGTTGGCGGCGTGCACGATCGCTTTAGCCAGCGTTGCGATCGACCCCGCCTTCCTGCGCACGTCCATGTCGCCAGCGGCGTAGTTGACCGGTTCGTAGGCCCGCGACGACTGCCGGATGGACATGATCACCGCGTGCGGCGCGACGCCCACGACACCATCGGGTGCGCCAGGTGCCGGTGCGGGCACTTCGGGGACGTCGGTTGGTCCGGCACCGGAATCCCCCGGGCCATTTGACGGCTCATCCGATGGCGGCGGAGGCGGTGCCGGCCTGATCTCGGTGATTGTGATCGGGGTTGGCGGAAGCGGCGGCGCCGGAGGTGGCGGCGGCGCCCCGGGTGGTGGCGGACCCGAGTCAACGGCGGGCGGTCCCGCGGGCGGCGGAAACGCCGGAGCACTGGGCATCGGAGCGGGCATCGGACTGCCTTGCGGTGCCGCACCGATCACTGAGGCCACGATGGTGCCGTGCGAGTCGCAGTCCATCAAGCCATCGCTGCCCATGATGTAGTCGCCGCCCGCGACCACCCGTAGTCGTGGGCTCGGATTGATGCCGGTGTCGATGATCGCGACCGGCACACCGTTGCCCGTCGAGTACTGCCAGGCCTTGCTGATGTTGAGCAGGGTGAAGCCCGGTGCGGTGAGAGAGACGTTGGGGTCGGCGACGGTGATCGTCCGCGCGCAGAGGTTGCTCTGCCGCATCGGCTGATCGGACTCCGGTTTGCCGTCCGCCGGTACCCGTCCCGGATCTATGGTCGGTGGCGGGATCGCCTGCGCGAGGGGCAGACCCGTGGACGCCGCGATAGCAAAGCTGACCAACACCAGGGCGCAGAACTTTTGAACGAAGGACGACATCCGGCTCATCGCATGCGCACCCAGGTGAAGAGCCCGCCAATCCAGGCGGCGAGCGGTAGCGCCGCGATGATTGCCACGATCTCCAGCCATTCGGCGGCCATCCGGACCAGCGGCGTGAACCTGGTGACCGGAACCAGCAGCGCCGTCAGCAACCCGGTACCGGCGAAGGCGGTCAGCAGCACTGACGCATACAGCAGGGGCTCACCGGACGAAGTTGGCTGGTGCAGAACATATTTCATGACACCAACGCAGGTGGCCGTCGCGGCGCCGCACACCAAGGCAACAGCCTGGCGCTTGTCGGCGAACGCGCGTCCCCGGCTGATGAAGATCAGCACGAACAGTCCGGCGAGGACGGCGGCAGGCGTACTGCGCGCGCTACCTGGCATCAATACGGTCCACACCGCGACAGGCAACGTCAGCGCCGCGCCCACACAGATTCCCGTCAGGACGTCGTTGGCTCGGATCGCTGCCGCCGCAATCTGCGCGCCGCGCGGCGTGGTGTCGGGGTTGGTGTCTTCCTCGATGCCCTCGCTTACCGGGGAGACGGCGTCGACAGGCAGGCCGTCGCCGCGTCGGAACAGATCCCGTCCGGTGATCGACCCGAAGTAAGGCGGCCGGATCCGCGCGACCCACAGCGCGATCGTCGGCGCCAACGTCAACACCAGCAGGAGGGCGACGAGGGTGCACATACCGATCCACTGGGCGGGAGCCGGCCACCACATCCTTACTCCCGCACCGCCGAGGCCCAGTCCGCACAGCGTGACGACTGCCGATGCCGTCTCGATATGGCGCTGCGTCGCCATGGTGATACCGCAGGTCAACGCCACTGCGCACAACGCCCCGATGAAGAGGTGCGCCGATCCCAGCCGTCCGGGCGCCGCGGCACCCAAACTGATCGCCAGCAGTGGGACCGATAGCCAGCCCAGTCCATCCAGCATGTCGAGGCGGTGCGGCCACCACCGCCACACCGCGACCGCTCCGAGACCGGCCAGTACACCGGCGCCACCGGTGACGGCGGTGGGCATCAGAGAATCGGCTGAAATACGTTGCTGTACAGCGGATCCCAGGATTGACGCAGCGACCATCGCGACGATGGCCAGCGCGGTGTGCGCGGCAGTCTGCACCGTCACCGGTGCGAACAGCTGCTTACCCGCCCGAGCCAATCCGGTGGACAACGACTCATACTGCGGTTCGAATGACTCGCCTTCAGCCGCGGGTACCAGCGACAGCGTGGCGCCGTCTTCGACTCCGAGTTCGTCCAATGTCTTGCCGACATCAAGGCGGACACCGTTGGCCTTCTGCAGTTCGTACCGGACGCCGGACTCCAGACCGTCGAGACCTCGACGCTTGAGCTCCTCGTTGATGAGCTCGACCACGTTGTCGATGAAGACCTCGATGGGTACCGACGCCGGATACACCTGCGAGAGCAGGTGCTCACCACAAACGACTGCAACCGCACATCTGGCCGGAAAGGAAACTTTTGCCATTAACGCGGCCTGTCGGCATCCGGAATGTATTTGTCGGCCAGGGCCGCGGTGATCTCGAATAGCCGAAGTCGCGTTTTCTTCTTCAGTTCGTGCCGCGTATCGATTATCCCGCCTTTTGCCAGGTACGGGTCGTAGGGCATGAATTCGACCGTCGCGCCTGATTGGCCGAAGCGTTCGGTGAGGTATGCCCGCGCATCGGGGTCGTAATGGTTACGGCTGTCGTTGAGGACGACAGTGCTGCGGGAAACCAATTCGTGGTACCCCATCGAACGCAATAGGTCGATCGAGCGCGTCACCGGCAACGATGTATCCGCAGTCAGGCCAGAGACGAAGACAAGCGCGTCACAGGAATCGAGCACTGCCTTCATCACCGGGTGCTCGAGGTCGTCGGAGGTGTCGACCACGATGACCGTGTGGGTGCGGCGCAGTCGCGACAACACTCCGGTGAACATTGACGGCACCAGTGGTCGCGGTTGGTCCGAAGCTCGGTTGCCGGCCAGTACATCGAGGCCGATGCTGTTCTGTCCCAGGTGTTCCCGAATGTCGGCGTAACCCTGGACGTCGGTGTCATTCAGAACGGCCGAGTAGTCCCCTGGTGGAGATTCGTCGATTCGGCCTGCCAGGGTGCCGAATCCGGGTGCCGCATCGACGGCAACGACGTTGTCGGGTCGGCACTCCCGAAACACAGCGCCGATGCATGCGGTCATCGTGGTCTTACCGACGCCGCCCTTACCCGAGACCATCCCGACCACGTACTGCTTCCGGATGTGCCGCCGGATCCGCTCCTGCAATTCTCGGTAATGTCTCTCGGCTGGTGATTCGCCGAAATTGATTGCCTGAAAAGACACGCCGTACAGAAACCTTCGCCAGCCGGAGCCGGGCGGGATCTTGCGCGGGGTGACCATGTCGGAGATACGCAAGGTACCCGACACCGATTCTTGGTGCTGATAAAGCGAAGCCGTATTCCACGAATTCGTCATGACGCCATTGCTAACACTTGACCGACCTCTCGACTACACAACTTTTCGGTACGAATACCATTCCTGCTCAGCGGGCAGGCGCCGCATCAATTTGTTGACCGCAACAGCGATGTTGCTGCCGGTGCCGGGGGCGACGATCGTCCACCGCTTCCCCGAGTGCTGGATGTCATCGGCCAGCAACCGACCTTCCGGCGTATCGATGATCGTCACCGCGCTTGTTTCGATATGAGCTCGTTGGGGTCTGCCGGTGGCGACTCCGGACTGAATCGCGACGATCGACGCCTGAGCTGATCGGTTGGGGTCGGCGGCCAGCGCGAGCATCCGGATTTGGTCAGCGTCGAACCGCTGATCCGCCAGGAATGCATTCAACGTTTCCCGGTTGGTTGCCGCGGCGCGCATGGCAGCGGTGTCGATGGTGACGGGCCGCAGCGATGCCGGCGGGTTGTGTCCGCAAATCCGCTCGATCTGGGAGTTGAGCACACCATTAGTCGGCCCTTCGGCGTCGGCAGTGCCGGCGCCACTGATCCGGACCAGGTCCGCGGAACGCTCCAAGGCAACCCACCACTGGGCGAATCTGGCGAGCAGGACCCGTGCTGGTTCCTCGTCGCCCGGCGCTCGGACCTGGACGAACAGCGCGATGTCGCGACGCGACAGCACGGTCAACCACTCCAGCACGGTCCGGTCGACGGCTCCGAACTCGTCGACGGCGCCGACACTCCGCAACTCGGACGTGACGGGGTGTTCCAGGGCGAGCCGCTTCGGCTCCACGCTTGGCAGATGGGGTCGCAGACCGAGCTCAGGGGCAACAGTCTCAATGCCCGTGAGTACTTGCAGGGCCCATAGCCCGTCGACAGTCGTGGTTAACAAGATTCCCTCAAAATGCAGGCCAGGGCGCACGCGTCGCATGCGCCCTGCCAGTGGTCGGAGTAGTTAGGTGAACAGAGCGCCCATCTGGGCGTCGGTCGCCTGCGCCATCTCGTCCACGTTGTGGACGGTGTGGGCGTGCCGGCTGACGGTTTGAATCAGGTCCTCCAAGCCGCGCAACATCTGCTGCTGAGCATCGAAGAACGCTGTGGCGCCGTGGCCTTGAAAGAAGTCGGCGAGCGACTGGGTGATGTGCAGCACGTCGGAGTGAACCTCCATCAGCTGCGCGGCTTGCGCCCCGACCTCTCCGGCGAAGCCGATGACCGCGCCGTGGTTGTAGACAATGTGATCTGCCATGACTGTTGGTTCCTTAGCTTGAATTCGACGGGTTTGCGGATTTGGGATTCGGTGGCGACTCGTTAAACCGCTTGCGTTCCCCCGCCGAACACGCCGTTGAGGTTGTGCGCCGCGTCGGCCTCGTGGTTCTCCATCAGAACGGCGGACTGACCGAGGCCGTGCGCGAGACGCTGACCGCCCGTCATGATCTGCTGCAAATCGTGGTGGATTTGGCCCGCGGTGTTGAGCGACGTCGAACCGGCATCGCCCGCCCAGCCCGTGCCGCCGATGATGTTCTCGTGACCGCTCAGGTACTGGTTGGCGATCACAACCGCCTCCTGCAATCGCGTCTCAATCCGTTGCTGGGAACTGCGCAGCAGTTCCGGAGTTACAACAGTTGCGTTTGCCATATTTACGTCTCCCTCAATTAATCGCGGTCTCCGAGGCGGGTTCTGCGTAAAGCTAAACCAAGCGCCACACGCTGTCACTTCAGCTGCGACGGATTGTGCACAGGGTCTCGAACAGGCGTTTTAGCAGGTGATGCCGCATATCTCGCATCTACCGGCGGTCCAAGTAGACCGCGATCGACACGCCATTCGCTTCGCATAATGACTCAAACAACGGCTCTCAGAAGTTAGCTGTGGCTATTGGCACCTCGGTCACAACACGTAAGCGCCATCGGCCGTCCCGTCTCCGTCGGTGTCGGTAAGCCGGATGTTCCACCTACCGTCGCCGTCGGTGTCGACGTAGCCGGTGACACCTTCCGGACCGCTACACACCACCCGATCGGCGACACCGTCGCCGTCAGCGTCGAACAATTGGTCGTCGGCATGACCGCCACCGTCGAAGTCGACCAATGGGCCACCAGTGTGCTCAATGCCGTCCAGGCCGAACCACCGCAACTGGCCACCTCGGTCGACGGAGACCGACCACGTTCCCGACCCATCGTCGACAAAGAGACTTTCGGGCGTGCCGTCGTCGTCCACATCCAGCAACGCGTGGTCAGCTAGCCCGTCGCCATCGAGGTCTGCCAGTGCGTCGTCGCGCATTCCGTCGCCATCGAGATCGAGGCCGATCGCGTCGAGTCGGCCGTCGCCGTTCAGGTCGAGATCGGGCGGGCGGGTCCATATCGCAGCGGTGTTGTCGTCACCGCTCAGGCAGTACTCCATGTCTGATTCGACGGTGTTGCCGCACTGAGGGTTCCACTAGCCCGGCTTTAGGACGAATTGCCTTGCCAGACCGCGAGTTCGTGCTCAGGCAACGGTGTTGATGGGGACCAAATTTCATGGCTGCCCACTTTCGTTGCCTGTTGCCAGGTTAGTGGTGCTCGGCCGAGTCGACGCTAAGCGTCGTCCCCACGCGACTTCCACCACGCCAGCAACTCGTCGGTCGCGTCCTCGTTGGACAGTGGACCTCGATCCAGCCGCAGTTCCTTGAGGAAGCGCCACGCCTCCCCAACCTGTGGCCCGGCCGGGATGTCGAGCAGACGCATGATCTCGTTGCCGTCCAGATCCGGACGCACCCGCGCAAGGTCCTCCTGCGCGGCCAGTTCAGCGATCCGCTCCTCGAGCGTGTCGTAACTGGCCCGCAGCCGGGCAGCCCGGCGCTTGTTGCGGGTAGTGCAGTCCGCCCGCACCAACTTGTGCAGCTGCGACAGCAGCGGCCCCGCATCGGTGACGTAGCGGCGCACCGCAGAGTCGGTCCACTTGCCGTCGCCGTAACCGTGGAATCGCAGGTGCAGATACACCAGGTGGGAAACGTCGTCGATCATCTGCTTGGAGTACTTCAGCGCCCGCATCCGCTTGCGGACCATTTTGGCGCCGACCACCTCGTGGTGGTGGAAACTCACCCCGCCGTTGTCTTCATGCTTGCGGGTGGCCGGCTTGCCGATGTCGTGTAGCAGTGCGGCCCAACGCAATACGAGGTCGGGGCCCTCATCTTCTAGCTCCACGGCCTGCCGTAGCACCGTCAGCGAGTGCTGGTAGACGTCCTTGTGCTGGTGGTGTTCGTCGATGGCCATCTGCATGCCGCCGATCTCGGGCAGCACCACCGCACCCATCCCGGTCTGCACCAGCAGGTCGATGCCGGCCACCGGGTCCTTGCCCAGCAGCATCTTGTCCAGTTCGGCGGATATCCGTTCGGCGCTGATGCGGCCCAGCTGCGGTGCCATCTCTTCGATCGCGGTCCGCACCCGTGGCGCGACCGTGAAGCCGAGCTGGGCGACGAAGCGGGCGGCGCGCAGCATGCGCAGCGGGTCGTCGCCGAAGGAGACCTCGGGGGATGCCGGGGTGTCGAGCACCCTGGCGCGCAGCGCCACCAGACCATTCAGCGGATCCAGGAATTCTCCGAGACCGTCCGCGGTGATGCGCACCGCCATCGCGTTGACGGTGAAGTCCCGGCGCACCAGATCGTCGTCGAGCCGGTCACCGAAGCGCACTTCCGGGTTGCGTGACACCTGGTCGTAGGTGTCGGCGCGAAACGTGGTGATCTCCAGCCGGTGCTCACCCCTGCCGACGCCGATGGTGCCGAACTCGATGCCGGTTTCCCAGAGTGCGTCGGCGAACGGCCGCACGATCTTCTGCACCTGTTCGGGACGAGCAGAAGTGGTGAAGTCCAGGTCCGCGTCCGGGCGCAGCCGGCCCAGGACCGCGTCCCGCACGGAGCCACCGACCAGATACAGCTCGTGGCCGGCACTGGCGAACGCCGAACCCACCTCGCGGAGCAGCGGAGCGTAATGGTGCAACGCGACCGCGGCAGCGGTCAGCAGTTCAGCATCCTGGACGGGTTGGGCCACGTTCGATCAGACTAGTCGCGCGACATCACCACCGATCCCGTTCGGTGCCCATGTGAGAAGTCCGACAGTCCGTTTAGCCCGGCTGCTTGACCAGAGCGGTGCCGCAGCAGCAGCTCGGTGGCGTGTCGCAGGTGCACGACGACCCCGCTCCCTTGGTCACTGTCAACTCGCAGCCACAGCCGCAATCGGAGTCCGCACACACGTAGACGTCGCCCTGTTGCAAAGACATGTTCTTCCACCTATCTAGTCAGTCTCAATTTGGTTCGAGCCAAAGCTAGAACCTGCCCCCTGGGGCCAGGTCGACAATGGAAA
The DNA here is from genome assembly GCF_055419245.1 of Mycobacterium sp. IDUB_37. Classification (NCBI taxonomy): domain Bacteria; kingdom Bacillati; phylum Actinomycetota; class Actinomycetes; order Mycobacteriales; family Mycobacteriaceae; genus Mycobacterium; species Mycobacterium sp. IDUB_37. The sequence continues at coordinate 202,092 of NZ_JBVAXG010000008.1, read as the reverse complement.
GCAGGAGGTAGAGCGCATGACGCAACCAGGTCTGACCATTGGCGATGTCGCCCGAGCCGGGGGCGTGACCCGCAAGGCCGTCCGCGTATATGAGGCCAAGGGCTTACTGCCCGAGGCTGCCCGAACCGTTACCGGCTACCGGCTGTACAACACGCGCGACATCGAACTGCTGACCTTCATCCGCCGGGCCCGATCGCTGGGGCTGCACCTGGACGACATCCGCACCATCATCGCCATCCGCAAAGACGGCAAGCCGCCGTGCGGCGCCGTGCGCGACCTGCTGGACGCACGCATCACCGAGATCGATAGCACCGTGGCCGAACTGCTCGCCCTGCGCGAATCTCTCGTGCGCACCCGTCGGCACGCCGACGACTGTCCCGAGGAAAAGCCGGGCACCGTCTGCGGAATTCTTGAAGATGTGGGCCATCTCACAACCCAAAACCCACCCCTCCGAGCGGCAAACGTGAGCTGAAAACCGGGACCTGCCGCGGTGCCAAACAGCTGTCAACCGGCGAGTGAATCAAGAAGACCCACGTTGGGCAGCTAATATCGCTTGAATGTCGGAGGGCGAACAGGCCAAACCGCGTCGACGCCGAGGCCGGCGCCGCGGTCGTAGTGGCGCGCGCCCAGCCGAAAATACTACGGAGATCACACCGGTTCCCGACAGCCACCCGACGCCCGCAACCGCTGCCCAACGCCGGGTAAGGCCCCGTCGCAACGGCACCGACCAGATGCGCACGGTGCACGAGACTTCCGCTGGAGGCCTGGTCATCGATGGTATTGACGGCCCGCGGGACTCTCAGGTCGCTGCCCTGATCGGCCGCATCGACCGGCGTGGCAGGATGCTCTGGTCGCTGCCTAAAGGCCACATCGAGATGGGCGAGACCGCCGAGCAGACCGCCATTCGTGAGGTTGCCGAGGAGACCGGAATCCGGGGCGGCGTGCTGGCCGCATTGGGACGCATCGACTACTGGTTCGTCACCGACGGCCGACGAGTGCACAAGACCGTGCATCACTACTTGATGCGGTTCTTGGGCGGAGAGCTGTCCGACGAAGATCTGGAGGTCGCCGAGGTGGCGTGGGTGCCGATCCAGGAACTGCCGTCGCGGCTCGCCTACGCCGACGAGCGCCGCCTAGCCGAGCGCGCCGACGAACTGATCGACAAGCTGCAGAACGACGGCGAAGAAGCTCTCCCGCCGCTGCCTCCGAGCTCGCCGCGGAAACGACCGCAGACCCACTCCCGCACCCGTCACGCCAACGACTCCGAACCGGGCCGGAAGAACGGTCACGGGCGGGGGCCGTGACTTCGCCACGAACTCGGTGGGCGAAGGTGGTGCGCCTCGCCGCGGTGATCGGCATCGTGGCCGGCATTGGGATGTTAGTGACCGCGCCGGGTACCGCGCCGCGCGCGCACGCCGGGGAACCCACTGCGACGCCCTTCGTCCAAGTGCGTATCGACCAGGTGACCCCGGACCTGATCACCACCACCAGCGACCCCGTCGTCACCGTCAGCGGGATGGTCACCAACATCGGCGACCGCCCGGTCCGCGACGTCATGGTCCGCCTCGAGCATGCCGTCGCCATTTCGTCGTCGGCCGGTCTGCGCACCAGTCTCGACGGCAGCACGGACCAGTACGAGCCCGCCGCCGAATTTCTCACCGTGTCCCCCGAACTGCAGCGCGGACAACAGGCCGGGTTCACCCTGTCGGCTCCGCTGCGCTCGCTGAAGGCGCCGTCGCTGTCGATCGAGCGGCCCGGGATCTTTCCGCTGCTGGTCAACGTCAACGGCACACCCGACTACGGCGCACCGGCCCGGCTCGACAACGCGCGGTTCCTGTTGCCCGTGATGGGCGTGCCGCCGGACAAGCCCGCCGACTTCGAGTCCGCCGTCCCACCCGACACCACCAAGCCGGTCTGGATGACCATGCTGTGGCCGCTGGCCGACAAGCCGCGGCTGGCCCCCGGCGTGCCGGGCGGCACCATTCCGGTCCGCCTGGTGGACGACGACCTGGCCAACTCGTTGGCCAATGGCGGCCGGCTGGATACCCTGCTCGGCTCGGCCGAACTGGTCACCAGCCGTGACGTCGACCCCGACGGCGCTGTCAGCCGCGCGCTGTGTCTGGCGGTAGACCCCGACCTGCTTGTCACCGTCAACGCAATGACCGCCGGCTACGTGGTGTCCAACTCCCCCGACGGCGGCGCACAACTACCGGGCACCCCCACCCACCCCGGGACCGGCCAGGCGGCCGCCACGCTGTGGCTGAACCGGTTGCGCGCTTTGGCCCACCGCACCTGCGTCGCGGCGCTGCCATACGCGCAAGCCGACCTGGACGCCTTGCAGCGCGTCAACGACGCGGGGCTCAACTCTGCCGCCACCGTCGGCACCGCGGACATCGTCGACCGCATCCTGGACGTGAGCTCCGTCCGAGGCACGGCCCTGCTGCCGGACGGCCCGTTGACCAACCGCGCGGTCACCCTCCTCAACGCCAACGACAGCACCGTGGTGGTCGCCGCCGCCGACTTCACCCCGCGCGACGGCCAGGCTTTCGGCAGCCCCGACGTCACACCGCGCCGGCTCTCGGCTCAAGTGGTGGCGGCACCCTTCGATCCGGCCGTCGGCGCTGCGCTGGCTGCCGCCGGCACCAACCCGACAGTTCCCACCTACCTGGACGCCTCGCTGTCGATCCGGGTCAACCACGACTCCGCCACCGCCCGCCGCCAGGACGCCCTCGGCGCCATGATGTGGCGCAGCCTGGCGCCGGATGCAGCACCGCGCACCCAGATCTTGGTGCCGTCAGCGTCGTGGACTCTGCGCGGCGACGACGCGCAGTCGATCCTGACCGCGCTGGCCGCCACTATCCGCGCCGGTCTGGCCGTCCCGCGCCCGCTTGCAGCGGTAGTCGCCGACGCCGCCGCGCACACCGAGCCGATGCAACCGGCCGGCGCCTTCGCTTCGGATCGCGGGCGGTTCGGCGACGACATCACCGGCCAGATCTCCGGCCAGGTGAACCGGCTGTGGAAGCTGACCGCGGCGTTGATGACCGACGACCGCACCGGCCTGACCGGCGTGCAGTACACCGCGCCGCTGCGCGAGGACATGCTGCGCGCGCTGAGCCAGGCTTCGCCGCCGGACACCCGCAACGGGCTCGCCCAGCAGCGGCTGTCAGTCGTCGGCGCCACGATCGAGGACTTCTTCCGTTCGGTGTTCATCGTCAACCCCGGCGGCTCTTACACGCTGGCTACCGAGCACAGTCCGCTTCCGCTCGCGCTGCACAACGACCTGGCCTTGCCCATCCGGGTACGGCTGCAGGTCAATGCCCCGCCCGGGATGACCGTCACCGACGTCGGCCAAATCGAACTCCCGCCGGGCTATCTGCCGTTGCGGGTCCCGATCGAGGTCAACTTCACCCAGCGGGTCGCGATCGATGTCGGCTTGCGCACTCCGGACGGCACGTCGCTCGGGGAACCGGTGCGACTGTCGGTGCATTCCAACGCCTACGGCAAGGTGCTGTTCGCCATCACACTCACCGCAGCGCTGGTGCTGGTGACGCTGGCCGGACGACGCCTGTGGCACCGGTTCCGCGGCCAACCCGACCGTGCCGACCTGGATCGTCCCGACCCGCCCGCCGCCGGACGGGAGCGGCCCGTCGAGCAGCAGCGCCAAATCGATCATCGGGTCCACGAAGAGCATCGCGTATGAACCCCGCACCCCGGCGGGTGCAACCACCGCCGCGGCGGCCGTCCCAGGGACCGCCCCCGTCCTCGCCTTCTCTGCAGCCGCTGTCCCAGCAGCCCCTTTCGCAACCAAGAGAACCCGTCCCGCCGCGGGGTCTGCCCCAGCGGCACCTGCCGGCGCAGCAGCGCCCACGCAAGGAGGAGCTGTCGGACGCCGCCCTGGTGCAGCGGTCCTGGGGCATGGCCTTCGCGACCCTGATCAGTCGGCTCACCGGATTCGCCCGAATCGTGTTGCTGGCCGCGATCCTGGGCGCGGCACTGTCCAGCTCGTTCTCGGTGGCCAACCAGCTGCCCAACATGATCGCCGCGCTAGTCCTGGAGGCTACGTTCACTGCGATCTTCGTGCCCGTGCTGGCTCGCGCCGAGCAACACGACCCCGACGGCGGTGCGGCCTTCGTGCGTCGGCTGGTCACGCTGGCCACCACCCTGCTGATCATCGCGACCGTGCTTTCGGTGGCGGCCGCGCCGCTGCTGGTCCGGCTGCTGCTGGGCCGCAACCCCGCGGTCAACGAAGCGCTGACCACCGCCTTCGCCTATCTGCTGTTGCCCCAAGTGCTGGTGTACGGCTTGTCGTCGGTGTTCATGGCGATCCTGAATACCCGCAATGTGTTCGGACCGCCCGCCTGGGCACCGGTCGTCAACAACGTCGTGGCGATCGCGACCCTGGGGATCTACCTCGCGGTCCCCGGCGAACTCTCGGTCGATCCCGTCAAGATGGGCAACGCCAAACTGCTGGTGCTCGGCATCGGCACCACCCTGGGGGTGATCGCGCAGACCGCGGTCCTGCTGGTCGCGATCCAACGCCAGCACATCAGCCTGCGCCCGCTGTGGGGACTTGACGATCGGCTCAAGCGGTTCGGCACGATGGCCGCCGCGATGGTGCTCTACGTGGTCATCAGCCAGCTCGGATACATCGTCGGTAACCAGGTCGCCAGCAGCGCAGCCGCCTCTGGCCCGGCGATCTACAACTACACCTGGCTGGTCCTGATGCTGCCGTTCGGCATGATCGGCGTGACGGTGCTGACCGTCGTCATGCCGCGGCTGAGCCGCAACGCGGCGGCCGACGATATTCCGGCGGTGCTTGCCGACCTGTCGCTGGCCACCCGGCTCACCATGATCACCCTGATCCCGACGGTGGCTTTCATGACCGTCGGCGGCTCGGCAATGGGCAGCGCGCTGTTCGCCTACGGCCATTTCGGCCAGGTCGATGCCGGATTTCTGGGCGCGGCGATTGCGCTGTCGGCGTTCACCTTGATCCCGTATGCGCTGGTGCTGCTGCAGCTGCGGGTGTTCTACGCCCGCGAACAACCGTGGACACCGATCGTGATCATCATCGTGATCACCACGGTCAAAATCGCGGGCTCGCTGCTGGTGCCCCACCTGACCAGCAACAAAGATCTGATCGCCGGCTACCTGGGGATGGCCAACGGCGTGGGCTTCGTGGCCGGCGCGCTGGTCGGCCATTTTCTTTTGCGTCGCAGCCTGCGACCCAAGGGTGGTCCGCTGATCGGCCTCAGCGAGATTCGCACCATCCTGGTGACCATCGCGGCGTCGCTGCTGGCCGGCCTGATCGCCCATGTTGCCGACCGACTGCTCGGGCTGAACGGGCTCACCGACCACGGCGGCATGGGTTCGCTATTGCGCCTGCTGATCCTGGGAATCATCATGGTGCCGATCCTGGCCGGGGTGCTGCTCGGCGCGCAGGTCCCCGAGGCGAGGGCGGTTCTCGGGGTCATCCAGCGCCGGATCGGACGTGGCCGCGCACAGCAGAACCCAGGCAACGTGACTGTGTCGTCCGGACGGCCCCCGGTCACGTACCCTGAGCAAAGAAATTCGTCCCTGCCAGGGGCAAATGCGTCCCTACCGGGGACAAACCCGTCCCTGCCCGGGTCCGGAGCGCCTCAGGAGCCGATCCGGCGCAGACCTCCGGGAGCCAGGGCCGCAAAAGCGAAAGGACCGGGGGTGACCGACCGCACATCCGATAGCGCCTCATCGCGGCCGCTTGCCGACGACTTCCAGCCCGACATTGCGCCTCGAAGCAACCGTGGTCCGCGGCAAGCGCCCCGTGACCAACTCAACGCCGATCTCGACACTCGCGGGCCGTTGGCGTTCGACGCACCGCGGGAACGCAGTCCCGAACCTTCGGCGCCGCAAGACGATGTCAGTCTTGTCCCCGGCGCCCGCATTGCCAATGGCCGCTACCGCCTGCTGCTCTCGCATGGCGGCACGCCACCCTTGCAGTTCTGGCAAGCCCTGGACACCGCGCTGGACCGGCAGGTTGCGCTCACGTTCGTCGACCCCGAGGGCGTCCTTCCGGACGAAGTGCTGCAGGAGATCCTGGCCCGCACCTTGCGGCTCAGCCGGATAGACAAGCCCGGCGTCGCCCGCATACTCGATGTGGTCCACACCGGATCCGGCGGCCTAGTGGTCGCGGAGTGGATCCGCGGCGGCTCGCTGCAGGAGGTCGCCGACACCTCACCGTCGCCAGTGGGTGCCATCCGAGCCATGCAGTCGCTGGCCGCGGCCGCCGACGCCGCTCACCGGGCCGGCGTGGCACTGTCCCTCGATCACCCCAGCCGGGTGCGCGTCAGCATCGACGGCGACGTCGTTCTGGCCTATCCGGCGACCATGCCCGACGCCAGCCCGGAAAATGACATCCGCGGTATCGGCGCCGCCCTGTATGCACTCTTGGTTAACCGATGGCCACTGCCGGAATCCGGCCAGCGCAGCGGGTTGGCGCCCGCCGACCGCGATTCGAATGCCGTCCCGCTGGAACCGACCGTCATCGACCGCGACATTCCATTCCAAATCTCCGCAGTCGCCGCCCGATCGATTCAAGAAGACGGCGGAATACGCAGCGCCTCAACACTTTTGAACTTGTTGCAACAGGCCACCGCGGTGGCTGACCGCACCGAGGTGATCAGTCCCGTCGAGGAGCCGCTCACGCCGTCGGCGCCACGTCGGCCCGCCGATCGCGGCACCGGTGAGGGGTACTCCCGCCGTCGCCGCAATATCTTGATCGGGGTGGGCGCCGGAGCCACGGTCCTGATAATCGCGCTGCTCGTCCTGGCCTCGGTGGTGAGTGAGATCTTCGGCGACGTCGGCAACGGCTTCGACCGCGATCGGCTCGGTCTCAACAACCCGACTTCGTCGGCAGCATCGGAATCTCCTTCGTCCGCACCGGCGGGCAGCACCGTCAAACCCATCAAGGCCACCGTCTTCTCCCCCGGCGGCGACGCCGATAATCCGGGCGAGGCCGGCCAGGCGATCGACGGCAATCCCACCACGGTCTGGCATACCGACACCTACTCCGACGCGGCGCCGTTCCCCGGCTTCAAGAGCGGTGTCGGATTGATCTTGCAGCTGCCGAAGCCGACCAACGTCGGTGCCGTCACCCTCAACGTCTCCAGCACCGGAACCAAGATCGAGATCCGCTCGTCGGCCACGCCGAATCCGACCAGGCTCGAAGACACCACCGTCCTGACTCCGGCCACCGCGGTCAAGCCCGGTCCTAACACCATTCAGGTCAAATCGTCTTCGCCGACGTCGAACCTGCTGGTGTGGATTCCTATCCTGGGCACCACCGATGGCAAGAGCGAATCCGAGATCTCCGAAATCACCATTCAAGCCGCCTCCTGAGCGCCACGCACACCCGGCGCTTCGGGTGAAGTGCCGGTGCAACATCGATCGGTTACGTTCCGGCGGTGGGTTTTTGGGGAGCCAAACGGGGTGGGCACAGCGACGCTGAACTTCTGGCTGCGCACGTCGCCGGCGACCGGCACGCGTTCGCAGAATTGTTCCGTCGCCATCATCGGCAGTTGTACCGGCTGGCGCGATTGACCAGCCTTTCCCGTGAGGACGCCGACGACGCGTTCCAGGACGCGATGTTGGCGGCACATCGCGGCGCCGGCGCGTTCCGCAACGACGCGGCGGTCAGCACCTGGCTGCACCGCATCCTGCTCAACGCCTGCCTGGACCGGATGCGCCGCGCCAAGACCCACCCGACCGTTCCACTCGACGACGTATATCCGGCCGCCGATCGCACTGTCGCGGTCGAGACCGCGGTGGTGGTGCAGAAGGCTCTGATGCGACTGCCCGCGCAGCAACGCGCGGTGGTGGTGGCCATCGACATGCAGGGCTACTCGATAGCGGAGACCGCCGCGCTGCTGGGGATCCCCGAAGGCACGGTGAAGAGTCGCTGCGCTCGGGCCCGGGTCAGGCTCGCTTTTCTGCTGGGTTATCTAGACGCCGACGCCGACGTGCTCAGGGCGACATAGCTCACTGCGATCCGGGCGTAGAGCGGGTGGACACAACCGCGCCCCACGCACAGCGGTCAGAATGGACACGTGACCGACCCGGCCGACCCCGCTGCACCGGGCGCAAACCCAACCCCGAGCGTTGATCTTCTCGCCGATCTGCAGGCGGGTCTGCTCGACGACGACACGGCCGCACGTGTCCGTTGCAGCATCCGCACCGATCCGAAGGCGGCGGCTGCCTGGCAGGCGTTGCAGCAGGTGCGCGACGACGTGGCCGCCGCAGGCGACGCCCCGGCTCCGGACGCTCCACCCGAAGTCTTGGCCAGTGTCTCGGCCGCGCTGAGGTCTCCCGGCGGTTCGCCGCAGGCGACGCACGCGGCCAAGCCGCCGATGCGTCCTGCGCGAGTCGCTGCCGGCCTTGCCGGCCTGTGTGCGGTGGTCGCAGCGGTCGGGGTCGGAACCGCCGCGCTGCTCGACGAGCCGCCGCCGACAACCAGCGTGGGACCAACCGCGGAGCACATCACGATCTCGACGCCCGCGCCGGTCGTCCCGCTCTCCGACGACGAAATCCTCGCGCTGCTGCACCGCGCACCCGACTTCGGAGCGCTCGGCAACGCGTCACAGCGGGCCTCCTGCCTCAGCGGACTCGGCTATCCGGCGTCAATCCAGGTGTTGGGCGCACAGCCGGTCGACATCAACGCCCGGCCCGGCGTGGTGCTCGTCGTGCCGGGCGACACAGCGAACACCGTGGTTGCCTACGCGGTGTCGGTGAACTGCAGCGCCGCCGACACTGGCTTATTGGCCAGCACCACTATCCCCCGCTGAATTTCGGAGTCTCAGGTCACCGAGGTGTCGCGCGTCGCAGCCGGGAACAGCAGTGCCTACGCTGGCGTTCGTACGATTTGAGATCAAGATTCAATCTTGAGCTCGGGTTGAGTTCCCCGAAAGGATTGCATGACCACCACATCTTCTTCCGATGCTCCCGACACCATCCACGATGTGATCGTCGTCGGGTCGGGCCCGGCCGGCTACACGGCGGCGCTTTATACCGCCCGCGCCCAGCTCAAGCCGCTTGTCTTCGAGGGCACCTCGTTCGGCGGCGCGCTGATGACCACCACAGAGGTGGAGAACTACCCGGGCTTCCGCGACGGCATCACCGGACCGGAGTTGATGGACCAGATGCGCGAGCAGGCACTGCGATTCGGCGCCGACCTACGCATGGACGACGTCGAATCGGTGTCGCTGGACGGGCCGGTCAAATCTGTCGTCACCGCCGAAGGTGAGACGTTCCATGCCCGCGCCGTCATTCTGGCGATGGGTGCCGCCGCGCGGTATCTGCACGTGCCCGGGGAGCAGGAACTGCTGGGCCGCGGCGTGAGCTCGTGTGCCACATGCGACGGATTCTTCTTCCGTGATCAGGACATCGCCGTAATCGGCGGCGGTGACTCCGCGATGGAGGAAGCCACCTTCCTGACCCGCTTCGCCCGCAGCGTCACCTTGGTGCACCGCCGCGAAGAGTTCCGGGCTTCGAAAATCATGCTGCAGCGCGCCCAGGACAACGACAAGATCACCATCCTCACCAATAAGGACGTGCTCGGCGTCGACGGCGACGGCACAGTCACCGGACTGCGGTTGCGCGACAAGGTCAGCGGCGAGGAGACCACCCTGCCGGTGACCGGTGTATTCGTCGCGATCGGCCACGAGCCGCGCTCCGTTCTGGTACGCGACGCGGTGGATCTCGACCCGGACGGTTATGTGCTGGTACAAGGGCGCACCACCAGCACCTCACTGGAAGGTGTGTTCGCCGCCGGCGACCTGGTAGACCGCACCTACCGGCAGGCCGTCACCGCCGCGGGCAGTGGCTGCGCCGCCGCGATCGATGCCGAACGATGGCTCGCCGAGCACGAAACGACCGGACACGCCGACAGTACCGACACCCTGATAGGAGCACAGCGATGAGCAGTTCTGCAGAGTCCGCCACGATTGAGGTTTCCGACGCTTCTTTCCCGACGGACGTGTTGTCCAGTGATAAGCCGGTGCTGGTCGACTTCTGGGCGACCTGGTGCGGCCCGTGCAAGATGGTAGCGCCGGTGCTCGAAGAGATCGCGACCGAAAAGGGGGACGACCTCACCATCGCGAAGCTGGATGTGGACGCCAATCCCGAGACGGCGCGCGAATTCCAAGTCGTCTCGATTCCGACCCTGATCCTGTTCAAGGACGGTCAGCCGGTGAAGCGGATTGTCGGCGCCAAGGGCAAGGCTGCCTTGTTGCGCGAGCTTTCCGACGCTGTTCCCAATCTGGCCTAGATCGGTCTCGGGACCGATCTAGGGGCCGGGCCGCGCATCGATCCGACCATGGCGGCCCGGCTACTGACCGACCCGACCCGCCGGCCCAGACCCGTTGCCGAAACGAGTCCGCGATCGGCCTGCGGTTTTCCCGATATTGGCAAACATCTGAGACAATAAGAATTAACTGTGCTGCAGGTGGCAGCGAAGTCAATTAGTCCCGGAGGGCCCTTGGTATGCCGAGTCAGCGCCGCGAAGACGGCGACGCGCTGCGCTGTGGCGACCGCGGAGCTGCTGTCACCGAGATCCGAGCGGCGTTGGCCGCGCTCGGAATGTCGGATAACCCCGACGAAGACCTGAGCACCGGTCGGCACGTCGCTCTTGACGTATTCGACGCCGACCTCGACTACTCGGTCCGTGCCTTCCAACAGCACCGTGGGTTGCTGGTGGACGGCATCGTTGGCGAAGCGACTTACCGCGCCCTGAAGGAAGCTTCCTACCGGCTTGGTGCCCGCACGTTGTACCACCAATTCGGCGCCCCGCTTTACGGTGACGATGTCGCGACACTGCAGGCCCGGCTACAAGACCTCGGTTTCTACACCGGTTTGGTCGACGGGCATTTCGGGTTGCAGACGCACAACGCGTTGATGTCGTATCAACGCGAATACGGACTCTCCGCCGACGGCATCTGCGGCCCAGAGACGTTGCGCTCCTTGTACTTCCTGAGTTCGCGCGTCAGTGGTGGTTCGCCGCACGCGATTCGCGAAGAAGAGTTGGTCCGCCGCTCCGGGCCCAAACTGTCGGGCAAGCGGATCATCATCGATCCGGGCCGCGGCGGCAGCGACCACGGTTTGATCACTCAAGGTCCCGAGGGACCGATCAGTGAAGCAGACGTGCTGTGGGACTTGGCAAGTCGGCTGGAAGGCCGGATGACCGCGATCGGCATGGAGACCTTCCTCTCCCGCCCGACCAACCGCAGCCCCTCGGATGCCGAACGGGCTGCCATCGCCAATTCCGTTGGCGCGGACCTGATGATCAGCCTGCGTTGCGAAAACCAGACCGCCGCTGCGGCGAATGGGGTGGCTTCCTTCCATTTCGGCAACTCGCACGGTTCGGTGTCGACCATCGGCCGCAACCTTGCCGACTTCATTCAGCGAGAAGTGGTCGCTCGCACTGGGTTACAGGATTGTCGGGTCCACGGCCGGACATGGGATCTGCTGCGACTGACCAGGATGCCCACCGTCCAGGTCGACGTCGGCTACATAACCAATACGGGCGACCGCGAGATGCTGGTTGCCACGCAAAACCGTGATGCGATCGCCGAAGGAATTCTCGCCGCCGTCAAGCGTCTGTACCTGTTGGGAAAGAACGACCGGCCCACCGGCACATTCACTTTCGCGGAACTACTCGCTCATGAGTTGTCGGTAGAGCGAGCCAGCAGGATTAGCGGCTCCTAGTACTTCCGCCTTCGGGCGTCGAAATCCCCTGCCGCCGAAACGTTTAACGCGTCGCTGGCCGTCCCGGCCCCTGCCGGAGTCGCCCCCACCGGTTGCTGCAGTTGAGCGTTCTCCAGCAGGCGCTCCAGCGCCGACTCAACTTCTGCCTTCCAACCCAGGCCCTTGTCGAGCTCCAAGCGCAGGCGCGGGAAGTAGTGGTGCGGTGCGACCACCACGAAACCTGCGTCGATCAAGAAATCGGCGTCGATGATGCAATGCTCGACCGAGCAGTCCCCGAGCGCTTCCAGCACCGGCTGGATGTCAGCGGCTATCGGGGCCTGCAACTCGGTGGCCGCCGACGTGCGGCCGAATGCTTCCAGTGCCCGCACGCCGCGTCGCACCATCTCATCGATCACTCGGGTAATGAGGCTGTGCGACAAATCGGCCATGTCCTCCGGTGCGGCCTGCCCACGGTCTATACCCATTGATGTCAACAGCACGGCGTCCGCGGAGACGGGTCCGGTGGGAAATCGATGGGCCCGGGGCACCGCGCGCGGCGGCGCGTAAAAGATGTATCCGAGACACGGTGGTTCGGCGTGACCGCGCTCGTCGGGGATCGTCGTCGCGATCTGGCCGCACGGACCCCATTCCAGCATCACCATCGACAGCCACGCTTCTTTTTCGAATTCAGGGTCAGCGAGGTGGTCATCCTTGCCGAGGGTTGCCGGGTCGACCTCCCAGAAGACGCAGCGGCGCGCGTGCTTGGGAAGCTGCTCGAAGGCCTCGAGTAGCAGCGGTGTGATCCGAGCTGACACTAGTCTCCTAGCCTCCGTGCCTTGATCATGGCCATGGCCTCATTCCTCCGCGGCGCTGCGTCTACTGGGAGGCCGGCTCGCGACGTCGCAAGGCGATCCCGGGAGCGTTGCACTCCCCTGCCGTCCGTGCCTCGCGAGATTGCGAGGCGATAAAAGCTACCCGGCCCTTCCCCGGGATGAAGCGCACCGGCAACCCCTCCAGAATAGGAGAGTTTGCGGCTGTCCGGCCAGTGTTGGCCCGGCCACTGGAGTTTCCCCGTCGGCCCGCTCTTCAACCCTCCGAGCGGCGGCCAGAAATTGCCTTCGAATGGCTTCTTCATTGTCGAATTAACTTGCCGCACATCAGATCTCCGTTGTTTCACGGCGACGGGGCCGGGTCTGTTTCCGGTCCCAAACCAGCTCAGTGTCACAGTGACGTAATTACAGCGTATGTCTGGTCCTACCCGCTCAGACCTTATTTACGGTCATTAAATCGATAATTCGCTGCAGGTCGTCGACGGACCCGAACTCCACCACGATCTTGCCTTTTCGTTTGCCGAGAGCGACCGTGACGCGCGTATCGAAGGTATTCGACAGCTTCTCAGCAACGTCTTGCAGACCTGGCATCTGGATCGGCTTGCGGCGCGCCGGCGGCGGCGTCAGCGGGTCAGCACGGTTGGCCATGGTGACTGCTTCTTCGGTGGCTCGCACCGAAAGTCCCTCTGCGATGATCCGGCTCGCCAGCTCTTCCTGTGCATCCGGCCCGGCATTCAGCGACAACAGTGCACGGGCATGGCCGGCCGAGAGCACGCCCGCGGCGACTCGGCGCTGGACGGGGATCGGCAGCTTGAGTAGCCGGATCATATTGGTGATCAGCGGTCGCGATCGCCCGATCCGGGCCGCCAGTTCGTCGTGAGTAACACCGAACTCGTCGAGCAACTGCTGATAGGCCGCCGCTTCTTCCAACGGGTTCAGCTGTACGCGATGGATATTTTCCAGCAGCGCGTCGCGCAGCAGATTGTCGTCGCCAGTTTCGCGAACGATGGACGGGATGGTCGCCAGACCCGCTTCCTGGGCTGCCCGCCATCTCCGCTCGCCCATCACGATCTGGTACCGGGCTCCCCCAGGCGAGGCGGGGACGGCGCGTACGACGATCGGCTGTAACAGGCCGAATTCACGGATGGAGTGCACCAATTCCGACAGCGCTTCGTCATCGAACACCTGGCGTGGCTGGCGCGGGTTCGGTTCAATGTCCGCCGGCGCGATCTCTCGGTACACCGCCCCCATTGCCGCGGCGTCCGGGAGCGGCCCCCCGATCACCACATCAGCCGCGGCCGAACCCATCCGCGGGCCGAATGCCGCTGGTCCCGACTCACCATCGACCGGGCCGGTGGGAATCAACGAGGCCAGGCCTCGGCCCAACCCACCCTTCCTGCGTGACGGCTGCGTCATGGTTATGCCTTCCCGGCTGTTGGACGATCGCGCTCGACGAGCTCGCGGCTGGCGTCGAGATAACTCATCGCTCCACGCGATCCGGGATCGTAATCGATGATCGTCATGCTGTAGCCTGGCGCCTCCGATACCTTGACGCTGCGCGGGATGACCGTCCGCAGCACGCGGTCTCCGAAATAACGCCGAACCTCCTCGGCGACTTGATCGGCCAGCTTGGTGCGCCCGTCGTACATGGTGAGCAGGACGGTGGTGACATCGAGTTGTGGGTTCAAGTGCGCCTTCACCATCTCGATGTTGCGCATCAGCTGCGATACACCCTCCAACGCGTAGTACTCACACTGGATGGGGATCAGCACCTCGGGTGCGGCAACAAGCGCATTGATGGTGAGCAGGCCCAATGACGGTGGGCAGTCGACGAAGACGTAGTCGAAGTCGAAGTCGTCCAACTGGGCGAGGGCGTTGCGTAACCGATTCTCCCGCGCCACCATGCTGACCAATTCGATCTCAGCCCCGGCCAGGTCGATTGTCGCCGGCACGCAGAACAGCCGGTCACTGTGCGGGCTCTGGCGCAGGGCGTCTCGCAACGAGACCTCGCCGATGAGCACCTCGTAGGAAGACGGTGTGCCGGATTGGCGGTCAGCAATACCTAGTGCGGTACTCGCGTTTCCCTGGGGATCCAGATCGATCACGAGTGCCTTGAGTCCCTGCACAGCAAGCGCGGCCGCGAGATTGACCGCGGTTGTTGTCTTACCTACCCCGCCTTTCTGGTTAGCGATGGTGAACAGGCGGCGCTGACCTGGTCGCTTGAGCGGGTCGTGAGCGGTGTGTAGAACCCTCATCGCACGTTCGGCAGCTGCGCCGATAGGGGTGTCGAACTCGTTCGATGTTTCACGTGAAACATTCACCCTGGGATTGTGCGCCCCCGTAGCCGAGGCCGCTACCCGGCGCGCTGGGGACCGACCCGAGCCCGCCCGATGCCGGTGCGTACCCGCGTCGTCAGGTTGCTGTTCCGCCTGACTGTCACCAGCCACCGGGGTCCTCCGATCGATCTCCTCACCGCCTTCCGGGGAAGGAGACTCTCCCTTTGCAGTACTGCGGATGAACCTCATAGCGCTCCCCTACTTGCGATTCTGTTGTGCCGAGGCCGTGTGGCACGGCGTGCAACCACGGCGGTCGCCGGATGGTCTAGGCAATCCACGCCACAGGACACCACCCGGATATCTACTGCGCCGACCGCAGCCATAGCGCGCCGGTGTTCGTTGACTTCGTCGGGGGCACGCTCCCCCTTCATGGCGACCATCTGCCCGTCCTGCCTCAGCAACGGCATACTCCACTTCGTCAGCTTGTCCAAGGCCGCGACCGCCCGGGATACCGCCGCGTCACTACCGCCAAGACGCTCCCGCACGGGCTTCTCCTCGGCACGACCCCGCAACACCTCGACCGGCAAGCCGAGGGCTGCCACTACTTCGAGCAGAAAATCACTCCGGCGCAACATCGGCTCAAGCAGGAATACTTCCAGGTCCGGGCGAGCGATTGCCAACGGCAGCCCAGGAAGCCCAGAGCCACTGCCGATGTCCACGACGCGGGAGCCCTCATCAAGCAACTCACCTATCACGGCGGAATTCAGCACGTGACGATCCCACAATCGGTCAACTTCTCGAGGCCCGAGCAGTCCTCGCTCGACTCCGTCCGTAGCGAGGATCTCGGCGTACTGCACCGCGAGATCAAGCCGGTCCCCGAAGATCACTGCAGCCGCCCTCGGCATGGTGGGCGCGCCAGGGTCGACGATCCTCGGCGGCGCTGGTTCGGGGCTTCCTATTGGCAGCTTCTGGGGATCGCTCGGATCGCCATGTTTCACGTGAAACATCCCTCCGCTCCCAGGCGCCGCCAACTGAACCCGCTAGAACTACAAACCTGTAACTCGACCGATCACGGCCTCGTCAGGGTTGGGTTCCAGGGTCAGTCACGCAAGACGACGACGCGCCGAGTCGGCTCCACGCCCTCGCTCTCGCTATGCACACCCGAAACCGCCGCGACAGCGTCGTGCACAATCTTGCGCTCGAACGGAGTCATCGGCGACAGCGCCTCACGCTCGCCTGTCTCGGCGACCCTGCGTGCAACCTTGTCACCCAGTGCGGCCAACTCCTCACGCCGCCGACGGCGCCAGCTCGCGATGTCGAGCATCAGTCGACTGCGCACGCCGGTCTTCTGGTGCACAGCCAGCCGGGTCAGTTCCTGCAACGCGTCGAGCACCTCACCGCCGCGGCCCACCAACTTGTTCAGGTCGTCGCTTCCGTCGATACTCACCACCGCACGGTTACCTTCGACGTCCAAGTCGATGTCACCGTCGAAGTCCAACAGATCCAGCAGCTCTTCCAGATAGTCGCCGGCTATCTCACCCTCGGCGACCAAACGGTCTTCCAGGTCGTCACCCTCTTCACCAGGACCCTCGGACTCTTCGTCTGGCGTGGCCGTCACGTCAGCCTCCGAGTCAAGCTCTGTGGTGTCAGCGTCCGTCATGGCTTTCTCTCCCCTCATCCACGGGTTGGTATTCGCGGCGCTGGCGCCGCGCTGTCTTGCTGTGTCGTTCCCCAGGCGTTACGGACTAGCCTGCGAGCTCCGGCAAGTTCTGCGCGCAAACTAGCGTTTGCGCTTCTTTGGTCTGGCACCCGGTCGCGGCGTGCGGCCCGGCCCGTTGTTCCCGCTCCCGGTATTGGTCTTGCTCACCGGAGCCTGTGCGGCGCTGCCCGGCTTGCCGTCCACCGCAATATCCCCGCCATCGGTCGCATCGACGTCCAGCGGAACCGAAGACTCGTCGTCTGCCGAAGAACCGTTCCCTGTCGCCGAGGCCGGTTTGGAACTGCGCTTGGGCTTGACACCCGGCGCGGGTGCATTCGCCGCCCGCCGCGCGAGTATCTCCTGCTTCTTAGCTTCGTCCTCTTTTTCGATCATCCCGAACACGTAGTGCTGCTGACCGAAGGTCCAGATGTTGTTGGCGAACCAATACAAGATGATCGCCAACGGAAGGAATGGACCACCGACGACCACGCCCAACGGGAACACGTACAGGGCCAACTTGTTCATCATCGCCGTCTGCGGGTTCGCCGCAGCTTCCGCACTCTGTCGTGCCACCGAGGCACGACTGTTGAAGTACGTCGCGACGCCGGCCAGGATCATCACCGGCACACAGACCAGGATCACCGCCGTGCGGTCGAAATGGGTGAATGCGTCCAACCCTCCCTGCTGGGTGATGGACGCACCGATCGGTGCGCCGAACAGGTTGGCGTCCAGGAAATGCCCGACATCAGTGGGCGTGAAGACGTAGTTACCGGTAGCGCGGTTCTGGGCGACCGACAGCTGCTGCTGGCCGATGCCTCCGGTCGTCCGGTTGAAGGACCTCAATACGTGATACAGCCCCAGGAAAACCGGAATCTGCGCCAACATCGGCAGGCATCCCAGAATGGGGTTGAAGCCATGCTCGCGCTGTAGCTTCTGCATCTCGACCGCCATCCGCTGGCGGTCCTTGCCGTACTTCTTCTGCAGCGCCTTGATCTGTGGCTGCAATTCCTGCATCTGCCGCGTGGTGCGAATCTGTCGGACGAAGGGTTTGTACAGCAGCGCACGCAGAGAGAACACCAGGAACATCACCGACAGCGCCCAGGCGAAGAAATTGTCCGGGCCCAGCACGAAGGCGAACGCCTTGTACCAAACCCACATGATCCACGACACCGGGTAGTAGATGAAGTCCAAGCTGAAGAAATCAAACAAAAGATTCACTCTCCCCTTGCTCTGCCGGATGATCGCGGACGACTCCGGGCAGGACATCAACATGGACCCGACATGGGTGACGCTCCGGGATGGGGTCCCATCCTCCCTCGTGCCAAGGCCCGCACTTGGCCAGCCTGGCCACCGCCAACCAGCCTCCCCGAACAACTCCGTACTCGGTGAGGGCATCGACGGCGTATTGACTACAGGTAGGAACGAACCGGCACGATGCCGGCCGCAACGGAGACACCATGTGTCGATAGAGCTGAATCAGGTAGATCAGCGCGCGCGCCAACGGAGTGCCAACCCTGCTCGCGTAGCGAACCGCTTGGACAGGGCTACACACCGACGCGTTCACCGGTCGGCACCGGCCAGCTCGAACGCCCGACGGAGGCCGCTTCTCAACTGCTGCTCCAACCACGCCGATGACACGTGCCGACTACTCGGCAGTGCACGGATGACCACCCGATCATGCGGATGCAGACCTTCCAGGAGCGGCCGGGTCACATGCCTGAGTCGCCGAGCCACGCGATGTCGTTCCACCGCAGAACCCACCCGCTTCGCAATGATCAGCCCGACACGCGGTCCTTGGCTGTCTTCGTGCTGATTCGACCGGCGGACATGAACGACGACATCGGGTTGCACCATGCGCATTCCGTACTTCACTGTCGCGTCAAAGTCCGTCGATCGCCTCATACGGTTGCGTGCAGAAAGCACCGCTGGGGAACCCGACGTTGCGATCAGGCAGTTAAAGCGCGGCGACCCTTGCCACGGCGCCCGGACACAATGGCCCGCCCCGCGCGGGTACGCATCCGCAACCGGAAACCGTGAACGCGGGCTCGACGCCGGTTGTTCGGCTGGAAGGTCCGCTTTCCCTTGGCCACGGCGTTCTCCTCGCTGTGTTTGGCACAACCATCCAACCGCTACTGAACCGTTGGTCGGTGGTGTTTCTCGCTAGCTGGCCGGCGCGTTCTCCGGGGCTTATCCGGGTCGCAGCCGTATCGCCGACTTTCGGGCGACTGTTTGAGGGTACTGATGAGGCTTGCCCTGGTCAAACCTCGCCCGCAACACTAGACCCAGCCGGGGCCGCGTCCGAGGTGAAAATCGTCGTCTGCCGACCACATTTGAGCCTCGTCACGAGCACGGACAACGCTGAAATGGATACGGGAGAACTGTTGGCAGCCGCACCGAAAACTGTTAGCTTCGGGCGGTGTAGTCTCCAAGCCGATTCGTACTTGGAAACTCTGTCGACATCAAAGCGAGGATGGCTGATCCACTAGCTGACCGGACAACCTCGAAGTTGTCCCCAGCACGGAGATCGCGAACCGTTGCCACTAGGCTTCGGCCCGTTATCGACCGTCCTGTCCACATCTGTGGATAACTATGTGGACAGCTATTCCGTAGCCAACAAAAATGATGTGGTTCGACCGTCGGAATAGGGAGATACGTCGTTGACCGATGACCCCGGTTCCGGATTCGCAACGGTATGGAACTCGGTCGTCGCCGAACTCAACGGTGAGACCGGCAACGGCCCCACACTCACCGCTCCGCTAACTCCCCAGCAAAGAGCTTGGTTGAATCTCGTGCAACCCCTCACCATCGTCGAGGGGTTTGCTCTGCTGTCGGTGCCGAGCGTATTCGTGCAAAACGAGATCGAACGTCATCTGCGCACGCCCATCACCGATGCCCTCAGCCGGCGGCTCGGACAACAGATCCAACTGGGCGTACGCATCGCGCCTCCGCCAGCTGAAAACGACAGCACCTACCCCCAGGCCGACACACTGGCCGCGGTCGACGAACCCGAACCGAACGATCCCCCAGACAACGATGCGCACCGTGACCCCGGCCCCGGGCAGAGTTGGCCGACGTATTTCAACGCGCGTCCCACCACCACCGACACCTCGGCCGCAAGCGGAACCAGCCTCAACCGGCGCTACACGTTCGACACTTTTGTCATCGGTTCGTCCAACCGGTTCGCGCATGCCGCCACCCTGGCGATCGCCGAAGCACCGGCCCGCGCCTACAACCCGCTTTTCATCTGGGGCGAGTCCGGTCTGGGTAAGACACACCTATTGCATGCGGCCGGCAACTACGCGCAGCGCCTCTTCCCCGGCATGCGGGTTAAATACGTCTCCACCGAAGAATTCACCAACGACTTCATCAACTCGTTGCGCGACGACCGCAAGGTTTCGTTCAAGCGCAGTTACCGCGACGTCGACGTACTGCTGGTCGATGACATCCAGTTCATCGAAGGCAAGGACGGTATTCAGGAAGAGTTCTTCCATACCTTCAACACGCTGCACAACGCGAACAAGCAGATCGTCATCTCATCCGACCGGCCGCCCAAACAGCTGGCCACCCTCGAGGACCGCCTGCGCACCCGGTTCGAGTGGGGTCTGATCACCGATGTGCAGCCGCCCGACCTCGAGACGCGCATCGCCATCCTGCGCAAGAAGGCACAGGTCGAACGTCTGGCAGTGCCCGACGACGTGTTGGAACTCATCGCCAGCAGCATCGAGCGCAACATCCGCGAACTCGAAGGCGCACTCATCCGGGTCACCGCATTCGCCTCGCTGAACAAGACGCCCATCGACAAATCGCTCGCCGAGATCGTGCTGCGCGACCTGATCGCCGACGCGAGCGGCATGCAGATCAGTGCAGCCACGATCATGGCTGCCACCGCCGAGTATTTCGACACGACGGTCGAAGAGTTACGTGGGCCGGGTAAGGCCCGTCCACTTGCGCAGTCGCGGCAGATTGCTATGTATCTGTGCCGCGAACTCACCGACCTCTCACTGCCCAAGATCGGCCAGGCATTCGGCCGCGACCACACCACCGTGATGTACGCAGAACGCAAGATTCGTGGCGAGATGGCCGAGCGACGAGAGATCTTCGACAACGTCAAAGAGCTCACTACACGGATCCGTCAGCGCTCCAAGCGCTGAATCCCCCATATTCCGCACCGCTCTTCTGTCAGCTTGGCTGATTTTTGGAAAAAACTTGCCTCCCTCGAGTCACACCGGCACCACCATCGGCGTGTGGGTAGCACTGTGTACAAACCACACAAACTCACGTGGAGTACGAGTTGTCCCGTGCAGATCTGTCATTCATCCCCAGACCATCAAGCCGGTTCACACAACCGTCGGCACTGTGATGCACAACCACATCAGCCCCCTAGCAGCGGCAAGACCCGGTTGTCCCCAGATTGCACAACCCCTAATACTGTTATTGAGATCTCTTCGAAGAATTTTTCTTGAAGAACAACCCTGGGGACATCCCCTCACTCAGGGCCCGCTGACCGACCACGGGCTGGGCTTGTCCCCGTCAACGAGTGGCTTTCAAGTTTGCGTTAGAAGCTCTACGGTTGTAGTTCGACTGTCGTTGCGGCCGTCTCGTGGCGAAAAGTTCTGCCACCGACGTTCGTCATGGCGAGTCCCCCGACGACTGGCACGGGGAGCCGGCTCATAGGATTCGAAGTCACTGGTAGGTGAAGGGACGCAATGGACGCGGCTACGACACGGGCTGTCACCGACTTGAAGTTCCGATTGGTGCGGGAGTCCTTCGCCGACGCGGTGACATGGGTGGCCAAAAACTTGCCGTCCAGGCCGACGGTGCCGGTGCTGTCCGGTGTATTGCTGACCGGATCCGATGAAGGCCTGACAATCTCCGGATTCGATTACGAGGTTTCGGCCGAAGTGCAGGTTGCTGCCGAAATAGCCTCCCCGGGAAGCGTTTTGGTATCCGGTCGGTTGCTTTCCGACATCACCCGGGCACTGCCCAACAAGCCCGTCGATTTCTACGTCGACGGCAATCGCGTCGCTCTGACCTGCGGAAGCGCCCGTTTTTCGTTGCCGACGATGGCTGTCGAGGATTACCCGACACTGCCGACATTGCCACAGGAAACCGGCACTCTGCCTGCGGAGTTGTTCTCCGAAGCCATCGGGCAGGTCGCAATCGCGGCCGGCCGGGATGACACCCTGCCGATGCTGACCGGAATCCGCGTCGAGATTTCCGGCGAGACTGTCGTTTTGGCAGCGACCGACCGGTTCCGCCTGGCGGTTCGGGAGTTGACCTGGTCCGCACTGACTCCGGACATCGAGGCGTCGGTGTTGGTGCCGGCGAAGACCTTGGCGGAAGCTGCAAAAGCCAGCACCGACGGGTCTGAAGTTCGGTTGTCGCTGGGCGCCGGGGCGGGAGTCGGGAAAGACGGTCTGCTCGGCATCAGTGGCAACGGAAAACGCAGCACCACCCGACTGCTGGACGCGGAGTTCCCGAAGTTCCGGCAGTTGCTCCCGGCCGAACACACTGCGGTCGCAACCATCAACGTGGCTGAGTTGACCGAAGCGATCAAGCTGGTCGCTCTGGTGGCCGAGCGCGGCGCGCAAGTCCGGATGGAATTCGCCGACGGAATGCTGCGACTGTCCGCCGGCGCCGATGACGTCGGGCGGGCCGAAGAGGATCTCGCCGTGGATTACGCGGGCGAACCGTTGACGATCGCCTTCAACCCGACCTACCTCACCGACGGTCTGAGTTCGCTGCATTCCGAGCGGGTGTCATTCGGCTTCACGACACCGGGTAAGCCCGCACTGCTGCGCCCGGCATCCGCCGATGACGCGGTTCCGAGCGGAAGTGGGCCCTTCCCCGCTGTGCCGACGGATTACGTGTACCTGTTGATGCCGGTGCGGCTGCCGGGCTGAGCGCCCGGGCCCCCGAAATAGGTGCGAGTAGGTGTACGTCCGGCATTTGGCCTTGCGTGATTTTAGGTCCTGGTCACGGGTCGAACTCGACTTGCAACCCGGCCGTACCGTATTCGTCGGCCGCAATGGCTTCGGTAAGACCAATCTGCTTGAGGCGCTGTGGTATTCGACGAATTTGGGTTCGCACCGGGTCGGGACCGATGCGCCGCTTATCCGGGCGGGTGCCGATCGCGCGGTGGTGTCGACGATCGTGGTCAGCGAAGGCCGGGAATGCGCCGTCGACCTCGAGATCGCGGCGGGTCGGGCCAACAAGGCGCGGCTGAACCGTTCGCCGGTGCGCAGCACGCGCGAAATCGTCGGTGTGTTGCGGGCAGTGTTGTTCGCTCCGGAAGATCTGGCCCTGGTCCGCGGAGATCCCGCGGAACGGCGTCGCTATCTCGACGAATTGGCCACATTGCGGCGGCCGCTCATCGCGGCGGTGCGCGCCGAGTACGACAAAGTGCTTCGGCAGCGCACCGCGTTGTTGAAATCGCTGGTTAGCGCCCGTTTTCGTGGTGACCGGGGTGCGTTGGAGACCCTCGACGTGTGGGACAGTCGGCTGGCCGAGTATGGCGCCCAGCTGATGGCGGCGCGGATAGATCTGATCAAGCAACTGGCACCTGAAGTGGAGAAGTCCTACCAACTTTTGGCACCGCAATCACGCTCGGCGACGATCAGTTATCGCGCCAGCACCGACGCTGTGGTGCCCGGCGCGCAGGAAGCGACCGATCAGGACGCATTAGAAGTCACACTCTTGAGCGCCTTGGCCGTGCGCCGGAACGCTGAACTCGAACGCGGAGTCTGTCTGGTCGGTCCACATCGTGATGACCTGGAGCTGCGCTTGGGCGATCAACCCGCCAAAGGCTTTGCCAGTCACGGTGAATCGTGGTCATTCGCGGTGGCGCTGCGGTTGGCGGCGTACGAACTCCTTCGCACTGACGGCAGTGAGCCGGTGTTGTTGTTGGATGATGTGTTCGCCGAACTGGACACCAAGCGGCGGCGTGCGTTGGCAACGGTGGCCGAATCGGCGGAGCAGGTGCTGGTAACTGCCGCGGTGGTGGAAGACATCCCAGACGGATGGGACGCCGTACGGGTGCCTATCGAACTGCGCGACAGTGATTCCGGTCCGGTCTCGGAGGTGCAGGTGTGAAAGAGGATGAAGGCTCGGCGACCCCGGAGGCCGCACCGGCTCCTGAGCAGCTACGCGGTATCGATCTGGTCAGACGTACCTTGGAAGACGCCCGCGCCGAGGCACGGGCGCGGGGACAAGAGCCAGGCCGAGGCCGCGCTGCCCCGATCGCCGGGCGGCGCGTGGCAGGTCAGCGACGACGCTGGTCGGGTCCGGGTCCCGACGTACGGGATCCGCAACCGTTAGGACGGCTGACGCACGATGTTGCGAAACAACAGGGCTGGACGGCGCACGTTGCTGAAGGAATGGTGTTCGGTCAGTGGGCGTCGGTCGTCGGCGGTGACATCGCCGAGCATGCGACTCCGCAGGCACTCAACGACGGGGTGCTCAGCGTGAGCGCCGAGTCGACTGCCTGGGCGACTCAACTGCGCCTCATGCAGGGCCAACTTCTGGCGAAGATCGCCGCCGCCGTCGGCAACGGCGTGGTGAAGTCGCTGAAGATCACCGGGCCGGCAAAGCCGTCCTGGCGAAAAGGACCGAAACATATCGGCGGCCGAGGGCCTCGCGATACCTACGGTTGACGGGTGTCGGCCGGCTGGCCCGGGGCCAAAATCACCACCGTCTCAGAGCCGCCAGAAGCTCACGGACTTCGATCTGGAACGTCAGGACGCGACCGCGGCGAAGAAATTAAGCGCACGGCGCGGATAGAAGGGTAGAAACGCGCCCACAAAATCGGTGCTGACAGTGCGTCACGGTAGAGTGGACGAATGCGACCGTTGCGGTGACTGAACCGCTCGCATGCCAACCCCAAGGAGAGCATTCCGACCGTGGCTGCCCAGAAGAAGAAAGAACAGAACGAATACGGCGCTTCAGCGATCACCGTTCTCGAGGGACTCGAGGCCGTCCGCAAACGCCCGGGCATGTACATCGGCTCCACCGGTGAGCGTGGTTTGCACCACCTCATCTGGGAGGTGGTGGACAACTCGGTGGACGAGGCGATGGCCGGCTACGCGACCAAGGTCGATGTGCGGTTGCTTGACGACGGCAGCGTGGAAGTCGCCGACGACGGGCGCGGTATCCCGGTGGCGATGCACTCCACCGGAGCGCCGACCGTGGATGTGGTGATGACCCAGCTGCACGCCGGTGGCAAGTTCGGCGGCGAAAACAGTGGCTACACCGTCAGCGGTGGCTTGCACGGAGTCGGCGTATCCGTGGTCAACGCGTTGTCGAAGCGGCTGGAGGTCGACATCAAACGTGACGGCCACGAGTGGTCTCAGGTCTATGACCGCGCGGTGCCAGGCACCCTCAAGCAAGGCGAGGCCACCAGGAAGACCGGAACCACCATCAGGTTCTGGGCTGATTCTGACATCTTCGAAACCACCCAATACGACTTCGAGACGGTGGCCCGTCGTCTGCAGGAGATGGCCTTCCTCAACAAGGGGCTCACGATCACCCTGACCGACGACCGGGTAGAGAAGGACGAGGTCGTCGACGAGGTCGTCAGCGACACCGCCGAGGCACCGAAGTCGGCGGAAGAGAAAGCGGCCGAATCCAAAGCGCCGCATAAGGTTAAGCAACGCACCTTCCAATATCCCGGTGGTCTGGTCGATTTTGTCAAGCACATCAACCGCACCAAAAGCCCGATCCAGCAGAGCGTCATCGACTTCGAGGGCAAAGGCGTCGGACACGAGGTCGAGATCGCGATGCAGTGGAACGGCGGGTATTCGGAGTCGGTACACACCTTCGCCAACACGATCAACACACACGAGGGCGGAACCCACGAAGAAGGTTTTCGCAGCGCACTGACCTCGGTGGTGAACAAATACGCCAAAGACAAGAAGCTGCTGAAAGAAAAGGACCCGAACCTCACCGGTGACGACATCCGGGAAGGCTTGGCAGCTGTGATCTCGGTGAAGGTCGCCGAGCCGCAGTTCGAGGGTCAGACCAAGACGAAACTCGGTAATACCGAGGTCAAGTCGTTCGTGCAGAAGGTGTGCAACGAGCAACTCCAGCACTGGTTCGAGGCAAATCCCTCGGAGGCCAAGACCGTCATCAACAAGGCGGTCTCTTCCGCGCAAGCCCGAATTGCGGCGCGTAAGGCCCGAGAGTTGGTGCGCCGCAAGAGTGCAACCGACCTCGGCGGTCTGCCGGGGAAGTTGGCTGACTGCCGCTCGACCGATCCGCAAAAGTCTGAAGTGTATGTGGTGGAGGGTGACTCGGCGGGTGGCTCCGCCAAGAGTGGCCGCGATTCGATGTTCCAGGCGATTCTTCCGTTGCGCGGCAAGATCATCAACGTGGAGAAGGCTCGGATCGACCGGGTACTGAAGAACACCGAAGTCCAGGCGATCATCACCGCATTGGGCACCGGGATTCATGACGAGTTCGATATCACCAAGCTCCGCTATCACAAGATCGTGCTGATGGCCGACGCCGACGTTGACGGACAACACATTTCGACGCTTTTGTTGACCCTATTGTTCCGATTCATGCGTCCGCTCATCGAGAACGGACACGTATTTCTGGCACAGCCCCCGCTGTACAAGCTGAAGTGGCAGCGCAGTGAACCCGAATTCGCCTACTCCGACCGTGAGCGCGACGGGCTGCTCAAGCAGGGGCTCGAATCGGGCCGAAAGATCAATAAGGAAGACGGCATCCAGCGCTATAAGGGCCTCGGTGAGATGGACGCCAAAGAATTGTGGGAAACCACAATGGACCCGGCGGTGCGGGTGTTGCGTCAAATCACGCTCGACGATGCGGCATCCGCAGACGAGTTGTTCTCCATTCTGATGGGTGAGGATGTCGAAGCGCGCCGCAGCTTTATCACACGTAATGCCAAAGACGTTCGCTTCCTGGATGTTTGACCGAAGAAGACGTGTAATCAGCCCGCGTTCGATTTAGCAAACAAGCAACGACGAGGAACTCATGACAGACACGACGCTGCCACCTGGTGACGACCCGGTCGACCGGATCGAACCGGTCGACATTCAGCAGGAAATGCAGCGCAGCTATATCGATTACGCGATGAGCGTGATCGTCGGCCGCGCGTTGCCCGAAGTGCGGGACGGTCTCAAGCCGGTGCACCGCCGGGTGCTGTATGCGATGTACGACTCCGGCTTCCGGCCGGACCGCAGTCACGCGAAATCGGCCCGCTCGGTCGCCGAGACGATGGGCAACTATCACCCGCACGGTGACGCATCGATCTACGACACCTTGGTGCGGATGGCCCAGCCCTGGTCGCTGCGTTACCCATTGGTCGACGGTCAGGGCAACTTCGGTTCACCGGGTAACGACCCACCAGCCGCCATGCGGTACTGCGTTACCGGGGACGCACTGGTGCGCTTGCCGTTTGGTCAGTCGGTGCGTATCGGTGAGGTAATTCCAGGCGTCTCACCGAACTCGGACAACGACCTTGATCTCAAGGTTCTCGATAGGCACGGCAACCCGGTGTCCGCCAATCGCCTTTTCCACTCAGGCGAGCACCAGACGTACACCGTGTGCACGGCCGAAGGCTACTCGGTAACCGGCACCTCTAACCATCCCCTACTGTGCCTGGTTGATGTCGGCGGCGTACCCACATTGCTTTGGAAGCTCGTCGAGGAAATTCGTCCGGGCGACTGTGTAGTAATGCAGCGCACTCCCCCGACGGAGTTCGCGTCGGCGGACTGGCATCCCACGATGGAAGCACTCTTGCTGGGCGCCTTCATCAGTGAGGGGTTCGTTTCAGAGCAGCGCGCCGGGTTCAACAACCTCGACCGTGATTATTTCGACATGGTCGTCGCCGCTTACGATTCGGTTGTTGGCGGCAAGCGCTACGTGTCGTCGAGGACTATCGCTTCTGGTTCGTTATTGCACGAACTGGACATCCACAACCTGTCGGAGCTCAATGAGACACGACTGGGCGATTTGTGTGGACAACGGTCCGCGCAAAAGGCAGTGCCGAGTTGGCTTATGCAGTCCCCGGCCGCCGTAAAACGCGCCTTCCTCCAGGCTCTGTTTGAAGGTGACGGATCTTGCTCGAGGCTGCCGCGTAACACAATTCAGATCTCGTACTCCACCCGCAGCAGGCAATTGGCCGTTGACGTACAGCAATTGCTGCTGGAGCTCGGCGTCGTGTCGAAGCGATATCTGCATGCCTCCGGTGAGCACAAGGTTGTCGTCACCAACCGTGCGCAGGCAGAACTGTTCGCGTCAAACGTCGGCTTCGGTGGTGCGAAGCAAGCCAAGTTAGTGGCGATCCTTGGCGCCATGCCGTCCTGTGCCGGCATGGATAGCGACCACGTTCCCGGATTGGCAGCTTTCATCCGCAAGCACGCGGGCGGGTGCTGGGCTGACCGTGACTGGCTGAACCGCCACAATGTCGACCGCATTCAACGTTGGCGCACCAACGGCGAGGAGATCCTTTCGCGCATAGCTAATTCCGACGTGCGCGCGATTGCAACTGATCTAACTGATGGCCGCTTCTACTACGCCAAAGTCGCTTCCGTCACCGAGGCTGGTGTGCAACCGGTGTACAGCCTGCGCGTCGACACCGAGGACCACGCCTTCCTCACCAATGGATTTGTCAGCCATAACACCGAAGCTCGGCTGACGCCTCTGGCGATGGAGATGCTGCGCGAAATCGACGAGGAGACAGTCGATTTCATTCCCAACTACGACGGCCGGGTGCAAGAGCCGACCGTTCTGCCCAGCCGGTTCCCCAACCTGCTGGCCAACGGTTCGGGCGGTATCGCGGTGGGCATGGCCACCAACATTCCGCCACACAACTTGCGTGAGCTCGCCGAAGCGGTGTTCTGGTGTCTGGAGAATTACGACGCCGACGAAGAGGCCACACTGGAAGCTTGCATGGAGCGGGTCAAAGGACCCGACTTCCCGACGCACGGCTTGATCGTCGGCTCCCAGGGCATCATCGATGCGTATAAGACCGGCCGCGGCTCGGTCCGGATGCGTGGAGTTGTTGAAGTAGAAGAAGATTCGCGCGGCCGCACCTCACTGGTGATCACCGAGTTGCCGTACCAGGTGAATCACGACAACTTCATCACCTCGATTGCCGACCAGGTTCGCGACGGCAGGCTGGGCGGCATCTCGAACATCGAGGACCAGTCCAGCGATCGGGTTGGTCTTCGGATCGTCGTCGAGGTCAAGCGCGACGCGGTGGCGAAGGTGGTGTTGAACAACCTCTACAAGCACACCCAGCTGCAGACCAGCTTCGGCGCCAACATGCTGTCCATCGTCGACGGGGTGCCGCGCACGCTGCGCCTCGATCAGATGATCCGGTACTACGTCGAGCACCAACTCGACGTCATCATCCGGCGCACCACCTACAGGTTGCGAAAGGCCAACGAGCGCGCCCACATTCTGCGCGGTTTAGTTAAGGCGCTGGATGCACTGGACGAAGTCATCGCGTTGATTCGTGCATCGCAGACCGTCGACATCGCGCGCCAGGGCTTGATCGAACTCCTCGACATCGACGAGATCCAGGCCCAGGCAATCCTGGACATGCAGTTGCGCCGCCTGGCCGCCCTGGAACGCCAGCGCATCGTCGACGATCTGGCCAAGATCGAAGCCGAAATCGCCGACCTCGAAGACATTCTCGCCAAACCCGAACGCCAGCGCGGCATCGTCCGCGACGAACTCGGCGAGATCGTCGAGAAGTATGGCGACGACCGTCGTACCCGGATCATTCCGGCCGATGGCGACGTGAGCGACGAGGACCTGATCGCCCGCGAAGAGGTCGTCGTGACGATCACCGAAACCGGCTACGCCAAGCGCACGAAGACCGATCTGTACCGCAGCCAGAAACGCGGCGGCAAGGGGGTGCAAGGTGCAGGGCTCAAGCAGGACGACATCGTCCGGCACTTCTTCGTCTGTTCAACGCACGACTGGATTCTGTTCTTCACCACGCAGGGCCGGGTGTATCGGGCCAAGGCTTACGAACTGCCCGAAGCGTCTCGCACCGCGCGCGGTCAGCACGTGGCGAACCTGCTGGCCTTCCAGCCCGAGGAGCGCATCGCCCAGGTCATTCAGATCCAGAGCTACGAAGACGCGCCATATCTGGTGCTCGCTACC
The DNA here is from genome assembly GCF_055419245.1 of Mycobacterium sp. IDUB_37. Lineage (NCBI taxonomy): Bacteria > Bacillati > Actinomycetota > Actinomycetes > Mycobacteriales > Mycobacteriaceae > Mycobacterium > Mycobacterium sp. IDUB_37. The sequence goes on along the minus strand of NZ_JBVAXG010000008.1, from coordinate 172,438 downwards.
CGCAACGGCTTGGTGAAGAAGTCAAAGCTGACCGACTTCGACTCGAACCGTTCGGGCGGGATCGTGGCGGTCAACCTGCGTGGCGAAGACGAGTTGGTCGGTGCGGTGCTCTGTTCGGCCGAGGAGGACCTGCTCCTGGTGTCGGCCAACGGTCAGTCCATCAGGTTCTCCGCCACGGACGAGGCGCTGCGTCCGATGGGTCGCGCCACGTCCGGTGTGCAGGGCATGCGGTTCAACGCCGACGACCGGCTGCTATCGCTGAATGTGGTCCGCGAAGGGACCTATCTGCTGGTGGCAACGTCCGGCGGCTACGCCAAGCGCACGAATATCGAGGAATATCCGGTGCAGGGCCGCGGCGGCAAGGGCGTCTTGACGGTGATGTACGACCGCCGGCGCGGCAGGCTGGTCGGGGCGTTGATCGTCGATGAGGACAGCGAGTTGTACGCCATCACCTCGGTGGGCGGAGTCATCCGCACCACGGCGCGCCAAGTCCGCAGAGCGGGACGGCAGACCAAGGGCGTCCGGTTGATGAACCTGGGCGAGGGTGACACGTTGCTGGCCATCGCGCGCAACGCCGAGGAGAGCGCTGAGGCTGAAGAAGGCGAGGAGTAGGTGGGCGTCCCCGGGGTGAGGACACGGGCGGTGGATCGTCGCCCGCCGAACCCGGCATACACTCAGCTACCTGAGCACACATGTAAGGAGCCGGGGTGACTTCACCGAACGACCCGGGCGCGTCTAGTCAGGGCGACAACCCGAATGGCGATGGAGCGGCTGACCGTGCCGGTTCGCACCGAGCGGCGACCGGCCCCGGCCGCCTGCCGGATACCGCAGACTCGCCGCCGTGGCAGCGTGGTGGCGGCCGGCCGTCATCGCAGCCAGGACAGCGGGCTGCTGCGGCCGACCCGCCCACCGACGTTCGACCGCCGAGCGGTTCGGACGCCCGGCTGAACCGCTTCATCACGGGCACGGCAGCACCGCAGGCCCTCCAGGCCGAACCGTCGGCCGGGCGCGCCGAAAACCCGCCCGCCGAGGCGTACGCCAGCGAGTTACCGGACCTGTCGGGTCCGATGCCGCGGGCGACGCTGCGCAAGGCGCCCGAGCGGCCGGCGGAGACACCGGCACCTTCGGGGACAGCCCGCGCAGCCGCCAGTGAATCCCGGGAATCGCGTGAGTCGTCGCGGCCCCAGGTAGCGACCCGCCGTGGCCGTGGCCCGGTCCGGGCCAGCATGCAGATCCGGCGCATCGACCCGTGGAGCACGCTGAAGGTGTCGCTGCTGCTGTCGGTAGCGCTGTTCTTCGTGTGGATGATCGCCGTGGCGTTCCTGTACCTGGTGCTCGGTGGCATGGGCGTGTGGGCCAAGTTGAACAGCAATGTCGGCGACCTGCTGAACAACACCAGTGGCAACAGCGGCGAACTCGTCTCGAGTGGAACGATCTTCGGTGGGGCGGTCCTGATCGGTTTGGTCAACATCGTCTTGATGACGGCGATGGCGACTATCGCCGCATTCGTCTACAACTTGACGACCGATTTGATCGGCGGCATCGAAGTGACCTTGGCCGATCGGGACTAGGTTCTCCACACGTTTTGGGAGTCGGGCAATCTGTGCGGTAATCTCGGCGCTCGGCCGTATCCCAATTACGGGCCTATAGCTCAGGTGGTTAGAGCGCTTCGCTGATAACGAAGAGGTCGGAGGTTCGAGTCCTCCTAGGCCCACGACATGTGCCCGTCAAGACGTCGTGTGAGGTTCGCGTTGCCGCTGGCAGCGGCAGTTGCCGTAGGCGCGGCAACTGCGGCGGTGGCTCGTTCCCGCCGCGGCGTTGAAGTTTGGCACGTGGCGCCCGATCTGACCCTTGGTCGCACTATCGATGGCCAGGATGATCGAGAACACCAAGAGGGGCCTTAGCTCAGTTGGTAGAGCACCGCCTTTGCAAGGCGGGTGTCAGGGGTTCGATTCCCCTAGGCTCCACGGATGTGATGAGTCGCGTCATCGGTTACAGATGAGTCGCGTCATGGGTTACAGATTCCCGGCCATCGGCCGGGGTTTTTCTGTTCGTTGCGCCAGTAGTTTTTGTCGGGGTTGATGGTGGGGCTGCTCAGGACGTGGTAGCCGGTTTTGCTCAGGACTGTGACGGTATTGTCGGCGACCAGGATGAGTACGGGTGTGTGGGCGTGGGCTCGGCATCGGCCGCGCCCACGCCTTGGGGTTGGTGGGTCGTGGTCCACTGTGGGCGAATTCGGTTGGGGTGAGCGTGCGGTGGGCGGAGTGGGGCCGGTTGGCGTTGTAGTCGATTCTCCAGTCTTCGATGATGACCGGGGCTTCTCGTAGGGAGTCGAAGCGCAGGAGTTGAGCGGCTCGTCGCGCAGTCGGCCGGGCAACGACTCGATCCAGGCGTTCTGCCACGGGGATCCGGGATCGATGAGCAGCGAGCCGGTGCCGTTGAATCGGTACCAGTCGTTGACGGCGTGGGCGATGAACTCGGGTCCGTTGTCGAACCGCACGTAGGCCGGTGTGCCATACATCAGGGCCAGGCGGTCCAGGACGTCAACAACGCCGTCGGCGTTGATGGCTCGGTCGATTTCGATCGCCAGGGCTTCGCGGGTGAACTCATCGATCGCGTTGAGCATCTTCAACGTTCGGCCGTGCGCGGTGGTGTCGAACTGGAAGTCCATCGCCCAGATCATGTTCGGCCGGATCGGGCACATCGCCCCGACCGGGGCACCTATGCTGGTCAAGCGTTTCTTCCTGTGGCGCTGCGGAACTCGCCGGCCCTCCTCGCGCCACAGGCGGCGGATGCGTTTGTTGTTGACGTTCCAGCCAGCTCGCCGTGCGATCGCGGCGCGGCGCCATCCCCAGCGGGGCCGCTCGGTGGAGAACGCGCGCAGCCAAGCCCACAACTCGGTCTTCTCATCGCTGATCGGCGGTGGTGCAAACGCATGGTGGAACGGTGGATGCCGACCACCGAACAGATGTTAAGGGCCTGGTTGGTGACCAGCTTTTTGAGCGGGGCGTTCTCGGCCTCGAGTTCCTTGAGGCGCTTGGCGTCGCTGGCCTTCATCCCGCTGTACTGGGCGACCCAGCGATGCCAGGTTGACTCGGTGATCTCGAGGTGGCGACACACTTCGCTGAGTCCCTGCCCGGTTCCGAGGAGTTTGTTGTCCTCGGCGAGCTTGCGGATGATCTGATCCGGCGTGTGCCGCCGGCGCTTGTTTGCCATGTCGTCGTCGATTCTTCCTGCCCGAACACCCGGGAATCAGGGTCGCACAACGACTGGACCACTACGAGGGGCTCACCTCAACGCCCCGACGGTGGATCCGCATCTGCGTCGGGTCCTGGCTGTCCCCGAGGAGGATGTGTGACTTGCCTTCTGCAGGTTGTCGGTCGTAGTAGGGGGAGGCCTCAGACTGACTCAGTACAGTCCGGCCATCCGCGAGGTACGGCTTACCGACCGCCCTTGTGCTTAGCGGGAGGCGATCTCGGCTCCGCTTCGGCTCGCCTGTGCCTCGGTCGCGCTGTCCTGGCCGCGGCGAAGGAGCGCGAACGCTGCCAGGACCGCGGCGAGCATCGCGTAACCCAATGCCACCTCAGGGTTCGCCGCCCAGGCGACCTGGCCGGCGTGGATCAGACCGATCCAACTCAGCACCGCACCAACCGCGGCTGCGACGGCCGACGCGCAGAACCGGTGGCTCAACAGGAACGCAACTATCGAGCCGAGCACCATGCCGGCCAGCACTGCGCCGTCGCCCATCACCTTCAGGCCGTGGTAGACGAGCCCCGCGTTTGTGAGCGCGTCGTCGCCGACTTGCTGTGCGGTGGTGCCGGCGGCCGCCAGCGCGTTGTCCATTAACCCGGTCCCCCAGGATGCCAGATTGGGCAGCATGGCCGCGACGACTGCTGCTGCCTGGATCTTAGGCACTGACTGGAACGCCTGCGCCCCGATCAGCAGCCCGACGTAGAGCAGTATCGGCACAATCGCCGGGGTCGGCAGTAAGGTGGCCAGCACCCCGAACAGGCCGACGAAACACAACACCGCGATCAATACCCCGCTAGCCATCGAGTACATGCTGCGTCCGCCAGCCGCCTTCCACCCTGGGTGCCCGATGTAGACGGCGGGTGGAAAGGGTGATCCGAGACCTGCGCCGACAACCGCGCCCAGACCGTCAGCCAGCAACACGCTGCGCAGGTCAAAGTTGTCCCCGGCGGCTGCGGCACTCTCCACGTTGCTCATTGCCTCGGCGAGGTTGTAGACCCCGAGCGGGATTGCGGTGGCCAGCAGCGGAGCGAGGTCACTCAACCCGTTTAGCAGCATGTTGACGTGACACCCTGGTAGTGCGACGGCGATGTCGCTGACCGCCGCACCGACGTCTGGCACCGACAGATACCCGCCGATCCAGCCGATCGCAGTACCGACTAGCAGCGCGGCCGGCACGATTGGGATCCCGCCGGGCAACCGGATGTTGGTGAAGAAGCCGACGAGAATGATGCCTAGGACTGGCAGGCCAATCCACGCTGCGTCCCAGATTTGACCGGCCGGGCGCATCGATATGAAGGTCAGCGAGATGCCAGCTAGGGTGCCTAGCATCGCTGCGCGGGGTGTGCGGTTACGGATGAGCGGCCCGACGAAGGCCCCGATGACAACAATGATTCCTATCACGAATGCCCACCCCAGGCCCGCCTCCCACGCATGGATCGGGTTACCGGTGGCCAGCAAAATCGGCAGCATGATGACGAAGACCACGATAAACATGTGTGGGACGCTCGGGCCGTAGGGGAGGGCCGTGACGTCCATGCGCTGCTCGCGTCGGGCAATCCGCCGGGCCAGCACTGCGTAGTAAACGTTGCCAACCAGCATGGCCAACCCGAGGGCGGGCAAGATCGTGCCGAGCACATCGGCTGACGGCACATGGACGACGAAGAGCAGAAGAGATGCCAGGGTGAGCACGTTCACCAGGATGTTGAAGGCGAGGCCGAAGAAGGCGTTCATTTCGCCCTTCGTCCACAGCGGCAGGGCCAGGTTGGCTGAGGACGGCTTGTTGAAGCTTGGCAGGTTCATGGCAGGTCCTAACAGGAAGATGACGAGCACGGAGGGACAGGGCGGACGCTGCAGAACGACATGGAGCGCCGAGCGTGCAAAGGTGGGTGAGTCATCAACGGGCCCTCACACGTCCGTTCGAGCGGTGTCCCCGAAATCTCTAGCGGAGTGAGCCCCGCGACGCCATAGCGCCTTGACGACTATCTATGATCCCAGTTATGCATTAAAACTAATCCGCTTATTCGGTACTTTTGTTCAAACCGCTTGTTGCACAGCGTAGTCGCAATGGCTCCGACCCGGGCCGCCACGGATAGCATATTCAGCCATTAATAGCGTTTCAATTATCCGTGAGTCATGGTCGGGAACGCCGCAGCTCGATTCGGCAATGCGCAACGCTTGACAATCCACATCATCCTGTCCCAATCTGCCAATTATGTTAGTCAATTCAACTGCCGTCGCGAAGCGGTCGCAGTTGCTCCATAAATTTATGGATTGATATCACCACATCCTGATTGAGTCGCTTCAGTGGCAGCTGGATCACACCAGCCATCCCACCAAGCCTAAGTCCTTCATGCGGGTCGCAAACGCACCAATAATGCAGATTTCAGTACACCTGAAGCGCGGCTGCGGCATAATCCAGGAAATGTTGACACGGAATTAACAAATCGGAAAAGCTTGGGTAAAGGTCAACGCCAGGCTCAAGTGAGCCACGGCAAGAATGCAGTGACTTACGCGCAGCAATGCCTCAAGGTCCTATGCTGCTGTCGCGAGTACCCGATACTGAGTCCACCAGGTTCGGGAGTCGGATTGTTTTGATCCGTGATCAGTTGATGCTGCAGGCCGCCGGGCGCCGATGAGAGTTGGCGCCCGCCGCTGCGGTGGCTCGTGGGCAGGCCGCTAACCGGCGCCTGCATGAGCGCTGGCGCAGCTTTGAAGAACGCAAGAAACGCACGGTAGTCGCCAATGTTGCCGTCGCGCATGAGCTGGCCGGCTGGTGCTGGTCTGTGGCGGTCCTTCCGGACTGACACCCCGAAAAACGCCCGGATGAGCAACGACGATATCGGCAAGCGTCTTGGAGTGACCCGCACCGCCGCTATGAGCAGTCTTGTTGTCTGACAGCAGATCACGCTCGATCTCTAGACAAGCTGGCCAACTCCGACTCGAAAGTTCCGTACTGCGGTAACCTACCCGCGCATATCAGACTGACACGCGTCGATACGACACGCTCGACACCGTCAATGCTCATCTGGTCAACGAAGCGGCGGCTATGACGACGGTCGTGGCCGCCGCTTCACCCTGCCCCTTGACAAAATTCTCTACATATCAGCCGTCTGTAGACCGCTCATCACGCGGCGATGTACGGCGCAGGAGCCTAGGGGCGGGGCTGCACATCGACGCTGGGAGGCAGCGTCGACGGGTCCTTGCGGGTGGAGCGCCGCACGATACTGAACGTTGCGGCGCCCGTCGCCAGCACCGCGATGCCGGCCCCCGCGATCACCCAGGGCTTCTTGTTGTGGCGCTGACTGCGGCGAGCCTCCTGAAGCAGTTGCGGCAGGTTGGCGACCACTTCCTGGGCGGCAGCTAGTTCGTTGCCGATCGACTCCTGAGCGGCCGCGAGTTCGCGGGCCAGCTGGCCGTCCCGGTAGCGGCGACGAAGCTCCGCTGCGGTGGAACGTGCCGACTGAGCACTGAGTCCGACAACGCCCCGCGTGACATCAACGGGCCCCACCGCCGAATAGGTCAGGCCCCGGGTCAGCCGCTCCCGCGGGGTCAGCCGGGATTCTGCCGTCTTGCTCATCTGCTGCCTTTCGTCCTACGGCCAAGTTCTTACGGAGTCCTATCAGGTACAGAGCCGCTGAGCTAGTGCGGCACTCGCCTGAAGTTCAATAATGCGGCTAACTCGTCGCCAGCCAGCGCCATCGCGCTGGACGGCACCCGCTGCGGGGCGAACCCCGCCTAGTGGCAGACTGTGATTTCGTGACTAACAGCTCCATTCAGACCGCAACTGCCACGCTGCACACCAACCGCGGAGACGTGAAGGTCGCCTTGTTCGGCAACCACGCGCCCAAGACGGTCGCTAATTTCGTCGGACTTGCGCAGGGCACCAAGGAGTACTCCACCCAGAACGCCTCGGGTAGTCCGTCCGGCCCGTTCTACGACGGCGCAGTCTTTCACCGGGTGATCCGGGGCTTCATGATCCAGGGCGGCGACCCGACCGGTACCGGCCGCGGGGGTCCGGGCTATAAGTTCGCCGACGAGTTTCACCCCGAGCTCCAGTTCAACCGGCCCTACCTGCTGGCGATGGCCAACGCCGGCCCGGGAACCAACGGTTCGCAGTTCTTCATCACCGTCGGCCCCACTCCCCACCTGAACCGCAAGCACACCATCTTCGGCGAGGTCATCGACCCGGAGTCGCAGCGCATCGTCGACACCATCGCCACGACGGCCACCGACGGCAGCGACCGTCCACTGGACGCGGTCGCGATCGAGTCGATCACCATCTCCTAAACGCGAGTTGCCCGCTGGCGGTGACAGAAGCCGCTAGCGGGCACCTTTGCGACGGCCGGCGTAGCCCGCTGCCGTCAGCGCGTCGAGCACGTCCAGTGGATCGGTGCCCAGATCCCATCGGGACAGAATGAGCAGTCCGCCGTCCTTGGCCTCGATCTCCAGGAGTCGAACCCGGCGGGTGTGGCGGCGGAACTCCGAGATCCGGATGATTTGGATGGCATCCTTGCGCAGGACACGCGTCTTTAGCCAACCGCCGATAGCCAGGCCGTCGGCCGTGATTGCCAGCTTCGGCCGAGCGCGCAGCGAACCGCCTGCAAACAAGATCAGGCCCACTGCGGCAACCACGGCGATGAACCGCCCCGGCGGGTCTGTGACTAGAGTCACAGCGGCGATAGCCATCAGGACACCGCCGACCCCGCAACCAGCGATTCCCGCTAGCGGTGGCGCCCACTCAGTTTGCTGCATTAGCTACCTGCACCCTCTCACCACGGCGGATAGGGTTATCCCCAACAGCTATCAACAGTGGGGATAAATCACACGCGTGTGATTGGGTGGCCGGAAGGTTGCTAGCGAGCTAACACGGCGGGCGCAGCATGAATCCATTACGCACGCGTAAATTCTCAGTGCCACCGCATCGTGAGCAAAAGACCGGTGATCATGAAGGCGAACGCGATCGCGTAGTTCCACGGACCCAGCTCTGCCATCCAGTGCAGGGCGGCCGGAGCCTGTGGACCGTAGGCCCCCAGTTGGAACACCATCAGCCAGATGAGGCCGATCAGCATCAGCCCGATGAACAACGCCACGAACCACACACTCGACGGCCCGACCTTCACCTTCACCGGTGTGCGGCTCACCGCGGTGACAGTGAAGTCGTTCTTCTTGCGGACCTTGGACTTGGGCATTTGCTACCTCTGATAAGAGCCGGATGGGTGCAACTATTACGGTTGCATGCAGGTAGAGCTTGGCTACGAGACTAGCCCACCTGGGCGCTCGACCAGGAAACAGGAGACACCATGAACGATCAGCGCCGCTCGCCGTGGCGCTTTGGTGTCCCGCTGGTGTGCCTGTTGGCCGGTGTGCTGCTCGCCACGACGCACGGGGTGTCCGGGGGCGCCGAGATCCGACGCAGCGACGCCCCGCGACTGGTCGACCTGGTTCGTGAGACGCGCTCCTCGGTGAGTCACCTGGACGCTCTGCGAGACGCAATGACAAAAAGGATCGACTCCGCGCACGGCCGGTCATCCGACACCGCGCTACAGGCGATGCTGCGGCGGGCCGCCGAGCTCGCCGGTGAGGCCGACATGAACCCGGTACACGGGCCCGGCCTGGTAGTCGTCCTCAACGACGCACAGCGCGACGCCAACGGCCGGTTCCCCCGCGACGCCTCCCCGGACGACCTGGTGGTGCACCAGCAGGACATCGATGGGGTGCTCAACGCGATATGGAGTGCCGGCGCCGAGGCGATCCAGATGCAGGACCAGCGCATCATCGCGACGTCCGTGGTCCGCTGCGTGGGCAACACTTTGCTGCTCAACGGACGCACCTACAGCCCGCCGTACTCGATTACTGCGATCGGCAACGCCGCCGCCATGCAGGAAGCCCTCGCCGCCGCTCCTCTGGTGACGCTCTACAAGCAGTATGTGGTCCGGTTCGGGCTCGGTTACCGCGAAGACGTCAAGCCCGACGTCCGGGTCGCTGGTCACTCCGAACCGGTGCGGCTGCACTTCGCCCAGCCGATGGGCCCGATCGGCTACTGACAGCAGCCAGCTGCGCCGAACGGTAACCTGTCACGATGCGGATTCTGGTCGTCGACAACTACGACAGCTTCGTGTTCAACCTGGTGCAGTATCTGGGCCAGCTGGGCGTCGAGGCCGCAGTGTGGCGCAACGACGACGTCCGTCTCGCCGATGCAAACGCGATCGCCACCGAGTTCGACGGCGTACTACTCAGCCCCGGCCCGGGGACCCCGGAGCGTGCGGGCGCGTCGATCAACCTGGTGCGGGCCTGCGCCGCGGCGAACACTCCGCTACTGGGGGTCTGCCTGGGCCACCAGGCGATCGGCGTGGCGTTCGGTGCCACCGTTGACCGCGCACCCGAACTGCTGCACGGCAAGACGAGCAGCGTGTTCCACACCAATGTTGGTGTACTGCAAGGACTTCCGGACCCATTCACGGCAACCCGATACCATTCGCTGACGATTCTGCCGGAGTCGTTGCCGGCAGAACTGGAAGCCATCGCCCACACTCAGAGTGGCGTGATCATGGCCGTGCGACACACCACGCTGCCCATCCACGGTGTCCAATTCCACCCTGAGTCGATCCTCACCGAGGGTGGGCACCGGATGCTGGCCAACTGGCTCAGCTACTGCGGGTGGGCGCGGGACGACACGCTCGTCCGCCGGTTGGAGAACGAGGTGCTGACCGCGGTCCGCCCGCACATCCCGAATACAGCGACCGCTCCGGCCGGAACTACTGACCGAACTTCAGCGTGATCACACCGTCTCGGTTCACCCCGGAACCGGAAGACGGGCTCTGGTAGACGATCTTGTTGTGCTGGTTGCCGCCAGCGTCGACATCGGCACCCTTGTCCATTACCCCGGTCCAGCCCAGCGCCCGCAGTCGGGGTTCGGCGTCGGTCCAGAACATGCCGGTCACGTCGGGCATCAGGAACTGATTGCCCTTGGACACCTGTATTTCGATGATCGTGTCCACCGGGACGGTGGTGCCTGCCGCAGGGTTAGTGCTGATGACGTCACCGGCCGGCTTCGGGCTGTCCACTGACGACTGACTGAACTTGGTGAAGCCGTAGACGTTCAGGTTCTTCTGGGCCATCTCCACCGGCTGGCCGGCGACGTCGGGAATCTGTTTGGTCTCCGGTCCCGAACCGATGATGATCGTGATCACGTTGGTGATCGCCGAGGTCTGGTTAGCCGGCGGGTTGGTACCGACGACCTTGCCCTGCATCTCCGGACTCGACGGCGAGTTGGATTGCTTGAATTTCGCGAAGCCCGCCGCGGTGAGCTTCTTGACCGCCTCGGAGTAGGTCAGCGACGACACGTCGGGCAGTTCGCGTTGCTCGGGCCCGGTGGAGACGTTGATGGTGATCTCGTCGCCGGCGCCCACCGAGGAGTTGGCGATCGGGTCGGTGCCGATGACGTGGTCGGGCTGGATCGTGGAGTCAGGCTTCTGCTGGGTACGCGTCTTGAAGCCCTTGTTCTGCAGCGAGGCGATCGCGTCGGCGGACGCCTGCCCCCGCACGTCGGGAACCTGAACGCTGCGGGTGTCGCCGCCGAAGGTGTTGATCGCGATGGTGACCACGATCGTCAGCACCGCGAGGACCGCGACCACAGCGACCCACCGGCCTACCGAGCCGACGCTGCGGTCCCGGTCGGAGTCGTCGAAGTTCTGCCGGGGCAACGGGTCGGTACGCGGACCGCCGTGGCCGGAGGACGACATGAACGCCTTGCGCTCGGCGCCGGTGAGAACCTTGGGTGCTTCAGGTGCTTCACCGTTGTGCACCCGAACCAGATCGGCCCGCATCTCCGCGGCCGTCTGATAGCGGTTCTCCGGGTTCTTGGCCAAGGCCTTGAGCACCACCGCATCGAGATCGGCGGAGATGCCTTCGTGTCGTTCCGACGGCGCGATGGGATCCTCGCGCACGTGCTGATAGGCGACCGAGACGGGCGAGTCACCAGTGAAAGGTGGTTCCCCCGTTAGCATTTCGTAAAGAACGCAGCCCAGGGAGTAGACGTCGGAGCGAGCGTCGACGGAGTCGCCGCGGGCCTGCTCGGGCGACAGGTACTGCGCGGTGCCGATCACCGCCGCGGTCTGGGTGACGCTGTTGCCGCTGTCGGCGAGCGCGCGGGCGATGCCGAAGTCCATCACCTTCACCGCATTGGTGGAGCTGATCATGATGTTGGCCGGCTTCACATCGCGGTGGATGATGCCGTTCTGATGGCTGAAGTTCAGCGCCTGGCAGGCATCGGCGATCACCTCGATCGCGCGCTTCGGCGTCATCGGCCCTTCGGTGTGCACGATGTCGCGCAAAGTCACGCCGTCGACGTACTCCATGACGATGTAGGGCAGCGGGCCCGCGGGAGTCTCCGCTTCGCCGGTGTCGTACACGGCGACGATCGCGGGGTGGTTCAGCGCGGCGGCATTCTGTGCTTCGCGCCGGAACCGGAGGTAGAAGCTGGGGTCGCGGGCCAGATCGGCGCGCAGCACCTTGACCGCGACATCGCGACTGAGCCGCGTGTCGCGTGCGAGATGAACTTCAGACATGCCCCCGAAACCGAGGATGTCGCCGAGTTCGTAACGGTCGGACAGGTGCTGAGGGGTGGTCATCGGGGTTTCTCGAATCGGGCCAGCGACGCGGGCATTACAGAAATACCCGCTCCCCCGCGATCCGTCCAGTTGAAATACGTGGCCGGCGCAATCTGCCCCTCGAGCAGCGAGTTGCCGGGCGCGCTACCGGTGTTGTTGACGGTCGGCGGCGTCGACGGCTGCTGACTGTCTTTGGAATTGATCACGATGAGCACCGCGATGATGATTGCCAGCGCACCGAGCACTCCTGCTGCCCAGAGCAGCGCCCGCTGACCCGAGGAGAACGTGCGACGGGCCGGCGGCTGCCGTCGGGTTGCCGGTCGGGCCTGGCGGGGCGAGGTGGTCCTCGTGGTGGGGGTCGGTGCGATCCGCGCCGGCGCAGCCGACGGGATCGCTGCCGGGGCCGCACGGCCCGCCGGGGGTGACTGGCTGGGTCGCGGGGGTCGACGTCCGGCCCGCACTGCGGCCACAGCGTCGGCGAACGGACCGCCGCTGCGGTAGCGCTGACTGGGGTTCTTCACCAGCGTGATCTCGATCAGTTCCCGGACGTTGGGCGGTAGATCGGCGGGCAATGGCGGCGGCGGCTCTTTGATGTGCTTCATCGCCACCGTCAGCGCGCCGTCGCCGGTGAAAGGCCGCTTGCCGCAAACCACTTCGTAGCCAACGACTCCCAGCGCGTACACATCACTGGCCGGGCTTGCGTCGTGACCGAGGGCCTGCTCCGGTGCGATGTACTGGGCGGTGCCCATCACCATTCCGGTCTGGGTCACCGGCGCGGCGTCGACCGCCTTGGCAATACCGAAGTCGGTGATCTTCACCTGTCCGGTCGGAGTGATCAGGATGTTGCCCGGCTTGACGTCGCGGTGCACCAGGCCTGCGGCGTGCGCGATCTGCAGCGCGCGACCGGTCTGCTCGAGCATGTCCAGCGAGTGCCGTAGCGACAGCCGGCCGGTGCGTTTGATCACCGAGTTCAGCGGTTCCCCGTTGACCAGCTCCATCACCAGGTATGCCGTGCGGCCTTCGCCGTCCATTGCGCTTTCGCCGTAGTCGTGCACGGCGGCGATGCCGGGATGGTTGAGCATCGCGGTGGTTCGTGCTTCAGCCCGGAACCGCTCGATGAACTCCGGGTCCTGTGAGAACTCCTGTTTGAGCACCTTCACGGCGACGCGCCGGCCGAGGCGGTTGTCCACCGCCTCCCACACTTGGCCCATGCCACCGGTGGCTATGAGCCGCTGTAGGCGGTATCTGCCTGAGAGCGTCACACCAACTCTCGGACTCATGGTGGTCCCCCTTGCAAAGCAGCTTCGATCACTGCCCGCCCAATCGGCGCTGCCAATGCGCCACCGGTCGCGGACAGTCGATCGGCCCCGTTCTCTACCAGCACCGCCACAGCAATCTTGGGGGCCTGCGCGGGTGCGAAGGCGATGTACCACGCGTGCGGAGGCGTGTGGCGCGGGTCGGTGCCATGTTCAGCGGTACCCGTCTTTGATGCGATCTGCACGCCGGGGATAGCCCCTTTCTGCTGTGCGACTTTCTCGGCGCCGACCATCAGCTCTGCCAGCTTAGCGGCGACCTGCGGTGACACCGCGCGGCGCTGCTGGTAGGGAGCAGTGCTGCTGATGTTGGCCAGGTCCGGCCCTTTAAGGCTTTCTACCAGGTACGGCCGCATCAGCAGTCCCCCGTTGGCGATCGTCGCGGCGATCTCCGCGTTCTGCAACGGTGTCAGTGCCACATCTTTCTGCCCGATGCTGGTCATGCCCAGTGCGGCGCCGTCGGGAATTGCCCCGACGGTCGATTCGGCGACCTGCAGCGGGATCGGGTCAGGTGTGCTGTCCAGGCCGAATGCCTGAGCCATGCTGCGGATTGCGGCGGTCCCGGTGAGCAGGCCGAGCTGCACGAACGCGGTGTTACACGACTTGGCGAAAGCCTCGCTCAGCGGCACGGTCTGGTCGGGGCCGCACGGGGTACCGCCGTAGTTTTCCAGCGTGGCTGTGCTGTTGGGCAGCGGAATCCTGGCCGCCGCGGTCAACGGCGCATTCTCGGAGGTGCCGGCCGCGAGTGCGGCGGCGGTGGTGATCACCTTGAAGGTGGATCCGGGCGGATAAGTCTCGGAGATCGCCCGGTTGATCAACGGATTGTCCGGGTTGTCCCGCAGTCGCTGCCAGGCCTGGGCCTGCACGTCGGGATTGTGAGACGCCAGCAGGTTGGGGTCATAGGACGGTGATGACACCAGCGTCAGAATCTTGCCGGTCGACGGCTCCAGGGCGACGACGGAGCCTTTGCACGGGCCGCCACAACCCTGCTGCATCGCGTCCCACGCGGCCTGCTGGATGCGCGGGTTGATGGTCGTGTCGACGTTGCCGCCGCGTGGGTCGCGACCGGTGAAGAAGTCGGCCAGCCGCCGACCGAACAGCCGCTCGTCGGACCCGTTGAGCAGCAGATCTTCGGCGCGCTCCAGACCGGCGCTGGAATAGCGCAACGAGTAGAAGCCGCTGACCGGTGCGTATACCTCCGGGTTGGGATACACCCGCAGGAACCGGTAGCGGGAGTCGGTGGCCACCGAGTAGGCCAACAGCTGTCCCCCGGCGATGATCTGTCCGCGCTGACGCGAGTATTCGTCGAGCAGCACCCGCTGATTGCGCGGGTCTGCGCGTAATCCATCGGCGGTGAAGACCTGTGTCATGGTGGCGTTGAGCAGGAGTAACACGATCAACGCCATCACGCTCACCGAGATACGTCGAAGCGAGGTGTTCATACGCGCTCGATCACCTCAGTGCTGGCCGCCGCGATCGGCGACTTCTTCTTTGGTCGAGTCCGCAACGGACGCCGGGCGCTGTCGGAGATGCGCGCCAGAATCCCCAGCAACACATAGTTGGCCAGCAGTGACGAGCCGCCGTAAGACATCCATGGCGTAGTCAGGCCGGTCAGCGGAATCAGCTTTGTCACCCCACCCACCACGATGAACAGCTGGATCGCCAGCGTCGACGCCAGACCGGCCGCCAGTAGTTTGCCGAAGCTGTCGCGGGTGGCGATCGCGGTGCGCATGCCCCGCACGATGACGATCGTGTAGAGCATCAGGATGCTGGCCAGGCCGACCAGCCCCAACTCCTCGCCGAACGCGGCGATGATGAAGTCGGTCGACGCCGCGGGCACGGTGTCGGGCTGACCGTTGCCCAAACCCGTGCCAAAGATGCCGCCGGTGGCGAAGCTGAACAGGGCCTGCACCATTTGGTAGCCGCTGCCGTCCGGATCCGCGAAGGGATCGAGCCAGTTCTGCACCCGGACCCGCACGTGTGCGAACAAGTAGTAGGCCACGACGCTGCCGGCGGCGAAGAGTGCCAAGCCGAGCAGGACCCAACTGAACCGCTGCGTGGCCAGGTAGACCACCACCAGGAATGACGCGTACAGCAGCAGCGACGTGCCGAGGTCCTTCTCGAACACCATCACGCCGATCGAGATCACCCAGGCGGCCAGCAGCGGCGCGAGATCGCGGGGGCGTGGCAGCGTCATGCCCATCAGATGTTTGCCCGCACTGGTGAACAGGCTGCGCTTGGCAACGAGTACCGCCGAGAAGAAGATCAGCAGCAGAATCTTGGAAAACTCGGCGGGCTGAATCGAGAAGCCGGGCAACCGGATCCAGATTTTGGCGCCGTTCTGTTCGGACAGGGCGACCGGCAGTAGTGCCGGAATGACCAGGAGCACCAGGCCGGTCAGGCCGCAGATGTACCCGTAGCGCGCCAGCTGGCGGTGGTCTTTGAGGAATGTCACCACGAGTGCGAACGCGGTGACGCCGACCAGCGTCCACAGCATCTGCTGGTTGGCGCTGGGGTGCCCCGAATTGCCCAACCGATTGTCGACCAGGTCGAGGCGGTGGATCATCACCAACCCGAGCCCGTTGAGCAGCGCCACCACCGGGAGCAGCAGCGGGTCGGTATAGGGCGCGAAACGTCGGAGGGCGAGATGCGCAATTCCGAACAGCGTGAGAAAACCCAGCCCGTAGCTGATCAGATCCCAGTGCAGGCCCCGCTCCTGGTTGACCTCCACGATGAATAACGCGGCGATGGTGATGACGGCGGCAAAGCACAACAGGGCCAACTCAGCATTGCGCCGAGTCGGTAGCGGAGGTGTCACCGCAACCGGTGCTGGCAGCTCCGTCGTCGTCATGCCGCCGGCCGGCAGTCGACGCCTGGCCGTGGCGCGGGTTGGGGAGTCTCGTTGTTCGCGGTAGTGGGCGTAGGTGCCGGCGAAGACGAAGCGGGCGACGGCGGCGGGCTGCTCTGTGGAGTCGCAGTGGGGCTGCTGGGTGTCGGAGCGGGGCTCGGCGCTGGGGGTGACGAGGGTGTGGTCGATTGGGTGGCCGACGCGGGTGCCGAAGGAGTGGGGGTTGGTTCGGACGTGCCACTGCTGTTGGTGGACGGCGCTGATGGCTCCGGTGCGGACGTGGCCCGATCGGGTGGGCACACGGGCAGCAGCGAGTCGCGCAAACCGATCAACTGCTTACGGGCGTCATCGAGCGTTCCGGACGGAAGTTGAAGGGACTCAACGGATGTACGCGCGGGGCGGGCCAGGTTGTCCAACTTCAGCAACTGGCAATCCGGATGATTGGACTGGGTGGGGTTGACCTCTGAGACCTGGCCCTTGGCGTCCAGGCAGCCACGCGAGTGGACGTCATGCAACGAGTAGCCGAGCAGGGATCCCTGAATACCCTGCATGATGACTACGCCGCCGCTGTCGGCAGCAACGTAGTAATTGTTCCGGATGACCGTGCGGCTGATGAACAAGCCCAGCAGCAGCACCGCTACCACCAGCCCGATGACGATTGCCAGGCGTTTTCGCGACCACTTGGGCGAAGGCGGCGGCTCCGGTTGCGGCGCAATGCGTTTGGTGACCTCGCCCTTGCGGGGGCCGAGCGCCGACGCCCGGCCTGCCGCGGTGTTTGGCAGGGTCAGCTGATCGTCGTCGCTGTCACCGGAGACCGCCCCGGCCAGAATCGGCTGAGTCTGGCCGTACTCGTAATCGACGACGTCGGCGACCACGACGGTGACATTGTCGGGACCGCCACCTCGCAACGCCAGCTCGATCAGGCGGTAGGCACTCTCGGCGACGTCGGCGATCTGCAGAGCTTCGGCGATGGTGTCGTTGCTGACCGGGTCGGAGAGTCCGTCCGAGCACAACAGGTAGCGGTCACCTGCCCGGGCTTCCCGCATTGTCAACGTCGGTTCGACCTCGTGCCCGGTCAGCGCGCGCATGATCAGCGAACGCTGGGGGTGGCTGTGCGCCTCCTCCGCGGTGATGCGGCCTTCGTCGACCAGCGTCTGGACGAACGTGTCGTCCTTGGTGATCTGCGTCAGCTCGCCGTCGCGGAACAGGTAGCCGCGCGAGTCGCCGATGTGCACCAGCCCGAGCCGGTTACCCGCGAACAGGATGGCGGTGAGCGTGGTGCCCATGCCCTCGAGGTCGGGTTCCATCTCGACCTGTGCGGCGATCGCGGCGTTGCCTGAGCGCACCGCGGTGTCGAGTTTCGCCAGCAGGTCACCGCCGGGTTCGTCGTCGTCGAGGTGCGCCAGCGCGGCGATCACCAGCTGGGAGGCCACCTCGCCGGCCGCGTGACCGCCCATGCCATCGGCCAGGGCCAGCAGCCGGGCACCGGCGTAGACGGAGTCTTCGTTGTTCGCACGTACCAGGCCGCGATCACTGCGGGCGGCATATCGCAGAACCAGGCTCACGGGCGCAACTCTATTGCCGTCTTGCCCACGCGAACCGGCGTACCCATGGGAACTCGTACCGCAGTCGTCACCTTCGCCCTGTCAAGGTATGTGCCGTTGGTCGAACCTAGATCCTCCACATACCATTCCGAGCCGCGCTGAGACAGCCTGGCATGCCGAGTCGAGGCGTAATCGTCAGTCAACACCAAGGTTGAGTCGTCCGCGCGCCCAATCAATACCGGCTGTCCACTAAGCGTTATCCGAGCTCCCTGCAACGCACCCTCCGTCACCACCAGATACCGCGCCGCATCCCGGCGTTGCCGCGAAGACAGCAGGTTGCCACGCAGAGTCAACCCGCGGCGCACCATCACAGCGCCGGTGGGCGCATAGATATCGGTGCGCAGAATCCGTAATACGGACCAGATAAAAACCCACAACAGCATCAGGAACCCGGCCCGCGACAGTTGCAGTACCAACCCCTGCATCTGGCGGTCCTTTCCGTCCGTGCGCTGCCTACCCCGCACCCGTGACATCGAGCACATCAGCAAAGTCACGATACTTGGCAGGGGGTCGATGCGGGGAGATGCTCGACTGCTTTGAGCCGGTGGGTTTAGTGGATACGGACGATGATCTCGGAATGACCCAGGCGGACCACGTCGCCGTCGGCCAATTGCCACTCCTGCACGGGGGCGTTGTTGACGGTGGTGCCGTTGGTGGAGTTCAGGTCCGACAGCAGTGCGACCTGCCCGTCCCAACGGATCTCCAGATGCCGGCGTGAGACGCCGGTGTCGGGCAACCGGAACTGGGCGTCCTGGCCGCGGCCGACGATGTTGGAACCATCGCGGAGTTGGTAGGTGCGGCCACTGCCGTCGTCGAGCTGGAGGGTGACCTGCGCCGCGGGTGATCCATAGCCACCCTGCTGTCCGTAACCGCCGTAGCCGCCGGCGGCCTGGCCGTAGTCCGGCGCGGCCTGCTGGCCGTAATCCTGCTGGCCATAGTCGGGTTGGCCCTGTTGGCCTTGTTGCCCGTAGCCGCCGCCCGCAGGTTCGCCGTACCCGCCACCCTGGGGGGCGTACCCCCCGGCCGATGAGGCATCGGCGTACTGGGTGTAGTCGCCCGCACCCGCGCCGTATTCCTGCTGGCCGTAGCCGCCGCCACCGCCCTGCTGGTAGCCCTGGCCGTAGCCGCCGCCCTGTTCCCCATAGGGCTGCCGCTGCGGCTCGGGGGGAGCCTGCGGTGCACTGGGCGCGCCGTAGCCGCCCTCGTCCGGACGGCCTTGCTCACGCCCGTAGTCGCCGTAACCGCCGTAGCCGGGCTGGCCACCACCCTGGGGTTGGCCTGGCGGCTGACCCTGGGGCTGACCGTAACCGCCGCCCTGCTGGTAACCCTGGTCGTAGCCCTGACCGCTGTAGCCGCCGGCCGGCGGACCGGAGGGTACGGCCGGATGCGCCTCGTAGGTGGGTGCGTAGCCACTCTGCGCCTGGTCGGGGTAACCGCCCTGGTCCTGCTGGTAGCCGCGCTGGTCGCCGTAGCCACCTTGCTCCGGGTAGCCGCCTTGCTCCTGGTAACCGCGCTGGTCGGGGTAGCCACCCTGGTCCTGCTGGTAGCCGCGCTGGTCGCCGTAGCCGCCTTGCTCCTGGTAACCGCGCTGGTCGGGGTAGCCGCCCTGGTCCTGCTGGTAGCCGCGCTGGTCGCCGTAGCCACCCTGACCCTGGGGCGGTGGGTAGCCCTGCTGGGGTGGGTAGCCGCCGGCCGGCTGGCCGCCTTCCGGCGGTCGCTGCTGGTACCGGTCGTCGTAGTACTCGTCGGGCCGACCCTGGCCCTGCCCGCCGCGGTAGCCTGGATTGTCAGTCATCGGTCGTACTCCTGGTTCTGCGCCAATCGCATCATGTGATTGTGGCGGGACGGAATCGGTAACCGTCGGGCGGGGCTCGACGTCTGGGTTAACAGCTCCGCGGGTGCGGAACTGGCCGGTATGCAGGTTCGAGGACCGCTCGAACCGGACGACCACATCACCATACGTTTGCCACCCCTGTTCTTGGATATAGTCCGCCAAGTACCGAGCAAAAGCGCTCGACGTGAGGTCCGGGTCGGCGCCCAACTTTTCAGAGTCGTGCACACTGAGGGTAATGATGTATTCGTTGGGTGCCAAAAGGCGATTTCCCTGCAGCGATCGGACGCCGTCGTCAGCCTCGCGCCGCAGCATGGCCTCGACTTCTTGCGGCACGATCGAGCCACCGAACACCCGGGCAAACGCATCACCTACTGTCGCCTCGAGTTTGCGCTCGATGCGCTGAACCAGCCCCCGTTGGCTACCCATTTTCCAGCTTTCGCCTCACAAATGTTCTGGGAAATCGTCGGCGTCCGACGATCGACTCGTCCACGTGTTCGCGTCAACGAGTAATCGTATCGGGACACCGCGACGACAGGGCACCGTGAGAATGCTGGGAATCACATCGATACTGTTCAGAGACCTTTGGTTGCGGTGACGTGGGTCGGCCGGGTGGGGAGGCCCGCGTAACGGTTGGGGTCGGCGGCCACTAGAGTGATATGGTCCTCCGGTTGTTTCGGGCGAGTGGCGGAATGGCAGACGCGCTGGCTTCAGGTGCCAGTGTCCTTCGGGACGTGGGGGTTCAAGTCCCCCTTCGCCCACTGTGTGCGGTTCTACGAACCGTGGGCATAAAGGTCACGAACCAGAAATGGTTCGTGACCTTTATGTTTGGTTGGGTGGCCGCGCAGGCGTGCGGCGGATCGACTGCTGCGGGGATCGAGTCCTTCAATTCCCCGGCGAGCCCGTCCGAGCATCAGGTTCAGCCATCGCCGACCACCGCCCCTTTGGCGGTGGAATCCGTGCCACGACCGACAGTCCTACTTGCCGGCACGCCATCACTCATCGCCTGACTTCGGCTCAACCGTCGTACGTCCGACCTAAAGTGTCGGAATCGAAGCTGTGAAACTGCACAGCGGGCTAGAAATAAGGCAGGGTTGAGCGTGTGGCGGTAGAACGTGCCGGTGGTGGCTCAAGCGCGGTCGCCGCGTCGTCACACGCCGCATGCGCGCGGTTTCGGGGCACAGACCCCCTGATCACAGGTATGACGCGCCGGAACCTCGCGAAGGCGGCTGGGTTTCCCGACACGTCTGGATCCATTCCGCAGGCGCGCTGGATGCGGGCAATGACGTTCGAGCGGCTGGTTAGGAACGAGGGCTTTGCCGCCCAGATTGCGACGCGCACAGTCGGAGCACTCGGACTCGCTCGGCCCAAAGAAGTAGTAATAGTTGACGCGCACATGAGCGTCGACACGACGGCGAAAGCACTCACGGAAGCGCACGCGCGGGCGATAGACGCTGGCGCCGTATCCCTCGTCTTCCAGCTCGCGGTGCCGTTTGTGGGATTCGAGGACGTTCGCGCAACGGATGTGAAACCGGACTTCGCGGTTGTGGCTCCGTCAGCGGACACTGCGAGTGCGTCGTGGCTTGTGATGGGCGACGCGAAGGACTACGAGCGAGTGCGATCGCGGATTGACGATGCGCGGATGCTGAAGGGTTTCCTTCAGGTCGCAGTCGGCGCCGAGTCCGCGCGTGCTTGGTCGCGGTTGCCTGACCAAATGTCCGTGCACACGTTCGGCGTCCTTGCGGTGCCGCGCAACGCCTTCCTTCAGCCAGAGCCGATAGTCGAGAATTTGCACGACTACGCAGAGGAAGTGACTCTCCGAATTGAGGAGCGTCGGCGTGAGGCCGAAGAGTCGGCGTACATCTCTGGTGGGGACGTGAAGATCCTTATCGAGCATCTTGAAGCTGCCTTCAATCCCTCCGGGTGCACAACGTGCACGCTGTTCTCGTACTGTCGCGACGAGCTGCGGCGCTCGGATACCCCCAGCGACCTGCTCATCGAGATTGGCGTGGCGCGAGAAATGCGTCGCCACGCGCTAGGGCTCGTCGACGGTGTCACAGCGGTAGGCCCTGTTCCCGCGTCGACAGCCGCGAACATCGCGGCGACCCTCAAGGGTGCCCCGCAATTGACCGGCCAGCGACGCGTGGACCAGGCCGGTACGCCAGGCACGCTCAACATCGTTCTCGCAAAATCGGATGCGGCAGCACTAGGCGTGCACGGCATCGGCGTCCAGCGCGTCACAGCGGCGGGTCGAGGTGACTGGGAATTCGTAACATTCGACGATCCACAGGCGCCCGACACCCGGCGTCTCGTGATGCGCCGCGTCGGTTCAGCGCTGACCCGAGCGATGCGTGAGCAAAGAATCGCAGCGGACGGCGGAACACCGGACGCCGTGCACCTGGTAGTCCCCGACAAAACGACCGCGGATGTGCTCGCCTCGATCGCAGACAACCTCGCCGGGGTTGAACTCAGTCGCCTGCGATGGGAGCGAGACAAGGACCAGGGGCGCCCCGCTCTAACGTACGACGGAGAGCCGGCGACCGTGCCCCGCCCGATCGCAGAGGCCGAGCGAACCGCGATTGCTCTCCTGCTGGAAGACGACCGCTCACGTGCCTTCAAACTGCGTTGTCCAGTCGTCGACGTCCGTGAGGTCCTCGCGCGACACCTGGTCGCCGGGGGTCCCGCAGTGAACTCGGGCCGCCTCGACTACCTCGTCGGCTGGGCGGAGGCCGATGACTCTCACCCAGTCGATCACCGGCAGTTCGCCGACGCCATAGAAGCCTCCGAACACACGCCCGGAGCACGCCTCACAAACTCTTCCTCGGACGCCATCCACGAAGCACTCGTCGGAAAGCGCGGCAAGCATGGCGGTTCGGGGGCCGCTGATCCGGAGCTATACAAAGCCCTTGTCGTCAAAGAATTGCACTACAAGGCAGAGATATTGGAGCGCGCGCTCGACGCGCTCGAGGGAATCGGCTCGTCGACCCTTCGCGAAGTTCACCGGGCCATCGAGTCTGACGCGCAGCAGGTGTGGCGTCGGCGGCTGCAGCTGCACGCCTCGGATTTGGTGCGCTTTGGTCGGACATACCGGCCCTGGCGTAACTCACTCGTGCCGATGATCGAGAGTGACGGATCGTGCGCGGCGCAGCTGCTCGCGTTGTCGAATCCACAAGCGGCAGAAGACATGGCGTCCGACGCTGGGAACCGGTCCGTCGCGTTCGCGACGGTCACGTCGGTCATGCCGCTCGAGCTGGAAATCGAATCTCGTCGACTCGGGGATGGTTCGCGCGTCGTGATGCTGATGCAAAACGGAGATGCGTGCGTCGAGGAGCCTGGTGTCTGGGTTGACTCGACGCGGGCCACCGCCTTCAAGATTGGCGGACTGAGCATCGGTCCGCTGAGCACCGGTACTGGAGCGCCACAGCTGCGTTGGCAACCGCAGACGGTTCCAGCGGTGGCGGTCGGCGATCGGCTTGTGGTTGCGGACTTCACGTGGTTTTCGAACCTCGCGAGAAACAGCATCCTGTCGGTGGCGAAACCTAAGCCAGATGATACGTCCGCGCCGAAGGCCGACTGCGAGTTCGGCTCGTACGACGAGGATGCCGAGATGCATCGATGGTGCTGCAGACCTCACGAACGGAGCGAGGCCGAGTTCTCCGACCTCATTGCGAGCCGGCGTGTGCGCGGCGAACTAAACCCCGAGACTTGGCCGCCGGTGCGTGACAGCGATGCGTTCGAAGTGTCGGCGGCTCACGCAGCGGCGGGTGATGCGTTCGTACTCGCGCCAGAGCCGGTGCCTACCGACCAGACTATGGATGATCTGGAATGACGACCGAACAAGCAACAACCAGCCACTTCATAGAACCGCGTGACATCGCGACCGGCGACACCTATCACGAGGATGCTGCGGCGCTCAACGGTGCCGTGGCCGACGAGGCGAGCCGGGAGCTTGCCGAGATGTTGTCGGGTACGTCGCCGGTGGAGCGGATTCTGATGAAGGCGTCGGCTGGTGCGGGAAAGTCGTACGCGCTGAAACGTCTAGTGGTCGAGGCCTCTCAGCACCCTCAGGGCAGACGGGTTGCGATCACGGCGTTCACGAACAAGCAAGTGCGGCCACTGGCTGTCTCGCTCGGGGAGTCGCTCGGTCGAGATGTCGTCGCGCTCCTCGCGAGCCAGGATGCGTTCAGGGAAATGCCGAGCGAGGTGCTCGCAGCAGCGACTGTGGTCACGTCGACCAGCCAACTCCCAACCGACGTGAAAGTTGTGATCGCGACGGCTG
The DNA here is from genome assembly GCF_055419245.1 of Mycobacterium sp. IDUB_37. Classification (NCBI taxonomy): domain Bacteria; kingdom Bacillati; phylum Actinomycetota; class Actinomycetes; order Mycobacteriales; family Mycobacteriaceae; genus Mycobacterium; species Mycobacterium sp. IDUB_37. The sequence goes on along the minus strand of NZ_JBVAXG010000008.1, from coordinate 148,702 downwards.
CCCGCTTCGGCGCGATTGGCGAAATGGGGCGGCTCCGCAATCACCTCGGTGCCGCGTCGAACGGCACTGCGCCGTTCGACGTCCTGTTCGTCGACGAAGCGTGGCAGATCGCACACCACTTGTTCGACAAGGTGACAAAGGTTGCACCGCTGTGGGTCGGAGTTGGTGACGTCGGTCAACTTCCCCCGCTGGAGATCGGAGAGAACCCGTGGCGGGGAGACCCGGGCTACAACCCGTACCGTGCGTGGCCGACCGACTACGACGACGATCCGCGCACGTGGTCTCGCGAACTTCCTACCGTGTGGCGTCCGTCCGCTGGTCATCTTGCCTTGTGGCGTGCGTTCTACCCGGAATGGGCATCGCTCGACTGTGTGGCGGCGCCGGGTGACCGCGAGGTCGATCTCGGGTCGATGGACGACGGCGTGGCCGAGATCTGGAGGCAGGTCGGTACGGGTGTACCGACGCTGCTTGAGATCGATGGCCTTGCTGAACCGGAGGCGGCCGACATCGACCTGCCGCTGATGGAGTTCGTCGAGTATTTGGTGGATGAGTTCTTCACCGCGGAAGCGTCGCTCGTCTCGGCGGCGTACGACGATGACGTGCCGGGTCGTCCAACTGGGAAGTGGGACAAGGCCAGCCCGCGAGGCGATCAACGGGATCCGCTGATCGCGATACTGGCGACGCGTAATCAGTCGGTCGACGACGCAAAAGAGATCGTCGGGAGGCTGCAGGAGAAGCACGGCCTGACTGATCGGGATGTCGTTGCGTCCACGGTCGATTCTTGGCAAGGGAACACAAACGGGATAACAATCGCGGTGCATCCGCTGAACGGTGCGACCGAACTCGATGCGTTCAACTCGTCGTTCGGCCGGCTCGCGGTCGCGTGTACGCGGGCGACGCATGGCCTGCTGATGTTGACACGGCCCGGATTGAACGAACTGCTGGCCGAGGCGCCTGCCCGCCCCGGCACGCCGTTCGGAGAGCCGGGCACCCGTCAACTTCCGCGTCAGACGCACGCACGGATCGTCGCGACGTTCGCGCGCGGCACGATCGATGTGTCGGACGACGACTGATCGGCGCGCGCTTGAGAAGATCCTCTTCGCACCCTATTTGTTGAAGGAGACTTGTGTCCCGCCTGAACGATCTGTTGAGGAAGCTCGAGGACAGTGACGCCGCACTGGCGAAGGACCTGAAACGTGAGGTTGATGCACTGTCAGGCCGGCGGGCGTTCGGTTTGAATTTCGAGCGTCACGTTCCCGAAGCCGTCGAGTTGCCGGGGCGTCCCGTGCGTCGGGGAGATAAGGTGCGGATCCTCCCGCCGCGAGGTTCCAGAGCGAGCGCGGGCGACGACCGTTTGTGGCGAGTGGTGGCGACTGCGAAAGATGCCTCCGGCACCCGCACAGCGTCGCTCGAGCTGTTGGGGGACGCGGATGAGACCGCAGAGGCCCAGTTTGTCGATCTAGTGGTGGTCGCCGAGTTCCGTGACCCGATTTATCCTGGGCTTGTCTCGACCGGCAAAAAAATTGAACGCGGCGGCGACAAGCCGTTTCACACGGTAATCAACGCCGAGAACTACTATGCGCTCCAAACGCTGCTGTTCACGCACCGCGCGAAGGTCGACGCAATATACATCGACCCCCCGTACAACACCGGAGCAAAAGACTGGAAGTACAACAACGACTATGTCGAGGGTGAGGACCTCTATCGTCACTCGAAGTGGCTCGCGTTCATGGAGCGGCGGCTGAAGCTCGCAAAGGAGCTCTTGAACCCCGATAATTCGGTACTCATCGTCACGATCGACGAGAAGGAGTACCTGCGGCTGGGGCTTCTGCTGGAGCAGACTTTCCCGGAGGCGCGCACTCAAATGGTGAGCAGCATCATCAACCCGAAGGGCGCGACCCGGTCAGCTGCATTCAAGCGTACTGACGAGTACGTCTACTTCGTGATGTTCGGCGATGCTGGTCCTCGTGCGCTACCGCTGGGCGATGACTGGAAAGTGGTACAAGACCCACGTGCCCAGCGGCTGCGGTGGGCGGAACTTCTGCGCTCAGGCACCAATGCCAGGAGGACGGATCGTCCGGGACTCTTCTACCCAGTCTTTGTGCGCATCGCCGAGGACGGGGCCGTCTTCGACTCCATCGGTGACAGTGTTGATGGCGATCCCGCTGATGTCACCCCGCCCGCCGGGTGCGTCGCCGTCTGGCCTATTCGAGCGGACGGAAGCGAGGGGAGATGGCAGATCAGCGGCAGTGCACTAAGGACGCTGATCGACAAGGGCTACGCCAAGCTAGGCGCCCCAGGACGAGACCGGCGGCCCAACATCACCTACCTCGCGCGGGGCGAGCAGCGAAAGGTGGATGAGGGCCTATTCCCAGTCTTAGGCCGCAACGCGGACGGTTCCATTGTCGTTGATTCCTCGTCGTACACGCCCGTGTTCATTCCCGGAACGCAATGGAGGATCACTTTCCACGAAGCGGGCGGACCGGGGGGAAGCGGGCTGCTCCGTACGCTCATGCCCGATCGCAGTTTTCCGTTCCCGAAATCTCTCTACGCCGTCGAGGACGCGCTGAGGTTCTTCGTGACGGACAAACCCGACGCTGTAGTGGTGGACTACTTCGCCGGCTCGGGGACCACTGCGCACGCGGTGATGCGCTTGAACCGACAGGACGGTGGTCGCCGACAGTGCATCTCTGTGACGAACAACGAAGTGTCGGCCGAAGATCAGACCCGTCTCCGCAGGCAGGGACTGCGGCCCGGTGATGCTGATTGGGAGCGGTGGGGAATCTGTGACTACATCACAAAGCCGCGGATCACGTCTGCGATCATTGGCAAGACTCCCAACGACGATCCGATCAAGGGTGACTACCGATTCACCGACGAGTTTCCGATTGCCGACGGCTTCGAGGAGAACGTCGAATTCTTTGAACTGACTTTTGAAGCGCCCCTGCGGGTTTCGTCCAATCGTGAATTCGCCAAGGTCGCTACCATCCTGTGGTTACGTGCTGGTTCCGAAGGGCGCCGTATCGAGGACGTCTCGGCGGGTTGGGATGTGGCTGACACATACGGTGTGCTTGTCGACGTCGACCAATCGGAGGCATTTATCCCGGCGGTTGCCGCGCAGGGCAGAGCCCGAATCGCGTTTATCGTGACCGATGAAGACCGTCTGTTCGAAGCGGTTGTGCGCCAGCTGCCTGAGCGCGTCGAACCGGTGCGTATGTACGAGGCATACCTGCAGAACTTCGAGATCGAGACGGGGCGGGCTGCACTGTGAAGTTCACTCTCAAGGACTATCAGGAAGAGGCCGTTGACGACGTCCTGAACACCCTCGAACGTGCCCGCACGGCCTGGGAGCGCGACGGCGCCGAATCGTCGATCGCCCTCACAGCACCTACTGGAGCGGGCAAGACGGTGATGGCTGCTGCGGTCATCGAGGCGCTGTTCTTCGGGTCCGAGAAGTTCGACGTCGACCCGGACGAAGGCGCCGTCGTGCTGTGGTTTTCGGACGACCCCAATCTGAACGACCAGACGCGAATGAGACTGATGGACGCGAGTGAGAAGTTTACGTCGTCAGACCTTGTTGCGATCGAGCCGCCGTTCGCAAAACCCAAGCTGGATCCTGGGCGCGTTTACTTCCTGAACACGCAGAAGCTTTCGAAGAGCTCGAAACTCACGCGGGGGCACGTCGAGGACGGTAGCCAGCTAACCTTGCCCGGCGCACCGGATCTGCAGGGCTTCACAATTTGGGAGACGATCGCGAACACCATCACTGACGAAGACCGCACGTTGTATCTCGTTCTCGACGAGGCGCACCGCGGTTTCAACACCAAGGCCAGGAGTGACAAGACGACTCTCGTTCGGCGTCTCGTTCAGGGCCACGCTGGGTATCCGCCGATTCCGATCGTGTGGGGTATCTCGGCGACGATCGAGCGTTTCGACACCGCGATGAAAGAGGCCGACGCGTCCAAAGACCGTCGGGCATTCCCGCCCGTGATGGTCGATCCCAATCGAGTGCAGGATTCCGGCCTCGTCAAAGATGTTGTCAGCCTGGATATTCCGAACGAAGCTGGCAACTTTGATACGACACTGGTCAAACTCGGCGCGCAGAAACTTGCGTCGTCGACCGAGCGGTGGGCTGCGTACTCGAAAGACCAGGGACTCACCGAGATGGTTGTCCCGCTGCTTGTCCTGCAGACGCCCAACACGCCGGATTCGGATGAGATCGGTAGGGCGCTCGACACCATTGCCGAGGTGCTGCCGGAGCTCTACGGCGGCAACGTGGCCCACGTGTTTGGCGATCATTCGAGACAGCACTTCGGCCGCTGGGACGTCGGTTGGATCGAGCCGCAACGGGTGCAGGAGACGCGCGACGTGAGAGTCCTGGTCGCGAAGGACGCGATCTCGACGGGTTGGGACTGCCCGCGGGCAGAGGTGATGGTATCGTTTCGACCGGCCAAGGACACCACGCACATTACCCAGCTGTTGGGTCGCATGGTGCGCAGCCCGCTCGCCCGTCGTGTGCCCGGCGACGAGGCCCTCAACGCCGTCGAGTGCATCCTGCCGTTCTTCGACCGCACCACGGCCGGGAAAGTCGTGCGCTACCTCACCGGTCAGCTCGAAGAGATGCCCGGCACTACCGCCACGAAAAAGATCCTGCTGGAGGGCCGCGAGTTGCGGCCCAACCCTTCGATCCCTGACTCCGTGTGGTCAGCGTGGCACAAACTGCCGACCCAGACCTTGCCGAAGCGCGGTGCGCGGCCGGTCAAGAGGCTGGTCGCTCTTGCGCAGGCGCTCTCGATGGACGGCGTGCAGTCGGGCGCCCTTTCTGACGCGGAGCGCGAGATGCATTTGATTCTCGACACATACGCGAAGCGGTACGGCAACTTGTTGGATCAACAGATCGACGAGGTGTGGCGCGTCGACGTTCAGGAGATCTCCGGCACGTCGACGTCTAGCAAGCTGACTTACCGTGAGTTCTCGATGCGTGCGGACGACCGGGCCATCCGGTCTGCTTTCGAGGACGCAAAGAAGGCGCTCGGCGCGGACATCGCACAGTCGTACGTCAACTATCTCGCGGGTGACGATGACGAGGATGACGACGGTCTGCGGGACGCGTACGTGCGCGCCTCCGCGCTTGCGATGATCAAGGAGGTGCGCGAGAAGGTCGACCAAGAGGCAACTCATCTGGTCGACAATTGGTTTGCGCGGCACCGCGTAGCGATCAAGTCGCTTTCAGACGTCCGGCAACAGGACTACGAAGACATCCGCGCAATGACGACCGATCCGCAACGCGGGGAACTCGGACAGCCGCGGACACGAATGGAGGACTACAAGGTCCTCGAGGACAACGACCAGGTTGCCCTTGCACCGCTCGTGCGGGCGCATCTGATGTCGGATGAAGACGGCATGTTTCCGATGTCGTCGCTCAACAAGTGGGAACAGCAGGTTGTCAATGCAGAGCTCGCTCAACCGGGAGCCGTTGGCTGGTACCGCAATCCGCCTCGGCCTGCAGTCGATTCGCTGGGAGTCGCCTACCGCGATGGTCAGGGTAACTGGCGCACTATGCACCCGGATTTCGTCTTTTTCCACGAGGTTAGGGGTGAAGTGAAAGCGTCGATTGTCGACCCGCACGGGACCCACCTCGACGACGCGGTCGCCAAATTGAAGGCGCTCGCGGATTTCGCGCGGAGTTTCGGTGGCGAGTTCCATCGAGTTGAAGCACTCGCGCAGGTCGGGACCACGATGAAGGTGCTCGACATGACGAAGCCTGCTGTGCAGGAAGCCATTCTGCATGAGAGCAAGCCGGCCGTCGAATTCTACGAATCCGACCTCGCGGTCGAGTACAGCGTGTGATGACGACGCACAGCGGCATGCTTGACAGGTCCGTTACTGTCTCGGCGCGGCGGAGCAGACCCGTCGGACGTCGCACTGACGGCACTTCCGTCGCTCAGGTTTCGGCTCAAACTGGCGTCGGCGCAACGTCTCGACTGTGGCGATGATCTGCTTCTCGGCGTCAGAGATCGAGGTCGTGTCGGTCGCGACGTCGTACCGCTTTTCGGCACCGAGATCCTGGATGAAGGCGCCGCCCACGTCAAGGCCTTCGCGCCGGCCGGCCTCTGTGTAGATCTGCAACTGGAGGGGATCGACTTGTCCGCCAGTCGACGTCTTATAGTCGACGATCGCGAGGCGGCCGATCTGGCCGTCGTGGTTGTCGTAGATGACGTCGGCGCGTCCTGAGATCACGGCGCCTTCGAGGTAGAGTTCGAATGGCCGCTCGGTTGCCCACGTGCGCAACAGATCTGACGAGTATTCGGTCACGTATCGCATGACGAGCCTGCGCGCCTTGTCGCGCATCTCCTTATGGCTGGCTTTGTTCGCGTACGGCATGAAGAACTCGGAGTTGAGGAGCTGTTCCACCTGTTGCGCGGTAGGTACGGCACCCGTCGCCTGTGTGCGCTCGGCCAGCACACGCATCGTGTGGTGAACTGCGTTGCCGTAGCCGAGTTCCTGCTGAATCGCCGGCATGAAGCCGAGCTCGTTCTTCAGCAGGTAGCTGCGCGGACAGGTCTCGAACGCGGCCAGTTCGCTGTAAGTGATCGTGAGGTCGGCCCCGGACGACGCCCCTTTGCTCACCGCGGACGTTGGCGTGCCTGCCTTCGTGTAGGCGGTTGCGACCTCGTTGTAGTAAGGCGAAGCTCCGCGGTTCTTCCCGCTGCCCTGCAGCGAGAAGCTCGACAGGAGCACCGCATCCCGGGCACGTGTGATCGCCACATAGAACAGTCGGCGCTCGTCGGCGTCAGTGCCTTCGTAGCGCTGCCGGTCGAACCGGCCGAGCAAGTCGCTGGGGAAGTCCAGTGAGCGACCGGTCCGGCTCGAGGGGAATCGTGTGGTCACAAGCGACGGCAGGAAGACGACGGGCCACTCAAGCCCTTTGGAACCATGGACCGTCCCAAGTGCGACGGCGTCGTCGAGGTGGCCTTCCTCGCCGGCGAAGTCGTCATAGCTGCCCACCGCGTAGTTGGTCAGCAGGATGGCCAGGTTCTTGTAGAACCACGCTCCGCCGCTACGGCCGCCGACCTGCTCGCCGGGGTTGTCCCTGTCCCTGCGGGCTCGCCAGCTGACGCCCTCGTAGTCGGCGAGCACGGTGGTGAAGCGCGCGATAGTCCCTACGCGATTCCGTGTCAGCTCATCGGACAGATCCCACTCGGCGACCCCGAGCAATTCCATGAGGGTGTAGAAGTCACGCACGAGACTTTCGTTGAAGTCGCTCGCGAGAGCCTTCGCCTTCCAGTCCACGAGGTGGTCGGCCAACTTTGAACGCGTTGCGTGCGGGAGGTCGAACGTCGTGCAGTAGTCGTCCAGTAGCTGATCGAGGGTAATTGTCTGTCTCTGGGCGAACTTCGCGGTCGACCAGTCGATGTCGGCGATCCACGCGTATGTTGCCCCGAACACCTGCGGCTCAGGTTGAGCGAACAACCCGGACCGCCCGCCCGCCTGCACGGGTATGGCCGCCTTCGCGAATGCGGCGATGAGTGCCGGGTAGGCCGCCCGCCCGCGCACCAAGATCGCGATGTCGCGGTAGGGGAGACCTTTCGAGTGGAAGTCGAGGATCTGCCGCGCGATCTCATCGGAAGCGTCCGTCTCGGTACCCGCGTCCCGCACGATGGCAACGCTGGGCCCGTCTGCCTCGCGAAATGGCAGCATCTGCTTGTCGATGCGGTCGGGGATCGTTGCTGCGAAGAGGTTTGCAACTTCGATGATTCCGGGCCGAGATCGGCGGTTGGTCAGCAGGGTGAATTGTGCGACCTCGGGGTAGCGATCTGCGAAGGTGACGATGTTCTGCACCGACGAGCCGCGCCACTGATAGATCGCTTGGTCGTCGTCGCCGACCACGACGACGTCGGCATTGCCGCGGGATTTAGCTAGCAGTTGAATCAGCCGCTCTTGCGAAGGGTTGACGTCTTGATACTCGTCGACGACGAGGTGTCGCAGCGGAGAGGTGACCGCGTTGTGGACTTCGGGGTCAGCTAGTGCCTCGACGGCGCGCACGATCTGCGTGCCGAACGACATGAATTGGTGACGGTCGAGCGCAGCGTAGTACGACTCCACTGCGGATTTGAAGTCGCCCGCGGGCAGAGTCTCGACGTCGATTAACTCGTTCTCGATCACGTCGATGCCATGCTGGAACGTCGCGATGCTTTTGAATGTGCCGTCGGTGGGCGTAAGCGCCTTGATGCCGATGAAACTGCTCTGCCGGTAGAGAAAGTTCGTCAGCTGGTTCGCGTCGAGGGGCGTGTATGTCTCGTACCGCGGCACGTACGTCTGTAACAGGCGAAAGCAGTACGCGTGAATAGTGCCGACGAACAACCGGCCGAGCTGATCGGTCGCCTCTGGACCTATACGGGCGGTCACACGTTCGCGAATGCGCTCTTTGAGCTCGGCGGCGGCCTTCTCGGTGAACGTGAACGCAACGATCGACTCCGGGGCCTCGCCGTCGGCCAGCAACGAAGCCACCCGCTGCGAAACCACCTCTGTCTTGCCGGACCCAGCTGCGGCGATGATCTGGATGTGGCTGCCCCGATGTCTGACTGCTTTGGCTGCGTCGCCGTCGAGGGTCGGGATGTCGGCTGCGGTCGCAGCGGGTCCGTGTGTGGCAGGAGCGATCCGCGGACCGGGAACGACGGGCGCCGGAGGGGGGATGATTGCGGGCGGCTTCGCCGGCACGGGCGGCCGTATCTGCGGCGACGAAGACGACCCAACAAATGGCTTCGGGACAGGTCGCTCTACTTGCTGTGCCGGAGCAACCCATTTGAACTTCACGCGACTCCTCCCACCGCCCGCTGACCACCCTAAGCGTTGTGTCTAGCTAGCAACCTGATTCGGCACCACCTGCGTCCGGCTCAGTTCGCTCCGCGAACACTCGAGCCCCAGAAAAACAGCCAGTCGCATGCCTCTCATCGCCATCGCCATCGGCAATTGCGCGGTCTCTAACGGTAACGATCTACACCCTGAGGAAGACACACAGCCTCGAAGGCTCCGTCGGCTTTACCGAGTAGCCTTCGGTAGTGTCGTGTTTGCTCTAGGAAGGGTCGGCCACCAACTCGACACTCCATATCCGAGGGGAGGTGGTGCTCGACGAGGAGACGTTCATGAGTTCGTCGTTGGCAACATGCGGCCGGTCGAGTTCACCCCTGTACGGGTGATGCACTGGAAGATAGGTTCGGACCAACGCAACTCAGCGTCGATTACTCGGCGGGTAACCGGCCGGCTCAGGTTGGATGCGATGGCTATGTCACCTGCGTAGATGGGGAGCATTTCTTGCCCGCGCCTTGCATTAGCGACGAATACGAGGGTGTTAGATGTCGCGTCGGGTTGCCTGGTCACAGGACCTCGATGAGTGATTTCTACGCGGCCAATTCCACAGCTGGGGAGCGGCACAGGGTGAACGCGGTCGCGCGCGGCGACGGCCTAATTGACCTTCGGCGGGGCGGCGATTCATTTGTCGCATGGAACCATGACGTCCACGAACTGGCTTCAGCATTAGATCGTCCCAACGCGGTTGCCGAGTGGATGCCTGAGCGACATCTTTTGATCGTGCGTTGGGACGCCGTTATTGAATTGGGGACAATCGATCCCGAATCTGCAGACGGTACTTCAATGCCGGGACGAGACGAGCAATCCAGCGGCATTTTCGCTGGTACGGCGCAGAAGCATGATCACCTGACTGGAAAGCCCGAGAGGCTTACCGACATATGGACGGTGTTCAGCGTAGAGGTGGTCGACGACGCCTACGTTTCATATTTCCAGCCTGTAGGGCCCAAGCCGATGACCAGTCACTCTTGGGAGGCGACCGACACGCGCTGCAAATCTTGTTGCGATGACCAATACACCAGGGTTCACTTTAGCGACCGCTGGTCGACTACACCTGAGCAGGTAGAGAGTTGCTGCCGCAACTTCCCCGACTGCCCTGATTCGCGCTCAGTGTTAGAACCGTCTTACTGCGCCGCAGAAGACCTCTACAAACCGTATTTAGCGGGCCATCCGATGTGGTTGCGCGTTGACGGCGATACTCACGATCCAAGCACCTGGCACCGGATTCAAACGATTCGGAACACTCCGGTTAAGACCGCTAGCGCTCCCGACGGGTCAAGAATAAACGAAATGACGTTCATTTTTACTTACGAAGATGGTAGTGGCCCGGCAATTATTGAAAAAGCCGCACAGGTCGAGTTCACAATCCCTCGGGTCTATTATCTTCGGTCTTAAGGACGACGTGTGCTGAGGTACGGCAAAACACGCCTGCAGCGTATTCGCGTGAGGAATGTGGCGATAGGTCGCCGACCGTCTTGAAGGATTCGACAAGTGATCTACCCGATACGCCATGGCAGTGCGACGGTCGCGGTGGATTGAATTGGCGCAGTGCGGTGGCGGGCGACGTGCAGCGCCTCGTCGGACGATCAGCGAGACGCCCTCAGCACCGGTTCCGGGTAACTGCAGTGTCGTTTGAAAGGATGTTTGAGCACCTCCCCCCAAATTTCCCGCCGTAGTTGGACGATGAGCACCTACAGCCCTGGCGAGCGAGTGGCATCTGTGCTTGCTGGCCGTCGCCTTACCGGTGAGCGCGTTCCGGAGTCTGGCTGAAGGCGGTCATAATGGGTCTTGACGCCCCAGATGAGTAAGAAGGCTGGTAGCGACGATGGGTGGAACCGGTCTTGAAGTCGGTGTCTTGGGGCCGTTGCTGATGCGCGTGGACGGCAAGCCTGTGCCGCCGGGCGCTCCGAAGCAGCGAGCGGTGCTCGCCAAGTGCGTGCTGAGCCGAAACCGGCCGGTTGCAATCGAGTCATTGATTGATGCCGTGTGGGGTCAATCGCCGGTACCGGCAGCACGGCAAACCATCCAGTCCTATGTCTCGAACCTGCGTCGAAGCCTCGGCAACGCTGGGCTGGACCCGCACGGGGTGCTGCCCACAACCCCTCCGGGCTATCAACTCAATGTGGCTGAGGCCGACTGCGATCTTGGGCGTTTCAACAACGAAAGGACTGTGGGACTGCACGCTGCCGTCGCGGGACAATTCGAACAAGCCAGCCGCCACTTCTCGGCTGCACTGGCTGAATGGCGTGGCCCCGTGCTCCATGATTTGCGCAACTTTGCCTTCGTCGAACCGTGCGCCACTGCGCTGACAAACGAAAAGCTACAAACTCAAACTGGAAGAGCGGAAGCCGAAATCGCATGCGGGCGCGCCGACACCGTTATCGGTGAGCTCGAGAAGCTTGCCTACGAACACCCCGATCGAGAACCGCTGTGGGAGCAGCTGATCACCGCCTACTACGTTGCAAAACGCCAATCCGACGCTCTGAATGCCTATCACCGACTGAAAACTACACTGCAAGACGACCTAGGCATCGACCCCAATCCCACGATCAGTGCCCTGTATCAAAAGATCCTGCGGCAGGAGCCCTTCGACATCAAACGAGCCGCCCGAACCGCCGCGGCACAAACCCTCGCCTACTCCGGACGCCCGACAGTGGCTCGTACCCAGCTCGCAGCGGCTCGGCTCCGCGACACTGCCGGACACGCCTATCCGCTAGAAGCCACAGCCACCCATATTGGGCGACTTTCTGACAACGACATCGTCTTAAACGATGCCGACGTCAGCCGCCAACACGCAACAATCATCGACACCGGAACGAGTTTCATGATTGTGGACCTGCGGTCGGCCAACGGCGTCGAAGTGCAGGGCCAGCGAATCGATATCAGCGCCACACTTGCCGATGGTGACTACATTGGCATCGCTGGTCATGAGTTCACCTTCGAAATCCACCCACGCTAAAGCGACGAGCGGCCACCCCGGCGCGGTGATGAGTCGAAACAAGCAGAATGTCTCATCTCGCGATGGCATCTCTAATGTGGCGACGGCGCTCCACGCCGACCCACGTGTTCGTGACAACCAAGCCGTTCGATCCACCATTCAGAGCCGCCCCACGAGCAGTGGAGATGGCGTGACGCCAAAGCCGGCCAAACGACGGATCTGGGGCCTCAACCTAATTCGCACGCTGGTGACCGCACCGGCTCGATGGAGTCCTCTGTCAACTCCACTCACGTAGAGCCGTCGCATCCTCTTCCGTACGCATGTCCTGCTGGACTTGCGCGATCAAGGGCGGAATGGCGAGGTCTTTCATCAGCCCTACCGCGCGAGGATCGGCTTTCTCGGTCTCTAACACCTCAATGGCCTCACGTCGCTGCATGGCGGACAGTTCACGAGCGAGGTTCCCCAGTGCGAGCAGGCTGTGGAACTGCTCGAACGCACTTGCAGACGTGCTGAAAATCAGTAAAACGTCGCCGAAATCGTCGGTGCTGCGCGCTCCTTGGGCAAGCGCCAGCCCGACGATGCGGTCACCAGCTCGTGCAGATCGTAGGAACCCAGCCGCGTATCGGCGCGCAATAGCCGGTTCGACGGCCGCCCAATTGCGCACCTCGCCGACTAGTGTGTCCATTGCTCTCGTGCGGGCGCCGCCGGCTTGCATGGTGCGACGCATATCTTCGTAGGCCCTAGCTTCCTTATTCAATATGCCTTCGGCGCGTAGCGCTTGCAGTACGCGCTCGATCCAAGACGGAATGGCGGGGTCATTCATCAGCCCGACCGCGCGGGGATCGGCTCGCTCGACTTCTAAAACTTTGATTGCCTCACGCCGTTGGGCGGCGGACACGGCTGGAGCGATGTTGTGCAGTGCACGCAGGCTTTGGAATTGCTCGAACGCACTCGCAGAGGTGCTAAAAATCCTTAAGACATTGCCGAAGTCGTCGGCGGTTGGTTCCGCTTGGGCAAGCGACAGCCCGACGATGCGGTCACCGGCTCGGGCAGATCGTAGGAACCCAGCTGTGTATCGGCGCGGACTTTCCGGTGCTGCGGCCGCCAGGGTGTAAATTTCGCCGACTAGTGCGTCCATCGCCCTGGTGCGGGCGTAGCCGGCGGGCTCGGTGCGACGGAGTTCCTCGTATGCCCTGGCTTTGCGCTGCAGTGCTTCTTGTGAGAGCGCTGTGCCGGCTGAAGTGAAGCCCGCGGATGGTCTTGAGAAGGTTCCCGCCTGGCTTTTGTCCACGATAATTTCGGCGCGGTCTCTGTCGGCTTCAGCTAGCGCGTGGTGCGCCGCGAGAGCCAAATCCTCGGCGCTGGTGTAGCGATCGCTGGGATCTTTGGCCATGCCGCGTTTGACGACTTCATCGAACTTAACCGGAATTTGCGGGTGTTGATGGCTGGGCAGCGGTATCGGTGCGTGCAGGTGCGCCGCTGCCAGCACCGTCTGATCTCCCGAGTATGGTGCCGACCCCGTCAGGCACTCATAGAGCACACAAGCAAGCGCATAGCTATCCGCGGCAGGACCCACCTCTGCATTATTGAAACGCTCGGGTGCCATGTATTTCAACGTGCCGAGGATGCCTTCGGAGCGTGTCAGTGCAGTCTCTCCAGCGGCGGTTTTTGCGGTGGCAATACCGAAATCGACCAGGTAGGCGAAGTCGTTCCCGGTGACGAGAATGTTCGAGGGTTTCACGTCCCGGTGGACGATGTTCTCAGCGTGGGCGGCAACGAGTGCCGCCGCGATCTGACGGATAATGGCAACCGCACGCGTCGGATCCAGGGGTCCGTGTTGTGCCAGCACGGTATGCAAATCAGAGCCTTTAACGAACCGCATATCGATGTAAAGCTGCCCGTCGATCTCCCCGCAACTGTGGATAGGCACTACATGCGGCTCGCCCAGGCATCCGGCAGTGCGTGCCTCACGAAACAGCCGTTCGCGAAATACTGGATTTTGCGAATATTGAGCCGAGATGAACTTCAAGGCCACCACACGGTCCATCGGACCGGTGTCTTTGGCCTTGAACACCATGCCCATGCCGCCCTGGCCAATCAGTTCGAGTAGCCGGTATCGCCCAAATACTCCCTTGTCCGCCGGCATCTCTTTCAACCCCACATTGCGGATGCTAACAACGACCCCCGCCACTGTGCTCAATCGGCGACGCAATCAGCCCCGGCGGAGATCGTCGTTCGCCGGACCTAGCCCGTGGCAGGCCTCAAACCTAAACGGGCAGCAGCGGATCAAAGCCGTGTCCAGTCGCAACATCGTGCAGAGATCTCTTCCGGTCGGGAGCGTCTCATGAACGTTGACTGCAAGGCCGGACTGGCAAACGCAAGGATTCCTCAAAGATTCGTTGAACATTCCTCAAAGCACCTGCGGGAATCTATCGGTGTCAACCAACCGAGCCGCCCTGGACTCCTTCCAACTCCCAGGCGGCACCGCAATCACAAAGGAGCTCAAATGAATCAATACGGAAGTCCCACCCTCCCCTCGCTTCACGTAGGCAAAGGTACCCAGTACGGCGCGCTGACGCTCTTTCCGGTATGGGCCGACGGCGGTGCCGCCGACGGCCTCGAATGGGACCTCGACGCCCTTGATATCGGCGAGCAGCGCGAGGGCGGGCAGGTGAATTCGTTAACCGCCATCAACCTCGGCCCCAAGCCGTTCGTTCTTCTCGAGGGCGATCTCCTGGAGGGCGGCTGGCAGACACGGATGGTCGCCAACTCGACGATCCTCGCCCCGAACGAGACGGCGAACATTGCTGCGCTGTGCGTAGAGCAAGGCCGGTGGGAGCAATCCGGCGGCCGCGCCCACCGCGCTGCTGGCCGCCGCGTGTCCGCCCCACTGCGGGCAGCCCGTGACCGCGCCTACCGAAGAGGGGCGGACCCCCAGCACGCAGTCTGGCACGGAATCGCCACCCGCTACGAAACGAACGCACCAACGGCGACCAACTCGTTCGCCGACCACCTCGACCGCGTCACCCGCAGCAGGGTTCAATGCGGCCGCCGGCAGCTGCCGGCCAAGCCACTGGCGGGCCAGCGTGGCGTGATCATCGGCATCGCCGGCCGAGTGCTCGGCATGGAACTGCTCGCCACACCCAACGCCCTCGCTCAGCGCTGGAACGGGATCCTCGAGGCAGCCCTCTTCGACGCCGAGCGCGCTCCGGAGGTGGCGACTCCGGGTCAGCGGGCCCGCGACTTCGCGTTCAAGGTCGAGCACGCACACCTCAACGTCGACGACGAGTCGTCATGCTTCTTGACCCTCGCGGCCACCCAAGGCTCGGCGCACCTCAGCGGGATAACACTGCCCGCACCGGAACGCTCGATCGACGGCGAATTCTGGCGCATCGTCCACCTCGCCGCCTACAACCAGGGACATCCACTGCTCGCGGGAGTCTGAGCCGCCAGCCGCGGACACTTCGCCACCGCTCCCAATTCCGGCCCACCCCGGCCACCTGAAATTCCATACGCCCGAAACCACTAGACCCATAAGGAGACTCACATGAACGAAACCCTCAAGTCCCACCGCATCGACCGGGCCGTCGGCGCCGTTGTCGGATCTGCCGTCGCCGACGCCCTCGGCTCGCAATACGAGTTCGGCCCCGCCCACCCCGACACCCTCGAGCCCACCTTCGGGCGCTCGGTGTTCGGCCACGGAGTCGGCGAATGGACCGACGACACCCAGATGGCGATGCCGATCCTGGAGGAACTCTCCCGCGGCGCTTCCCTGAACGACCCCGCAGCCCTCGGCCGCATCCTGGCCGTGTGGGAGCGCTGGCAGCGTGACGCCAAGGACGTCGGCAACCAGACCCGGGCCGTGCTCGGCGCCCTGGGCGGCGATCTGACCGAAGCTGCAGGACGAGCCGTTGCGGAGGCGATCCACGAGGGGCGCGGCTACAGCGGCGGCAACGGCTCACTCATGCGCACCGGACCGGTCGCACTTGGCTATTTGGCGGACGGTCGTGAGGCGGACCTCGCCGACGCGGCGGGCCGTATTGCCCAACTCACCCACTGGGAGGACGACAACGCCGACGCCGTCGTGCTGTGGTGCCTGGCGATCCGGCACGCGATCCGCACCGGCGAGTTCGACCTGCGGGCCGGTATCGACTGGGTCACTGTCGGCGCCCGCCGCGACCGCTGGTCGGCCCTCATCGACCAGGCGACCGCGCCCGGTGCGCACCCGCGCGACTTCTGGGAGAACAACGGCAGGGTGGTCGTGGCTTTCCTCGGCGCGGCCTCCGCCATCGCAGGCGCAACCGACTACCGCAGCGCGATCACCCGTGCGATCCGAGGCGGCGGCGACACTGACACCGTCGCCGCGATCGCCGGCTCCCTCGCCGGCGCACTGCACGGCGTGTCCGGTATCCCACTGTCCTGGCAGCGGAAGGTACACGGGTGGCCCGACTACGACATCAACGACCTGAGTCGGCTCGCACTCCTGGCCACGCGCGGCGGCACGCCGACCAGCGACGGATACCCGAGCGCGGCGACGGTGCCGAGCGCGCACTTCGTCCGCACCGCACCGGTGCGGCACCCGGCCGACCCGGGGGTGTGGCTCGGCTCGCAAAACGCCCTCGGCGAGCTTCCCGACTCAGTCACCGCAGTCGTCTCGCTGTGCCGCGTCGGCGCGGCTGAGGTCACGAAAAGCATTGAGTCGATTCAGGTTCGGCTGATCGACCAGCCAGGCCAAAACGCGAACCTCGACTTCGTCCTGGCCGACGCCACGGACATCGTCGCCGAGCTCCGCGCCGAAGGCCACGAGGTGTTCGTGCACTGCGCCGAAGCTCGCTCACGCACCGCCGCAGTCGGAGCGCTCTATGCCGCGCGGCACTGCAATATTCCGGCCGCGCAGGCGTGGGTGCAGGTCGAGTCGGTGCTGCCATACTTCGCCCCATCGGCGGAAAATCGGAACGCGGTCGACCGAATCGCCACCTCAGGCTGATCATGGGGAGTCGACGATGTGCACGGTGCGTGACGCTCGACAGGTGCAAGCCGCCGGAATGACCACGCCGCCCGGGAAGGTGGCCCGAGCCGAAAGGTACTGGCGGCTAATACTTTACGCAGCCCCATCCATCGATCCTGCGCCGACCGGACACGATGACGTCTTGCCTGAGGCTGACGTCGACAGCGTCGTCACAATCTTGGATACCTTGCGGGATAACCCAGCGCCGAGAGGCGGCGCCGCATGATGGAATCGACAGACAGCGAGGAAGTACGACATGGATGAAACGGTCTCGAGCAAATTGCTGCAGACTCTGGACAAGTCAATCGAGGCGGCGGGCAAACTTGCGCGGCAGCGCGTAGATTCGCTGCGTCGCAAGCATCCCGAACTATCCGATGCTGAACTGCTGAAAAAGCTAGACATCGCTTTTACCTCGGCGGTCACGACGACAGGTGCTGCGACAGGAGCGATGGCTGCGGCCCCTGGTGTTGGTACTGCTGTAGGAGTCGTTGCAGCGGCCAGTGATACATCATGGTTCCTCGCGACTGCGGCGGCCTACGTGCTGAGTGTCGCAGAGTTGCGTGGCGTCAAGGTAGAGGACTTCGAGCACCAACGCGCTCTCGTACTTATGGTTTTGGCAGGAGGGGGCGGCTCGACATTCTTCAGCAAGGCGGCGAGTCGCACAGGGCCCCACCTCGGAAAGATCGTGACAAATGCGGTCCCTCTATCAACCATCCGATCGATCAATAGGGTGCTGGGTGCTCACTTCATCACGAAATACGGCACGAGGCGGGGCATCTTCGTCATCGGAAAGGTGGCGCCGTTCGGCGTCGGCTTTGTGATTGGGGCTGGTGGAAACTTGATGATGGCCCGTGGAGTCATCAAGACCGCCAAAGTAATGTTCGATTCGGCGGAGGCACTAAATCGCGCAGAGGGCGGATAACCCGATTGGCCCGTGCGGGAACCGCCACCCCTCGGCGCGCAAAACGCTTGAGCTTTGCCTGGGCCGAATCGGCGTCGCAATTGGCCCGAGATGTCGGCGCAATGTGTAAGGCTGCGTCCACACCTTGTTCAAGGATCAGATTCGACGGGATTCGTTTCTTTCGAGAGCATCCGAGCAATCGGGGAGGGGACTAGATGAAGACGTTCGGTCGAGAATCAGCCGTAAAAGTCGAGGCAGTCGGACGCCACCTGATTGAAACCGGCTTCGGAAGAGACGGTTCGCTTCTGACTCAAGGCGCCGCGGTCTGGACAGTCGAGCATCTTGATGAGCTCACCCGTGACTACGTCGATCGACCCGAAGCCGGCGAGGGCGGCTTCTTCGGCAAACTAAAGCAGCAACTAGCCGACACCTCGCCGGAAGGGGTGCAGCTATTTGGTGAGTTGCTGATACTCAACGTGCTGCCCATCTCCAACATGGGCGGAACACTCAAGATCAAACAGGTCGAAACAGTGCTGAGAATGAGCACTGTGCCAGCTGTCGTCCCGACTGATGTCGCGGAAGCCCTTCTGGCCGGGGGCGTCTTCAACGGCGGTCAAGCCTTCACCACCTTCCGCTGGGCGCAGATTGTGTGGCTCATTCAGCTTGTGCGCCACTTCAAATCCCTTCCAGAACAGCGACAGATCGACGCGCTGGCCGAACCATTAATCTTCCGCGAGGAAGTGAACGCGGTGCCGACAGGCCAAGTCGCGCAACGGCAATCGCTACTCTATCTAGCTTTCCCGCAGTTCTATCTGCCTGTCGTCAACATCGCCCACCGCAAGGCTATGCGTGACGCGTTTGCCGCCGACTACCTTCCCGCGCCTCCGGGAGATGTGGACGCCGACCTGTCCCAGATCTACGAAGCCATCACCGATCAACAAGGCGACCACGTCGATCTCTACGCGCAACCCTGGGTCGATCGCTGGCAGAAACCGCCGACACCGAAGCCTGGTCCCACCGACCAAGTGAAGCATGCCTGGAGAGTGCACGGATCGAACGTCAGAGGCCAAGACATGGTGCCGGTTTGGCGCCGCAAGCAGTCGATCTCGCTTGCGGCGAGCCTACTGCGACCGGTCGACGCTGACACCACCAGAGACGAGCTTAAGGCGTTCGTTGACGAGGACTACCGATCTTCCGGCTACGCGGCCCGGCAGGAGAAGTTCGACGAGTTCCACGCATTCCTCTCACGTATGCACCCTGGCGACCTGGTTGCCACGGTCAGCCAAGACGACGTTCACTTCGGCACGATTACTGGCGGCCCGACATTCGTCAGCAGCAGCGACGGCCGTTCCAATCTTCGCCGCTCAGTGAAGTGGTACGAACATTCCTGCCAGCTTGGTGACCTACCCGACGATGCGGCTGGCCGCCTCAACGCTCAGGGCGAAGTCCTTGACCTCAGCCAGCATCTGCAGACACTCATCGACCTGGCCGAACGTCGACCACCGAAGCCGGGCCCAACTGAGGTTCACCTGCCCGACGCCACCGCTGAGCTGGCCCACCGGCTCCACGTCGGAACCGACTGGCTCCAAGAGTGCATCGAATTACTGAGCGACCGCCGCCAACTCATCTTTTACGGGCCTCCGGGCACCGGAAAGACTTACATCGCGCAGGAACTCGCGCGTCACATCACCGATAAGGCGAACGTCAAACTTGTACAGTTCCACCCCGCGTACTCCTACGAGGACTTCTTCGAGGGCTTCCGTCCGCACGGAGAGGCCAGCGGACACGTCGGCTTTACCTTGAAGCCCGGTCCGCTGCGATCCCTAGTCGATAAGGCAGCCGACAACTCCGACTCGGTATACGTCCTCATCATCGACGAGATCAACCGGGGCAATCTGCCGAAGATCTTCGGCGAGCTGTACTTCCTCTTGGAGTACCGCGACCAGGCGATCGACCTGATGTACTCCTCGGACAGCGCCGAACCATTCACGTTGCCAAAGAACATATTCGTCATTGGCACGATGAATACAGCCGACCGCTCGATCGCCCTCGTTGATGCCGCGCTCCGGCGCCGATTCGCCTTCCTGCCGCTGCACCCGTCGGAACAACCGACCAATGGTATTCTGCGCCGCTGGCTCACCGCCCATGGCCTCTCTATGGAACTCGCCGATCTCCATGACGCACTTAACGCCCGTATCAGCGATACCGATTTCAAGATCGGACCGTCCTACTTCATGCGGGACAAGCTCGCCAATGACACGACCGGCGCCAAACTCAAGTTGATGTGGCGCACCGATATTCTGCCTCTTCTCGAAGAGCACCATTACGGTGATCGTCACGTCGATGTGCGCACCCGCTACGGGCTGGAAGCATTGACCAAGACCTTGGCTACCAACGCAGCCGCCTACCTAATGGGTGAAGATTTAGCGGTTGCTAACGAAGCGAACGACGATGAGCACAACGCCACTGATTCTGACGGAGGGTGAATCCGCGACCCCGGTAGCCCTCACCGCGGTCGAGTACCACGCAGTGCGGAACCTGGGAATCGCCACGGCCACACCCACTCTCAGCGCCGGCGTCTACGACGTCGCGGCGGCACGCAAGGTGGGGGCAGTGGCTATTGGCGACCGGCACCTGATCGTCCGTCCCAAGATCACAGACCTCAACCGGCTGCTCTTCTTGATGGGCTATGCACAAAATCCCCACATCTGGCGCGACGACCCCATCGGACTCGGCTCTGCCGACGAACTGCTCCCCGGCGTCGCCGAGGCATTCGCGCGCCTAGCCACCCGCGCCCTGGAACAGGGACTACTGCAGGGATACAAAACTATCTCCGACACGTTGCCCGTGCTGCGTGGGCGGATCCTTGCCGGCGAGCAGATGAACCGGCTCTATGGACTTCCAGTACCGATCGCCGTCGAATACGACGACTTCACAGTCGACATCGCCGAGAACCAGCTGCTGGCGATGGCGACGTTGCGGCTTCTGACTGTGCCGCGGGTAAGCGAGCCAGCCCGCCTGCTTCTGCGGCGGCTACGCCGCGCACTCGCCGACGTCACCGCCCCGCCTCGGGGCAGCGCGATCCCACGGTGGCACCCCAGCCGCCTCAATGCCCGGTACGACTCGGCTTTAAGGCTTGCCGAAATTGTGTTGGCAGCCGAATCCTTCGAGCACCGCTTCGGCAAGGTCACCGCCACCGGCTACATGTTCGACATGTGGCGGATCTTCGAGGACTTCGTCACAGTCGCGCTGAGGGAATCCATGGAGACTCAAGGCTGGCGAAGTCAGACTCAGGCCGCATTGCACCTCGATGAGCTGCACCAGATCGACATGCGTCCAGACTTGTTGGCGCACAACGATAGCGGACTAACCGCGGTCGTTGATGCAAAATACAAGGCGGAGCGCCCGGACGGCTTTCCTAACGCCGATCTCTACCAAATGCTCGCCTATTGCACGGTTCTCGGGCTTAACAACGGACATCTGGTCTATGCCAAAGGCAACGAACCGGTCGCCACCCACGCTGTCCAGCGTTCCGGAGTGACGATTCACTGCCATGCGCTGGACCTAACGGTGCCGCCGGCGGTGTTGCTGCAGCAAATCGACGAGTTGGCGTTGAGAATCACGGCCCCGGCAATGACGTACTTATTGATAGACGATGAGGAGGATTGATCCGTGGGAGATGGAACGAGTGCCCGCTTGGACACAATCGATACCGCTGACTCCTCAGGGTGGCACGTCAGATCTACACCTGAGGTTGACGTATTCATCAAGGGTGATCGCCGCATCGACGTCCACTACACCGAAGACGACGTCATCGACAGTGCATCAAGGCACGATGACAACGGCCGGAGCGACAGCCTAGACCGGCACACTGAGGCCAAGGTTGAGCACCTGCGCTCATGGTTAACGGGCCGGCCAGTCAGCACAGGCGCGGTTGTGCGGTACCCGGAGGCAGATTTCACCACGGAGCCCGGCGGATGGATGCGTAACGAATTCATCGCCGCTGTAACCGATTCCGGCGATCACGCATTCCTGCTGAAGTTCTTATCGCGGGTCGATGCCAACGCCCAGCTCCGATCGCAGGGATCACACGCCCGGCTGACCTTCGGCAAGCGACCGAGCGGTGCGCTGTTCGTCTATCCCTTCGGGAGACGATTCCCCCCATTCAAGTTCTCGGTAAAGGATGGTCAACTCATGATCGCGGGCTGCTGGAAAGGGAATTGGAAGGTCACCGGACATCCTGGATTCGCTGACATTGCAGCCTTCTTGGGCCAGGACGAGACCGGACCGGCGGGGGCGGTCCCAATCGCTGGCTTGGACCCCGACGAACTCTGGGAAGTCGGCGACAGGGTCTCTCGCGCGGTTAATCAATAACAGTGCACAGGCGTTGGAAGCGGAGGAATCATGATGGCTTGTTGCGGTGGAGCCTTTTTTAGGCATCAGGATTTGGAAGGAGGACAGGTCTTGGGTCCGGGCTGTCAGCCACGGATTGCAGAGTTGTCAGCGCACTCACGTTGCGGCAACCGGAGAGGTACTAACTGATGGCAGAGCGGACTGCAGCCAGGCTCGACACGATAGACATCGCAGATAGCTTCGGGTGGCAGGTGGAATCAACGCACAACGCTGACACCTTCAAAAAGGGCACCGTCGTTATCGAAGCTCGGTATGCAGCAAACGACGACATCGAGAGCGCAGTGAAGAGAATCTCAGGCGGTGAGTCGAGGGCTCCCGGAGAGCTCACCGCCACCACGCACAACGACATGCGAGCATGGCTAACGGGCGACATACAGGGGCCCCAGCAAGGTGGCGACACCCTTCGTCCCGCAGGAGCCACAGACAACCCAGCCCAGCTCTATGACAGATTCTGGCTGCAGTTTCGCAACCGAGTGGCAGCCGAGCACCCGGATTGGAAGGCTAAAGCGGGGACATCACGAACCGCGCCGAACGCAACTCTTCCTGGACCTATTGCCAGGACCCTCTTCGTCTCGGCATTCAAACCCGGCCCCCTGCGACTCGAACTGGCCTTCGTACACCCAAATCCTGCGGTCAACCTGGCCCGCTTCACGTCTCTGCGCGGCAAGCAAGAAGAGCTAGAGCGGACCCTGGGGCATGGCCTGCTATGGGATGAAATAGCAGGGAAAAATGACACACGCGTGTGTATCGAATCGTCCTTCAAGAGCATCGATGAGCGCGAGCAATGGCCGGCGATGATGGATTGGCTGATACAGCAGCACCTCCGCTTCAAGGAAGCACTCCGGGCGGTCGGAGCTGCGGAACTGTGGTAGCCCTTTCACCGAAGGGGACAGAAACAAGATCTACGTCTCATATATCCGCAATCTTGAAGGTCGATTCCTGGCAAGCTCGCCGAACGCAGCGCCGTACCCAGCAGGGTGCTGAGCGGCAGCAAACCCTTTCAAGCACGTCTGAGCCAAAGTGGATGATGTCGATCTAGACCCTAGGCAAAACGGACGGCTTCCAGGTTGGCATCCGTTGTCTAATTAGGATGGTTTCGGTATTTATAGACAGCATCTATCCTCGTTTCAGATGCTAATTGCGCGGTTGGGGGTTCTGAGTGGGTAATGGTCAGGTCGTCGGCTACGTACGGGTGAGCACCCTCGAACAAAACACCGACCGCCAGTTGGATGGGATCGCACTGGACGAGATGTTCACCGACCATGCCAGCGGAAAAGACACCCAACGACCTCAGTTGCAGGCAATGCTTAAGCATGTCCGCAATGGCGACGAGCTGGTGGTGCACAGCATGGACCGGCTGGCTCGATCACTTGTCGACCTCCGCCGTACCGTCGATGACTTGACTGCCAGAGGGGTGCGCGTCCGGTTTGTGAAGGAGGGCCTGACTTTCGGCGACACCAGCGACGCGTGCGCGACGCTGATGCTCTCCGTTATTGGCGCAGTCGCCGAGTTCGAGCGCATCCTCCTCCTCGATCGACAGCGTGAGGGCATCGCCATCGCAAAGACAAAGGGTGTCTACAAGGGCCGCAAGCCCTCGCTGTCCCCTGCGCAGACCGCGGACGTCAAGGGCCGTCTCGCCGTCGGGGAGTCGGCAACGGCGCTAGCTCAGGAGTACGGCGTCAGCCGAGCGACTATCTACAACACCAATCCATGGACCGAAGAGCACGTCATCGCGGTGGACGACCTCTACCGTCGCCACCGTCGCCTGCTGGGTTCCGGTCATCCCGAGCTCATCGCGTTAGCGAAGGAACTACAACGGGTGCCCACGTCGGTGGCCCTTCGGATGCGCGACTTGGCCGCCGCGCACAGCGAGCCCGGCCTCTACCCCGGGTACAAGGGCTCAGTCGCGTTCACCAAGCTCGACCGCGAGGTGGCCGACCGATGACCGAAGGAGGTGTGGACGAATACAGGCGAAGCTGCCCGTTGCATGGCACCGAACCGAATGCCGCCGGAGTGTGCGACGAATGCTCAAAGTCGACCGCTGTTCGTCAGGCCGTGGCCGTGACAGTGTTCGACCACGACGAGGGTGAGTATCAGAGGTGGCTCGACGGACACCGTCGTGGCTACGTGATCAACATCCTCCGCGGCCTCAACCCGAAGAAGGCGAAATTGCACTGTGCTGATTGCGACTCGATCAGCGACCCCATGACGCCCTATGTCACCCGGGATTATGTGAAGGTATGTGGGGATCGACGGGCCGAGCTTGATGAGTGGGCGATCCGCGAGTTGGGCTCAAAGATTGAGACGTGCCAAAACTGCTTCGGCTTCTGAACGTAGTGCCAAATCCGGTCAAGTAGGTGACGTCCTAGGCGCTGCGCTGGCTGCGGTTCTTGGCGACACCGCTGCCAGGAAGTCGTTTACGATCTTCGACCCCGCCGCGGTGAGGTCGACGGTGGCGAACCGGATGCGCCGTCCCTGGATGACGACCTCCTCATCGAAGCGGCGGTCGATCACGGGATGTAACATCAGCCCCTCTGACGGGTTCTCGCCCTCGGTCGCCGCCTGGGACATCAGGTAGGCGTAGATCTGGTAGACGTATTCGCTTTTCAGCGTCGTTGCGCGGTAATAACCGGCCTCCGTGACGGAGGTGAACTTGGTGTCGATGACGATCCGGCGCGATCCTTGGCCGTCAGGGTTGGGATGTTCGAGGACGATGTCGAGCTCCATGTGGGGTAGCACTGCGTCCATACCGGCTGACGCGTCGGAGATGTCCCACTGCTGAGTGGAGCCGTGCTTCACCTTCCATCCCTTGCGCGTCAGGTGGTGCCGGTAGATCCCGTAGGAGGCATGCTCGAAGAGCTTGCGCAGGTAGTGGACGTCGTCCGCTGGCAGCGGCAGGCGACGATCGCCCTCGTCCGTGGTCGGGATGGCGAAAGTAAGCAACAGCTCAGCGGTGGCCAGCATTGTCCGGTCGCCTTGGAGCAGGCGCTGCTGTCGCAGGTGGGGCACCTCCGCCAGTCGGGGACACGGACCCCGCACACCAGCGGTCTCTAACTGACGTGCGAGAGAGCGGTGCCGCGGCTCCCTGGGTAGGAGGACGGCTGCTCGTTCGAGCGCCGCTCGGACGAGCCGGTTGGAGGGGATGTCGGTGACGATCTCGTCGAAAGTGCAGTTGACCTGGCCGCGGCTGAGCAGCTGGTGACGTTCGGTCGCGAGCTGGTTGATCCGCCCACGCACCCGCCGCTCGTTACGGGCCACGGAGCGGAACCCGACGGACAGACCATGATGGAGCCGCTGTGCGACCTCGTCGGCCAGCATCCGCGCCACCAGGTTCGGCAGCTCTTCGGGTGCGTCCTCAGCCGTGACCGGTCCATAGCCCTCGGTGCGGAAAAAATCGGAGGCGAAGAACTGCAGAAGCCACAGGTTGCGGACCGGGATCTGCATACTCAGGCGCCGAGGAGCTTCTTGCAGGCCTCGTCGGCGAGGTCGGGACGGTCGAACCAATACTCCTCGAGCAAGGGTCGGACGTCGGTGTCGATGACGCGTTCCCACCATTGCTTGGTGTCCAAGCCGGTGGTGTCGAGCTCGACAGTAGGGGTGAAGTAGGAGTGGCCGACGCAGTACTGGCGCCCCAGCGCGCTGTCGTTGCTGATCTGCTCGTTGAGGGCATGGACGCGCTGGCCGTAGATCTCCAACAGCTTGGGGTCGTAGCCGAATTGGCCGACGTACTCGACCCAATCCCCTCCTAGCCGGGGTCGGAGCTCGATGAACGCGAACCGGCGGCGCAGCGCCATGTCGACGATCGCCAGCGAGCGGTCTGCGACGTTCATGGTTCCGATGAGGTGCAGGTTGGATGGCACGTGGAACCGCTCATCGGGTGTGCGCGGGTACGCAAGCCGCATGGCCGAGCTCGGGTTCCGCTTGTCGGCCTCGATGAGGGTTAAGAGCTCGCCGAGGACTTGGGCGGGGTTTCCGCGGTTGATCTCTTCGATGACTAGCACGTAGTTGCGGGCGGGGTCGTCGGTTGCCTGCTGGCACGCTTGGAGGAAGGGCCCGTCCTCGAGGGTCAGCGCACCACCGGTGCTGCTGGTCGAAGGGCGCCATCCGCGAACGAAGTCCTCGTAGGCGAGTGAGGGGTGGAACTGGAGGATCTGGACGCGTCTGGTGTCGCGTTCGTTGCACAGCGCCCAGCCGAGTCGGCGGGCGAGCCAGGTCTTGCCGGTGCCGGGAGGGCCCTGGAGGACCAGGTTCTTTTTCGATCGGAGTCGTTCGAGCATCAGCTGGAGCTCGTCCTCGGCGAGGAAGCAGCCATGCTCGCGGATCGAGGTGACGTCGTATGGATCGTCCGGCTCCTCGGCGATCTCGGCGACCTCAGCAAGGGGCGCATCGGTGAGCGGTTGCCCCGCAGTGTGATCGTGCGTGCCGTGAGTGCCCAGGGCGTCGACCCAGGCGGCGTAGGAGAGTTCGCAAATCTTGTTGTACGGCGTGGAGGATGAGGCCAGCCAGCTTTGGAGTGTTTCGGTGTTGGCGAGGAACTGCTCGCCGGTGATCTTCGCGCCGAGTGCGAGCTTGGTGGCTACGTCGGGCAGGTCCTTCTTGATAAAGGTGACGTTGACGTTGTCGTAGGCGGCGAAGGTGGTGGGCCGGATCCAGTACAGGCCCATCGTCAGCAGCCGGGTGTGGCTCATCGGACATTCGTCGAAGGCGCTGACCAGGTCTTCTCGGGTGTTCTCGTCGGCGTTCCTCGCATAAGCGACCGCGGCGGCAGCCAGCCGCCACAGGGTGTCGATGTCGTGTGGTCCGCGGTCGATCTCCCAGCGGATGAACCACGACTTGAGGTTGTTCGCGACCGGGACGCCCGAGAACTGGGTCGGCACCGGCGCGGTGACTCCGAACTCGCCGGCGAACGCTTCGGCGATCGCGGCGCGGGCGTCTTGCTTGATGCCTCGGTTGAAGCTGGCGAGCACAGTAAAGGGGTCGACGTCACGCAGTGGGCCATAGCTGCCGTCGAGGCGGTGGTCGCCCTTGAGGTACTTGAACAGGTGCGGGAAGCCCGAGGCCTCGGCGACTGACCAGACCTTCTGGAGCAGGGCTTCGCGGTCTTTGGCGTAGTCGAGGATCCGGTCGGCCAGTTCGGGATAGAAGGTCGTCCAGGTGAAGTCGGCTGTCATCGTTGTCGGCTTGGCGATGATCTGCTCGACCTCTTCGCGGCCGGTGCTGATCTTGAACAAGGTGATCAGAGAGCTGATCTCGTTCTGTGCCGCCTCGGAGAGTTCGTCACGAGGCACGTCGACGGCCAGCCACTCGACAGGTCGCCAGTGGCGGTGGATGTCAGCTTCCGGCCGGAACTGGTAAGGGCCGTTGACCCTGCCGACGTTGAGCGTGCGCTTGTTGCGGTTTGGGGAGACGATGACGTCGCCGACCTTGATCTCGTGGACGAAGCGGTACAGCGTGCCGGCCGAGCCGGCGATCGACTTCTGCTCGACCGCAGGCATGGTCTCGGCGAGGCGCTGCTTGAACGCGTCTCGCGAAGCTGACAGCTGCGAGAGATCGCCAGTGTCGTCCCAGCCAATGCGGACGGCGCCGTCAGCAACGGGGTTGATGTCGGCCTGGTCGTTGTGGATGCCCCACATCGTGTGATCGGTCGGGCCGGTGCTCATCGGTCACATCCTCCGGATTCAAACATCGTCCCCATGCTCTCAGCAAAATGCGACAAGGTCGCCTCAAATCCGATCATCCCGTGCTTACGGGCACTCAAGTTGAGGTCTCAAATTCGATGGGTTGATGCGACTTGGACAACACCATTGTCGCCCCGTGGCGGCCAGGCCCAACCGGCCGATTTGATGTCTTGAAAACCCGTCTCATTACCCATAATCTCAAAACCAGGACGTTTACGGGATACTGAGACAGGGGCAAGGTTGGCGATCGTCGGGTACGCACGGGTCAGCACGACGGATCAGAACCCGCAGCTTCAGCACGATGCCCTGCGCAACGCCGGTGCTGTCCGGATTTTCACCGACCAAGGAGTGAGTGGCTCGAAGGCCAAGCGCCCACAACTGGCTGCCTGCCTGGATCATCTCCGCGAATATGACGTGCTCACGGTCTGGAAGCTCGACCGTTTGGGGCGCAACACCCAACACGTTCTCGCCGTCGTGGATGAGCTGACGTCCCGACAGGTCGGATTCCGCAGCCTCACCGAGGGCTTGCACACCGAGGGGCCTATGGGTACCGCCATGCTCACTATCATGGCCGCCTTCGCCCAACTCGAACGTGACACCATGATCGAGCGCACCCGCGCTGGGCTTGCCGCTGCTGCTGCCAATGGTCGCAAAGGCGGACGGCCGCGCAAGGTTGACGACGCCGATGCCGCGAAGGCGCGTAGCTTGCGCGCGAAGGGTATCGACGCGGCAGACATCGCCAAGATGTTGGGAGTTTCCCGCGCCACCGTATATCGATATTTCGCGAAGGACGTCGCCTAAATTCGCCGCCCGCATTCCAGCCCCGGCCGGATCGCCCCGGAGGTCGAAGCGTTGGTCTGCGAAATGCGCCGCCATCATCGCCGGTGAGGTGCCCGACGAATCGCTCACGAACTGAAGCTCGAAACCGGCAAACAGGCACCGTCTCGATCCACGACCCACGGCGTTCTGGTGCGCAACGGGCTGGTGAATAGCCAAGAGCAGCAAAATAGCGAGTCTACGAACGGTGGCACGTGTAGCGCCGATGGACCTGCGGCTAATTTCGTGCGCGGCCCATCCTTCGCGAGAACTCGTCGTTTTTGCGACTTATTTCGCGCCGTGACTGACAGGCGGTAGGCAAGGTCGGCTTCTTCGCGACCGAAGTTGCTCGGCCTGTTGACGACGGTTGAAAACCAGGCCAGTCGCGACGGGGCGGGTTCTACTCATCGTCGGAACGTTTGATGGTCCGGTGACGCTAGCAGGATGCTGAGGAGTGCTCTGCGGAGTGGTTGACGACGAATAGTGAGATTGGATCACGGCATCCGCTCAGTCGGCATTTCAGCCCGTACCTGATAGGCCGTGGTTAGAGTCGGATCGGTGGGACACTTATTTGTTGCGCATGGCGACCTGGCGAAACTCGCTTGCGATGGTCTGCTTATTCCTTGCGATTCGGCTGGAAACGTGGGCCGCGGGTGGAAGGCGGTTCTGCCGAGGGGTTTGCCGCGATCAAAGGACCACCCAGATTGGCTCGTACTTGATGGTCAGCCGAACGAAGCTGGCGTCATAGGCCAGCCAAGCCACGGTAACCGCCAGGTGTGGGCTTTCGTCGCCGTGGATATGGATGACGCGGCAACGCCTGGCAAAGTTGCCGAACGGGTTTGGAGGGCATTGGGATATGTGGCTGGCATCCTCACTCCGCGTGACGGCCGCGCGGCGCCCCTGATTGGCATACCGCTCGCCGGTGTCGGCCACGGCGGGTTGGGGATGCAGCGGGCGGAGGTCATCAAAAGACTGCTGAGTCGGTATCGCTCAGAGCCGGTGAATGCCGACGTGGCGCTCATGCTTCGTGATCGCCGAGACTTCGCCGCCGTGCAAGAGCGCAGAAAGAAGCGGGATTGGCCTGAACTGTCCGACGATCTTCGCAAACACGCGGATCGCTTAGGGAAGCTCGCGGCCTCGGGCCAGTTGTCGCTATTTCTCGGAGCCGGAGTGTCGCGGCCGGTCGGACTGCCTGACTGGTGGGATCTGCTGGACCAGCTTGCAGACGATGGAGGCGAACCACGCCCGTCTCGGAACCAGGACCCCTTCAAGGCTGCGAGGCCGATCGTAGCTGCTTTAGGGGACCGCTACCACAAGGCGATTCGTCGTCGACTGAAGTCGCGCAAGCACGGGGTCGCGCATGCGCTGCTGGCAACGCTTGGTGCGAAGCGCATGGTAACTACCAACTTCGACCGTTGCATGGAGGCGGCTCTGGAAACGCCTGCCTCCAAGGATTTTCGTGTGCTCACGCGTCAACTGGCGAGGGGCCATTCGCCCTGGTTGCTAAAGCTCAATGGCGATATCCGCCAGCCGGAGTCGATTGTTCTCACTGACATCGACCTGTGCCGGTATCCGAACCAGAGGCAGGCGATCGAGGGAGTCGTCCAGAGTCTCCTGCTTACGAGTCATTTGTTCTTTGTCGGGTTCAGTCTGACCGATGAAAACTTCCTACGATTGGCGCATGCCGTGTCAGAGGTGCGGGCTACGGCCGAGGATAAAGATCCATCCAAGCCAGGCACAGCTCTTGCTTTGACCCCGGATGCATGTGATCGTGCCGGATTCAACGATCTGCATATGTTGACGATGGATGCTCAGTCTGCGAGTAAGGGCGCTAGGTTATTGGAGATCTTCCTTGACAGACTGGTGTGGGCCGCCGCCTCGCGAGGTGACCTTGCGGGCGAGTACTTACTAGACGCCCGCTACATGAGTGGACTCCCCAAACGCGATGCAGCACTTCGTGAGCTGCTCAGCGACCTTTGCAAGACGGCAAGTGTCGACGCGAAGTCCAGTGCGGGCTGGAAGCGTGTCGAAGCCTGCCTGCGCGACTTGGGAGTTGACGAAGCTCTCCTGAAGTAGCGACGCCGTGCTAAATGGCCGCTGCCGGCAGAATCGACGTTCTCTTCCGAAACACTCGCTATTGTCACGGGACTGCCCCTAAGTTCACTTGAACACGTGCTGCACCTCTCGGGGCGTTCGACGAATTTCGAGCACTATCCGCCACACAAGATTGCCCACACCCTGCACACCGCGAGTTGGTGTCACACTCAAGCCGAATAGATCGGCCTCCGTGCGGTGGCCATCGTCGCCGAACTCTCGGCGGTCCACGCGATCCACCGATTACGTGCCACCCGGGGGATCCTGCGACTACGTGAGTATGGTCACCTGACTTGGCCCCACTTTTGCCGGTGTTCTTCACGAATTCTGGCCCCGTAGGGTTGGTGATCCTTCCGGCTGGGTGGGTGCGGTGTGTCGTCACCAATGTTGGCCCCACCCTGCGTTCAGATCGTTCCTGTCGCCCGTCGTCCGCGTCGGTCGTCAGGGGAGGTCGGTCAGGATGCAGTCACGGGTGGAACTGTTCGAGAAGATCAGGTGGGATCGGCGCATCGATGACGTGTCGAGCCGTGAGTTATCGGACGTCATGGCGTGCACCGTCGGACGGTGCGCCAGGCACTCGATGACGCGGTCCCGCCGCCGCGGAAGGTGTACCCGGTGCGTCCCCGCCCGGCGATCGATGAGTGCGTGACGGTGATCGACGCCTGGCTCATCGCCGACGCGAAGGGTCCGCGCAAGCAACGCCATACCGCCCGGCGGATCTGGGAGCGTTTGGTCGCCGAGCACCAGGCCACGTGCTCGGAGGTGACGGTCTCGCGTTACGTCGCGCGTCGTCGGGTGGAGTTGGGGCTGGTGACTCGCGAGGTGTCGATCCCGCAGACACATCTGGCTGGGCCTGAGGCAGAGGTCGACTTCGGCGAGTTCTACGCCACGATCGCCGGGCTGGTTGTGAAGTGCTGGATGTTCGTGATGCGACTGTCGCACTTGGGCAAAGCCTTTCACGTTGCATTCGCCACCCAGGCACAGGAAGCGTTCCTGGAGAGCCACGTGCTGGCCTTCGAGTACTTCGGTGGTGTGCCGGGCCGGATCCGCACCGAAAATGTTCCGCGGAACATTTTCGGTGAGCAGCTAGGTCGGGGCACCGCCGAGGATGCGGAAGATCCCGTCCAGCCCGGCGAAGAAACTGGGTGCGGTGCGGTCCCGCAACGCATCACCACCCGGTATCGGCTCCACGCCGACCACGCCACCAACAGCACGACCCGGCGGCCGGCCACCATCGGACCGTCAGCGAAGTCGTACTGCAACCACAGTCCGGGCTCGGTGGTCCACGGCCGATGAACCCGTGTATTGCCCAGTCGCCATTGGGAT
Source organism: Mycobacterium sp. IDUB_37 (assembly GCF_055419245.1). Lineage (NCBI taxonomy): Bacteria > Bacillati > Actinomycetota > Actinomycetes > Mycobacteriales > Mycobacteriaceae > Mycobacterium > Mycobacterium sp. IDUB_37. The sequence continues at coordinate 116,660 of NZ_JBVAXG010000008.1, read as the reverse complement.
TTGGGTTGCGTCCAGCAGGGTGGTGTACGAGTCGGACCTGATCAGCGGTACCGGCGTGTCGTAGCCGAATGATTGAAGGTCATCGCGTGATTCTTCGAGAGACCGACCAAAGTCACTCGAGCAAAGAAGGAACACACGCGATGACCACTGCCCACGATATCGACTGGCCGGCCGTGCTGGCGGATCGACTCACCACCACCCACCCCGACGTGCTGCGCGAGCTGTTGGCCACGTTCATCCACACCCTGATGGGCGCCGAGGCCGACGCGCTGTGCGGCGCCGGATACGGCGAGCGCAGCACCGAGCGGACGAACTCCCGCAACGGCTACCGGCACCGCCAATTCGACACCCGCACAGGATCAATGGATCTCGCGATCCCCAAGCTGCGGCAGGGCTCCTACTTCCCGGACTGGCTACTGGAACGCCGCAAACGCGCCGAGCGGGCCCTGACCACGGTGGTCGCCACCTGCTACCTGCTCGGGGTCTCCACGCGGCGGATGGACAAGCTCGTCGAGACCCTGGGCATCACCAGCCTGTCGAAGTCTCAAGTCAGCGTGATGGCCAAGGAACTCGACACCGCGGTGGAGGCGTTTCGGACCCGGCCGCTCGACGCCGGCCCCTACACGTTCGTCGCTGCCGACGCCCTGGTGCTCAAAGTCCGCGAACAGGGACGGGTGGTCAACGTGCATGCATTGATCGCGGTCGGAGTCAACGCCGAGGGCTATCGGGAGATCCTGGGTATCGACGTCACCACCGCCGAGGACGGCGCCGGGTGGTTGGCGTTCTGGCGGTCGCTGACGGCCCGGGGCCTGTCTGGGGTACGGCTGGTCACCTCCGACGCGCACGCCGGGCTGGTGGCCGCGCTGGGCGCGACTCTGCCCGGAGCTGCCTGGCAGCGGTGCAGAACTCACTACACGACGAATCTGATGGCGAAGACTCCGAAGAGTTCATGGCCGTGGGTGCGTACTCTGTTGCATTCGGTGTTCGATCAACCCGACGCGGAATCGGTTGCTGCTCAATATGATCGGATTATCAACGCACTATCGGACAAGCTCCCCAAGGTCGCCGATCACCTGGAAGCGGCCCGCCCGGACCTGCTGGCGTTCACCAACTTCCCCAAACAGATCTGGCGCCAAATCTGGTCGAACAACCCCCAGGAACGCCTCAACAAGGAGATCCGCCGACGCACCGACGTCGTCGGCATCTTCCCAGACCGCAACGCACTGATCCGCCTCGTCGGCGCCGTCCTGGCCGAACAACACGACGAATGGGCCGAATCCCGGCGCTACCTCGGCCTCGACGTCCTCAGCAAATCCCGAGCAGACCAGAGCTCACCGAACGAACAGGAGGACACCCCCGCGGCACTGACCGCCTGAACCACGACGTCGAAGAATCACACGACGACGTCGTACACCACGTCCCTGGACTTGACCGTTCCCGCAGGTCGGATACGTAAAGGGTCCCGTGTCCGCAGCAATGTCACGCTGTCGGGGGTTCGCGATACATTCCCGCAGGTGAAGATCGGCTACGGACGAGTGTCCACCCGCGATCAGCACCCCGACTCCCAACACGACGCACTCGCCGCGGCCGGCTGCGGCCACATCTTCATCGACAAAGCCTCCGGCAAGCTCGCCCGCCGCCCGAACTCGACAAAGCACTGCTGTCAGCCAACCGTGGCGGTGATCAACTCGTCGTCACCAAACTCGACCGGCTCGGCCGCTCACTGGAAGCAACCTGATCGAGTTATCCAACACGCTGCAGGCTCGCGGCGTAGACCTGATAGTGCTCGACCAAAGCATCGACACATCAACAGCGCTGGGCCGCATGTTCTTTCAGATCCTCGGATCGATCGCAGAATTCGAACACGCCCTCATGCCCGAGCGAACGATGGACGGACTGGCAGCAGCACGGGCCCGCGGCCGTACCGGCGGGCAGAAACCAAAACTCGGCCGCGCCAAGTCGCGCTCGCTCAGGCGATGCATGACGAACTCGGCGACGACGGAAAACGCAAGTACACCGTCGCCGACATCGCAGCCGAATTCAGCGTCACCAGACCAACCATCTACCGGCACCTCACCAAGACACCACCCACGACTCGCTAGCCAGTGCCGGTACCTTGCGACTCCGAGTTTCATCCGCCAACCAATCGAGTTCTACCGCCACTTCGCCCGACTACTAGGCCAGCCGAAGAAATTCGGCTTGTATCTACCCCTACGAACGAGACGCCCACGCCCTCCACCGCTGGATTCGAGAACACCGCCGACGCTTCCAGCAAGACCGCGACGTCTGGAATCGGAAAATTCGCAGCAGATACCTCAACGCCGAACTCCCACCAATCGACCGTTGAAGGGAGGTGAGGTGAGAAAATTGGCGGCCGAACGGGGGGTGCGGTCGAGGCGATGCGTTCGACGTCTAAGTGATGGCCCCAAACATTGATGCCTCCGAGCGGGATCCCGAAGCCCGTCGGGCAGCGCGCGAACAGCGCACTGCCCTCTACGAGGCTGTTAAAGACCCTATGCACCAGGGGGCCCGTCGGGGAATCCACGCCATCACCGCATGCATACCCAACGAAGACGACGTTGGCGAGGTCGTCTACGACGCGTTCTGCGAATTCGAGAAGAAGAACCGGGACGAGCTGAGTTCGCCGCAGGGCATGGCTTATCAAGTCGCGTTTCAACGGGGTCGCGATCGAGGGCGAAAGATAATTCACCATCGGGAGCAGATCGACCTGGTCTCCAAGGAGCCGACGCTGCGGGGCGAGCTGGAATTCCGCGAGGTGGATGCCCAACTCGCCCAGCGGCGCGAAGAGTTGGCCCGTACGGCGATCGAATGCTTGGCGGCGCTGCCAGCAGATCAGCAATCAGTCGTGACCGCCACGGTGATGGAGTCGATGAGCTTGTCAGATTGGGCCCTGCGCGAAGGCAAGTCACATCAGGCGGCCGGTCGACAACGCGTGCGGGCGCTGCAGTCGCTGCGGCGCTGCGTAGACCGTAAGCGACGGGGCCAATGGGACGGGAAGGAGCAGAAATGAGTGACAACCACGATTTCGACGCCCAGATCGATGACGTCGTCGAACGCTATCTACAGTTCCTGCGGGGCCTGGGTCCCGAACCCGACCTAGGGCACCTGACGTCGCCGCAACGCCGGGTCGTGCGGAATCGTCTGGACATCGTCGATGCACTGGCCGACCGCGGTCCGGCGGTGCCGCCGTTGAACCAGGATCCTGTAGCGATGCGGTTGGGCTTGGTTCCCGATACTCGCCCAAGCTCGGGATCGGGGGGCGCGGATCCCACGAGCAGTCAGGCGCCCGCACCCACGGCTGCGCCCGACCCGATACGCTACGTTCTCGACGAACTGGAAGCCGCTTTCGGCGGCGATGTGTGTGTCGACTGGTCCCCTCGGTGGGCACCCGTGATACCCAGGGCGGCGGTCCCGCTGGCGCAGTGCAGTGCGTTGGGCCAGAACATGGCCTTGTTCCTCACCGATGAGGCCGACTGGGTGAACGAGCCGGTCCAGTTGGCGTCATTTCTCCTCCACAACCCCGCCATGTCGGCGGTGGCGCTGGTGACGCGGGATGCCAGGCGTGCGGCTATCTTCAGCGCCGCTGCGTGCAACCCGTCCATCGATCCCGTGCGTGGTTGGTTGGAGCCGGGCGCATTTGTGGTGACCGACAGCTTCGATCTCATCCTGAGGCACTACTTCGAGCAACGGCTTCCGCGCTGGGATCGCGTGGCAGGCCTGACCGAGCTCCTCGAAAGTGGCGACATCACCGCCGGCGCGCTGGAGTTGGTCACCGAAGAGATCGCCGCCGAACTGCGGACGCGACCGCGACTGGAATATAAGAGACGGGCGCTGGAGGTCTTGGAGATATTGGACCCGGCCGCACTCTCGGCATTGATCGTGGCCGTGCAGGCAGGAACGCTGAGCGACATCGGTCTGGTGGACCAAGTGTCGGCGTTGGCTGAGGCGACACCGTGATCCGCAGCATCGGCCTGCGGCATTGGCGCGCCTATGACCATCTGGATTTGACCCTGACCCACCCGGTGACGTTCGTGGTGGCACCCAACGGCGTCGGAAAGTCCTCCCTGGTCGAGGCAGTCCGTTGGGGATTGCTCGGCACACCACCAGATCGGGGCCGCGGGCGTGCGGTGCGCGGCGGACACGACGAGGCCACAGTGACGCTGGTGGTGTCACTGCCCGACCGTGGGGACGTCGAGGTCACCCGTACTTTGCGGCGCAGCGGGGCTGCCACGTTCGCGGCCAGCATCGGCGGGCGCTCGCTGACCGAAGCCGACTACGACGCCACGTTGAGGGAGTCGTGGACCGCGCAGACGGCCCTGCTCGACGCCGTCATCTTCGGGCCCGCTGCAACCGGAAAGATAACGGGCTTCCCGATCCGCGATCACCTGGCTGCGGTCTTCGGGGTGGAACCACTGCTTCAGTCCGCAGAACGCCTGAAGTCGCGCCGCGTAGTAATCGGTAACGAGATCAAGTCATTGCGCGCAGACCTCAGCGGCACAGCCGACGAGATCGCGGCTGCCGCCCAGCGGGTCGCGGAATTAGAAACCGATGAACGCACTGCCCGGCGGGAACGGGAGGAAGCCGTCGCGAAAGTGGTCGGTCACGATGCCGTCGCGGCCCACGCGCTCGCGTGGAAACAGTATCGCGACCTGGCGCAGGCGTACCGCACGCGCACGCAGCACCTGCTTACCGAGATGAGCGGTGCCCTTACCGACTTGGGGGACGACCCCGTCGCCTCGCTGGACTCGCGCCAACGCCGGGTGGCGGCCGTTGTGGAGGAGAGCGTCGCCGCCGCCAGTGACGCTGAGATCCGACTGGCCCGGTCAGCGAGCGCCGCCGAGCTCCTGGCTGATGATGCTGGACGCTGCCCGACGTGTCTGCGTCCCTTGTCTGAGCATGAGCGCCAGACCGCGTTGGATGCCCACGGCCGCGACGGTGGCGGCGCACGCGAAACGATCACCGCGCTTCGCGAACGGACCACGCGCCTGCGCCGCGAACTCGCCCTCATTGGCCGCTTCAGCGCGGAGTTGTCCCGCCTGGTAGCCCCCGTCGAGCCCATGCACCCCGATCCCGGTCCCGATCCTCTCGATGTGCTCCGCGAGTCCCGCGCACACGCCGACGCCATGGCTCAGGTGCACGGTGGGGCGCTGGCCCGGGTCGATGCCGCGCGTCGTGAGCTCGAGCAGCTCCAGGCCGCCGCCTCCGACCAGGTCAACCTGGTGCGCCTCGCCCGAGAGGACGTGGTGCTCGAAGTGGCTCAACGCAGCGTCACCCGAGTCGCGGACCGATACCTAGTCGAGCGCGTCGCACCACTGGCCACTGAGATCGCCCATCGCTGGAAGCTGCTCTTCGGCGCGGATGGACTACATCTGCGTCCTGACGGGCAGTTGCGAGTAGGTCACGCCGAGATCGATTTGGAGCTGCCTGACCTCAGCGGCGGCGAACGGGCCACCGCACTCCTCGTGGCCCGCCTGGTGCTGGCCGCTTCGGCGACGCGGGCGTCGTGCCTGTGGCTCGACGAGCCACTCGAACACCTCGACCCGGTCCGCCGCGCCGGCGTAGCCGCCACTCTGGTACGCGCTGCGCAGACCAAGTCCGTCGAACAGATCCTCATTACGACCTACGAGGGGGAGTTGGCGCAGCGGCTGGCGGCCAGTGCCCCCGAAACCGTCAAGCTGACCTACGTCCGGTCCGCCGACGGCGATCTGGTCTGACAGACCCGAAAGTCGTTGCGACCCAAGGGGGGTGCGAAGCGGCGGGTCCGTCCGACTAGAAGGTGAAGGGCTCGAAAGGCGGGTCCTCTTCACCAGGAGGCCACATGGCACTGCTGAGCACCACCTCACACGATACGACCGCCGCCGCCCCGCAGGTCCGCCCACCCGACGGGCCGCCCGCCCCTCATCCCCAGGATGTCCCGCACGCGGTGTTTGCCTTTGACCTCGACGAGGTCACCTATGAGTGCGGCCGCCCCACCGTCACCGGCGCGGAGGTGATGGCTGCAGGCGGTATTCCGTTGACCGAAGGCATCATTCGGGTTCTTCCCGACGGCTCCCGTGAGGCCGTCGCCCCCGATACCGTCGTGCCTTTGGGCACGGGGGCACAGTTCAAGCGGCGCCCACGGTTCAAGCGCGGGTGAGCCCACTGTGACGCTTACGCAGAGCTTGCGGGTACGCCTGGAGCAGGAGCAGCCACTCCTGCTCCGGGCCTACCCGACGGCCCGGATCATTTCCGAGACACTCGTGGTGGTTCTTCCCGACTACCCGCTGCCCGCCGGATGGTCGCACGTGGCCACCGACGTATTGTTCGCAATCCCGCCGAATTACCCAGTGGGACAACCGGACAACGTCTGCGCTCGCCCGGATCTGACCTTGCAGGGCGGTGGCGCACCTGGAAACAACCAAGGGCTCCAAGTGCACGACGGGCGGCAATGGCTGCAGTTCTCCTACCACCTTGAGCCCGGTGACTGGCATCCCTGCGCCGACCCCGCGACGGGCAGCAACTTGGCTGAGTACCTGGCCGGCGCCCTCACCCGATTCCACGAGACGAGTTGATCTGATGAGCACATTGAAGTTCACCCACGGCCCGCACTGGGACCGCATCCAGGACCACCTGACCTCCGGCAACGGGGAACGGTTCGCATTCGCCTTCACCCGGCCGCTGCAAGAGAGCATTAGCGGCCCAGTACTCGAGGTCCTCGACGTCGCACTGATCCCCGACCACGATGTTGAATTCGAGGGTTCGGGCTGGTGCCTCGGCGCCAGCGCCCTGGACCGGGTGCACAACCAGGCGCTGAGATGCCACACGGGTCTGGCCGAGTTCCACAATCACCGCTTCGGGCCACCGGGCTTCTCGGTAACCGACGAGGATGCCCTGGCGCCGATGGCCTCCTACGTGGTGGATTTGTTGCCCGGCCGGCCCTACGTCGCGGGAGTCTGGGCGCAGAACCAGTTGCACGCCGAATGGTGGCGCCGCAACGGCGGCGGCGGCCTCACACGGGGGACGCTGGACGCGGTAACGGCCACCGGTGATCAGATGCGGGTGCTGAACGCCGCGCCAGTCGCTGAGGACCGCATCAGCCGTCAGATTCCCCTGCTCGGCCACGCCGGCCAAGGGACTGTCGCGGGCTTGCGCGTCGCGGTCGTTGGCGGGGGAGGGACCGGCTCGCAGGTCCTGCTCAACATGGCATATCTGGGCTTCCGGAGCATCCTCGTCCTCGACGACGACACCGTCGAGACGACCAACCTCAACAGATTGGTGACCGCCGACGCCGACGACGTCGGCCTCGCCAAAACCGAAGTTGCCCGACACCGCCTGCACGCGATCGATCCGCGCATCGCGGTCACTGCGCTGCCAGGACTCACCGTCGATGGCGAGCACCCGGAATTGTCCGAGGTGGACCTGATCATCGGCTGCCTCGACCACGACGGGCCACGGCACCGGCTCAACCAGATCGCAATCGACACCGCAACCCCCTATCTCGACATCGCCACCGGGGTCGACGATCGCACTACACCCCCGGCGGTAGGGGGAAGGGTAATCTTCATGCGCCCCGGAGGCCCGTGCCTAATGTGTCTGGGCGAACTCGACACCGCCGAAGTCAGCCGGTGGGCCAAGCCAACCGTCCAACAGCGCTTGGACCGCGAACACGGATACGGCTCCGGAGCCCCGGCCCCGTCCGTAGTGCACCTCAACGCCCTCACCGCCAGCGCGGCCATCGCGGAGTTGGTGGCCTGGATCTCGGGGAGTCGAGCACCGGCGGACTGGCTGGACATTGATCTGCAGGGAGCAGCTAGCCGACCGGGCACCCAGATCGGACCCCGACGCATTCCTCCGGCCGATGCCAACTGCGTCGCCTGTGGCCAACGCACCCAAGCGCGACCGCCGCGCCACTGGTTTGAGTCGTGTTGCCCCACAGGCAAATCGTGCCCCTCGCCATAGTCATAAGATCCGCCACGATGATGAGACTGCTGGCTTCACCATCGAATCCGCGTCTGACTACTGGCGGATCTGGTACTACCTGCTGGAAGCGGCGGGACTCGACGTGCAACTGGTCAATCCCCGCGACGTGAAGAACGTGCCCGGCAGGCCGAAGTCCGACGTGTTGACCGAACTACTGCAGGCAGTTGGGGCTGGGTGTGTGCCGAGAGGGGTTGGGCTGGTTAGGTTCGCTGCTCATGATGGGCGAGGGCACACGCCCGGTCGCGGCCGGGGCGGACGGATCGTCGAAGTAATCAACACGGCTCACCGATCCATCATCCTCTGCTTCGCGTCGACCTTGCCCGACTCAAATGCGCCCGGCCCACTGTTTGGCGGCCCGCTTCGCGTCTTCGTCGGTCGGATGGCTATCTAGGTACACCAGGTGACCTTGGCCATTATCTTGCAATTCGTTGATGGTCAGCACCGCCATATAACCTGGTTTGCCGACCTTCGGGTCGTCCATAATCTCGAACCTATGGTTTCTCTCGACCATTACGTATCGCACGTAAGGCCGAGCCATATCGTTTGACGCTGTCCAACTTGTAAACTGAGCCGCGGCAGCTAGACCCTGTAGTTTCTGCGACGAGAAGCCTTTATACCCCTCATGGCCGCGTCGCCTGGGGATCGACCGAGGGTGAGTGGTCGAATCTGGATCGGGAGCCTGAGCGAACCGATCGTTTGGCCGAGCAGCGCGCTGTTGATCAGGCGGAGATTGTTGTCCGCGGATCGGTCTCGCTGCCCGCCACACTCAAACTGTGACGACCTTCCAAGCGTGACGGTCGCGGACGTTTCGTATCCCAGCATCACCCGATTGTTCCGGCCTTTCCGGCTTTTCCGGTTTGGCCGAAGCTACCGGCGGCCCCGGCGCTGCCGCCATTTCCGCCGCTTGCGCCGCCGGTGCCGCCACTGCCCCGGGTGCCGCCTGATCGCCCTTCGCCTGCGGTGCCGACGGGGATCCCCTCGCCACTGTCGCCGCCGTTGCCGCCGTTGCCGCCGTTGCCGCCGGTACCGCCTTTAGCGCCGTTGCCGCCGGCGCCAGTCACCGACGTACCGCCGGCGCCGCCGTTGCCTCCCTTGCCGCCGGTACCGGCGAAGCCGCCGTCACCGCCGTCACCGCCGGCGCCGCTCGGGACGCCGTCGCCGCCGTCGGCGCCCTCCCCGCCGGTACCGCCGTTCCCGCCGTTGCCGGCGGCGCCGCCGTTTCCGGCGGTGCCGTTGACGGAGTTACCGCCAGCGCCGCCGTTGCCGCCGACGCCCCCGCTGGCACCCGTAAAGCCGAGGGCGCCGGTGCCGCCTGGATTGCCGTTAGCACCATTCATGGATGTGCCGGTGACGCCGGCATCGCCTCCGGCGCCAGCGGCCCCGCCGGCACCGCCGCGACCTGACCCCATGGCGTCGCCGCCAGCTCCCCCGTAGCCGCCGATCCCGCCGAAGCCGCCGATGTATCCGTACCCGCCGTTGCCGCCAACGCCAGTGTTTCCAGTAACCGCGGAGCCGCCGTTGCCTGCGATCCCGCCGACGCCGCCGGCGGCACCGGATCCGCCATTTCCGCCATTACCTGACCCCATGGCTGCGCCACCGACGCCGCCGATGCCGCCGAAGCCGCCCTTGCCGCCGCGGCCGCCGGTGCCGCCGCCGCCATTAACGGTGTTGCTATTCCCGGTGCCGCCATTTCCCCCGGTACCCCCGGCCCCCGCAGGGCCAGTGGCACCGCCATTTCCCCCATTGCCTGACCCCAGGGCGTTTCCGCCGGCCCCGCCATTGCCTGCGGCCCCGGCGGTGGCGCCGTCGCCGCCGTCGCCGCTGAGGTTGCCGTTACCCCCGGAGCCGCCGGTGCTGCCCTGGCCGCCGGTTCCGCCGTTGCCGCCGTTGCCTGACCCCTGGCCTTCGCCGCCAGCGCCGCCGGTCCCGCCTGCCCCACCGACACCGCCGGCGCCGCCTCGGCCTCCTGAAGAGCCACTTGCGGTGGGGGCGCCGTTGCCGCCGTTGCCCGGTGTGCCTCCGTTGCCTCCGTTGCCACCGATACCGGCTGCGCCGTTGCCGCCCGCAGTTCCCGATCCTTGGGCGGCACCGCCGGCACCGGCGCTGCCGCCGCCCCCGCCGTTACCGCCGTTACCGGCGCTGGTGCCGGCCTTCCCGGCGGCGCCGGGAGTGGTCCCGTTCGCGCCGGTGACGCCGTTCCCTCCGGTGCCGCCGTTCCCGCCGCTGCCGCCGTCGCCGCCGTCGCCGCCGTCGCCTGAGCCCAGGGCCTTACCGCCTGCCCCGCCATTACCTGCGGCGCCGCCGTTGCCGCCGGTGCCGCCGATGGGCACCTGCGCCCCAAAGTTGCCAGGGATGACGCCTGAGTTGCCGCCGGTGCCGCCAGTGCTGCCTACCCCGCCGGTGCCGCCGTTGCCGCCGTCGCCTGACCCCTGACCGTCGCCGCCAGCGCCGCCGTTTCCACCCACACCGCCGTTGCCGCCTGCCCCACCGTCGCCCCCGGTACTAGCAGTTGCTGTGGGGGAAGCGTTGCCGCCGGTCCCTGGCGTACCGCCGTTGCCTCCGGTGCCGCCGGCCCCAGCGGCACCGTTGCCTCCCGAGGTTCCGGACCCCGGGGCCGCGCCGCCTGCACCGGCACTGCCGCCGCCCCCGCCGTTCCCGCCGTTCCCGGCGTTACCGCCAGCCTTCCCTGAAGCCCCGGCAGTGGTCCCGTTCGCGCCGGTGACGCCGTTTCCGCCGTTGCCGCCGGCACCGCCCTTGCCACCGTTTCCGCCGGCCCCTCCGTTGCCTGAGATGGAGCCACCGAGGCCGCCGTTGCCGCCTTGACCGCCCTGACTGCCGGAGCCACCGTCGACGCCGGAACTACCGGCCGCGGCGCCGTTCTGCCCGATCATCCCGGTTGCGCCGTTGCCTCCGTTGCCTCCGTTGCCTCCGTTGCCGTACTGGCCGCCGTTACCGCCGGCCCCACCCAGGCCGCCCTGCTTCCCGTTGAAGAAGGAGTTGAAGCCGGCGCCACCAGCACCGCCGTTGCCGCCGCTGGTAGCCGCGGCGCCCTTACTGCCGCTGGTGCCTGTGGTGCCGCCGGTGCCGCCGGTTCCTTTCGCCCCGCCGGTCCCGCCGCTCCCCGCGGTGCCGGTGTTGCCGCCGTTACCCCCGGCACCACCGTTGGCCACTCCGAAGTCATTGCTGGCGTCGTAGCCGGCGCCACCATTTCCGGCGGCCCCGGCATTACCGCCGATACCGCCGTTGCCGCCGCTGCCGTTGACCCCGACGCTGCCCTTGCCGCCTGCGGCGACCCCACCCGCGTTGCCGCCGGCGCCACCGTTGCCGCCTGGCCCGGCGGTGCCGCCGCTGCCGCCGTCACCGCCGGTCGGGGTGCCCGCAGTGCCTACCGCACCGGTGACACCGGCGCCGCCGTTACCGCCGGTCGCCCCGACACCACCAGCACCGCCGCTGCCGCCGTTACCTGAGACCGAACCACCCAGGCCGCCGCTGCCACCGGCGCCGCCGTTGCCGCCGGCGGTACCGGCGAGGCCGTCGCCGTTGCCGTCCGCGCCCCCGGCGGCGCCGGTGGCACCGCCACCCCCGGCGCCGCCAGCACCGCCGTTGCCGTACTGGCCGCCGTTACCGCCCGCACCGCCCTGCCCGCCTGCGGTGCCGCTGCCGGGGTTGGTGGCGGCGTTGTAGCCGTTGCCGCCGTTACCACCGTTGCCGCCGCTGGTCACCGCCGCACCGTTGCCTCCGGTGGTGCCTGTGGTGCCGCCGGTGCCGCCGGTACCTTTCGCCCCGCCAGTCCCGCCGCTACCGGCGGTGCCGGTGTTACCGCCGTTACCTCCGGCGCCCCCATTGATTACGGTGCCGTCATTGCTGGCGTCGTAGCCGGCGCCTCCATTGCCGGCGGTGCCGGCGTTGCCACCCTGGCCGCCGTTGCCGCCGCTGCCGTTGACCCCGACGGTGCCCTTGCCGCCTGCGGCGACCCCGCCAGCGTTGCCGCCGGCCCCACCGTTGCCGCCCGCACCGGCGGTGCCGCCGTTGCCGCCGTTACCGCCTGTCGGGGTGCCCGCAGTGCCTACCGCACCGGTGGCACCGTTGCCGCCGTTGCCGCCGGTCGCCCCGACACCACCAGCACCACCGCTGCCGCCATTACCCGAGACCGAACCACCCAAGCCGCCACTGCCACCGGCACCGCCGTTGCCGCCGGCGGTACCGGCGAGGCCGTCACCGTTGCCGTCCGTGCCACCGTTTATGCCGGTCGACCCGCTACCGCCGGCACCACCTGCGCCGCCCTTGCCGTACTGCCCGGCGTTACCACCAGTCCCACCGTTGCCGCCCGCAAGTCCGGTGCCGGGAGTGGTGGCGGCGTTGTAGCCGGCCCCACCCGCGCCGCCGTTGCCGCCGGTGATCACCGCGGTGCCCTGGCTGCCGGCGGTGCCGATGGTACCGCCGGTGCCGCCGGTACCTTTCGCCCCGCCAGTCCCGCCGGCTCCGGCGGTGCCGGGGTTACCACCGTTGCCACCGGCGCCACCGTTGATCACGGCTCCGTCGTTGCTGGCGTCATAACCAGCGCCACCATTGCCGGCGGTACCCCCGGCGTTGCCGCCCCGGCCGCCGTTACCGCCGTTGCCGTTGACACCGACGCTGCCTGACCCGCCTGCGGCGACCCCACCCGCGTTGCCGCCGGCCCCACCGTTACCACCCGACCCGGCGGTGCCGCCGCTGCCGCCGTCACCACCTCTCGGGGTCGCTGCTGTGCCTGCCGCACCATTGGCGCCGTTCCCGCCGTTGCCGCCGGTCGCACCGACACCACCAGCACCACCGCTGCCGCCGTTGCCTGTGAACGAACCACCCAGGCCGCCGCTGCCGCCGGCCCCGCCTTGACCGCCGGTGGTACCGGCGACGCCGTCACCGTTGCCGTCGGTGCCCCCATTGGCCCCGCTCGAACCGTTGCCGCCAGTGCCGCCTGCGCCGCCGTTGCCGTACTGGCCGCCGTTACCGCCTGCACCGCCCTGCCCGCCCGCAAGTCCGGTGCCGGGACTAGTGGCGGCGTTGAAGCCAGCCCCACCCGCACCGCCATTACCGCTGCTGGTCACTGACGTGCTCGCGCCCTGGTTCCCGGCGCTGCCGCCGGTGCCGCCGGTGCCTTTCGCGCCGCCGGTCCCGCCGCTTGCTGAGTTGCCGCCGTTGCCGCCGTTGCCGCCGGCGCCACCGTTGATCACGGCGCCGTCGTTGCTGGCGTTGTAGCCTGCGCCACCATTGCCGGCGGTGCCGGCGGTGCCGCTCTGGCCGCCGTTGCCGCCGCTGCCGTTAGCCCCGACGGTGCCTTTGCCGCCTGCGGCGACCCCGCCTGCGTTGCCGCCGGCCCCGCCGTTACCGCCCGCCCCGGCGGCGCCGCCATCACCGCCGTCACCACCTGTCGGGGTGGCTGCAGTGCCTACCGCACCCGCGAGCCCGGCGCCGCCGTTGCCGCCGGTCGCCCCGACACCACCAGCACCGCCGCTGCCGCCGTTACCCGAGACCGAACCACCCAAGCCGCCGCTACCGCCTGCACCGCCCTGGCCGCCCGCGGTCCCGGCGAGCCCGTCGCCGTCGCCATCGGTACCGCCCGCGGTCCCGGTCGATCCGCTACCGCCGGCGCCACCAGATCCGCCGTTGCCGTACTGGCCGCCGTTACCGCCCGCACCGCCCTGGCCGCCCGCAAGTCCGGTGCCGGGACTGGTGGCGGCGTTGTAGCCGGCCCCACCCGCGCCGCCATTACCGCCGCTAGTCACCGCGGTGCCCTGGCTGCCCGCTGTGCCGGTGGCGCCACCAGTACCGCCGGTGCCTTTCGCGCCGCCGGTCCCGCCACTGCCCGCGGTGGCGGTAGTGCCGCCGTTACCCCCGGCACCGCCATTGATTACGGTGCCGTCGTTGCTGGCGTCATAGCCGGCACCGCCGTTGCCGGCACCCCCGGCGACGCCGCCCTGGCCGCCGTTGCCGCCGCTGCCGTTAACCCCGACGCTGCCCTTGCCGCCAGCGGCGACCCCACCCGCGTTGCCGCCGGCCCCGCCGTTGCCACCCGCTCCGGCGGTGCCGCCGTTGCCGCCGTTACCACCGGTCGGGGTGGCCGCAGTGCCTGCCGCACCCGCGAGCCCGGCGCCGCCGTTGCCGCCGGCCGCACCGACACCACCAGCACCACCGCTGCCGCCGTTACCCGAGACCGAACCACCCAAGCCGCCGCTGCCACCGGCACCGCCCTGGCCGCCCGCGGTCCCTGCGAGGCCATCACCATTGCCGTCCGTGCCACCGTTTGCGCCGGTCGAACCGCTACCCCCGGCACCACCCACACCGCCGTTGCCGTACTGCCCGCCGTTACCACCCGCACCGCCCTGGCCGCCTGTAACGCCGGGGATGAGGCCTGTGCTGGCGTCATAGCCCGCCCCGCCGGTCCCACCGTTACCGCCAGTGGTGATGCTGCCCGCTGCTCCGGTCGCACCGTCGACGGCGCCGACGCCGCCGCCGGCACCACCAGCACCACCTGTGCCCACACCGCCCGGGTTCCCGCCGTTACCGCCGACGCCCCCATCCGGATTGGCCAAGGTGCCCGCCGCGCCGACACCGCCGTTGCCGCCCGCACCCGCAATGCCACCCGCACCGCCGGTGCCGCCGTTGCCGTTGGCGCCCGCCGCCCCCAACAAGGAACCCTTACCGCCGACCCCGCCCACACCGCCGCTACCACCCAGGCCACCGCTACCGCCGGTGCTGCCGTCGCCGCCGGCACCGTTGTTGGTGCCGAACACCCCGGCTGCCCCGGCCACGCCCGCCCCACCGATGCCGCCAGCGCCGCCGAACCCGCCGAGGCCTCCCGCGCCGCCATTGCCGAACAGCAGACCGGCGGCCCCGCCAGCCCCGCCGCTGCCACCGATGCCGCCGACACCACCCAGGCCCGCGGTCAGACCCGTCGAGCCGGTGACCCCGGTCCCACCCGTCCCCCCGGCCCCGCCGTTGCCGAACAGGAAGGCATCACCACCGCGGCCACCCGTCTGCCCGGCCGCACCCGAACCCCCAGCACCACCATTGCCGAACAAGATGCCGCCGGCGCCACCGTTCTGCCCGGTACCCGCCGCACCATTGAAACCATCACCGAGCAGCGGCCGACCCAGCAACGCATTCGTCGGGGCGTTGATCAGCCCCAGCAACAGCTGGTCGATGCTGGCTGTCTCCGCCGACCCATACGCGCCAGCACCACTGGTCAAGGTCTGCAGGAACTGCTCATGAAACCCCGCCGCCGCCGAACTGACCTGCTGATACTGCTGCCCATACGTCCCGAACAGTGCTGCGATCGCCGCCGAGACCTCATCGCCAGCAGCCACCGCAAGCTGCGTCGTCAACACTGACGCCTGCTGATTCGCCGCACCGATCGCTGAGCCGATCCCCGCGACATCGGCAGCAGTCGCACTCAACACAGCAGTATTAACAATCACAAACGACACCGAGGGCTCCCACCGTCAACAGGCCACCGGCACCGGCATATTTGACGGACCAGGCAAAACAGTCGCAGCGTAACCCGCCGTCGGAGGAACGAGCCCGGACTCATCGGAGTTTCCTATGGGCAAATTAGGCGAATCGTCTGATACCTGTTTCGCTATCACCGCCCTGCTGCCCGGCGATACCCTGGCGAGGTAGTGGGGCCTGGGAGGCGAAGGAGTGGTGAAGGGCTGATGGCGGCCCGGTGATCGGTCGGGAGTGTCTGGGTTGGGCACGAGCTACCAACTAATGTTTGAGGTCGATGACACTGCGGGTGTGGCCACGCTGCGTTCAGAAGTTGGCGGCCCGACACGGTACTACCTTCGTTGGCGGGCTCGTGATCGGCTTGAGCTCAGTCGGGTTGACGATCTCACGATCGGCGAAGAGAAGCCCCAGCCGATATTTTTCGCGGCGAACCATGGGGTGTTGGAACGTTATCTGGTGGGACTGTTCGGTGACGATATACGCGAAGAAGTCGGCCTTCCCCTCTTGCGATTGCCATGGGACGCAGCTGATGTGGCGGGCAACTGCCAACTCGGAGACTATGCGAGGGGCTATCGGACCTTTGGCCGCCTTGGCCGCCTTGGCCGCTTGACTGGCAAGAAATATGTTTACGACTACGGCCCCGACGTCGAACCAGTAGTCGTGCTTGAAGGAATCCGAACCGACGGTGATCCGGTGGCCAGGGATCGGCGTTCGTAGTCGCGCCGGTCGACAACCCTCTCCCGTTGCACACGCTGGTCAGCGTCGCGCGGTGAGGACGTGAGACTCGCGCGGACTGGCCCGATGTGGCAAATGATACGGAAGACCTCGTATTGGATTGGGAGAGTTAATTTTTCGATCTGCTGAATCATCAGTCTCGACACTGATGATTCAAATGACGAGAACTGTTGTCCAGTGAACTGGACGAATTAGTGTCCCCTACGCAACGTGCCCCGGCCTCGGAAAGGCCCTTTCAGAGCTGAAATCTTATCGCGCATATTTGAGGAGTCATGCAGGGATAACTTCGTCTGCGGCTATCTGTTTGTGGATTTGTCGTTTTCGTGGTTGGTTTAGCGCGAACCTGCTGGGCAGGTGTCTCTTCGCGAACTTCTCGGAAAGGACAGTTGATGTCGGTTGTTGTGGTTCCAGAATTCGTGACGTCTGCGGCATCGAATCTTGCGGGCATCGGGTCCTCGGTCAGCCAAGCGAACGCGGCCGCTTCAACCTCGACCACGCAGGTGTTAGCTGCGGCCGGCGATGAGGTTTCCGGCGCTGTCTCGGCCCTGTTCGGTTCCTACGGGCAAGCCTTCCAAGCAGCCAGCGCACAAGCCAACGCGTTCCACGAGCAGTTCGTGCAACTCATCAACGATGGCGGGGCCCGCTACCAAGCTGCCGAGGCCGCCAACACTAATCCGCTGTACCCCTTGATCGGTGACGGTGCGCATGGCACGACAGTCAATGGCGTCGGCACTGCAGGGCAGGCCGGCGGGATCCTGTTTGGAAGAGGCGGTAACGGCGGCGACAGCACCAACCCCGGCGCGACCGGCGGCGCCGGTGGCGCCGCCGGATTATTCGGCATCGGAGGCAACGGCGGCATGGGCGCCATCGGCACCCTCGGCGGCGCGAAAGGCGGCAACGGCGGCATCGGCGGCGCCGCCGGGCTACTGTTCGGCATCGGAGGCGCCGGGGGGATGTCGGGCGGCCACGGTGGGGTAGGCGGCACCGGCGGCTCAGCCGGGCTGGTCGGCGCTGGTGGGCGCGGCGGTGGATTCAATGCCATTCCTTCGTCACCCGGTGCCGGTACGGGCACAGGTGGAGACGGCGGTACCGGCGGACTGCTGGGCGTCGGTGGCGACGGCGGGCAGGGCGGCGGATTGTCCAACGGCGGGGCCGGCGGCAGCGTCCTATTCGGACTGGGCGGCAGCGGTGGAGTCGGCGGGCGGTTCGCCTTCGGGGGTCCCGGCGGCGCCGTAGTGTTCGGCCTCGGCGGGTTCGGCGGCGACGGCTACCCCGAACCAGTCACCGGCAATATGGGGTTTAGAAGCGGCGGCGGGTACGGCGGCCCCGCCCTTCTACTCTTTCCCGGCTTCGGCGGTACCGGCACGTTCGGGGCTGCCAACGGCCCTGTTGGAAAGTTCTTTTTCGACCTTTTCTAAATAATCACGCCACACACCTTCGACACTGCCCCCGCGCATATCCGAGCTCGGCCACACGAGACCCGAAAACGGCGGCATCGGCCCGTGACCCAAGTCCACCGGATTCATTGCGGCCGCTCTACTTCGCCACGACTCGGGCGTTCCCGGGCCCCAACCTGCACATCCCAAGGCTGACTGCTTTTGTGTGCAATCAGCGCGTAGCCGCCCTGCCGCGGCGATCCGCGCGGTTGCCCACGCCCTGACCGGATATCAATGATGTTGCCTTAGTTGGGGATTGAATCGGTATTGCCGAAACATGGGGCACCCCACAGCCCGCGTTCGGCGGCGATCGCTTCCTGCTCCGCCGCGGCGATGCTCGGATATTCGGTTACTGGTTTCTTGTGGTAGACGTAGGACTTCGCTGCACCGGCCCGCGCCGCCCCGACTGAATAGTTCCAGCCGTCGGCTCTCACGAGACAGGCCAAGGTGCGTCCGTAACGGTCATTCGAATCCTGTGTTGGGTCGGTGATCAAAGCCATGCGTTGCCCGCCCAGATTGGTCTCAGCGAACTGTGTGGCCTCGGGTCCCCAGCAACCCACGGTGTAGCCGGGCTTCTTGGTTTCAGGAGTGTCGAGGCCCAGAATGCGCACTCGAAGCCGCCCGCGGACATCGTCGACGATGTCAACCGTGTCGCCGTCAACGACTCGCAGGACAGTGGCAGTGGTCGGCAACGGGTCAGCGCTTGCCAGCGAGTCGACCGACACTATCGACGACGCGAGTATCACCGCAGACAGCAACGATAACCGAGCGGAAATCTTCATGGCGTCAGTGTTGCCCACAGGGGTGACATTCCGTGGAGCCTCCGCGGCACCAGAACACCTCGCCATCGAGAGCGTGCTGGCCACGGTACTGATCCGGCCGGCACGTTCGAGCAGAAGGCCCAGCTACGGCAGGTTATGCGGGCCGGTGGCCTTGAGTTCACGGACACGGTCTTCGACGCAGGCGTTCTGACGGTGCCGCACTTCCATGTCCGCCGCCGCAGCATCACTATGCCGAGCATTGAAGCTCTGTCGGTCGCCTGCCATACGCTCGACGCGAGCGCTGCGACGGCGGATCGGGCACTCGCACTTGAGGAAGGGGCTACTGGATGGCGGTTAGGGAAGATGGCGATCGCCACCAGCTAAAGGTGTTGCTCGACCACGAGATTCGAGTATGTCAGCGCTGCCAAGACATGAACGAAAAAGGAGTCACGCAGAGTGCCCCCGGCTGGGGCAATCTCGATTCAGCTGTAGCAATAGTTGGCCAAAGCCTCTGCGAGCAGTGCATGAAGCCTCAGGAGCCCTTTTATGAGGGCAGCGGATCCCTGCTCAACACTTGTTTCGAGCGCGCTCGCTGCAAGAAGACCGAGATCTTCATTACCAACGCGGTGCACTGCCACCCACGCGGTAACCGCGCATCGAAGACTCACGAGATAGCGAACTGCTCCTCGTATCTTTACCGAGAGCTTGAAATCGTTCGCCCGCAACTGGTTATCGGTCTTGGGGAGGACGCCGAACGTGTTTTGTCGTTCCTGTATCCGACTGCTCGGACGCTGCTGTGGCCATTCATTGCGCCCAGCAATGTCAGGTCGAAGCGAATCCCGTGTTGTCTTTTCGCACCGCACCCATCCTGGATCAAGCGTCAACACGACCGCGAGCTCGAGGATACCTACGTGGGCAGCATGGCCGCAGCGTTGAAGTGGGCCATCGCGAAAGGGCCGCTGCCGAGCCAACGCCACCCGCTGATGCCGACATGCGCAGGGATGGCCGAGGTGCCTGACGAGTAGAACGTGGTCGGGCGCATCGGCAGACGTCGCTCACCGCGGATCGTGTCGTTGCAGATTCTTCCTTGCCCGAACACGGGGCAACAGAGGCGATAACGACTGGACCATTACGACGGGCTTACCTCAGTGTCCAGGATGCTGTCGTACAAGTGCGGCTCTGGGCCTTTCTCCCAACTGTCGCACTGGGCGTCGCCGACTTCGGAGTAGTCACCCTGAACGCTCACGTTCTGCGGGCTCGTGCGCGACGTACCGTCGGGGCGGCTGCGGCGCGAGTGAGCAGTTCGCGCAGCTCGGGATCCGTGTCGAATTCATGTTGGGCGTTGGTTACGACGCGGGCTGGCTGTAAGAGGATGCTGCCATCGGGGTTCTCGCGCATCACGAAGCGTTGGTTGGGGCGTCCGGGCAGCACTGCGCGGCTACGGCTATCGGTTTCCACGAAGGCGAGTTCAGCCACCACGCCACGGTAGCCGTTTTTCCCGCAACGGGTACTGCGTCTGCGTTGCCTCTGCCGGAAGCAGTGTCCAGGCAGACCGTGCCTGTGCCGGAACTTCAATTCTGGACAGGAAAACCGGACTATCCTCGTTGAGGTCGTCTGCGCTGCAAGCAGATTGGTCTATTGCGTTAGGTTTGCCACGGGATATAAGCCACGCGCGCCGCCCGACCCGTGGTTCGGGCACCCGTCGGTGTAAACAAGTCCGTCGGGCAGTCGCGGTCGATGAGTGCGCGACAACGGGGATGAGAGCGCGGCCACGTGTTGTTGCGGGGTCCCCGCTAGTAACCGCCCAAAACAACCGATATGTATGTGTATGCATGACTCGGCCTACGCGGGAATCGCCGTGATCACGACCGGGATCGACTCAAGTCACCGACACTATCGCCGAGCTTCGATAAGCGCTGAAATATGTTGCGCGCCAGAAGAATTTTCTCTGAAATTCCGGTGCTGGGCCGCAGCGACTTTCAGCTGATCGGCCAAGCGAGCCGCGCTACCAGTGGTGCGCGCGCCGGAGTTAGCCCGACGGCGCCACCAGGTGACCGCGAGCGCGTGAGCAACGCAGGGCCGATGTTCTCACGAGCCTTGCCTGGCCACAGTGCAACTGCGTAGCGACCACGAGGGGTAGTCGGGCGTGCGACACGCCCGTACAGGCAATCCAAATTCTGGTGCATGCGCTGCAGTTGTTGAGCCCCAAGCGTTTACGAAAATAAATGCTTTGCTGGCCGAGCGTTTACAGAATTAAATGAAGTCCTTGCGCCAGTAAGTGCCTCTGTTGCATGCCGAGAACGCAGCGTGAGACGAAAGATGCTGTACAGAAACAATATTCGTAATCCAGCACCCGCCTCTCCAGGGTTACTGGTCCGATGGGTCTGGCTGCTGTGCACCACGCACAGTTGTGGTTCATTCGCGGCTGAAAATGCCTGTCGGGCAGTGCACTCGAACAAGCGGATCGTGGGAGGTTCGGCCTTCAAGCGCATTTGGTCACGATCGAGTTACATTTGCCGGGAGGCTCCGGGCACGTCGGAGGACATCCGGTTAGAGGTGGGCAACATGGCGAGACCATTGATTGGACGGCGCGATCGCATCCGAGTGGAGTTCAGTTTGTCGCCGGAATTGGCGGCAAAGGTGTATCGCTATGCCAGGTCCACCGACTTGACGCTTTCTCAGACGGGCGAGCGGCTTCTCGCCGATGCACTCGCCCAGGGCGTGAGCCCGGCGGATTCCGTTGTGCGGGCTTCCATCTGAAACGTCGATGCCGAACGTCGACAACATAATCCAGCGAAGGGAGAGATCCGAGGACGCCACCTGAACATCGCAAGGGCCGCGCGTTAGGTCCATAAGAAATCAACGGCTAGGCCCCAGATACGCCAAGAGCCGGGTGGCAGCCCGGCTCTAGCGTTTCAAAGCACTTCAAAGAGTTGTCGAGGCTCTTCTTAAACCCCTCTAGGAGGGATACGTGTATTTCATCGTGTCTGCGTCCATGTGTCAAACACCCACGCCGCTATTGCAGCGGCTTGTTTCACTAAGTTGCCGCGTCCCCGCGGTGCCCGTGGCCATGCAAGAGTCGGTCGAAGACTGCTCAGGGCGCCATGAAACGGCATCCAAAAGTTCGGTGCCTCGGCCCAGACAGGCCGCGGCACTGCTGCAACGGCAACCGGTGACAAGTCAGCTGCGAGTCCATGAATGCGCCGCCGGCCATGGCGCCTCACGCGGTTCGTGCCTGCCTTCTGCAGGGCAACGCTGATGGCGCGCCATCGTGCACTGCCGTCGCTACCGGCCACTGACGCGCAACCAACCACAACCAAGGCGCCCGCTCCTACACCGCGCACTGCAGCCGAATCACCAACTCGCCAGGTAACCCCCCCGTTTCACCCCGACATCGATGCCGAGCGTTACGCCAGGCTCGACACACTGACGATTAATACCGCCGACAAGCGTTTCAACGCGGTGGCGGTCGAGTCGGCAAAACGGCTGTGGTGCAGCACAACTGCGCATTCCGCGAAAAGCGACCGCGATCGTGTCGGCAGCCTTGCCCGTTATTTGGCCGTCGAGGCGGCACGCGTGGATAGTTTCAACTACAAAGCTGCTCTGCGCCGAGCCAACGTCGATCGGTATCTGAAGGCCCGATCGATTCAATTGACAACGAAAAGCGTCGGGCATTTGCGGTCGGCCCTCTATGAGGTGGGCAGGATGGTCCATCCCCGCGAGTACCCAGCGCGAAACGCCGTTGAGGTCGCGCGAATCCGGCGCATAGCACCGACCCCACGAGATGAGGTGAGAGGGTGGTACGCGTTGGCGCCCGCACTGCCCAGTCTCTTATCCAGGCGATTGTTTGTACTGCTGGACCTGTGCTTCGGAGCAGGAGCGCGCGCATCGGACCTCAAAGCACTGCGGGGCACCGATATCAGCGAGACAGTGTGGGAAGGCGAGCCAGTCGCGCTGGTCCGGATGTTCAACCTGTCCGGAGGAACGCGCACGGTGCCCGTGGCCGACCCCGAGACGAGTCAACGGTTGATCACGTTATCGGCCGCCAGAAGGTCACGGTTTCTGATCACGGAGGGCGACGAGGAAATTCGCCGCAACTCTGTGAACAAGGTCGGCGAGCATCTCAAGAAAAGGGGCCACGGGAGCATCAATGCCACCGCGCTACGCCACCGTTGGCTAATAAACCTCGCTGACACCGTGCCGGCCGCCTTAATGATGCAACTTGGCGATATCAGCGACATCCGCCTCCTCGCCAGCGAGCGCCACCGACTTCCCACCTACGGTATCGAACACGCTGTGGCCTGGGTTAAGGAGTTACGCGCGTGATCACCGACCACGAGCCGAAATATCGCCTGGCAGACAACATGTTCCGCCAGGCGAAAGTCATCATCGACCGCTCCGGCGCCGCCGAACGCATCAACGCATTCCACGAGGACGCCAAAGGTCAAGGCGGCCGAGCGAGCAACGGCATCACCTACACCCTGACCGCAGTGCTGCTCTGCGCGCTCGGCCTGGTGATGCTCGGCCGCACGCCCACCCTCAAGGCCATCCAAAACGCCATCGCCGAGCTGACGCATCAACAACTCGCCGACGTCGGAATGTCGGGCCAAGACACGGCCCGCATCTTCAGCAGCGAGGACGAACAACGACGTGAACGGCAGCGCTTCACCTCTTGGCTGCACCGGCGCTTGCAACCCCTCGACCCCAGCCCCGACCAACCCGCAAGGCGCATCACCAACGCCGAACACCGCGACATCATCGCCGCACGCACTGCCGAGCAATCCGCTGCCTACGCTGTATCTGCTGAACGGCTCCGCATCGTCGTCAACGACCTGATCAAAGGATCCATTGTTGATCCGCACCCACTGGGCGCAGCCGGCGATCTGGTCGCCGACGAATCGATCTACGATCTCGCCGGACCCTCCGCCGGACTCGGAGCAAAACCGGACAAAAAGCGGGGCGCGTGCTCGTTCGGTAAGTACTACTACCGGGAAAAGCCGAAAGGACCGCTGCGCGACGAATCGCAACACTCCGAAAAGCGCGGCTTCGGCATCGGCATCACCACCATCACCCGCATCGGCACCGGAACCCAGCTACACGCAGTGCCCCTGGTGATACTCGCCGCCGATATCCACGAACCCACCTCCGGCAACGTCGACGCACTGCGCGTCTGCATCGAGCACATGCAGCGCAACGGACTCGACACCCGCGCACCAGGCTCAACGACCCGACCGAGATTCACCGTCGACATGGGCTACTCGACCAAGATAGCCTTCCCTCGGCTCATGCTGGACAAGCAATACACCGGGGTCTTCAGATACCCAGCCAATGCCACACTCAGCGAACCCTCACTGACATCCCCGGGGCCCAACCCCCGTCCCCAGGGCCCCATCCAATTCGCCGGCGCCTTCTACTGCCCTGCCGCCGAATCTTTGCTGCGCGGTTTCACCGTTCCCCGAACCCGCGACCTACTCGCCGCCGACGGCTGGGCCGCCCACGACACCAAACTACGCAGCGTGCTGCCCTTCCTGATGGGAACCAACTCCCGACCATTCCTCGGCCGGCCCCGAGGACGACCCCGCCTCGGAAGCCTCCCGAAGGAAGACGTGAAGGCCGAACTCGTCTGCCCGGCAGTCCAGCTTCGTGTCCAATGCCCCCTCAAGCCGGATTCTCTGCAGCTCGCCGAATTCGGTACACCGCTGGCCTCCCCGACCTGGCAAGCGCATGAACGCCAATGCTGCGCCCAATCCACGCTCACCCTGAACCTCTCACCACCGCAAATGCAAAAGGCTCAGTGGGGTCCGGTGCCCGGGAGCTGGGAACACGCCTTGTACCTCGAGGCCGCCCGGTCGCTGACCGAGCAACGCTTCAGTTTGCTGAAATCCCCCCACGTCACCGGCATCACCGAAATGACCTGGGGACCTCGACGAGAGCCAATGGTCAAGATTCTCCTTGCCCTGGCCATCGCCGCCACCAACCACCAAATCCAAAAGACCCATAACGCACGCCGAGTCCGGGAAGAATCCATCGACATCCGCTGGCGCCAACTCCAGGAACACCTCGGCCACGAACCGGCACGAACACCACCCCGAACCTAACTCCACACCCACCCACGGCGGGCCGACCTCGAAAGGGTCGGCCCGTCGCCGTGCGCCGGCCAAAAACAATTCAGCCCCGCCGAGCCGGCCGGAATCGCCGAACCGGTCTCACAGGCCGTTGACGCCGGCTGGCCCCACACCCAGCCATCCCGCCAAAGCGGCAAAGGATTTCCGTTTCTGGCGCGACCAGGCAGCACGGAGGGCGGTTTCGGCCCTGGTACCGGGCCACGAAAAATCGGCGGGAACCCGGCCAACAATTCTCTGGACGCGCAGTCAATTCATGTGCCGCACGCTGGCGGAATGTACCGCTCACTGTTTGACAGATGATTCCCCGGCCAATTGGCCGGGGTTTTTTCTGTTTGGACCCTCTGCGGCGGACCGTCGCAAGACCGGCATGCGAAAGGCGTTCGCAGCGACGGTTGCCGCTGCGGCAAACGCCACCGTCTACGGTCTATCTGGTTTGGAATTCGCGCCGACGCACTCATCGGCGACTTATCGAGGGAGCCGCAGCGTTGAAAATCGATCCTGCCGCCACCGCTTGGCTGCTGGCCAGCACCGCGCTGGTGCTGCTGATGACCCCCGGGCTGGCGATTTTTTACGGGGGCATGGTGCGTACCACCGGCGTGCTCAACATGATCATGATGAGCTTCATCTCCATACCGCTGGTCACGGTGGCTTGGTTACTGGTCGGCTACAGCCTGGCGTTCTCTGACGGCGGCGGTTTCATAGGCGGCCTGGCACACGCCGGGATGACCGGGATAAACCCGGACACCTTGCACGGACAGGTTCCCGAACTGCTGTTCGCGACCTTCCAGTTGACGTTCGCGATCATCACGGCCGCCCTGATCAGCGGCGCCATCGCCGACCGCGCAAAGTTCGCGGCCTGGATGGTGTTCGTGCTGGTGTGGTCGGTAGCGGTATACGCCGTCATTGCGCACTGGGTGTGGCAGCCCACGGGCTGGTTGGCCAAGATGGGCGTGCTCGACTACGCAGGCGGCCTGGTCGTGGAGATCGTCTCGGGATCCTCGGCGCTGGCGCTCGCGCTGGTGCTCGGCCCGCGAATCGGCTTCAAAGCCGAGGCCATGCGCCCGCACAACCTGCCGTTCGTGCTCCTCGGGGTGGGGCTGCTGTGGTTCGGCTGGTTCGGGTTCAACGCCGGTTCCGCGCTGGCGGCCAACGGACTGGCGTCCGCGATCTTCCTGAACACCCTGATTGCCGGCTGTCTGGGCATGCTGGGGTGGCTCACGGTGGAACAGATCCGCGACGGCAAACCGACCACGTTCGGTGCCGCCTCGGGGGTTGTCGCCGGCCTGGTGGCCATCACGCCGTCGTGCGGCACGGTGAACACCCTCGGTGCCGCTGTTGTGGGACTCGCGGCCGGGGTCGTCTGCTCCTTCGCGATTCTGGTGAAGTTCAAACTCAACTACGACGACTCGCTCGACGTCGTGGGCGTGCACTTCGTCGGAGGCGTGGTCGGGGTGTTCTTGATCGGCCTGTTCGCCACCGCGGTGATGACCGGGGGCCCGAACGGACTTTTGTACGGCGGCGGACTGGGCCAACTCGGCAAGCAGTCGCTGGCTATGGGAGTGGTCGCTCTCTACGCTTTCACGGTCAGCTTTGTGCTGGCCAAGTTCATCGACCGGGTGATGGGCTTCCGCATCAGTGCCGCGGATGAGAAGAGCGGGGTCGACCTCAGCGAACACGCGGAGACGGCCTATCCCGAGGGCGTCTACGGCCACCAGGCCCCGCGCCGTTCAGCGATCGGCGACCGGGATGACGCGCGGCAGCGACTCAACGACGACGAGGACTACTGATCCCGAAACGGGCTAACCTGGCCAGGTGAGTCAGCGAGTCCCGGGTGGTGTGGTGCACGAACTCCCCGCGGACCTGCGCGACGCGCTGCAAGCCAATTCGACGGCGCTGGCCCTGTGGAAGGACATCACCCCGCTAGGCCGCAATGAGTTCATCTGCTGGGTCGAGGACGCCAAGCAGGACAAGACCCGCGAACGCCGCATTCGCCGCACCCAGGAGGAACTGGAAGAAGGCAAGCGGCGCCCCTGTTGCTGGCCGGGATGCAAGCATCGCGAACGCAACGGCAAGTAGTCGATTCGCCAGACAGGCACGCTGCTGCTGCTACTGTGAGGTTAGGCGAACCTAAGCTCGCGGACCTCCCCTCACCGCCGGTTTAACCGACCGCCTACCACGTCGACTGCTCTCGGCAGCGAGACGCGGTCTGGTCGTGACCAGGAACGGGGAGGAAGAAAAGTAGTGGCGTTAGTGGTCATGCCGGGGGGTCTGACGTTGGTGGGATCGCAATGACGGCCCCGATCTGGATCGCGTCCCCGCCCGAGGTGCATTCGGCGTTGCTGTCGAGTGGTCCCGGTCCGGGGGCGCTGCTGGCTGCGGCCGCTGCCTGGCAAGGCTTGAGCGCGGAGTACGCCGACGCGGCCGCCGAACTCTTGACCGTGTTGGCTGCGGCGCAGGGTTCGTGGCAGGGCCCCAGCGCCACGGAATATGTTGCCGCGCACGCCCCTTACCTGGCATGGCTGGCACAGGCGCAGGCCAAGAGCGCAGCTGCGGCTGCGCAACATGAGATCGCCGCGGTGGCCTACTCGACCGCAGTGGCGATGATGCCCACGCTGGCGGAACTGGCGGCCAACCATGTGGTGCACGGGGTGCTGGTGACAACGAACTTTTTCGGGCTCAACACGATTCCGATTGCGCTCAACGAGGCCGACTACATGCGGATGTGGATGCAGGCGGCCACCACGATGGGCTTGTACGAAGCAGCGTCGGGTGCGGCGATGGGTGCCATGCCGGTCACCGAGCCGGCCCCTGCGGTGCTCAAGTCCGATGCCGCGACGGCCGCTGCCGGACCCAGTCAACTGACCTCCGCGGCGCCCGCGGCCGATGCCGGAACCCAGTTCAACCTCGTCGACGAGATCACGCAACTGCTGCAGGCGTACCTGAACTACACCCAAAGTCTGTACGCGCCGATCACAAACTTCTTGCAGGATCCCATCGGCAACACCATCCAGTTGTTCACGCTGCTTTTGACCAATCCGGCGCAGGCGTTCGTCACCTACGGGCCATTCCTGTCCGCCGTTGCCTATCAGGTCTTTTCCTGGATAGGGGCGATCCTGACCTATCCCCAATTGCTGCTTCAGCCGCTGCTGGCAGTAACCCTGGGGGTGGTTGCCGGGTTGGCCGACCAGCTGTCGCAGCTGCCGGAACTCGTCCTGGGCGGCGGCGGAGCCGCGGCGGGGACCGCAATGGCAAGTCATCCGGCGGCGTTGCCCCTGACCACTCTTGCTCCCACCATCGCCAGTCCCGCTGCCGCGCCGGCGGCCTCGGCCGCGGGCAGCGCGGGGGCGGCACCGGCTTCCGCCGCGCCCGCCGCCGCGGCAGCGCCCGCAGTGCCGTATGCGGTGCCGGGAATCGACCCGGACGGGGGCTTCACACCGACGTTGCGGGACCGGACCGCTGCGAAGGCGCCGTCAGTAGGCATCCCAGCGGCAGCCGCGGCGGTATCGGCCCAAGACCGGCGCCGTGCCCGCCGTCGTCGCGCCGCCACCATGCCGGAGCGCCAATACGGCGACGAATTCATGGACATTGAGAACTACGACAGTCCGAGCGCGCCACCCGTGGATGAGCCTCGGGTGGCCGCGTCGAGGAGAGGCGCCGGTGCCATGGGCTTCGGCGGTACCGCGACCAAAGCCGACGTCGACGCGGCCGGATTGGTCACCATGCCGTCGGACAATTTCGGCAACGGCCCAACCACACCGATGCTGCCGACTAGCTGGGATTCCGACGAGCCTCGACAGCCTTAGTTGACGGCAGATTCGCCAGCGCGCAAGCACGCCAGTGCGGGTATGTCGTATGCCGCCCGGGGGTATAGGCCATGCCGGTGAGGGGTATTGCCTGGTAGGCCGCCTGTACACAATGCCAAGGTGGGGACTTCTTGGGGGAAGCGGTGATGGCGCCGCTCTGGATCGCCTCGCCGCCGGAGGTGCATTCAGCGTTGTTGTCCAGCGGGCCTGGTCCAGGGGCGTTGTTGGCCGCCGCCGGTGCCTGGCAGGCGTTGAGTGCGGAGTATGCCGACGCGGTCGCCGAGTTGTCCGGCGTGCTGGGCGCGGCGCAGGGGGTATGGCAGGGTCCTAGCGCAGCGCAATATGTGGCGGCACATGTGCCGTATCTGGCGTGGTTGACGCAGGCGCAGGCGAGAAGTGATGCGAGCGCGGCGCAGCATGAGGCCGTCGCGGCGGCGTACACGGCGGCGCTGGCGATGATGCCGACGCTGCCCGAGTTGGCGGCCAACCATGTCCTGCACGGAGTGCTGGTCGCAACGAATTTCTTTGGCCTGAACACGATTCCGATCGCGGTGAACGAGGCCGACTACACGCGGATGTGGTTGCAGGCGGCCACCGCGATGACGGTCTACGAGGCTGCATCGGATGCGGCGATGGTTTCCGTCCCGGCCACGGAGCCCGCCCCCACGGTGCTCAAGACCGAGACCGCCAGCTCAACCGCGGCACCCGCAGCGGACGCGGGTCAATTCGACGTCGTCGACTTCCTCACCCAAGCGATCCAGGGGTACCTCGAATACGTCCGGCAGCTGTTTGCGCCGATCACCGACTTTTTGCAGAACCCGATCGGCAACACCATCAACTTGTTCAACCTGCTGCTGACCAATCCGTCGCAAGCGTTGATCGTGTACGGGCCGTTCCTGTCCGCCGTCGCCTACCAGGCCTTCTCCTGGGTCGGATCGTCGCTCACCTATCCCCAACTGCTGCTGCAACCACTGCTCGCCACCACTCTCGGCATCGTGGCCGGGGTCGGGCAGCAGCTGCTTGACATGCTGGTGCTTCCACCGCTCGTGCTCAGCCCGCTGGCGCCCCCGGCGGCGGCACTGGCCGGGCATGCGGCGCTCGTCCCGGTCGCGGGTTTTGCACCGACCACGGTGACCTCCGCCGCCGCTCCCGCGGCATCCGCGGCAGGCGGCGCGGGGGCGCCGGCGCCTGCTTCGGCCGCGCCCGCCGCGATGGGTCCGGCGGTGCCCTATGCCGTGCCCGGTTTCGACCCCGACGGTGGGTTTACGCCGACGCTGCGGGATCGGACCGCGGCGAAGGCGCCGTCGGTTGGCATCCCGGCTGCGGCCGCAGCGGTGTCGGCCAAGGAACGGCGCAGTGCCCGGCGCCGGCGCGCTGCCACGATGCCAGAGCGCCAATATGGCGACGAGTTCATGGACTACAACGGCGGCAACGAGCCAGACCCGGTCGAGCCCGCGGTCGCGGCGTCGAGCCGAGGCGCGGGGGCAATGGGCTTCGGCGGGACGGTCACCAAGGGCGACGCCGACGCCGCCGGGCTGATCACGCTGCCGGCCGACGAGTTCGGCGGCGGACCAACCAGTCCGATGCTGCCCACCACCTGGGACACCGAGCGGCCGGACCAGTAGCTCGGCTCAGATGCTGGGCTGAGTGTTGACCCAACCCACGATCTCGGCGGTAACCGGGTCGGTGATGTCGTCGTATTCGGAATGCTTCTTCAGGACTGTGCCCACCATCGAGCACACCGGGACGATGCGCTTGCCTTCGGCGCGGGTCTCCTCCAGCGCCTCCTCCAGCAGCAGTGTCGCCAAGCCGCGTCCGCCGAATTCTGGATCGACCACCGTGTGGTGGAAGACGCGTTGACTGCCGCGGTCGGCGAAATCGGCAAAACCGACTTCCTGCCCGGCAAGGGAGATCGTGTACTTGCCGTCGTGGGCAGCGATGGTGACTTCGGCGCCGGTCTTGTCGGTCGTCATAGGTGCTCCTTAGAGAGGTTCCGGGGAAGGCCTGGGAATCAGCCGGGTGGTAGGCATGGGTGGGGCCGGCAAGCGGGCGACCGAACCTTGGTAACCCTGCACAGCACCGAAACGATCATTGGAGTCCTGCCATTCCCGGCGGTAGGCCACGATGTCGTCATGGCTGCGGCCGACGAAGTTCCACCACATCACCAACTGCTCGCCAAAGGGTGCGCCGCCCAGCAGCAGCACGCGGGCGGGATGGTCCGCCGCATTGCGCAACTGCAGCGTGGAATGGCCCGGCGCCTGGTAGCCCAGATCGCCGACGGTCAGGTCAACTCCGCACATCGCGATGACACCCTGGTCGCACAGCACTCCGTGCTCGAAGGTCGGCTCGATGTCGATTTCGAGTATGGCACCAGCATCAAGATCGATCTGAGCACCGACCAGCGGGCTGAATGTGCCTACCGGCGAACGATTTCCGGCCAGTTCACCGAGAAAGACGCGAAACTGTGCACCGTTGAACGACATCGGTTCGGGCCGATAATGCGCGAAGTCGCGCCCGGTATTGCGGGCCGACTCGGGCAGTGCAACCCACAACTGGGCACCGTGCAGCACGGAGTTCGGGCCGTTGTCGGCGGACACCTCGGAATGGCAGATCCCGGCGCCCGCCGTCATGAGGTTCAGTTCGCCGGGCCGGACTGTGGCGTGCACGCCGGCGCTGTCACGGTGCTCCACTTCCCCGCTGAACAACCAACTCACCGTTTGCAATCCCGTGTGTGGGTGGGGCGGGACGTCCATCTGCGCCGAAACCGGGCCGTAGTGGTCGATGAAGCACCACGCGCCGATCAGGGAGCGCTGGTGTTGCGGAAGGGTGCGTTGCACCCGGATGGCCCGCGGGCCACCCAGCGGTACCTCCCGCGGGCGCAGCACCTCGACGGCCGGCATTCCTGCGACGATTTGCGAAGCACCGCAATCGACTTCGGCCGGTGCGGCTTCCAGATTGCTCATGATCGAACCTTCGTGGGCGTGACTCAGCGGCGACAACGCGACCCTACTCGCCGCTCGGTGGTCACTTCCGAGGCGGCTGAATCACCTTCATGGCGACCCGCATGAGTGGCGCGGGAACCCGATCCTTCAGCGACAGCGCGGTGTCGGCCGCGCGGGAGCGCAGTGGGGTGCCACGGCCGAAGGCACGGTTCAGGGGTCCGCCACTCGGTTCGAGCGTCACGTGCATCGGTGGGGCGTCGACGTTGGATCCCAGCGCATTGGAGATGACCATCCGCTGGATCTCGCTGGTGCCTTCAAAGATGGTGTACAGCTTGGCATCTCGATACCACTTCTCCACCGGATGATCGGTGATGTAGCCCCAGCCGCCCATTGTCTGAATGGCGCGTTCGGTGGCCTTGACCGCGACTTCACTGGCGGCGAGTTTGGACATCGAACCCTCACCACGCTCGAATGGAACGCCGTTGGCCGCCATCCAGGACGCGCGCCACGTCAACAGCCGGGCGGCATCGATCTGAGTCGCTAAGTCCGCCAACGGAAATGCGATGCCCTGGTGGTCGATGATGGGTCCGCCGAATGCCTCGCGCTCGGTGGCGTAGGCGGTGGCGTACTCCAGTGCGGCGCGTGCGATCCCGATCGCCTGGGCTGCCACCATCGGACGGGTTTGCTCGAAGGTGCCCATCGTTGCTGAGCCGGATTTCTTTGCACCGGCGACCACTTCCCGCGCTTTGGCAAATTTGTGTTCCATCTTGTCCTGACCGCCGAGCAGATTGGCTCCGGGCACTCGAACCCCGTTGAACTTCAACTCGGCGGTGTGCGACGCCCGACAGCCCAACTTGTCGAGCTTGCGCACCAACTCCAGGCCGGGTGTACCGCCCGGCACCACGAAAAGCGCCTGGCCGCGGTGGCCGAGTTCCTCGTCGACGACGGCATTGACGACGTGCACGTTGGCGATGCCGCCGTTGCCGATCCACATCTTGTGTCCGTCGATGATCCAGTCGTCACCGTCGCGGCGGGCGCGGGTGCGCAGATTGCGCACGTCGCTGCCACCTTCGGGTTCAGAAATTGCCAGCGCAGCGAGTTTGAGATCGCCGGGAGTACCGAAGCACTCCGGCGCCCACTCCAGCATCTGTTCCGGGGAAGCGGCCTGACCGATCGCCGAGAGCGCCAGCGCCGGCATCACAATCGCCAGGCCGATACCCGCGCAACCCCAGAACAACTCCTCCATAAACATCGGCAACGACAGGCCGGTGGGGTCGCCGATCAAGTCGCGATAGAACAGTGGGCTGTAGAACCCGCGTCTGGCCGCCTCCTCCAACACCGGCCAAGGGAATTCCTGCCGCTGGTCGTATTCCAGCGCGACGGGCCGGATCACTTCTTCGGAGAACTCGTGTGCGCGACGGGCCAGGTCGTGTTGCGCCGCCGTTGGGGTCAGGTCGAACGTCATGATGCGCCCCTTAGGGTCAGTTGCCTCGGCCCGGACGGAGCCACTGTCGAGCGCCGTATACCCCAGGGTTGGCAGCGCAACCGCAGCGTCCTGTCAGGCTGCCGATCGCGGACCAAGCCGGGCCGACGGCAGGTGCAGCACCACAGCGGTCGCCGCGACAGTGTCAGCTTCGCGGCGCTCCAGTAGTGCCGCATTTTCCGGGAGTTGCCGGGCGTTGATCTCCCCCGCGGCGATCCGCCGCAACATAGCGTGCGCGTTGGCGAGCTGTTCCCGCTTGCGGTACTGGCCGCCGGGCAGCTTGATGCCGGCCCAGACTCCCCACTCTTCGCGATGCTTGATCGCACGCCCCGCGCACAGTCGTTGCTGCGCCAACGGGCATCGGCGTAGGCACTGAAGCCGCGCCTCGGTGGCTGCCCGCTCATAGGCTCGCGCTTTTGCCGCGCCGTCGCCGCCGTCGTCGTCGGGGTAGCCGAACCATAATTCCGGATTGGATGCGCAGGGGTTCGCCATGTGCCAGCCTCCTTTGGGTTGAAACGTAGGCAGAATCGTATACATATCCAGACGGGCGACACAAGAGAATGAAGACATAAACAGATACGACTACGACTAGCTTTGTATCTGTGTAGGATTCTCGCCATGGCCGGAGCCAGCCGTGAGCCGTGAATCGGCCGGCGCAGCGATCCGCGCCCTCCGTGAATCGCATGACTGGTCGCTGGCCGATCTCGCCAGGGAGACCAGCGTGAGCATCATGGGCCTGAGCTACCTGGAGCGCGGCACTCGAAAACCACACAAAAGCACAGTTCAGAAGGTCGAAGCTGGATTCGGCCTGCCGCCGGGTACCTACTCGCGGCTCCTGGTGGCGGCGGATCCGGAAGCGGAGCTCGCGAGAATTGTCGCCGAGACACAGGCCAACCTTCCGTACCCTCCAGACCGGCCGCCCACGGTGATCAGGCACCCGACCGACACCGATGTGCTCGAGCAATATGCGGAAGTGCAGTTAGAAAACCTGCGAACGCTCGTGGCTCGACTGCCGACGAAGACATCAAACGAATATGAGACGTATATTCTCGACGTGGTCGCACAGTGCGTAAAGGCGGAGATGCTGGCCGCCAGCTCATGGCGGGTGGCGGTGAACGCCGGTGTCGAATCGACGGACCGCCTCATGGATATCCTGCACGCCATCGAGGCGACCCGCGGCACACTACTGGAACGGATGCCCACCAGCCTGAGCGCGCGCTTCGACCGCGCGTGCCTGCGGTCGTCGCTGCCGGACCCGGTCATTGCCGCACTGATCGGGGTGGGCACCGACGAAGTGTGGGACATCCGCAATCGGGGTGTCATCCCCCCCGGGGCACTCCCCCGCGTGCGCGCCTTCGCCGACGCGGTCGAGCCTGCCGAGCCGACGGACGACGATGGGCCAGCCAAGGAGGCGCAGCAATGACTCAGCTCGAAATCGACGCGCTCAACCGAGCCCATCGATTGTTCCTGGGCAGCACCTACCCGGCGGGAGTAGGTGCCGACCCGGGCACCGGGCATTACCGAGAGTTGCTGCGGCGCAATGGTGAAGCGAATGCGGATGCCGGACAGGGGCATTACGCGAGCGCCGCCAGTCGGACTCAGGCCGTATTGGTGTCGGCGGAAAGGACGGATTCTGCCCTCGCGGCCATCGTCGCGGGCGCGCATCGGGATCGGGCAATCGCAAGCGAACG
The DNA here is from genome assembly GCF_055419245.1 of Mycobacterium sp. IDUB_37. Taxonomy (NCBI): domain Bacteria; kingdom Bacillati; phylum Actinomycetota; class Actinomycetes; order Mycobacteriales; family Mycobacteriaceae; genus Mycobacterium; species Mycobacterium sp. IDUB_37. The sequence continues at coordinate 82,219 of NZ_JBVAXG010000008.1, read as the reverse complement.
CACGGGGAGCGTCGTCGATGAAGCCCGCGCCGACGCCGCCGTCGCTCCGTTGACACCCTTGGCCCAGCGCGAGGCGATGCGTCGCCGGGTGGCGCGGTTGCGGGCGCAGCGAGCGCACGTCCTGGCGGCCCGCGGTCGGGCCCGACGGCACCTTGCGGCGCTCCGAGCACTTCGATACCGAACTTCCCACCATCGGGGTGGAACGCGGCTGCCGTCGGCAAGCGGCCGGGCCGGGGCGGCGGTGCGTGCCGCGCTGTCGCGACTCGGGCGGCCCTATGTCTGGGGGGCGACCGGACCCGACCAGTTCGACTGCTCTGGGCTGGTGCAGTGGGCGTACGCACAGGCCGGTGTGCACCTGGATCGGACCACCTATCAACAGATCAACGACGGCGTGCCGGTCCCACGCTCGCACGTCAGACCTGGCGACCTCGTCTTTCCGCACGCCGGCCACGTACAACTGGCGATCGGCAACAACCTGGTGGTCGAAGCGCCGTACTCGGGTGCTTCGGTCCGGGTCAGCCGGTTGGGAAGCAACGTACAAATTCGGCGGCCACTGTGAGTGTCCGCGATCAAGCCGGATCTTCGGTAGCCGCCCTTAAGCAACGTCAGGCGGAGCTGGCCGCCAGGCATAGCGCGGTTGTCGACGCCGACCGGGTGCTGGCCGACGTTGTTGCCAGTGCGCACGACGCCCTGCGAAACAGTGTCCGCCGGCTCGACGCGATCACCGCTGAGATCGAGCGGGGGCGCACACTGGCGGTCGATACACCACTGGGAGCACGGGAGTTTCAACGGTTTCTGCTGGCCAAGCAGCGTGAGATCAGTGGCATCGTGAGCGAGGCCCGAGAGTTCAGTCGCGCGAAAAGTGCGGTGCTGCAACGGTTGCAGGAACAGTATTCAATCTGAGTCGGTCCTCGGTGGTGCGAGCCGAAAGGTGAATTGTCCGAACGAGTTTGCCTGGGTACTGTCGCCCGGCATGGAGGGGTCGCAGTGGGTCGCCACCATATGGACCGGCAGGTCGATCGCGTAGATGTCGACATACCAGGACCTCGTCGAGGCGATGCGCCGCATCCAGGAGCGCACAGGTGACCCGCATGCCTGGCAGACCGGGCTGACGCCGTACGAAGTGACCGCCGTTCTCGCGCCCATGACGCCGTTGCCCCAGCTCGACGCGATCCTGGCCACGATCCGTCGACACCACGCGGAATTGTTCAGCCCGCCAACCCCGCCCGTGCTCCCCCAGCCAACACCGCCAACCCCCCCGGACCGGGGCGACGGCGATGCAGCCAGAGCAATCGCCGATGCGGAAGCAGCTCTGGCACATCAGAATTCGGTGACGTCGCAGCTCGATCTGCAGGTGATCTCAGCCGTCCTCAACGCACATCTCAAAACAGTCGACGGCGGGGATGCGCTGGCGGGCCTGCAACGGGAGATCGAAACGGCGGTAAGAACGCGATCCGACCTGGACACGCCTGCCGGGGCACGCGACTTCCAGCGATACCTGATCGGCAAGCTCCGAGATATCCGCGAGGTCGTCGCCACCGCGAGCCTCGACGACACCTCGAAGGCGGCGCTGATGGCCGCGTGGACATCGCTATACAACGCGTCGAAGAGTGCGCCGGGCACGCCCGCCGACCGCCCGGTGTCACCGGCGGCGCCGCGCGATGGCGGACAACAGCAGGTCTCGGCCCCAGACCCCGGATCTGATCCGCTGCTCGACGCGATGTTGTTCGGCGATCCAGGGTTGCCGGTCGCCGGCACACCGGCGCCGGAAACGGCGGTGCCAGCCGCGGTTTCGACCCCACCGAGCGCCGGCGGCGGCGCAGCGCCGAGCGGTGGCGGCATGCCCGGCCTGACCACGCCGAGCGGGCTGCAGTTTCCCCAGGCCGCCGGTTTCGGACGGGATTCGAAGGCGCTCGGGGACGGGCCGTTCGCCGATGACCTGGCCGAACGCGAGTCAGACGAGGACAAGCACAAGCGCGATCACCGCGACGATGACGACCCGACCGACGAGCACACCGAGCCCAAAGCGGGCGGGCCCGAGGTACCTGCGTCGGGGCCGACGACCGTGACGTTGCCCGATGGTGAGACCGTGACGGCCGCCAGTCCGCAGCTGGCGGCAGCCATCAAGGCGGCGGCCGCCGGCTCACCCATCGCCGATGCGTTCCAGCAGCAGGGCATGACCATCCCGCAGCCGGGAACCGCGGTCGCCAACCCCATCGACCCAGCGCGGGTCGTACCCGGAGACATAGGCATGTTCACCGACCGGCATGCGCTCGCCCTCGGACGTAACAAGGCCCTGCTCGACGGGCAGATTCAACACATCTCGACCGTGAGTGGACCCAGTTTCCTAGGCTGGGAGCATCCGCCGACACCGGCGGCGCAGCCATCGGGGACGGCGCCGGCCCAACCCGAGACACCGACGCCCACCCGTCCGTCGGCAATGGTGAACGGCTAGGCACGGATCGCAATAGCAGAGTCCGTCGACAGCCTGGCGGCGCGAAAAGAGGAGACAAGCAGATGGCAGATCGAGTCCATGTGGTGCCGGCGCACTTACGCGAAGCCGCCGTCCATCATCAGCAGACCTCCGACTACTTGCGCACGATGCCGTCGTCGCATGCCGCAATCCAGGAGAGCTTGGACTCCCTCGGTCCCATCTTCAGTGAACTGCGTGCCGCGGGGCGTGAACTGCTCGAACGCAGGGGGCAGTGCTACCAGCAGCAGGCCGACGATCACGCTGAGATCGCGCGAAACCTGCAGACCTCGGCCATCATGTGGGAGCAACACGAACGAGATGCAGCGGGCAAACTTGGCGGTGCACTCCACCGCCACGTCGACGGACAGGAAGAACCGCGAGATTCATGACAGAGTCCAACCCCGCATTCGACACCGTGCACCCCAGCGGGCACATCCTGGTGCGGTCATGCCGCGGTGGGTATCTGCATAGCCTCGCGCTGGGTGAGGGGGCGATGGAGACCGATGCCGGCACGTTGGCTGAGGGCATCGTGCTGACCGCTGACGTTTCATGCCTGAAGGCGCTGCTGGAAGTCCGTGGCGAGATCATCGCCGCCGGGCACACTCCGTCCGCCGCGGTTCCGACCGCCGCCGACCTAGATGCCGCAATAGAAAAGCTGTTGGCGCATCGGTTGCGCCGTCGCGCCAACTGAGGGATTAAAGCAGCCAGGCTTTGGCGGAGTCGGGGTCCGGCTCGATATCAGTGGGCGGCTCGATGGGGTTGGCGCCGAACAACTCTCGTGCTCGGCCGAGCAACGTGCGCACCTCGTCGAGTTGCTGCTGCAACGCAGAATCAGCCATGCCACCACGCTACTGCGCCCCCCTCGGCCACACAATTCACCATCGGCAGGCGGTGCGCCGGATACCTGAATCGATGCCGGTACGCTTAGCCGGTGGGGATATTCGGTCGGAGAACGGCGCGCCGGCGCCTGCGGAAAGCGACGGAAGAATCCCTCACCGTCCCCACTTTCAGTGCACCGGTCGACTGCACACCCTGGGTGATCGGTGACCTATGGCCCACCGAGTTGTTGCCGACCAATAGTGAAACCACAACGCTCGCAGAGTATCTCAGGGCCGATCTGCAACGGATTGCGCATGCCGCGAACGAGGAGCTGCAGTCCGTCGCGCGGTCGGGAATCGCGTATTCGGCACGGCGCGCAGCCGAAGCCAGGATTATCGAAGAGGCGCGCGCGTTGGCGATGCGCCGAGTCGATTCGACGATGCGTCAGTTGCGCCAGCTGAGGCAACACGCTCCCGTGCAGCGCCCACCTTTGCGCGCAGCCGGTCGGCCCCCCCTGGCCGCAGGTCGCGCGGACATGGACAAGACGCAGATCATGCGTGCCGTCCGCGACGACATGGACAGGACGCAAGTCATACCCGCCGTCCGGGATGTACCGCCGCCAACCGAGCCCGGCGACGCCGCAGCGGACGTCGAGACCACCGAAGCTGCCGAGGACGACCCGCGACTGCCGCGACTGCTGGCCTTTGTGGCACGCCAAGAACCACGCCTGAGCTGGGCCATTGGCGAGCGCCCGGACGGCACGACCGTGCTGGTCACCGATCTCGCGCACGGGTGGGTTCCGCCAGGGATCGCTATCCCCGATGGTGTGCAACTGCTGGAACCTGCAGTGCGCAGCGCGCGGATGTCTGAGCTGCTGGGACCTGTCGTACGTTCCGTTTCCTACGGTCCCGCTGATACGCCGAATTGGCCGACCGACTTTGCCGGCATCACACCGTCGGAACAGGCGCGCGAACTGCCTGCGGTTATGGACTTGGGCTGGGAGCTGGGAGTCGCGACGCACTGGCGCGAGGGTGTCCCCCGCCTGGTGCACACGTTGGCCAAGGCCGCCACTGCCGGTGCCGAGATCGTCGAACAGGAAGTCGATTTATTGCGTGTGCATCTCGACACCGCGCGCTACCAGATTTTGGCCCAATATCCAGATTCCGAACCGGCCCAGGTGCTCAATTGCATGCTGCTGGCAGCCACCGATGGAAGTGTCAGCGGGGACCCAATATCCGCTAACTACCACTACGCCTGGTTCCAAGTACTAAATGCGAAAGCGGTTGACGCGCGGGTCAATTCAGAGCCGGAGAGCACTCCCTGAGCATGAATTGACGCTGGTGGGGGGCGTCGACATACTGTCATGGTGTCGGGCCCGGGTCGAGGCGAATTCGGCGACCTCAGCGCTGAGGGGGACCGCGCTCTCGTCGAAGCGGTTCTGCGTGAACTGAGCGAGGCAGCAGACAAGTGGGAAGCGGTGCTCGCCCAGTCTGAAGCCGTTACATACAGCGTGGACCTGGGAGATGTTTACGCGGTGGGAGATTCGGACGGCCGGTTGCTCAACCTGACGTTGCATCCCGATGTAATGGCCGGTTACGCCCACAGTGACCTGACCGACAGATTGAACCTCGCGATCGCGGCGCTGCGTGATGAGGCCGAAGCCGATAACCAGGCACGGTACGGCGGACATCTGCAGTGAAACGCCGGTAACGACGACCGGCCGCGCGAAGGAGAAAGACTGTGCCACTTAATCTGTCCAACCGGGACCAGAATTCGGGGCACCTGTTCTACAACCGGCGTCTGCGCGCCGCGATCACCCGCTTCTCCGTACGAATGAAGCACGACGACCGTAAACAGCAAGCGGCAGTAGCTCTCTCGATTGTGCTCGTCCTGATCGGCGTCGGCTGGATGGCGTTGCTGAATATCATGAAGCCGGCCGGCCTGATCGCGCAGTCGGCGTTGATCGGAAACCGCGATACCGGCGCGGTTTACGCCAAGATCAACGGGCGCCTATACCCGGCGCTCAACCTCACTTCGGCGCGCCTTGCGGTCGGCAATGCAGCTGCACCCACCTGGGTGACCGCTACCGAGATAGCCAAGTATCCAACCGGCCCGATGATCGGCGTCCCCGGTCTGCCGGACAGCCTGCCGGTGGCGCCCAGCACTGTCTCGGCGTGGGCGGTGTGCGACACCGCGCCAGCCGGAACCGGCAGCAGAGGCAGCACAACGACGCCGACGGTGACGGCGATAGCCGGTTCACTCGGATCACGAAGCCGCGCAACGGCGATGGGTGCCACCCAGGCCATCCTGGCAACGCACAAGACCTCGACCTATGTGATCTGGGGAGGGCAACGGTCCCGGATTGACCCGACCGACCGTTCGGTGACCTTCAATCTCGGTCTCGATCCCGGTCTGACGTACCCGATCGAAATCTCCAACGCTCTGTTCGACGCGTTGCCGTCCACCGAACCCCTTGTCATGCCGCAGATCCCGGAACCCGGGACGCTGTCGCGGTGGTTACCCGGCATGAAGGTGGGCAGCGTGCTGGAATCCCGGGACGCCAGTGGGGCGGTCACCGGCTTCTACGTGCTGTTACCGGGTGGGGTGCAGAAGATCACCAGCTTCGTCGCGGATCTGTTGCGCACCGGCGATTCGCAGGGTGCCGCCAGCCCGACCCTGGTGGCTCCGGACAAGCTGATCCACATTCCGGCAGTCGACGTGCTGGACGTGGACTACTACCCCTCCACGAAGCTGGAATTCGTTGACACCGCGGTGAATCCGGTCAGCTGCGTCGGATGGGAGAAGCAGTCCAGCGACCCACAAGCCCGGATCACCATCTACACCGGGCGGGGTCTGCCGGTCCCAATCGGTATGGATACCCGATTAGTGCATCTGGTCCGGGACGATCGCAACCCCGACTCGGCCGAGGCCCATCAGACATTGATAGTGCCGGGTGCGGCCAACTTCGTCGCCACCACGAGTGGCGTGGCGACGGCCGGTAGCCGGGAAAGTCTGTATTGGCTTTCGCCACAGGGAGTTCGGTACGGCATCCAATCGGATCAGCGGACTCTGCAGGCGCTGGGTCTTGATCCGCGCCAGGCCGTTCAGGCCCCCTGGCCGATGGTGCGGACCTTCGCGTCCGGCCCGGCGATCAGCCGCGACGCGGCACTGGTCGCCCGTGACGCCGTCCCGGCGAGCGGTGTGGTGGCGCCGATTCCTGACTCCAGTGGTCCCGGAGGCTAGCGGTGTCGAAACGAGGTTTTGTCCGCGGAAGGCGTTTGCCGACAACGCATGTGGCTCCGATCCGGGTGGCGGTGGCGGCACCGCTGGCGCTACCCGAACGGGAGCCGCGCAACATCGTGCTGATGATCGCGATGCCGGCGCTGTTGATCGGGATCGTCGGCACTCTGGTGGTGATGTACGCGTCCGGGGTTCGATCATTGCAGTCGGGCTTCTTTCCGATGATCGGCCTGGTCGGCTTCGGCGCGCTGATGTTCGGCGGACGGTTCGGGCGAGGTCGCCGGATCAGTTGGGGAGAGCAGGAAAAGCAGCGCCGCAGCTATTTGCGACAACTCGACGACGATCGCGAGGAAGTCCAGCGCGCCGCGCAGGAGCAGCGGCGAAGCCAGCTTTATCGGCATGCCGACCCACTGCGGCTCGAGGCCGTAATCGGCAGCCCGCGCATGTGGGAACGGCGTCCCGGAGACCCAGACTTCCTCGATGTTCGGCTGGGCATCGGGATTCAGCAGGCCGGCGAATCGGCGGTCTCGCTGCAGTGGCCGGATGTTCCGATCGGCGAGGAACTCGAACCGGTAACCGGTGGCGCACTAAGGGATTTCATCCTCGAACAGAGCAAGATCCGGGGGATCGGCAAGGTGCTGAGTCTGCGGTCCACACCTGGGTTCAGCTTCATCGCGGACGAGCCGACCGAACTGCACAGCCTGACGCGTGCGGTGCTGTGCTCACTCGCGGTCTACCACAGTCCGCACGATCTGAAGCTCATGGTGGTCACCCGCCATCCTGAGGACTGGCAATGGCTGGTGTGGCTGCCGCACAACCAGCATGACGAGATGTTCGACGCATGCGGACTGCGACGACTGGTGTTCGCGTCTCCCACGGATCTAGAGGAGGCGCTCGACGCCGAACTGCATCGCAAAGGCCGCGGGCCGTGGACACCACCAGCAGCGGCCAGTCCGACGTCGATGCCGTCGCCGATGGAGTCCGCTCCGGCGCTGGGTCCGCATTGGGTGATCGTGGACGACAACGTCGGGACGCCCGAGCAATGGGAAGGCGTCACCGGCCAGAAGGGTATGGCCGGCATCACGGTGGTGCGACTGGCGACCCGGGTTGGTGTCGGGGTCGGGTTCGCCGATTCGGATCAGCGGTTCACGCTGCGCGAGGGCAGGCTCAGTCACCGCGGCACGTTCTACGCGGTGGCGGACACGCTCGCCGACAGCACCGCCAGCCGGTATTCGCGTGCCCTCGCGCGGTGGTCACCGATGAGCGCCGACGAACTGTCCGAAACCGACAGTCAGGGCGGCGAATTGCTGCGGGCGTTGGGCATCGACGATCCACGAGACCTCGACGTCGACACGCTATGGGCCGAGAGCCGCGGCCGGGGCGACACCAAGTGGGCGATGGTGCCCGTCGGCGTCCGGCAAGGGGGCGAACTTCAGTACGTAATTCTGCGCGCCAAAGATTTTGGTGGCTACGGGTTCCACTCCGTCGTCGTCGGCACGTCGGGTTCGGGCAAGTCAGAGTATTTCCTTTCGTTGTGCAGTGGTATCGCGCTGACGCATTCCCCGGAATCGTTCATCGTGATCTTCGTCGACATGAAGTTCGAGTCGGCAGCCCAGGATCTGCAGGGGTTCCCACACGTGGCCGGGTCACTGTCCAATCTGGGCAAGGACGATCGCCACCTCGCAGAGCGGATGCGTAAGGCCATCAACGGCGAAATTGCCCGCCGTTACCGGCTTTTCAAGGACGCGGGAGCGCGCGACGCGAACGAGTACGAGGAGATGCGGCTCGCGGGACGGGATCTGGAACCTGTCCCGATCCTGCTGGTCATCATTGATGAATACCTCGAGTTGTTCATCCACCATCCGGAGTGGATCGATCTGGTCATTCACATCGGTCAAGAAGGCCGGGGCTGCAACGTATTCTTCACCCTCGGCGGCCAGCGGTTGGATCTCTCGTCGCTGAGCAAAGCCAAGAGCAACATCGCCTTCCGGGTGGCGCTGCGCGCCGAGACGGCCGAGGATTCTCGCGACGTGATCGGCAGCGATGCCGCGCTGCATCTTCCCTCCCAGGAAAACGGCTACGCACTGCTCAAAGTCGGACCGCGTGACCTGGAACAGTTCCGGTGTTTCTATGTGTCGGCGCCTTTCGTGGTGCCCAAGCGTGCGGCCAACGTCGACAAGACGGTCGCCATGAGCTTCTCGCAGCCGCGCGCCTACACCTCGACGTATCAGCCGCTCAGTGATTCCGACAGTGCAGCCCTCGCCGTCGCCGACGAACCCGAATCGCCCGACGAGTTTCTGTTCCATTCCGACGGCTTCCGGAAGAAGAAGCTCGTCGACGTCATTCGTGAAGCGCTGCTGTCGCACCCGTCCCGGCCGCCGCACCAAATCTGGCTGCCGCCTTTGGAAGTCAGTGAGCCCGTGGACGCGCTGGTGGCCCGATGGCGCGGCCGGCCGTGGAACGTCGCGTACGGGCAGAATCACGGTCTGGTGTTCCCACTCGGAATCGTCGACATTCCCGAGGATCACGACCAGCGCGTGCATGCGATCAATGCCGAGACCGACAACATCATGGTGGTGGCGACCGCCCAGCGCGGCAAGTCCACCACGTTGATGACATTGATGACCTCCGCAGCCTTGATGTATCGACCCGAGCGCGTGACGTTCTTCTGTATCGGTGCGTCGCTGTACCCGGTGCAAGACCTCCCACATGTCGCATCGGTGGTCAGTCCCACTGACAGAGAGGGAGTTTCGCGAACGATCGCGTCGATCGAGGGACTCATGGTGGCGCGTGAGGCATCGTTCAAGCGGTATCAGATCGACATCTCCGAATTCCGCGAGCGGCGGTTCGGGGTCGACCGTGGTACCGAAAACACCGATCCAGAAGACAAATTCGGTGATGTCTTCCTGGTGATCGACAACTTCAGCGATCTGTATGACAAAGATGCCGCGGTGGGGGAGCGGGCCATCGCGATCGCCCGGCAGGGGTTGTCCTACGGAGTGCACATCATGACCACCGCGACAGCGTGGCTGGTCGGCCAAAAGCAGCAACTGGTCAATGTTTCGAACGCTCGCATCCAGCTGCGGTTGAGCAATCCCGATGAGACCCAGATGGGTCAAGGTTTCGAGCGGAAGAAAGCTGCCCGAAATACTTTGGACCGGCCAGGCTTTGGGCTGACCCGAGACGGGTTCGAGTTGCTGATCGGGTTTCCAGAGGTGGTTGGGGCCGATGGACAGCGAGTGGCAACGCGCGAGATCGGTGCGCTAATCGAGGGCGTGACCGGTGCCGGCAGGGTGGAGAGCCTGGCCAGGCTGCCCGGCCGGATCTCGCTGGCCGAGGTGGCGGCCGCGTTCGCAGGCACCGCCGGGGATGCCGACCCGTTGAACATCGCGTTCGGGATCGGCGAAAGCGCTCTGCAACCGGTCGCGCTGCCCACCCGGGTGGCACCGCACATGCTGGTGGTCGGACGTCAGTTGTGTGGTAAGACAACGGCTTTAGCGGCGTTCGGGCAGACCGTCGTCGATCGGTGCAGCCCCGAGCAGGCCCAGATCACCATCATCGATCCCAAGACCTCCCTCATCGGAAAGATCCAAGGTGCCCACGTGCGGGCATACGCCTACACACCCGATGACGTCGACGCGGTGATCGCCGAATTGGCTCAGCTGCTGCGGGAGCGGCTGCCACCGTCCGGGTTGAGTCAAGAGGAACTGTTGAACCGAAGCAGCTGGGACGGTCCGCACCACTTCGTGTTGATTGACGACGAGCAAGAACTGCGACCGAATGGAGTCATCGGCAAAGCGGCGGCTACTGCGCCCCTGTGGGGGTTGATCGAACGTGGCCGGGAAATCGGCCTGCATGTGGTCGCGACAAGGTTGCCCGGAAACTGGGCGGGCGTCTCCGTCACCAATCCCTTCCTGCAGAAGCTGACGGGTTCGCGCGCGCCGACACTGTTCATGGACAACGACCCGGCGGCCGTCAAGGTGTTCGGCAGGACCGGCGCCCAGCAGTTGCCGCCCGGGCGTGGGTTGCTCGTTACCACCGACGGCGTGATCGAAGGAGTCCTGGTAGGAGACCCACAGAGGTGAATCGACAGCTACTGGGAGTCGACCTAAACTCAGCGCAAATTTTTGTCGGGCGCTGCCTGGCGATTCAAATTGGGAGGCAGAAATGACTGGAGCGTTCGGGATGGTGCCGGGTGCGGTCGACTTGTCGGCGGCGGCCGAGGCCGGAATCAGTGAGCAGATGGCTGCGACGACGGCCGCCGGGGCGGCCGCACTCACCGGGGTGATCCCGATGGCGACGGATGCCGACTCAATCGAGTTCGCGGCCGCGCTGAATGCCGCTGGCGCCGCGTATCTTTCGGCCGCCGCTGAGCATGTCGGGCAGCGCGCTGCATACTCGGGTGCGCAAAGCCTGGCGTCCGGCGCGACCGTTGCCGCCGAGGCCGCCAATGCGGCAGCGGCTGCGCTGTAGGACCAGCACATGCCCGATCCTCGCTGGACAGGTCCACCGGAAGTCGTAGCAGCGATCTTCGAAGCGGGTTCGCCTGCGTCGGTGCTCGCCAATAACGTCGTGTGGGTCACCGAGACCGCGAATGACGAACTGGCGGAGGGTCTTTCCACCGCCAACACGCTGGCTACGGCCGCCCAGTGGGAAGGCGTGGGCGCGGTCGCGTCGACGGTGACCGCGACGGGACTTAACGCCGGACTGCAGACTCTGGTGGGCTGGACCGCCGCGAAGATCGGTGTCACGCAGGCGGCCGTCGAGGCCTTCGCGCTCGCGCGGTCCACGGTCATTCCCTCGTTGGTCTCGCAGACCAACCGGGACGAGTGGACCGTGCTCAACGCCACGAACTTTCTGGGGCTGAACACGCCGGCAATCGTGGAGCGCGATACCTCGTATTTTGGTGAGCACTGGCCGCATAACTCAGGCGTGGGTTGGACGTATTCAGGAACCCTGAGCGCCCTGATCGCGGCGCTGGCTGTGCCTCCGCCGATAGCGCCGATGGGAGCCTCACCGGCCGCGCCGGCGGCAGCGGCACAAGCGGTGGCTCAGGCGGTGGCTCAGACCGGTATGCAGAATGCGGTGCAGGCGTCGACCCAGGTCGCGCAGACCGCGGGTCAAGCTGCCCCTGCCGATGCGGGCACCCAAATCAGCTCATTGATGCAACAGCCGATGCAGATGCTGTCCGGTGCGACCGAACCGCTCAAGGAGATGCTGCAGGCGCCAATGCAGGCAATGCAGGGCATAACCGGTCTTCCACAAACCATGATGCAGGGCTTCGGGGGAATGTTCCCGGCCGAGGCGTCGAATGTCGCGGCGGTCTCCGCTGAACCCGTCGTCGCCGCCGGAGGCATCGGCGGCATCGGCGGGGGAGGGGCTGCCGGGGGAGGCCTGGGCGGGGCCGGCGGCTTCCCGGGCGCGGGTTTGACCAGCTACACCCGACCCACCAGCAGCTTCGAGCCGGAACCCGGGGGGCGGGCAACCAGCCTGCGTGCCGGCGTGCTGAACGCGGCCGAAGTCCGCGGGCCCACGGCGTCGACGGGAATGGGCGGCTCGCCGGTTCCGATGTCGCCGGCAGGGATGCTGGCGCGCGGAAATGACACTCAGAAGGGCGACGTGGTGCGCGCCCGGGTGGTCATCGACGGCAAGCGGTAGCCTGCGGGTCGCCGAGCCTGACCAGGCTGCGAATCGTCTCGGCGACTTTCGCAGTGCGGTTGGGCTCGCGAGCGTGCGCTCATCGCCCGGGGCCGGGCGGCCCGGCGAAAGCCTGGGCGATCCCCAGCCATCGCTGCGCGTCTTCCCCCACCGCTTTGATGTCCAGCGCGCTGAGCGCCCGCCGTTGGGTGACCAGCGAGCAGAAGTCCTCTGCCGACCCGGCGACAGTCTGCGCCGCGTCCGAGGGCCCCCAGGACCAGGTGTCGCCGCCGGGTGCGCGTAGCTCGACCAGGAACGCCTCAGCAGGCGGCGTCAAGTTGTTCACGAAGTACGCGTAGTCACGGGTGCGCACCCCGATGTGCGCGATCGACCGCAATCGCTCGGTGGCCGGCCGGGTCACTCCGAGGGCATCGGCGACGTCGAGGCCGTGTGCCCAGGTCTCCATTAACCGTGCGGTGGCCATCGACGTAGCGCTCATCGGCGGCCCGAACCACGGCAGCTTCCGCCCGTCGTCAACCCCGAGCAGAGCCTCGTGCAGGCGACCGCGGGTGGCTCGCCAGTCGGCCAGTAAGTCCGCGGGTGGCAGCGCGGCAAGTTCTTCCGCACCGGCATCGACGAAACCCCCGGGATTGGTGGCCGCGCCGGCCAGCACGTCGGCGAAAGCGCTTTCATCGGTCACCGACAACAGCGACACCCGGTCCGTCCACAGCAGGTGGCCGATCTGGTGTGCGATGGTCCACCCCGGAGAGGGCGTCGGGGTGGCCCACCTTTCTGATGCGAGCGGCGCCACCAGTGCGTCGAGGTCGTCGCTCTCGGCACGGAGGTCGGCGACGAATGGACCCGGACCTGCCATGACTAGCTCCTCACTTGACTGGGTGCGGTCTGGCTTCGCCGGCCGACGAGGCTATGGACCAGCAGACCGATCAAATAGATCAGCGAACCGCACAGTACGAAGACGGGCGCGTGGCCGTCGTCGGGAATGAAGATCGCGGCCACCGTGATCGCGACAATGAACGAGACCCAGAACAGCGCGTCCTGCACCGCGAACACATGGCCGCGCAGCGCGTCGTCGACATCGATCTGCATCGCCGAGTCGGCGCACAGTTTGACTACCTGGCCGGCCACCCCTAGCAGGAACCCACAGACCACGAGCACTACAAGTTGCAACCCGGCGCCGGCCAACTGGATCGCGGCTGCTGCCACCAACGCCGCGTTGGCGGTGGCGTACCGACCCCAGCGCCGGACCAGGACCGGCGTCAGCAGGTTGGAACAGAACGCCCCGAGACCCGCGGCCCCGAAGAACAGCAGAGCGGTGCCGAACCCGTCGGCGTCGGCATCCTTCATGTGGTGCACCAGCAGCAAGAGCAGCAGCGAGTTGATCCCCATGACCATTCGATGCGCGGCCAGCCCGGACAGCGCGGCGGCCACGGTCGGGCGTTGGATCACCGTGCGCACGCCGTGCAACCAGCCGGTGCCCACCGCGTAGAAGGCCGAACCATGGATCGCACGCTTGCTGTCGTCTGGGCCGAGCACCCCGGGTCCGAACCGCAGCGACAGCAGCAGCGCAAGCGTCACCGGAATCATCGCGGTGAAAATCACTGCCGCGGCGCCCTGATCGCCGCCACCGGCCAGCCAGCGCGGCAGCAACATGAAGTTGGCGCCGATGAATGCCGCGATGGCGCCCGACGCGGTGGCCACCGAGTTCATCGTGACCACCTTTTCGCGTGGCACCACGTGCGGCAGGCTCGCCGACAGCCCCGAGGCCACGAACCGCGCCATGCCGTTGGACAGCAACGCTGCACACAGCAACAACACGTCGCCCGCGCCGACCGCCAGAATCGTGCCGATGGCGGCGATGAAGCCGAGTCGCACGATGTTCGCGCCGACCAGCACCAATCGCCGATCCCACCGGTCCATCAAGGCACCGGCGAACGGCCCCAGGATGGAGTACGGCAGAAATAGCACCGCAAAGGCGCGTGCGATCGCCATCGGATCGGCGGCCCGGTCCGGGTTGAACAGCAGCGCCCCAGCTAACCCCGCCTGGAAGAGTCCGTCGCCGAACTGGCTTGCCATGCGAACCTGCATGAGCCGCCAGAAATCGGGCATGGCCCGCACCGAGCGCCATAGATCGACGGGTGCACTTGCCTGCATCCGGGTGCGAATCACTGAACCCACTTCCACAATCGGCACAGGCAAGGCTGTAGCGGCCGTGCGCCGTCTCAATCACAGTACAAATCTTTGTCGACCGAGGGCGTTTGCCCCGGTGACCCGGTGGTTGGTGCGATGATGTTTTGGTGGCGTCGCAGGAAGATCCCGAGGACCATGTCGCACCCGCCGCACAACGGGTCCGAGCGGGTACTTTACTGCTGGCAAATACCGATCTGCTGGAGCCGACGTTTCGGCGCAGTGTGATCTACATCGTCGAACACAACGAGGGCGGCACCTTGGGTGTCGTGCTCAACCGCCCTAGCGAGACCGCGGTGTACAACGTACTGCCGCAATGGGCCAAGCTCGCCGCGAAGCCGAAGACGATGTTCATCGGTGGCCCGGTCAAGCGGGACGCGGCCCTGTGCCTGGCGGCGCTGCGCATCGGCGCCGCACCGGACGGTGTGCCCGGCCTGCGCCACGTGGCCGGCCGGATGGTGATGGTCGACCTGGATGCCGAACCGGATCTAATCGCACCCGTCGTCGAAGGGGTACGGATCTTCGCGGGATATTCCGGGTGGACCATCGGTCAACTCGAAGGTGAAATCGAGCGAGACGACTGGATCGTATTGTCGGGGCTGCCATCTGATGTACTGACGCCGCCGCGGGCCGATCTTTGGGGCCAGGTGTTACGCCGTCAGCCGCTGCCGCTTTCGCTGCTGGCAACGCACCCGATCGACGTCAGCCGCAACTAGGCCCGGAGCGGGTCGCGAGGATCAGGCCGCATGACAGGACAGCGTGCACGCGGCGCAACTGCCCGCGCAGCTGGCGGCTTCGACCTCGACGGCTTCCCGGCGCAAGGCGAATCGCGCGCTCTGCATTGAGCCGGTGGCAAGCGTGCCCAGCGCGCCGACGATGCACACGATCACGACCACCAACGCGGTGCCCGGGGACGCGGCGAGAGCCACCACTCCACCGGCGGTCAGCATCACCGCCGCCGCGAACTGCGTTGGTGCCATGGCACGCAGCGCCAGCTGGGTGGGGTTACCGGTGGGGGTGTGGGCCAGCGTCCAGATCCCGAACGCAGCTGAGGCTACTGCCGCGCACACACACACCACGCCCGCGATAAGCATGCGCCAACAATACGAGCCCGGTGACCCGTCCGCGCGCCGGGCTCTACCGCGGGCCTAGTGCGGCGAGACAGGTGTCAAGGTGACCAGCGGCGGCAGTGCAGCTGCCGGGTTGGGTGCTGCATTGACGGCGGCCGGCGGCGCGATAACGCCCCGGGGCACCGGGCGCAGGGCCTGGACGGGCGCCGGGGGCGGGAGCGCCGGTGCCGCGGGCGGAACGGGTGCCAGGGCGGCGGACGCGGCGGGTACCTGTGCCGCGGGTGCTCCGGCCCGCGCCGGGGTCGGTGCGGGGGCGGTGACCGGAGCGGGCGCCGGGGCCGGAGCCGGAGCGGGCGCCCCGGCTGTGCCCAACCGGAAGCCGCTGATGATGGCGTCCGTGGCGGGTGCGTCACTGACCGCCTGCGACGCGGCGGTGGTCACCGACATTGACACCAGGTACTTGTCAGGTCCTGCGTTGGCGAGGACGTTGCGCCGCGACGTATTGAGCGTCATGTCGTTCTCGCGGTAGGTGCCCTCGATGATGGACGACGGGAAGGTTCCGAAGTTGGCCAGCGACGCATTGGTCGTCTGCCATGCCAGCAACCGCTGGCTGTCGACGAAACCGTGTGAGATCGCCTCCGCGGCGTCGAAGTCACCCTCCAGCTTGTAGACAACCACCTGAGCGTTCGACGTGTACACGCTGTTGCCGCCCACCCGGTCGGCGATCACCACGAAGGCATCGGGCACGTTGGGGTCGGGCACCTGAGTCCAGCGGGTCGGCACCGGCAGCGTGATGTCGAACGCCTTGAACTGCTGCGGTCGTTGCGCCTCGAGCTTGACGCCCTTGCCCTGCAGGAATTCGCGCATCGTTCCCGACGTGACGGGCGCCGCTATCGGCATCGGCGCCGCCGCTGCGGGTGCCGGCGCTGCGGGCGCCGACGCTGCGGCGGGAAGGGTCGCGGGGACGGCGGCTGGAATCGGCGCCGCGACCTGGGCGGGCAGTTGCGCCGGCAATGGGGCCTGGATGGCCGGGGCCTGCGCCGGGGCAAGGCGGTTGCTGTTCACGCCTCCCGGAAACACCGAGGAATTCTGGCCGGGCTGCGTCGCCGGCTGCATGGGGACCGGGCCGGGGATGGCCGGCTGGGGTACCAGGGGCTCTGCCGATGCCGTGCCACCTGCCACCATCACGACGCCGAAGGCGCCGGCTGCCATGCCACCCGCAATCACTCGCCAGGTGCGTGCGAACTGAATCATCTCGGTCGGTCCCTCCGCAATAGCGCTGGCGTCGTTGCCCGCCATCGAGGCTGAATGTAACCACTGCTCAGAGGCGCGACCATGCTCGAAACAGAGCTGGGATAAACCTCTGATCGTGGTGCAACGGAACCGAGACCAACCTGTGGCCGACGGCCGGGCAGGTTGGTCCCCGAGCGATCGCAAGCGCGGCGTGGCCGGGCGCAGCGGGTCGCGACAATCGGGACCCGAGCGATCGCAAGCGCGGCGTGGCCGGGCGCAGCGGGTCGCGACAATCGGGACCCGAGCGATCGCAAGCGCGGCGTGGCCGGGCGCAGCGGGTCGCGACAATCGGGACCCCGAGCGGTCGCAAGCGCGGCGGAGCCCGGGCGCAGCGGGTCGCGACCATTAGGGCAAGCAAGCGCCTCGATACCCTGTTGGGCGTGACCGAATCGTCTATCGCCGCACCTGGCAGCGCGCCGGGTGACCCGACCGGCGTCAAAGACGCAGACAACGACGCGCCGCGGTACCGCTACACCGCAGAGCTCGCGACCAACCTGGAAAAGGATTGGCAGGAGACCTGGGCCCGGCTGGGGACCTTCAACGTGCCCAACCCCGTGGGCTCGCTCGCCCCCGCGGACGGCTCGGCCCTGCCGAAGGACAAGCTGTTCGTGCAGGACATGTTCCCGTATCCGTCGGGGGAGGGGCTGCACGTCGGCCACCCGCTGGGCTACATCGCCACCGACGTCTATGCCCGGTACTTCCGGATGACCGGTCGCAACGTCCTGCACGCATTGGGCTTCGACTCCTTCGGGCTGCCCGCCGAGCAGTACGCGGCGCAGACCGGCACCCACCCGCGCACGAGGACCGAGGCCAACGTCGTTAATTTCCGGCGCCAGTTGGGTCGCCTGGGTCTCGGTCACGACAGCCGACGCAGCTTCTCGACCACCGACGTCGAGTTCTACAAGTGGACGCAGTGGATTTTCTTGCAGATCTACAACGCCTGGTTCGACCCCGCCGCCAACAAGGCCCGTCCGATCTCCGAACTCATCGACGAACTCGGCTCCGGTGCCAGGCCGCTCGAAGACGGCCGACAGTGGGCCGACTTGTCGGCGGGGGAGCGGGCCGACGTGATCGACGGCCACCGGCTGGTCTACCGCGCCGACTCGATGGTGAATTGGTGCCCCGGCCTGGGCACCGTGCTCGCCAACGAGGAGGTCACCGCCGACGGCCGCAGTGACCGCGGCAACTTCCCGGTATTCCGGAAGCGGTTGCGGCAGTGGATGATGCGCATCACCGCCTACTCCGACCGGCTGCTCGACGATCTCGTAGCGCTGGACTGGCCGGACAAGGTCAAGAGCATGCAGCGCAACTGGATCGGGCGCTCGACCGGCGCCACCGCGCTGTTCTCCGCCAGCAAGTCGGACGCCTTGAAAACCGACATCGAGGTATTCACCACCCGGCCCGACACCCTGTTCGGCGCAACATACCTGGTGTTGGCTCCCGAGCATGACCTTGTCGACGAGCTAGTCGCTGCCGCGTGGCCGGACAACGTCGAGCAGAAGTGGACCTACGGCGGCGCCACACCCGTCGAGGCAGTGGCCGCTTACCGCCGCGCGATAGCCGCCAAGTCAGACCTGGAGCGCCAGGAGAGCAGAGAGAAGACCGGCGTCTTCCTGGGCAGTTACGCCACCAACCCGGCCAACGGTGCGGAGGTACCGATCTTCATCGCCGACTACGTGCTGGCCGGTTATGGGACCGGAGCGATCATGGCGGTCCCGGGCCACGACCAACGCGACTGGGACTTCGCCCGGCAGTTCGGCCTGCCGATCGTGGAAGTCATTGCCGGCGGCGATATTTCGGAGTCCGCTTACTCCGGCGACGGAGTTCTGGTGAACTCCGGCTATCTCGACGGCAAGACCGTGGCCGACGCAAAGCAGGCCATCACCGCTCACTTGGAGTCAGCCGGCCGGGGCCAGGCCAGGATCCAATTCAAGCTCAGGGATTGGCTTTTCGCGCGGCAGCGCTATTGGGGCGAGCCGTTCCCGATCGTGTACGACAGCGACGGACGCGCCCATGCACTCGACGAGGCCGCGTTACCTGTTGAGCTGCCCGATGTTCCGGACTACGCACCGGTGTCGTTCGACCCCGACGACGCCGACAGTGAACCATCACCGCCGCTGGGCAAGGCCACCGAGTGGGTGAACGTCGAGCTAGATCTCGGCGATGGCCTGCAGCCCTACACCCGCGACACCAACGTGATGCCGCAGTGGGCCGGCAGTTCCTGGTACGAGCTGCGCTACACAGATCCGCACAACTCGGAACGGTTCTGCGCCAGGGAGAATGAGGCCTACTGGATGGGCCCGCGGCCGGCCGAGCACGGCGCCGACGATCCCGGGGGTGTCGACATGTACGTCGGCGGCGCCGAGCACGCGGTGCTGCATCTGTTGTACTGCCGGTTCTGGCACAAGGTCCTGTACGACTTGGGTCATGTCAGCTCTCGCGAGCCCTACCGCAGGCTGGTCAACCAGGGCTACATCCAGGCCTTCGCGTACACCGACAAGCGCGGCTCCTACGTGCCCGCCGCCGAAGTGGTCGAACGTGATGGCGGATTCTTCCTTCCCGGGCCGGACGGTGAGATCGAAGTCTTCCAAGAGTTCGGCAAAATCGGTAAGAGCCTGAAGAATTCGATATCACCCGATGAGATCTGCGACGAATACGGCGCGGACACCCTGCGGGTGTACGAGATGTCGATGGGCCCCATCGAGGCGTCCCGACCGTGGGCTACCAAGGATGTGGTTGGCGCGCAACGCTTTCTGCAGCGTGTATGGCGCCTGGTGATCGATGAGGGCACCGGAGAAACCCGGGTGACGGACGGTCAACAACTGACCGACGACACGCTGCGCGTACTGCATCGAACTATCGCCGGAGTCGCCGAAGACTATGCCGCCCTGCGCAATAACACCGCAGCCGCCAAGCTGATCGAGTACACCAACCATCTCACCAAGCAGCACCGTGATTCGGTGCCCCGGGAAGCGGTCGAGCCGTTGGTGCTGATGTTGGCGCCGCTGGCCCCGCATCTGGCCGAGGAGTTGTGGCAACGCCTGGGCCACAGCACATTATTGGCGCACGGCCCCTTCCCGGAGGTCGACCCCGCGTACCTTGTCGACGACACAGTCGAATACCCGGTGCAGGTGAACGGGAAGGTTCGTGGCCGGGTGGTGGTGGCCGCCGATGCGGATAAGGACGCGGTGCAAGCCGCGGCACTTGCCGATGAAAAAGTACAGGCGTTCCTGGCGGGCGCCGCACCGCGCAAGGTGATCGTGGTCCCCGGACGGATGGTCAACGTCGTCGTCTGATCCGACGGCGAAAACCCTTGTCGCCGAAGCTAACGCTGTCGGATCACCACTTCGTGAACATGACCGTCCGCAGGGGTGGCGACCACATTGGCCACCACCTCGGCGACGGTTTCGGGCCGCAAGAACTTCGCGGGGTCGTACTCACCGCCCTCGTACGCAACGAGATCGCGCTGCATTTCCGTGTCCACACGGCCCGGATGCACCGACGTCACCAGCAGCGTGGGCTCGTCCTGGCGCAATGAATCGGCAAAGGCCCGCAAAGCGAACTTGCTGGCTGAGTAGGACGCCATTCCCGGCGACACGTTGCGTCCCGACCCGGAGTTGATGAAGATCACCCGACCGTGAGCTTGCCGCAGCGCCGGTAACAGCGTCAAGGTAAGCGCCACTGGCCCAAAGACGTTGACGCCGAAGGTGGCGCGCCATTCATCGACGTGTGATTCGTCGACGTGGCCGGGGATGGACAGTCCCGCGTTGTGCACCAACACATCCAGTTCGTCAATGACCTCGCATGCCGCTTCGATCGACTCTTCGTCGTTGAGGTCCAGTGGAAAAGTGGTGGCGCCCAGGCTTTCCGCGACGGCGTCGAGGCGAGACGACGGCCGACCGGCCAACAGCAGGGTGTGCGTCGGTTCCAACGCCGCCGCGATCGCGGAGCCGATGCCGCCGCTGGCGCCGGTAATGAGAGCAGTGGGCATAACGTCAGTGGTTACCAGATTTGTTGGCGGCAAACACTTTCACGTGCAGTCGGACGCAGATCCCGGTACAGCGGCGGTGCTGGCGGCTTCGCCGTTGGCCAGTCGGTCCAGCGGCGCCAGGGCGTCCGTCAGCGTGTGGAGGTCGGCATCGGGGAGCTGGCTGAGCATGGCGGCCAGCGCGGCGTGCCGGTTGGCCAGCGACTCGTTATGTACCGCACGCCCTTGCGGCGTGATGTCGACCAGTACAGCACGCAGGTCGGATGGGTCGCGCGAGCGCTTGACCAGCCCGACCTTCTCCAATCGTCGGATCGCGACGGTGGTGGTGGGTGTCCGCACGCGTTCGTGGGCTGCCAGGTCCGTCATCCTGATCGGGCCGCGATCGAGCAGCGTGATCAAAATAGATAGTTGCGCTAGCGTCAATTCGCCGGCGACCGCGCCACCGGCAGGGTCGCCACGGCGCAAGATGGTGAAGAGCTTGGACAATGCGCGGTGCATACCCACCGCCAGCTCCGACAACTCCGGGGCTGTAGGTTCGCTGTCCGCCATAATCGGGGAGTCTAACCCGACACCGGCCAGCGTGAAGACCTTGTGATCGTCCGGGCGCGCCCGCGCTGGTCAGAGCACCTGGGATAGGAACCGTTGTAGTCGCTCAGTCTCGGCGGCTTCGAATATGCGCTCCGGGGGCCCGTATTCCACGACTTTGCCGTGATCCATGAACACGACAGCATCCGCGGCCGACCGCGCGAAGCCGATCTCGTGAGTGACCACCACCATCGTCATACCGTCGGCACCGAGGTCGGCGATCAGTCCCAGGATGCCTTTGACCAACTCGGGATCCAGCGCCGAGGTCGCCTCGTCGAAGAACATCACCTGCGGGGACATGGCCAGGGCGCGTGCGATCGCGACCCGCTGCTGTTGACCTCCGGACAGTGTCCCGGGCCGGGCAGCGGCCTTTCCTTTGAGTCCGACTCGGTCAAGCTGCAGCATCGCCAGTTCTCGAGCCGCGTCGGCGGGCAACCGGCGCAGCCTGCGGGGCGCCAGGGCGACGTTGTCCAGCACGCTGCGGTGCGGGAAGAGGTTGAAATGCTGGAACACCATGCCGATGTGCTGACGCAGTTCGTCGGGGTCGTCGCGCAGCACCGATCTGCCGTCCAGCAGGATGTCGCCGCTGTCGGGCTCGTGCAGGCGATTGAGCGTGCGCAACAACGTCGATTTGCCGGAACCGGATGGGCCGATGATCGCCGCTGTGCTGCCGGCCGGCACGTCGAGGCTGACCCCGCGCAGCACCGCGGTGCCGGCCAGAGTCTTGCGGATTTCGTTGGCTGCCAATGAGACTGGCACGGTGGCCGGAGCGACTCTCTGCTCGGTCATGTCATCTCCGAACCGATGGTCGACGTGACGACTTCGGGAGGATCGTCCGGCTCGATCTTGGCGCGACCGTGGCGCAGCCGGTGGTCGATGTAGTTCACCAGGTGTGTCAGCGGGATGGTCAGAAGCAGGTAGAAGATGCCCGCCGCAACCAGAGGTGACAGGTTTCCCGTCTGCGCGTTCAGGTCGCGGCCCACCTGAAACAGCTCACGCTGGTTGGCGATCAGGCCCAGGAAGTACACCAGCGCGGACGCCTTCAACAACGCGATGAACTGATTGACCAGCGCGGGCAGCACCCGTCGCACGCCTTGCGGAACCACCACCAGACGCATTGCCGTCGAGTAGCTGAAGCCGAGCGCGCGGCAGGCCTCGAGCTGGCCGGGGTCGACGCTCTGGATCCCGGAGCGCAGAATTTCGCCGACGTAGGCACCGGTCATCAGTCCCAGCGCGGCGATGCCCAGCGGATACGGATTGTTGTTGGTCATTCCGCCCACCAGCGGCCCGACCCCGAGGCCGATGATCAGGATGATCACCACCTCGGGCAGGCCGCGGAAGATGTCGGTGTACACCCGTGCCGGCCAGCGCAACCAGCGCCTACGGGAGATGCCCGCGATTGCCAGCACCATGCCGATCGCCAGTCCGATGACGCTGGCGCTGCCGGTCAGCATCAGCGTGTTGGGCAGCCCAGTGGTCAGCAGCGTCGGGATCGCCTGCCGGTACAGATCCCAGTCCAGGAACGATTCGCGCAGCTGCGTCAACGTTGATTTGGGTGTGGACGGCGCGACCGGCTTCGTGTGGTGCTCGGCGGCTATCGCGGCAAAATCGGGGAGTTTCGGGGTCGCGGCGGACTTGGAGCCCGGTTTCCAGCCCGACGGCAACGTGCGCGGCTTCCACTTGCTGTACAGCTCCGACCAGGTGCCGTCCGCGATCACGGCGTCCAAAGCCGAGTTCAGAGCGTCGACCAGCGGTTGGTTGTCCTTCGCCACGGCATACGCGACGAAGCCGTCGGTGCCGAAGGTATTCGCGACGACGACGGCGGGGTCGCCGGACCGGATCGCGCTCGCCGCCTGATTGGCGGGCGCGACCCAGGCGTCGATCTGGTGTGTTTTCAAACTGGCGTAGACCGTGGCGAAATCCGGATACTTCACCGGTTGCAGGTGCAGGGTATCGACGACGTAGGTGTCCTCGACGGTGCCCTGGACCACGCCGATTCGCATGCTCGCGGTCAGGTCGGAAAAGCTCGTGACCGTTGAGTCCGGGGGTACCACCAGCGAATAGAAGCCGAAGTCGTAGCCATTGGTGAAAGCGACGGTGTGCCGTCGTGCGTCGGTGGCTTTGATCGACGACGAACCGACGTCGAAGCGCCGCGACGACACCTGGGCGAGCAGTCCCGAGAAGTCCGTCCCGACGAAACGCACGTGCAGGCCCAGCTTGGCGGCCATAGCGCGCAGCAACTCGTTGTCGAAGCCGGTGAAACGACCGGTGGCATTGATGCAGGTGCTCGGCGGAGCGTCCGAGAGAGTGCCTGCCAGTAGCACCCCCGGAGTCCCGAGACCGAGAGCGGCGGTGTTCACCGCGCTCAACGGCACGACGGTCGGGGTGGTGCCGGTGTCGTCGGCGTCGGTCTGATCGGCACCGCGCGGCGAGGTGAGATCTGCGGGGAGGACAGTGGCGGTCTCGACCCCGGGCGGCGCACATTGATTGCGGTCAGCGGCCGCCGGCGCGGCACCCACCAGGCCGGCCACCATCAGAACCGTCGCGAGCACGGCGAACAATGGTGCGCGGCGATTGGCGGACATGCCGACGCGAGAGTTCATCACCGCCACCGTATCGACCGGTCGGCAGCGAGTAGCTCAGAGCCCGTTCACAGCACGATCGACGGCCGGGCCTTCGCCACCGGTTCTGTGCTGTCGATGGGGTCGTCTTGCGGAGTGAAAACTCCTCGCCGACACAATTCGGCGACCATCGTCTTGGCCATCACTTCGGAGCGGGCGATGCATGCGGCCCGAGCGCCCGCCGGGTCGCGCCGGTGCATCGCGGCGTGCTCGTCCTCATAGAACGGCAGCATCTCTTCCCGGCTGTTCTGGTAGGTCATGAAGAACACGCGGGGGATGAGGTTTTGCGAGGCGCGAATTGTGGCGTGTAGCCGAGGGCCCGCGTACTCCTCGTTGACCATGCGCCGGTACTCCCAGGCGATCTCGGCGACATTGCGCGGCTCCTTGGCGGAGCGCAGCGACCGCATCAGCGCGTCGAGTTCGCCCAGAATCCGGGGCGTGGGATTGGCCGCGGCCCGCCCGGCGGCAATGCCATTGAGCAGGCCGTCCAGTTCGTGGTGTTCGAGCACGGTGGATTCGTCGAACCGCTCGACGAACGCGCCGCGGTGATACTGCGTCGAAATGATGCCGTCATGCTCCAGCTGGACCAGCGCCTCCTGGATCGGGACCCGACTGATCCCGAGGCTCTGCGCAATCTCGTTGCGATCGACACGATCACCGCTGCGCAGTTTCCCCGTTAGCACCAGGTTGAGAATGTGCGTGACAACCTGGTCCTTCTCTTTGATCCCGTACTTCTTAGGCATCAGTTTATTGACGTCTCTTTCAGCCATCCCGAGTTGGCTCTAAGCGGCAAGTTTCTCATGCCTGACGGGCGCGTGAATACGTTTCTCGATGGATCGGAAACGGATATGAATCTAGTGGGCGTCCCGCCAACGACAGAGCGCTTCTGCGTCGGTGAGGTCGTAGTCGGGGCCGTCGCAGCCGACGGTCAGCAGCGTGACTCCGAGGCCGGTGAGAGCTTCGGCGTTGGCGATCAACTCGGCCCCGTTGCCGGCTGATGCCGACCGTTCAATCGTGGCGGGGTCGCGCCCGACTGCCTCGCAGTGGTTGCTGAGAATCGCGGACTTCGCCGGGAATTCGTCGGCCGAACTGAAGCTGTGCCAAATGTTGGCGTGCTCGGCGACCAGGCGCAGCGTCTTACGTTCGCCACCGCCGCCGATCAGTACCGGGATGTCGCGGGTCGGTGCCGGGTTCAGCTTGGCCAGCCGCGACTTGATCCGGGGCAGCGCGCCGGCCAGGTCGTCGAGCCGTCCCCCGGCGGTGCCGAATTCGTACCCGTACTCGTCGTAGTCCTTCTGCTTCCAGCCCGAGCCGATGCCCAGGATGAGCCGGCCGTCGGAGATGTGGTCCACGGTGCGGGTCATGTCGGCCAGGAGTTCGGGGTTGCGGTAGGAATTGCAGGTCACCAGGGCGCCGATCTGGATGCGGGACGTTTGTTCGGCCCAGGCCGCGAGCATGGTCCAGCATTCGAAATGTGCGCCGTCAGGATCACCGTAAAGCGGGAAGAAGTGGTCCCAGTTGAACGCGACGTCGACACCGATGTCTTCGCACCGGCGGACCGCGTCGCGAATTTGACCGTAGACGGGGGCCTGCTGTGGTTGCAGTTGCACGCCGATGCGGATGGGGAAATCGGGGAGCACTGGGTCAGGGAGTCCGGGAGAAGTCATACCACCACGGTAGGCGTCAGCCGGCGTTGACGACCCCCCGCAGCAGCTCGACCAGTGCGAGCGGCTGGTCACTCTGCACCGAGTGTCCGGAATTCTCGACCACGTGCGCACCTCGGAAATGCGTTGCGCGCCTGCTGAGTTCGGCTACGTCGTCGTCATTGACGAAGCCGGAGTTGCCGCCGCGTACCAGCGTCAGCGGGGCGGACAGCGCGTCGACGTCATCCCATAGGGTGCTGAAATCGGGGAAGACGCGGATGGCGTCGTAACGCCACGTCCAGTTGCCGTTGTCCAACTGCCGGGAGTTGTGGAACACCCCGCGGCGCAGCGCCTTCACCTCGCGGTGCGGTGCCGCGGCGATGGTGAGGTCGAGCATGGCCTGGAAGCTGGGGAACTCCCGTTCGCCCTGCATCAGGTCCACGGTGCCGCGTTGTTCCTTGGTCATCTCGGAGTGCCGCGCCAGCGCCGACGGCGTGACGTCGACCAGCACCAGGTCATTGACCAATTCGGGTGCCAAGGCACCCAACCGGATGCCCGTCAGCCCGCCGAGTGACATCCCGACCACGAACTCGGCGTTGGGGGCCAGTTCGCGAAGTACCGGCGCCAGGGCATCGGCGTTGTGCTGCGGTGAGTAGTCGCCGTCCTCACGCCAGGAAGAGTGACCGTGCCCGGGAAGATCGACGGCCAATGCCGGCTCGCCGAGGCCGACGATCACCGTGTCCCAGGTGTGCGCGTTCTGCCCACCGCCATGGAAGAAGATGACCCGCGGCTGCGAACCGCCCCAGCGCAATGCGCTGATTTCACCCGCGTGCACTCGCTCCACGGCAGGCAGTGGACCGGAAACACCGGCCTGCTCGACGTTCTCGGACAGCAGGTCGAACTCGGAGAGTCCAGTTAGTTCGTCATTGGAGTTCTCGGTCACCTATGTGACTTTACGAGCCGCTCCCGACGGGCTCTGCCTTAGCGCTGGCGATCTCGACTAGTCGGCGCCGATGATGAACTCTTCGAGCTGGGTGCGCGCGATGTCATCGGCGATCTGCTCGGGCGGGCTCTTCATCAGGTAGGCCGACGCCGGGATGACCGGTCCGCCGATACCGCGGTCCTTGGCGATCTTGGCCGCACGCACCGCGTCGATGATGATGCCGGCCGAGTTCGGTGAGTCCCAGACCTCGAGCTTGTACTCCAGGTTCAGCGGCACGTCACCGAAGGCGCGGCCTTCGAGGCGCACGTAGGCCCACTTGCGGTCGTCGAGCCACGCGACGTGGTCGGACGGGCCGATGTGGACGTTCTTGTCCTCGACCTTTCCGGCGAGCGAGCCGGTGAGGTTGGACGTCACGGCCTGGGTCTTGGAGACCTTCTTGGATTCCAGCCGCTCGCGCTCGAGCATGTTCTTGAAGTCCATGTTGCCGCCGACGTTCAGCTGGAAGGTGCGGTCCAGCGTGACACCGCGGTCCTCGAACAGCTTGGCCATCACGCGGTGGGTGATGGTGGCGCCCACCTGGCTCTTGATGTCATCACCGATGATCGGCACGCCGGCATCCTTGAACTTCTTGGCCCACACCGGGTCGGAGGCGATGAACACCGGCAGCGCGTTCACGAACGCGACGCCCGCGTCGATGCAGCACTGCGCGTAGAACTTGTCGGCCTCTTCGGAGCCCACCGGCAGGTAGGACACGAGCACGTCGACGTTGTTGTCCCGCAGAATCTTCACGACGTCGACCGGGTCGTCATCGGACAGCTCGATGGTGTCGGCGTAGTACTTGCCGATGCCGTCGAGGGTCGGGCCGCGCTGCACGACCACGTTGGTCGGCGGCACGTCGGCGATCTTGATGGTGTTGTTCTCCGAGGCGAAGATCGCGTCCGAGAGGTCGAAGCCGACCTTCTTGGCGTCCACGTCGAAGGCGGCCACAAACTTCACGTCGCGGACGTGGTACGGGCCGAACTTCACGTGCATCAGACCGGGGACACCCGAAGTCTCGTCGGCGTTGTAGTAATACTCGACGCCTTGGACCAGCGAGGATGCGCAGTTGCCGACGCCGACAATGGCGACCCGTACTTCAGTCGACGGCGCCTCGGGCGTTCCGGACGGCTGGTACTCACTCATTGGGCGTTTCTCCTTACCTCGTAAATCTGGGGGTGTCTCTGGTGTTCAGTTCTGCTGCGCGGGGATTTTGGGATAACTACATCTGCTCGACGGGATTGGGCGCTGCCCGTTCCGCGGCGATGAGCTCGTTGAGCCACTTGACCTCGCGCTCACTGGACTCAAGCCCGAGTTGATGCAGTTGGCGGGTGTAGCGATCGAACGAGCTACTGGCCCGCGCCACCGCTTCGCGCAGACCTTCCCGGCGTTCCTCGACCTGGCGGCGGCGACCCTCCAGGATGCGCATCCGCGCCTCCGCTGGAGTGCGGTTGAAAAACGCCAGGTGCACTCCGAAGCCGTCATCGGTGTAGTTGTGCGGGCCGGTGTCGGCGACCAACTCGCCGAAACGCTGGCGGCCCTCGTCGGTCAATTGGTAGACCCGGCGGGCCCGACGCACCGGCGTCCCCGCGGGAGCGGCGTTCTCGGCGATCAGACCTTCGGCTTGCATCCGCCTCAATGCCGGGTACAACGAACCGTACGAAAACGCGCGAAACGCACCAAGCAGGCCGGTCAGCCGCTTGCGCAGTTCGTAGCCGTGCATCGGCGACTCGATGAGAAGTCCTAGGATCGCAAGCTCCAGCATCCAGTCACCTCCTTTGCTCGGCTGGTTAGGTCAGTCGGTTACATCACTCGCTACGAAGTCCCGACGCGTCGGGCAATAGTATCGCGCCGATATATTAGCGACAACACGACTGCCGTTAATGCGCTGTTGATCACACGTTCGCCCAGTAGCGCGGACGAGAACTGCGGTTGAAGCGCAGGTGGCGCTCAGCTCACGTAATTGACCCGCTTGACGGTGCCGTCGCCGGCCAGTTCTACCTGGCCACTGCCGTAATCGCTCGAGACGTAGATAGTCAGAGACAGCGCCCCCGGCGTGGTCGGATCCTTGGCCGGATCCACGATCAAATAGATCGATTTGACGTCTTTTGTCTTGATGCCGACGGTTTCTGGCGCGCCTCGCAGGATGCCGACCACCGTCTTGACGTCGAACTTGCCCAGGTCGACGACGGCGGTGTCGGTGCTGCTGTTCCGCGCGCTACTTCTCGGGTCATCCCAGCCGCCGCGATAGGTGTAGTCCAGTACCCGGCGTTCGTCGGTGGGGTCCTTGCGGTCCATCGAGGCGTAGTCGGGATAGACCAGCAAGCGGTAGCCCAGGGTGTCACCGAACCGCTTGCGGGTCTGCTCCAGCAGGCCAGTGAGTCCGCCGAGGGACTGCAGCTGCTTGGGCGGGGTCAGCACCACGGGCGCGATGCCGTCGGACTTCGCCCCCGGGTCCGAGGTGAAGTCCAGTGGTGAAGTGGTGTTGCCATAGAGGCCCCAGCCGATGCCGACACCGAGCAGCACGGTCACCACGAAGGCCGCGATCGCCAGGCCGATCCCATTGTTCTTGAGCTGCTGGGACCGCAGCTTGGGCGTTTTCGGCTCGAGGGTTTGCAGGGGCAGGCTGTTGTGCTGCAGATCTGCCACCAGGTCCTGTAGGTCGCCGAGGGTCACAGCCAGGGTTGCCAAGCCGACCCGGTCGCGATGCTCCTCCATGGACAGCTCGCCGTCGTTGAGAGCGGTGTCGAGAATCCGGCACGCCTCCTGCCGGTCGGTGTCCTTGGCCCGGGTCGTCGCCGACCCGCCGCGAGCTTGCCATTTCGCCACCGCACGATCGTAGAAGTCCGCCGCCCGGCGTGACCACTCAATACCCCGCTACGCGCACGATCCCTACCCCAGTGCCTGCGCGACAACAGCCTCGGGTGCGTGTCGGTGCGGGCAGTCGCGACGTACTCTGGTCAGCGTGCGACTGCAGCGACAGGTAGTTGACTACGCGCTCCGGCGGCGATCACTGCTGGCCGAGGTGTACTCCGGACGCACCGGTGTGTCCGAGGTGTGCGACGCGAATCCTTATTTGCTGCGCGCGGCAAAGTTTCACGGGAAACAAAGCCAGACGATGTGTCCGATTTGCCGCAAGGAACAACTGACCATCGTTTCCTGGGTTTTTGGCGAGCACTTGGGTGCGGTTTCGGGCTCAGCGCGCACCGCAGAAGAGTTAGTGCTGCTGGCAACCCGGTTCTCCGAGTTTGCTGTCCACGTGGTGGAGGTGTGTCGGACCTGCAGCTGGAACCACCTGGTCAAGTCGTACGTCCTAGGTGCGGCACGGCCCGTCCGCCCACCGGGTGGGTCGGGCGGATCGCGGACGGCGCGCAAGGGCGCCCGCACGGCCAGTGAATAACGAAGGGCGCCATCACCAGTCGTCCAGCGACGAACCGGGAAAGTCGACGACTGCAGGCGGCAACCATCCTGGCGGTCAGACCGGCAGCAACGCACCAACGCCCCCGCGGCGTCCGGTAGGGCCCGACGACCGCAAGACCACCATCATCCCGACGGTGGCCGACGAGCGCGCGCCCCGCCAGGCCAGCCCCATCGATGAGGTCAAAGCGGCGCTCGACAACCCGCCGTCCACCCCGGCGCAGCGCGACCAACTCGACCAGGTCAAGGCGGCGCTGGAGTCCCCGCCGCGGCGACCCGGAGACGACCGGCTCAGCGGTGGGCGGCGTCCACCAGGCGGGCCGCCCCCGTCAGGACCGACCGGGCCGGCTGGTCCGGGGCGCGGCCGGGCGCCCAGATCAACACCCGCCTGGGCTCAGCGGATCAACTGGAAATTGGTCCGGCGCGGACTGTATCTGAGCATGGCCCTGCTCATCCTGTTGCCGATCGTCACCTTCACGATGGCGTATTTCATCGTCGACGTTCCGCGACCCGGCGACATCCGGACCAACCAGGTCTCTACGATCCTGGCCAGCGACGGCACAGAGATCGCCAAAATCGTTCCACCCGAGGGAAATCGGGTCGACGTCAATCTCAGTCAGGTTCCGGTGCACGTGCGGCAGGCGGTGATCGCCGCCGAGGACCGCGGCTTCTACTCGAACCCGGGCTTCTCGTTCAAGGGTTTCGCCCGCGCGGCGGGCAACAACCTGTTCGGTGGTGACCTGCAAGGCGGTTCGACGATCACCCAGCAGTACGTCAAGAACGCTCTGGTCGGCTCGGCGCAACACGGCTGGAGTGGTGTGATGCGCAAGGCCAAGGAATTCGTGATCGCGACCAAGATGGCGGGGGAGTGGTCCAAAGACGATGTGCTGCAGGCCTATCTGAACATCATCTACTTCGGCCGCGGTGCCTACGGGATCTCCGCGGCGTCCAAGGCCTACTTCAACAAGCCCGTCGAGCAACTGACCGTTGCCGACGGCGCGCTGCTGGCGGCGTTGATTCGCCGACCTTCCACGCTGGACCCGGCAGTGGATCCCGAAGGTGCGCTCGCCCGGTGGAACTGGGTGCTCGACGGCATGGTGGAGACCAAGGCGCTGACTGCCAATGACCGCGCCGGACAGGTGTTTCCACCGACCGTGTCGCCCGACATGGCCCGTGCGGCCAATCAGACCACCGGTCCCAACGGGCTGATCGAGCGTCAGGTCACCAAGGAGCTGCTGGAGCTGTTCAACATCGATGAGCAGACCCTCAACACCCAGGGGCTCAAGGTCACCACCACCATCGATCCGCAGGCCCAGGAGGCCGCGGTGAAAGCCATGTCGAAGTACCTCGAAGGCCAAGATCCCGACATGCGGGCGGCCGCGGTATCGATCGATCCGCACAACGGCGCGGTCAAGGCTTACTACGGTGGGACCAACGCGCTCGGCTTCGACTTCGCGCAGGCCGGATTGCAGACCGGTTCGTCGTTCAAGGTGTTCGCCCTCGTTGCGGCGCTCGAGCAGGGCATCGGACTGGGCTACCAGATCGACAGCTCCCCGCTGACCGTCGACGGCATCAAGATCACCAACGTCGAGGGCGAGAGCTGCGGTACCTGCAACCTGGCCGAGGCGCTGAAGATGTCGCTGAACACGTCGTACTACCGGTTGATGCTCAAGCTCAAGGGCGGACCGCAGGCCGTGGCCGACGCCGCACACCAGGCCGGCATCGCCGACAGCTTCCCCGGAGTTGCGCACACGCTTTCCGAGGATGGCAAGGGTGGCCCGCCCAACAACGGCATCGTGTTGGGGCAGTACCAAACCCGGGTGATCGACATGGCGACCGCCTACGCCACGCTGGCCGCGTCGGGCCTCTACCACCGCCCGCACTTCGTGCAAAAGGTTGAAAACGCCGAAGGCCAGGTCCTCTTCGACGCCAGCACCGCGAACAACAGCGGCGACCAGCGCATCCCCAAGGCGGTCGCCGACAACGTGACCGCCGCAATGCAGCCGATCGCCGGATACTCGCGGGGGCACAATCTGGCGGGCGGGCGGCAGTCCGCGGCCAAGACCGGCACCACCCAGTTGGGTGACACCACCTCGAACAAGGACGCGTGGATGGTGGGGTACACGCCGTCGCTGTCCACCGCGATCTGGGTGGGCACCGTCAAGGGCGACCAGCCGCTGACTACTGCGTCGGGCGGCGCCGTCTACGGTTCGGGCCTGCCGTCGGACATCTGGAAGGCGACCATGGACGGCGCCCTGAAGGGCACCCAGAACGAGACCTTCCCCAAGCCCACCGACATCGGCGGATACGCGGGCGTGCCCGTGGCACCGCCGCCGCCTCCGCCACCGCCGTCGGAAACGGTCATCCAGCCCACGGTTGAGATAGCGCCGGGAATCACCGTGCCCGTCGGTCCGCCCCAGACCATCACGGTGGCACCGCCCGCACCTGGTGTGCCCGGAGGTCCGCCGCCGCCCGGTGACATCCCGCCGCCGCCGTGAACGAGGCACGCACCGAGCGCGCCACCATATCGCCGCAGCCGCTGGCTGCCGACCGTCGTAGCGCCGACAGCCGCGATTGCCCCAGCCGCAACGACGTTCTGGGCGGCGCCCTGGCCAACCTGGTCGGCGGCCCGGTGGGCCGCCACGCGCTGATCGGCCGCACCCGATTCATGACTCCGCTGCGGGTCATGTTTCTCATCGCGCTGGTGTTCCTGGCGCTCGGCTGGTCGACAAAGGCTGCCTGCCTGCAGAGCACCGGCACCGGCACGGGTGACCAGCGGGTGGCCAACTGGGACAACCAGCGCGCGTATTACGAGTTGTGCTACTCCGACACCGTGCCGCTCTACGGCGCAGAGTTGTTGAGCCAGGGCAAGTTTCCGTACAAGTCGAGCTGGATCGAGACCGACGGCAACGGCAATCCGCAGGTGCAATACGACGGCCATATCGCGGTGCGCTACATGGAATATCCGGTACTGACCGGGGTCTACCAGTACGTCTCGATGCGTCTTGCGAAGGCATACACGTTGGCGAGCAAGGTCTTTCCGCTGCCGGTGGTCGCCGAAGTGGTGATGTTCTTCAACATCTCGGCGTTCGGACTGGCGCTGGCCTGGCTGCTCACCATCTGGGCCACGTCGGGATTGGCGGGCCGTCGGGTCTGGGATGCGGCGCTGGTAGCCGCCTCGCCGCTGCTGATCTTCCAGATCTTCACCAACTTTGATGCGCTGGCAACGGCTTTCGCGATGGGTGGCCTGCTCGCCTGGGCACGCCGAAAACCCATGCTTGCCGGTGTGCTGATCGGCCTCGGCGCCGCGGCCAAGCTGTACCCGTTGCTGTTCCTGGGGCCGCTATTGATATTGGGCATTCGCAGTGGGCGGGTGCGTGATGTCGCGCGTACCGCGTTGATCACCGCGGCAACCTGGCTGGCCGTGAATCTGCCGGTGATGGTGCTCTATCCGCGAGGTTGGTCGGAGTTCTTCCGGCTCAACACCCGTCGCGGCGACGACATGGATTCCTTGTTCAACGTGGTGAAGGCGTTCACCGGATGGGAAGGTTTCGATCCGGGGCTGCGTTTCTGGGAACCCCCGACAAATCTGAACGCGGTAATCACCACGTTGTTCGTATTGTGTTGCGCGGGAATTGCTTACATCGCCCTGACCGCGGCCCAGCGACCGCGGTTGGCCCAGCTCGCGTTCCTGGTAGTGGCTGCCTTCCTGTTGACGAACAAGGTGTGGAGTCCGCAGTTTTCGTTGTGGCTTGTCCCGCTGGCGGTGCTGGCCGTCCCGCACCGCCGGGTGTTGTTGGCGTGGATGACGATTGATGCGCTGGTATGGGTACCGCGGATGTACTACCTGTACGGCAACCCGAACCGGTCGCTGCCCGAGCAGTGGTTCAGCACCACGGTGTTGTTGCGCGACATCGCGGTGATAGCTCTGTGTGTGCTTGTGATCCGGCAGATCTATCACCCGGATGAGGACCTGGTGCGCTGGCGGGGCCGGGTCGACGATCCCGCCGGCGGAATCTATGACTGGGCGCCCGACGCCCCACCCGGCTGGCTGCCGAGGTGGTTGCGTCCGAACGCATTACGGCGGCCACTGCTGGCGGAGCCTGCCGAGATGGAATCGGAGCCCGAAGCGGAATTCGCAGGTGGGAAGACATGACGCAGGTTGCCATTCCGCTGTTCCCGCGGTTCACGGCATTGGACGCCGTCGGACCCTATGAGGTTTTGCAGCGGATCCCGTCTGTGGATGTGGTGTTCGTGGGACACCAGCACGGTGAGGTCCGCACTGAAAACGGCATGATGGGCGTCACCTGCGACGCCACCTTCGACGAAGTCACTGCACCCGACGTCGTCGTGGTTCCCGGTGGAATCGGCACCCGGGTGCTCGTCGGCGACGAAACCATCAACGGGTGGCTGCACGCGGTCCATCCGGGCACAACGTTCACCACCTCGGTATGCACCGGAGCGCTGCTACTGGCCGGAGCGGGACTACTCGACGGACTCACTGCGACCACGCACTGGCGTGCAGTCGACGAGCTGAACAAGTTGGGGGCGCGATACGTGCCCGACCGCGTGGTCGAGCATCTGCCGCAACGCATCATCACGGCCGCGGGGGTTTCCAGTGGCATCGACATGGCCCTGCGGTTGGTTGAGCTGCTCGAAGATCGCGTCTCCGCACAGGCCGCCCAACTGCTCATCGAGTACGACCCGCAGCCGCCGTTCGACTCCGGATCGCTCGCCAAGGCTGATGCGGCGACGAAGGCCAGAGCAGCGGAGTTCTTGCAGTCCCGGAAGTGAATTTCCAGCTCAGCCCGTCGTCCGGTACCCTAGGGCGGTTGCCGACGCAGGCGACTCTCCTGCCGTGGAATCGCCGCGGCCGCTAAGACCAGAGGAGGTGATGAGGTCCCTATGCGTCCATACGAAATCATGGTCATTCTCGACCCCACGCTCGACGAACGCACTGTTGCCCCGTCCCTGGAAACGTTCTTGAACGTTGTTCGCAAAGACGGTGGATCGATCGTGAAGGTCGACATTTGGGGTAAGCGCCGGCTGGCGTACGAAATCGCCAAGCACGCTGAAGGCATCTATGTGGTGGTGGACCTGAAGGCCGCACCCGCGACAGTGTCCGAGCTGGACCGTCAGCTGAGCCTGAACGAGTCGGTGTTGCGCACCAAGGTGATGCGCACCGACAAGCACTAGCCACCCCTGTCGGAGCTGTTGCCTACGCTCACCACAACACATCAGGCGGACCCAGGAGGAAATAATGGCTGGTGACACGACTATCACTGTCGTCGGAAACCTGACCGCGGATCCCGAATTGCGGTTCACTCCGTCGGGTGCCGCGGTCGCGAATTTCACCGTGGCTTCCACTCCGCGGATCTATGACCGTCAGAGCGGGGAGTGGAAGGACGCCGATGCGTTGTTCCTGCGCTGCAACATCTGGCGCGAAGCCGCCGAGAATGTGGCCGAGAGCCTGACCCGAGGGTCGCGGGTGATCGTCACCGGGCGGCTCAAGCAGCGTTCCTACGAAACCCGCGAAGGCGAAAAGCGCACCGTGGTCGAGGTCGAGGTCGACGAGATCGGACCCTCGCTGCGCTACGCCACTGCCAAGGTCAACAAGGCCAGTCGCAGTGGTGGCGGTGGCGGTGGTGGCGGCTTCGGCGGTGGCGGCGGGTCTCGCCAGGCACCTCCGGCGCAGCAGCCCAGCGGATCTGGCGAGGACCCGTGGGGCAGCGCCCCGGCATCGGGTTCATTCGCCGGCGGCGACGACGAACCGCCCTTCTGACCTAACGAACTTCAGAGCACAAGAACGGAAGAAAGACACACATGGCCAAGTCCACCAAGCGGCGCCCGGCTCCGGAGAAGCCGATCAAGGCCCGTAAATGCGTTTTCTGCGCCAAGAAGGGGCAGAACATCGACTACAAGGACACCTCGCTGTTGCGCACCTACATCAGTGAGCGCGGCAAGATCCGGGCCCGCCGGGTCACCGGCAACTGCGTGCAGCACCAACGGGACATCGCGGTCGCGGTGAAGAACGCCCGTGAGGTTGCACTGCTGCCCTTCACCTCCTCGACGCGCTGATCACTGCGCGCCCAACGAAAGTACTTACACGATGAAGCTGATTCTGACGGCTGACGTCGACCACCTCGGTTCCGTCGGCGACACTGTCGAGGTCAAGGATGGATACGGCCGCAACTTCCTGCTGCCTCGCGGGCTGGCGATCGTCGCCTCACGCGGCGCGCAGCGCGCGGCCGACGACATCCGCCGAGCCCGCGACACCAAGACGGTCCGCGACCGTGAGCACGCCAACGAGATCAAGACCGCCATCCAGGCGCTGGGTTCGGTCTCGCTGCCGGTGAAGACCGCGTCCGACAGCGGCAAGCTGTTCGGCTCGGTGACCGCCGGTGACGTCGTGGCGGCCATCAAGAAGGCCGGCGGCCCGAACCTCGACAAGCGGATCGTCCGACTGCCGAAGGCCCACATCAAGGCAATTGGCACCCATCCGGTGGTTGTTCACCTGCACCCCGAGATCGATGTCGAGGTCAGCCTCGAGGTTGTCGGCCAGAGCTAACTCACCACGCTTTACCCACCCGGTGTGGCCCATAAGGGCCACGCCGGGTTTTCGGCTTTGCTGACTGTGTGCGGAAGTTCCTGCGATCACGGTGGGCTGAAACACTGATCAGGTCACGCGCGGGTTAAGTGCTGGCGAACAAAATTTGCGGGGTTTGCGCGAAGGCCCTGTAACCGGCTATTTACGCACTGAAAATCTGGCCGAAAACCAACACGCCCGACACGATAACCTGCGCCGACACGCCGAGTGGATTCTTGTCCACATGTGTTGTTGGGCGTTATACCGTGCTCAGCAGCGGTGATGTCCCATTACGAAGCAGTGATCCACAGGTTCTCCACAACCATCTCAACACAGCCATCAGCGGATATGCACATTTGATGCACAGCTTCATGAACAGTCCCCCTTGGAGTACCCGCCAGCAACGCTTACGGTCATCGCGGCGCATGGATGATGCGCCGGATTGGGGACAGGGTGCCGGTGCCTCGACTTGCGGCCTCGATGTCAGAGGTCGAATGTATGTTCGGAAGCAAGTCAGGGGAGGTGAGTCTTCATGGCGGTCGTTGATGACCGGATGCACCCGGGGATGGATGGTCCACCGCCTAGTGAGGACTACGGTCGCCAGCCTCCGCAGGACCTTGTCGCCGAGCAGTCGGTGCTGGGCGGGATGCTGCTGAGCAAGGACGCCATCGCCGACGTCCTCGAGCGACTGCGTCCCGGCGACTTCTACCGTCCGGCCCACCAGAACGTGTACGACGCGATCCTGGACCTCTACGGGCGCGGCGAGCCGGCTGACGCGGTAACCGTGGCCGCCGAGTTGGACCGCCGTGGGATGCTGCGCCGCATCGGTGGTGCGCCGTATCTGCACACCTTGATCTCCACCGTGCCGACGGCCGCCAACGCGGGCTACTACGCCACCATCGTCTCGGAGAAGGCGCTGCTGCGCCGACTCGTCGAGGCCGGTACGCGGGTGGTGCAGTACGGCTACGCCGGCGCTGACGGGGCCGATGTCGCCGAGATCGTCGACCGCGCCCAGGCGGAGATCTATGAGGTCGCCGATCGCCGGACGTCGGAGGACTTTGTTCCTCTCGAGGATCTGCTGCAGCCGACGATGGACGAGATTGACGCCATCGCCTCCAACGGCGGGATCTCTCGGGGTGTGCCGACCGGCTTCACCGAACTCGACGAGGTGACCAACGGGCTGCACCCGGGGCAGATGATCATCGTCGCGGCCAGGCCTGGCGTTGGCAAGGCGCTGGGGTTGAAAACGCTGCTGGCG
Organism: Mycobacterium sp. IDUB_37; assembly: GCF_055419245.1. Classification (NCBI taxonomy): domain Bacteria; kingdom Bacillati; phylum Actinomycetota; class Actinomycetes; order Mycobacteriales; family Mycobacteriaceae; genus Mycobacterium; species Mycobacterium sp. IDUB_37. Next base: position 44,405 of record NZ_JBVAXG010000008.1, on the reverse strand, counting down.
ACGCCGACCGGCTGGACGACGATGGGTGACGTTTCGGTTGGTGACGAGTTGATGGGCCCGGACGGGCATCCGACGCGAGTGGTAGCAGCCACCGAGGTGATGCTGGGACGGCCATGCTTCGAAGTGGAGTTCTCGGACGGGACGGTGATCGTTGCCGACGCAGAGCATCAATGGCTGACCGAAACGCGCGCATCCCGGAAGTCCGCGCAAGCTGCGGCATCGGGCTATAACCGGTACAAGAATCAGCGCACTTTCGCGGCTGTGCGGACGACGGGCCAGATTGCCGGAAGCCTGCGTTGCGACACAAAGGACCGGCGGCTGAATCACAGCGTGGTCAATACGCGGGCACTCGAACTACCGACTCGCGAGTTCTTGGTACCGGCATACACGCTTGGCGCCTGGCTCGGGGACGGCACCACAGCCGCAGCCCAGATCACCACGGCCGACCCTGAAATCGTCATGCGAATCGAGGCGGAAGGTGTCGACGCTATTCCGTCGGCGTCCGCCCGATATCGCTACCAGCTGCGGCTACCGATCAATGTTGAGCGGGCCAGCCGCCAGTGTGCGGTGTGTGGCAAGTCGTTCGTACCCCAAACCAGTCAGGTGCGGACATGTGGCCGCTCCTGCGGCGGCCGGGCACGATTCGTCTCTGCTCCGGTGCCGAGTCCATCCTGCGTGCGTTGCGGGGGATCTTCGGCCGGGCTGCGGTTATGCCAGAGCTGCCATTCAGCGGTGGGGACATTGCAGGCCCGACTGCGAACACTCGGGGTGCTCGGCAACAAGCACATTCCGTCGGAATACCTCAGGGGGTCCGAGGCGCAGCGGCGCGCTCTGCTCGCCGGCTTGCTCGACACCGACGGGACGGTGACAGCGGGCGGTTCCGTTCAATTTTCGGTAACCAACCACCGGCTGGCTTGCGACGCAACCGAATTGATCGTCAGCCTGGGTTATCGCTGCCAGACCACGACCAAGCGTGTCCGTGGTCGCCGCGATTCGTCGAGTATCGCTTACACCCTGACCTTCTCGACCGACGACGTCGTATTCGGGTTGGAGCGAAAGGCCATGGTGCACAAGGAACGTCGGGCCAAGGTCGGTACCATTCGCTCTGAATCACGGTTCATCGTGAACGTCCGCCGGATCGAGACAGTTCCTGTCCGCTGTGTCGAAGTGGACAACGACAGCCACATGTACTTGGCCAGCGAGGCCATGATTCCCACCCACAACTCCACCCTGGGTTTGGATTTCATGCGGTCCTGCTCGATCAAGCACCGGATGGCCAGCGTCATCTTCTCCCTGGAAATGAGCAAGACCGAGATCGTGATGCGGCTGCTGTCGGCCGAGGCCAAGATCAAGCTTGGCGACATGCGTTCGGGGCGGATGAACGACGACGACTGGACCCGGCTGGCGCGACGCATGAGCGAGATCAGCGAGGCGCCGCTGTATATCGACGATTCGCCGAACCTGACCATGATGGAGATCCGGGCCAAGGCGCGGCGGTTGCGGCAGAAGGCGAACCTGAAGCTGGTCGTCGTCGACTATCTGCAGCTGATGAGCTCCGGCAAGAAGGTCGAGTCGCGACAGATCGAGGTGTCAGAGTTCTCCAGGCATCTCAAGCTGCTCGCCAAGGAGCTCGAGGTTCCAGTGGTGGCTATCAGCCAGCTCAACCGTGGCCCCGAGCAGCGCACCGACAAGAAGCCGATGCTGTCCGACCTCCGCGAGTCTGGATCGCTGGAGCAGGATGCCGACATGGTGATTCTGCTGAATCGTCCGGATGCGTTCGACCGTGACGACCCGCGCGGGGGAGAAGCCGACTTCATTCTGGCCAAGCACCGCAACGGCCCGACGAAGACTGTGACCGTGGCACATCAGCTGCACTTGTCACGATTCACCAATATGGCTAGGTAACGCGCTCCACCACAGTTCTGTCCTCCTCCGGCGCGGCCCTATGCTTCAGGCTCTGCGCGCGTTTTGACTTCGTCGAACCGTGGGCCACTGCGCTGGCGGAAAGCAGGCTACTAATTCAAACTGCAAGAGCAGAAGCCGAAATTGCATGCGGACGCGCTAATACCAGCACCGGTGAGCTTGAGAAGCTTGGATACGAACACCCCTATCGCGAACCGATCTGGGTACATGCCGTATATGGGCTGCATCACTTGGACAACCCGGGGGCGCTTTCGACGTCAGCGCCTCGTCGCCGTACTGCCGCCGCCGGTGACCGCGTCTTTGCGGAGGTGTCGAGGTGCCCCGACGCGATTCCAACGAACGGCCCCTCTGCTCCGTAGGCAGCTGAGGCCTATCCGTGACCGTCTATCGGCATCCGTGGATTTCTGCGGTTCGACCCGCAATATCGACGTTGACCTGCGGTATCAGTCAAACGAGGTTGATCGCGATACGAGGCTGGCAACTGTTTAGAACTAGCGCAGCAAGAATTAGTCCCGAGACACCTCACCGGAGTAGATCCACGGGTTGAGGCTTAGGGCTGACGGGCACCCGTCACTTGGCTATGACGGCAAAGTGGGCGCCGGTGGCCCACGACGCTTCGAAGACCGCGAAAGGAACCACCTCGTCACGGCCCAAGTCGACGCCCGGGTCGTTGAGGTGCACCACATTTGCGGCGGTATCGATGCCCGTGACGACGACGAAGTGGTCTTCGTGGGCATGGTCGCCAGGCTGATTCCACAGAGTCTCGCCGTTGACCGCGGCGAGCACTTTGTGGCCCGCACCCAACTCCGGTGCCAGCGTCCCAATGGTGAACTGGCCCCTGTTGGTCGGAATACCATAGTGCCCCAGCAGAACCGCGACGTCCCAAGGGTCGGTGCCATTGCCGTTGAAGATCGGTCCGGTCCCAGCCGAGTTCGGGGTGTTCGCAGCCACCGCTTTGACCTCGTCCTCGGTGGGCTCTGTGCCGGTGATTTCACCAACCACATCGGCCACCGCGACCAATGCGCAGGCCCTGTTGTCGGCTTGGCGGCGCCAGAATGGTGCTGCCGCTGCTGGGTCGCCATACATACGGCCGGCACCGCTGCTCGGATCAGCCTGGGCCGCGGCAGGAAAGGCTAGTACTGATCCGGTAGCCAGCGTTAGCAGCGCGCCTGCCAGCCCCAACTGTTTTGATGTCTTAGTTGTCATGATGTAAAGGATCGACTGACCCACTAACCAGACCTTTGGGAAATCCCTGCGAAATTCTTGCGCCTCAGGCTCCCCGCCTTCTACGAGCTGATCATCGTCAGCGCTCCACCGTTACCCCCAGGTGCCAGCCGGAATGCCCTCGGACACCTTGCCCGGTTGGTGTCTTAGCGCTGGCTATGCCCGCGGCATTTGAGAGTCCGCTAGGTGCAGCAGTACCAGTGGTCATGAGAAGGCGTCTAGGAAATGCAGTGGTTCGTGAGACAAACACCAGTGCAGCGGCCGTGAGACAAATCGGGAACTCGCAGATCAAGCCCACCGTCAAATGCAGTCGAACGTGATAACCTACACCTCTCCTCCTCCTCTGTCGAGATGCAACGAAGATTGACAAAGCGCACTTCGTTGTTAAACAAGACCAAGCAGGCAGGGCGGGGGATCAGCGCGTTGTTCCTGTTAGCGTCGACTTCGCGCGCCAGCGGCCGCAGAGACTTGTCAGTGTGTCGGTCAATCTAGGCTGCACCTGAGCCAAATTCCATGCCATTTCCTCCTATTTGTTCCCCGGCCCTGCACACCAATCGGGTATGCCTTGGGCACGTGTCCCGGCCCGGGCACCGAGGGGAACGTGACGTGCAAGGTCGGCCCGGGTGGCTACCGGATTTTGGAGCTTTTTAGCGCCAAGGCTATTAGGAGGTGGCCGGACCTCATTGGAGCAATGAGCAGGTCCAGGCGGCGCCCCTGCGGCGGGCGCGACTACGCCTGACCCAAACTGGGCCGGTAATCAGCCGCGTCGGCCTCGGCAGCAAGCAATGCACCCAGCTCACCCTCCTGCTGGGCAACAAACACACCGATCACCTGCCGGCATACCTCCGGCACGCTCACCCCACGCATATCCGCAATACGTTTCAGCCCGAACAGCATTGACGTAGACACGTGAAACTGCACAGCGAACTGACCGCACGAACCATCCTCAGGCGGCAACCCCGGACCGACCACCACAGCTTCATCCACCCCGTACTCGTCCACCTCAGCACCCCGAGCTCGTTCAACAACCCCACCACTAGCGCCGCCACCAACGCCGTCGGCCGGGTCCCGGAACTCCTCATGACTGAACAAACCCACTCCGCCCACGCTAGACCTTGCAGAATTTCCAAGGCCGCCAACTAACCGACGCCGTTCGCGAGAGACCTATGCAAGCGAAGCGGCGCTGAAGTCGCAGCGAGGTCGCGGTCGGGGCTCAGTCCGGCTGGGTGTAGGTCCTTGATGCGGCGTGGCACTTTGTCGGCCCATCTGTGGTCGAGGAAGTGGCGGCGGACCTACCCATGATGGTGGGAACGGCGGAAGAGCCGGATTCTGAACCGTTGTCGATGTCGTAGCGAGGAACTGCATTGACTAGACCCAGCCGAGCTACCTGGAGGAGGTCGCCGTCGCTTTCACCTCGGCCGCTGTATCGACACGCAATATGTCGGCGAACGGCAGGCAGCGCTGCACGATGAGATCTCGCTGCTTGCGATACGCGTGTGACTGCCGATCGAGGTTCTTCAACTGTTGAAGCAAGGCCGCGACGTCGGCGCATTCGCCCTTCGATCATCCGCTCCCTTGACTCGCTGGGATTGGCGGGCTCTTTGTTGAACTCGACCTTGACGTTGCCCGCGATTCGCACGGCGCGAAACGCGGCCCCGACTTATCGATCCCCACGGCCGACAGAAAGATACACACCCCACGGACGATCCGCGGCCGGTGTCATTCCCGCGACGGGTTCCCTGGTAGCTGCCGACGCCGAAAAGGGTTCTCGCGCAGAACCTACGGGCTGTGGTCAGCTGTGAGTTGCCGTGGCGGCCCGCCCCCGGCCGGAGTTGCCCGTTAGGCATTGGCGCGTCCCACCGTAGGAGGGAAGAGTGAGGTGGGTTGTGCACCCATTGGTGGCCGGGGTGGGCGGGCTGCGCGGCGGTCTGCGGTGACGCCATCACCTCCTTCCGTCAGAAAATTGTGGATCTAGTGATCGCCGGGCCCCTTGGCGGCGGCGGGGGGCTGCGTTGCACAGCTCGCATGGTCCGCACTGGTGGTTGGTGCGGGCGCCCTGAGGCGAGGTAAGACCGACCAGCCGACCGGGGCCCGATGAGGGCGCATCCGGTCGCTGGTGGCGCCGGCAGGGTGCGGGCGGGTGTGAGTGCGGCGCACAGGATGGCGTCGACCTCCGCGAACAGCGCGACAACGTCGGGATCGAGAGACACCATGTGCTGGGCGGTGTCGACGGTGTGGTCGTGCACCGGCGCCGCCATCATCTCGAGGTGTGTCATCGTCGCTACCCCCTCTGTGCCCGCACCCTGCGGCCGGTCAGGCGTTGGCGAGCCGGCGTCCGTTGCGGTGACCGACGGTGATCTTGCGGGGTTTTGCCTTCTCGGCCACCGGGATCCGCAGCTGCAGAACACCGCCGTCGTAGGTGGCGGCGATCCTTTCGGTGTCGAGGTTGTCACCGAGCACCAACTGCCGGCTGAAGATCCCCCGGGGACGTTCGGTAGCCAGCATCTCTCGGCCGGGATCGACGTCAGGACGCTCAGCGCGCACGGTCACTACGTTGCGTTCGATGTCGAGGTCCAACGATTCGGCGTTGATGCCGGGCAGATCGAACTCGACGACGAATTCCTCGCCCTCGCGCCAGGCATCCATCGGCATCACCGCCGGACGCGCCGCGGTCCCTGAAACCTGCTGGGTGAAGCGATCGAGATCACGGAACGGATCAGTTCGCATTAGCATGGTCGCCACCTCCAACTCTCCAATCTGGTGCTAGTACTACATGTCATCTATGCCAAGAGGCATAGATTTGGTATATCACTGAATAGGCTTGGTGACAAGCGTTCGGTGATGATTTCCTGTACTTAGCCGGATAGATATGACCCATCCCGCGCTACGAACCCCCGGCCACGCCAGGCAAGGGCGTTGTGACCCTACAGGCGGCGGCGACGTAGTCTTCTCGCTGCCACTGACAACCTCTCATTCGAGATGTTCTGTCTCGCAGGGGTATTCAGCAATTCCCTCGGGCATGCCTGGAGGAGTCATGGGCTTGCACGCGGCGTAGACCCTCCACGCCGGATAGCCCCTTTCCGGAGCGATTCAAGGTTGGGACCATTGCGAAGGCATCCGCGATCACTTCATCAATCCTGTTCGTGCACAACATGTCCCGGCGGTGGTACGGCTCAGCTGGCACGGTGACACCGAGTGCGAAGTCGAAATTCCCCATGCCGTGTTGGGCAAGACCGAGCATTATCAGGCCCGTTCCTTCCAGGTATCGCGCCATGGTCAAGCCGCCGACGTCTAGCGGTGGATCAGCGGCCTGCTACTCGACTGAGGTCCACCGGATCTGCTGAGGCCTCACCCGGGCGCAGCGGGGATGCCCTTTGGCGTCGGTAAGCCCGAGGCGGCCGACCAGAAGACCCGATCTGGCGGCTGACTGCAGGATGTCAGCGGGCACGTCGGCGAGCATCAGCTTGGCGCGGCGAAACATGTTGAAGAACCCGGTGTGGTCGATAGCGCCCCAGCTCAAATAGATGAAGCGTCCGCCCGGCGGCCCCTGGATGTAGGGCCCTCGCACGTCGGCGCCGTCAACCTCGCAGTCGAGCGTCCATGTTGCTTTGGCCGCGTCGCCCGGATAAAGATCCAGCAGCTCGGCTGGGCGATTCTTGCGTTGCACAGCCACGTGGATGTTCGAGTAGCCGGGGAATTTGTCGGCAGCGCCGCAGTTGCGTCCGGGCAGCTGCGTTCCTTCGATCCGAATTCGCACGGGTCCATCATCGTCCGCGTGCCGGAGCATTCTCGGCATGACGGCCGTGGGTGACCCGATTGACCGCGTAGCCGGGCGTGTCTTCTCAATCTTCGTTACAGCTCGACACTTAGTCCATACACCAGTCGCAATAGCAGCCTGAAATTCACACCCCGTGAGTCGACGGGGCTCGGGGCAGTCCCAATTGTGGCTAATCGGGGATCTCTGAATCATGGAATCGACACGCCGACAACGGAAATGCTCGACACCTGCGGTGGTGACGTCGTGCATCAGTTCTCGCATGAAGGTGAGTGCCCGACCGCGTTGAAGTTCGGCAGCCCCGCGGGCCGCCGCGGTTGGTCAGCGTGGACCGGAAACTTGAGCTTGAGTGGGGCACGACGGCAGTAGATCAGGAGTGCGAGATCCGGTTCGTTAGCGGTAGTTCGGGATTTGCTGCAGACTTGGTGCTCAGCGGTTGGAGGGGATATGCGAGTTGTGAACCCGCGTCGGGCGGTGCTCCTGACAGGCGTAATTGTTTTCGCCATGACGATGTTCGGAGGCTTGAATCTCCTCATGCAGCCCCGCAGTAGTGCGGCGGCGATTGCGATTCCGGCGCCGAGTGTCGATGAACCAAAGGTTCCCGGACTTGAGACGGCGGTTCTGGCCGGCGGCTGCTTCTGGGGTGTGCAGGGAGTGTTCGCGCATGTTAAAGGAGTGAGTCAGGCTGAGTCTGGCTACGCCGGCGGAGACCGCGCGACCGCCAACTACGAGACCGTCAGCAGCGGTTCTACCGGGCACGCCGAATCCGTACGCATCACATACGACCCGACGCAGGTGAGTTACGGACAACTCTTGCAGGTCTACTTCTCGGTTGTGCAGGACCCCACCGAGCTGAATCGTCAGGGCCCAGACGAGGGCGCTCAGTACAGATCCGCAATCTTCGCGCAGAACGCGACTCAGCAGCGAGTCGCGCAGTCGTACATCGATCAACTGGGCCAGGCTGCTGTTTTCCCCGGCCCTATTGTCACGACCGTCGTACCGCCCACGGCGCAGTTCTTTCCCGCCGAGGCGTACCACCAGAACTTCTTTAACTCGAATCCGACGAATGCCTACATCGTGGCGAACGACCTTCCCAAGCTGGACGGCCTCAAGCAGTTGTTCCCGGCGTTGTACCACAGCTAATAGCTGCTGCTGGGAGGCTTTCGTGTCGTGGTTGACGCCGCACAGACAACCGCGGGCACAGGCAATGTCACTACACACACCACGAGGCGACCTCCCGACGTCAGGGCAGTTCGTCAGAGGCCCAGCCGACATCTTGATCGCCCGCTAGGCACCTCACAGGGCAAGCGCAAGTACTTCACACATTATTAGCTGCGTGTCTAATGAGTGACATGCACCTAAACACTGTGGCGTCCGCAGTCGCCACTGGTAGGTAGCCTTCGTTCACAGATGGTCTATGAACGAAATATATGCACTGAGTTGGCGAAACGGGTGTCCTGGGTTGGCCCGTTAGGGGTAGCGTCAATATCCGCGCGGAGAGCTTGAAGACTCTCCGAGAATCCCGATCGGAGTCGCGGATGTCCTCCTTTGTCTTTGCTACACCAGAGGCTTTGGCCGCCGCGTCGCAGCAGTTGACCGGAATCGGCTCAGCGGTTCGCGGGGCGAATAGCGCCGCAGCGAGCTCCACGACGCAGATCGCGGCTGCTGCGGAAGATGAAGTGTCAGCAGCGATCTCGGGACTGTTCGGCACCTACGCGCAGCAATACCAGGCGGTCAGTGCGCAGGCGGCGCAGTTTCACGAGCGCTTCGTACAGACCATGACATCGGGTACGGCCGCATATTCGATCGCCGAAGCCGCGAACGTGTCGCCCCTACAAATTTTGGAGCAGGGCGTCCTGGGAGTGATCAATGCGCCGACCAACGCGCTGTTCGGGCGTCCGCTGATCGGCAACGGCACCGACGGCGCGGCGGGCACCGGGCAGGCCGGCGGGGCCGGCGGATTCCTTGTAGGAAACGGCGGCCACGGCGGGTCGGGCACAGCCGGCGGCGGTACCGGCGGAGCGGGCGGGGCCGCCGGCCTGTACGGCAATGGCGGGATCGGTGGTACCGGCGGCACCGGCGCTGCGGGCCTCATCGGTGGTACCGGTGGAGCGGGCGGCGCTGGTGGATTCCTCGGCGGCATCGGCGGTGCTGGCGGAATCGGTGGCGCCGGAGGAACCGGCACGTCGCTGCTCGGTGCCGGCGCGGGCGGGACCGGTGGCATCGGCGGCGCCAACAGAGCCGTGTTGTTCGGAGCCGCGGGTGCCGGCGGAGCCGGGGGAGTCGGCGGAACGGGTGCCGACGGCGCAATCGGTAGTGCGGGCTTCGCAGGCGGTATAGGTGGGGCGGGCGGAGTCGGGGGCAGCAGCTCCGCGCTGTTCAGTAGCGGCGGAACCGGCGGCGCCGGGGGTTACGGCGGAGCAGGCGGCGTCGGCGGAGATGGCACTTCCGGTGCGGGACTTGGCGGCAACGGCGCGACCGGAGGCGCCGGTGGTGCTGCCGGCGTCGGCGGCGCCGGCGGATCCGGCGGAATGTTCGGGGCCGGCGGACATGCGGGCGCGGCCGGTCTCGGCGGCACGGGTGGCACCGGCGGTACCGGTGGAGCAGGCGGCGTCGGCGCGGCCGGCCAAGCGTTCGGGACCGGCTTTGCCGGTGGTGCCGGCGGTCAGGGGGGCGTGGGTGGCGCCGGTGTCGGCGGCGTCGGCGGCGGCAACGGGGGAACCGGCGGTGACGGCGGCACTGGCGGCGACGGGATTGCCGGCACCACGGGAGGCGGTACGGGTGGCAAAGGCGGCGACGGCGGCGTCGCTGGAGCCGGCGGCGCCGGGACGGACGGCGGCAATGCCGGCAGCTACGGCACCGGTGGCTCGGGCGGCAACGGCGGTCGCGGAGGCGACAGCACCACCGCCGCGGGCGGCACGGGTGGTGGCGGCGGCACGGGCGGCTCCGGCGGCGTTAGTGGCACGGGCGGCAGCGGCGGCAACGGTGGGACCGGCGGCGATTCCAACATCATCTTCGGCAGCACCACCAAAGCCACCGGCGGAACCGGAGGTAACGGCGGGGTCGGCGGAGACGGCTACATCGGCGGTAGCGGCGGAAATGGTGGCGACGGCGGCCTCGGCGGGCAGAGCAACACCAGCGCTGCCGGCGGCACCGGCGGCAACGGCGGTACCGGCGGCGCCGGCACAACCGTCGGCGGTGCCGGCGGCAGCGGCGGAAACGGCAGCTACGGCGGCGCCGCAACGCAACCCGGCTCCGGCGCGCAGATCCTCAACGGCGCACCCGGGGGTAACGGCGGCACCGGAGGCGACGGCGGCACCGGTGGAACGATCGGCGGACACGGCGGCAGCGGCGGCTACGGCTGGATCAGCGGTGCCAACAGCAACAGCGGAAACGGCGGTGCTGGCGGCAACGGCGGCGCCAGCCCGCACACCGGCGGCGACGGCGGTCGTGGTGGCGGCGTGCTCGACGGTCTCAAGAACGGCGGAAATGGCGGGACGGGCGGCAACGGCGGCACCGCCAGCGTCGATTCCGGCACGGGTGGCCGCGCGGGCGACGGCGGCGATGGCGGAAACGGCGGGAACGCTTTCCCCAATACTGCGACCACCGGCACCGCCCCGAGCGGCGGCAATGGCGGAAACGGCGGCAACGCCGGCCAGGCCGGGATCGGCCACACCGCGGGTGCCGGCGGAACTGGCGGCAACGGCGGCAACGGCGGCACCGGCGCCGATGGCAATACCGGCAAGGCGGGCGGAGGAACCGGTCAAGCAGGTGGTGCGGGCGGCACCGGCGGCACCGGAGGCAGTGCCACCGGTACCGGCAGCGTCGGTGGCAACGGTGGCACGGGCGGCCTAGGCGGGCACGGCGGCACTGGCGGCAAAGCCGTGGCCGGGTCCGGACTTTCCGGGGGCACCGGAGGCGTGGGTGGTACCGGTGGGATGGGCGGCGGCGGCGGTTCGGGTAGCACCAGTGGTTCGGGCTCTGCGGGGGGTGACGGCGGCGCTGGCGGTACTGGCGGCATCGGCTCCAAGGGCGGGGCAGGCCAGGCTGGCGGCAGCGGCGGCACCGGTGGTTCGCCGGTCGGTACATCTGGTGGAACTGGCGGTACTTCTGGGCAGGGCGGCGCTGGCGGCGTTTAGCGGGGGGCCGCACTGTTGTTAACAAAGGTCGTTCAGGTCGCGAATAATTCGGGCTTGGATCGGCCAGGTGCCGGAGGCCCGGCTCGCGCGTGGCCCCCGGTGCTGCACCGTGAGAATGCTCAGTAGATCGCTAACGACTAGTCTTGAAACGTTGCGGCTCCGTACGCCTGACAGGCCTGGTTGCCGAGCGCAGCAGAGCTACTCCGCGGCAGGGGTACGGATTCACGGATATCCAGAGACATCGGAATGTGGTCGCCGTGCACCGATCTAGTGACGCTGATCGAATAATCGATGGCCGGACACTTCGCCGACCGGCCCACCCAGACGGGTCGCCCGACGGAGTCAGCTTCGTCCAGCGCCGGTCAGCTTTAGAGCAGACAAAAGGCATGCTGATGCTGCTCTACGCTATCGACGAGTCAAAAGCCTTCGAGATATTGACGTGGCGCTCTCAACGGACCAGCGTCCAACTGCATTCGCTGACCGAGCGGATCGGCATCGAATTACTCACCCTCGTCCGGGCGAACACGCTCCCGACTCCGTCCGATATCGACCACATTCTGCTGACCGCACACCTTCGTATCGATGCAGACGGGCCGCAGAGAAATTCGGCATTACCACCTCAATCAGATGACTCGGACACACTGAGTCGCCTGTTGCGCCGCGGCGGCGACAGCCACGATGTGATCGTCCCGGTCAAGCATGGTGCGGTGCGCACGATCCGCTCCGACAGCACACCGACACTGCCGACCGAGCGGGGAGACTATCCGCACGACGAAACCCCCATTGGAGTCGCCGCCGCCATCAACGGAGCCACCGACGCACCAATGGACGATCCGTCCCCGACCGCCGACCGCGGTACTGGTGAAGACCTCTGGGACGTCATCGCGGGGCAGCGAACGATCATCACAGACCTCCTCAAGAATCTGTACTCCCGGCAACAGGGTGAGATCGCGCCTCCCGCCCAGTTACCCGCCTCCGGCCGTGACACCACCGCCCTGCGCCGTCGACTAGCCACCCAGGTTGAGGAGATCGAACTACTCCGAGCCACCGTGGCGCGACAGCAAACAACGATCGAACTGCTCTGGGGAGAACTCGAGTCCGACGCCTGAACCCTGCACCACTGCCGGCACGAGGCGTATCCGCAGCAGGGCGCTGAGAGCGTCGCCGTCCTTCAGGCCTCTGGATCCGCAGTGGTGATGTTGGCCAGTGCCGCCAGGATGTCCTCTCGGGCTTCCGGAACGCTGATCAGGTCGCGGGCTATTCCAGTGAGATGCAGGCCAGACGAATGTGCGTGGTGGCGCAGCATGGCGAAGGCGTCCTCGACGGGGATGTCGAAGTATTCTCGCAGGTAGCCTTTCGCCTGCTCGACCACGATCCGACTGGTCAGCGCTGCGTGCAGATGGGGTTGGACCGTGGTTGGGGTGGGGGCGTGCTCTTGCAGGATCGCCACACACGCGACATGCGCGAGGGTCTGGGCGACCAGCAGGTCAGCTTTGTCAAGGTCACCGGCGTGGGTTCCGAACAATCCCAGCGCCCCTAGCACGGTGCCGGCGGCGCGCATGGGGACTGCGTGCACGGACCCGTACCCGGCTTCGGTCGCGGCGGGGACGAATTGCGGCCACCGGTGCTGTTGCTGGGAGAGATCAGCCACGGTGACGGGTTGGCCGGTGGAGTAGCAGTCCAGACAGGGACCTTCGTCGGTTTGGAGTTGGAACAGCTCCAACTCGCGGGACCGTCCGGAAGTTGCGGCCATCAGGTGCAGGTGCTGGCCCGGGTCGGCGAGCAGCAAGCCCGCTGCTGCGACGTCGAGCAGCTTGATACAGCGTTCAGTCAAGTCGGTGAGCAGCTCCACGACATCGAAGTCAGCGAGCAAACTATCGACCAGCGAGACGACCGCGGCTAGGACCCGCGTTTCTCGGGTTGTGTCGCTCATATCGGGTGTCCTTCCCCGCGCCGGGCCGTCCCGCAGTCGGCGGCGGGGCGGTCGTAGCGCATCAGTTGGGTTCCAGTCGTAGACGGCGCTGCTGAATGTCTCCGGCGCACCGATATGCATTTGCGCCATCATCATTCCGGTGGTCTGGCTGACTTCGACTCGAGTCAGGGCGTTCAGTTCGTTCCAGGCGCCGCTGCCCGGCGTCGCGGCCAGTTCGGTTGTTTTGCGTCATCGCGCCCGACCGCCATCGGGTGACGTCGGGTTCAGGGTTTGCGAATGTGCGCAATTTGCTGTTCGTGTTGTTGAATGAGCCAGCGTGCAAAGTCGGCGATCGTCATGCTGGTCTGCTCAGCGGCGCGCATCATCAGCTGAACTGCATCCAGTGCGGTGAGGTTATTGTGCTGCATCAGTAGCCCTTGGGCTTGGCCGATGACATCGCGATTGGTTAATGCGTCTTCGAAATGGCGCAGCGATGCGGCAGCTTGCAACGCCACGCAGGCATGCCGGGCAAGAATTTCGCCGAGGGCGACGGAATTGTCGTCGAGTGCGTTGGGTTCTGCGGCGTAGAGGTTCAGGGCTCCTTGTTTCCGGTCGTGCACGAGTAGTGGAATCGAAAGCAGGCTACCCACCCCACGCTCGTGCGCCGCTCGGGCAAACCGCGGCCAGTCCGGTGCTGTTTGCATGTCAGCGACCAGCACGCTGCTGTGTTCACCCAGCAGCCCACTCATGCATGGGCCCTCGTTCAGTTCAGACTGCAGCAACTCCAGTTCGGCGACCAGTGCGCTGCTCGACGCGCCCGGGCGAACCCGCCCGTTCTCAATCAACGAAACCCCGGCCCAGCGCACACCCCGCACGATCTTGGCTGCACTTGCCACGATCGTCTGCAAACTGCCTTCCGCGTCAGACTGGGCCTGCAGCTCGCACACCAAATTCCGCAAAGCCACGGCAAGATCGCTGGTTACGGCACGACTGGATTGCGCGACAGACCCGGGGTACCCCGGGGTGAGTAGGGCGTTGTCGATCACTGGTCGGGGCCGGCTGAGTTGAATCACCGTGCTGCGATCGCCACGTGCCGCGGCCCGGTGTCTCTCAGCTGCGTGTGCGTGTCCGAGCCTGGCGGCGTAGCCGCGAGCAGCATCGGCGGCGTGATCATGATGGTCGGCGGCGAGCTGGTGAATTGCCGCTGACCGCTCAAGTAGTTCGAGAAGGCTTTGACGGGTACTGGTAGCGCTTTCCCTAGCCGCAACTGCGGCTCGGCTCGCATGTTGCAGCTGTTGATCCGTCGCGTCAGGACGGTCGGCCAAATCCTCGTAGTGCTGCTGCAACGTGTCAGCGCGCTGGCTGGCCTTATCCGCGCGCTGCTCGGCCAGCTCGTTAATTGCTTCCATGTCAGTCAAGTGGAATCCGATCGCTGCGACGTCGCGACCCGACCGCATTGACGAGCCCGAACCAATGACACCTGAGCTTCGATTGATCGATCGTCGGCTCAGCACAATGGGATGCGCCCTCGTCATCCCGCGCCCGTCGAAGCGAGTACCCGCAAACGCGGCACTTCAATTTTGATACGGCAATGACATGACGCTGGCGCCCCGTTCAGGCCATTACGGCGTGTGGTTAATGGACATGCGGAACGGCCTGACCGCTGACGGTTCAGTCAGCCCCTGCGGGCGACGTCTTGGCTCAGGATGAAGGGCCAGGTCTCGACGTCGGCCGGGGTGTGCGCCACGGTGAGCGTTGACTGCGGCAATAGTGCAGCAAGTGATTCCGCGGTCGACAGCGGATGCGCCAGGTCGTCGATCCAGGCCAGAATCGTCGTCGGCACATCGATTCGGGTCAGGGCTTCACGAGCGGGAAGGTCACTGAGAGCCGCACCGCGAAACAGTGATGGCAGCAACGCATCGGCGACATCGGGAACTGTTTCGGGCGCGCCGACCGTGGCTGGCGGCGGAGTCAGCCCACGCGCCGACGCGATGAATGCGCCGACTCCCTCGTTTTCGATAAATTCGGCCGCAACCTGGTAGTTCACTGCTTGCGCGGGTCGGGTTTCCCACGCGGTGGCCGGCACCATCAGTGTGAGGCCGGCGAAGCGGTCCGGCTCGCGGGCAGCCGCGTGTAGCAGCGTGCCGGCACCCATGGATGGGCCGACTCCGTGTACCTGTTCGCCGGGAAACCATTTGTCGAGCAGTTTCAGAAGATCCTCGGCAAGGCTTTGCCACCGGTAATCCTGCGGGACCTTGCGCCCGGTCGACTTGCCATGGCCGCGTGCGTCATACCGCAGCAGTCGGGTCCCGCTGAGTCCCCTGCCGAGATCGAGATTGAGCACCCGGTCACGCGCGCGGCTCGAGGTGAGTCCGTGCAGTTGGACTACCGGATGACCGCCTTCGTCGCTCAGTTCAACCGCAAGCTCTGCTCCGGGAACCACGAAAGTGGACATCACGCAACTCTTTTCACGACCGGACGGCTCGCCTCGGAGCCGACCGCGCTGACCGAGCATTCAGGCTATCTGGGGCGTTAAGGTACCGCCATGCGACTGACCAACGTGGCGCACCTGCGGCTACCCTTCGGACGACTCTGGGGATACGACGTGTCGGTGTCTGACCTCGGCCAGCAGCTCCCGGTGTCTTTTGACCAGCGCATACACGTTGGTGCGGGCCCACGACCCGGCTCCTGGATGGCTCTGTCCATTCGGTTGCCGGCTGGGGTCAGCCGCCAATCGTTGGCAGATGCATGGCTGGCCGTGATCGCCCGCCACGGCAGCCTACGAACGGCATTCACACCCGGGGTGGATGGCGATCCGCAGCTGCATGAGATCGATATTCACCCAGGCAAGTGGGTGGAGCATGAGATCACTCCGGGCCAGGCGGTCAACGACGCACTGCGAGTGGTTCTCAACGCGATGTGCTCGCCATACCAGCGGCCCTCACATCGGTTATGTGTGTTGGAGACTGCTGCCGGATTGACGGTGGTGATCGCTGCCGACCACGCCCACGTGGACATGTGGTCGATGCTGGTGATTGCCCGGGACCTCTTGTCGATGCTCACCGACGCGCGGATTGGACGAACGTCGTCGCTGCAGCCGCCGCCGGCGTTTGTCGTGCACACCCGAGCACTGTTGGACCGTCCCGCGGCGCCGGACCGCGTCCGCGCGCGGTGGGCACAAATCATCAGCGACAGCGGTGGGGTGATGCCACGGTTCCCACTGCCGTTGGGTGAATCCGGTCCGCACCCGGAACGCGTTGAAGTGCGTGACGTGTTCGATGTCGATGACGGCGCAGCGTTCGCCGCGCAGGCACGCAATGACGGTGTTTCGACGCTGGCACTCGCGGTGGCGGCCATGACTGCGGTGACCCGCGAGTTGGCCGGGGCACCGCTGCGCGCGGTCTTCCCCGTGCACAGCCGATTTGAAGACAAATGGCACGATTCGGTGGGCTGGTTCATCACCAATTCGGTCCTGGAGTCGGCGGTCGCCGAGCCGCACGCCGCAGCCGCCGCTGTCAAAGAAGCAGTGCAGCTCGGCTCCTGGCCACTGGCCGACGTACTGGCTCCGTGGGGTGGAATGCCTATGGCGCCAGGCATGTTCGCGATTTCCTGGCTGGACCAACGCAGACTTCCGGTGCGCATCGACTCGGTCGGACTCGACGCCCAATATGTGAGCGCGAGCATCCACACCGACGGTGTCATGCTCTGGTTCATCCAGGACGAGTCCGGGCTACATCTGCGATGCCGCTACCCCGATACCGCGGAGGCACGAACCAACGTGGGGGCGTGGCTGGACCTGTTGGTGGCGCGGCTACAGGCACTGGCGCAGTCCTCGGTTCGAGGACTGCTGCGGGTAGCGGGCCGCACATTCCGTGTCCAGCGCGCGACGCGCGAGCACGTGGGGGTGATTGCCACGCTGCTCTCGGACGACGAATTCGGTCAGGATCGCGAAGGCGCCGAGCTCGAACGCTACGAGGCGGCCTACGACATCGTCGTTCGCAACCGATCCAACTATCTCGGAGTCGTCCTGAACGGTTCCGATGTGGTCGTCGCGACTGTGCAATTGACCATCATTCCCGGTCTGTCCCGCGGCGGCGCCACCCGGCTGCAGATCGAGGGATTGCGGGTCGCCAAAGCCGAACGCGCACAAGGTCTAGGTACAGCACTCGTCGAGTGGGCACACAGCTACGGACGAACTCACGGGGCAAAGCTGGCGCAGGTGACCACAGACGGGGCTCGTGAAAGGGCGCGCGCGTTCTATAGCCGGCTCGGGTACCACGCCGCCCACGTCGGGCTGAAATGCGCCATCTGAGTGCGGACCGTTGGGGTCCGCGTTTGCCGGTGGGAAATCGGTTGCGGCACATACTGTTTCGATAGTTGGTTTCCTCTTGGTTCTAAAGGTACTGGCGTTGTGGGATTACGGGGATTTCCAACGTGGATGGTTGATTGCGGCAGCAGGAGATGGTCGCTTTCCCCTTGGCGCTGGGCTCGTAGTGAGTGGGAAAGTGACCGAAGAGCGGGTTGCGGGGTTCCAGGTACCGGCCCGCGATGATGAGGCGAAGGCTGTCGCCGGCGCGAAAGAGGGTCGCGGAGGAGCTCAGGGGTATGACGACTTCGATCTGCTCGTCGTCGTGGACCGGTTGCACGGTGCGGAAGCTGTGTTCGGGCTGGTGGGTTCTGCTGCGTTCGGGGTCAAGGTCGCGCAGCGTCAGTCGGAGCCGCCCTTGGGCGACGCGGTCGCGCCCATATCCGTAGGAGCCGTTGAATGGAATGGGGACGCCGTTTGACCATTTCTCGACGCCGACGAACAACCGCGGGTCGTCGGTTCCGGTGACCTTCACGTGCAGTCGGAGGGTCATGGGGCCACTGAGTTCAGTGTCTTCCTGAAACCGGTAATCGAAGGCGGCGGCGTTGCGTCGCAGATCGAAGGTGAGACTGCCGTGTCCACTGTCGGTGTCGTCTGGCTGATCGCTGAGCCTGCCGTCGGCGCGCAGGCTCAATTGACGCCAATTGGTGCGCGCCAGCGGCCATTCCTGCTCGTCGCGGACCTCGACAACGTGGCCGGCCCGGTCCCGGATCTCTAGCCGAATCGGAGGCAGCGGGGTGACGTCGCGTTCGCGCAGGTGCCGGTCGAAGAATGCGAGCTGAGCCCCTAGGGCGCGCTCGCCATAGAACGCTGCCCATTTGGGGCCACGGTGGGCGTAGGCGTGGCGTTCGGTCGAGCCGGTCCGCTGGAACGCCCGCATCGATCCGACGCTGTGAAGATTGTTGTCGGAGAAGCTGGTGCATACCAGCATGGGCACGTTGATCTTGGACAGATCCGGTGTCAGGGCATCCCACCAGGCGTCGCGCAGAGGATGCTTGCGGCGCTCGGCGGCGAGGTCGGTATTGAGCCGAGCAAGTCGCTTGGTCATGAATAGCCAGATGCGGGCAAACCCGTCTTCGGCGATTCCGCCGGGGGTGAAGAAGTCGCGGTAGGCGTCGGTGAACCCTTCCCACGGGCAGATGGCCTTCAGGGCAGGAGGGTTGAGTGCGGCGACTTTGTACTGGGACAGCGCCAGGTAGGACACCCCGAGCATCCCGACGCGGCCTGTCGACCAGGGCTGCTCGGCAACCCAGGAAAGAACCTGGCAGATGTCGTCTGCCTCCTGATCTGACAGCAGGTCGCCGCGCCCGTCGGAACGGCCGCCACCCCGGGTGTCCAGGTTGATCACCGCGTATCCCTTTGGTGCCCACCAAGCGGGATCTGGTGCCTCCCAACTGGTTTGGTCGGAGATCTGCAGTGGTTCGGGCTGGTTCATGATTCGGAACTGTTTGTTGAGCGACCAGCCGCGACGCTTCTTCGTGGGGATACGGTCCTTGCCGTAGGGGTGTGCCGAAAGGATCACCGGAAACGGTCCCGCACCGGCGGGACGGAACAGGTTCAGCCGCAAGACGGCGCCATCGCGCATCCTCACCTCGAGGTCTTCGTCCTTCGTAACGTCGGCCGGCATCGGATACACGGTGATCGGCGGGTGCAACGCCGCGCGCCACCGGGTCCGCGCGTAGGCAAATCGCCCGGGACGGTGCCAGGGACGGTCGAGGCTGGTGGATTGCACGGGCGGATCTCCCATGGTTTTGAGTGACGTTCTAATGCATTAGAGCGTCACTCTAAACCATCAGTAGGATGCTGTCTATGAACACACCCCGGTCTGCGGAATCCATGAGCCGGAGTCGGCAGAAACAGGTCGGCGACGCCCTGCGATTGGACACCCGCAATCGAATTCTGACGGCCGCGGCGGGGGAGTTTGCGGCGCACGGCTACGCGGGGACAACCGTCAACCGACTCGCGGCGGCCGCTGGCGTTTCCGTCCAGACCCTCTATTTGGCGTGGGGAAGCAAACGCGCACTACTGCGTGGCTACATGGAAAGCGTCATTGCGGGTGACCTCAGATCGCCTGAAGACGCAAGCCGACGGTTCACGGGCTTGTCACCCCAGCAACGGCTTTCAGAACTCGCGACTCTCGTCACAGAAGTAGCCGAACGCGCCGCGACCGGCTGGAAGCTGTATCGGGACGCTGCCGCCGTCGATCCCGAGATAGCGGCGGACTGGCACGAACTCCAGATGCTGCGTCACCGGCTGTTCTCCCGGATTCTCAGCGACATCCCGGCCAGCGCGCTCGCCGGCGGAATCGCCATAGAGAAGGCCGTCGATACCGCCTGGGCCATCGCGAGTCCCGAAAGCTATGACCTACTCGTGCACCACCGCGGCTACACACTGCATGAGTTCGGGGTCTGGATGCAGCAAACCCTGAGTGCGGCCGTACTGACCTCCTGAGCGTGACACGCCGTTTGGTTCGTGATTGACCCGTGATTGGGGACCCTGGGTGCTCAAATGGGCATAAGGAAGAATGGGAGTGGGGTTGCGCGCAAAATCGATCGACGGAATGTCTCGCAGACAGTTTTTGGCGAAGGCTGCGGCGGCGACCACGGCGGGCGCTTTCATGTCGTTGGCCGGCCCGGTGATCGAGAAGGCGTTCGGTGCCGGACCCTGTCCGGGTCATCTGTCCGACATCGAGCACTTCGTGCTGCTGATGCAGGAGAACAGGTCATTCGACCATTACTTCGGCACGCTCTCCGGCGTGAACGGCTTCAATGCCGCAACGCCACTGTTCGCACAAAAGGGCTGGAGTCCCCAGACGCAGTCGATCGACCCGAACGGCGTCACAATCCCGTTTCGCTACGACACCACCCGGGGTCCGCTGCTCGGCGCTGAGTGCACCAATGACCCCACCGAGGGCTGGGTCGCGATGCATACAGCGTGGAACAACGGCGCCAATGACAAATGGCTGCCGTCGCAATACCCGCAACTGCTGGCAGGAAACGTCCCCGGGACGATGGGCTATTTCACCCGCGCGGACCTGCCAATTCATTATTTGCTCGCAGACACGTTCACCGTTTGCGATTCGTACTTCTGTTCGCTGATGGGTGGAACCGACCCCAACCGGCTGTACTGGCTCAGCGGGACTATCGACCCGGATGGACTGCAGGGTGGGCCGGTGTTGGTGAACCCCCCGCTCACTTCCATACCGACGGCGTTGTACAGCTGGACCATCATGCCGGAGAATCTCAGCGCCGCCGGAGTGAGTTGGAAGGTCTACAACAACAGGGCGCCGGGAACTCTGAACAACACGCCGCTGGGTGACAGCGGCATGGTTGAGACCTTCAAGCAGTCCAGAGATCCCAGGTCAGACTTGGCCCGCTACGGTATCGTCCCGAACTTCCCGGTGGGCTTCGCAGCTGACGTTGCCGCTAACAAACTTCCCAGCGTGTCCTGGCTGGTTCCGGCGATCACGCATTCAGAGCATCCAGCTTTCCCGGTCGCGATCGGTGCTGTGACACTTGTCGACACGATACGGATATTGCTGTCCAATCCTGCGGTGTGGGAAAAGACCGCGCTGATCATCATGTATGACGAATGCGGCTCTTACTTCGACCATGTCGTTCCGCCTACTGCTCCGCCGGGGACCCCCGGCGAGTGGGTTCCCAACAGCGTGGACATCAACAAAGTGCCCGGGTCCGGCGGCATACGTGGGCCGATCGGTATGGGCAACCGCGTGCCCTGCATCGTCGTTTCTCCATACAGCCGAGGCGGCTTGCTGTGCCACGACACGTTCGACCACACGTCTCAGCTTCGGCTGCTGGAAACGCGGTTCGGGGTACCGGTGCCTAATCTCTCGGCCTGGCGCAGAAGCGTGACCGGAGATATGACGTCGGCATTCAACTTCGCTTCCCCGCCGGACCGGTCGAAACCCAATTTGGACATTCCGCTTCTGCATGCGATTCCGAAGTTGCCGCAGTGCGTTCCCAATGGCGTGCTGGGATCGTTGGGGGATGCGGCGATAGGAATTCCCTATCGAGTGCCTTTCCCGCAAGCGATGCCGACCCAGGAGACCTCGCCAGTTCGCGGAACTCCGAGTGGTCCGTGCTAGCGCTGGTCAGCCGGCTCCGAGCGAAGCAAGCACCAATCCCAGATGATCCGCCGCAAGCCGGTGCGCCTCAACCGCGTCGCCGTTGCTGATGGCCGTCGCGAGCGCGGTCAGCTGCTCCACCCGTCGATACTCGTCGTGCAGTAAGGCCATGAGCTCTGCTCCGCCTGCCGACCGGCCGATGGAGTCGATGACCGCCATCAGGGTGTTGAGCGATAGGCGATAAGCCAGATTGCATGATCCGTCGATGATCGCCGACCAGAACTCGAGGTTGCCTGCTTCGAGATCGGCGACCGACGCGGTGGGCGATGGGACTTGCGTCGAGAGCCGGCCTCCGACCGCGGCTGATCGCAGGGCGCACAGGCGGGCGGCATCTGCGCCGACGCAAGCGCGCAGTTCCAATACCGCCCGCGCGACGCCGTCGTCCAGCACGCCGTTGCGGACGATGACATCGGGCAGCAGATCCAGTCGCGCGTTCTGATCGACCGGGAGCACGCGGGTCGCGCCGCCCTGATTGACCTCCACCAGATTCGCCTGTTGGAGGCGCTTGACTGCCTCGCGTACTACGTGGCGATTGACCTGGAAGGAGGCCGCCAGCTCCCGCTCCGGCGGCAGGGTGCCGATCAGTTGGCCTTCGATGATCGAGTTCAGGAGTTGTCGATGAACCTGCTCAGACAGCGGAAGCGCGCCGACGGGACGCCAGGACATGGGGCTGAGGGTAACACCGGGTTCAATAATTAACTGGTCCAACCACTAGACAGGTTGGACCAGTGGACCTATGGTGGGGGCCATGGATCTCTCCTCGCTGCTGTTGCTGCTCTCCGCTCCGGTCTTCCTGCTCGGTATGGGCGCTGAACTGCTCGTCCTCCGGCTGCGCAGAGGGTCCAGTTACGACGGGCGCGATTCGGCCGTCAGCATCGGAACCGCTCTGGTCAACCAGGCACTGACCGCACCATGGGCATTCATCGAAATCGCGGTGCTGGTGTGGATGTGCGGTGCCGTCCCCTGGCACCTCACCGGATGGATTGCCTGGGTGGTCGCGATGATCGCGGTGGACTTCGTCTTCTACTGGTACCACCGGTTGCACCACGAGATCCGACTGCTGTGGGCCGTTCACGTGGTTCACCACAGCAGCGAGCAGTACAACCTGTCGGTCGCGTTGCGTCAGCCGTGGGCTGTGTTCACGACTTTGCCGTTCCTGATCCCGGTGGCACTGCTGGGCATCGATGCGCGCATCATTCTGGCCTGCTACGCGTTCAACCTGCTGTACCAGTTCTTCCTGCACACCGAACTCATCGAAAAGCTCTGGAAGCCAATCGAATTCGTTTTCAACACGCCCAGCCACCACCGGGTGCACCACGGTTCGCAGGTCCAGTACCTGGACACCAACTACGGCGGCATCCTCATTGTCTGGGACCGCATGTTCGGAACCTTCGAAGCCGAAGGCGAACGTGTGCGCTACGGCCTGACCAAGAACATCAACACCTACAACATCGCCAAGGTCGAGACCCACGAGTTCGTGGCGATCTGGCGCGCGGTACGAGCGGCGGGCAGCTGGAAGGATCGATTCGGACACATGCTCCGGGGGCCGGGCTGGACGCCTGCCTTGGCCGGCTCAGCGAGTGTGCCCGTCTCAAGTCCCCTGCCGGTCGCCGTCAGCGGCTAGACCTCGACGATAAGGTCCGGGCCAAGAATGTCGCACTGTCCCACGAAGCTGCCGCGGCCGGGCCCGCACTACGATCGCGGTTCATGACCCAAGGAGCACGTGGACCGGATTCGGCGCAGGCACAGGCCGGTGAGATTGCCCCACTCGACCTCGTCGGCTCCGGAATCCTTCCCCCGGTCGATGACCGAGTGCGCCGACTCTTTTGGTGGCTCGAGCGCCTCGCGCCCACTCTGGGATCACGGTGGGCAGTCGAGTTGTGGTGCACTCCGCCGGTTCTCGAGTCGAGTCTGCGCATGCCGCCGGGCGTGTCTCCGGGCAGGCCGATAGAAGCGTTTTGGGATGGGCACCGAGTCGCTGGTGAGGAATGGGGCGAGGGGCCGCCGATATATCTGGTCCACGGCTGGGGCGGCCAGCGCCCGCATATGGCGATGTTCGTCAAACCGCTGGTGGAGGCGGGTTATCGGGTCGTCGCCTTCGACTTGCCCAGCCACAACGAATCCGAACCGGGTGCGCTGGCGCCCGGGCGTACCACCGCAATCGAGTGCGCCAACGCGATTGCAGCCATGATCGATGCCCACGGGGCCGCCCACGCGGTGGTGGCTCACTCACTCGGGGCGAACGCGACCGCATTGGCAGCGGCCGACGGCGCACCGGTAGGGCGCTTGGTCTTCTTCGCGCCCATGGGCGATTTCCCGCTTTATCTCGACTGGTTTGCCGCGCGCCACGGCTTCGGCCGCCGGATCCGCTCGGGCCTGCACCGTCGGCTGGAAAAGCGAATCGCCATGCCGCTGCAGGAGACGAACATGACGCGGATCGGTCGACGAGCCAACTACCCGCCCTTGCTTCTCATCCACGACCCCGAGGACCCGGACAGCCCCTATGCCGCCACCGAACGACTGGCGAAGTCATGGGAAGGCGCAAGATTACTGACCACAAAGGGGCTCGGCCGACTGGCTCACTACCGAGTCCTGCGTCACCGCCCCGCTATTCGCGCCGGACTCGAGTTCATCGGCGACCAAGCGTCGGAAAGTTGATCTCAGGCGCCTTCGCGACTCTGCGAGGGTTGGCGTTCTCGGCCCGGCCGGCTATGGATCTGAGCCGTAGTGGCTCTGGTGTAGAAAGTCGCCGACACCCCCGTCGGGTGCGCCGACCGGGATAGATCGCGCCTCCCCGAAAGCAGGCACGACTTCGTTTGATTGACGCCCGGGTCAATATCTGAAAGATGTGTCGGTCTTTCTGTACTGCGGTATCAGCTGCGAACTACGGTTCTCTCGCCGAGGGAGGCTTTTGGGGAGGGGGACCCTAGTGTCTTTTTTGATCGCGTCACCGCATGTTTTGGCGGCAGCATCTGCTGATGTGTCAGGGATCGGTTCGACACTGGGGGCTGCGAATGCGGCGGCAGCGTTGTCCACGACGCAGGTGGTGGCGGCGGCCGGTGATGAGGTGTCGATTGCGGTCGCAGGCTTGTTCGGCGCGTTCGGCCTGGACTACCACGCGCTCAGTGCGCAGGCAGCGGTGTTTCATCAACAGTTTGTTCAGACGCTGTCTGCGGCCGGTGGCGCGTACGGGTTGGCCGAGGCGGCCAACGTTTCGCCTTTGCAGCTAGTGGAGCGCGAAGTGTTGGGGGTGATCAACGCCCCGACTCAGGCCCTGTTCGGGCGCGGGCTGATCGGTGACGGCGCCAACGGTGCGGCGGGGACGGGGCAGGCCGGTGGGGCGGGTGGGTTCCTGTTCGGCAATGGCGGCAGAGGTGGGTCTGCGGCGCCCGGCGGCATCGGCGGGAGCGGCGGAGAGGCTGGAGTGTTCGGTTCGGGTGGCGCTGGTGGGGCCGGGGCGGTGGGCGCGTCGGGCCAGGCCGGCACCGCTGGTGGTCATGGTGGTGCCGGCGGCTGGCTGGGCGGTTTTGGTGGCGCCGGTGGTGTCGGCGGGGCGGGTGGCGCCAACACGTCGGCCGCTGGCGGTATCAGTGGTGCGGGTGGTGCCGGCGGCAACGGGGGTGTGGCGCGGGCGTTGATCGGTTGGGCCGGCGGCGCGGGTGGTGCCGGGGGTGCTGGTGGGGTCGGTGCTGCGGGGTTCTCCGGCGGTACCGGCGGTGCGGGCACTACCGGGTTTGCCGGGGGCGCCGGTGGTACGGGTGGGGTAGGTGGCGCCCATCAGGGGTGGTTGGGTGGCGGCGGACTGTTGGGCAGTGGTGGGGCCGGTGGTGCCGGGGGTTTGGCGGGCGACGGCGGAACCGGCGGTGGCGGTGGTACCGGTGCGTTGGTCAACGGTGTCGCGCTTGCGGGTGGTTCCGGGGGCGTGGGCGGGGTCGGCGGGCATGCTGGTGCCGGCGGTGCTGGTGGGTCGGGCGGGTTGTTCGGGTCCGCCGGTGCGTCGGGGGCGATCGGTACCGGCGGGGTCGGTGGTCATGGCGGCGTCGGCGGCCAAGGGTTTATCGGTAGCGCGGGCAGCGACGCGGCGGCACCGACTGGCGGCGGTCAGGGCGGTCTGGGCGGCGGTGGCGGCAAGGGCGGTGCCGGTGGCGCTGGTATTGGCGGGGTCGGCGGGGGTGCTGGCGGGCAGGGTGGTGCCGGTGGCAGCGGTGGCGGGGGCGGTCAGGGCGGCTCTAATACCGGTAACAGTGGCGGTGACGGGGCGTTGGGCGGCAAGGGCGGTACCGGTGGCGCGGCAGGCTCGGGGGGCCTGGGTACCGACGGCGGTAGCAGCGGTGCTCTCGGGCTCGGTGGCAACGGCGGCAAGGGCGGTGCCGGCGGCAACGGTGCCGCGACGAACGGCAGTGGGTTCAGTGGCGATGGCGGCGCGGGCGGTGCGGGTGGGGCCAGCGGCGGTCTGGGCGGCACCAGCGGGACCGGCGGTAAGGGCGGCAACGGCGGCCTCGGCGACAACACCGCTGCCGGGGGCAACGGTGGCGTTGGTGGCGCCGGTGGCAGCACCGCCGCTGGCGGTACAGGCGGCGCCGGCGGGGCCGGCGGCAGTGGCGGCGGCGGGGCTGGCACGGGCGGTATCCCCGCCGGTCAAGGCGGTAGCGGCGGCAACGGCGCAGCTGGCAACGGCGCGCTCACCGCGGGCGGCGACGGTGGCGCTGGTGGCGTGGGCGGTCAGGGTTTGAACACCGCGAGCGGCGGCGCCGGCGGGACGGGCGGCGACGGCGGAAACGCGGGCCTCGGTGGTTCGGCTGGCGTGGGCGGCGCGGGCGGCCAAGGCGGCGGCGGCGAGTCACCCGCTGCACAGGCTGGCGTCGGTGGCAACGGAGGTCAGGGTGGCAGCGGCTTCGAGAGCGCGGGTGGGAATGGCGGTGCGGGTGGCGGCGGCGGATCGGGCACCGCAAAAGGCGGCAGCGGTGGCGTAGGCGGCAAGGGCGGTGCCGGCGACACGGGCTTCAGTGGTGGCACTGGCGGCAACGGCGGGGGCGGCAGCGGCGGCCGCACCGCGGGTACCGGTGGCTCTGGTGGTGACGGCGGCCAAGGTGGCACCGCCGGAAAGGGTGGGTCGGCCGGCGCTGGCGGCCAGGGCGGCGCAGGCGCCATCACCTTCTCCGGAGTGAGCGGTAACGGGGGCGCTGGGGGGCAGGGCGGCGACGGGAACGGCAGCAGTGGCGGCACGGGCGGCAATGGCGGCGCGGGCGCCCTCAACAGTTCCGCCGCTGTAGCAGGCAAGGGTGGGGCCGGTGGCCAAGGCGGTACCGGCGACACCGGCTTCAACGGCGGCAACGGCGGCAACGGTGGCAACGGCGGTTCCGGCACGAGCACAGCAACAAACGGCGCCCAAGGCGGCCGCGGTGGCAACGGCGGCACAGCAGGCAGCGGTGGAAACGCTGGCAATGGAGGCAACGGCGGCAACGCGGGCAACGGCGGCAGCTCCGCCAGCGGTGGCCTCGGCGGCAGCGGCGGCGACGGCGGCACCGCCAATGGTGGCAATGGTGGCAATGGCGGCAATGGCGGCAATGGTGGGTCAACGGGCAGTAATGGAAATGCCGAAGGCGCTGGCGGCAAGGGCGGTAACGGCAGCGCCGGCAACGGCACGGGCACCGTCGGCGGCAACGGCGGCAATGGCGGCCAAGGCGGCGGCAATGGCAAGGATCTCGGCAACCCTGCGATCGCCGGGGGCGCCGGGGGCGCCGGAGGAAACGGCGGCGAAGCCGGCACCGGTGGCACTGGCGGCAGCGGCGGCGATGGCGGTGCCGCCGGCCAGGGCAGCCAGGGTTCTATCGGACCTGCCGGCCAACAGGGTCGCGGTGGCGGCGTAGGCGGCTTTGGCGGCAGCGGGGGCACCGGCGGCGGCGGCAACGGCGGAACCAACGGCAATGGCGGTGCGGGCGGCACCGGCGGCAACGGCGGTGGCGGTGGCAAGGGCGGCAGCGACGGGATGGGCGGCACCGGTGGAAACGGCGGCCAAGGCGGCACAGCAGGTGCCGCCGGATCGGGTGGCACCGGCGGCATTGCAGGCGCCGGCGGGGCCGGCGGGGTTGCCGGGGCGGGTGGCACCGGCGGTACCGGCACCAGCGGAAACAACGGGGGCACCGGCGGACTGGGCGGCAAGGGCGGCGCCGGCGCAGACGGTGCGGCGCCGGGCGGTCAGGGCGGCGCAGGAGGCGCGGGAGCCGCGGGCGGTCAGGGCGGCGCAGCGGGCGCCGGTGGCAGTGGCGGTAACGGCGGCAGCGGCGGTGATGGCGGCGACGGCGGCGACGGCCAAGACGCCCCCGGCGGCAAAGGCGGCAGCGCGGGCCAAGGCGGTCTAGGCACAGCACCTGGCGGAAGCAGCGGTAACAACGGTGCCACCGGCAGCGACGGAATCAATATCTAATACGCCGACCCACCACATAGCTGAACGGCGCATACGAGCTGCGCCAGAAGATCAACTTGGGATCGGCAGCGACGCTGGCGAAGTCCAAATGAACCGCACAAGCGGCAAGAATTCCCGACTCACCTAATGAATGAATGCCTAGGTCAAAAGTATTCACCGGGCAGGGACGAACCTCGAAAAACAGGGACCGCTACACGTCGACACCAGAGTGCTGCATGATGCAAAACTCATTGCCATCTCATGGGTTATTCCTATTTATAGGAATGGCCCTGAGATTTATCGATGGGATTCGTCTCAACAGAGGCGTCGGGGTGCCGAAACAACCCATTGTTGATTAGACGTGCGTCGAATATCGCGATGGCAGTCACCGGAGAACTTTTGGCAGCCGCCGTGGTTGCCGATCCCCGCGAGAAGCGGTGGTCCGTGTGCCCTTAGAAGGCCCGCCGCAGGAGGAGTTCGGGCAAGTCTGCCTGTCGATGCCCTAGTCAAGGCCGGCCAGGGCTAGGTACGAGCTACCGCCCTGAACTGCATCTATGGGCACATTTGGACATACTCAGCCGTGGGAACCTGGCCCATTAGGTCCGAAGACGTGGCATCCAATCGGGTTGACTACGCAATAGTCCGGATTGGTGTATCCACCTTGAGACGGTGGAGCACCGGGTGGATTATGAGTGGCAATCGATTCCGCGTAGCCAGAACCGTCGATCTCGTAGTCGTGGCAGAGTTGCATATCCCCCCAGTCGACGGTGGGAGTAGGCAGGGGTTGGCCCGGGCACCAAACATGAAGCGTTGCATGTGCCACCCCCGCTCCCATTCCGGCGGCCGTAATGCCGCCCGCAGTCAGCGCCCCGACGGCGAAGTGTCTGATGATCTTGGTGGTGTTCATGATCCCCCTTGTTCACTGCGACCCCCCGGGGGTTGCTGATCATATTGTGTGTGCGGACGTGTGAAGTATCAAGAGGGCCGTCCAGCGAAATACTATTATTCAACGAATGCCTAACAGTAGTGCAGATCTGAGGCCACTGTTAACAGTTAAGAAACAAGGCTGAACTCCCGCAGGAGATATCAGGTCGCCGGTCGTGACGAATTGGCAATCCAGCGTTACGATCCTGCAATTGGGAAATTGATTCGTAGCAAAGGCGAATCAATGGGGGCGCGGCGCTGTTTTCGGCGCACGGGCAGGACTATCAGACGCTCAGTACGCGGGCCGCTGAATTTCAGCGACAGTTTGCGGTGCCGTTGACTTCGACCGGCGGCCTCGACTAGCGAGTAGCGGTTCCACGGGACGGACAACGCTGCAACCGCGGCAAGAGCCAAAGCTGCCGCAGCCACCATGCATCTGAGGGGCCTCATGCGTAGCCGGCGGGGCGCCGATCGCCCGGATCCGTTTGCGCCATACCAAAAAGTATGGAAGCGTCCGACCCATTGCTTCGTGGGAAGGCGGACCGTTGCAGACCCATATCGACCCTGCGCCGAATCCGGCGGGCTTGAGTCCGTTCTGGGACAACGACATTGCCGACCGGCTGCAGGATTTTCATCTGGTCCGGGACCGCAGCGGGGGAGTGGAGTTCCTCGAGGTGGGCGACGGCCGGGGGTTCTGGTCGGTCACGTCCTATGCCGACGTGCGAGCCGTGACGCGCGATCCTGCACGCTTCACCAGCACCAGGGGCTTTTCCATGGATGACATGCCGCCGCAGATGCTGGAGATGCTCGGCTCCATCATTGTGATGGACGATCCCAAGCATCAGCAGTACCGCAGTCTGGTCAAAGTGGCGTTCTCGCCTCGGGCCATCCGGCAGATGACCGATTATGTCGGCGACCTGACCGATGCGATCGTGGCGGAGATTCGAGAGTTGACGGAGTTCGACTTCGTCCAGACCGTGGGTGCCCATCTGCCATTCCAGGTCATCTCTGACTTGCTCGACATCCCCGTCGCGGACCGCCCGCGCCTTCGCAAGTTGATCGACCTCATTCTTGGGGTGAGCGACAGCGAAGTCAGCGACCTGGAAACCAGCGCACGGGCGGTCCTCGAATTCTTCGAGTACACAATTGATTTGGGCAAGCAGCGGCGGCGGCGTCCCGGCGATGACGTCACATCGCGGCTGATGCTCGCCGAGGTCGACGGCAAACGCCTGACTCCGCAGGAGTTCGGCTCGTTTGTCATCCTGCTGGCCGCCGCCGGAAACGACACCACCCGGACCGGGCTGGCATGGGCCATGCACTTGTTGAGCGCCCACCCCGAGCAGAAACACCAGCTGACTTCCGCCGACGAGAAGACATTCGCGAACGGTATCGCGGAGGTCCTGCGCTGGTCGTCGCCAGTTCTGCACATGCGGCGAACCGCCACCGTCGACACCGTGCTGGGTGGGCAGTCCATCGCGGCCGGCGACAAGATCGTGGTGTGGTACCTCGCCGCCAATCACGACCCAGCGGTGTTCACTCGGCCCGACTACTTCGACATCCGACGTTCCAACGCCAACGAACACTTCGCGTTCGGCGCCGGCGGACCCCACTTTTGCCTGGGCGCACCTCTGGCGCGGATGGAGATGCGCGTCGTGCTCGGCAAGCTGCTTTCGGCGTTTCCTGATTTGCACACGACAGCGCCGCCCGATCTGCTGCGTTCGGTTTTCGTTCATGGCATCAAGAAGCTGCCGTGCGCAACGGGTTGATGCGCGTCAATCCTCAAGCAAGCGAACCTAAATGAAAAATAGCGGTAACAGCAGCAGTGCAATGGCCACTGAAGGTGCGTCGCCCTGCACCTCGGAAACGATGCCGCCGACCTCGAACGGCATCGGAACCGTAACCGGCTCCTGGCCCGCGAACTCGCCCCCGAATGTCACCGTCGCGGTCATGGGTTGGACGGGAGCCAGCACACCGCCGAACGGCACGTTGAGCGCCAACGTCACACCCGGGATGTTCGACGGCAGCGGAATCGACATCGTGCTTTGGCCGTAGAGGAACGCGTTGCCGACGTTAGGGCCGGCATCACGGAGTGCCGCTACGGCCCCGCCCGGGTTGCCGGCCAGCACCGCACTGAAAAAATCTGTTCCACTCTGTCCGAGCGCGGAAGTTGACGTGAGTACCGGACCAAGAACGTCGAGCGGAAGCTCGATGTACTCCGCTTCGGCGCCGATCAGCATGCCCAGGGGGCCGTCGCCGTAGAACTGGGTGATTTCGCTGGACGCGGCGGCGTACGTATTGGCGGTCTCGGCACTGGCGTACGCACCCGCGCCGTTGTTCAACAAGTCGACGAACTGGCTGTGAAAGTTCGCCACCTGGGCGCTGACGGCTTGATATTCCTGGGCTTGCGCGTTCAGTAGTGAAGTGATTGCCGCAGACACCTCATCAACGGCCGGGGCCGCCATCGCGGTGGTAGCGGAGGCCGCCGCGGCATTGGCCGCGCTCAATGTCGAGCCGAGGCGATCCAACTCGCCGGCCGCCTGAGCGATGAAGTCGGGCACGACGCTGACAAACGACATGGCTGCCGGATCCTCTCTGCCCGCCTTTCTGGCGTGTCTTTCGAGAGTTCACCGGACGTGCCTGGCTACCGATCCCAACACTGACCGCTACACCCACCCCGGTGGTCGACGGTCACGCCGTCGTCGCAGGCGTCACGTCGGTGCCAGCGCCCTTGACCGATGCCTTGGCACGCTTCTCGGCACGCACCGTTTTTCCGCGACGCACGAACCCGGCCGCGGAGATCGATGCCGACAGCAGCGCGTCCTCGCCATTGACGAACGGGTGGAACCCGACTCCGGCGCCGCCGCGGCCCTTGACGGGGATGTCGGCGACTTCGGTTACCTTCCAGCCCTTTTCGGAGGTCGACAGGATGGCCTCGCCGTTCGCGCAGGAGACCGGCAATGCGGCAATGACCTCGTCACCAGGGTCACCGGCCGTCAACTTCACGCCGGCCACGCCGTTACCGGCCGCGCCTTGCGGATTCACCGCGGCGGGGTCGATGCGCAGCACCTTCCCGCGCCGGGTCACCAACGCCAGATGCGTCCCGGGTGCGAGCACCCCGGACCGCAGAAGCCCCGTGATGTCCGGCGCGACGGGGATATCGCGGGTCTTGAACGGCAGACCGCCGCCGTTGGTGAACTTGACGCGCCCGTCGGTCCACACCGCCCAACCCAGGCCCGACGTCAGCAATTCGCCGTGGCTGTCGGAGAACACGCCGCGGTCATCCAGGCGCCACGAGGCGTTGACCTTGCGCTCTCGGTTGCCGTCCTGGTCGGCGCTCGAGGCTACCGGGGTGGCTGTTGCATCCAGCACGGTCCGGCGGTCGAACTCGGGGCCGTCGAACAGCTTCGCCGTCTCCTTGAGTTCCTGGTTGATCACCTTGCGGCGCGCGTTGGGATTCGACACCAGTTCGGTCAACACCGCGAACTCGGCGTCCAGCCTCTCCGCTTCGGCCTGCAATTCGATCACGTCGAGCTTGGTCAGTCGGCGCAGCTGCAGTGCCAGCACGTAATCGGCCTGCTCGGCGTCGATCGCGAACCTGGCCTGCAAGCCCTGGCGGGCCTCGTCGACGGTGTCGGATCCGCGGATCACGGCCACTGCGGCGTCGATGTCCAAGTGAATGGTCATCAGGCCGGCCACCAGGTGGCGCCGAGCGGTCACCTTCTGCAGCCGATACTCGCTGCGCCGCAACACTACTGAGTCCCGCAGGGACAGGAACGCGGCGATCAGCTCGCGTACCGACCACCAGCGTGGGACGCGGTCCTCGTCCAGGGCGACGAGGCTGGCGGCGAACGTTGACTCCAGCGGTGTCAGCGCGAGCAGCTGATCCCGGATCGTTTCGGCACTGTGGCCGCGCTTGGCGGTGACCACGATGCGCAGCCCGTTCCGCCGGTCGGTCAGATCGGACATGTCGGCCACGCCGGACATTTCTCCGGATTCGACGAGGGCCCGGATCCTTTCCTGCACAGTCGAACTGGCCACGCCAGGCGGAAGTTCGGTAATGATGCAGTTCTTCCCGTCGACCGATACCGTGCCGCGCACGGTGAACGCTCCGCGGCCGGTGGTCATGTAATCCCGCAGCCCGGCCGTGCCGACCACCGTGGATCCGCATCCCCAGTCGGGGCCGGGAATCAGCTCGCACAGCGCGTCGTCGGACAGGTTCGGCTTGGCCAGCAGTGTCCGGCAGGCCGTCATGATCTCGCGAGGGTTATGTGCAGGCACCTTGGTGGCCCAGCCTTCGGCGATGCCGACAGCGCCATTGCAGAGCAGCACCGGCCACCGCGCCGGCAGCACCGTCGGTTCGGTCCATTCGCCGTCGAACGTCTGCACCATCGGCACGGCGTGGTCGTCGAGTTCGGCGGTCAGCGCGGCCCCGGGTGCTGACAGCCGCATTTCGGTGTAGCGGTCGGCCGCGGGAATGTCACCCTGGATGCGGGGGAACGCGCCTTGTCCGTCAATGACTTTCACGCGCTGGAACTCCGCGGCCATCAGCGCTGCGGCGCCGTACATCGACGCGCCACCGTGCGGGTGCAGGTTTCCGGTGACTGCCGAACAGACTTTGGACGACTTCTGCGGTTTGTTGCCGGGCAGCAGTCGCGATTCGTGCATCTGATAGAGCAGGCGTCGCTGGCCGGGCTTGAGACCGTCGAACGCCGAAGGGATCGCGCGGTCGCTGACGCTGTAGAGCGCGAAGGTCAGCTGGTAGTGGTTCCAGTAATCGTCGGCGCTCTGGTCGAGCACCAGGTCAGGGTTCTGTTCAGGAACTTCCAGGGTGGCGGTCACAGTGTTTCTCCTACGTCAGGTCCAGCGCTGCGGTGTCGACGCGGGAAGCGACCTCGGCCATCCACGTACGCCGGCCCTCGGGCGGCCCGCCGAACAGAATGTGGTGCAAGTTGGTCTTGCCGTCATCGAGATGCACCCGAACCACAGTGCGTCGCTGCGGATCCAGAACGGTGTTCCAGAAGTCGTCGGCGTCCATCTCGCCGAGGCCCTTATTGCGCTGCACCTCTACCTTGCGTTTAGAGGTGGCGCGTAGCTGGGCCACCGCGGCATCGCGCTCGGACTCGTCCTGGCAGTAGATGCGCTGCGTGCCGTCTTTGACGACGAATAAGGGTGGCAGCGTCACATAGACCATCCCGGCCGCGATGAGCGGCCGATAGAAGTCCAGGAACATCGAGATGAGACTGGAGTTGATGTTGCCGCCGTCGGGGTCGGCGTCGGAGGCGAACAGGATCCGGTCATAGCGACACAGTTCCGGGTCGCAGTGGTCTCGCACTCCGCAGCCCAGGATGCGTTCGATCGAATCGAACTCGTCTTTGATCCGCGCCTTACTGAGGGTGAACCCGTAGACGTTGGGCGGCTTGCCTTTCAGAGGGAAGGCGGCCTGAAATGTTGCGTCGCGCGCAGCCTTGATGGTGCCCAGTGCGGAATCGCCCTCA
Organism: Mycobacterium sp. IDUB_37; assembly: GCF_055419245.1. Classification (NCBI taxonomy): domain Bacteria; kingdom Bacillati; phylum Actinomycetota; class Actinomycetes; order Mycobacteriales; family Mycobacteriaceae; genus Mycobacterium; species Mycobacterium sp. IDUB_37. Next base: position 10,097 of record NZ_JBVAXG010000008.1, on the reverse strand, counting down.
CACAAGAACAACTCCGCACCCGACCCGCGTCCGGTCTCCCGGCTGGGCAGCAGTTTCGGCGGCAACGACAGATTGGTGCCCAGCCCTTTGGCCTTGGACGCCGCGCGGGACCGGGCCTTCGCGCCTTCGGCGCTGCGCCGCGCCCGGGCCGACTCCAGCGCCAGCTTGGTCCACAGCGACAACGTGTCGCCGTTGGCAGGGTTGGCCGCCCAGACGGCGACGCTGCGCGCCACGTCCGGGGCCATCGCCACATTCAGTGACCGCGACGACACCGCGGTCTTTGCTTGCGAGTCCCATCCCACATCCGGGGCGCGGGTGTCCACGGCCAGAGCGGTGACCGCGGCGAAGTCCTGTGCCTCCGGGCCGTCTTCGCCCTTCGCCAGGCCCAGGTCACGGATCCGGGAAACACGATCGGCCAGCGCTTCGGACAGGCCTTTGACGGCGGCGGTCAGGTGGGATCCGCCGCCGGGGGTGCGCACGGTGTTGCAGAACGCGGCCACGGTGCCAGGCTCGGCCGGCCCGGCCGTCAAGGACCAGCGGAATGGAGTCGGGCCGCGCCCGGTGGTGTATTCGCCGCGGCCTTCTACGACGGCGCGCACCCCAGGCAGGGGTGTGCCGGCAGCGGTGCACATGAGGTCCAGCAGGGCATCGGTGCCCCATGGGCCACTGAACGGCTCGGTCAACGCGGGCGCGACTTCCTCGCCGGGCCAGCCTTCGTCGACGACAAGCAGGTGCACCCCAGGCGACATCCGCGCAGCGGCATGTGCCCGCAGCAGGACCTCGCCGATATCCACGGTGGAATCGGGCACCACGGCCGGGTCGAACAGAATGCGCACCGTGGTGCCGTGCGCCTCCGGCTGACGATTGCCGGAGCCGCGCAGTCTCTGGGTATCGGAGCGGGTGAATTCGGCGTTCGGATCGAAGTCCTTCCCGTCGAACACACCGGGGTAGCCGCCGCCGAAACTCTGCAGGAAGGTCTTGCCGGCCCGGCGTACGGTCACGTCGGTCCGCGCGGAGATGAACACCGCCGCCGCAGCGCCGATCCCATTCAGACCGGCACCTGTACTCGTAGCGTCCTGATGCGCGGAGAACTTGCCGCCGGCCCGGGCAGTGCCCAGTGTCTTGACGATGCCGTTCTTGCCGGTGACCGGGTCGGAGTCGACGGGCAAGCCGCGGCCGTCGTCGGCGACACTGACCGATCCGTCGGCGTGCAGAGTGATCGTCACCGCGGACCCGCCGTGGCTGGGGTCGGCGACCTCTTCGATCGCGTTGTCCACCAGCTCGCGCAATGCCGTGTTGAGCACGTCGAGACCCAGGTTCACTGCCGGCCTCAGGCGCGTGTGCTGGACATCGTCGAGTTCGGTGATGTCTGCGGCGTTGTAACTCACTGCTGGTCCTTTCCCCCGAGGCCGATGCCGCAGCATTCGGGTCCCGTCAGGGTCTCAATCTGCTCGGCGAGCTCGCACCAGCCGTCCGCTGTGCGTGGGCGGCCTGCGTATTCTGCCTTGAACCTCTGACATCCGGCTGGCGCGAGGGAGCGGACATCACTCTCGAGAAGCCGACGGCAGGATAGTTCCGCTCGTGTTCCGGCAGCAGCATACAGGTCCGGCAAACCGCGGCGGAGTTTGACGAAAGTTGGCTGACTCAAGGCAGATTCGCTAAGTTCGTGAACACGCTACCCAAATATTACGGCGCGCGTCGCGCAGAGTCCGTGATGACACACCCGCTGGCCTGGAGAAGCCCAGCGAGTAGACGCCGACCGCTACGCCCTTGCCGAGCGGATCAGCTACCGCCCCGCGATGTTCGATATCGAACGTCTCGATCAGGCCGGCGGCTTGCCACACACATACCGGGGATCCGATCGCCGAGCTCGGGCAGCGCGCGGCCGCCGCCGGACTGCGCACTGCGACCCTCGACGAGGTGTTCTGCATGGGGCCACGATAGCGAATCAGCCACCCGCGCAACCGATTCAGTGGTGACTGATCAGGCAGCGCGGTCGGGGCGATCTCCCGAATGTCTTGGTCGCCCGCTCGTTGGGCACAATGTGCCCATGGCCCAGCCCGTGATTCTCGCCCTGCCCGACAATGCTCCGACGTTGCATCCCGAAAGCTGGGTGGCTCCGCACGCGTCGGTGATCGGCAACGTGACCCTTGGTGAACGGGTGAGTGTCTGGTACTCCGCGACGTTGCGCGCGGATTTCGAATCAATCGTGGTCGGAGCCGGGTCGAACGTCCAGGACAGTGCGACCGTCCACGCAGATCCGGGGTTTCCCGTCACCATCGGCTCGCGAGTGACGGTGGGACACAACGCTGTACTGCACGGATGCACGATCGAGGACGACAGCTTGATCGGAATGGGTGCCGTGATCGGCAATGGCGCCACGATCGGAGCCGGTTCACTGGTGGCGGCAGGCGCGGTAGTGCCCCAGGGCATGACCGTTCCGCCCAGATCAATGGTCGCCGGAGTGCCGGCCAAGATTCGCCGCGAACTCAGCGAGGACGAACTCGCACAGAACGGCGTCAACGCCTCGGCATACGAATACTTGCTCGGAGTGCACCGCGCGGCGCTTGAGGGCTGACGAGCCCCAATTTCCGCTATCCGGTGTTGCGGGCTCGAAGACGATCGGCCACCTCGGCGCGGCGGACCATGCGCTCCGACAGTTCAATGAACGGGTTCTCGTTCCATCCAGGTGACGAGTAGCCCAGCGCCCTTACCTCGGTCGCGAATACCCGCATGTCACTGGCGAACTGCTCCAACTCATTCATGCTGTCAACCGCTCTTCCGGGTGAGTCTGCTGACCCTCATCGGCGCCCTTGTACCCCCTCCCAGACGTCGGTAAACGCGCAAAACTCTTCCTCGCCATCGGAGCAACTGATCCACGTCGAAACCATGCTTGACTGCCTGAAGCAACACAGGAGCACGAGCAAACCAGCAACGAGAGACACTCTGAAAAGTGCAATTCAGCGCATCGCAATGTGACACCACCGTCGAGCAACAGAAACCGCGCCCGGCATGAGCTCGCCGGCCACCGAAATACCCACGGAGGCATCGGGTCTGGCGGCCACCATGACGGTGATCGCCATGGGGCTGGGCTACAGCATCACCGCGGCCGACCCGACGATTCTGTCGGCCAACATCTCCGAAGTGCGGGCCGGGCTGGGCATGTCGCCAAGCACCGCCAGCTTCGTCGCCAGCTTGGCGCCGCTGACGCTGGCGGCAGCGGTGCTCGGCGCGGGTGCGCTGGGCGACCTGTACGGCATGAAGCGGATGTTCACTGGCGGTCTGCTCGGCGCGATGGGGTTCGGCCTGCTTGCCGCGGCCGCGCCAAGCGGAGCGGTGCTCATCGCGGCCCGCGCCGGATCCGGAGTCGCGTTCGCCTTCCTGTTGGGGCTGTCACTGGCCACGATCAACGCCGTCTTTCCGCCGCAGCGCCGCGCCGCCGCGATCGCGCTCTACCTCGGTGCTGGCATCGCCCTCATGACGCCGATGCCCGTCCTGGGCAGCCTGCTCGCCGAGCACGTGGGATGGCGAACCGGCTTTCTGGTGACTCCCGTCGCCGCGGTCATCGCGCTGGTGATCCATCTGCGTTTCGTGCCCGAGACACCACGCGCACCCGGCCGCCTCGACGTACCCGGCCTGATGCTCGTCGCGGTCGCGTTGCTCGGCCTGGTGTACGGCATCTCCCAGCTGCAGCGCGGTCTGCACTCTGGCGCGTTGATTCCCATCGCAGTCGGCGTTGTCGCGGGCGCGGGGTTCCTGATCCGCGAACGTTGCACTGCTGATCCGGCTTTGGACCTCCGCATCTTCCAGTCTGGCCGGTTCAACGCCGCGGTCGTCGCGGGCGTGGTCTTCAACTTCCTCACTGGTGGCTCGACCATCCTGTTCGCCTACTATCTGGTGACCGTGCGCGGCGAGTCACCGGCACTGCTGGGCCTCTTGCTGGTGCCGGCGACAGTTCTGCAGGCGCTCGCCGCAACCGCGTCTGGCAGGGCGGCAACCCGATTCGGTGAGCGCAGTGTCCTGGTGACCGGCCTGCTCCTGCTTCTGGCGGGTCTGCTCATGCTGACGACCGTGGACGCGCATTCGTCAATGTGGCTGTTGTTCGCTTCGGTGGTGCTCAACGCCGTCGGCGGCGCGGTGGTGCAGACACCGCAGTCGACGATCATGATGTCAAGTGCCCCAGCCGATCTCGGCGGCTCCGTCTCGGCGGTGAAATCAGCAGTCGGGCAGGCGGGTTACTCACTCGGGCCGGCGGTGTTCGCGCTCGTCGGCACCATGTTGTTCGTGCACGACGGCAGGCAGGCGCTGGCCGGCTCAGGCATCACCGTGACGCAGGCCCGCGAGGCGTTGCAGGTCGCGCACGGCGTGTCGGTGTCGTCGACGGGGGGCGCCCACGTGCTCGACCCGCAACGCGCGAGAGAAGTCGTCGAGGGCGCCGGCGTGTGGATGATCCACGCCATCCACACGCTGAGCCTGATGATGTCGGCGGTGCCGGTCGCCGCGATCGTGCTGGCGCTGATTCTGCTGCGCCCGCGACGGGACGACGCTGTGCCGCAGGAAGCTACCTAGCGGTTTCCTGGTCTTCGAAGCGGTTCGGGGTGCGATTCACTGTGAGCGCGAAGACATCTGGGCGGTTGTAATGGCCGCCATAATCTTGAAGCATCTTCAACCGCACCCAGAGGTCCAGATCCAGCTGCGCGTAAATGATGTCCTCGACGCCGCCGGCAACTGGGCCTGCGAGGACTACCGAACCCGGCGAGACTATGACTGATCCGCCGTCTTCGACGCCGACAGTCAAGTCGGCTTGAGGGGCACCCGTCATGGCCGCGATCTCGCGGTAGAACTCCCGGTCCATTACGCCGCAGGCGCTGATAACGAACGCTTTCGACATCAGCGCGAAATGCCGTGCGGTCAGCTGGGAGATATCGGGCAGACCCGGCGCGCCGTTACCGGCCATCATGAAGTGCGGAGGCCAACTCATCGCGTGAACTCGTAGGCCACGCGCCACGAGGTCGAAGCCCGCCAAAGGGTTGGAGTTCTCTGAACACAACAAGCCACTCAGCGGGCCGAAAGGCGTGTCGACGACACACAAGGTGTCGCCGCCGCCGCCCCAATGGACCAGACGCTCATAGGTCGTCGGTGTCAGTTTCTGGTGCTTGCCCAATAATTGACCATCCGGCCCAAAGAACAATTGCGTATTGAACAACGACCCCGAGTTCGATGATGCACGCTCGGTAATGCCCATCACCACAAAGCAATTCGCGGTGCGAGCGGCTTCACCGATTTTGGCCGTCTCGGGTCCGGGCACGTCGATCGAAGTGTTGTACAGCCGCACGTTGAGATCGGTGAGTTCCTTCGACGTGGGCGGCAAGAATTGGAACCACGACGGATGTCCTGGAATGAAGCATTCGGGAAAGACGACGACGTCGGCCGAATTGCGCCCGGCTTCACGTATCAGATCGCACGCTTTGTCGGTGGTTGCCAACGTGTTCAATGTGATCGCTGAAGCCTGAACAGCCGCGCCCCGAATCACGTTGTTCAATCCTGCCCCCCAAGATCGATGAACTGTGCGCTAGGCGATGGTGCGGCTGTCCAGATAGAGGGGGAAGAACGTCTCCCACATCACCAGGCAGCTGAAGAACCACGCCTTCGGCGTATTGAGTTCAACCGATCCCACCGCCGAAACAATCGGACGGCCGCGATCCGCTGACGCTTTGGCGTCCGCGTACACCCACGCGGCGGTGATAAGGATGAGACCTAGTAGCACCAAAACCGCGAGCAGCGCACCGCTGACGGCACTTCCCGCCGGAACCGAATAATGCATCTGCGACCTTTCCTGCGTCCGGCCGAGGTGTTGCCACCTGAGCGCGGAGCGCCGAATTATTTCTGCCCCCGGCCGCACCAATACACGGCCTCGGTCGAACTCCGCGATGAGGACGATTAGGCCGATACTTTAGCCCAGGATCAACCGTGCCGGAATATATCTTCGGCCCGTGCGCCGCGTTGTTCGGTCACATCACAAATTCCGGGCGGCGCTGACTCGCGCCGGTGGCCTGTTCGAGGCAATGCGCGACGCTCAGCGAGCGCATGTCGTCGCGCGGCGGGGCGACCACCTGAACGCCGATCGGTAATCCTTCGCTCGAGAATCCGACCGGTACCGCGGTCGCCGGGCATTCGGTAACCGATACGAAGTACGCCGCCTTCATCCACGCCAGGTAGTTGTCCATCACGACGCCGGCGATGCTGGGGGGGTACTCGAGGTCGGCGTCGAAGGGCAGCGCCTGGCAGGCGGGCAGCACCAGGGCGTCGTACTCGCCGAAGAACGCCAGTGCCCGGTTGTAGATCGCGCCGCGCAACCCGATCGCGCGGGCGATGTCGGACCCGGTCAACGCGCGTCCGTCGGCGACGTTGCCGCGAATCGCCTGCTTGACCAGGTCCGGCGCCTGGTCGACCAGTTGGCCGAACAGCTGTACGTAGTTCACTGCGCGAAGTGTGGAAAACACCTCGTCAGCACCGTCGCCGAGCGCATCACCCAAGGGCGGGACACTTCGATGGTGACCGGGGCCCGCTGCCACCACATCGGGGTCGAAGACATCATCATCACCCGCCGCAACGACCCCACCATCACCGTCTACCAGCCCCAGGACCGCACCCAACCGCTGTTGGAGGCGCCGGTGCGCAACGGGCAACGCTGGCAGGTGGTCAACGTCGATGACACCGCCGCACACCCGCGTCTGGCGGCCCGCCGCCTCGGCGACGGGGCCTGGGCAGTCTTTCGTGGCGATTACCTACGCGAGCAGGTGCAGCTTGGGCATGCGGTCACCGTGCACGCCGCTCAAGGTGTCACCGCTGAGACCACCCACGCCGTGCTGGCCGACACCGCCAGCCGCAACCTGGCCTACGTCGCCCTGACCCGCGGCCGCGCGTCTAATCACGCCTATCTCTACCAACGCGACCCGGCAGAAGCCGACCACGCCCACAGCCACGACCTGGCCGGCGCCGAGGGGGTGCACCTGGCCCACCGCGGCACCCCTACCCAAGCCGCGCGAGCGCTACGGCACGTCATCGGCCGCGACGAGACTGCCCGCACCGCGCACCAGACCGCGGCCGAGTCCCCCGCGAAATTGCTACCCGATCGGGTAGCCTCCCTGGTCGCCGAGCACCAACGCACCGTCACCCGACGTCGCAGCATTTATCAGAAAACCCAACGCGCACAACGGGATCAGGCACTAGACCAACACCTCGGGATCGACCGCAGCCACACCCGAGACCAGAAGCAGGGTTATGACCTCAGCCTCTAGCGTGTCGATCCGACTGGGGTGAGCAAGGTGCATCCGTAGGCGCCCCACCCAGACATCATTACCGGGCGCAGCGCCGGTCGCTGGACCAACCAGCGCTTGTAGGCCCCGACATGGGAGCGCCCGAGGTCAGCGACGCACAGTGCGGCCGGGTCGTGTTCCGTGACGAAGCTAGGCGAATTCGCGCAGCGTGGCCTCGCGCCAGTCAGGTCACCCTGACCAGCGGGCGCGCACCGATCATCTTCCGGCGCTGCTCAGCACAGAATCGAGCGCGGGTTGCGGCGGGGTCCTGACTGCTTCGATGGGACCTTGTTGCTGAACCGCCGGCACTGCGCTGTCGTGAGCAGCGTCCACGCCGTCTCTGGGCTGTACTTGGGCGGCTTCTGATTGCGCTACCCGCTTCCGCTCGGGGGCCGCCGGGGTTGCTACGCGGCTGCTGTATTCGGCGTCTCGCTGACCGATGATGCCTATTGCCCGTACCTCAGTCGGTTGGGCCACCGCCGAGCCGCCACCGGTTACGTCCAGGCCAAACCGATCCTCACCACTCGCCCTCGCCAGGTCCACTGCTGGTGGCTGAACCCCGCTGCCCTGCGCTTCATCAACCGCACGGTCGCGCACACCGCCTGAGCCCGCAACCGCAGACCCCGCCACCGCATCAGCACCGGCTGGCGCCGCTGAACCCGCCACCGCCAATCCTGCCGACTCACGGTACTGATCGCCCAGTTGATCCGCCAACGAAGCTACCTTGGATGAAAACAGAACCGAAACAGTTGTCGCCGCGACAATAGCCCCACCCGCCGCAACAGCCGCGGCGGCCGCGAAGACATAGCCCTGGCCAATATCACTCATTTCGAAAGCTAAGACGATCGGGATGGCCACGACCAGCCAATCCTTCAGAATCCCAAAGCACAAACGTACGACGGTGACTTTCTCAGCTTGATCTTTCATCAGTGCTGCCAGCTTCACGTCGAGTTCACTTGTGGCCTGCGCCATTTTCTGCAGTGCCGCGTCGGCTAACCTGTACGATTGTGCCGCCGCGCCCTGCCAACGGTCATCGGGCGCCGCCGAAGCCAATTCCTCGGAGAGCGCGGTGAACTGTTGAGCGCCCGCTGTGAACTCATCGCCCTCTGCGGGAATGAGGAAACCCCACAAAGTGCTGACCGCGTCCACGACGCTGATGGTCCACAAGACGATGCTCACTGGACCTGCGGCATTCGCTTTGATCCCGCGGATGAGATCTTTGGGAGGAACGCCGCCGGGCCCAAATTGCGACGGATATTTGCGAAACGCTGACCTGATCGTGCTGTCGACTGCACGACGGCGGGCCAGGTAGCTGACCGGTGCCGCGCCCAAGACTCCCGTGTTGGTGGTACATGCCGCGATGTACGCTCCCGAAAACTTGGGGTCAGAACCGAGGTAACCGAACTGCGCACCCACATTGCCCAACGCGAACAACACCCGGCCCGCATCAACGAACGACATCAAAAACCCCCGTCCCAACCCTCACCGATCGCGCGCACAGTCCGCCGAACTGTCACCGTAACATCGCCGCAAACACCCACCACGCACCACTTTTCGAGCATGCGCACCGCTGCGCAACACACTCAACGGCATCCACCAATCCATCGGAATCGGCGAATCCGCCATCAACTCCAATAACTCCACCACCGACAACGCAGACAAAATCACACTGAACGTACTATTAGACGTCAGCCTTTCAGACTTCCCCTTAGCATTCGTTACCTGGGAGTCAGCACTTGAGATTTGAGCATTTTGTCGGTTGCGCCTTTGTTGGCGGTCCATGCCTCGTGGTAAGCCTGCTTGTATGCCTTATTTAAGGGATATTTGTCGTGTTGAAGTTTCGCTTGGTATTCGGCATAACCCGTAGTATCCGTCGTCTTCGACGGCCAGCCGTACTTGTTTAGACCTGTGGCCTGTTCCCGCAGTAGCGCGTGGTTGGCCTTCGCTTTATCAAACGCCGCTTGTTCGTTACTCAGGTGCTCTAAGGACGCTGTGCCCAGTTTTGCGATGATGGAGGGTCCAGCGACGCTAACCGCATTTCCAGTCAAGCCGATAGCAGTGGCGGCGGTGTTCTCCGGCCGTGGCGGGACTCCACCGTCAATGTCACGACACAGGCCGGGCGGCCATCGTGTGGTAATGCTTGGCCCATGCGTCGGCGTTGTCCGGGTTGTTCTTCGAGACCAGTCCCAACGCGGTAAGCATGCCTGCGGCGATGGAGAGGCCCGCTGTCGCGCATAGGGATGCGAAAGCATCCGACCATTCTGTCGGCGGCACGTGAAATCTGACCCCGGCGCGGCAACTGAATTTTGACCCCCTGGTCCGGTGGCCTGGCTGTAGTGGCCGGGGACATCCCTGACACGTTGTTGTCAGGACATCGCTGACACTACTTTCGGTGGTGCGGTTTCGGGGTTCTTGCGTGGTCGGCCGCGCTTCTTACCGTTGCCGTGATATGTGCCTAGGGGCCCGAGGACGAGTTCTCGGAGGACGGCACCGGTGGTGCGGTCGAGGACCACGACGTGATCGGTTGTGGTCTCGATGAGGGTGACCCGTTGGCCCTTCCAGTGCTGCCCGATGCCGATCTTGCGTTTGCGGTAGTTGATGCTGCCGGTTGGCCCCACCATCAGTACCCGTGGTCCGGTCTTGCGTCGTCGGGGTCGTGGGTCGCCGGGTCCTACCTTGGGCAGCGCCTGGTAGACCTCGGCGGGAAGCTGGTCGTCGATAGCCTGGTGGGGCCGTTGATGGTTGTAGTGCCAACGGAATTGGTCACACAGCGCTTGG
>NZ_JBVAXG010000007.1:251232-338119 GCF_055419245.1 Mycobacterium sp. IDUB_37 | reverse complement strand
CCACCGGTACCGGCATCACCACCAGCACCACCGTTGCCGCCGGGCGAGCTGGTCCCCACCCCACCCGCGGACCCGTTCCCGCCGATTCCGCCGTTACCGGCGTTACCGCCGTCACCGTCAAGACCACCAGGACCGGACTTTCCGCCGGTGCCGCCGTTGCCGCCCTGGCCGCCTTGTCCGCCGGCGGTGCCCGGCGCCGCGAGTGGATCGGCGGCTGCGTTGTAGCCGGTTCCGCCAGCCCCACCGACGCCGCCGGAACCGCCGTTGCCGGTGTTGCCTGCGCTGCCGGTGTTGCCGCCGGTGCCGGCCGCGCCCGCGGTGCCTGCGTTGCCGCCGGCCCCGCCGTTGCCACCGGTGTCGCCTGTGGGCAGCAGGCTGTTGCCCGCCGCACCGGCAGCGCCGTTGCCGCCGCCGCCGCCGGCACCGGAGTTTCCGCCGCTGCCCGCGGTGCCTCCGTTGCCGGAGTTGCCGCCGGTGCCGCCGTTGCCGCCCTGGCCGCCTTGTCCACCGGCTGTGCCCGGCGCTGCGAGCGGGTCGGCGGCCGCGTTGTAGCCGGTTCCGCCTGCCCCACCGACGCCGCCGGAACCGCCGTTGCCGGTGTTGCCTGCGCTGCCGGTGTTGCCGCCGGTGCCGGCCGCGCCCGCGGTGCCTGCGTTGCCGCCGGCCCCGCCGTTGCCACCGGTGTCGCCTGTGGGCAGCAGGCTGTTGCCCGCCGCACCGGCAGCGCCGTTGCCGCCGCCGCCGCCAGCACCGGAGTTTCCGCCGCTGCCCGCGGTGCCTCCATTGCCGGAGTTGCCGCCGGTGCCGCCGTTGCCGCCCTGGCCGCCTTGTCCACCGGCTGTGCCCGGCGCTGCGAGCGGGTCGGCGGCCGCGTTGTAGCCGGTTCCGCCTGCCCCACCGACGCCGCCGGAACCGCCGTTGCCGGTGTTGCCTGCGCTGCCGGTGTTGCCGCCGCCGCCAGCCAGGCCCGCGGTGCCTGCGTTGCCACCGGCCCCGCCGTTGCCACCGGTGCTGCCCGTGGGCAGCAGGCTGTTGCCCGCCGCACCAGCAGCGCCGTTGCCGCCGCCGCCACCGGCGCCGGAGTTTCCGCCGGTGCCCGCGGTGCCACCAGCACCGGAGTTGCCGCCGGTGCCGCCGTTGCCGCCTTGGCCGCCCTGGCCGCCGGCGGTGCCGGGCAGCGCGAGCGGGTCGGCGGCAGCGTTATAACCCGTACCGCCTGCGCCACCGATGCCGCCGGCGCCGCCGTTGCCGGTGTTGCCGGCGCTGCCGGTGTTGCCGCCGGTACCGGCCAGGCCAACGGTGCCTGCGTTGCCGCCGGCCCCGCCGTTGCCGCCGGTGCTGCCCGTGGGCAGCAGGCTGGTGCCCGCCGCGCCAGCAGCACCGTTGCCGCCGCCACCGCCGGCGCCGGAGTTGCCGCCACTGCCCGCGGTGCCGCCGGCACCGGAGTTGCCGCCGGTGCCGCCGTTGCCCCCCTGGCCGCCTTGGCCGCCGGCGGTGCCGGGCAGCGCTGTCGGGTCGGCGGCAGCGTCATAACCCACCCCGCCTGCCCCGCCGAAGCCGCCGGTGCCGCCCGTACCAGCGCCACCCGTCGCGCCGCTGGATCCGAAGAATCCGCCACTCCCACCAGCACCACCCGCGCCGGCGCCGCCGCCGCTCCCGCCATCACCGCCCGTTCCACCGTTCGGAGCCAAACTCACACCAGTTCCACCAGCCCCGCCGATGCCGCCAGACCCACCGCCACCGCCGACACCCCCGGCCCCGCCGTGGCTGAACAGTCCGAATCCCGCGCCCCCGGCGCCGCCAGCCCCGCCGAGACCGCCGCCAGAGCCGACACCGCCCGTCCCTCCGCCAATAGCGCCGAAGCTGCCTGCGGCTCCCGCACCCCCAGCTCCGCCGGCGCCCCCTGCTCCGCCAGCCCACAACAGCAGCGCCCTCGACGCGCCACCGGCCCCACCAACGCCGCCGGTTCCGGGGGCAATCAGCAGCCCAGCGGCCCCGCCAACCCCACCCGCCCCGCCGACTCCGCCAAATCCGCCTAACCACCCACCAGCACCACCCGCGCCACCGGTTCCGCCGGTACCGCCGAGGGCACCGGCAGCTCCGCCGGCTCCGCCTGCTCCGCCGTTCCCGAACAGCCCGGCGTTCCCGCCAGCCCCCCCGGTCGCACCTGGTGCTCCCGAGCCGCCACTGCCGCCACTACCGAACAAAATTCCGCCGTCCCCACCGGCCTGCGCGGTCCCTGCCGCGCCATTGGTGCCGTTGCCGATCAACGGGCGCCCGAACAACGCCCTGGCGGGCGCATTGATTAATGCCAAAAACTCCTGCTCCAACGTCTGCAGGGGCGATGCGTTGGCGGCCTCCGCGGCTGAATACAGTCCCGCACCCGAGGTCAAAGTCCCCACAAAGCGCTCGTGGAAGAGCGCGGCCTGCCCAGCGGCAGCCTGGTAGTCCAGAGCGTGGGTGTCGAATAACGCCGAGATCGCCGCCGAGACTTCGTCCTGCGCTGCGACCGCTACCTGCGTCGTTGATCTAGCGGCCGCTGCATTGGCCGTGGTGAGAGCCGACTCAATGCCGCTCAAATTCTGCGACGCAGCAGCTACGGCTTCAGGTGTTACGAACACGAAAGATGCCATTTGCGGCTCCTCAAGTCAGCATCCCAGGCAAACAGCTCCCGAAGCTGTCTTATTGAGGCGAACTGTACGGCCCGCGCACGGTGACTGCAGTCACATTGAGGATCTCAACACGGCATTGTGCTCAGACTCAGCGAGCGCGACCCACGCGCGGCACCGATTACTCGGGCAAAGCACGTTCGAGCGCTGGCACAGCAGCTCAGGCCGCGATGCGGATTGTTCTGACTGGGGCGGGTCGGCACGCCCTCAAGTAGCCAGTCGCCACCGGGATGCGTCGGCTCCACTAGTAGTTACGTAGCTCTGGTGATGATCGGTCCCGATGCGACGATCACGACGCCAAGCCGGGGTGATCGCGCACATGCGAGTGATGAATCAATTGGCGCTTTCTATTTTCCAGGGCGGCACCGCGTTATGTGCATAGGATGTGCTTTTGACCAGCGTGCTGGGGCACGGGACCCCGGTTGGTCGGGAGGCTTCAGATGTCATATTTGACGACGGTGCCCGAGGAGTTGGCGACGGCCGGATCGAAGTTGGCGGGGATTGGGTCCGCGCTCACGGCGGCCGATGCAGCCGCGGCGTTGCCGACGACGGCGATATTGACAGCGGCCCAAGACGAGGTGTCCGCAGCGATTGCGGCTGTGTTTGCCTCACACGCGCAGAGCTATCAGGCGCTCAGCGCGCAGGCCTCGGCGTTTCATGCCCAGTTCGTGCAGGCGTTGGCGGCCGGTGGCGGTGCCTATACGGCGGCTGAGGCTGCTGGTGCCTCGCCGTTGGACCAATTGCTGGGATTGGTGAACGCCCCTACCCAGGCATTGTTGGGGCGTCCATTGATCGGTGACGGCACTAACGGCGCTAACGGCACTGGGGCTTCCGGCGGACCCGGCGGACTCTTGTACGGCAACGGAGGAAATGGCGGTTCGGGAGCACCCGGTCAGGCCGGTGGTGCCGGAGGCAATGCCGGGTTCATCGGCAATGGCGGGATCGGCGGGGCGGGCGGCGCGGGCGTTACCGCGTCGGGTGCAGCCGGTGGCGCTGGCGGCCAGGGCGGGTTGTGGTTTGGCAACGGCGGGGCCGGAGGTGCCGGTGGATCTGCCACGGTCGCCGGCGCCACTGGGGGTGCCGGCGGAGTCGGCGGGACCGCGGGGCTAATTGGCAGCGGAGGCGCCGGTGGATTCGGCGGGGCCCGTGGAGCTGGTGCCGTCGGCGGCCTGGGCGGGGCTGGCGGGGCCGGCGGCTTCTTCGGCGATGGCGGATTCGGTGGCCACGGCGGTGTCGGTGGGGTTGATGGTGGCGGCGGGGCCGGAGGCGTCGGTGGCACAGCGAGTTTCGCGGGCGGTGGCGGTGCCGGCGGCGGCGGCGGAGACGGTGCTGCAGGTGGTCAGGGCGGCGGCGGCGGGCTCGTGTTCGGCGCCGGTGGTGCCGGCGGCATGGGTGGAGCCGGCGCGGTCGGTGGTGATGGCGGTACAGGTGGGTTCTTGATTGGAGACGGGGGTGCCGGCGGCCAGGGCGGCACGGCGGTGGCGGGCGTCCTTGGTGGCCTGCCTGGTTCGGGTGGTAGCGGGGGTAATTCCCACTGGTTCGGTTCTGGCGGTCGTGGCGGGCAGGGTGGCACCGGCGTGGCCGGCACGGCCGGCGTCAATCCGACGCCAGGTGCGGCGGTTGGCTCCGGCGGCAACGGCGCAGATGTATTCAACTTTGGAAATACCTTGGGCGGCACTGGATTCCAGGGCGACGCCGGTGCCGCCGGCACCGCTCAAACCGGGGGTACGGGCGGGAATGGCGGCACTGCGGAGTCAGTCAACGGTGGCAGTAGTACGGGCGGCGCGGGTGGTCTCGGAGGTGTGGCCGGAAGCGCCGGCGGCACCGGCGGTGCGGGCGGCAACGGTGGGCTCGGCAACGGCCCCAATGGTGGTACGGCGACTGGGGGGCGCGGCGGTGACGGCGCCGACGGCGGTGCTAACGCCGGCGCGGGCGGCGCCGGTGGACAGGGCGGCACCGGCAGCGGCGCGTTTGTTTTGAACCAAATCGGCGCCGGCGGTGACGGCGGAAACGGCGGTGCCGCAACGGCGACAGGCGCATCCGGCACCAGCGGCGGAACCGGCGGTGCCGGCGGCAATGGTGGGCACGGCGGAACGTTTATCGGCAACGGCGGGGCCGGCGGCGCCGGCGGAATCGGAGGTACCGGGGGCGCCGGTGCCACCGGCTATGCGGGCGGCGGCGGTGGACAAGGCGGCACGGCGTCCGGTGCTTTCGGGTCAACTTCACCGGGCGGTGACGGCGGCCTCGGCGGAGGCGGTAGCACCGGAGGCACCGGCGGCGCGGGCGGGAGCGGGGGTGTCGGCGGTAACGGCGGCGCGGCTGGGTCACTCATCGGTATCGGCGGTGCCGGCGGTGCCGGTGGTGTCGGCGGATTCGGCGGATTCGGCGGCCTCGGGGGTCTCGGGGGGAACGGCGGCGGCGGCGGAAACTCCTTCGCAGGGACGGCAATCGGCGGCGACGGCAACAGCGGCGCCCTCGGCGGCATAGGCGGCACCGGCGGCGTCGGCGGTGCCGGTGGAGCGACCGGAGGCAGCGGCGGAGCGGGCGGGTTGATCGGGTTGGCGGGTGCAGCGGGCGGCCCCGGCGCAGGGGGCACCGGCGGCACCGGCGGCACCGGCGGCACCGGCGGTAATGGCGGCGATGGCGGCAGCGTTCAAAGCACTCAGCAACAGACGGTCGGCAAGGGGGGCAATTTGGCATTGGGCGGCGCAGGTGGCGCTGGGGGTGCGTCTGGCGGGCCGGGCGGAAATGCCGGCTCCACCGGCCTGCTGGGCGCGGCCGGCAGCAACGGTTCCCCGGGACATCCTATTTAGTGAAGGCTTTTTTCCATTCGGGGTTGGGCGCCCAGCTGTGACCGGGTGACTGCAGTCGCATTGATGATCTCAACGTGGGATTGGGCTCGGACTGCATCGCACTGTGCAGAACGGCATTCGCGGGGCGTTGTGTGAAGGGCTCGTCCCCGTGTCATCCCAGTTCGGCCGCGGGTTCATCATGGGCTGCTCGGGTATGCAAGACGACGTGATCGGTCGCCTACGAAGCTCGTCCGTGCTGGCTGCTGCGCTGATCGGTGTCCTGGTGCCGACCGCGTGCTCGACGCAACCCTCCCCGCCGGCGGCGTCCCCGTCCGCACCCGCGTCGGCGGCGTCGGCACCGGACAAATTAGTGCCAGTTTCGGTTAATGTGCCCGCCGAGTTGGCGCAGGCACCGCTCGACCGACCGCGGCAGGCGCTGATCCCCGCCGGTTGGTCAATCTCAGTGTGGGCGCGGCTACCAAAGGCGCGACTGGCAGCGTGGACTCCCGACGGGACATTACTCGTATCGGTGCCAGCCAGCGGTCAGATCGTCAAGCTGACGCCGAAACCCATTGTCTCGCAACAGGAAACATTGCTCGATGGCCTCAACCAACCGCACGGGATGGCGTTCGCGGGTTCGACGTTGTATGTCGCCGAGAGCGACCGGATTGACGCGTACGACTACGCCCACGGCAAGGCGATCAACCGCCGGACCGCCGCGGCCGACCTTCCCGACGCACGCAGCCCCGATCTGCGCGGCGCCTACGCGCATGCGTTGAAGAGCGTGGCCGTTGGACCCGACGGTGCCGTCTATTTCTCAATCGGTTCGACGGCCAACATCTCCCCGCAGGACCGCGTGGCGAACCCGCCCCGCGCCACAATCATGCGGATTCCGCCCGGTGGTGGTGCGGCACAGCCGTTCGCGACCGGCGTTCGCAACGGCACCGGCCTCGCCTTCGCACCGGATGGCTCGCTGTGGACGGCGGTCAACAACCGCGACAACGCACCGGACCCGGACGACAAAGTCGACGTGGGTTACGTCAACGACCATCCGCCGGAGACTTTGGCGCGCTTGACATCTGGCCGCGAATTGGGTTGGCCGTTCTGCAATCCCGACGGCGGACCCGCCAATCTTTCGTTCATTCGGGATATGTCGACCAACAAGGACGGATCTCAGTTGAACTGTGGCGCACTGCCGCCTGTCGAGCAGAGCATGGGTGCGCACTCGGCACCGCTGGGACTTGCCTTCACCACCGGTGCGTTGCCTGCGCCGTATGCAGAAGGTGCGTTGGTGGGTGTGCACGGTTCCTGGAACCGGCAACCACCCCGGGCCCCCGAGGTGTCGTTCTTCCCTTGGCGCAACGGCACTTTGGGCGATCAGCAGACTCTCATCGGCGGTTTTCAGGCAAGCGATGGCTCCCGGTGGGGCCGTCCGGTCGCCGCTGTAGTCGGACCGGACGGTGCGGTGTACGTCACCGACGACGCCGCTGGCGCCATCTATCGGGCGGCCCCGCCGGGCCATTAGTTCCTCCCTGGCGGCGGCCGTAGCTGTTCCAGGCAAAGCCAGATCAAACGCGGCGCGCAACCGGACCGCGGGTCAAGGCGGGGCCGGTATAGCAACTGCAGGAATAAGCCACGTCAGCGTTCCATGACCAGTTCGTGCGTGCCTTGGCCTGCCGGGTGCTGCTGGGACACCCGCTGATCGGCGATGGCGGCTCCGGGACAGGCCACGGGTAAGTCCATTTGTTGCTTCTCGCGCCCGGCGTGCTGGAATCGAGTTATGGCTGCCAAAGCGGAGGAACTCGACGTCGACGGCATTGCCGTCCGGCTGACCAACCGGGACAAGGTCTACTTCCCCGAACTCGGGGCGAAAGGCACCAAGGGCAACTTGGTCGAGTACTACCGGGCGGTGGCCGGCGGGCCGATGCTGTCGGCGCTGCGAGACCGTCCGACGCACCTGCAGCGATTCCCGGACGGCATTGACGGCGAGGAGATCTACCAGAAGCGGGTACCGCAACACCATCCCGACTATCTGGAGACCTGCCAGGTGACGTTCCCGTCGGGACGCACTGCCGACGCGCTGATGGTGACGCACCCGGCGGCGATCGTGTGGGCGGCGCAGATGGGCACCGTCACGCTGCACCCGTGGCAGGTGCGCTGCCCCGACACCGAGCACCCCGATGAGTTGCGCATCGACCTGGACCCGCAACCCGGCACCGGCTTCGAGCAGGCACGGACGGTGGCCGTCGATGTGCTGCGGCCGCTGCTGGAGGAACTCGGACTGGTCGCCTACCCGAAGACCTCCGGTGGTCGCGGGGTGCACGTGTATCTGCGGATCGCCACCGACTGGGACTTCGTGCAAGTACGCCGGGCGGGCATCGCGCTGGCCCGGGAGGTGGAGCGGCGCGCCCCGGATGCCGTCACCACGTCGTGGTGGAAGGAAGAACGGGGCGAGCGGATCTTCATCGACTTCAACCAGAACGCGCGGGACCGCACCATGGCTTCCCCGTATTCGGTGCGGCGCACACCGATCGCGACGGTGTCGATGCCGCTGACGTGGGACGAGTTGGCGAACGCGGACCCGGACGACTACACCATGAACACCGTGCCCGAACTGGTTGCCAGCCGTGACGACCCTTGGGCCGGCATGGACAATGACGCGCAATCGATCGCCGGGTTGCTCGACATGGTCGAGGCAGACGAAGAGCGTGGTCTCGGGGACATGCCGTACCCACCGAACTATCCGAAAATGCCGGGGGAGCCCAAGCGGGTACAGCCGAGCCGGGATACGGATCGCAAGAAGGAAAGCTAGGCCGGTTCGAGTTCGTGAATCTCAGGCAATATCGGCGACGATTTCCGCCGCGGTCACGATCGCGTTGGCGTAGTTGGGGATGTTCACTTCGAGCGCGGCGCGCATCTCAACGTCGGAATAGCTGGCGGTCGCGTCCTTGACCATCGTGATTTCGTAGCCGAGTTCGGCACCGAATCGAACGGTGGCCTCCACACACGTGTGAGCGATGAGTCCCACCACGATCAGCTGATGAATGCCGTGTCTCTTGAGCAGTAGATCTAGGTCGGTGTTCGCGAAACCGCTTGAGCACCAATGCTCTGCGGCGACGATGTCACCCGGCTGGGGTTCGAAATCCGGGTGCAGTTCGCCGCCCCAGGTGCCGTACTCGAAGGTCTTACGAGACCACGCCGCCCGCTGAATGGGGGCTACGGACTTCCAACCTTCGTAGTCGCCCGGGCGGTAGCGGCGATGCAGCGCATAAAAGACACGAATCTCACCTTGTCGTGCGGCATCGAGAACCTCCTTCATGTGCGCGACGCAATCGTTGGCCTCGATGACCGCCCGCAGTCGGTCCCAAACCTTCCCGCCCGGCGAGATGAAATCGTTGTACGGGTCGATCACCAACAGGCCGGTCGACTCTCTGCGGTATGCCACGCTCATCTTCGGCCCTTCTCGCCCGTGCATTGCCGTTCCTCTCTGATCGAAGACCAATTGCACTACCCTGACAAGCTGTGGCGTGTAGCAAATGCGGCACCGAACCCCTTGAGGAAGCGCGCTTTTGCCACGGCTGCGGTTCCCCGGTTACTCGCGCGGCGACGCCCGCGGAATACAAACAGGTGACCGTTCTATTTGCCGACGTCGTCAAATCTATGGATATGGCGGCCGCAGTAGGCACGGAGCGGTTGCGCGAGATCATGGCGGAACTGGTCGACCGGTGTTCGACGGTGGTACAGCGATTCGGCGGCACCGTGGACAAGTTCACCGGCGATGGCATCATGGCGATATTCGGTGCGCCGGTGGCGTTGGAAGACCATGCGCTACGCGCCTGTTTGGCCGCGCTCGGCATTCAAGACGAAACGCAGCCACTGGCGGACGCGGTTGAGCATCGGGACGGGATTGATCTGGGTCTGCGCATCGGGCTGAACTCTGGCGTCGTGATCGCCGGCGAAATCGGTTCCGGTGCCTTGGGTTACACCGCTGTCGGCGAGCAGGTCGGGATGGCGCAGCGGATGGAGTCGGTCGCGCCACCGGGCGGGGTGATGCTCAGCGACTCCACTGTCAGGCTGGTCGAAAGCTCTGTCGCACTGGGCGACCCGTTGCAGGTGTTCATCAAGGGGTCCGAGAGTGGACTCCCGGCGCGTCAACTCTTGGGTGTGATCGAGAAGCGGGGGCAGACCGGTCCGCCGCGATCGAGGATGGTCGGCCGCGACGACGAGTTGGCGACGCTGGGGGAGATGCTGGGTCGCTCGTTTGCCGGACAGGGAATGGTGGTCGGCGTGGTCGGCCCACCCGGTATCGGCAAGACCCGGCTCGTCGCGGAGGCCGTACGGATTTCCAAAGAGCATGGTATACCGATCTTTTCCGCGTTCTGCGAGTCGCACGCCACCGACGTCGCGTTCGACGTGGTGGCACGTCTGCTTCGCGCGGTAGGGGAGTTGAGTGACCTCGACGATCGCAGTGCCCGGGCGCGGGTGCGCGAACGTCTGTTCGGCGTGGACCCGCAGGATCTCCTGCTCCTCGACGACCTGTTGGGCATCGCCGATCCAGCGGTGTCGCTGCCGAAGATCGACCCCGATGCCTGGCGGCGCCGGCTGACTGCGGTGGTGAAGGCCGCCCAGCTGGCTCGCTCGGCTCCGGCGGTCTTCATCGTCGAGGATGTGCACTGGATCGACGAAGTCAGCGACTCGATGCTGGCCGACTTCATGGCGGTGTTTTCGCAGACCAATTCGATGGCGCTGTTCACCTACCGCCCCGAATACGACGGCGCCATGCTGCAAGTCGAGGGGGCGCAGACCATTGCCTTGGCGCGCCTCAGTGACGCCGAAACCGCCACATTGGTGGCCGAACTGTTGGGTGCCGACGCATCCGTTCAGCAGATCGGCGGGGTCATTGTCGACCGTGCCGCCGGCAATCCGTTCTTCGCCACCGAGATCACCCGGGACCTCGCCGAACGCGGAGTGCTGGTCGGCGAAATCGGTAACTACCTCTGCCACACCGATATTCGCGAAGTGAGCGTTCCAGCCACACTTCAAGCAGCCATCGCCGCGCGCATCGACCGAATCAGCCTCGACGCCAAGAAGACGTTGGCCGCCGCAGCCGTAATCGGGTTTCGCTTCGCCTCCGATCTGCTGGTCAGCCTGGAGATCGACGTCTGCGTCGGCGAACTCATCCGTGCCGACCTGATTGACCAAGTGCGCTCTATCCCGCACGTGGAGTACGAATTTCGGCATCCACTGATTCGTACAGTGGCCTACGAAACGCAGCTCAAGTCCGAACGCGCCCGATTGCACCGCCGGTTGGCGACCGCAATCGAAGCGCGTGATCCGCACTTAGTTGACCAGCACGCGGTGCTGATCGCCGAACACTTCGAAGCGGCCGGTGACAGCCATGCCGCCTGTGGGTGGCGGATGCGGGCCGGCGCGTGGGCGGTGAACCGTGATATCGGTGCAGCACAACTGAATTGGGAGCACGCCAGCAAGCTCGCCGATGCGCTGCCCGACGATGATCCGGTGCGGTCCATGATGCGCATCGCCCCTCGGACGATGTTGTGCGGCACTGCCTGGCGGGTATCGACGAACATTGCTCATGAGGCTGCCGAAGCACGCTTCGACGAGTTGCGCGCGCTGTGCGACGCGACGGGAGACAAGGGATCCCTGGCGATTGCGATGGCTGGCCGAGTGCTGGATCTGGCCTATCAGTCCCGGCTGCGGCACGCGTCCGAATTGGCTTCCGAAGCGATGGACCTCATCGACTCGATCGGCGATCCGACGCTGAAGATCGGTTTGTCCATCGCGCTGATCTATGCCAAAGGCGAGTGCACCGAATGGGCCGAAGCACTGCCCTGGCTGCAGGCACTCATCGACCTGGCTGCCGACGATCCCACCAAGGGCAATTTCCTGGTGGGTTCTCCGCTGGGCGTTGCGCTGGCAATGCGGGGTCAGGCTCGTTGTTTCCTTGGTCTGCCTGGATGGCGCGAGGACCGCGGCGATGGCCTGGCGATGACCCGAAGCGCCGACCCGATTTCTTATACCGCGGCCGCCGGTTACATCTACGGCGCGGGCATCCCGTCCGGCGTGTTTGCCGTCGATGACGACGCGCTGCTCGACATCGAAGATGTTGTGCAGACCGCCGACCGATCCAGCGACGATCTTGCGGTGACCTTGGCCAGAATGGTGCTGGGCCTCGCGCTCGTGCACCGCCCGACGGCTGTCGATCACGAACGCGGACAACAGATTCTGGTCGGTGTTGTGAAATCACTCGTCAGCCGCAAACAGAATTCGATCGGGATACCCGTGGCCAATATCTACCTGGGCCGGGAAAAGGCGCGCCAGGGTGCCCGGGATGAGGCGCTGAGCTTGATCCGCGCCGGCTTCGATCAGGTGCTCCGCGAGGGACGGCTACTTGGCTGGGGCATTCCTGCGACCGGTGTTCTGGTGGAGGCGCTGCTCGATGGTGCCGACGACAGCGACATGGCTGAAGCCGACGCCGCGATCGAGCGACTGGCGGCCGCCGAGGACGACGAGCTACCGGTGCGCGACATCTTGTTGACGCGGTTGCGGGCGTTGTTGGCGCGTGCCCGCGGTGACGCCGAAACTTATGTCGAGTTGCGGGAGAAGTACCGCAAGACGGCCGAAGCGCTGGACTTCCGGGGTCATATCGAGTGGGCTACGGCGCTGCCTTGAAAGTGCACTTCAGCACCCGGTCTGCGGCGCCTTCAGCAGGTCGGTGAGAGAGCTTTCCGGATCTGCCAGCCGACTCCGATCTATCGGTAGCCGCTCGTTGACCACGCGACGGCTGAACATGAACTCTTTTGGCCGGTTAACGCAATCGGCCGCGATCATCTCCTCCTGCTTGAAGTAGAAGCAGGCAAAGCTACGCCCCGTGTCTGGATTTCCGCGAAGCACCACGCTGTCGTAGCCGTCGTTGAGCCCAGCGATCTGTAACTTGAGCTCGTATTGGTCCGACCAAAACCACGGCAGGGCCGAGATCTTCCTGGATTCCCCGCACATAGTTGCAGCTGCCACCTTGGCATGCTCGCCGGCGTTGGGCACAGACTCGAGCCGAAGGTGGCGATCGTAGCGAGGGATGATGTAGCTGGCGCAGTCGCCCGCGGCGACGATGTCGGGGTCACTGGTCAGACCGCTGCCATCAATCACGATGCCGTTGTCCACCGATAGGCCAGCGGCTTCTGCCAGATCGGTGTTGGGTACGACGCCGATACCCACGATGACGAGATCGGCTTCGATGAGCTCACCGTCAGCGAGCCGCACGCCACGCACCCGCTCGTCCCCGTCGATGGCCGCAACCGTGACGCCGGTGCGTATTTCGACGCCTTCCTCGCTATGGACGCGCGCGTAGAACGCCGACAATTCCGGTGCGGTGACTCGCTGCAACACGCGTTCGGCGGCTTCCAGAACGATCACGTCAATGCCGCCGAGCGCGCGCAGCGAGGCGGCCGCCTCCAGGCCGATGTAGCCGGCGCCGATGATGACGACGCGACGGGCCTCGGCAAGCCCGCCCCGAATGGCCTCGATGTCGGCCGCATCGCGCAGATAGTGCACGCCAGCCAGTTCGGCGCCGTCAACAGCGAGGTGACGCGGGCGAGCGCCCAGACACAGTGCAAGCTTGGCGTAGTCGACTTCCTCGCCGTCGCTCAGCGCGATAGTCCGCGCCTGGGGGTTAACGGCCGCAACACGGGCATGCCGGAAGGTGATGTTTCTTTTCTCGTAGAAATCTGGCGGGCGAATGAGCAAGTCGTCGAGGCTGCATTTGCCTGACAGATATGTCTTCGACAGAGGCGGGCGCTGATAGGGCAGCGTCGGCTCATCACCGATTACCAGCAATTCCCCTTCCCACCCCTCCTGGCGCAGGCTGGTGCAGAGTTGCGCGCCAGCGTGACTGGCGCCAACGATTATCGCCCGGCCGCTATTCATAAAGTTCTTCTCCTGCGCGTCGTGCTCGTGCAATTGGTTAGGCCGGCTGTTTCTTTTGCAGCTTGACCATCATCTTCGAGTAACCCCGAACGAAATTGGACTGCACGATGTCCGGCTCTGAGAGCACCTCGATATCGGAGAACCGCTCCAGCAGTTCCTCCCACAAGATCCGCAACTGCATCTCCGCGAGCCGGTTACCCATGCACCGGTGCACACCGAAGCCGAACGATACGTGGCTGCGCGCATTTGCGCGGTCGATGATGAGCTCGTTCGGACGCTCGAATTGGCGCTCGTCGCGGTTGCCCGAGGAGTACCACATTACGAGCTTGTCGCCCTTACGGATGTGCTGTCCGTTGAGCACAGTGTCTTCCTTGGCCCGGCGACACATATACGCCAGTGGGGTCTGCCAGCGAATGATCTCCGAAACCATGTTCGGAATCAACTTCACGTCGGCCTTGAGCTTGACGAACTCGTCCGGGAACTGGTTCAGCGCGTACACGCCGCCGGACATCGAGTTGCGGGTGGTGTCGTTGCCACCCACGATCAGCAGCAGAAAGTTGCCGAGGAACTCCATCGGACGATCGATCATGTCCTTTGTGCCCTCGCCAGAAAGCATGAGGCTGAACAGATCAAAGCCGGGAGTCTCGCCCGCGGCGATGCGTGCCGCCTTGTCATGCCACAGACGCATGGCCTTGCGAAGGACCTTGACCGAATAGGTGAACGTTTCGTCGAGATCGGACGTGCCGCCCGTCGCCGCTGGGATCCCCGAAGCCAAGTCGGAGATTTCGGTGAGCTCGCGGCGGTCCTCGTACGGGTAGTCGAGCAGGGTCGCGAGCATGCGGCCGGTCAGCTCGATCGAGACGCGGTCCACCCAGTTGAACGGCTCGCCGACCGGGAGCCGGTCGAGCACTTCTTGGACGCGAGAGCGGATCAGCTGTTCCATTTCCTTGAGATTCTTCGGCGCCACGACGCCCTGCACCGCTGTCCGCTGAATGTCATGTTTCGGTGGGTCCATAGCGATGAACATCTCGATGTCGAAGCCTGCGGGGGGCTTGCCGATGAAGATGTAAGGCTCGGCCGAGTACAGGTGATGGTTCTTGTCCACCGCGAGGATGTCCTCGTAGCGCGTGACCGACCAGAACGGGCCAAACGGACCCTGCGGCCGATAATGCACCGGCGACTCATCACGCAGACGTTTGAAGTGTGACTGCCACTGCCCCTGGCGGTAAAGAAACGGGTTGCTCATGTCGATGTCGGCCAGCGGGATGTCGGTGCCATCGGGGATCGGCGTCTCGACGAAGATCGGTGAACGTTCACTCTTGTCGACGACTCGTCGCGCCCTGTTGTACAGATGTGCACCTCGAACGAGAAGGTCGAGCGGAACTACCTGCTCCACCTTGCTTTTCACCGAGCCGAATACGTTAATCATTTCGCCTACCTCGCCGTGGCTTAAGAGCTGTCCTGGGCTACATCTGAAATTCTGGGAGTTTGACGGCCATACCGTCCATCGCCTCGGTGACCTTGATCTGGCACGACAGTCGCGAGGTCGACTCGCGCTCGGGCGTCATTGAAAGCATCTCCTCTTCGTCGGTACCCAGCTCGCCGGTATGGCCGACCCAGTTGCTGTCGACAATGACGTGACAGGTGCCGCACGCGCACTCACCGCCGCAGTCACCGTCAATACCCGGGACCCCATTGCTGGTAGCGAGCTGCATCAGCGACTGCCCCTCGACGATTGCGGTCTCGTGCGATTCGCCGTCATAAGAGATGAACGTGATCTTTCCCATGTCCTACTTCCCGCCGGAAGGTGCAGTTGCCTGCCAGCTCCTGCCTGATCATGCGACCTGCGGACACGATCCGGGTAAGTCAGGAACTGGACAGTTCCTGGAATATATGGTCGGACAACACGGTGTGTCAAGATTGGACGGTGACCGATCCAGTCGCCGTGGTCCGGCCCTTCCGAGGCGTCAGCGCAGCTGATCGGGTGCGCCGCCGCCGTGATGCGCTACTCGACGCAGGGCTCAGCGCGCTCGCGGATTCCCCCCTTGCCTCGGTCACCGTCGACGACATCAGCGCACGGGCAGGTTTGTCCAAGCGCTACTTCTACGAGCACTTCCACACCCGCAACGACCTGTTCGTGACCCTGGTCGACCGACTCATCGAGCAGTTGACCGCGGCTGCTGCCGCCCCCGCACACGCGGCGAACACCGGCATGCTCGATCGGCTACAACAAGCGGTAGAAGGCGTCGTCTCAATTCTCATCGAGGACCCGGGCAATGCACGGCTGTTCGTGGACACAATCGGCGGCGACCAACTCGCAGATACCGTTCGACGGACTGAGCATGCGATTGCCGCCGTGCTCATTGATGTGACAATCGCGGACACGCCGCTCGCGGACAATGAACGCACACGCCTGAACATGGCAGCCCTCATCCTGGTGGCCGGGACCGCGCGGGCCGTGAGCGATTGGCTCAACGGCGGTATCGATTTGTCGCGGACTGAACTTCTAGAGGAGATTGTTCGCATCGCCGCGGCGACAATCCACACCGTCCTACCCGATCTTTGAACCAACGCCTGATGCGTGCGGTCAGCCTCGTTTAGGTCGAGTCAATGCCATGATCACTCCCGTTGTGACTTTGTGGGAGTCCACGGGGCTGCTGGAAGCTCCGCGCCCGCAGCGCGACGGTTCGGTGATTTTCGCTGATACAACGGCGGGCGGGGTTTACCTATGGTCGGACACTGGCGTGGCCACCGTTCTGGATCGGCGTCGCGGAATCGGCGGCATCGCAATGCATGCCGACGGCGGGCTGTTGGTCAGTGGCCGCGACCTGACGTACGTGGGCCCGGCGGGCGAGCGAACCGTGCTCTCGCGCGAAGGTGCAACCGGCATCAATGACCTGACCGTCGGCCCGGACGGATCGGTGGTACTCGGAGTGCTGCGTCATCAACCGCAGCTTGGTGAGACAGCCGGTCCGACCGAAATAGTGCAGATCTCGCCCACCGGAGCGACCCGTGATCTGGTCACGGACCTATTGTGGCCCAATGGGATTGGGTTCCGTCCGGACGGCATCGGCTGTTATGTGGCCGAGTATGCGGCCGCCCGGGTGCGCTTGGTCGGTCCGCAGGGTTCGTCCATCTTCGCCGAAGCGCCCCGCGGCGAATGCGACGGACTGGCCGTCGACATCGACGGCGGCGTTTGGGTTGCGCTCGGAAGTGGCGGCGGCATTGCACGATTCGACGCCGACGGTGTACTGATTGACGTGATCGAACTGCCGGGCCGGTTCGTTTCGTCGCTGGCCTTCGCCGGGCAGACGCTGTACGTCACGACCATCGGCGCCCTGCTTCGGATCGATGTGGACGTGCCGGGGTTGCCGGTGCCCGAGGCGAAGATTCCTGTCAATCAAGGAGTATGAATGGATCTGCACCTGACCGGTAAGACCGCCGTCGTCACCGGCGCCAGCAAGGGCATCGGCTTGGCGATCACCACGACACTTGTCGATGCGGGCGTCCATGTGGTGGCTGGATCACGCACGCGCGGTGAGACATTGGCGGCACTTGAAGACGCCGGGCAGGTTACCTTTGTGGCGGTTGACCTGTCGCAACCAGACGCCGCCGAGGAGTTGGTCGCCGCCGCGGCCGCCCGTGGCGGAATCGACGTTCTGGTGAACAACATCGGCATCGCCGAGGTCCGCACGGGCGGATTTGCCGGCATCACCGACGACGAGTGGCAGGCGTCGTGGGACCTGAACGTGATGGGGATCGTGCGACCCACCCGTGCCGCGCTGCCCGAGATCGAGCGGCGCGGCGGCGGAGCGATCGTCATCATCGGGTCGATCAACGCCTACTACCCGAACCCGGCCATCTACGACTACTGCGCTGTCAAAGCCGCAGTCACCAACCTTTCGAAGGCACTGTCAGTCGAGTTGGCGCCGCACAACATTCGGGTCAACTCGATCAGTCCGGGCCCGGTGTTGACCGCGTTGTGGACCGAGCAGGGCGGCATCGCTGACGGATTCGCCGCGGTCAGCGGACAGACGGCCGACGGTGTCCTGGCATCGCTTGTCGGCGGCACTCCCACAGGTCGACTCACGACGCCGCAGCAGGTCGCCGACCTAGCGGTCTTTTTGGCCAGCGACCGCGCCGGGAATATCAACGGGTCCGACTACCGCATCGACGGCGGGATGGTCACCACCCTGTAAACGGCGTGTCCTCGGGGGCCGCATGACGCGCGGCCAACATCGTTCGGGCCATGTCGCCGACCGGAATTCGCAAGGGCAGCTGAGGCTTCTCGGCTGCGTCGACAACCTCCGCCGCAACCTGCTCGGGAGTGATCGTCCCGTCGCGTGGCCCGCCGCCGCGAAGGAGGGCCGCGTAGGGATCGTCGGGCAAGGTGTAGGTAGTCACGTCGTCGAGCGCGCCGGAACTCACCGTGCCCGGTTCGAGCAATGCTGCCTGCACACCGAACGGGGCTACCTCGATGGCGAGGGATTCGACCAGGCCCTCCAGCGCCCATTTGGTCGACGCGTAGGCCGCGCCGGGCGGCAGCACGATTCGCCCGACCACGCTGGACATGAACATGAGTTTCCCCTCTCCGCGGGCCCGCATCTGCGGCAGAACCGCTTGCGCGACCCGGATGGCTCCAACGGTGTTCAGGTCGAACACACGCCGCAGTTCCTGCAGCGGAATGGCTTCCACCGCAGCGTAGAAGATGACTCCGGCATTGGAGATCAGGATGTCGATGTCGCCCGCAGCAGCGGCCGCGGCCGTGACGCTGGCGTCGTCGGTGACGTCGAGGGCCAGTCGTTGAGTGACGTCCAGGTCCTCCAGCGTGCGTGGGTCGCGGGCGGTGGCCACCACTCGGTGTCCGCGACGGCTGAATTCGGTGGCGATGGCGCGGCCGATGCCGCGATTGGCTCCGGTGATCAATACGGATGACATGGGTCTGCTCTCCTAGTCCTGTTTGGCGAAGAGGGACTGATTGCGCTGGACGAACTCGACGACGGAGGTGGGTGGCCGGTCGAGCAGGGCGGTCAGCGCGACGGGGTCGGGCGCAAACAGCGGCTCGGCCCGTTTGGACAGGACCGCGCCGATGGTTGAAATATGCTGGGCCATAGCCCTATTGACTGGTGAAGTGGGGCTGACTTCGGAAACTTCCTCTAGTTTCCGTTGCCACTCGGTCGCGGGGACGTGCTGGTAGCGAACGGGCCGACCGGCCGCGGTGGACACAATGCGGGCGATCGCGGCGTGACTGATCGCCTCGGCGGGCGGCGGGTAGCTGACCCGCGGCGAGGCCGGTCGCGGCGTCAGCAGATGCGCGGCGGCCAGTTCGGCCGCATCCTCTCCGCTGATCCACGGTGCGGCGCCGTCACCGAAGCTGTTTGAGATCAGCGCTTCGTCTCTGATTGTGTTCTGGTGCAACAACAGAATGTTCTCGTGAAACAGCCCGGCGAACCGTAGCACCGTCGGGTTCAGGCCAGCCCAGATGAAGACTTCTTCGGCGACGGCCTGCGCCTGCCCGAGCCTGCTCGGGCTATCGACCGCGGACACGGCCATTGACATCACCACCAGATGCGCCGTGGCGGCATGGGCGACCAGTACCGACGCGAGGTTAGCCGCGGCTGGAATTACGCCCGCCGCAACGGGATAGGTGAAATACACGGCGCGTACGCCGTCGACGGCAGGAACAAGCGAGGAGCGGTCATGCAGATCGCCGACCACGGTAGCCACGCCCTGTTGGCGAAGCGCGCCGGCGCGATCATCGTCGGTGCGGATCAGCGCCCGTACTGCGTGGCCCCCGCGCAACAGCTTGTCCACGACGGTAGCGCCGGTGGCGCCGTGGCGACCTGTCGCGCCGATCACCAGGATTGGAGCCGCCGCAGGATCGGGCATCGTCGTCGTCTCACTCGGTAAACCGATCGGTTTTGTCATAAGGTCGACGATACAACGCATCTAGAGAGCTGTAAACCGATCGGTGTATAGTCGCAACATGGACGAAGCTGGACCGCGCCCCGGGATCGGGGCGCGTGAGCGCATAGAGCAAGCGGCTGCCCAGCTTTTCTACCGGCATGGAATCCACGCCACCGGTGTCGAACTGATCGCGCAACAAGCCAAGGTGTCTAAACGCACTCTTTACCAACACTTCTCGAGCAAGGCTGAGTTGGTAGCGGATTACCTTCGTGCCTACGACGCCGCGGGCGGCACCCCCGCAGAGAAGCGTCTGGATGACACTGGTCTGCCTGCCCGGGATCGGCTACTGGCCATTTTCCAAGCGCCGCGGGCAGAAGTCGTGCGGGGCTGTCCCTTTCACAACGCCGCGGTTGAATCCGCCGGCGTGCTGGGCAGTGTTGACACCATAGTGCGAGACCACAAGGTAGAGTTCACCCGTCGTCTCGCGGCCGTCGCCCAAGAGGCGGGCGCTGCGGATTCCTACCTGCTGGGCCAGCAGTTGGCGGTGTTGTTCGAAGGCGCTACTGCGATGGCCACGTCGCTGAATGACGGTGCGCCCGTTGTGCATGCGCGAGCGGCGGCAGCAGCTCTGATCGACGCCGCGGTGCAGTCGTCGGGCTAGTCGCGATCGCAAGGGCGGCGGAGCCGGGCGCAGCGGGTCGCGACCGTCGGGCTAGTCGCGATCGCAAGGGCGGCGGAGCCGGGCGCAGCGGGTCGCGACCGTCTGGCTACGCCCGCAGCGCAGCCACCGTGTCCGCGAGGGTCGTTCGGGCGTCGCGGAAGCTGATGCCGAGTTCACGTTCTGCGGGCGAGTCGTCTGAGTCTGGCATCTGTGTGTAGTACTGCATCCCCGCCGCGGTGAACGGATTGTCAAACGGCAGATACGGTCCCACGAAGTCGAGTATCGTGCCGGCAGCGCGTAATACGCTGTCGGGCACCGGAACCGCGACAACCGGGGTGTCTGCGACGTCGCCGAGTAGCTGCGCCAGATCGCCCACCGGAATCCGGTGGCCACCAACCATGTAGCGGCGCGGCCCCCGGCCAGGCTCGAGCAGTGCCGCGTGCAGCGCTGCCACATCGCGGACATCGATGACCGTCCAGGCCGCACTGCGGCCTGGAATAGTGTGAATCTGCAGCGCCGCCCGGACGCCCTCGCCAGCCTCCCCGTACTGGTCGCCGACGGGCGGGCCGAGAACCATGCCGGGGTATGTGATGTTCACCGGCGCCCCGGCGTCCTGCAGGCCGCGAGCGTAGATCTCCACCTGCGCCTTGGATGTCCCGTAGCCGTCTGAACCACCGACCACCGGCAGGTCCGCCGTCAGCATCTCCAAGTTGGGATGAAAGAGCGCGGTGAAGCTCGACACGTGCACGACCGGATCGAGGCCCATCTGGACGGCCTGACCGAGTACGTTGCGGGCGCCTTCCATGTTGGTGGCGAGCATCTGCGCGGTCTGCCGCGGGTCGGTCGCGACCAGGGCGGCGCTGTGCACAACGGCATCGCACCCTTGAAGTGCGTTGCGGACCGAGTCGCGGTCCGTGATGTCGCCCACCACGAAATTCGAGGTATCGACGCCGAGTGCGGCCACCGACGTCTGCAGACGCTCGGGCTTTCGAACCAAAAACTTGACCTCGTGCCCGGCATCGGCGACGGCTTTCGCGGTCCACCCGCCGACGAATCCCGTACCTCCAGTAACAAGAACGTGCATGAACGCATTGTGCAGCCGGCGCCCGGGCCTCGCTCGAATGGGGGGCTTGTTGTGTGCTCCGCCACATCGACCACGTGGTTTCCAGCTTTGCTACGTAGGGTAGTTAAGAATCTGAATGATCACCCTCGGGGGTGACCCCTGCCTGGAGGAAGCGACGCGTGGCCATCACATTCAAGGACGTGATCAAGTCCAAGTACTTGCTGTTGACGACTTTCACCAAGGACGGGCGACCCAAGCCGACCGCGATCTGGGGTGTGCCGGATGGCGACCGACTGCTCATCATCACCGATGACGAGTCGTGGAAGGTTAAGCGAATCCGCAACACGCCCCGGGTGACTCTCGCGAAGAGTGGATCACTGGGCAAGCCGAAGAGCGATGGCGTCGAGGGGATCGCCACGATCCTGCCGAAGTCGGAGACCCGACGGGTGTACAACGCGGTGCTCAAGCGGTACTGGTACCACGCCTGGTGGTTCTACGCTCATTCGATCGTGCGTGGCGGGATCGACAAGGTGCACGTCGGGCTCGAGGTCAAGCCCGCCGCTTAACGCTCGGCGCGTCGGGTCGCGACCATCGGTGTCGGCGCGATCGCAAGCGCGGCGGGTCGCGACCATCGCTGTCGGCCTGCCACCATAGAAGGCGTGTCCACCGCAATCATTGTGACGACGTTGGTCCTCCTGGGATTTGGCATCGTGATCAACGGGTTGTTCCGGCTGCGGAAGTGGCTCAAGAATTCTCCGCAGCTACCGGAGCCTTTGGATTTCGACTCAGACGAGTCCGACTGACACCGTGAACACGCGCAAAATCGCCTAAAACCCAAGGGCTGAAGGCGATTTAACGTCTGCTCGGCGGAGTTACAGGTGACTGGCGGCGAACTCGGCTGCCTGGCCCGTCATCCCATTCGCGGGATAAATCGTGTGCGCGAAAGTGGGCGTCGTGCCGCCGCCGGCGCAAATGGTGTCACCTTCGGCGCACAATTCCAGGGTCTTGGACTGGTACAGCGGACCGATGGTGATCTGCGGGGCGTTGTACGTACTCAAGAATTCCGGTGAGGGAGTTCCGAATAGCGTCACCGCGGCGACGTGGCTGGCGATGTCCGGCGACAACGGCTTCGGCACCGCTGCGGCGGGCACGCCTGCCGGTACCGCGGGTGACGTGACGAAGCCGGCAACGGCCGCTCCCTGGGAGTAACCGCCCAGCACTTCCCTGGTATTGGGGCAACTCGCCGCCATGGACTGGATGTGGTTGCCCGCATCGCGGATGCCTTCGATCACGCTCAGCGGAAAGTCGCTGCTTTGGAAGTCAGTGCTGGCCTGATAGTTGACCGAATACACGCCGAGCGACCGGTTACCGATCTGCGACTGCAGCGCATCGACGAACGGTCCGCCGACACTGCCGACACCGGCAGGCTCCCCACTACCGCGAGCGAATACCACCTCGACGTCGGGACACGGGGCCGCCGACGCGGGGGCTGGTTCCAGGAGTAGAGCAAAGGCGCCCAGCAACGCTGTCGCCCCGATCGCCACTGCGACACGGCGCGCCACGTGGACGCCATTTCGATGTGTTCGATATTTCCGTGTCATAGCGCACCCCAAACTGATTTCGATGACCCACTTGTAATTGGAATATCCAAAAGACGCAGGTTCAATCCCCAAAATGGAAAGCTGCCCCACGCGTACACGGGCAAGCCGTATTCGCGCGGGGCAGCTCCGCAGTGCAACGCGATCTAGATTGGTGACAGACAGCAACTACAGGCACCGAAATGCCTTGGCGCTGTTGTCGATCCGAACGCGCGCCTACTTCTTGAAAGCGTCTTTGATTTTCTCGCCGGCGTCTTTGAGGCTGGACTTCGCCTGGTCGACGCGACCCTCGTTCTCGGTGCTCTTGTCACCGGTGGCACGTCCAATGCCCTCTTTGGCCTTGCCGCCCAGGTCTTCGATCTTGTTCTTGACCTTGTCTTCGGTGCTCATGCAAACACTCCTCTTTATCTTTCAGTCTTTCGCCTGACCCAGGTTGAGTACCCGAGTGCCGGTGATCCCAAAACCTGTCACTCAGTACCGGGGTTGCCGCCGGAAGGCGTCCTTTACCCGCTCCCCGGTGTCCTTGAGGTTTGCTTTGGTTTGGTCCACTTTGCCTTCGTACTGGGTGCGACGGTTGCCGGTGAGTTTGCCGACGGTCTCTTTGGCCTTACCGCTCCAGTACTGAGCCCTGTTCGCCAATCGGTTCGTAGCCATATGTTGCGCATACCCGCTGACTGATAGCTTCATTCTCGTGAGGGCAATGCAGCCTGGAGAATTTCGGTGACGTCAACCGACCTACTTGTCGCCGGCGGGGGCTTGCCGCGCGGAGTGTCGGGCGCCGCCGATCCGCACTTCAAGAACGCCATCAAGATTTTCGCGCAACTGTTTCCTGGCCGCCGGTTCGGCGGGGGAGCCCTCAGCGTCTACATCGAGGGCCGCCCAGTGGTCGATGTGTGGACGGGATGGTCGGACCGGGCCGGTACGCAGGACTGGACCGCCGATACCGGGGCCATGGTGTTCTCGGCCACGAAGGGCGTCGCCTCCACCGTGATCCACCGCCTGGCTGATCGCGGATTGCTGTCCTACGAGGCGCCGGTCGCCGATTACTGGCCGGAGTTCGCGGCCAACGGAAAAGGCGACATCACGGTCAACGAAGTGATGCGGCATCGATCCGGGCTGTCGCACTTGAAAGGCGTTGGCAAGACCGAATTGATGGATCACCTGCTGATGGAGCAGAAGTTGGCTGCGGCCGCGCCTGACCACTTGCGGGGCGTGCAGGCGTATCACGCACTCACTTACGGCTGGCTGCTGTCCGGGTTGACGCGCGCGGTGACGGGCAAAGGTATGCGCGAGTTGATCCGTCAGGAAGTGGCTGACCCGCTGAAAGCCGAGGGCGTGCATCTGGGCCGTCCGCCGGAAAACTCGCCGATCCGACCGGCGCAGATTCTGCTACCGCAGGGCAAGCTGCGAGCCCCGATATTCAATTTCATCGCACCCAAAGTGGCCGGCCTGCCGTTCTCCGGTGCCATGGGGGCGATGTACTTCCCCGGCGTCATCTCCCTGGTCAAGGGGGATACCCCGTTTCTTGACGGCGAGGTTCCGGGTGCCAACGGGGTGGTGACGGGCCGCGGGCTTGCCAAAATGTACGGCGCCTTGGCCAACGAAGGCCGCATCGACGGCCAGCAGTACCTCTCGGACGAGTTGGCGCGCGGCTTGGGCGGCAGGACCGGTAGGAAGTGGCCGGACGCAAACATGGTGGTGCCCATGCCTTTTCACCTGGGCTACCACGAGTCGCCGGTGCCCGGCTTGTTGCGCGGGTACGGCCACGTCGGTCTGGGCGGAACCTTGGGCTGGGCGGATCCCGAAACGGCCAGCTCATTCGGTTTCGTGCATAACCGACTTCTGACCCCGCTGTTGTTCGACATGGGATCGTTCGCGGGCTTGGCCCGCCCACTGCGCAACGCCATCGAGGCGGCCCGCCACCAGGGGCCGTGCGAGGTCCCGTTGTTCGGCGCGCCGTACGCGCCTCCGGTGCAGTCAAAAACGTTGTCGGGCAACGTCGCTGAAGGTTAGCCTGCCGGCAGTGAGCCTCGTGGTAGCGACAGCGGAAGGTCTGCGTAGGTGGCGATTCCGGGGGCCGCCGCAACAACACTCGGGATCGCGTTGATCGCGGGCATTGCCGTCATAATGTGCCCGAGCGCCATGAACTCTTCGAGCGTCGTGGCCGCAAAGTACGGCGGCGGAAGGAATCCGACCTTGGTGGTTACCGTGGGCTGTCCGTCGATCTGAATGACCCAGCCGTCCTGCTCGATCTGCCAGTTGGGTTCGAGAGTCTGCCCCTTTTTCCAACGGACGTTGAGGTCGACGACGGTATTTCCGCCGACTATGCCCTGCCAGCTGATGTAGACGCCCGCGACACATCCGGCCGGGATTGTCCACGAGGCCATCTCGAGATCGGCTGTCGTTTGGGCGAATTCGGCGACGCAGCGAACTTCGTCGAGTTCGACACCCAGTGCGTCGGCGACCAGGCGGACCGCCTCGGCGAAGACGGCGGTTCCCTTGGCGGCCATCGCCTGCAGTTCCGGGTGGTCGATCGGCTGGCCGAAGCCCACCGGCTTCTCGGTTTCCGGCGAGTCGTAGAAAGTGGTGTCGGCTGCCTCGTTGACGGTGACCTTGTCGACCCGGTTGCACACCAGCGCCGACACGATGGCCAACAGCTCGGCGAAGCCTGGGCTGATGCCGGACCCGAAGATCGTCGCGCCGCCCTCCTGGCAGGCCGCCACGATCCGGTCGCGCCCTTCGCCCAGGTTATGCCCGGTGATGAACGCCGCCGTCGTAACCACATTCACACCCGCCGAGAGGATGCGGACCAGTTCGTCGAGGTTGATCCACATCGGGTTGTAGACGACGCAATCCGGTTTCAGCGACAGCAGCGCGTCGACGTCGTGGGTTGCGGCCACTCCCAGCGGCTCGATGCCGACGAGTTCGCCGGCGTCGCGCCCGGACTTCTCCGGGGACCACGCGTAACAACCGACCAGTTCGAACTGGGGGTTGGCGGCGAGTGACTGTAACGAGCTCTTACCGACGTTTCCGGTCGTCCACTGCACGACCCGATATTTGTTGGGCACTCGCTCAGCATAGGGAAGGGGGGCGCGCTTCGACAGAGGGCCGCCACTTCGCGATCGCCGCTAGTAGGCCGATTCCCCGGCGAGGATCTCGGCCAGAAATGCGTCCTGCGGCGGATCGTCCAGGCGCCCCCGCACCCAGCGCCGGACCCGGTCGCGTACTTCTCGGGGCTCGGCGGACTCGGGCATCGGGGCGCCGATGGCCACCGATGTCGTGGGCCAATCGTGGTTCCAGGCGGCCGATTCGGACAGCGCGTGGTGCTGGGCGTTGACCAGTGGAACCGTGGCACGCCCGCCCGCGTCGAGGGCAGCGGCGCCGCTCACGTCGCCGGAGAGCACCCTGACCGCAATGTCGGTGGCTGTTTCGGGCCCGATTACGGCAGCCTGCACGACGGCGACGACCGCGGGACCGGCGTGCTCGACGCTCCAGTCAACGGTGTCCTCGGCAGCATCGAAGATGCCCGGAGGCACCGCACCCCAGTTGATCGATGCGACACCGCGGCCGATCGCACCCGTACGCGGGCCCGTGTCAGTCCCCGCGGCCAGTGCATAATCGTCGCGGAACCCTGTCGGCATCGCCAGGGTCTCACCCGAATCTTCCACTGCAGCAGCCAGTTCCATCCAATCGATGCCATCAAGTCCGACCTCGCCGGCAAGCTCGGCGCCAGCCCGCACCAGGTCGAATACGCGTGGATCGTCAGTGGTGACGTGGGCGATCAGCGCCACGGCGTGCGGGGCCAACAACTCCGTCACGTCCGAATCCAGCGTGTCGTCGATGAAGAAATCCTGGGCACCCGCCGTCAGCAGGGCTACCTCGACATCGAGCAGAGCCCGGTCGAGGCCCGCGACACCATCGCGTTGGCTGGCCGGCCACCAGCGGCGTAACCAATGGCCGATCGCCAGTCGGCGCAATGGCACCAGCGAATCGGGGACCATCTCGATGCCGGTGATTTCCAGGGACTGCGTAGCGCCCTCACCGGCTTCCACCGCCGATAGCAGCGCGATGTGACCGGACTGGCCGACTACGCGCCACAGCCAATCGGCACGGGTCTGATCGGTGAAAGTGATCTGGGTGGCGGCGTCGCCCATTGGGTCGTCGACGATCCAGGACAACACCGCTCCGCTAACCTCCAGCACCGCGACCAGCGGCGACGCCGCCTGCGAGTGTTCGGTCGGCCCGGTGACCCAAAGCCCGGATTCGGTGTTCAGTCTCATCCCGCCACCTGCAATTCCAGCATCGACTTGATTCGCTGCCGATGATCGAGGCTCACCGACCTGGCTACCCCCTCCAACAGGGACCGCACGTCATCGACGTCCTCACACGGTTCCTGCCAGACGTCGCGTCCATGCAGTCGGGCCCACAATCGGCTCAGATACGGCTGGGCGTAAGAGGACAGATCGTCGACCACCTGCTGTTGCCGCGGGTGCATCGGCCCGCCCTCGACCAGGTATCGGCGGGCGTGCAGCACGTAGGCTTCCTTGCGCAGCCGCGCCTGGATCTGGGCGGCCAACCCGTAGCGAGTGGTGACCGATCGATCCAACGGCGCCAGTTCGACCGCTATCTCGATGCCGGCCACCAGCGTGGCCTGCTTGTCCTCGGCCAGCAGTCCCCACGGGGCGCAGGCCCGGTCCACCTCTTCGGCGCACAAGAACGGGATGTCGGGTAGTGCGTCGCGGTCCAGGGCGCGCCGCAAGGTGGCACGCACCCGGTCCACCACAGTGCGATCCAGCGGACGATCGCTGTCCGAACCACTGACAACTTCCGGTTGTTGTTGTGGCGCAGCAGAACTCAGGCCCAACTTGACGATCGACCAAGGCAGTTCGGCCGCGTCGACACGTGCCAGCGCGCCCAGGTTGTACGGCGTGGCATCGGCGATGACGGCGGACCAGACGCGCTGGCGCGCGGTGGCCGCATTGTGGGATCTGGCTGCGTGGGATCTGGCGCTGCCGTTGGACGCGCCGAGCACGGTGGCCAACTCCGTCAAGAACGGCTCGAGCACGGTGTCCTCGGCCCGCACATCGCGCCAACTGCGGTCGAGTTGCGCCGCCAGTCGTGAAACAACCTCGGCACTTGCCACGTACTCGTGCAGGACCTCGATCGCGGTGCGATCCCTGCCCTGGTGCACGTCATGCAGGATTGCGGCCGCGGCGTCGCGATCCTGTGGCGTAGGTGCGCCTTTCGTCACCGCGAGCTCGAAGCACACCGGGAAGTAGAGTTCCTGGGCATTACCACTGCGTATCCGCAGTCGGCGTCGCTCGAGCTTGAGTACCTCGAACCAGCTTGCCGCGAAACGCAATTGATCAGCATTGCCGACGATGAGTTCGTGCATCGCCGCAGCGGTGTCGGCGGCCACGGCGGGCGTTGAATACTGCGGGTTGGACCGCAGGCGCAGCACCAGTGGATCGATGATGCGTTTGATGGTTCGGCTCAGCGGTCCGCCGTCGTCACTGCTGAGGACCTCGACCCCGGGACCGATTGTGCGCCACGCTTGGTCGATCACCGCGCGGCGCGGGTGTCCCGCGACGCGATCCTGTAGGACAGGCTGTACCTGCGGATCGGCGCTCATGACCACAGGATAGGTGCACAGTCGAAAATACTGGTACCCGAAAAGTTGGGTTCGGTAGCCGTTTGGCCGCTCCAAGCTGGTCGTATGAGAAAGTCGACGAGGTTGGCTGTCGGCGCCCAGATCGCCTTGATTGCAACCACCATCCTGTATCTTTCCGTCCGCGAATTGTGGATCCCCGCGGCCAGTCTGGCCGTTGCTGCTGTCTCCGTCCTTCTCGTCGGCCGGGTCGCCTGCAGTGCCCGCCATGCCGCGGACGACGGTCTTGCCATGGGACCGTCGCGATCGCAAGCGCGGCGGTGCCGCGGGCAGCGGGTCGCGACCATGGGACCGTCGCGATCGCAAGCGCGGCGGTGCCGCGGGCAGCGGGTCGCGACCATGGGATTGGGCACCGTGCGGGCCGTTGCCGACGACCGCCAGATCTGGATCGAAGTGTCCAGCGTGCGCGGCGATACCTTCATCGGTCGGCTGATGGACGTCGAGTCCGACGCGGACCTGTCCGCGTTGCGTCCGGGCCTGGTCATGCTGGTGGCATTCGATCCCGCTGCCCGAGAGGAGCTTTCGCTTCCGGACGATGTATTGGCCGTGCGGGCGTCGGCGCTGGCTTGACAGCGGTCCTCTGGCGCGCTGATCACCGCGCGCCGTCGACGGCGAAGGTGACCAGCGCGCCCCAGAACAGCGGGCTCGCCGCGACTGCGCCGTCCCGCCAGCGCCGCATCTGTGCGCGCTGCCAGCGGTTCACCGCGAGCCCGGCGTTGGTGTCTTCATGCGCGCGGTCCACCGCGACAACGACTTCGGCCATCGGGTCGGTCAATTCACCACCGGTGGTGCCGAATTGCCGGTAGGCCGCCGTAGTCGGCAGCGACCACAACGTCGCGGTCACCAGTTGCGCGCCACCCAGGATCATCGCCGCCACCAAGCCGGTCGCCTCGTCGAACTGATAGTCCCCGCCGGAAGCGCAGGCCAACAGGGCCACCCGCGGTGGCATCTGCAGGCGCAACGACATCAGGTCCGACGCGGTCAACGGTCGGTGATTGCCGATGGCCGCGGCATCTCCGGATACCGCTGCGGTGCAGGCGAGATGCAGCGAAGCTCGGGCGGCATGGCTCACCTGGCCATCCGCCGAGCTGGCGTGCCCGACGTACACCAGGCGGCTCGGGTGCTGCGCCAGCAACTCCGCCAGCCACCTGCGGTCGGCGTCCTGACGTCGGAAAAGTTCCACCGCCTTCTCGACATCCGGCAGCACGGTGCGTCGCCGCATCAGCTCGGCGAAATGCTGCGCCAACGGTGTCTCATCCGATGGCCTGCCCAGTACCGATCCGAGCGCGGAGTCCGGCCGCTGCCCGGGCACCCGGGGATCCAGGATCAGCAGCGGCGGGCTGCCCTCCCGGTCAGTGAACCTCGTGGATGCGCGCGGTGCGTGCACGATGTTCTGCGGCACCGCCAGCAGCACCTCGGTCAACTCCATCAGCCGCACACCATCCGTGTGTTCGTTGACATCGGCTAATTGCCAAGGGATTCGGGCGGCGACAGAACCGCTGGCGGTGATCGCGTCGCAGCGCGCATGCACCAATTCTTCTTTGCTCGGGCCCGACTTCGGCATCGCCAGCAGCCCCCAGGGAATTCGTGCCAGGCGGGCGCTGGGGGAGACGAACAGCATGGGGCGCGATTCCACAGACTCGGCCACACACTCGGTCAGGAGTTGCCATCCGGCGGCGTTGATCAGCAGCACGCCGAGAATGTAGGCAACTGTCAGTTCGGCGTCCGGCGTCGCGAACGCACCGCGGGCAAGTGCTCGCTCGATAGCGTCTCGCCGGCTCTCGGCCCCGGACGGCTCGGGGAGTGCGTCGGCCAGTTCGGCCAAGGCCGCCAACAGAATTGGCTCCTCGATCACCCAATTGACCGTTCGTGCCGGTTGACCCACAATCCGCAGACTCGCGTAGGTGGCGACCCCGACGTCGGCGTAGCGGAGCACCAACGTCAGCGAGTCCGGGTCGCTCATGGCCAAGTCGACCAGGCCGGCTCGGCGGCGGTGACATCGCGGCCGTATCGCTGCAGTGCCAGTGCGCGGTAGTGACTCATGATCGGCGCAGCATCCGGTTGCATCCGTAGCGGCGGCAACGGGCCGAGCCGGGTCAGTGAACTGCCGCCCTGTACCGACGGCCCGGCGGCGGCTGTCGCCGGTTCGAGTTCATCGCCGGTGTCGATGAAGGCGGGGGCCGCGGCGGTCGATTCCCACTCGCCGACTTGCCGCTCTTGCTGCTCACTGTTGAAAGTGCCTCGTGCACTGTGATATTCAACAAGTTCACTGATCAAACCGGTGTTCTCCCACTCCCAGGCGACGGCGAATGCGCTGGCCAGAATCGGCGCCGAAACACGCGCCGCCCAGCGTGATCTTGCGTCGGCGTCGGCGATCGAGTAGCGGACGGAGTCGACGGCCAGCGCCGCCGGCAGCTTCAGCTCAGCGGCCCGCTCGAGCTTGGTCATTGCGCGCCAATACTCCGGAGTTCCGACCTCGCCGCGCAAGATGCCGAGCGACTCGGCGTGTATCGCTTCGTTCTCCTGTAGCGACTCGTCCGGGTCGCCTGAGCCGTCAAAACCTAGGTCCGCCAGAGCATCTGCCCGCCATACTGTCCCCAGGTGGTTGTCCAGCAAGGCGTATTGCAGCCAACTACTGCGCGGCGACGAGTCGAGCAACTCGCGGGCCTGGGCGATCAGTTCGACGGCGTCCGCGAAGCGGCCCCAGAAGATGGCAATCCAGCTGCGCTGCAACAGGATGCGATGCAAATAGAGCGGCTTGCCCAATTCGCGCCAGTGCTGTTCGGCCTGCTCCCAGCATTGGTCGGCGGCTTCCAACGCCCCGCTGCCCAGCCGGATGAGGCCCAGGTAAAGCCAGCAGCGAGCTACTTCGTGAGCTCGTTCGTAGCGGGCGATCACCGAGTATGCCTCCGACACCAGTTGCTCGGTCGTGACGTGGTCGCCAACCGCCCAAGATGCCGCCGCGCGTTCCAATTGTGATCTGGCGTTTGCTAATTCCCAACCTTTGGCCTGTGCTCGCGCACCGGCGCGCCGCAGCCATGGCTCCGCTTCGGAGAGTCGCCCGGTTTCGATGCAGAATCTGCCGTATGCGGTGGCCGCCGAGACCCACAGGTGGTCTGCGTAGTCGCCGCCGTCGGGTTGATTCAGTGCGTCGAGCACCGACTCCCACAGCGGCATCGAGCGCACGTGAAGGTCGTCGTCACACAATGCCGACGCACAGAGCATCCGGGCGTTGCTGAGCAGGTGTCGGTGCTCGTCGGCGAGGTCAGGGAAGGTGACATCGGTGTCGGCCAGTGCACCCAGCGCTGCCTCGGCGCCTTCATGATCACCCTGGGCCGCAGCCAATCCGGTTTGTAAGAACTGGGCTCGCCGGGAATAGCGTCGAACCATGTGCGCGATCTCCGCCTCGGAGATGTGCACCTGGCGGGCCGCCTCCGGCATCGTGCCGGCGAGGATGCCCTGGTAGATGTTCAAGGGCTCGCGAATGCGCTGGATACATTCCGGCACTCCGTCGTTCGCGCCCCTGGCCAGGTAGATCTCGCCGAGTTGCGCAAAGACCTCCAGTGCCAGATCGTCGCGATCCGCTTGCTCGATTCTAGGGAGAAGGGACAGCAGCAGATCTCGCGCCGCGACCTCGTCGGCGGCGAATGTCAGCTGACGCGCCCGTTCGAGGTCGTCGGAGATCGACACGGCTGCATCATAAATCCGATTGCCCGTCCTGGCCCCAATCCGGAGCGGCGGACATGCGTTGCATGCCCGCCGCCCCGAACCACCCCTCATCAGCCGCAAGTCACCTTGATGCTGAAGTCCTTCGTGATCATTCCCGCCATCGGGTTCTTCAGGTCGGCACCCTGGGCCTCCCCAGTGATGGTGTAGGTCTTTCCGTCTACCGCGACCTTGGCGGAGCCCACCTTCGCGCCCATGTTGTCGGCGACCGACAGGGCGTTACCGTCGACGACCAGGGCCAGCGACTGGACAGTAGGCGGGTTGGCGTCGGTCATCACTACCGCCAGTGCCTGCTGCGGGCCGCCCGTCGTGCCACTGCCGATGTTGATCGTCCCGGCCTGCTTGACGCAGGTCACCGATGAGGGGTTCACGCCCGCCAGGTCGGTGCCGCCCACCTTGACCTCGGCTCCACCGCCGCCGGTGGCGACGCTCGCCGGCGCGTTGGCCGCCGGGCTGGCGGTGTGGCCGCCGCTCGAGCAGCCGACCAGTGCCGTCGCGCAACCAAGGGTTCCAATTGCAACCGCGATAACACGCTTCACGGGAGTTCCTTCCGTCATGCGGCGCCCTGTTGGCGTCGTCATGCGGCAAGTACAGACCGCGGCAGTCGCTACCGATCCCAATTATTGTGGCGGCATGGCGAGCGTGAAGTGGCTGGATGAGCCAGAGGACCACGACTTCCCGGCCGCGGCCGACTACCTTGCGCTGCTCGCGGACAAGCCGACCGTCGAGCAGCTGACAGTGAAGCTGCGGGCGGGCGTGATCGTGCGCAAGAAGGCGAAAGACATTCTGCGCGCGGCGCAACTCGGGTTGCTGCCCGCGGATAATCCGCACGTCTCGGCGGATCTGGTCAAAATCAAGAAGGGCCAGCCACTGTCGCCGATTCTGTTGGTCCGCGGCGATTACGCCACGGGTGTTCCGTTGCAGATCGCCGACGGCTACCACCGGGTGTGCGCCAGCTACCACACCGACGAGAACACCGATATCCCGGTCGTTCTGGCCTAACTTCCCTCCCGGCAGCGATGGCGTCTGCCGTCAGTGGTGAAGTGTCAGGGTGATCGAGATCCAAACTCTGGGACCGGTAAGCGTGTTGACCTTCTCGTCGGGGCGGGTGAATGCCCTCGATGTCGCGTTCCTCGGTGAGCTGACGGAGGCGGTGCGCGAGCAGGAGCGATCCGGCGGCGGCGCCGTGGTCATCACGGGTGCGGGCCGGGTGTTCTCCGCCGGGGTGGACCTCAATCGGGTGGTCGAAGGCGGTTCCGCTTACACCGACGTGCTGGTGGGGGCGCTGTCCGAGTTATTCGATGCGGTGTTCAGTTACCCGGGACCCACCGTGGCTGCCATTAACGGCGCGGCGATCGCCGGTGGCTGCGTGCTGGCCGGTGCCTGCGACTGGCGGCTGGCCACTCCGGACGCGCAGATCGGGGCAGCCGAGGTGCGCGTCGGGGTGGCGTTCCCCGTCGCTGCGCTCGAGGTCATGCGCTACGCATGCGGTGAACGTGCCGAGGAAGTCCTGCTAGGCGGTCGCAGTTACCGAGGTGAAGAAGCCCTTGCCAGGGGATTGGCGCACCGCATCGTCACTGACGATCTTCTCGAGGCTGCGGTCGCGGAGGCGACGGACCTCAGTGGCATCCCGGCGCGCGCGTACAGCCACACCAAAGCACAGTTGCGGGCTCCTGCACTCGAGCGCATCCACGCTGGCGCCGATATCGATCGTGAAGTACGTCAGGTGTGGGGCTCAGCCGAGACTCAGCAGGGCATTGCAGATTACGTCGAGCGACTACGGCGCCGTTGAGCGCTATTCGTCGACCGCGACCCCGCCTCGGGTGCGCCGGCGTCGATGTGAGG
The DNA here is from genome assembly GCF_055419245.1 of Mycobacterium sp. IDUB_37. Lineage (NCBI taxonomy): Bacteria > Bacillati > Actinomycetota > Actinomycetes > Mycobacteriales > Mycobacteriaceae > Mycobacterium > Mycobacterium sp. IDUB_37. The sequence continues at coordinate 304,246 of NZ_JBVAXG010000007.1, read as the reverse complement.
TCTTGCCGGTTGGGCGGCGATTGCGTAATCGCGCCGGTGCGGATGCGTCGGTGGTATCCGCCGAAGCAAGCTCATCCTCGTCTTCGGTTTCGTCATCGGTCGTCGACTCAGGCTCAGGTGCCGACTCGGGCTCGGGGCTCTCGTCCTTCTTCAGGCTGACCCCGGCGGTCTCGGCTTCAACGGTTTCGGCCTGGGCGTCCGCGGTTTCGTCGGCCTCGTCGGTGTCTTCCGACTCGTCGTCTTCGTCTTCTTCGTCGGTTTCGGAGTCGCCGTCATCGGAGTCGGTTTCAACGCCTTTGCCGCGCTTCTCTCCGCGACCGCGCCGCTCTTTGACCTTCTTGGGCTTGATCGGCTTCGGCGGCGGTGGGGGTAGTTCTGCGACGAACGACAGATAGAACGCGAAGAACCCGAGCACCGCGATCGCCGCGGCGGCGGCGTAGACCGCGAACAGCCATTGGCCGGCCTTATCGAGGCTGATCCAGTTCTCGGTGATGGCCGTGCCGATGATCAGCACCGCCGCAAGAACGTGGGCCACGATCGACGAGGTCCTGATCGTCAACGCCAGTTGCGGAACGCCGAGCTCAGGCTTGCGGGTCCGCTGCAGGGTGAAGACCACCGGCAACGCAGCCAGGCCGATCAATGCGCCGGTCACGATCCGGAGTGTGGTGCCCCAACCCTTCGATATGTCACCGACCAGTTCGGGCCACCGGGGCAACACGAAGTAGAAGAAGAGGACGCCGGCGCCGATCGAAAACGACGCGTGCCACAGCGTGGCGACCTTGCGGCCCATACCCCTCCTCAAGCTGATCAACACAAGCCACCGAAAGGCGACCAGGTCCGACATTCAGGTCCGACATTGTCCCTGGTCACACGGCAGACCGTACAGCGGAGGATGCGGGATTTGAACCCGCGAGGGCTATTAACCCAACCCGCGTTCCAGGCGAGCGCCATAGGCCACTAGGCGAATCCTCCGTGGTCATGGTAGCTGCTGAATCGAGTGGCTTGTCCCTTGGCCTTCGGGCGACGGCGCGCGGAAGCCGTCGCTCGACTCGGCCGAGGCAGCTTCTGAGCCAGGTACTACACTCGCCGTTGGACCCCGCGCGGCGTCTATCCTGTGAACTCCCCCAGGGCCGGAAGGCAGCAAGGGTCAACGGGCTCTGTCGGGTGCGCGGGGTCCCCTTTGTTCGGGGGCGCTGCCCAACCGGCGCGAAATGCCCCAGATGCGACGGCGAAAGGCCGCATGGTGTCGTTCGATTCCCTCAGTCCTGATGAGTTGTCCGCGGTGCACGCGCGCCACCAGCAGGAATATGAGGCGCTGCAAGCCAAGAAACTTTCCCTGGACCTGACTCGCGGGAAACCGTCGCCCGAGCAACTCGACCTGTCCAATCAGCTGTTGGGCTTGCCCGGGGCTGAGTTTCGGGACCCCGAAGGCACCGACACCCGCAACTATGGCGGTCTGCACGGCCTGCCGGGCTTGCGTGCGATCTTCGCCGAGTTGCTCGGACTTCCGGTACAGAACCTGATCGCGGGTAACAACGCCAGCCTGGAATTCATGCACGATGTCGTCGTCTTCTCGATGTTGCACGGTGGCGTCGATTCGCCGCGCGCCTGGAAAGACGAGCCAGCAGTCAAGTTCCTGTGCCCTGTCCCCGGCTATGACCGGCACTTCGCGATCACCGAGACGCTGGGCATCGAGATGATTCCGGTCCCGATGCTCGAGGACGGCCCCGATGTCGACCTGATCGAAGAATTGGTGGCGGCCGACCCGGCAATCAAGGGCATGTGGTCGGTGCCGGTGTTCGGCAACCCCACCGGGATCACCTACTCCTGGGAGACCGTTCGCCGGTTGGTTCAGATGCAGACGGCGGCTCCGGACTTCCGGTTGTTCTGGGACAACGCGTACGCGGTGCACACCCTGACCCACGACTTCATCCGGCAGGTCGACATCCTCGGGCTGGCCACCAAGGCTGGGAATCCCAACCGGCCCTACATCTTCGCGTCCACCTCGAAGATCACTTTCGCCGGCGCCGGCGTTGCCTTCTTCGGCGGATCACTGGGCAACATCGCCTGGTATCTGCAGTACGCGGCCAAGCGGTCGATCGGGCCGGATAAGGTCAACCAGCTTCGGCACCTGAAGTTCTTCGGCGATGCCGACGGGGTGCGCCTGCACATGCAGCGCCACCAGGAAATCCTGGCGCCGAAGTTCGCGCTGGCGTCGGAGATCCTCGAGCAACGGCTGGCTGAATCAAAGATCGCCTCGTGGAGCGAGCCCAAGGGCGGCTACTTCATCAGCCTCGACGTCTTGCCCGGCACCGCCCGTCGGACTGTCGCGCTGGCCAAGGACGCCGGGATCGCAGTAACCGAAGCGGGCGCGTCGTTCCCATACCGCAAGGACCCGGAGGACAAGAACATCCGGATCGCGCCGTCGTTCCCGTCGCTGCCGGATCTTCGCAACGCGGTCGACGGGCTGTCGACCTGTGCCCTGCTATCCGCGACGGAATCGCTACTCGGTACTAGTTGACTCTGCGCTCAGGGCGCAGAAGTGCGAGTGCCCCGCGCCCTCAACGCAGAGTCAACGCCGGAGAGCGCCCTCTGGGTCGGCATCGGTCACCGGGCGTGCCCACATTGCCCGGTTCCTCAGCCGACCCTCTGGGTCGGCATCGGTCACCGGGCGTAGGTAGCCTGCTCGCGTGGCTCTCTACCGCAAATATCGGCCGGCAACCTTCGCCGAGGTGGTTGGGCAGGAGCACGTCACCGAACCGCTGTCCATCGCGCTGCAGGCCGGCCGGATCAACCACGCCTACTTGTTCTCCGGTCCGCGTGGCTGTGGGAAAACGTCGTCGGCGCGCATCCTGGCGAGGTCGCTCAACTGCGTGGAAGGTCCGACGCCCACGCCGTGTGGAGTCTGTGATTCCTGCCAGGGGCTGGCGCCCAACGCACCCGGCAGCATCGATGTCGTCGAGCTTGACGCGGCCAGCCACGGTGGTGTCGACGACACCCGCGAGTTGCGCGACCGCGCGTTCTACGCGCCGGCCCAGTCGCGTTATCGGGTGTTCATCGTCGACGAGGCGCACATGGTCACGACAGCGGGCTTCAACGCGCTGCTCAAAATCGTCGAGGAACCGCCCGAACACCTCATCTTCATCTTCGCCACCACTGAACCCGAGAAGGTGCTGCCGACGATTCGGTCGCGCACCCATCACTACCCGTTCCGGTTGCTGCCGCCGCGCACGATGCGGTCGCTGATCAGCCGGATCTGTGAACAGGAAGGCGTCGTCGTCGACGAGGCGGTGTACCCCCTGGTCATCCGGGCGGGTGGAGGTTCGCCTCGTGACACCCTCTCGGTGCTTGATCAACTGGTGGCAGGCTCCGATGGCGGGCGGGTGACCTATCAAAGTGCTTTGGGATTATTGGGCGCCACCGATGTCGCATTGATCGACGACGCTGTGGACGCGCTGGCAGCCGGCGATGCGGCGGCAATGTTCGGTGCTGTCGAATCGGTGATCGACGCCGGTCACGACCCGCGGCGATTCGCCACCGATCTGCTGGAGCGATTCCGCGACCTCATCGTCCTGCAGGCAGTTCCTGACGCCGCGGCCCGCGGCGTGGTCGACGCCCCCGAAGACGTGCTGGAACGGATGCGCGAGCAGGCGGACCGAATTGGGCCCGCGACCCTCACCCGATATGCCGAGGTGGTGCAGGCCGGTCTGGGTGAGATGCGGGGTGCGACCGCACCGCGGCTGTTGCTGGAAGTGGTGTGTGCCCGACTGCTGCTGCCTTCAGCCAGCGACGCCGAGTCGGCACTGCTGCAACGGGTCGAGCGCATCGAGACCAGGCTGGCAATGTCGATACCGGCCGCCGAGGCGGCGCAGAGCGTGGCCGCCGCCGCACCTCCGGCCCGGCCGCCGATTGTTCGCCGGTCTACTGCCGCGCCGGCCGCGCCAGCTGCGGCAGAACCGCCTCGCCCAGCAGCGTCAGAGCCGACACGCCCACCCGAGCCGACAAGGCGCGCCGCGCCAGCGCGTCCGCCCGAACCGGTGCATGCTACCGAGCCCGCCCGCACTCCTGAACCCGCTCGTACCCCGGAGCCTGCTCGGACCCCTGAACCCGCTCGTACCCCGGAGCCGGCTCGCGTCCCGGAGCCGGCCCGCGCCGCCGAATCGGCCCGCCCCGCGGAGCCGGCGGCTGCAGGTGGACCGGGTGAGCTCAACGCGGCCGCAGTCCGCAGCATGTGGCCCACGGTGCGCGAGAAGGTCCGCGAACGTAGCCGCACAACCGCGGTGATGCTGTCAGGCGCCACCGTCCGTGCGGTCGAGGACAACACCCTAGTGCTGACACACGAAGCGGCACCGCTTGCCAAAAGGCTTTCCGAACAACGCAACGCCGACGTCATTGTCGAAGCGCTCAAGGACGTTCTCGGCGTGAATTGGCGAGTGCGTTGTGAGACCGGTCCGCCGGCGGCAGCCAATATCGCCGCGGCACCGCCCAGGGCCCAGGAGCCGGCCCCGCAGGAAGATTTCGCGCAGCGTGACGAAGAAGAGAGCATGCTCGCCGAGGCCAACCGCAGCGATCCGGCGGAACCGCGTCGCGACCCCGAAGAGGTTGCGCTCGAATTGCTGCAGAACGAACTCGGCGCCCGGCGCATTGACAATATTTGACGGCTGAACGCTTCGGCTGCCACCGTCAATTTGCATTAGCATCGCCTGGTCAACATGCCCTGCGTGGCTGGTGGACGGCCAGGAGGGAACAACCTGATGGAACAGACGCGAGGGGACAGCGTGCAGGGCGGAGTCGAGGTAGCCGACCTCATCCCCGACCTGAGTTCGTTCGTGCGCCACAATTTCGACCGCGCACCAGCGGTCTTCCCTGCGGCGATGGCCGGCCAGTTGCATTTGCTGCCCAAACTGACTGATCTCGACGAACTGCTGCGAACCGTTGACCTGCCGTACGTGCAGTTAGAGCGAGATTCCATCGAGCCGAAGTCGGCCTATTACAAGCCGGCGGTCAACGGCGGCGCAGAGCAGATCGATGTCGACAAGGTGTGGCAGCTGTACGCAGCGGGCAAAAGTCTCGTCCTCGGCCAAATGGAAGAGGTGTTTCCGGCGGCGTCGGCAGTTATGCGGCCCTTGTCCTGGGCCCTGTCCGCGCGGACGAACGTGCTCGTCGTTGCGACCGCTGCTGGGCAGCGGGGCATCCGCCCGCACGCCGACAAGCTCGATGTCGTGGTTGTCCAGGCCGAAGGCGCCAAAAATTGGCGGGTCTGGCCAACCCCGGCGGACGGTCGAGACGGTTTCAAATTCATCGACGTAGAGCGAATCGGCCCCCCGTTGCTGGAGGTCACGCTGCGGCCCGGCGACGTGCTGTACCTCCCGCACGGCACGCCGCATGCCGCGGCAACGAAAGATCAGCCGAGCGTGCACTTTTCGATAACGCATCAATTGCCCACTACCGATGACATCCTGCGATCAGTGCTGGAATCGGCCTCCGCGGGCCTGTCGTCGAAAGATGTCGTCGCCCTCACCGACGGCAACGTGTCTGCCATCGCGTCTCAGCTCGCGCAGCGCCTCGACCTACTTTTGGAGACGATCGAGTCCCTCGACATCGAAGCCTCACTCCGCGATTTCCGAAGTCTGCGCCGCGCAACCCTGTATCCCGACCCCCTGTTCACCTGTACGAGCGTCGAGATCCAGGTCCTCGGGAACGTCAAAGACACGGCGCAAGTGCGTGTCGGCCAGCACACCGCGACAATTCCGAATTCGATTCTGGATGCCGTTGCACGGGCTCGCGCTGCCGGCAAGCCGGCAACAGGCCGACAATTGTTCCCCGACTTGTCGGATGGCGCGGCCAGAACAGTGACCGGCCAACTGGTCCAACTCGGGGTTCTTGCACTGGCGCCTCCCGACTGAATCAGCGCCGCTGCACCGCCTTTGCGTACAAATCGAGCAGGCGCGAATCGGGATCGTACGTTTTCTTTGCGCTGTCGTAGGACTCCCCGCCGTAGAGCGAATCGAACTCTTCGCGGCTGTAGAAGGAGTCTGAGTACAGCGATTTGTGACCGTCGAGATCGGCCACCCTCTCCTCGATCGCCCGGTTCGTCGCGTGCTCGGTTGTTCCCACCGGCACCGACGACCAGAATCCGATGTTGAGGTAATTGCGGTCCGGCCGCATCGGATGCAGCGGCCAGCCGTGTCGATCGCGCAACCTCAACGGGCACAACCATATTGGTGAGATGGGTACCTTCTGCAGGAACCAGTCCAGGAATTCGCCCGACCGTTCGATCGGTACCTCGACGTCTTGAACAACCCGCTCAAGTGCCGGACGGCGCCCGCCGCCGTCGGAGCGATTCGCCACGGCGAAACCGTGATTGAGGGCCAACAACTTCCAGTAAGTGTTGCTGCGTCGGTATCGGCGCGGCCACCATCGCCGAATCCGCGTGTCTTGCACGCCGAACGAGCGCGAACACCAGAACCAATCGGTATCCCAGCGCCAGAAGTAGTCGTTGATGTTGAGTCGGTCGTCCTTGATCCCGGCGTCATGCTGAATCGACTGGTGGTAAACGTTTTTGCGGGTGTAATCGCTGACCGGACCCGGTGTTGTCGTCCGTTTGCCCAGGGACAGATACATTTCGTCGGCGCCGAATATCACGCCGTCGAGATAATCGACCGCGACGCCGTCGAGTCCGCGGGTGTCGATGATGCGTTCCATTGTGGCGAGCATTGCGGACAACGAGTGGAACCGGATGTGTCGCACCGTGACAAAAGGGGTGACCGGCTCGAGTTTGATTCTTAGTCGGGTCGAATACCCCAAAGTGCCATATGAATTCGGGAATGATCGAAATAGATCGCAATGCTCGCTGGGCGAGGCGGTGACCAATTCGCCTGCGCCGGTGAGGATATCCATTTCCAGCACCGATTCGTGTGGCAGCCCGTTTCGGAACGCGGCGGATTCGATGCCCAAGCCGGTGACCGCGCCACCCAAGGTCATGGTCTTCAACTGTGGAATCACCAGTGGGGCAAGTCCGTAACGCAAAGTCTCAGCGACGAGCTTTTCGTAGGTGCACATTCCGGCTACATCGGCGGTCTGACTGTCGGGATCGATATCGATGACGTTGGTCAGTCCCGATGTATCAAGGCCTGGCACATCGCTTTTGGCGCGTGCGCGGAAAAGATTTGTGGTGGGCTTGGCGAGTCGGACGGGCGCGCTGGTGGGGATCGAGTGATAGCTGGCCAACAGCCGCTGAACGCCGGAGCTATGGGTGGACAGCGCGGTTCCGGGGACAGGCACCACATATATCGTAGTCTCCAATAGCAGACCGTGCAGTGGTGCGAGACAGCCAGCGCCGCCGGCACGGCCATACAGCAGAGGAGTGCACCTGATGGGACAGGTGAGGGCAGCCAGCACGATCTTGATCAGCGCCGAACCGTCGGCCGTGCTCGATGCAGTGGGCGATTACCGCAATGTTCGCCCCAAAATTCTTTCGTCGCAGTACAGCGAGTACGAGGTGCTCGAAGGCGGCCAGGGAAAGGGCACCGTTGCCAAGTGGCGACTGCAGGCCACTGAATCACGGGTTCGCAATGTGCAGGTGAACGTCGACGTCGCAGGTCACACCGTCATCGAGAAGGACTCGAACTCGTCGATGGTCACCAACTGGACCGTCGCTCCGGCGGGCCCCGGATCGAGTGTCACCGTCACTACCACCTGGACAGGCGCCGGCGGCGTCAAGGGTTTCTTCGAGAAGACGTTCGCACCGCTCGGACTCAAGAAGATCCAAACCGAGGTGTTGACCAACCTGAAGAACGAGTTGGAAAGCTAGCTAGAACAACGCGAACTGGCCGTCGGCCGTGGTGGTATCGGCGAATTCCTCCATGCTTCTGCCGCCCACCACGGAACCGACGCTGTCCATGAACAGCGCGTCGGAAAGCACTGGGACACCCAACTGCCGGGCGTGATAGCCCTTGCCCTGCTCGGGAGTGTCGTCGTTGCAGACCACCAGCGAGGTTTCGCGGTCGACGTCGTCGCTGTATGCCAGCCCGGCGTGCAGGATCCGCTCGACGAGTTCGTCGTGGGTCCTGCCGACTTCGGCCGCCAGCGCCACCCGCATACCTTGCACCAGAGGTCGGCCGCGGACGTAGCGGCCGGGATTGAGGTAGGGGCACGGCATGCGCGCGGCCAGAGCCTTCAACGGCCGCAGCTCGTCGTGGGTCACCCGGCCGTTCGGCCAGCGACGACGGGTCACCGGATGGATGGGCAACCAGATGTCGCGGTCGCGGGCCCGCTCGAGTGAGGCTTCCAGCACCCCGGTTAACACCATGGCGTCGTCGAAAGCGTCATGTGGCCGTTCCTGGGTCACGCCCCAGTGCGCGGCGAGCGTTTCCAGGCGCAGATTGTCGACGCCGAGTTCCAGTCGGCGGGCCAACTCGACGGTGCACATGACAGAGTCGATCGGCAGCTCGGCCTCGGCGACCTCGGCTTCGGCGACCAGGAACGAGTAGTCGAATGCCACGTTGTGGGCGACCAGCGTTCGGCCGTTCAGCACCTTGATCACGTCGTCGACGATGTCGGCGAATTGCGGCTGATCTTCGAGCATGGCGGTAGTCAGGCCGTGTACGTGCGTCGGTCCCGGATCCACACCGGGATTGAGCAAGCTGACCACCGATTGCTCGACGCGTCCGGAGCCGTCAAGCCCCAGCGCCGCGATGCTGATGACGCGCGCCTGTCCCGGGCGAAAGCCGGTGGTCTCGACGTCGATCACGGCCCATCCGCCGTCCGGCTCCCGTGCAGGCCGGCCCCAGAACATCCGGTTCATGATTTCGAGAATGGCATGTCGGACCGACATCACGGTTCGCTGACGCCACGTGTCGGCTATCTAGATCAGGGCGACCCGCTGCGCCCGGCAGAAGCGCCGCGCTTGCGATCGCCCTGCCGTCTGAGGGCGACCCGCTGCGCCCGGCAGAAGCGCCGCGCTTGCGATCGCCCTTTAAACTGCGCGAGTGATCACCACCCGCGCACGCCTGGCGCTCGCCGCTGGGGCGAGCGCGCGCTGGGCGTCCCGCGTCACCGGGCGCGGCGCCGGTGCCATGATCGGCGGCCTGGTGGCGATGAAGCTGGATCGCTCAGTGCTCCGGCAGCTCGGCGCGGGCCGTCGCACCGTCGTCGTGACCGGGACCAATGGCAAGTCCACCACCACCAGGATGACCGCCGCCGCCCTCGGCACCATCGGCCCGGTGGCCACCAACGCCGAGGGCGCCAACATGGACGCCGGCCTGGTGGCCGCGCTGGCCGCAGATCGCCGCGCCGGGCTGGCGGCACTGGAAGTCGACGAGATGCACGTGCCGCACGTATCGGACGCGGTCGAACCGACGGCCATCGTGCTGCTCAACCTGTCCCGCGACCAGCTGGACCGGGTGGGCGAGATCAATGTCATCGAACGCACCCTGCGTGGCGGTCTCGCCGGGCATCCGAAGACCACTGTGGTGGCCAACTGCGACGACGTTCTGATGACCTCGGCGGCCTACGACAGCCCGAACGTGGTGTGGGTAGCAGCCGGCGGTTCGTGGGCCAACGACTCGGTCAGTTGCCCGCGCAGCGGCGAGGTGATCGTCCGCGATCAAGGCCACTGGTATTCCACCGGCGCCGACTTCAAGCGGCCCAGCCCGCAATGGTGGTTCGACGACGAGACCCTCTACGGGCCCGATGGACTGGCATTGCCGATGCACCTGGCGCTGCCCGGCGCGGTGAACCGGGGCAACGCCGCCCAAGCCGTGGCGGCCGCCGTCGCTCTCGGCGCGGACCCGGCCAAGGCCGTCGCGGCCGTGTCTGGCGTCGACGAGGTCGCCGGGCGGTACCGGACCGTCCGGATCGGCGCGCATGACGCACGGATTCTGCTGGCCAAGAACCCGGCCGGCTGGCAGGAAGCGCTCTCGATGGTGGACAAGCACGCTGACGGCGTGGTGATCGCGGTCAACGGCCAGATCCCCGATGGCGAGGACCTGTCCTGGCTGTGGGATGTGCGATTCGAGCACTTCGAGGAAACGGCAGTGGTTGCCGCCGGTGAACGAGGCACCGACCTCGCGGTGCGGTTGGGGTACGCCGGCGTCGAGCACACTCTGGTGCACGACACCCTGGAAGCCATCGCATCCTGCCCGCCTGGCCGGGTGGAGGTCGTCGCCAACTACACCGCGTTCCTGCAGTTGAACCGACGGTTGGCCCGCAATGGCTGAATCTCGGGTCCGGATCGGGCTGGTGCTGCCGGATGTGATGGGCACCTACGGTGACGGTGGCAACGCCGTCGTGCTGCGGCAACGGCTGCTGCTACGTGGCATCCCAGCCGAGATCGTCGAGATCACGCTGGACGATCCGGTGCCTGACTCGCTGGACCTCTACACGCTGGGCGGCGCGGAAGATTACGCCCAGCGGTTGGCCACCCGGCACCTCATTCGCTACCCGGGATTGCAACGCGCGGCCGAACGCGGCGCTCCGGTGCTGGCGATCTGCGCGGCGGTGCAGGTGCTCGGGCACTGGTACGAGACGTCGTCCGGAGAACGGGTCGACGGCGTCGGGATGCTGGACGCGACGACCTCTCCACAGAATGCGCGGACCATCGGCGAGCTGGTTTCCAAACCCTTGCTGGGCGGGTTGACCCAACGGCTGACGGGATTCGAGAACCACCGTGGCGGCACCGTGCTGGGATCTGCGGCGTCGCCGTTAGCGGAGGTCGCCAAAGGCGCGGGCAACCGGGCCGGCGACGGTTTCGACGGCGTGGTGCAGGGCAGCGTGGTGGCGACCTACATGCACGGGCCGTGTTTGGCGCGCAATCCGGAGTTGGCCGATCATCTGTTGAGCAGTGTGGTCGGGGAACTGGCGCCGCTGGATCTTGCTGAAGTCGACTTGCTGCGCCGCGAGCGCCTCAACGCGCGCTGACCCTTTACGGGCTGTGCAAGGTCAAGCAAGCCAGTCGCTCAGGCCCTCGAAGGCCGGGCTGTTGGCCAACAACGCATAGATGGGTGTCTCGGGCGCCGGCGCCACGCTTGCTGCTGCCGGTGCCAGACTGGCGGTGAGTGCCTGGCCGCCGGCCGTCCACGAAGTCGCGGCCTGCGCTGCTGCCGGCGCCGCCGCCGAACCCGCCGTGCTCAAGGACAACTCGACCTGCAACGAGGCTTGGTTTGCCGCGTCGACGGTCGAATAAGAGCGTGCACCCGCCTGCAGCAGCTGCACAAACTGGTCGTGATAGGTCTTCGCCTGCGCACTCAGCTGCTGATACGCCTGGCCATGACTTCCGAACAACGCCGAGAGCGTCGCAGAGACCCCGTCTGCGCCCGGTGGGGGCACGATGATCGTCGGCGCCGCCGCTTCGGCGTTCGTGGTCGAGAGGGTGGACCCGATGCCCGCCAGATCCGCCGATGCCGCTTCAAGCAACTCCGGCGCGGCCTTCACATACGACATCGCAGTCCCTTCTGTCGTGATAATTCGGACCCAGGCGACGCCCAGCGGCCAGCGCTTGGTGGCCCGATAAGTCCTTCGCTTAACGACTCCGAATCGTTATCAATGGCTTAAAGGGCTTAGACCATAGCGCGGCGACCGGTCAACGCGCGACCTAAAGTCAGCTCGTCGGCGAACTCCAGATCGCCACCCATCGGCAGTCCCGACGCGATCCGCGTGACAGTGAGACCGGGAATGTCACGCAGCATCCGTACCAGGTAGGTGGCCGTCGCCTCACCCTCGGTATTGGGGTCGGTCGCGATGATGACCTCGGCGATGTCGACGCCGTCAACGCGCTCGCCTATCCGAGTCAGCAGCTCCCGGATTCGGAGCTGTTCGGGGCCGACCCCGGACAGGGGGTCCAGGGCCCCGCCCAACACGTGATAGCGACCGCGGAATTCACGGGTGCGCTCGACCGCCTGAATATCCTTCGGTTCCTCGACTACACACACCAGCGAGCCGTCCCGGCGCGGGTCGCCGCAGATCCGGCAACGCTCGTCATCGGACACGTTGCCGCAGACCGCGCAGAACCGGACACCGTCGCGAACCTTGCCGAGCACAGCTGTCAACCGATCGATGTCCGGCGGTTCCACAGATAAGAGGTGAAAAGCGATGCGCTGCGCGCTCTTGGGGCCGATGCCCGGCAGCTTGCCGAGCTCGTCTATCAGGTCCTGAACCGGTCCTTCAAACATGTTGGTGTAGCTCAGACCCCCGGAAGACCGGAAATACGGGGACCGCCGGGTGCGGCGGGCGGGGCCGGCGGGGCAGGCGGGCGCATGCCGCCGGCCAGCGCTCCAAGCCGTTCCTGGGCCATCCGGGTGACTTGCTGGGAAGCGTCGCGCATCGCGCCGACGATCAGGTCCTGCAAAGTCTCGATGTCGCTGGGGTCGACGACCTTCGGGTCGATCGTCACTCCGACGACCTCGCCGCTGCCTTTGACGACGACCTTGACGAGGCCCCCGCCAGCCTGACCGTGCACCTCGGAGTTGGCCAATTGCTGCTGGGCTTCAAGTAGTTTCTGCTGCATCTGCTGCGCCTGAGCCAGCAGTTGCGACATGTCGCCTCCGGGTTGCATGACAGTCCCCTCGCATATTGGTCTCGAGTTGGTTTCGCCTGCGGTTGTCGGGCGATTTGAAACCTTCAGCGTAGTCCGCACCGCGTTACCTTGACGCAGTGGACGTACGACTGAGACTGCGTGTCGGGATCGCCTCCCTGGTCGGAGGGGTCGTGGGGGTGCTGTGCGTCGTTCCACTGCCGCTCATACCCAATGCAGCCGCAGCCCCCGGCAGCCTGGCCGGCATGGTGGTGTTCATCGACCCTGGCCACAACGGCGCCAACGACGGATCCATCGGACGGCAGGTGCCCACCGGTCGGGGCGGCACCAAAGACTGTCAGGCCAGCGGCACGTCGACCAATAGCGGATATCCGGAGCACACCTTCACCTGGGACACCGCACTGCGGGTGCGTGCCGCGCTGAACGCGCTCGGGGTACGGACCGCTATGTCGCGCGGCAATGACAATGCCTTGGGACCGTGCGTCGACGAGCGGGCCAACATGGCGAATGCAATGCACCCCAACGCCGTCCTCAGCCTGCATGGCGACGGCGGCCCCGCGTCTGGACGGGGTTTCCACGTCAACTACTCGGCCCCGCCGCTCAACGCGGCGCAGTCGGGCCCGTCGGTGCAGTTCGCGCGGGTCATGCGCGACCAACTGCAGGCGTCGGGCATTCCGCCGGCGAACTACATCGGCCAGGGCGGCCTGTATGGGCGCTCAGATCTGGCCGGCCTGAATCTGGCCCAGTACCCGTCGATCCTGGTCGAACTGGGCAACATGAAGAATCCCGCCGACTCGGCGCTGATGGAATCAGCAGAGGGGCGGCAGAAGTACGCCGAAGCGCTGGTCCGCGGTGTCGCGGGCTTCCTGGCTACCCAAGGCCAGGCGCGCTGACTCGCTGCGATTTTCGCAGTTGTACGGCTGATTCACCGCGATCTGCGGGACCTCAGTTTCCGGCTTGAGTGTTGTGCATCACAAAAATCCGTTTGCGTCTCTCGTACCCCGGTTATTCAACATGAGTATGAGAGGAGCGTGAAATGCCTACCTGGGAATGGATTTTGATCGTTGCCTCCGTCGTCATAGTGGTCGCAGTGGTGGTTGTTGCGGCCAGTTTCGCGAGTAGTCGCAGGAAGACCCAACGTCTTCAGCAGCATTACGGCAGCGAGTACGAGCGACTGGTGTCCGAGACCGGAGACCAGAAGGCGGCGGAGCAAGAACTGACCGCGCGTGAACGTAAGCGAGAAAAGCTGGAGATTGTTCCGCTAAAGCCTTCGGCGAGATCTGATTTCACCACTCGCTGGCATCAGTTGCAGACCGGATTCGTCGACAATCCGGCAACTGCCGTCGGCGTCGCCGATCGGTTGGTGACCGAGGTTATGCGTGAACGTGGTTATCCCGTAGACGATTTCGATCAACGGGCGGCCGACATATCTGTCGATCATCCGCAGGTCGTCGAGAATTACCGTGTCGCGCATGGCATTCACCTGTCCGCGCAGCATGGCGATGTCAACACCGAGCAACAGCGAGAGGCATTCGTCCACTACCGGGCGCTGTTCGAGAAGTTGCTCGAAACCAAATCAGAGGAGGCAAGCGCATGACCACGCAAGAACACCGAGCGCCGATTGACGACAACACCGTCGAGGAACAGCGGGAATTCGAGCAGCAACCTCAGCAATTCGAGGAACAGCGGGAACCGATTGAGCCGCTGAGTGTTTCGCAGGAGGCCCCCGAAGAGCCACAGCGCGAAGCGACGATAGAGGCCGCGGACGCGCGTATCGCGGCGCCCACAACCGAATCATCGGCGCGGCAAGCAGAGGACCTGTTCGCCGACGACGAACTCGCCGATCTGCGGGGACGGTGGGCCTCGGTCCAGGCGGCCTTCGTCGATGACCCGAAGGACTGCGTGCAGAAGGCCGACGGCTTGGTCTCTGATCTGGTTGATCAGCTCACGACGGGCTTCTCCCGGGCGCGGACGCGACTGGAAGAGCAGTGGGCTCGCGGCGAGGAAGCGTCGACCGAAGACCTGCGCGTCGCGCTGATGCACTACCGGGAGTTCTTCCAGCGGTTGCTTGCGGTCTGAGTTCAGAAGAACTCTTGTTGCACTACACCTGTAGTGGTACGGTCAGCTCATGACAACCACTACAGGTGTAGTAGAACATCAAGAAGTCCGCTCTCTTTGGAGCTCCTACCGTCGGCACGGCTACTTCTTCCGGGAAGTCGCCCTGCTGACCATTTCGATCGGCGTCGGCATGCACCTTTACCGGGTGATCTTCGGCGACGCGCTGACCCTGCAACACGTCGTGACGGTGACCACCGACCGGGTCTTCCTGATCCCGATGACGTACGCGGCCATCGCCGGAATTCTGGCGTGGCGGCACGTGCAGTTCACCGGCAAGCGGCACCGGGCGCTGGTGACGGGATCGATTGTCTACATCTCGATCAGCGTGCCGCTGCACATCTACCTCGACTGGGTGATCAACGACGTCTCATTCGTCACTTGGTTCCCGATGTGGTTCAGCTACCTGTTGTTGATCGCGGTCTACCCAGCCTTCCTGACAATGTTGTGGCGACTGCGCTACAAAGACAACTGATGCCCCCTAACCGCGAACGTCGCGTTCAGATCCTCGACACCGCAATCGGCGTACTTGCCGACGAGGGCGTCGGGGGTCTGACGCATCGCCATGTCGACGACCTGGCCCAACTGCCTTCCGGCACCACGTCCAACTATTTCCGCACCCGCCAGACCCTGCTCGAGGCCACCGCCGCCCGCACCGTCGAACTGCACTGGCAGCGAGTGGAGTTCTTGCAAACGGTGGTCGGACCCCTCACCACCGACGGCCTACGAGCGCTGATGACCCAGATGCTCGCCGAGCCCGACGAGCAGATGCGGCGCTACACGCTGGCGCGGTTCGAACTGTTCATGGAGGGCACGCGGCGACCCGAGCTGCAGCCGTTTCTGGCGCAGCTACAGGCCGCCGCGGTCAAGTCCGCCACCCTGATCTTCGAGGCGGCCGGGCTTGACCCCACCCCCGACCAGATGGAAGAGCTGAGCCGACTGCTCAACGGCTACATGTTCTCCAAGCTCACGATTCCGCACCAAGACAACCCGGCGGGCCTCGTCGACCGACTGCTCAGCGCGTTCTTCGGGATCTAGCGAGAAGCCCGGTTGACCGCCGAGACCACGGCCCGCAGCGAGGCGGTGGTGATCGACGGCGCAATGCCGACGCCCCACACCGTTTTTCCGGCCACCGACGCTTCAACGTAGGCGGCGGCTTGAGCGTCGTCCCCGGCGCTCATCGCATGCTCGGAGTAATCAAGGACTGCGACGTCGAACCCGACAGTTCCCAGCGCGTCGACGAACGCGGCCAGCGGGCCGTTGCCGGCGCCGCTGATCTCGGTCTCCACCCCGTCGATCTTGACGGTAGCGGCGATGCTGGTGGTTCCGCTGTCTTCCTCTGAGGCATCCACGCGCTGCTTGATGCGCTCCAGCGGCAGGATCGGGGCGATGTACTCCTCGGAGAACGCCTCCCACATCTCTTTGGGCGAGACCTCGCCGCCATCGCCGTCGGCCATTTTTTGGATGACCTGCGAGAACTCGATCTGCAGCCGTCGCGGCAGCGCCAGGCCATGGTCGGCCTTCATGATGTAGGCCACCCCACCCTTGCCGGACTGGGAGTTGACCCGGATCACCGCCTCGTAGGTGCGACCGACGTCCTTGGGGTCGATCGGCAGATACGGGACCTGCCACAGCAACTCGTCGACATCGGTGTCGGCCGCGTCGGCGTCGAACTTCATTGCGTCCAGGCCCTTGTTGATCGCGTCCTGGTGGCTGCCGGAGAAGGCGGTGTACACCAGGTCGCCGCCGTAGGGGTGGCGCTCGTGGACCGGCAGTTGGTTGCAGTACTCGACCGTGCGGCGGATCTCATCGATGTTGGAGAAGTCGATCTGCGGGTCGACTCCGCGCGAGAACAAGTTGAGTCCCAGCGTGACCAGGCAGACGTTCCCGGTGCGCTCGCCATTGCCGAACAGGCAGCCCTCGATCCGGTCGGCCCCGGCCTGATAACCCAATTCGGCTGCGGCGACCGCGGTTCCGCGGTCGTTGTGCGGGTGCAGGCTCAGGATGACCGATTCACGGTTGGCGAGATTGCGGCTCATCCATTCGATCGAGTCGGCGTAGACGTTGGGCGTGGCCATCTCCACGGTTGCCGGCAGGTTGAAGATGATCGGGTTGTCCGGGGTTGGCTGGATGACGTCGCCGACCGCGTCGCACACGTCGCGGGCGTATTCCAGCTCGGTTCCCGTGTAGGACTCCGGCGAGTACTGATAGCGCCACCTGGTGCCCGGGTACTTCACCGCTTCCTCGATGCACTTGCGTGCGCCGTCGGTCGCGATGGCCTGCACCGCGTCCTTGTCGGCGCGGAAGACCACCCGGCGCTGCAGGATCGACGTGGAGTTGTAGAAGTGCACGATCACGTTCGCGGCGCCTTCACACGCCAGGAAGGTGCGCTCGATCAGTTCGGGCCGGCACTGGGTCAGCACCTGGATTGTGACGTCGTCAGGGATCGCGCCGTCGGTGATGATGTCGCGGACGAAATCGAAGTCGGTCTGGCTGGCCGACGGGAACCCGACCTCGATCTCCTTGTAGCCCATCCGGACCAGCAGGTCGAACATGCGGCGCTTGCGCGCCGGGCTCATCGGGTCGATCAGTGCCTGGTTGCCGTCCCGCAGGTCAACCGCGCACCACATCGGCGCGTCAGTGATGACCCGGTCAGGCCAGGTGCGGTCGGCGACCCGGATGGGCTCGACCTCGTCGGCGAAGGGGCGGTACCGGTTGACCGGCATTGACGTGCCGCGTTGTGGATTCCACGCGGGCTGGCCGGGCCGAGGTGGGCCGGCGGGTTTGACGATGGTGCGCGCCGAGACGTAGGCGTCGGGCGAATCAGAGATGGTCACGATAGTTGCTCCGGGTTAGTCAGAAGGAATCTCAGACCGGCGCATCGCGAAGACCCGCGACGGGAGGCCAGTCTGGATCAGACCCCGTCGCGGCGTCCGAGAAGGAGCACCCGCTGCACGGATTGGACTCTACCGCTAACTGCCGCGTCACCAAAACCTACTGTTGAGCCGCCGAGAGTGTGGCCTAATGCGGGATGCGGCACGGTTTAGCTACGCAGGGCTCACACTCGATGGCGCGGCAGCCACGAAAATCGAGATGCGCCGCCACGTATTCTGTTGTGGACTTAAGCCAGAACCAGGAATCGCCAGACAGGAAAAGATCAGTGGCGCTCGTCGTCCAGAAGTACGGCGGATCCTCAGTGTCCGACGCCGACCGGATTCGCCGCGTAGCCGAGCGGATCGTGGAGACCAAAAAGCAGGGCAACGACGTGGTGGTCGTCGTCTCTGCCATGGGTGACACGACCGACGACCTGCTGGAGTTGGCTCAGCAGGTCTGCCCGGTACCGCCGCCGCGCGAACTCGACATGTTGCTCACCGCCGGAGAGCGCATCTCCAACGCGCTGGTGGCCATGGCGATCGAATCGCTGGGTGCGCACGCTCGCTCGTTCACCGGTTCCCAAGCAGGCGTGGTGACTACCGGAACCCACGGCAACGCCAAGATCATCGACGTCACGCCAACTCGGCTGCAGGCCGCGCTCGACGAGGGTTGCATCGTGCTGGTGGCCGGGTTCCAGGGTGTCAGCCAGGACACCCGCGATGTCACCACGCTGGGCCGCGGCGGCTCGGACACCACGGCCGTAGCGCTGGCTTCCGCGCTGGGCGCCGATGTCTGCGAGATCTACACCGATGTGGACGGCATCTTCAGCGCCGACCCGCGCATCGTGCCCAACGCCCGCAAACTCGACAAAGTCACCTTCGAGGAGATGCTCGAGATGGCGGCCTGCGGCGCCAAGGTACTGATGTTGCGCTGCGTCGAATACGCCCGGAGGTACAACCTTCCGGTACACGTCCGGTCTTCGTACTCGGACAAAAAAGGCACTGTCGTTGTCGGATCGATCAAGGACACACCAATGGAAGACCCCATCCTGACCGGAGTCGCGCACGACCGCAGCGAGGCCAAAGTGACCGTTGTGGGGCTGCCCGACATCCCCGGGTACGCGGCGAAGGTCTTCCGTGCCGTCGCCGAAGCCGACGTGAACATCGACATGGTGTTGCAGAACGTCTCCAAGGTCGAGGACGGCAAGACCGACATCACGTTCACCTGCTCCCGGGACAGCGGTCCCACCGCGGTGGCCAAGCTGGACTCGCTCAAAGACGAGATCGGCTTCACCCAACTGCTTTACGACGACCACATCGGCAAGGTTTCGCTGATCGGCGCCGGTATGCGCAGCCACCCCGGCGTCACCGCGACCTTCTGTGAGGCGCTGGCCGCCGTCGGGGTCAACATCGAGCTCATCTCCACCTCCGAGATCCGGATCTCGGTTCTGTGCCGCGACACCGAACTAGATAAGGCCGTCGTTGCGTTACACGAAGCATTCGGGCTTGGTGGCGAGGAGGACGCGACGGTGTATGCGGGGACAGGTCGATAATGGCCGAGTTATCAATCGGGGTAGTGGGGGCCACCGGCCAGGTGGGCCAGGTGATGCGGACCCTGCTGGAAGAGCGTGACTTCCCGGCGAAGTCCGTGCGGTTTTTCGCCTCCGCCCGCTCGCAGGGGCGCAAGCTGGCCTTCCGTGGCCAGGAGATTGAGGTCGAGGACGCCGAGACCGCTGATCCCAGCGGACTGGACATCGCGTTGTTCTCCGCCGGCGGGGCCATGTCCAAGGTGCAGGCGCCGCGCTTCGCGGCCGCCGGCGTGACGGTGATCGACAACTCGTCGGCATGGCGCAAAGACCCCGACGTGCCACTCGTGGTCTCCGAGGTGAACTTCGAGAGAGATGTCGCCAACCGGACCCAGCCCCTCAAGAAAGGCATCATCGCCAACCCCAACTGCACCACCATGGCCGCGATGCCGGTGCTCAAGGTGCTGCACGACGAAGCCCAACTGGTCCGCTTCATCGCCTCGACCTACCAAGCGGTGTCCGGCAGCGGTCTCGCCGGCGTCGAGGAACTGGCGACCCAGGCGCGGGCGGTCATCGACGGCGCTGAAGGCCTGGTGCACAGCGGAAATGCGGTGACCTTCCCGGCGCCCAACAAGTATGTCGCGCCGATTGCGTTCAATGTGGTGGCCTTGGCCGGATCGCTGGTGGACGACGGTTCCGGCGAGACCGACGAAGACCAGAAGCTGCGTTCCGAGAGCCGCAAGATTCTGGGCATCCCGGATTTGCTGGTGAGCGGCACTTGTGTGCGAGTTCCGGTCTTCACCGGCCACTCGCTGTCGATCAATGCGGAATTCGCCCGGCCCATCTCGCCCGAGCGGGCTCGCGAGATTCTCAGCGGTGCTCCCGGCGTCAAGCTGGTCCAGGTGCCCACACCGCTGGCCGCCGCGGGTGTCGACGAATCTCTGGTCGGCCGCATCCGCCAAGATCCGGGGGTGCCCGACGGCCGTGGTCTGGCGCTGTTCGTCTCCGGCGATAATCTACGAAAAGGCGCTGCGCTCAACACTATTCAGATCGCTGAACTGCTCGCCGCCCAGCTGTAGCCGCGGCGCGGACACGCCGGAATCAGAGGACTAAATCGCGGTTTCGCGGGTTTGAGTTGCGCGGTGGCGGAGTTGCCCGCTGGGGCGGGTCCGTGGCGAGGCAGAGTACCTCGTCAAGGCTGGCGGTCCGCAAGCCTGCGGACGTCGCTCGCCGACCGAGATCGACCAGCGGCGCAATATTGGTGCTGTCCACACCGCCGGCCCGATCCAGACGGGCGACATCGAACATCGCCGGCCCGCGAGCGATCACGTCGGTGAGTGTGTACCGGCCGGCAGTCGGGGTGCGGCGCACGGCATCGTTGGCCGCGCACGAACCGGTCGGCTTGATTGCGTCTGCGAAATTGACCGCCACCTGAAACACCTGTGGTTCGGCCTCGAGTACCCCGACTAGCCGGCTGATGAGGTTCTCGGGCGCGAAGAATCGCCAGCCCTGGCCCAGATGAAGCCAGAACCGTCCGTCGATCTGACTACGGATTGCAGCGAACGGGGTGCCGGGCGCGTCCGCGGGGTCGGCACGGACAAATTCGAGGAACCCGTACCGCTGCAGGAGTAGTGCGCGATCTGCGGCAGATAGGCCGGCGTCGATTGCCAGGAAGCGCCCCGCCCGCGGTAGGTCGGTGCAACAGTGCAGGAACGAGTTCAGCGAATGCTCAGTGCTCATGCGATCGGGACCGGCGAACAGGCTGATAACCACCTCGCCTCCGCGTGTCCCAGCGACCAGTCGCCGCGCGAGCGCTGCCGAATACGATGAGGCCGCGTCGACCATCGACGGCACGCAGACATCGCGGTTGCCGGAGATTCGTTGCCGCTCTTCCTCAGGGATGCCAGGCCGGACCAGCAGCTGGCGGAACAGCGCGAACGACTCCGCGGGATTGCCGAGCATGGCAGCGCAGATGGCCTGCTCCTGCTGCGCCCGCCAGGTATAGATGTCCGGACGGGTGAAAAGTTCGTCCTCTTCGGGGAAAGGAATCTCGGCGGCGAGCTTGGCGAACTTGTAGCCGAGCTGATACTGCCCCTCGGTGCGGTAATGAACTGCGATGGCGTACAGCGGTTCGGCCCGGACAGGACGAAAATTCCACGCTTTGAGGTAGGCGTCCTTGACGTCAGCCCACGGTTCACCAAGTAGCTCCATCATCGCCGGGATCTGGGACATGGCGAAGTAGACCTCTTCGTCCCAGCCACCCATTTCGGCTCGCCGCGCATACCACCTGCGCGCATTGGTGAAGTCGTGCAGGAAGAAGTAGGACTGGGCCAGATAGAACACCGACCGCGAATCCTCGGGGTTGTGCTGGACCTCGGCCAGCAACAGATCGCGATCGCGCTGGAAGGTCTGTGGGTTCTGGCTGCGGGCGCCGAGACTCCGCGCATCGATGTGGTAGTCGCCCTCGAGGCGCACGGTACTGCAGGGTTCGTCGCAGACCAGAGCCTCGTGGAGGACGCCCTGGTAGCGCACGGGCAGTCCGTTGCGGAACAAGTGCGGTCGCCATAGGGCGACATCGTGAGTATCGACGCGCATGAGATAGATGTCCGCGGTCAGCCCGCTGAAATCGGGCGTTCCCGCGAGCGTGTCGTCGGCGTCCATCACCCAGATGTAGTCGCCATGGCCCTGCGCGAGTCTCAGCGCTTCCGACCGATTGTGGCCGAAGTTGCGCCACGGCCTTTCGTGGAGCTGACCGGGGATGCCGAGCTCGGCCATGTGGTCGCGGATCAGGGCTTGAGTCCCGTCGTCGGAGCCGGTGTCCACGATCACCCACCACGTGATGTGGGGCGCGACCGCGTCGAGCACCTCCCGAACGATGTGTGCCTCGTTCCGCACGATCATGTTGAGGCAGATCGTAGGGCGGACGGACGCCGAGTCGGACACGGCAAATCCTCCTATATCCGCCAGCGGCTTAGTGTCTGATCAGAGTGTCGGGGTGCCGGCAGTGACGCATACGCACAGCACCTCGTCGAGGGTGGCCGACTGCAGCCCCGCGCTGACCGCACGCCGCCTGAGGTCGATGATCGGGTCCAGGGCATTGCCGTCGATCCCGCCGACCCCGTCCAGGCGGGTGATGTCGAACATGGCCGGACCGTTCGTCAACGCGTTGCCGACCACGTAGCGGCCCGCGACGTCGTCTCGGCGAACCTCGCTCCCAACTGCGCAGGCACCGCTGATGTTTGTCGCGTCGGCGAAGTTGACCCCGACTTGTAGCACAGTTGGTTCAGCGTCGAGCACCGCAGCCAGGCGGCCCGCGTAGCTTTCGGGCGCGAAGAATGTCCAGCCGCGGCCCAGGTGCATCCACAACCTTCCGTCGATCTGACTGCGGATCTGTGCCCAGGGTGTGCCCGACCCATCGGGAGAGCTGAACTCCAGGAACGGGTACATGTCTTCGAGCGTTGCCCGATCCCCGACTGACAAGCCTGCATCTACTGCCAGGAATCGGCCGATGCGCGATACGTCGGTGCAGCAGTTCAGGAATGAGTTCATCGTGTAGATGACGGGATCGCGTTCCGGGCCGACAATTAGGCTGACGGTGACGTCTCCGACACGCGGATCGGTAGCAAGCCGCTGTACCAATTGCTCAGGGTATGCGCATGCCTGATTGATGATCATTGGCGCGCAAATGTCGCGGTTCCGTGCGGTCCTCGTCCGCTCCTCGTCGGACACTTCGGGGTTGGCGACTATCTGGCGGAAAATGCTGAATGCCTCGTCCTGCCGGCCGAGCATGCCCGCACACACCGCTTGCTCTTCGGCTGCGCGGAAGGTGTGAACTTCCTCCTGAGTAAGTAGCGTGTCGCCTTCCGGAAATGGGATTTCGGCGGCGAGCTTGGCGAATTGGTAACCGAGTTGATATCGCTCGTTGGCGCGGTAGTAAGTCGCGAGGGCGTAGAGGGGCTCGGCGCGGGTCGGGCGATATTCCCATGCTGACAGGTACGCGTCTTGAATATCGGGCCAGGAGCCACCGCCTTGTGCCAGGGACTCCGCAATCCGGTACTTAGCGTGAAAGACTTCCTCTTCGTTACCACCGAGATCGGCCCGCCGCGCATACCATTTGCGCGCGTTCTCGTAGTCGCGCAGAAAGAAATAACTCTGGGCCAGGTGAATGACCTTAGCCGCGTCCTCTGGAGCCTTTTCGACCTCGGCTAGCAGCAGGTCGCGATCACGGGCAAAGGTCTGCGGATCCTGGCTGCGGGCACCGAGGTGACGGTATTCAATGTGATAGTCGCCTTCGAGGCGCGCAACATCGCAGGCGCGGTCGCATTCGATGGACTCGTGGACTACGCCCTTATAGCGAATGGGCAACCCGTCGCGGAACAACTGCGGCTTCCATACGACTGATTCATTGCTTTTGACGCGAAGCATGTAGATCTCGGCCGTGAGGTCGCCGAAGTCAGGCGTCCCTTTGACCACGTCGTCGGCATCGACGACCCAGACGTAGTCGCCACGACCTTGGGCGAGGTTCAAAGCCTCGGACCGGTTATGTCCGAAGTCGCGCCAGGGGCGCTCGTGCAGATCACCGGCGATGCCGAGGCGGGTCATGTGGTTGCGGATCACGTCCTGGGTCCCGTCGTCCGAACCAGTGTCGACGATGACCCACGAACTGATATAAGGCGCAACCGAATCAAGGGTTTCGGTGACGATATGCGCCTCGTTTCGGACGATCATGTTGAGGCAGATCGTGGGGCGCGTGGTTACGGAGCCAGACACGGGCAGATCGTACCCGCAACCCATCGGGCGGTGAGCTTTACCAGCTCAGGTCGGGTGCTTGCTCTCATAGCTGGCACCTAAGTAGCGCATAGCCATTACTACTGGTTGCCCGGGCATCATCCGTCTCATGAGCCAAATTGCTGACACGCCAACCACGCGGACCTCTACTGCGGTCGCACCACCGCCCGAACACCGCACGCCCAAGGTCTTCAAGGCCGCGGCGTGGGTGGCCATCGTTGCTGGGATCGTTTTCATCGTCTCGGTCATCTTCTTCACCGGATTCCGGCTAGGCCTGATGAGTGGCCACCATGGCGGCGGACACCATGGTCACCACAAGCACCACCCGGCGATGTATCACCATTCGGGCTTCCCCCAGGGAGGGTCACCGCAGGTGGGTCCGGGCAATAGCCCCGGCGGGCCGGGACAGGTGCCGTCCTCAGTCGCGCCATCGCCGACGCCGACTCCGACACCCGGCCGCTAAGACCTGTAACCGATAGCCCGGCGCTCGCACGAGCGCCGGGCTACATCTTTATTCAACAGCTACATCTTTATTCAGGACAACTTTGTCGTGATGCCCCTTTACGGTGCTGTGCGCCTGAGCGATATTCAAAGACATGAGTGATACACCCGGACCCTCAGCCCCCGGCGCGACTGCCACGGCGCCGCCCCCACCGCCGCCGCAGGAAAAGCCTCCGCGCCTCTACCGGGTCGCGGCTTGGGTGGTGATCATCGCCGGGATCACGTTCATCGCCTCGACGCTGTTCTTCGCCGGGGCCATGGTTTTCGGCGGGTGTCACCACCACCACCGTCATCACCACGGCATGTTCCACCCCGGAGGACCCGGTGGACCCGGAGGGCCCGGAGGCGGAGGTCCCGGCGCCGGCAGCCCGTGGCAGTTCCAATTCCCCGGCCCGCCGCCTCCCGGTATGGGGCCCGGGTTCCCCGGCATGGGACCAGGGTTCCCCGGTGGCCCGGCCGGCGGCCCGCCTGGGGCCAGTCCCGCGCAGCCGCCGACTTCGGGCCCGAGCACGCCCAGCAGCCCGCCCGGCCGTTAGCTTCGTCGGGTCGCGACCGTGGGGCCTGCCGGATTCACCGGAGCGCTGACGGTTTTGCCGTCTGCTACCGGGGTAACACAGAAGGCACAGCCCATTCGTGTTCGGCGGCGTGCGCCGGACTTGGCGGCATGGTGCCCGCCGTGTCGCCCTTGATTTCCGTTCGACAGCCCAGTTCAAGGAGATTGCGAAATGACGGAGCGCTACACCACCACTGACGGCGGCAGCCCCGCTCCCAGTGACAAAGAGTCGTTGACCATTGGTCCCGACGGACCAATCCTGCTGCAGGACCACTACCTGATCGAGCAGATGGCGCAGTTCAACCGGGAACGCATCCCGGAACGCCAACCGCATGCCAAAGGTGGCGGCGCCTTCGGCCATTTCGAGGTCACCAACGACGTCAGCAAGTTCACTCGCGCGGCGGTATTTCAGCCAGGTACCAAGACCGACACGCTGATCAGGTTCTCCACCGTCGCGGGCGAGCGCGGCAGCCCAGACACCTGGCGGGATCCGCGTGGATTCTCGCTGAAGTTCTACACGTCGGAGGGGAACTTCGACATGGTCGGCAATAACACGCCGGTCTTCTTCATCCGCGACCCAATGAAGTTCCAGCACTTCATCCGCTCCCAGAAGCGCTTGCAGGCGAGCAACGTTCGCGATCACACCATGCAGTGGGACTTCTGGACCCTCACGCCGGAGTCGGCGCACCAGGTGACCTGGTTGATGGGCGACCGCGGCATACCCAAAAACTGGCGGCACATGAACGGCTACAGCAGCCACACCTACAGCTGGCTCAACGCCGCAGACGAGATGTTCTGGGTGAAGTACCACTTCATCAGCGACCAGGGCATCGACTACTTGTCGCAGCAGGACGCCGACCGGTTGGCCGGGGAAGATGGCGACTACCACCAGCGCGACCTCTACGAATCGATCGAGGGCGGCGACTTCCCGAGTTGGACGCTGAAGATGCAGATCATGCCTTTCGAGGAGGCTAAGACCTACCGGTTCAATCCCTTCGACCTCACCAAGGTGTGGCCGCACAGCGACTACCCGCTGATCGACGTAGGCAAGCTGACATTGGACCGCAACGTCACCGACTACCACACCGAAATGGAACAGGCCGCCTTCGAACCGAACAATATTGTGCCCGGCACCGGACTGAGCCCGGACAAGATGCTGCTCGCCCGCGGCTTCTCCTACGCCGACGCACACCGGGCGCGCCTCGGGACGAACTACAAGCAGATCCCCGTCAACTCCCCGCAAGTGGAGGTCAACAGCTACTCCAAAGACGGTGCGATGCGGATCAAGAACGTGTCGGATCCGGTGTACGCGCCCAACTCGTTCGGCGGACCGCACGCGGACCCGAAGCGCGCGGCCGAGGTGCGCTGGTTCGCCGACGGTGAAATGGTTCGGTCGGCCTATACCTTGCGAGAAGAGGACGACGACTGGGGCCAGGCCGGCACGTTGGTTCGGGAGGTCCTCGACGACGACGCTCGGGAACGCTTGGCCACCAACATCATTGGGCACGTCTCGAAGGGCGTGAAAGAGCCGGTGCTGTCGCGGGTGTTCGAATACTGGAGCAACGTCGACCCCGACCTCGGCAAGAAGGTCGAAGAGGGAGTCCGGGCGAACCTGGGGTGACATTCACGGGCTGGCATGATCGAGCCCATGAGCATCGAAGTCGTTTACACCACTGCATCTACCGCGACGGGCGGCGGCCGTGACGGCCACGTGAAGTCCGATGACGGCCGCATCGACCTGGACACCCGCCCGCCCAAGACGCTGGGTGGCAGCGGCGAGGGAACCAACCCCGAGCAGCTGTTCTCCGCGGGGTACGCGGCGTGTTTCCTCGGTGCGCTCCGGTTGGTCGCGGGCAAGGCGAAGGTCAAGCTCGACGACGCCACCGATGTCACCGTCGAGATCGGGTTCGGTAAGGACTCCGAGGGCGGGTTCGGGTTGACCGGCAAGATCATTGGTTACCTGCCGGGTCTCGAGCAGAGCGCCGCGGATGACTTGGTGAAGCAGGCGCACGGCGTGTGCCCGTACTCCAAGGCCACTCGCGGCAACGTCGACGTGGACGTCTCGGCCAAGGTCTGACCTTGCGCCGGCGCGCCAGGGTCCAACCGACCCCGGAGCAATAGTCGGCCAGAATTTGGGTACTTGTCTACCTCGTGCAATCCGGGTGGACGGGAATATGTCGGGGCCCTCTGGTAGATGAAGTGTTGGTGGCTATCGTTCCGATAGCTGCGAAGAGTGCTGGCCCAGAGCAAGATGGTTCAGAGGAATGCGGCCCGGAGGGATCGTGATATGACACGCATCGCTACCACCGCGCCGGCTCCGCAGCTCGACGGCGGGCACCCGACTGACACCGAGTTGACCAGTTCGGCGGCTGTGGCGGAACAGATCGCCGGCAGCTGCCTCGCCGACGGCCCGTTGGGTACGGTCGGCCTGGAACTCGAGGCGCATTGCTTCGACCCGGCCGATCCACTCCGCAGGCCGGGCTGGGAGGAGATCTCCGAGGTCCTCAAGTGGATCGGTCCGTTACCGAGCGGCAGCGCGATAACTTTGGAACCCGGTGGCGCCGTTGAACTTTCGGGGCCGCCCGCGGACGGAGTGCTGCCTGCGATCGAGGCGATGATCCGCGATCAGGCGGTGCTGCGATCGTCTTTCGCCGACTCTGGGTTGGGGCTGGTGTTCCTTGGTACGGACCCGTTGCGGGAACCGATGCGCATCAACCCGGGCGCCCGTTACCGCGCGATGGAACAGTTCTTTGCCGCCAGCCACAGTGGGGCGGCAGGTGCGTCCATGATGACGTCGACGGCATCGATCCAGGTCAACCTGGACGCCGGACCGCAGGCGGGCTGGGCTGACCGGGTGCGCTTGGCCCACGCGCTGGGGCCCACGATGATCGCGATCGCGGCCAACTCTCCGATGCTGGGGGGTGAATTCTCTGGTTGGCAGTCCACCCGGCAGTGGGTGTGGGGTCAGATGGATTCCGCGCGGTGTGGTCCCGTCCTCGGTGTCAGCGGAGACGACCCCGGCACCGACTGGGCCCGGTACGCACTGAAGGCGCCGGTGATGATGGTGCGACACCCGGACACCCAAGACGCCATCGCAGTCACCTATTACGTGCCATTCACCGACTGGGTGGACGGTCGGGTGCTGTTGGGTGATCGCCGACCCACAGTCGCCGACTTGGAATATCACCTGACCACGCTTTTCCCTCCGGTCCGGCCACGGCAGTGGCTGGAAATCCGCTATCTGGACAGTGTCCCGGACACCATCTGGCCGGCGTTGGTATTCACCTTGACGAAGCTGCTCGACGACGCGGCGGCCGCCCAACTGGCAGCCGAGGCGGTCGAACCAGTGGCCACTGCCTGGGATACCGCGGCCCGCCTCGGGCTTCGCGATCGGCGCCTCTATACCGCCGCCAACCGATGTCTGGCGATCGCCGCCGAGCAGGTCCCGCCGGAACTCGTCGACCCGATGCAACAGTTGATGCTGAACGTCGAGACGGGGCGCAGCCCGGCCGACGACTTCTCCGACCGGGTGATCGAACACGGCATCGCAGCCGAGGTTTCGCGGGCCGCGGGCGGGTCCCTAGGGGAATCGTGACGGCGGCGCGGGAACGGCTTGCCGGCGATTTGGAGCGCGCGCGCACCCGCACGTTGCGCCTGGTCGACTTCGATGATGCCGAACTTCGGCGCCAGTACGACCCCTTGATGAGCCCTCTGGTGTGGGACTTGGCCCATATCGGCCAGCAGGAAGAGTTGTGGCTGCTGCGGAACGGAAATCCCGATCGCCCGGGAATGCTGCCGCACGAGGTCGAAGGGCTTTACGACGCCTTTGTGCATTCGCGGGCCAGTCGGGTGGAGCTTCCGCTGCTCTCGCCGGTGCAGGCCCGGACGTATTGCCGCACAGTTCGTGACGCCGCGCTCGATGCGCTGGACACCCTCTCGGACGACGCGAGCGACTTCCATTTCGGGCTGGTCGTCAGCCACGAGAATCAGCACGGCGAAACCATGTTGCAGGCGCTGAACCTGCGGACCGGCGCGCCCCTGCTGGGGGAGATCGCCCCTGTTCCCGCGGGGCGTCCCGGTCTGGCGGGAACGTCGGTGCTGGTGCCGGGCGGGTCGTTCACGCTTGGCGTGGATGCGGCGAGTGAGCCTTACTCGCTGGACAATGAGCGTCCCGCACACCTGGTCGATCTGCCGTCATTCCGGATCGGACGTGTTCCGGTGACCAACGGCGAATGGCGCCAATTCATCGAGGACGGCGGTTACGCGCAACCGCGGTGGTGGTCGACTCGCGGTTGGCAGCATCGCCAGCAAGCGGGCCTGACGGCGCCGCAATTTTGGAGCCCCGACGCGCGAAACCGCACCCGGTTCGGCTACGTCGAGGACGTGCCTGCCGATGAACCGGTACAGCACATCAGCTACTTCGAAGCCGAGGCCTACGCAGCGTGGGCCGGCGCCCGACTGCCTACCGAGATGGAATGGGAAAAGGCCTGCTGCTGGGATCCCTCGACGGACTCGCGCCGGCGCTATCCGTGGGGTGACCGTTTTCCCTCTGGTGACGTGGCCAACCTGGGGGGCGGCGCTCTGCGCCCGGCGCCCGTCGGCGCCTACCCCGCAGGCGCTTCCGCGTACGGAGTCGAACAGATGCTCGGCGATGTCTGGGAATGGACCAGTTCGCCGTTACGTCCATGGCCTGGCTTCGTGCCGATGATCTACGAGCGCTACTCCCAGCCCTTCTTCGACGGCGACTACCGGGTGCTGCGCGGTGGGTCGTGGGCGGTGGAGTCGTCGATCGTGCGACCCAGCTTCCGCAACTGGGACCACCCGTATCGCCGTCAGATCTTCTCCGGTGTCCGATTGGCCTGGGACGTCTGATGTGTCGTCATCTGGGATGGCTCGGTGAACCGGTCAGCGTTTCCTCGCTGGTGCTCGACCCACCGCACGGGCTGCAGACCCAGTCCTACGCGCCGCGCCGGCAAAAGCACGGACTCATGAACGCGGATGGTTGGGGCGTCGGCTTTTTCGATGACTTGTCGGAGGGTGGCACGCCGCGCCGCTGGCGCAGCCCCGCGCCGTTGTGGGGCGAAGCTTCGTTTCAATCGGTGGCGCCGGCGCTGCGCAGCCACTGTTTGGTGGCAGCGGTGCGCTCGGCCACGGTAGGCATGCCCATCGAGGCCACCGCCACCGCTCCGTTCACCGACGGGCAGTGGCTGCTGTCGCATAACGGCGTCGTCGACCGCGCGGTCCTGCCGCTCAGTGCGGCTGCCGAATCAGTCTGTGACAGTGCCGTTCTCGCGGCGGAAATCTTCACTCGAGGACTGGATGCATTGGGCGACACCATCGTCGAGGTCGGCACCGCCGATCCACTGGCCAGGCTGAACATCATGGCCGCCAACGGTTCTCGGCTGGTTGCGACCACGTGGGGTGACACGCTGTCCATCCTGCGCCGCCCGGACGGCGTGGTGCTGGCCAGCGAACCCTATGACGACGACCCAGCCTGGGAAGACGTGCCGGACCAACATCTGGTGGAGGTGGTCGGCGGCGCCGGTGCCGTCGACATCGCCATCACCGCACTGAACCGTTCGAAAGGATTCTGATGACGCTGTCGCTGTCCAACCACCTTGCCGAGGACTCTGCCTTGCATGCGTTGCGCCGCGATGTCTTCGTCGGGCTGCAGCAGACACCGAAGTCGTTGCCGCCCAAATGGTTCTACGACGAGGTAGGCAGCGATCTATTCGATCAGATCACCCGGCTGCCGGAGTACTATCCGACGCGCGCCGAGGCCGCCATTCTGCGGGCCAGGTCAGCCGAGATCGCATCGGCCAGCCAGGCCGATACGTTGGTCGAACTGGGTAGTGGCACTTCGGAAAAGACCCGGATGCTGTTGAACGCGCTGCGCGACCGCGGTTCGCTGCGCCGCTTCGTACCCTTCGACGTCGACGCCAGCGTGCTGGAGGCGGCCGCCGCCGCCATCCAAAGCGAGTACGGCGGCATCGAAATCAATGCTGTCTGTGGTGATTTCGAGGAACATCTGACCGAGATCCCGGGTGGTGGACGGCGGCTGTTCGTGTTCTTGGGCTCTACGATCGGCAACCTCACGCCGGGACCTCGTTCCGATTTCCTTGCGAGCCTGTCCGGTGTGATGCGGCCGGGGGACAGCCTGCTGCTGGGTACCGACCTGGTCAAGGACACCGATCGACTGGTGCGGGCATACGACGACGCCGCCGGCGTCACCGCCCGGTTCAATCGCAACGTGCTCGCGGTCGTCAACCGGCAACTCGACGCGGATTTCGACATCGACGCCTATCAGCACGTCGCCCGCTGGAACGTCGAGGAGAAACGGATTGAGATGTGGCTTCGGTCCGCACGCCGACAGCAGGTCCGGGTCGGCGGGCTGCAACTGACCGTTGACTTCGACGAAGGCGAAGAGATGCTGACCGAGGTCTCCTGCAAGTTTCGACCGGACGCGGTGCGCGCCGAACTGGCGGCCGTGGGGTTGCAACGAACCAGGTGGTGGACCGACGACGCCGGCGACTTCGGTTTGTCTCTCGCCGCCAAATGACGCTGGCCGAGCAATGGCGAGCCGCGCGGCCGCCGGCCGCCGGGCTACACCTCGACAACGCGGCGTGCTCCCGGCAGAGCTTTGCGGCGCTGGATGCCGCGGCCAAGCACGCACTGCACGAATCCGAGGTCGGCGGGTACCTTGCGGCCGAGGCGGCCGCGCCGGCGCTGGACGCCGGACGCGCTGCTGTGGCGACATTGTGCGGAGGGCCTGAGGCTGCGGATCTCGACGTGGTGTTCACGACCGGTTCGCTGCATTCGCTGGACTTGTTGCTGGGCAGTTGGCCGCGCGACCGTCGCACGTTGGCGTGCCTGCCCGGTGAGTACGGGCCGAATCTGGCTGTGATGGCCGCGCACGGATTCGAGGTACGGCAGCTGCCGACGTTGGATGACGGTCGGCTGGCCATTGATGACGCGGCGTTTGAGCTCGAGGAAAACCCGCCCGACTTAGTGCACCTGACGCCGGTTGCCAGCCACCGCGGCACCGTGCAACCGCTGGCGATGGTGGCACAGCTGTGCCGCGAACTGGGTGTGCCCCTGATTGTCGATGCCGCTCAGGCGCTTGGGCAGATCGATTGCGCGGTAGGTGCCGACGCCACCTATACGTCGTCGCGCAAGTGGGTTGCCGGCCCGCGGGGCGTCGGGGCGCTGGCGTTGCGGCCGGACTTGGCGGAGCGGCTGACCCCGCGGCTGGCGGCGCCGCAGTGGGCCGCAAGTGCATCCGTCGTCGAGCAGCTCGGTTTTGGTGAGGCCAATATCGCTGCGCGAGTAGGGTTTTCGGTCGCATTGGGGGAGTATCTGGCATGCGGCCCGCAGGTGGTCCGTGCTCGGTTGGCCGAATTGGGTGCGATCGCGCGCGGTTTGCTGGCCGACGTAGACGGCTGGGTGGTGGTCGAGGAAGTCGACGAGCCCAGCGCGATAACAACTTTGGCGCCAGTCGATGGTGCCGACCCTGAAGAGGTGCGCGCGTGGTTGCTCACCGAGCGACGGATCCTGACCACTTTCGCCGGAGTTCCCCGAGCGCCGATGGAGTTGACGGGCCCGGTGCTGCGCATCTCGCCGCACGTCGACGCCACGGCCGCTGAGCTGGAGTTGTTCGCCGAGGCGTTGATAGCCGCGACCGCCGCGACCTCGGCCTGAGGCTGTCAGTCGGCTTTGTGCGCCGTCAGCAGAAAGGCGGGCATCTTCATCCGGCCCTTCTCGTCCTGCTCGTGCGACGGAAACTCGATCGGCGGGACGGGTACCCCCGGCGGAATCGTCGGGCCTTTCGCGTGGATGAACGCCGGCCGGATCTCGTCGATCTCCCAGTATTTGCTGACGGCGGAACGCAATTCGTCCTCGTCGACTTCGTTGGGTTTGGTGTCGATACCCGCCGGGAAAGCGCCCTTGGCGAACACCAGCACGTAATAACTGGCACCCGGCGCGGCTGCCCGGTGGACCGATTTCAGGTAACCGTCCCGGCCCTCGACCGGCAGCGAGTGGAACAGCGTGCTGTCGATGACGGTGGCGAAGCGGCCGTCATGACCGGCGAACTCCGTGATGTCGGCCTGCTCGAACGTGGCCGTCGTCAGCCCACGCTCGGCAGCGGCCTTGGTGGCTGCCGCGATGGCGGTGGGGGTCAGGTCGACGCCATGAACGGTATAGCCCTGGGCGGCCAGTTCCAGTGACAGCTCCGCGTAGCCGCAACCGGCATCTAGCACGTCACTGCGGATCTTGCCTGCGTCGAGCAACGCGGCCAACTCGGGCTGCGGTTCGCCGATGTTCCACGGTGGTGGCCCCTGGAAAACGCCTTCCTGGTACGCGTGGTCCCAATCCATCACTTCAGGTGCCATGAATCCCAACGTACCCGCGGCTAGTTCGATGGTCGCGACCCGCGGCACCCCGGCTTGCGCCGGACCTTACGATCGCTCCTAATGATCCCACGTGTGGACCGGCTCATTGGCATGCATGTGCTCGCAGTACCGGCGCACCATCTCGGCCAGCGCCCGCGGCCGGGTCATTCCGGAGTCCTCCAAAGCAGCGACGGTGGATACCTGCCAGCTTGCACCGTTGCGCTTCGCCTTGGCGCGACCCTCGATGACCCCGAGGAAGCGGTCCCGCACCGCGACGTCCACCCCCCAGCGCTGCAGGCCCTCGTGGGCCATCGGCAGCAGGGTGTCCAGGACCAGTTCGGGGGCACTCACCTCACCCAGGCCGGGCCAGTGCAACCGAGCCCCGATGCCTTGCTGGGCCGCATCGAGGAAATTGCGGTGTGCCACCGAAAATCTCATCTGCGACCACACCGGTTGGTCGGCTTCGGACAAGGTGCGCAGCATCCCGTAGTAGAAGGCCGAATTCGCAAGCATGTCAATGACACTCGGCCCGGCCGGCAGGACCCGGTTCTCCAGGCGGAGGTGCGGACGTCCGACCCCGTTTGTTTCCACAACGTCGTACACGGGGCGGTTCCACCGGTAGACCGTGCCGTTGTGCAGACGCAATTCGGCCAACTGTGGGGCGCGGCCCGCGGTCAGTTCGGCGACCGGATCCTCATCGGACAGCTCGGGCAGCAACGACGGGAAATAGCGGATGTTCTCCTTGAACAGGTCGACGATCGAGGCGATCCACTGCTCGCCGAACCAGACCCGGGGCCGCACGCCTTGGGTTTTGAGCTCCTCAGGCCTGGTGTCGGTGGATTGGGAGAATAGTTCGATGCGGGTCTCCGACCACAGTTGGTGGCCGAAGAAGTACGGCGAATTCGCTCCCAACGCCAACTGTGGCCCGGCCAGTACTTGCGCGGCGTTCCAGTTCGCGGCGAAATCGTCGGGAGCCAGCTGCAGGTGCAATTGCATGCTGGTACAAGCGGATTCGGGTGCGATCGACGCGGCCTGCCAGCTCAGTGGCTCGGGCCCGGCGATATTGATCGGGATATCCTCGCCTCGGGCGTTGAAGATCGAATCATTGAGCGCCGTGTACCGCCTTGACTCACTCATCCAGCCCTCGGAGAGATGCTCGGGCATCAGGGTGGGCAGGATGCCGATCATCACGATGTGCGAGCCGCTTGAATTGGCTTTGAGTTCCGCATCATTGAGGCTGGCGCGCACCTCTCTCTCCAGGTCGAAGCCGGTGTGTCCGGGCAACGGACGGGGCGGCACATTGAATTCGATGTTGTAGGCGCCCAATTCGGTCTGGTAGGCCGGATCGGCGATGGCATCCAGCACGAATCGATTCGACATCGCGGGTTGGTAGTCGGCGTCGACCAGGTTGCATTCGATCTCCATGCCGGTGAGCGGTCGTTCGAAATCGAAGCTGGTCCGGTTGAGCATCGTCTCGAAAACATCTAGACACAGCCGCACCTTGCGCCGGTAATCCCGCCTATGTGCTCGGTCATACGCGGTGCGCTTGACCTCTTCGCCCACAACCCGATGCAACAGGGTTACTGGGCGTCACGCAAGTTTGCCTGATGGTGGCGACTTTTCGTGGCCACCGCGACTTGTGGCAACGGCCGCAACGACCTGTTGAAGATGGTGCCGCCGCGCAAGGTGACGTCCATCGCAGGATCGGCATATCTGGCCAGCGCCAGCAACGCCGACGGGCTGTAGGCGCGCAGCGAACTGATCACGCCGTCGTGCACCATCGGGATTGCGCTGAACGGCAGCATCTGCGCCAACCGCATCAGGTGTACGACAGAGCGCGGTCGCGGCAGATCGATGATCACCAGCTTGTCGGCGACCCGGGTGCCTTCGGCGAATACCCGGCACGCGAGCGTCGGTGGCAAGTGGTGAAACGACAACGCGAACACCGCCAGATCAAAGGCGCCGTCGGGTGCGTCGATAGCGGTGGCATCCATTTGCCGGATGTCGGCGCGCGGATGTTTGGCCAGGTCACCGGCGATTATTGCGGCCACCAACTGTGGGTCGACGTCGGTGACGGTGAGGTGCGCGCCGGGATGCATGTTCAGCAGCGTCCGAGACAATCCGCCGTGGCCGGATCCGAGCTCCAGGATTCTGGGTTCGTGGAGATCGCCGACTTCGTCGAGCACCATGCGGGCGACGGTGCTGTGCAGTCCGAAGAGTCGACCCACCCGGTCCAGGGAGCGGATGACCGCGCGCTTCTTGTGATCGACGTCGTCGCGGTCGATATATTCCGGGCGGTCGGTCTCCAACCGCCGGTCGAGCCACGACGCGTCGGGCCCGCCGCGCGGCATGCTCTCGATGTCTATGGGCACGTAGGCAATCATGGACGATTAGGCAATCACTGACGATTTCCAACGGCACCCTAGGAGAGTTCAGTTGGCTGAATTCGTTGCGGCCATCGATCAGGGCACCACCAGCACGCGCTGCATGATCTTTGATCACGACGGTGCCGAGGTCGCCCGTCACCAACTCGAGCACGACCAGATCCTGCCGCGTGCCGGCTGGGTGGAGCACAATCCGGTCGAGATCTGGGAGCGCACCGCCTCGGTGCTGATGTCGGTGCTGAACTCGAGCAACATCGCGGCGAAAGATATTGCGGCACTGGGTATCACCAATCAGCGTGAGACGACGCTGGTGTGGAACCGCAAGACCGGGCGTCCGTACTACAACGCAATCGTCTGGCAAGACACCCGCACCGACCGGATAGCGACGGCGCTGGACCGGGACGGTCGTGGCGACGTGATCCGACGAAAGGCGGGTCTACCGCCGGCGACCTACTTCTCCGGCGGCAAGCTGCAGTGGATATTGGAGAACGTCGACGGCGTGCGTGCGGACGCGGAGCGCGGCGACGCACTGTTCGGGACCGCTGACACCTGGGTCCTGTGGAATCTGACCGGCGGCCCGCGCGGGGGCGTGCACATCACCGACGTCACCAACGCCAGCAGGACCATGCTGATGAACCTGGAAACGCTGGATTGGGACGATGAACTGCTGTCGTTCTTCTCGATTCCGCGGGCGATGCTGCCGAAGATCGAGCCGTCGTCACCGCTGCAGCCCTACGGCGTGACGTCTGAAGCCGGTCCCGTGGGCGGCGAGGTGCCGATCACCGGCGTGCTCGGCGACCAGCACGCCGCGATGGTCGGCCAGGTGTGTCTGGAGGCAGGCGAGGCCAAGAACACGTACGGCACCGGCAATTTCCTGCTGCTCAACACCGGCGAGTCGATCGTGCGTTCGGAGAATGGCCTGCTGACCACGGTCTGCTACCAGTTTGGCGACGCCAAACCCGTTTATGCATTGGAGGGTTCGATCGCGGTCACCGGATCGGCCGTGCAGTGGCTGCGCGATCAACTGGGCATCATCAGTGGCGCCGCGCAAAGCGAGTCACTGGCCCGGCAGGTCGACGACAACGGCGGCGTCTACTTCGTGCCGGCGTTCTCGGGACTATTTGCGCCGTACTGGCGCTCCGACGCCCGGGGCGCCATCGTCGGGTTGTCGCGGTTCAACACCAATGCGCACGTCGCCCGCGCCACCCTCGAGGCGATCTGCTATCAGAGCCGCGACGTGGTGGACGCTATGAAGGCCGATTCCGGCGTCCATCTCGAAGTATTGAAGGTGGACGGCGGTATTACGGCCAACGATCTGTGCATGCAGATACAGGCTGACGTGCTGGGTGTGGACGTGGTTCGTCCGGTGGTCGCCGAGACGACCGCGCTTGGCGTCGCCTACGCGGCGGGGCTGTCAGTGGGGTATTGGGCCGACCCGTCCGACCTTCGTGCCAACTGGCAGGAGGACAAACGCTGGTCGCCGAACTGGGACGACGACCAGCGGGCCGAAGGGTACGCAGGCTGGCGCAAAGCAGTGCAGCGCACCCTGGATTGGGTCGACGTCTCCTGACCCAGGGTGCGCTGCCGTCTGGTGCTCAGTCCTCGCCGAGGATGCCGTAGACCTCGCGCCGTGCATTGTTGAGCACGTCGACAATGCGTTGCTGTTGCTCAGCGGTAGCAGCGTGGGTCGACTGCGCAACCGCGCCAAACAGCTGACGCGTCGCGGTCCGGAGGTTGATGTGTCCGGGAGCCACGCCCTCAGCGATCTCGTCCCACGGCGGGGTCTCGACCTTCTCCGCGGCGGCACGGCCGTCGTCGGTCAACTCGAAAAGCTTCTTGTTGCCGTCGGTTTCGTTGGCCGTGATCAGGCCCTCGTCGGTGAGCAACTGCAGGGTCGGGTAGACCGAACCGGGGCTCGGCTTCCAGATGCCATTGCTGCGCTCGGCGATCTGCTGGATCATCTCGTAGCCGTGCATCGGCCGATCGCTGAGCAGCACCAGGATGGCTGCCCGCACGTCGCCTCGCCGGCCACGGCCGCCGCGACGTCCGCCGCCTCGGCCGCCCGGCCCGAACCCGAAACCGGGGCCGAAGCCTGGACCGAATCCTGGGCCGAAGCCCGGACCAAAGCCCATCGGGCCGTCATGGTCGCCCGCTTGGTCGCGGAGGTTTTCGAAGAATTCCCGACGAGCGTGCCGCCTGGCGCCATGCAGTGCGCGCCGTTGTGCGGGGCCGGCTCCGGCGAAACCCGGCAGGCCGAATCCGAATCCCGGACGCGGGCCGAAAGGCCCGCTGGGAGGAGTGAATGGGGTGTTCATGTGTGTTGTCCTTCTGATGTCTTGGGGAGGTGCCGGTATGGCACTCTCCGATCTGTTTCCGACTATCACGATATATCGTAAACTAACGTGATGCAACGTCGGCTTCATTCCCGATCGTTTGTCCCGGGTCGATGGGGGTAGCACCTGACAGATGAACGGCGATAGCAGCAACATGACGGCGGCGAGTGGACACGACAGCGCTGCCGATCGCGCACGAGGCAAGAGTGACGACGGCAAGGCTCGTTCCGGGGTCAACTGGGTGTTGGCACTCTTGACGGTGCCGGGCGCGGCGATCGCCATGCTGTTCGCCCTCGGGGCGGTGATGAGCACTGATTCGTGCACCGGCGGTCAATGTCCCCGGCTGGGCGCGGGGATTAGCTTTGACGCCCTCTTCTACGGACCGCCGGTGGTGGCGCTGTTGGTGATCGTGGCATCGGTCTTCACCGCCAAGCGACGCAACGGCATCGCGGTTCCGGTGTGCGGATTGGGACTGCTGGTTGTCGACGTTGCCCTATTGGCGGTCAGCGTGGCGCAGTACTAGGTCGGAAGCGAAAATCCGCCCGCGTCAGAACTCTGAGTGGCGCTAGGACTGTGGACCGGCCCAGATTGTGGTGCACTAGGCGGCCCGGACGCCCATCCTTGCGGCGGTGATGGCCAACCCTGCGGTTGGGCCCAGCCCTGGGGTGGCGGCCAGCCAGGAGCCGGCGGCCCACCCGCAACGGGTTGCGGACGCAATCGAGCGAGTTCGCGCCGGTGCCGTTCGGCCAGCACCGCGGCGAGGATCAGTTGCGGCGGCACGCCCGGTGGCGGCGGTGGCGCGATGCGGGAGACCACGTCACCGGCGATCCGGTATGCCATCTGGTCTCGTAATGCGGGATCAAGTTGCGTCGCACGAGAGAGGAATTGGCGGGCCACCTCGGCCTGGCCGGGGGCCAGCCCGGACAGCTGTAACGACGCGGCCCAACCTGCCAGCGCCGGCGGCATCATCGGTGGCGGTCCGAGTCGTGGACCGCGCTCACTGACGACGACGGTGCCGGCGAACATGTCGCCGACGCGCTTGGCCTTCGGCGACAGCACGCTGCAGATGACTGCCGGGCTGCCCACCAGCATCCAGATCTCGATCACCGCTGCGAGCGCGCGGAACAACGCCTGGCGGAAGCGTTCCGGGCCGCCGTCGTCGGAGACGACGCGCAAGCCCATCACCATCTTGCCCACCGAGCGCCCCCTGGTAGCCGTCTCGACCATGACGGGGTAACCGACCATTGCCAGCACGGTGAAGATGATCAGGAAGGCGACGGTCAGAGCTTCATCGAATTGAGACAGCGAAGCCGCCCACATCATCAAGCCGAGGATGTAGACGGCAAAGACCACCGTGAGATCGATGATCGCGCTGAGGGCACGTACCGGTAGCTGAGCGATCTGGACGTCGAGTACTACGGCGTCCCCGGTAACGACCTCTGACATATTCCGAACGGTACAGGTTGTGGGGGAGGGTTACCGGTGCTCGGCAACCCCGGTGAACCGGGGTTGCCGAGCACTCCGGCTCAGCCTGGTTGGCCAGCCGCGCCGATTGTGCCGCCCTTGCCTTGGCTGCCGTCGGCACCGTTGACCGAGGGAGCTTGCCCAAGACCGCCGGTACCGCCCGCACCGCCGCCGCCGCCGGTGCCGCCCAGTCCGCCCGAGCCGCCGCCGCCGCCCGCGCCCAAGGTGCCGTTGCTGTTGAGACCGGCCGCGCCACCGTTACCACCAGCGCCACCGGTACCACCGACACCGCCGGCGCCACCGGTACCACCGACACCGCCGAACCCTTGCAGGTTGTTGCTGGCGCCCGAAGCGGTGGCGCCGTTGCCGCCGTTACCTCCGACAGCGCCGGTTGCGCCGACGCCACCCTTACCGCCGTTACCGCCGATACCGCCGGTGCCCGCGTTGCCGAGCAGCGATCCGCCGTTACCGGCCGCGCCGCCGTTGCCGCCGGCGCCGCCAGTACCACCAATGGCACCTGTGCCACCAGTGCCACCGGCACCGCCATTGCCGCCCTGGGCGACTGTGCCGGTTCCGGTTTGGGCAGTGGCGGCACCGCCATCGCCGCCGTTACCGCCGGCCTGACCGGTACCGCCGCTGCCGCCTGCACCGCCCTTACCGCCGAACGCGTTGCTCGAGGTTGCGTTGGCCGTGCCGGTGCCACCCTTGCCGCCGACGCCGCCGACCGCTCCTGCGCCACCGACGCCGCCGTCACCGCCGTCGCCGCCGGTCGCGGGGCTGTTGGTGCCGCTCGAGTTGCCTGCACCGCCATTGCCGCCGCCGCCGCCGGGTGCGCCGCTGCCGCCGAACCCGCCGCCGCCGCCGTTGCCGCCGGAAACCGGAGCGTTGTTGGCGGTGGTGGCGCCGTTACCGCCACCACCACCCAGGCCACCGGTCTGGCCGGCGATACCCGAGGTGCCGGTGCCGCCGTTGCCGCCGTTGCCATTGGGGTTGGGGGCTCCGGTGCTACCCGTACCTGCCTGAGGCTGGGTGATGTTGCCGCCGGGGTTGGTACCGACCAGGCCGTCAGCGCCGTTACCGCCCTTGCCGCCGCTGCCGCCGTTGCCGACGTTGCCTGCGTTACCGCCGGCCCCGCCGCTGCCGCCCTTGCCGCCCGGAGCGGTCGCGTCTTGACCGTTGCCACCGTTGCCGCCGTTACCGCCACTGACGGGCGTGAAGCCGGCCTTGCCGGCAACGCCGTTCGTACCGCCGGATCCGGCTCCTGCAAAGCCCGCTGTCCCGGCTGCGCCGCCGTTGCCACGGTCGCCACCGTTGCCGCCGTTTGCACCGTTGGCACCAGCGGCCGCACCGTCGCCGCCGCGGCCACCGTTGCCGCCGACGCCACCGTTACCGCCGCTGCCGGAGGCACCGCCGTTGCCGGCCTTGCCTTGGGTGCCGTTAGTGGCCGTGCCCGCAGAACCGCCGTTGCCGCCGTTGCCGCCGCCGCCGCCGTCAGCGCCGTTGCCGCCATTGCCGCCGACGACGCCCAGAGCGCCTGGGTTGCCGTTGCCGCCGTTGCCGCCGGTGCCGCCGTTCATGCCGATGCCGCCGGATCCGCCGTTGCCGCCGTTACCGGAGATCGAGCCGCCGGCGGCGCCATTGCCACCGACACCACCAGAGCCGCCCTTGCCGCCTGCGGTGCCGTTCGTGCTCACGCCGCCATCAGGCCCGTTAGCGCCGGCCAGGCCGTTACCGCCGTTGCCGCCGGATCCGCCGTTACCACGGCTACCGGCCAGACCGCCGTTGCCGCCGTTGCCGCCGTTGCCGCCAGCGGTGACCGCGCTTGCCCCGGCACCGCCGTTGCCGCCGTTACCACCGGTCGTCGGCGTGGTGCCGTTCGTACCAGCGGTTCCGCCCGTCGCACCGGCACCGCCTGCAGCGCCTCCGGCGCCACCGTTACCGCCGGTACCCGGGTTGGCACCGTTGCCGCCGGCCCCACCGGACCCTGCGCCGTTACCACCGGTGCTGCCTGCGCCGCCGACGCCGCCGTCTCCGGCGAGGCCACCGTTGCCGGCGTTGCCGCCCTTGCCGCCGTTACCGGCCTTACCGAACGCTGACGCGCCGCCGGCCCCGCCGGCGCCACCGCCGCCGCCGTCACCGCCTACAGCACCGTTGCCGCCCGCGCCGCCGGACCCGCCGCCGAGGACACCGGCACCGCCGGCACCACCGAATCCGCCGGTGCCGCCATTCGCGCCGTTACCGCCGATGCCACCGGCACCACCGTTACCGGCCTTCGCGCCGCCGGCGCCACCCGCACCGGCCGCGCCGCCTGCGCCGCCAGTTTGGCCGGCGGAGCCGTTGCCACCGTTGATGCCGAGTCCGCCCGCGTTGCCGTTGGTGCCGTTGTTGCCCGCAGCGCCGTTGCCGCCGTTGCCGCCGTCACCGCCGTTGCCGTACAGACCGCCCGCACCACCGGTGCCGCCCGCACCACCGGAATTGCCCGGAGTGGTGGCGTTGGTGCCGCTGCCGCCGGCGCCGCCGTTACCGCCGCTGGTGGGCGCCGTTCCGGCAACACCGTTGGCGCCGATGGTGCCCGTGGTGCCACCCGCGTCCCCGCCGGTTCCGCCCTTGCCAGCCGTTCCCGGGTTGCCGCCGTTGCCGCCGTTACCGCCGTTACCGCCGTCGGCCGCCCCGGCTGCGCCAGCGCCACCGTTACCGGGTGCGCCGCCGTTGCCGCCGTTGCCCGCGGCGCCGCCGTTACCGTCGACGCCCTGGGGACCGAACTGCGAGTCGCCGCCCGCGCCGCCCTTGCCGCCGTTGCCGCCGACACCACCGTTGCCGCCGCTACCGCCGGCGTTGCCGTTCGCACCGGGCGTCTGGCCGGCAAAGCCGTTGGCGCCGTCACCGCCGGTGCCGCCCTTGGCGCCAATGCCGCCCTGGCCGCCGGCGCCACTGGTGCCGTTGACCGCGTCGCCGCCGGCGCCACCGGCACCACCGCTGCCGCCGGCAAGACCGTCACCGCCGGTGCCGCCGTTCGGCGTGCCCTTGCTGCCATTGGCGCCGGCGAAGCCATCGCCGCCGGAACCGCCCGCGCCGCCGTTGCCGTAGGTACCGGCGTTACCGCCGGCGCCTGCGTCGCCGCCGTTGCCACCGGCCACCGTCGCGTCGGCGCCGTCGCCGCCGAGGCCACCCGCGCCGCCGGCCTTGGAGTCGAGGCCGTTGATCCCAGCGGCACCGTTCTGCGCGCCCGGGCCGCCGGCTTGGCCGACGTTTCCGGCGCTGGCACCGGTGCCCTGGATACCGCCGTTGCCGCCGTCGCCGCCGTCGCCCGCGACTCCGGCGACGACCGCGCCGTTACCGCCGTTGCCGCCGTAGCCCGACGCGCCACCGTTACCGCCGTTACCCGCGGCCCCGCCGTTGCCGGAAGCACCTGCGTTGCCGGCTGCGGCGTTTCCGCCCAGACCGCCGGTGCCGCCGTTGCCGCCGACCGCGCCGTTGCCGCCGTTGCCGCCGTTGCCCCCGTCGACACCGTTGCCGTTGACGTCGGTGTTGCCCGCGTTGCCGTTGGCGCCGACACCGCCGTTGCCGCCGTTGCCGCCGGCGCCGCCGACGCCGCCCTCGCCACCGTTGCCTGATTCGGATCCGCCGATACCACCGGCGCCACCGCTACCGCCGTTACCCCCGGCGATGCCGGAAGTGGCGCTGCCGCCGTCGCCGCCGAATCCGACCGCCAGAGCGCCATCGGTGCCGTCTGTGCCGTTGGCGCCGCTGCCACCGGCGCCACCATGGCCGCCGTTGCCGACGATGCCGGCGTCGCCGCCCGCACCGCCGTTGCCGCCGGCACCACCCGGGGTGGTCGCGTTCGCGCCCGCACCACCGTTACCGCCGTTAGCGCCGGCGCCGTTGCCGCCCTTGGTGCCGTCGGCGCCGTTAACAGCGCCCGGGCCGCCGGCCGCACCGCCACTGCCTGCGTTGCCTCCGACGCCACGGTCGCCACCCTCGCCACCGTTGCCGCCGTTCTGGGCGACACCGCCGAAGACGGCGCCGTCGGATCCGTCGCCACCAGCGCCGGCCGCGCCGCCGGTACCGCCGCTACC
Organism: Mycobacterium sp. IDUB_37; assembly: GCF_055419245.1. Lineage (NCBI taxonomy): Bacteria > Bacillati > Actinomycetota > Actinomycetes > Mycobacteriales > Mycobacteriaceae > Mycobacterium > Mycobacterium sp. IDUB_37. The sequence continues at coordinate 260,711 of NZ_JBVAXG010000007.1, read as the reverse complement.
GGCGTTCCCGCCGTTTGCGTCAGTGCCCTTGCTGCCGAAGGCCGAGTCACCGCCGGCTCCGCCAGCGCCGCCATTGGCACCATTACCGCCGATGCCGCCGTTACCACCGGCTCCGCCGTCGCCGCCGATTCCGGTACCGGGGTCAGTGGCGCCCAAGGCGCCGTTCGCGCCCGCTCCGCCGTTGCCGCCGCTGCCGCCGATGCCGCCTACGCCGCCATTGCCACCGTTACCGGCCTGGGCTCCACCGGCACCGCCTCGACCGCCCGTACCACCGATGCCGCCGTCCTTGCCGTCGCCGCCGTTGCCGCCAGCCTGGCCAGGAAGTGTGGGTTGGTTGCCCACCGCACCGTTCGAGCCGGTTGCGCCGTTACCGCCAGTGCCGCCGTTGCCGCCGTTGCCGACGTTGCCGCCGGCGCCACCGTTACCGGCGTTGCCGCCTGCACCACCGGGCGTGACGGCGCTGGCGCCGTTGCCGCCGGTACCGCCGTTGCCGCCGCTGGTCGGCGTGAGGCCGACCGCGCCGTTGTTGCCGTTGCTCGCACCGAGGCCACCGGCCAGACCGCCCGTTCCGGCGGCGCCACCCAGACCTTGGTTGCCGCCCTTACCGCCGTCGGCACCGTTGCCGGCATTGCCCAGGACGTCGATGCCGCCGTTGCCACCTGCGCCACCGTCACCCGGGGTACCGCCGTTGCCGCCGCTGCCGGCGTCCCCGCCGTTCCCAGCGGTACCGCTGGTGCCTTTACCGGTGGCGACACCGGCAGCACCGCCGGCGCCACCTGCGCCACCTGCGCCACCGTTTGCGCCATTACCGCCGCTGCCGCCGGCGATGCCGTTGCCGTCAATTCCGGTGTTGCCCGCGTTGCCATTGGAGCCGGATCCGCCGACGCCGCCGTTGGCGCCGAGACCACCGACGCCACCGTTACCGCCATTGCCGGCTTGCACACCGCCGGCGCCACCTGCGCCACCGGAACCACCGGAACCACCGGCCTGGCCGACCGTGCCATTACCGCCGTTCTGACCCGCACCGGGCGGCGTGATGCCGTCGATGCCGTCAGTGCCTTGGGCGCCGTTACCGCCGGCACCACCGTTCCCGCCGTTGCCGTACGTGCCGCCGTTGCCGCCGGCGCCGGCGTTCCCGCCGCTGAGGCCGGGTGTGACCGCGTTGCCGCCGTTGCCGCCGTTGCCGCCGTTGCCTCCGGCCATCGGCGAGATGCCCTTCGTACCGTCGGCACCGTCATTGGCTCCGAGCCCGCCGGCCGCGCCACCGATCCCCGCGGCACCCCCAACGCCCGGGTTGCCACCGTTGCCGCCCTGTGCGCCGTTACCGACGACACCGCCGACTTCGGCGCCACTGCCGCCGTCGCCGCCATTGCCGGGTATGCCGCCGTTGCCGCCACTGCCGGCAGCGCCGCCGTCGGCGTTGGCGCCTGCCTTACCGAAGGAAGAGCTACCTCCGAGACCGCCGGCACCGCCGTTACCGCCTGCGCCACCGTTACCGCCGCTGCCGCCGTTGCCGCCGGCCAGGCCGGCACCGGAGGGCAGAGTGATGCCCGCGTTGCCGCTCGAACCGTTGCCGCCGTTGCCGCCGTTGGAGCCGAGACCGCCGACACCACCGGCGCCACCGTCGCCCTTGACGGATCCGCCGGCGCCACCGGCGCCACCCTTACCGCCTGCGCCACCGGCCTGGCCGTTGTCGCCATCACCGCCGTCTGCACCGGGCGTGAGGGGTGTTGTTCCGTTGGCACCGTCCGCTCCGGCCAAGCCGTTGCCGCCGCGACCGCCGGCGCCACCGTTGCCGTACTCTCCCGCGGCACCACCGGCACCGCCGTCACCGCCGTTGTCGCCAGGAGTAGTGGCGTCGGCGCCGTTACCGCCGGCACCACCGTTACCGCCACTGGTCGCCTTGCCGCCTTCGAGGCCGTCCGCGCCGTTGATACCCGTCGGACCGCCAGCCGCGCCGCCCAGGCCGCCGAGACCTGCGGCACCCGGGTTGCCGCCGGCGCCGCCGGCCCCACCTGCTTGTGCATTCCCGCCGAAGACGCCGCCCAGACCGCCGGCCCCGCCGTTGCCCGGCGTTCCGCCGTCGCCGCCGCCGCCGGCGTTGCCGCCGTTACCGACCAGACCATTGGCGCCGATCAGGCTGCCGCCGCCGCCGGCTTGTCCGCCGGTACCGCCGTTGCCGCCGCCACCACCGATGCCACCGTTGCCGCCTGCGCCACCCACGGTGCCTTTCCCGGTCAAGGGGTCGGTGATACCTGCGCTGCCGTCGGCGCCGGCACCACCATTGCCGCCGATGCCACCGATACCACCAGCGCCGCCGTTACCGCCGTTGCCGAACAATGGCCCGGCAGCGCCACCGACGCCGCCACGGCCACCTGCTCCACCGAAGCCGCCGTCGCCGCCGTTACCACCGGCCTGGCTGGGACCGACAGCTGCGGTGCCTTGGGTGCCAAGTTCACCGGCAGCGCCGTTACCACCGGCGCCACCGAAGCCGCCGGAACCGGCCAGCAATCCGCCCGTGCCGCCGTTGCCACCGGCACCGCCTGCGCCGCCAGGCCCGAAGCCGTTGCTGCCGTAACCGCCCGCACCGCCGGAGCCGAGGAACACGGCGTTGCCGCCGTTACCACCATCGCCGCCAGCCCAGCCGTTACCGCCGTGACCGCCGTTGCCGATGAAGCCAGAGTCGCCGCCGCGGCCACCGACGAAGCCGTTGCCGCCGTTACCGCCGTTGCCGAAGATGTCGCCACCGACGCCACCGAAGCCGCCCGCGCTGGTGAGGCCCACGCCGGTTCCACCTGCGCCACCGTCACCGATGTATCCGGCGTTGCCACCGCGGCCACCGCCGCCGTCACCGGCACCGCCCACGCCGCCGTTACCGATCAGCCGTGCACCGCGACCGCCGACACCGCCGTGGCCGCCGCCGATGCCGACACCGCCAGCGCCGCCATTGCCGTAACCGAGGTACCCGCCGTCACCGCCGTGTCCGCCGCCGTTGCCGGTACCGCCGACACCACCGTCGCCGATGAAGAAGCCACCGTTACCACCGTTGCCGCCGACACCGGTGAGCCCGCCGGAGCCGCCGTCACCGCCGAAGCCGAACAAGACGGCGTTACCGCCGGCGCCACCGCCGGCGACACCGGCGCCACCGGGACCGCCGTTACCGATGAGCCAACCGCCCTGACCACCCGCACCGCCGACGCCGGTCGTTCCGTTGCCGCCTGCCCCACCGTTGAGGATCAGGCCCGCGTTGCCGCCGTTGCCGCCGATGGTGCCGTCGCCGCCGGTACCGGCACTGCCGAAGATGTAGCCGGCGTTGCCGCCGTTGCCACCGATTCCGGTCGTTCCGCCAGAGCCACCCGCACCGCCGAATCCGGCCAGTAAGCCCGCGTTTCCGCCGGCGCCACCGCCGGCGGCGCCACTGCCACCGTTACCGCCGTTGCCGAGAAGGAAGGCCTGACCACCGGCCGCGCCGGCCAGACCACTGCCGCCGCTACCGCCGTCGCCATAGAGGAAGCCGCCGACACCGCCGACGCCGCCGGCGCTGCCGATGCTGCCGCCGCCCGCCCCGCCGGCACCGAACAGGTACGCCGAACCGCCGTTGCCGCCGACATTGAGATTGCCCAAACCGCCGGCGCCGCCGTTACCCAGGAGCCAACCGCCGGCCCCGCCGATGCCGCCCGCGCCACCGGTCGCGCCGGCCCCGCCGATACCGCCGTTGCCGACCAGACCCGCCGCGCCGCCGGCGCCGCCGTTGATGTTGGTGGTGCCGCCGGATCCGCCGTTACCGCCGTTGCCGAGCAAGAAACCGCCAGGCCCGCCGGCTGCACCGGTGCCCGCGGCGCCGTCGATGCCGTTACCGATCAGCGCGCGCCCGAACAGCGCTTCGGTGGGCGCGTTGATCACTTCGAGCACGATCTCCCCGGCGTTGGTGCCGGTGAAGGAGCTGAATCCGGTGAAGCCCTGGTTGCCGGTGAGGCTCTGCAGGCCGGTGATCGGGTTGAGGGATGCCAGGCGCTGGAAAAGCTGAGTGAGGGCAAACGCGTCGGCGGTCGCGAAGGCTCGCGCGGTCGCGGTGACGGATGCGATGAACTGATCGAGTTGGAATGCGGGACCGCTGCTGAAGAGGTTGCGCGCGGTGTTGGTGATCGACGAGATGAACCCGTCGATATTGAAGGCGCCGACGTTGCCGACGGCGCTCAGAGCGTTACGGGCGCTGGCGCTGACGGACGCAACGAATTGGTCGATGTTGAGGGCGCCGGCGATGTTGTTGAACGCGTTCCGGATCGAGTTGATCAGGTTGGCGAGGAACGCCTCGATGTCGAATCCGCCGATGGTGGCGATGCTCGCCGCGGTAGCACCGATGGCCGTTGTCATCTGCCCGACGGCTGCGGCTTCGGCGTTGACGAAGGTGCGCACGCCGGCGTTCAGGCTGCCGAACAGCTGGTCGATGTTGAACGCTTCAGCGGTGGCGTAGGTCCCCGCGCCAGCACCCAGGGTGCTCACGAACTGCTCGTGGAACCGTGCGGCTTGGGCTGCGATGGCCTGGTACTCCTGGCCCTGTGTGCCGAACAGCTTCGCAATGGCAACAGACACCTCGTCGGCGGCTGCGGCGGCCACGTTTGTGGTGGGCGAGGCCGCCGCGGCGTACGCATTGTTAAGCGCCGCAGAGAGTTCGGAGAGGTCAGTAGTTGCTAAGACGAGTGCGTCGTTTACCGCGACCAAGTAGGACATGGCACCTCGGATTCCCTAGAAGTTAAGCCTGGTGGGCGAGCTGATCAGTGGTTATTGGGCATGTGTGGAACAAGAAAGGGATGCGGAAATGCCAAGACCAAACCGTCTTAGATCCGTGCAAAGCGAGTCTCATGACGCTCCTGCAGCGCGTTGAGGGGGTGGCAGACTCGATAGCTATTCAAGATGTATTGCTGAGGCACAACGGGTTTCGGTGTCTGCCCGTCAAGCGCATGCAATTCGCTTTTTTCGAACTCGGGCATCGCCTACTTCGGCCGGGCGCTCTGGGCCCGCTCGGCATCGGAAGGTGGCGGCGCCGGAGAAGCCCTGCGGCGTGGTGTTCACGCTCGCCGCAGGTCCCATCCGGTCGCCCGGCACGACCCGGCCCATTACGGTCCGACACCTTGGAACAGAAGGCCGGACAGCTTGGAGCCGATGTTGCCGATACCGGAGGTGAAGGCGGCAGTGACGGCGTCCAGCGAGCTGATGTTGCCGAAGCCCGAGAGCGTGTTGCCCACATTGTTGATGCCCGAGATCAGCGCGCCGGAGTTGCCGATGCCCGAGCTCCCCTGGCTTCCGGTTGACGTATTGAAGAAGCCCGAGTTGCCGCTGCCGCTGTTGAACAACCCCGAGGAATCGAAGGCAGTCACGCTCGTCGTGCCAATGCTTGTCAGCTGAGTCGGCAACGAGCCAAGCAGTCGGAGCTGCAGCGGACCGATCACGCCTCCCAGGTCGATCGGGCCGGTGATGGTGATCTGCGGGACCTGGATGGGTCCGATCGTGCCGCCGATCTCTAGTGGGAACGCGAGAATCTGGATTGTCGGCGTGGTGATCGGTCCAATCGAGCCGAGGATTCCCAGCGGGAACGCCAGCACGTTGATCTCCGGCGTGACGATGGGTCCGATTGTTCCGCCGAGGGTCAGCGGGAACGTCAGGATGTCGATCTCCGGCGTGACGATCGGCCCGACGGTGCCGGCGATGCTCAGCGGGAACCTGCCGAGCGTGATCGGCGGCGTGGAGATCGGGCCGATTGTGCCGTTGATGCCCAGTGGGATCGGGTTGATCGTGATCGGGTCGATCTTGATCGGTCCGACGTCGCCCAGGATGCTCAGCGGGATCGGGTCGATGAGGATCTCCGGTGTGACGATCGGTCCGACGGTGCCGAGAATGCCCAGCGGGATCGGGTCGAGGGTGATCGCCGGGGTGACGATCGGTCCGACAGTGCCGAGGATCCCCAGCGGGATCGGGTCGAGGGTGATCGCCGGGGTGACGATGGGTCCGATGTTGCCGAGAATGGACAGCGGGATCGGGTCGATGTGGATCGTCGGGGTGATGATCGGGCCGATTTGACCTTGCAGGCCCAGCGGAATGACCGGGATCGGGATCGGCGGTGTACTGATCGGGCCGATGGTGCCGACGATGTTGAGCGGAATCTCCGGCAGGTTGATCGGCTGGGTGGTGATAGCCCCGATGGCGAATGGATCGATGTTCAATTCGAAGGCATTGATTGTGAATGAATCGATATCGATGGGGCCGATGGTGATCGGGTTCAGGTTGATGTCGAATGGCTGAATAAAGATCGGCAAGGTGCCACCGGAAATGTGAAGCTCTATCGGGTCGGCTTGATAGATGTAAATCTGCGATAGGTCAATCGGTCCGCCACTGCCGTCACCCAACCCGATCAGACCGATGTTCAAGTCGAACTCGGGAATCTGGCCGCCGACATTGATCCGACCGATACCGCCTGTGACATTAATCCCTAAGCCGATCGGGTTGATCGTGATGCCACCAACCGTGCCGGTGATCGGCCCGGTGCTGAATTGCTGGATGTGGATCCCCGGAATGGTGATGGGTCCGACAGTGCCGTGGATGCCGCCGGGGAAGCCCAGTGCATTGGCAGCGACGACGAATGGGTTGACGGTGATCGACGGGACCGTGAACGGCCCGACAGTGCCGACGATGGGACCGATGGGGAACTCGGTGATGGTGATAGGAGGCACGGTGAAGCCGCCCACCGTGCCGCCGATGTCCAGCGGGAACGGCATGATCGTGATCGGCGCAATGTTGATTCCGCCGACGGTGCCGGTGAGGTCCAGTGGGAACGGCAGGATCTCGATGGGGTTGATGGTGATCGGGCCGACCAGGCCGTCGAGGTTCAGCGGGAACGGCATGATCTCGATCGGGTTGATCGTGATCGGGCCGACCAGGCCGTCGAGGTTCAGCGGGAACGGCTCGATCGTCAGGGGCGCGATACGGATCGGGCCGACCAGGCCATCGAGAGCCAGCGGGATCGAGCCGATGGTGATCGGCGGAGTGGTGATCGGTCCCACGGTGCCGCCGAGTGCCAGCGGGAACGGGAGAATGTTGATCGGGTCGATGGTGATCGGCCCGATGTCGCCGCCGAGGGCCAACGGGAACGGCAGGATCTCGATCGGCGGTACGACGATAGGGCCGATGGTGCCGGCGATGTTCAACGGGAACTGGCCGATGGTGATCGGCGGGATGGTGATGGGGCCGACGGTGCCGGCAAGGTTCAGCGGGAACGCGTCGACGGTGAACGGCGGAATGATCAGCGGGCCGATCGTGCCGCCGAGGTTGATCGGGAACGGGAGAATGTCGATGGGCCCGAGCACGAGTGGGCCGAGGGTGCCACCCAGTGTGATCGGGAACGCGTCGATCGAGAGGAGAAGCGGGCCACCCGGCCCGCCGGCACCGAACAGCTGGTTGATGCCGTTTCCGGTAGCGAATAAGCCGGTGTTGAGGTTGCCGGTGTTGAACAGGCCCGTGTTGATGTCACCGACGTTGATCGCGCCGGTGTTGACGTTCCCGACGTTGAAGAGGCCGGTGGAGTAATTCCCGGCGTTCGCCAGGCCAGTGCTGGCAAGTCCGGCGTTGAAGATGCCGGTGTTGGCCGTGCCCGCGTTGAACAAGCCGGTGTTGTAGCTACCCGAGTTGCCGATACCGAAGTTTCCGGTGCCGGAGTTAAACAAGCCGAAGTTGCCGTTGCCGGTGTTGAGCCCGCCGATACCGAACTGGTTGTTGCCGGTGAGGCCGATGCCGATATTGCCGTTACCGGTGTTCCCGAAGCCGATGTTCGAGTTACCGAAGTTGGCGATGCCGTTGTTGTAATTACCCGTGTTGGCGAATCCCTGGTTGCCGATGCCGACCAGCGAGTCAATGCCGGCGTTGCCGAAACCAAAGTTTGAATTGCCGATGTTGGCGAAGCCGAAGTTGGAACTACCCAGGTTGCCGATGCCGAAGTTGCCGCCACCCAGGTTGCCCGCACCGATGTTGTTATCACCGATGTTTGCAAAACCGAGATTGAGGCTACCCACGTTGGCGCCGCCAATGTTGATGAGGCTTGTCTTGGTCGACTCCGCGGTGGCCGCAGCGTTTGTCCCCAGGCCGGCAAGGCCCTGCAGGGAGAGGTTGAAGTTTGTCAGTTGCGACACGACTGCCGAAACCTCGGCGTGGTAGCCGAACATCGCGGCCACGTCCTGGGCCCACATCTGCTCGTACTGAGCCTCGGTTGCCGCGATCGCGGGGGCGTTCAGACCGAAGATGTTCGACATCACCAGCGACACGACCTCGGCCCGGTTCGCGGCGACGAGCGACGGATGGACCGTCGCTGCCAGAGTCGCCTCGAACGCGCCGGCAGCGTAGCGCGCTTGGCCTGCGGTCAGCAGCGCCTGAGATCCCGCTTCTGCCAACCAGACGACGTACGGGGAGGCCGCACCAGCCATAGCAATTGAAGCCGGGCCCTGCCAGGACGCGGCCGCCAATCCGGCGGTGACGGACCCAAAGGACTCGGCCGCCGAACCCAACTCAGCGGCTAAGCCGTCCCATGCCGCAGCCGCGGCCAGCATCGACCCCGGGCCGGCGCCCATGAACAGTCGCGCTGAGTTGATTTCGGGTGGTAGCACCGAAAAGTTCATTACTCCAACCTTTCTCAGGTGCTATGCAAACCAGTTCACACAGGCCAGGCGGTCGACCCGAACGACCGCCCTGGACCTGGGTGTGATCGAGCTCTCCTGGCACCAGTCTGGAATGGCAGCATGCCGCACAAATTGACAGACATAGACACCGCCTGGCGATCGTTATAGAAAAGTGACCTCGTGTAAAGGGGCTGTACAGACCTGTTTGACGTGTCGGAGTACGTAGGCGTCGAAAGTGGATGATCCGCTGAAGGGGTCATTAGTTTGCTGATTTGCCGAGCGTGGTTGGGCTTTAACCGATGCCGGCCTGGGCGACTTAAAAACTTCTCCGTGTCCAGGATGATCGGCTGCGCTGGGCCCAATTGCTGAAGGTTGTTGAACGGCGTTGGATCTCGGCGGTTGCGCGTTCGATCGTGCGTGATCGAAATCAAGCCAATTAGCTTGCGCTACAACAGATTTATAGGAAATGCCCTGGACGCACCGGTCGCGCTCCGGGTGTACAGACGGTCCACCTTCGGAAGATGGGGAAGCCGGTCAAGGCGGAATTTCGAAGCTGGATTTGCGGAATGAGGGGTAACATCCGGCTAGCTCAAGGCTCTGCCTGGGCAGATAGAAGACCGGATCCGAGTTTGCTCGCCCATGTTGTTGCACAGGGATAGTACCAAAATTCTGGGACGGCTGCATATTTGCGACGTGGATGAATTGTATCGGTGTGGTTACGTTGGCGTCGTTATAAAGGCTCTTTCGCCTGCCTTGCTCCACTGTCTCCCGGTTCTGTCTACCAGGTAGACCGCGACGCGTCCGCCGAGCCTCGCG
>NZ_JBVAXG010000007.1:155748-251133 GCF_055419245.1 Mycobacterium sp. IDUB_37 | reverse complement strand
GATCGCCGCGGTGCCCATTGTGGCGACCCGCTTCGACTCGGCTTTCGCCGAGCCTTGCGATCGCCGCGGTGCCCATTGTGGCGACCCGCTTCGACTCGGCTTTCGCCGAGCCTTGCGATCGCCGCGGTGCCCATTGCGGCGACCCGCTTCGACTCGGCTTTCGCCGAGCCTCGCGATCGCCGCGGTGCCCATTGCGGCGACCCGCTTCGACTCGGCTTTCGCCGAGCCTCGCGATCGCCGCGGTCGAGCCTTGCGATCGCCGCTGGGTAGGCTGCGCAGGTGGACGTCGACGCGTTCTTGCTAACCCACCGAAGCACCTGGGATCGCCTCGACCAGTTGATCAAAAGGCGCCGCTCGCTGACCGGCGCCGAGATCGATGAACTGGTCGAGCTTTACCAACGTGTGTCCACGCACCTGTCGATCTTGCGATCGGTGTCCTCCGATTCGCTGGTGACAGGTCGGCTCTCGAGCCTGGTCGCCCGGGCACGGTCCGCCGTTACCGGCGCCCACGCGCCACTGACCAGCACGTTCGTCCGCTTCTGGACGGTGTCTTTCCCGGTCGTCGCGTATCGGGCCTGGCGCTGGTGGCTGGCGACGGCGGTCATCTTCTTCGCCGTCGTGGTGGTGATGGCCGTCTGGGTGGCGGGCAGCCCGGAGGTGCAGTCCGTCATCGGAACACCCGCCGACATAGACGAATTGGTCAATCACGACGTCGAGTCCTACTACAGCGAGCACCCCGCAGCGGCCTTCGCGTTACAGGTCTGGGTGAACAATTCATGGGTGGCCGCCAAGTGCATCGCGATGTCGGTGGTGCTGGGGCTGCCAATACCTTTCGTGCTTTTCGAGAACGCCGCCAATGTGGGAGTGATTGCCGGATTGATGTTCCAGGCCGGCAAGGGTGGCTTACTGTTGGGTTTGCTGCTGCCGCACGGATTGCTTGAGTTGACGGCGGTGTTCCTGGCCGCGGCAGTCGGGATGCGGCTGGGATGGTCGGTGATTTCGCCCGGTGACCGGCCGCGCGGGCAGGTGCTGGCCGAAGAGGGACGCGGAGTCGTTTCTGTTGCTGTCGGGTTGGTCGGTGTTTTGCTGGTCTCGGGGCTGATCGAAGCGATGGTGACGCCGGCGCCGTTGCCGACGTTCGCGCGCATCGCTATCGGAGTGATCGCCGAGGTCGCGTTTTTGTCCTACGTCGTGTACTTCGGGCGTCGCGCAGTAGCCGCCGGCGAGACCGGCGATATGGAAGACGCTCCCGACTTCGTCCCCACCAGTTGAGCGCGCGCCGATGGTGAATCTCACGACGAGACACGCCGTCAAGGCGTCGCAGGATTCACGATGGGCGGCCGATTACAGCTGGCCGGTGGCCTTCATCGACAGATAACGGTCGGCAAGCCCGGGCGCGATCTCGGTAGGCGGCGCGTCCACCACTTCCACGCCATTGCGCCGTAGCCGAGATGCGATCGCGCGCCGCTCATTTCGGGATCGCTCCGCGGCTGCTGCGTCGTACACCGCGGCAGCGTCCGAACGTCCAGCGGCCAGTTGGTCAACGCGCGGGTCGGCGACGGCGGCAACCAGCACGTGGTGTTTGGCTGACAACTGCGGCAGCACCGGCAACAGGCCCTCGTCCAGGGCGGTCGCGTTCAGGTCGGTCAACAACACCACCAGCGACCGCCGCCGGGTCCGACGCAAGATGGTGGCCACCATTGCCCGCCAATCGGACTCGATGAGCGTCGGCTGTAGCGGAGCCATTGCGACTACCAACTGGGCGAGGAGTTCGGTGCGCGATGCCCCAAAGACCGCGGCCCGGCTCACCCGGTCGTGGGCCAAGAAGTCGACGTGGTCACCGGCCCGCGACGCCAGCGCCGCCAACAGCAGCGCGGCGTCCATCGACCAGTCCAGCCGGGGCCACCCGGCAGGATCTGCCGCAGTCGGGTCGACGCCGACGCGCCCCGCCGTCATGCGCCCGGTGTCGAGCACGATCACCACGCGGCGGTCGCGTTCAGGACGCCAGGTTCGCACCATGACGTCGGTGCGACGTGCGCTCGCCCGCCAGTCGATCGAGCGGACGTCATCGCCGACGACATACTCGCGCAACGAGTCGAACTCGGTGCCCTGACCGCGGATCAGCGTGGGCAGCAGCCCGTCGATCTCGCGGAGTTTCGCCAGTCGTGACGGCAGGTGCTTGCGGGACAGGAATGGCGGCAGGACCCGGACCTGACCCGGCACCGCCTGTGAACTCTGCCGTCCCGCGAATCCAAGGGGGCCGATCGACCTCGCCGTCACCAACGCCGCACGCTGGTCGCCACGCCGAATCGGCCGCAGGAGGGTGTCGACGTGCTGTCGCTGGCCGGCGGCAATGACCAGTCGGTGACTGCGTGGCTCGGCGCGCGCGCTGGGCGGCCACGCGTCGCGCACCTGGCCGCGGAACCGGCGTCGGCCATCGTTGTGAATCAGTAGGCCGGCTTCAACCGGCTGACCCAGCCGGGCTGAACTATCCGGCGACCGGGTCAGCCGGAGTTTCCGGGGGCTCGCCGCCAGCGCGATGTCAACGCTCACCGCTAGCACCAAGGCCATCAGCAGTCCGACGAAAGCGCTTGCCGGCCAGGGGGATACCGCGATCGGCAAAACAAAGATCAGCGCCATCAATCCCGTGCGCCCGGTGAGGATCACTAGCGGGGCACCGGAACCGAGGCCAATATTCCGTCCAGGACGCCATCGGGTGTGGCGCCCTCGAGCTCGGCCTCCGGACGCAGCATGATCCGATGCCGCAACGTCGGCCTTGCCATGGCCTTCACGTCATCGGGCGTGACGTAATTCCGTCCCGACAGCCAGGCCCAAGAACGTGCAGTCCCCAGCAGTGCGGTCGCGCCACGCGGTGAGACCCCCAATTGAAGCGCGGGGGAGGAGCGGGTGGCTCCGACGATGTCGACGATGTATCCGAGTACTTCGTCGCCGATCAGCACCTGACGCACCGCCTCGCGCGCGGCCGCCAATTCAGCCGGCCCGGCCACCGCCGTGATCGCGGACAGATCGCGCGGGTCGAAGCCGTGGGCGTGCCGATTGAGGATGGCGATCTCCGCCTCGCGTGGTGGCAGCGTCACGTTCAGTTTCAGCAGGAAACGGTCGAGTTGGGCCTCGGGTAGCTGGTAGGTGCCCTCGTACTCGATCGGGTTCTGCGTCGCGGCGACGATGAACGGGTCGGGCAGCGGTTTGGGGTCGCCGTCGATGCTGACCTGGCGTTCTTCCATCGCTTCGAGCAGTGCGGCCTGCGTCTTGGGTGGGGTGCGGTTGATCTCGTCGGCCAGCAGCAGGTTGGTGAACACCGGGCCGGGCCGGAAGGCGAACTCGGCGGTGTGGGTGTCGTAGACCAACGATCCGGTGATGTCGCCGGGCATCAGGTCCGGGGTGAACTGCACCCGCTTGAACTCGAGCTGCAGGGCGGCGGCCAGGGCGCGGACCATCAGGGTCTTCGCCACCCCTGGGACGCCTTCCAGCAGCACGTGGCCGCGGCACAGCAGCGCGATCACCAGACCGCTGATCACTCCGTCCTGTCCGACGACGGCCTTGGCGATCTCAGTGCGCAATCCCAGCAATGCCTCGCGGGCTTTGTCTGCCTGCGGGGACTGGGCGGGCGGGGTTTGCGGGCCGGGGGGAGACTGCGTCACGAGTGGGTGACCTGCCTTTCGATGTCGTCGAGCGCGCGGGCTAGGTGTAGTAGGTCGTTGTCGTCGGCCGGTGGTGGCCCGAACAGGTGATGCTGGATGACGGTCCAGTCAGTCCCGCTGCGTTCGGCGACCGTCATCACTATCGCGGGCGGGTCCGCGCTGGGCCCGAGGCCGAGACGGGGTACCAGCCGTTGCAGCGTCGCGGTGCGTAGTGCCTCGGCGGCGCGGTCCCGTGCCCGTCGGGATCGGTACAGCCGGCCGCGGCCTTCGACCGTCTCGGATGCGCGTACGACGACGGGCAGCTCCTCGGCTACCAGCGGGCCGATCCGCCGGCCCTTCCAGAGAGCCACCAGGAGCACGACCAGCCACAGCTGCCAGACGATCCATGTCACGTTCTCCGGAATCATGTCCATGATCGATCCCGGCTCGGTGGTGTGTCCCTCCACGCGTTGAGGCGCGAACCAGATCACCCGGGGGCGCGAGCCTGCCAAGTTCATCGCCAACGCAGCGTTGCCCTCTTCGAGCAGGCCCTCGTTGGTCATGAAGTGGCTGGTCCCGACGACGGTGACCGTCCTGCCGGCGTCCCGGTAGCTGACCAGTGCGCCGCCGTAGCAGCTGACCAAGTTCAGGTCGCTCTTGGTCCGGTAAGAGTCGCTCGGTCCAAGGCTGGCCACACCAGCTCGATTAGCTTGCGGCAGTGAACAATTCGGCTGATCTTCGAACTTGTTGGCAGTTCCCACCCGCAGGCGGGGCGTTAACGCGGTGCGTGCCCGAGAGGTGGGGTCTACCAATAAGAGGTCCCCTGGGACGTGGGCGATCCGGTCCAGCAGTCTGTTGTCGGTCAAGTACTGGGTTTGCGCCATCACCAGGAGGGTGTCGGAGCGTGCAGCTTGCTCGACGTCGGCGACGGACTTGGCGACGACGACATCGACGCCGCCCTCGCTCAACAGCGTGACGAGTGCGTGGGCGCCCATCGGACTGGTGGCTTCCGGATCCATCGTTCCGCCGGGTCGCGGTGCGGTCAGGTAGGTCGTGATCGACGCGATGATCGCGAGGGCGATCAGCGTGAGCAGGACCCCACGCCATGGGCGTCGTTGCCGGACGGGGGTGGATGCGGGACGGGTGGTGGTCACCGGATCTGCGCCCACGAGTCCGGCGCCGGGGATTGCGCTACCGCCGATGCGGCGGTGGATCGCGAACGCAAGTGGTCATCGAGGTCGGCGATCATCTGGTAGGCGGCCTGGGTGCCGGGTTGCTCGCCGTAGGTGACGTCGTTGAAAGCGGTTGCTGCCTGCGATAATTCACCGGCTAGGTGAGGTAAAGCCTCGCCGGCGTCGGTGGCCAGTTCGTTGGCGGTGCGGCCCGGAACCTGGGTCAGCACGCCCGTCTCTTCTAGCTCGCGCGCCACCGCACGTAACCGGTGTCTGATGGCCGCGGCCCAATTGCCTTCGGCCGCAAAGTTTTCGGCTGTCGCCCGGTGCTGGGCGGCGGTCAACTGGCCGACGCCGAACAGTTCGTAGTCGCCACCGCGGTTGGTCACCATGGTGCGACGCGCGATATGCACGGCGACGATCAGTCCGATCACGACCAAGATCAACAGCACGGTGACGGTGAACCAGCCGCCCGATATGTGCGAGCTCTTCTGCAGCAGTCGCATGAAGAACTCGCTGATCTTGTCCATGATCATGTTGGTCACCGACTGCTTCGGATAAATCGGTTTGTTGAGTTCGCGCTGGGCGGCCTCGTGCGCTGCATCGCGATCGATGTCGATAGATGGCATTGTCAGCTGACCAATCCGCTAGTACGACCGCGTGAGCCAGAGATTGTCGGTCGATTCCACCGCGGCGGGCCCGCCGGCCGCACCGGTCTGCAGCACCAGGTCGAACGCCTCGGCGCGAATCCGCCGGTCGGCATATAGCAGCACGACGACGCCCGCAACGAACGGCGCTGTGACGATCTGGCTGAGGGCGCCTCCGATGGATGTCAGCGTGGTGCCGACCAAAAGCATCGTGGTGCTCGACGACCCGCCCACCAGCAGGACCTGGCCGACGATGCTGAATGGAGCCGAGATCGCGCCACCGACAATGCCGACGACGAGGGACGCCAACAACTGGATGCCCAGAACCCGCCAGAAGGCGTTGCGGACCAGCGCGAAGGAGCGGGTAATGGCGTCGAAGACCGGCATCCTCTCCAGCACGATCAGCACCGGGGCGAACGTCAATGTGGTGTAGCCGTACGCCAGCCCTGCGGCGACCACGAAAAACAACCCGAATCCCAGCAGCACCGCCGCGCCGGTACTGGCGGCCGTCGCTACGCCGATCAGGATCACCACGACCAGACCGACGACCACCGCCAGGCCGACGCCTTCGAGCAACGCCAGACCGAGCAGCGCGAGTATCCGACCGCGGACTTTGGCCCAGGCTTCGCTCATAGTGATTGGGGAACCGAACACGGCACGGCCGACGATGACGGTCAGCATGCCGCTGAGCAGCATGCCGCCCAGCCAGCTGACTAGTGCGCTGCCGCCCAGCGACGCTGTCCATCCACCCAGCGCGGCCAGGCTGGCTTCGGACCGGTTCGACTCCATGTTGCTAGCGGCGGTGAGCGGACCGATCGTGGCCAGCAACGAGATGACCTGCATGACGATCACGACCAGGGCGGTCAAGCCCAGCGTCGGCTTCGGGTTGGCGCGGATGTAGCCGACCGCGCCGTTAAAAATATCGCTCAGGGTCAAGGGCCGTAGCGGAATGATGCCGGGTTTGACCGCGCCGGGGATGAGCGGCGGCCCGAATGGCATGCCTTGGGGTGCGCCATAGCCGAGAGGTGCGCCATAGCCGGGGGGCGGACCGTAACCGGGAGGCGGGCCGTAGCCGGGCGGCGGACCGTAACCGGGCGGCGGACCGTAGCCGGGCGGCGGGCCGTAGCCGGGCGGCGGACCGTAACCGGGCGGCGGACCGTAGCCGGGCTGCGCGCCTCCGTACGCCGGCGGCGGCCCGTATGCGGGGGGCGGGGCGTACGCCGGGGGCGGGGCGTACGCGGGGAGCGCGTCATAGGCCGGGGGTGACCCGTCTTCAGCAGTCCCGTGGCCGGAGTCGCCCGGGGCGTCAGGCGGCAGCGTGCTCACCGTAGGCAGCGGCTGTCGTCGTGCGTCATGTGATCCATCCTGTCGGCGTTCCGTGCTTCTCTCACTTTAGGTGTCCGTGGCACCTCAGGGTCGCGTTCGCCGAGCGTAGCGGCGCGTAGCGTCTCAGAGATGGCGGAACTCAAATCCCGGCTCCGGTCGGACCTGACCCAGGCGATGAAGACCCAGGACAAGTTGCGCACGGCAACGCTGCGCATGGTGCTCGCGGCGATCCAGACCGAGGAAGTATCGGGCAAGGCGGCCAGGGAGCTCTCCGACGACGAGGTGCTCAAGGTGTTGGCCAAAGAATCTCGCAAGCGTGGCGAGGCGGCCGAGATCTACACGCAGAACGGCCGGGGCGAGCTCGCCGCGAACGAGCATGCCGAGGCGCGCATCATCGACGACTACCTGCCGACGCCGCTCACCGACGCCGAAGTCGTCAATGTGGTCGAAACCGCGATCGCGCAGGTGGCCGAATCGATCGGGCAGCGGCCATCCATGAAGCAGATGGGGCTGGTGATGAAGGTGGCCACGGGAATCGCCGAGGGCAAGGCGGACGGCTCGCGATTGTCGGCTGCGGTCAAAGACCGGCTCTGACCCGCTGTCGCGCCTTGATCGTGAGACCGCAGAACCCTCCTGGGCTGCGACTTTCCTTGAATGGTCTTACGATTCGGCTAACGAGGCAGCGGCGCGAGAGCGCTGTCGTCTACCAGAGATAAGGGATTCCAAGATGAAGACGAGAGTATTGATGACCGCAGCGGCTGCCTTGGCCGCTGGTGTCATGTGGACCACGCCATCGGCCTCGGCCGATAGCGACTATTGCAATTCGCTTCCCACCGCTGCTCAAGTTCACGATTGCAGCTGTGGCTTCGACAACGCCCCAGGTAGTCAGGAGTACAAGGACTGCCTGCATGGAGCCGTTGCACCTGGCCGGGCGGGCTCACCGCCGCCCGCGTCACCCGCGCCGCCTGTGCCGCCTGCGGCGCCCGAGCCGCTCGAGCCGCCCACTAGTCCCTAGCGCGCACGGCGCGCCCACCGGGGTACGGCGAAGCGAGAGAGGACCCCGCACCGTCCTGATCAGGAACGGACGGCGTCGGCAGCGTCGTTTGCCGCCGGCCCGCCCGGGTAACCGTCGGGTATGCCACGGTTCGGTTACACCTTGATGACGGAGCAGAGCGGTCCGAAAGAGCTTGTGCGTGATGCTGTTTCGGCCGAGCAACGAGGCTTCGACTTCGAAGTATGTAGTGATCATTTCTCGCCGTGGCTGGCTTCGCAGGGCCATGCTCCCAATGCGTGGGCAGTGCTCGGCGCGGTAGCGCACGCCACCGAAAGTGTGGACTTGTACTCCTATGTGACGTGCCCAACGATGCGATATCACCCGGCTGTCGTCGCGCAGCAGGCGGCTACCGTGCAGATCCTTGCCGACGGGCGATTCACCCTCGGCCTCGGCAGCGGCGAGAATCTCAACGAGCACGTCGTCGGAAAGGGATGGCCTACCGTCGAACGTCGTCAGGACATGCTGCGCGAGGCGATCAAGATCATTCGCGAGCTATTCGGCGGCGAAACTGTGGACTTCCGCGGCGAATACTTCCAGGTGGATTCCGCTCGCTTGTGGGACCTGCCCGAAGCGCCCCCGGCCATCGCAGTGGCCCTGGCGGGCGCAAAAGGTGTCGAGAAGCTCTCCAACCTGGCCGATCACCTGGTAGCGGTGCAACCCGACAGAGATCTGGTGGACTCTTGGCTCGCTGCGCGCCAAAGTCGCGGCTTGCCCGGCGTCGACCGGGTGATCGGGCAGCTGCCGATCTGTTGGGATCCCGACCGCGACGCGGCCATCGAACGCGCGCATGACCAGTTCCGCTGGTTCGCGGGCGGCTGGTCTGTCAACGCGGACTTGCCCACCCCCGCAGGATTTGCCGGGGCAACACAGTTCGTCCGGCCCGAGGATGTGGCCGACAGCATCCCCTGCGGGCCGGATCTGGACGCGATCGTGGAGGCGACGCGCCCGTACTGGGAAGCCGGCTTCAGCGATATCGCACTCATCCAGATCGGCGGCGAAACCCAGGAGCAGTTCCTCAAGGAAGCTGCCGAACCACTGCTCGACGCGCTGCGCAGCGTCGCCAATTGAGATAGCAAGAGTTTGGGTGGCCTTCGGGCGGGTATCGCTGCGATAGGAGCGGCAGCCAATTCCGCTTCGAAGCGGTGGACACCACCAGGATGTCGTGCCGCCGCCAAATCTATTGCGGCACAAGGAGTTTAGCTATGACCGTTTCTGCTGCGGGTGCGACGACGGCTCTGGTGAAGGCCTTGGGAGCGGCGAGTCTAGGTCTGGGGGCTGCTGAAATTCTTGCGCCTGCAAAAGTCGCAGCACTCGCCGGCGTCGACAACACTGGTCGGTCACGGCTGATCATCCGTGCACTTGGCGCCCG
Source organism: Mycobacterium sp. IDUB_37 (assembly GCF_055419245.1). Classification (NCBI taxonomy): domain Bacteria; kingdom Bacillati; phylum Actinomycetota; class Actinomycetes; order Mycobacteriales; family Mycobacteriaceae; genus Mycobacterium; species Mycobacterium sp. IDUB_37. Next base: position 241,924 of record NZ_JBVAXG010000007.1, on the reverse strand, counting down.
CGAATGTGGCCATGCGGCAGCGTTATTACTCGGTCCGCAGAACTTGGCGTGGACCCGCGTAGCGGGCGATCTGCTTGACATCGGTTTCTTGTCAGCGGGCGTCGCGCGGCGACCGTCTGGACGACGGACTCGTGGTGTGGCTGCTGCCCTCGCGCTAACCACCATCGGCGGCGTCGACTTGTACGCGGCACTACGCACCACCCGCGGCGACAGTCCCCGCCACGCGAACGGTCATCGCCATCACATGCTGCGTGCCTCGATAACCGTAATGCGGACTCCGGAACACGTTTACGGCTTCTGGCGCAACTTCGACAACCTGCCGGCATTTATGTACCACCTGAAATCGGTGACTTCCCAAGATGATGGGCGGTCGCACTGGGTGGCCAATGCGCCCGTGGGACAAGATGTGCAATGGGACGCCAAGATCGTGGAAGACCAGCCGGGGAAGCGGATCTCCTGGCAATCGTTGCCGGACTCGGGATTAGAGAACGCAGGCAGCGTCGAATTCGCATCCGACCACGAGGGGAAGGGAACCGAGGTTCGCGTCACCATCGCGTACCAAATTCCGGGCGGGGTGTTCGGCAAGGCGGCGGCAACACTGCTGGGAGAGTCTCCCGAACAACAAGTCAACGACGACCTCCGTCGCTTCAAACAGATTATGGAAACCGGCCAGGTGCTCCGCTCCGACGGATCACCGGACGGGACGGTCGCATTCCGGCAGATGCATCAGTTGCCGGCTCAGCCAGTCAGCGAGGCAGGCTAACAATGCGAGCCACAGTTTACGCGGGCCGCAATAACGTTGAGGTGCAATCGGTCCCCGATCCCAAGATACTCAACGATCGCGATGCCATTGTGCGGATCACCTCTACCGCCATCTGCGGATCAGATCTGCACCTCTACGACGGCTACATCCCCACCGTCAAACACGGCGACATCCTTGGACACGAATTCATGGGGGAAGTCGTCGAAGTCGGAAGGGGTGTCAACAATCTGGCCGCCGGAGATCGGGTGGTGGTGCCATTTCCCATCGCGTGTGGAGCGTGTTCGGCCTGTGAACGCGATCTGTACTCACTGTGTGAAAACTCCAACCCCAACGCGGGTATCGCAGAAAAACTTATGGGACATTCGCCCGCGGGCCTTTTCGGTTACTCCCACATGTTGGGCGGATTTGCCGGGGGCCAAGCCGAATACGCGCGAGTGCCGTTTGCGGACGTCGGTCCGATGAAGGTCGAAGACGATCTCACTGACGACCAGGTTCTTTTTCTATCCGACATTCTGCCGACCGGCTACATGGGTGCGGAGATGTGCGGCATTGTTCCTGGCGACGTGGTCGCGGTGTGGGGCGCCGGACCGGTGGGCCTGTTCGCCATGGTAAGTGCGCTGTTATTCGGTGCCGCGCAGGTGATTGCGATCGACAGGGTGTCGTACCGACTCGAATTGGCGAAGAATCTGGGCGCAACCCCATTGAACTTCGATGAGACGTCAGTACTTACCCAGCTACGGGATATGACTGCCGGCCGCGGGCCCGATCACTGCATCGACGCGGTGGGCATGGAGGCGCGTAGCGGCTCGGCAGTGGTAGACGCGTACGACCGAGTCAAACAGGCGGCACGGATGGAAACCGAACGGCCGCAAGCGCTTCGGGAAGCGGCAATGAGTTGTCGCAACGGCGGCACCATCTCGGTGGTCGGTGTGTATGGGGGAATGATGGACAAGTTTCCCATTGGCGCCGTGATGAATCGTTCGCTGACTATCAAGACGGGCCAGTGCCACGTTCACCGGTACATGCGCCCGCTGCTCGAGCGAATTCGAAGCGGTGAGATCGACCCGACCGTAATCATCAGTCATCACATGCGACTCGACCAAGCACCGTACGGGTACGAAATCTTCAAGCACAAGCAGGACGGCTGCACCAAGGTGGTCCTCAATCCGTAGAGGAGTTTGATCGATGTCAAATCAATTACAAGGCAAGCGGATTGCCTTTCTTGCAGCTGACGGCGTGGAGCGGGTCGAACTCGAGGAACCGCGAAAGGCGTTGCAGAACGTTGGCGCTGAGACCGAGGTGCTGTCGTTGGAATCCGGCGAGATCCAAGCACGCGACCACGATCTCGAACCTTCCGGAACCTTCGCGGTCGATCGCAAGGTATCCGATGCCTCGGTGGACGACTACGATGGCTTGATACTGCCTGGCGGCACGGTGAATCCAGACAAACTTCGTGCGGACAAGTCAGCGGTCACCTTCGTTCGTGACTTCGTCGACTCCGGCAAGCTTGTGGCCGCGATTTGCCACGGGCCGTGGACGCTGGTGGAGGCCAGCGTGACGGCTGGCCGAAAAATGACGTCTTATCCGAGTATTCGCACCGATCTGCGCAATGCGGGTGCACGGGTTCTGGACGAAGAGGTCGTGGTCGACGGCAACATAATCACGAGCCGGTCGCCAAAGGATCTTGCCGCATTTTGTTCAGCCATCATTGAGCATCTCGCCGGCTTATCAACCCGTTCGTCGTAACATCCACGGCGCGAACGCGTTCTGTTTAGGCACCCATTTTCCGGGCACTAGAGGAGCAGGTCGTAACCATTGCGGCCGCGCTCAAAGTAAAGGGAGAGCTGCGTGACGCTCACTTACCCAGTGCCAGGCGAGTCGTTGGTCGTCGACCGGGTTTATCAGCCCCAATCCGATTCGTACCTGCTGGTTGAAGCAATGCGACAGACGGGTCTTATTCGTGGACGCAGGGTGCTTGATCTGTGCACCGGTTCTGGATACGTCGCAATAGCGGCGGCCCAAATGGACTGTGCCAGCATCACTGCCTTCGATGCCTGTCCCCATGCGGTCAGTTACGCGCGGAGCAACGCGGCCCGCGCCGGCGCGGACGTTGATTTAAGGCATGGCTCGTGGGTAAGGGCGCTGGACTGCGCGCCGTTCGATGTAGTCGTGTGCAATCCGCCCTATGTGCCTACCCCTTGCGTCGATGACGTCGACGCGGCCCCGGTCGCGGGCCCCTCCTGGGCCTGGGATGCCGGTCCGGACGGACGACGCATCTTGGATCCGCTCTGCGACGCGGCGCCGAAGTTGTTGCGCAGCAAGGGCTCGATGATGCTGGTGCATTCGGCGCTTGCCGGCGCGCAGCAGTCTCTGAACGCATTGCGGGCCGCTGGACTGGACGCCGATGTTGTTGCCGTGAAGCAGATTCCGTTCGGCCCGGTGCTGACGGCGCGAGCTCAATGGCTCGAGAGGACGGGGCAGATTGAGCGCGGCTGCCGTGAGGAAGAGCTGGTAGTGATACGGGCCGATAAGCCATGACGACACGAGTCCAAGTGGTGCGCAACGGACCCGTCCTGGTGTCGGGGCCGGTGCGTATCGAGACACCTGATGGCGGTGTCGTCGAATCCAATAGATTCATGGTGGCCATTTGTACCTGCGGCCGGAGCCGCGAGTACCCGATGTGTGACACGAGCCATCGACGGTGCCGGCGCACCAAGGTCGAGCGCGCCGCCAAGACCGACCGCGCCGCAAAGGTTCACGACCCAAAGGCCGAGTGACCTTTTCAGCTCAGCGGACGCCTTAACGAACTCTCGCCGCGTCGCCAACAGGCCATCAGCGTGTCCGCCAGTCGGTTCTCGACGGCGGCGTTCGCGCGCATGCCGAAGACGATGTCGCGATCCAGCTGCGGTTCACGAGCCACCAAGTCGCTGACCAGGTTCAATCGCACAACTTGTTCGTGCACTGCGTCAGCTTCCACATGCTCACGGTAGAACCCAACGCACTCGACTGGCGCCTGCATCCTTTGCAGTGCATCAACCATGCGGCGCGACCCCGGGGGCGAGGTGATCTCGGTGGACGCGAAATGTCCAACCGAGGCACCACGCCACCGGCGGTGCAGCCCGAATAGAGACATCAAATTCACCACGGCCAGCGATTCGGCGGGCACCCAGGTGAGGTAACCGAGATAGGTTGAGTCCAGATCCGCCGCGTCCAGAAGATCGGCGAATAATTGCTGGTGCATGTGCTCTCCCCGCCCGGCGCCGTACTCGTCAAACTCGACAGCGACGAAGGCCGCCTTCGCGGGGCCGGTCAGGCGGGGAATCGTGAACGCGTGCGGATCACCTTCTTTGAGGTGATACAGCGATCTGTGCACGAAGTACTCGCGCATCTGTTCCCAGGTGCCCGCGTCGCGCAGAAAATACGACGGCCCGTTGCCGTCGGTGGGTTCGATTGACAGCGATTCGATTTCGTCCGCAGCAGTCCAGGCCGGGTCGATTTCGCCCACGTCCCGGCGCACGCCGGACAGGAACACCCGCTCCAGTTCGGCCCGCAGCGCCAACAAGGTGGGATTCCACTCCCAAGCCGGGTCGACCGAGGCAAAGCCGCGGTAGTGCAGTTCGTAGCACATGTACAGCGCCAACTGCAGATCAAGACCGTAGGGATCGGAGTCGCGTACCGATGCGCCGATACGGCCCGTCAGCTCACGGGACGGAGGTGCGGTCAAGGTGCGGCGTACTGCCGTCGACAACGGGCCGTGTGCCGCCGGCAAGACGGGTTCGACAGTGATCGACATTTGGGTCACACCGTCGTTTACCCGTCTGCCACGCAGACAAACGATGCGGGCTACTCGCCGCCGGCCGGGGCGATCCGGAACACCAAGTCGATGACAGTGCCTCTGGGGCGGCTCTCAATCTCCATGGACTCGCTCATCGCTCGCATCAACAGCAAGCCGCGGCCGCCGTTGCCAGGTCTGTCGGTCGGTGGTTTCCATGAACCCGAATCTACGATTCGTGCGCGGATCTCGCCGTCTTCGGCCTCCATCTCGAGCCGCATCTTCCCGACGTCATGTCCGACATACGCGTGTTCGACGCAGTTGGTGCATGCCTCGCTGATCACCAGCACGATGTCGGTGGCTTGCGGCTCTTGCACCCCGGCGGCCTGCAGCCAGGAAATCAGCCGCCGCCGAATAGGCGCCAATTGTTTTGGTGTGGCGCTGGTTTCGCTGATCAGCGGTGCCAGTCGATGCCGGTACAAGACCATCGCGACGTCGTCATCGTAGCCGTCGGCCGGCGCCAGTTGGTCCAGTATGGCGTCGGCTACGGCGCCGATCGGGAGATGGACAGAATTAGTCAGGACATCGGCAACGCGTGCGAGTCCATCGTCGATTGACTCGTGTCGCCGCTCGACCAGGCCGTCGGTGAACAGCATCAGTGTCGAACCCGGCAGCAGCAATTCGGACGTTTGCGGACGGGTCTCGTTGCGGCGGACAGCAAGTGGCACGGACCGCGCGCCATTCAGCATCCTGGTTTCCGTGCCCGGTTCACTGCTGACGAGAACGGCGGGCATGTGGCCGGCATTGCTGTACTCCAAGACCCCGGAGTCGGTGTCCAGAATCGCCAGGAAAACCGTCGTGCAGTACGCGTCGGGAATCATCGACGCCGCCCTGTCCAGTTGTTCCAGCAGCACCGCAGGTCGCGAACCGGTGAGCAGTAGCGCGCGCGATGAGCTTCGCAGCTGACCCATGATTGCGGCTGCCGGCAACCCCCGGCCCACGCAATCGCCCACGACGATGCCGATGCGGTTGTCGTCGATGGCGACGACGTCGTACCAGTCGCCGCTGATCTCCAACGGTTCGACGGCGGGTTCATATCGCACCGCAAATCCCGGCGGCGGCTCCATCGGAGGCAGCATGGCTCTCTGCAACGTCATCGACGTGTCCCGAGCACTTTCGAACTGGCGGACATGCTGGATGGCCAGGCTCAGGTGGCCGATCAGCACCGTGACCAGCAGCCGATCCTCGGGGCTTACCCAACGCGGCAGTCGAAGTTCCAGCCAGAGCGCTACGTCGGCGGTGCCGGACAGCATCGCTACCAGCCCCTGGGTCTTTCCCGGATCGTCGGACCACTCAACAACTTTCGCGGTCAGTGGCAGCTGATGACGGGCGTCCTGGATTGTCTGCCGTAACCGCGGATCCATTGTGCGCCAGTTTGATACGGCCGGAGTGCCAGCCGTTTGCACGCTCGGTTCGCCATCACCCGAAGGCCACATCACCGCGACGACACGCTGTACATCGACCGCGGTACGGCATTCGTCGAGGGTGATCGCCAGCACCTCGGCGACGCTCTTGGCAACCGCCACCGAGGTGGCCAGGCGTAGCACGGCGCCTTCCCGGGCGGCGAAAGCGCGGTCCGCAGTGATGTCGCGGACCGTGCCGACGTACACATCGTGCTCTTCTTCGGGTTCACGAACTGCGTTGATGCTCACCGCAATCCACGCTTGGTGCCCGCTTTGATGGCGGACGGGCATCTCGTACTGGGCACTGCCGTCTCGTCGAACCCGCTCTTGGTGTTGAGCAGCGATCTTCTTGTTGACCAACCAGGGATGGGGCCACCGGTAGGGCAATCCTTCCGGTGGGTAACCGAGGATCTCGGCGAACGCGCTGTTCATCTCCGTCACCGCACCGTCTTTGTCGGCGACGAAGAATCCCTCCTGCAACGAGTTCACCAGTGCGGAGCGAAACCGGTCTCGCTCGGCCAGGTCCTGCGCGCGGGCCCGTTCCGCCGCGTATCGCCTGGTGCCATCCATGAATCCGCGGGTTGCGACGTCGAGTGGAGCCAGTGTCTGGAGCACGAATTCCAGCGCAGTGCCGCGCTCGACAAGCGAGGTCTTCGAGAGTTCTTCGAGCAGCGAAAAGGTGTGCTCGATGATGTCGAGCATGCTGATTTGTTCCTGCAGCGCTCGGCGGCCCAGTTCATGACCGATGGCGAGAAAGTCCTCGTCGCGGGTTTCGAGGTAGCTCTGCAGCGCGGCCCGATACTGAGCCTGAAAGTCGCCGGTGAAGTTCATGCCGGGATGCCTCGATGACGCGCGGCGAGCACCATGGCGTCGTCAGTTTCCTTGGCGTGCTTACTCAAAATGTGCTCGGCGATATCGGTGGCGGAAGCCGCGAAGTCGATATGGTCGACATAGTCTTCGGTGATGCCGTCACTGACGATGACGAGCAGATCGCCGGTTCGTATCGAAACTACCTGTGCGGGGCTGATTTCGGGAATGCGATAGCCGACGATGCCACCTACCAGGCGCGCGCTGGAGCGCACCTGGATACCGCTCGCGGTCTTGGCCACCAGATTGGCGCTGACGTTGCCGATCCCGGTCCAGCTCAAGTCGCCGCTGTGAAAATCGATGCGTGCCAGGGTCATAGCGGCACCACGGGTTCCGGTCAAAACGCGGTGCGAGAGCTGGACCAACACCTCGAGGCGCTCGCCTGGGGCGCCCTTGAGTGCATCGGCCGCCGCGAGTGCCGCACTCGCAGCGTCCGGCCCATGGCCGAGACCGTCGAGAACGGCGAACAACGCACTGTCGCTGTCAATCCCCATGACGATCGACTGGTCGCCGCAGGCCTGCTCACCCGGGCGGGACCGGCCGGCAATCGCCCATTCGATCGGCCCTAGGCGGCCGTTATCGCGCACGGGCGGGGACCCATTTCCACATCTCGATGACCGTGCCTTGGCCGAGAGCGGATTCCACGACCAAGCGGTCCATCAGTCGTCGGCAGCCCGGCAAGCCCATGCCGAGCCCGCGACCGGTGGTGTAGCCGTCCTCCATGGCACGGTCTATGTCGGCGATGCCAGGGCCGTCGTCTTCTGCCCGGACCACCAGAGCCTTGCGGCCCTCCCGGTCGGCAACTCCGACGCGTACCTCGCCGCGCCCGGCGTAGCTGGTGATGTTGCGCGCGATCTCCGAGATCGCGGTGGAAACCATGGTGACGTCGGTCAGTGAGAAGCCGAGATCCAGTGCGAGTTGGTGGCCGGCTTTGCGGGCCGCGACGATGTCGTCCGACGTGTTGATCGCGACCACGGTCTCACCCGCCACCGTCGCGCCCGATCGTCTGTTTGCCCAGTGTCAGACCCAGGCCTAGTTGCTTGTTCAGCAGCGCCAGGCCCTCTTCGAGGTCTAGCGCGGTACTCATATCATCAAAGGCCAGCCCGAGTTGCACCATGGCGAACGCCACCTCAGGTGGCAAACCCACGATCACAGTGGTGGCCCCGCGCAACCGGGTCATGTGCGCGATTGTCCGTAGCGACCTGGCCGCGAACGAATCCATCACGTCAATGGCGGTGACGTCGACAACGATCCCCTGCGCGCGAAACCGGCTGACCCGCTCCATCAGGTCTTCCCGGAGCCGCTCGGTGTCTGAGTCGGTCAAGGCGGCCTGAACCGTCGCGATCAAGATCGCGCCCTGTTTCAAGATCGGTACTGGCATGGCTTGCGGTAGATGTCCTTACCCGGTTGCGGGAGCCGGTTAGTCGCCGGTGCGGGTGACTTCGTAGCCGAGCAGACGTTCGGCTTCTTCGATGCCGCCCTGCAAGTCGCCGACGGCGTTCATCTTCGACAGGTCCAGGCCGATTGTCACCAGGGTCAGGGCAATCTCAGAGGAAAGACCGGTGATGATCACGCTGGCGCCCATCAGGCCCGATGCATCGACGGTCTGCACCAGGTGGTTGGCCACCGTGGAGTCGATGGTCGGCACACCGGTGATGTCGATGACCACGACCTTGGCGCGGTTGGCGCGAATGGCGCGCAACAGTTGTTCGGTGACCTGCCGGGCGCGCTGGCTGTCGAGCACGCCGATGATCGGCAGAATCAGCAGCTGCTCGCGGACTTGCAGCACCGGCGTCGACAGCTCGCGGATCGCTTCCTGCTGCTGACGGATGATGCGCTCACGCTCTTGGACGAAGCTGACACCCACGGTGTTGGCGATACGGTTGGCCGCCGGTTCGTACGCGTCCAGCACGCGGTTCAGCATGTCGAACTCGGTCTGGTATTTCTCGAACAGCGAGCGCGCCAGCACGTCGCGCAGCAGCAGCACGATGCCGAGCACCTCGTCGGTCTCGACCCCTCGAGGAATGATGCGCTCGGAAAGGTCGCGAGCGTAGTCCTGCAGCGCCTCGACGCTTCCTGTCTCGAGCACCTCGACATAGTTGTCATACACCGCCGTCGCCTCGGAAAAGATCTCCTCGGGCGTCATTGCGGTCAGCAGTTGCGCCTCGGTGATCCGGCGCGCCCATTCTTCACGGAGAGCGGTTCGGTTACGACGCAGGTGCTGAACCAATTGCGGCAGCAAGCCTTCGCTGGAAACGCCGATCGTCGAGTTGGTGCTGCTGAATTCTGTCGACGAATCCGACATCTGCCCTCCAAGCCCGTACAGCCCCTCGAGGCTTACACCAAGTGCTGCCTCGCGCTACGCGGGGCGCAGGTCCTATGGGGAGACTAGCCTGGGCTTGCAGGTGGGGCGTGTTGAGGTCTTCTTCTTCTCGCGGTAGGCGCAGCAGGCTAGGCTTGCACCACACCGAAGGCTTAGACGAAGGATCGCCAGTTGTCAGCTCCTGATTCGATCACCGCCACGGTCGTAGACCACGACGGGGTCGTCGTGCTCAGTATCGGCGGCGAGATTGACCTGGTCACCGCGCCGGCTCTGGAAGAGGCAATCGCCGCTGTACTCACTGATAATCCGGTAGCACTGATCATCGATCTGTCGGCGGTGGAGTTTCTCGGTTCGGTCGGGTTAAAGATTCTTGCAGCGACTTACGAGAAATTAGGCGACGCGGCGGAGTTTGGTGTGGTCGCGCGCGGCCCGGCAACCAGGCGGCCGATTCATCTGACCGGCCTGGACAAGACTTTTGCTCTGTATCAGTCGCTGGATGACGCCCTGGCTGGGGTGCGGGACGGCAAGCTCAACCGCTAGTCGGCGCACGGCACCATTAGAGATAACGGTTGAGTCACGAAACTTGGTCACAATCGCTTAAGAACTCGCGGCCTTTTCTGAGAATTCTCATCAAATGGCCGATCCTTTGCTCGTTCGCTCAGTCGTAGGCGTCACTCGAGTTCCTCGTGTCACAGTGTCACCAGTTGCGGACTTCTTTTCGTGGCCGCTATGTGTGAGCTACCGCGGAGCAATCGTTTTCGCCTGGGTACGTTGGATTCCAAGGGCGTCGGGAGCCTAAACGGGGAGTCTTGAGCGATAGTTCACTCATTCGGAGGAACAAATCATTATGAAATTCAGCAGTATCGTCGCGCCTCGGCGAGTTGCCGGTATCAGCGCGGGTTGTCTGCTCGGGGGATTTGCCATCGGCATTGTCGGCGCACCGTCGGCCGCAGCAGCACCTGACTGCAGCCCGGAAGGAGTCAACGCCACCGTTTCGTCGGTCACGGGCGCTGCGCAGCAATACCTGGGTGCCCACCCAGGCGCCAACGAGGTGGTCTCGGCCGCATACGGTCAGCCGCGAGGCGACGCGTCGGCCAACATTCGGGGATACTTCACCGCCCACCCGAACGAATACACCGACTTGCGCGGCATCCTCGCGCCAATCGGAGACACCGAGCGTCAGTGCAATGTTTCGGCACTGCCGCCGAATCTGGAATCGGCCTACCACGAGTTCATGGCGGGCTGATCCGCCCGGAGACTCCGGAAAACCACGAACGACCCGCCACAACGATGTGGCGGGTCGTTCGCCTTTTAGGATTGCCGGGTGGATGTCGATCATCCGGCGCGCGACCAGGAATGGGATCGCCGGGAGCGCGGTGAAACCGAAATCGAACGCCTCGACCGGAATTGGAACAGCCTGTTGCAAGAGCTGCGGGTGGTGCAGACCGGTGTGCAACTCCTCACCGGGTTCTTGCTGACCTTGCCGTTCCAAACTCGTTTCGACGTCTTGGAAGCCGACATGCGGGCCGTTTACCTTATGACCGTGGGTTGTTCGGTCGGCGCCACGGTTTTGTTGATCGCCCCGGTTGGCCTGCACCGTCTGCTGTTCCGGCGCCACCGACTGTCGGTGTTGGTATCGGCGGCGCACCGATGTGCCTTCGCCGGGCTGCTGCTGTTGGGTTTCGCATTGACCGGGGTGACGACGATCATCTTCGACTCGGTGGCCGGAACCGCCGCGGGCATCGGCGCCGGCGCCTGCGCGCTGGCACTGCTGGTGGCCTGCTGGTGGCTGGTTCCGTTGTTGCTGCGCACCCGCGACGTGCAGGTGTAGCTGCCAGGCAGCAAGGGTAATTCTGCGTTCAGCCGACTCAAGCCGATCGAAGTCGGGGGACGGTGGAGGACTGAGATGCGGCTACGCCGCAGCGTGCTGAGCAAGCCCGGCATCACCCGCAAGCGCCGGGGCAAGGGCTTCTCCTATTACGGACCCGACGGTGAGCCGTTGTCCGATGAGCTGGCGCTGCAACGAATCAAGGATCTGGTCATCCCGCCGGCTTGGAAGAAAGTGTGGATTTCGCAATATCCCAACGGCCACATTCAGGCTGTCGGCACCGATGCGGCCGGGCGCCGTCAGTATCTCTACCACCAGAGGTGGCAGCAGGAGCGAGCCGAGGAGAAGTTCGATCGTGTTCTGGCGCTGTCCAAGGAGTTACCCGCCTGGCGCGCCCAGATTGGGCGCGATCTGGCGGGTCGGGGCCTTAACCGGGATCGGGTTCTGGCATTGGCGTTGCATCTGCTCGATCTGGGGTACTTCCGGGCCGGCGGCGAGACGTACGCCGAGGAGAACGAGTCGTACGGGCTTGCCACCCTGCTGTGTGAGCACGTAACGGTGCGTCGCGACGCGGTGGCTTTCGACTACCCGGCCAAAAGCGGAGTGCAGCGCAGGTATGAGATCGAGAATGCCGAAGTCGTGCGGGTGGTGCGGGCACTCCAGCGCAGAACCGATTGCACCGAACGATTCTTGGTGTTTCGCAACGCTTCCGGTTGGGTGGAGATCAGATCGGACGACCTGAATAAGCGCTTCAAAGAATTGGTCGGCAACGACTACAGCGTCAAAGATCTACGAACCTGGCACGGCACAGTGTTGGGTGCCACCGCGTTTGTCGACGCCGATCCCGCGGTGTCGCAGCGGGTGGCCAAACGCGTCGAGGCCGCGGTGATGCGGGAAGTATCCGAGGAGTTGGGAAATACACCGGCGGTGGCGCGTAGTTCGTATGTGGATCCGCGGGTGGTGACCGGTTACCGGCAGGGTCTGACCATCGCTGCGGCGGCGAAGCGCGCGGAGCGCGCCCGCAAACCAGGAGCCGCACAAGAGATCCTTGAAAAGGCAACCCGCAGCTTGATCCGTCGAGTTGCACAGAGCAGCAGTGCATCCGGGACTTCGGAACTGGCCAAGACGGCCTGACACACGCCGTTGCCGGTGGCCATAAAACGCATCAAGGATCCGCTAACTGCCCTTGAAGACCAGCTTGGCCGAATACAATTGATCTGGTGTGTGCAGATTCGCGGAGAAAGCGGGGCCGCCGATGGCCGCCGGTGGGGAGATTCCGCTACCTAGCCCGTGAGGACCGTTGGGAGTGGTCAGAAGAGGTTGCGCGGATGCATGGCTACGAGCCGGGCAGCGTAGTCCCGACGACCCAACTTCTCCTCAAACACAAACATCCGGATGACAAACCGACAATCGCTGAACTCGTCGAGCAGGTGCGCCGGCACGGCGCCGCCTTCAGCAGCCGCCACCGGATTGTCGATACTCGTGGGGAAACCCACGTTGTGGTTGTAGTGGGTGATCGGTTCGCCGGACCCGACGGCCGACTGATGGGAATCGGCGGGTTCTTCATCGACATCACCGACCAGTTCGACGCCGATCTGCAAAAGCATCTGAGCGAGGCGCTAGTGGCCGTCGATTCGAGCCGTGCGGTGATCAATCAGGCGATGGGAATCCTGATGCTGCGGTATGGCGTCAGTTCCGATTCGGCGTTCGACCTGCTGGTGAAGCTGTCCCAGGAGTCAAACGTCAAACTGCGAAATATCGCTGAGCAGGTCGTCACCGAGATCTCGGCGCAGGACGACGGTAATGACGACGCCGCCGACCGAGTTGACCGACTGCTCCGCACACCTTGGAGGGGGCCGTAGGCGGGTTGCGCCGTTTACGCGCGTTACTGCCGCAGCATGCTGTGCGGGCTCAGCCCGTAAGTCTGGCGATAGAGCGCGGCGAAGCGTCCGGTATGGGCGAAGCCCCAACGCTGGGCAACTTCGCTGACGGTGGTCGCGGACCGGTCGCTGGTCTTGAGTTCCTGATGGGCGCGATGTAGCCGGACGCGCCGCAGGTACTCGGTCGGCGTGGTGTTGAGGTGCTGCCGGAACACGTACTGCACGGCGCGTGGAGTCAGACGCACCGCGTCGGCCACGTCGTTCACCCCGATCCCGTCCGCCGCATGGCGGTGAATGAACGCGATCGCGCCTTTGAGGGCCGGGGGAACCGAGGGATTACTCAGGAGCTCCTGACTGGCGTTCACATTGGACGGAAAGCATTCGAGTGCCGCGGCGCCCAGCAGATCAGCCGCTGCGGCGACGATCATCCGTTGATCGGCAGTGTCGCTGGACTCGAAGCTGCCGACCACGTAGTCCAGCGCCCGCTTCCACCCGCGCGCGACCGCATCGGTACGCGGACGGCAATCGGCAAACTGGATGATCTGCGGCAGTGGCCCGTTTCCGGCCGACGCGATCTTGCTCAATAGCTGCACGTCCATGCTGACGACGTGGAAGCTGGCGGTGTCAGCCTGAAAAGCACACGGCATGCCCTCTGCGACAACCACCGCGGTGTCCAGGCGTGTACCAGGGTCACCGGCCACTGTCAGCGTGCCGGTTTGTGGCTGGATCACCACCACGGATGTCGTGGCATGGATTTCGCAACCCACTCGGCCTTCGATCAGCACTTCGTCGACGGTCATCGACTCGGCCTCAAACCGGCGGTGTGTGACGGAAGTACCTTCGCCCAGGCTGGTGATCCGCCAGCCTGGCTTGTACGCGCCGGAGAAGAACTCCGTCGCCTCCTCCGACACGCCGGTATCGAACTGCTCGTAATGGAGTGCGTCGCCGCTGGCAGTTCCCGCCGGTCGGTGGGTGACTTCGTCGTCGAGACCGCGCAGGGCAGTTGTCACGATTGCCGTCCTAACCTATGTCGAGCGAACTCGCCTGCTGGTAGAGGTTTGAGCGCCGGGCTGCTTCAGCGCAAGAACCATGGCCGATTGCAGGAGCGGCGATCCCCATCTTGGCTTCATCCCCCGGCGCTCCTGTTGCGAATGCAACGTCGGCTACGGGCCATTGGTAGTACCCGACCGCCCGTGCCGTAAACGGCTCTGACCAAGCCTTTCGCTTATTGGATAGAGCTAGGAAGTGTGGGCGGGCGGCGGTTGGCGGGGGACACTTGAAGGGTGGCAAGCGATACGCGTCGGCCGCCGGTCGAAGTGGTGGCTTTGCTGGCGTCGGCAGGCGGATTGCAGGCATTGTCGACGGTGCTGGGCGACCTACCGCCGGAGTTTCCCGCCGCCGTCGTCGTGCAACAGCATCTCGGCGGGAGCGCGAGCGTCTTGCCGACGATATTGGCGAGAAGATCGACGCACCCGGTCGACTGGGCCTTGGACGGGCAGCAACTGGAGCCCGGCCGGGTCATTGTTTGTCCGCCGCGAACGCATCTGGAGCTGAGGCCGGACGGTTCCTGTTCGCTCCGCGACATGAGAACGCCTTTCGAACTGCGTTTCGACGTGTTGATGGCGTCGATGGCGAGGTCCTGTGGCGCTCGTGGAGTCGCTGTGGTGCTGACTGGATCGGGTCGGGACGGAGCGGAGGGCACCATGGCGATGAAGCGCACCGGCGCGCTCGTCGTGGCGCAGACTCCGGAGTCCGCCGAGTACCCGTCCATGCCAAAAGCGGCGATCGAGGCCGGCGCGGGTCTCGTGGTACCGATCGAGGAGATCGGGCGTGCGCTCGGCGAGCTTGCCGGTGGTTCGCCGTCCTAGCTCAGCACCTCCATGAGCAGCAGCGCCCCACCGACAGTGTCCACCGTGGTTCGGAACGACGTGCAGGTGACGCGCACCCGCGTTGGGCGTCCGCGCCGGTTGATCGCGTCCACCACGGTTTCGCCAGAGCCGTCGTGATCGACCAGGGCGTGGCCGATGAGTGGTCGCACGGTTTCCATCGGCAGCCCGATGTCGAGGGCGGTCAGGGGCGTGCCGTTGGTTTCATCGGCTCGCAATCCCCACAGTTCTTCGCAGCCACGGTTCCACACCACCACCCGCATCTCGCGATCCACCACCGCCATGCCCAATTTGATCGAATTGGTCAGTGAATCCAGGAACTTCTTTGCATCGCTGAGCTCCAGGCTGCGCTCCCGCAGTGTGTCATTGATGGTGTGCAGTTCGTCGTTGGTGGACTGCAGCTCCTCGTTCATCGTTTCGAGTTCTTCGTTGGTGGACTGCAATTCTTCGTTGGTGGTTTCGAGTTCTTCCACGGTCGATTGCAATTCCTCGTTCGTGGTCTCGAGTTCCTCGTTGGTCGATTGCAATTCCTCGTAGGCCGCCTCGAGTTGACGGTTCGTGTGGACGACCTTGTCGAGTAGCGCGCGTGTCGCGGTGACGTCGAAGAACACGACCGATACGCCGAGTAGGCCGTTCTCCGCATCGACCAGAGGGTTGACGTGAATCTCGAACCACACCAGATCAGCGCCCGGCCGTTGCCATTTGACGTCCTGAATTCGAGCGGAGCGTCTCTCGACCTTGGCCTGCTCGAGGTATGCGCGCAGCTCTACCGGCCGGTAGGACACCTCGAGATCACGCAGCAACCGCCCGATATCGCGGGCTGAGAGCCCGAAAATGGTCTCGGCTTGCTGGTTGATCATGGCCACCGTGTCCTCGCCGGTGACGACGATCTGAGCTACCGGGCTGGCGCGAAATGCCAGTTCGCGCACGGTGGTCAGTCCGGTCAGCTCGCCTTGCCGTTCATAGAATGCTGCCGCGGGGTCGTACTGGTCCACGCCGGCGTGCGAGCCGACGGCTTTGCGAAAAATGCGGTGCTTGAGGTTGAGCGGGGTGAACCGGTCGCCATGGCTCAACAGCATTTCGGCGTGTCCGAGAAACAGCGTCCCTTGCGGGGCGAGCGCGAAATGTAAGCGGCTTAGCACATTTCGCTGTGTCTCTGCGTTGAGATACATCAGCGTGTTGCGGCAGACCAAAAGGTCGACGCGCGAAATAGGTGCGTCTTTGACCAGGTCATTGCGTCCGAAAATCACCGCTCGGCGCAGGTCTTTGTGAAAAAAGTAGCGCCCGTTGGCCTGCTCGAAATACTGAGCCAGCAGATTCGGCGGAATCGACTCCACGGCCCTGGCGTCGTAAGAGGCTGTGCGCGCTTCGGCGAGCGCTTCCTCATCGATATCGGTGGCGTAGATCTTGACGCGCTGCCGAAACGCGTCGGCGCCCATCAGTTCGGTCAACAAAATGGCCAGGGTGTAGGCCTCTTGGCCCGACGCACATCCAGCGCTCCAAATCCGGACCGGGTCGTTCGGGCCACGCTCGGCCAGCAGGCGGGGAAGGACTTCCGTATTGACGTATTCCCAGGCGTCCGGATCCCGAAAGAATGCCGTGACGTTGATCAGAATGGTGTTGAACAACGCCGCGAATTCGTCGGAGCTCGCCTGGAGGATGTCAAGGTACTCCTCGTAGGACTGGTATCCGGCGTGATCCATCCGATGCCGGACGCGGCGCACCAACGAGGTGCGCTTGTAGCCGGTGAAGTCGAAGCCGCGGGAATCCCGCATGTATCGCAACAGAGCTTCGAAGGACTCGTCGGTGGTGCCGTTCATGCGATGCCGTTCTCACCTGGGCTTGCTGCCGAAGCATGAACATTACCGCGAACGCTAGAGCTGGTTTTCGGCGCCGACCACCGCCCATACCGTCTTGCCTGAGGATGTCGGTATGTTGCCCCACGATCGACAGAGAGCGGCGACGATAGCCAGACCGGACACCACGGCGGCGCCGCCAACGGCGTCTTCATGTCGGACGGCATAGTGCGGACTCGCATCCTGGACGGCAACGCTCACGGTGTCCTCGACGTTCTCCACGATCAAAATTGGTGCGCTGTCGGTGTGTTGGAGAACGTTCTGTACAAAGACCGATGCCACGGTGCTAGCGACCGAGATCAAACCGGTCTTGGACCAGGTGGTGAGCCACCCGTGCACCGTGGCGCGGGCTAGACGAACACTCCCCGGGGAGTTGGGGAGCTCAACGCGCGCTCGGCGCCGCCCGTGCAAACTCAAGTCTCCGGCAGCGGCCAGTGCTGCCTCGCGGGTCGCGTGCACCGGTACGTAGCGGGTAATGCCTCCGGCGGAGATGGCGCGGCGCGTCAGCAGACTGCTGGTGGTCAACATGATTGGCACATCTGGCCAGGTACTGACGTGCCAGCGTGCGCTGGTGAATACCGACCAGGCGGACGGTGCCGGCACGTCCAGCCGGTTGACATCGACGATGACCGCTCGGGGTTCATCGAGCGCGGCGTCTATCACGACGTCGCGGACTTCCCGGTAGGTGGAACTGTCCAGAACGCCATCGGCGACCAGGATCACCGCGTCTTGTACGCGCTCGATCTCCATCAGCACGACTGGGCGGCGCTGGGTCACGGGGTTTCTCCCGGGTGCGGAACGGCGCTTCCCAACCGGTCGCTCAGCACCGACAAGGCGTGCTCGGCTTCCTCGGCCAGTGCCGTATAGCGCAGCAAAATCAAGCCGTGGTCGGCTCTGTCGGCCAACTGTCTGGCCAATATGGCCTTTTCCTGCAGGCTGCGCAGGGCAACCCACAGTGCATTCTCGACCTCGATATCGCGTGCGGCGAGCAGGGATGCGGGTGACCAAGCGTGGCCGACATGGCAGCGAAAGTTGCCCTCACCCAGAGCGGCCAGTGAGCCGTTGCAATCCGGGCACGTGTAGCCCGTTGCCGGACCCAGCTCGTGGCTGTCGAAGTCTGTACTGAAACGCGATGTCCGGGCAATGTGATTCTCTAGCTCCATCGCGATGTCGCGTTCCATGGGCGCCTCCGCGATCTCCCTGGTTGAGAGTTCCTTGAGCACGCCGCCAATCTCGGCCGCCGCGGCCTGGCGATCCAACACCTCGGCGGTGGCTGCGGCCGTCGGCATCGCCGGAAACAGTGCGTCGCCGGGGGTCTGGCCGATTGTGACGCCACGACGTGAGCGAATGGCGGCCAAGCCGAGGACACCGTCGTCCAGCACGCCCGACAGCAGCACACCAATCGCGCGCGGGCCGAAAGTCAAAGCTGCAGAACGAAACAACGCGTTGATGGCGGGCCGGTGACCGTTTTCAGTCGGACCCTGGGAGAGCACCACCCGGCCGTCAGCGACCAGGAGGTGATGACCCGGGCTCGCGACGTAGATGCACCCTGGCCGCAGTTTGGTGCCGTGTTCTGCAGTTACCGCAGGGAGTGGGCCGTTGCGGTCGAGGATTCGCGCCAAAATGCTCGGTGCGCCGGCGGGCATGTGCAGAGCTACCAGGAAGGCGTAGGGCAGGTCGTGCGTCAGGCCTGCGGCCAGGTGTGAGAGGGCTTCGATACCCCCGGCGGAAGCGCCGATCGCAACTATGCCATCGAGGGGTGTTTGCTCGCCCGTAACCTGCATCATCTTCACCAGTACCCTTTTCAAGAGTAGGCAACCGAACCCTCAACAACCAAGTGCACGGTGCGAAATGTTGTGAGCCAAGGCTTTCGAAACCCGGGTGGAAATGGGTACGGCCCCGGTCCTCGGGACCGGGGCCGTAGCAGGAGGATCTGATTTACTGGTTTGCTTTCTGCTGTTCTTCGGCAGCCTTGGCGCCACCGCGTGCGTCTTCGGCTTCGGCTGATTAAGGACAGGTGTCCGGTTCGGGTGGAATGAAACAGGCGCACCGACTCACCGGAAAGGATTCGCTAGAAACGGCTGAATTATCCAGTGCGCGAGGATATTCGACGCGCCGCGCGGGCGGATGTCAGTCTCTTCGCTGCCGGGTGGCCCCGCGGTTGTCGCCGACGGTTGCGACGAAATGCTCACTGCGACAACCGTACTCATGCGTGGGGAGTGACAGCCTTGCCGCAGGCCACCCGGATCTCGAATGCGGCTGCCGGACAGGGCAAATCCAAAGGGTCGCAAGGGCGGCAAGGCCGATCCTTGCACCGACTGGACGGTGCCTGATTGCTACGCAACCACAGTCTCGCTCAGTCCGGCGGTTCTTGTTCCGATCCTTTTACCGGGGCTTGCTCGCGTTCGTCCTCGTTGCCGGGCACGTCGTCTTCCTTGCGTTCGTCGGCAACGCTCTGCTGAAGGTCGTCGACGACTTTCTCGAGATCGTCGTCACGGCTCGGGTGCGATTCCATGGCCATCAGCTTCGCAGACCCAGGCGGTCGACCAGTAGCAGGAATGCCACCGCGAAAGCATTGTCGGCCGTTTCGGCAGCAATACGGTCCCAGTCCAGTTGCTCGCGGACCGCTCGTGCCCCCGGAATCAACCTCGCGAAATCGCAGTAGTGCTCGGTGAGTGCACGCAGCCGCTGGATGAACACGACGGTAGGTGGCAGCACAGGCATTGAAATTGCCAGCACCGAGCGGTCTTCGGCGTCGTCCAGCGTTGTCGGCTGCACGATCCTCCCGTTGACGCGGTGCAGTACGTCGACCACGCTGGCGCCGAGGTGCGCCTTGAACAACCAGTCTTCGGGGGGACGTTCGATACGAAACCCTGCTTTACCGAGCGTGGTGGCGGCGGCCGGTGCGTCGGTCTCGGCCACCACGATGTCGACATCGTGCGTGGGTTCGGGCGCACCATAGGCCCATAGTGCGTAGCCACCGGCGAGAGCAAAGTCCGGCCCGTGCTCTTTGAGTGCCGATGCCGCGCAGCGCAGTGCTTCGCGCAACTCCGGTGTCGGCTGAGGCGTTAAAGACATAGTTGCAGTGGCATACCCGCTTCCGCTGGCCGCAACCTGTCAACTCGTCGGGGTGCCGGTTGAATCGTTTATTTGGGATGGAATCGGGAAATTATCAACCATGCCAGCCGCGGGGTCACACCCCTACGACCAGGTCGCCGTAGTGATTCCAGCCCACAACGAACAGGCAAACCTACCAGCGTGCCTGTCGGCGGTGCTTACCGCCGCACTGTGTGCAGCAATCCCGGTAACCGTCGTCGTTGTGCTCGACGCCAATCGCGACGGCAGCGCAGAATTTGCCGGTGAGTACGGGCGTGACGTGCACTTCGTTCGCGTTGAGGCCCGCAATGTCGGGGCAGCCCGGGCCGCGGGGTTCGATTACGCACGTTCGCTCGGCGAAGAGGGCACCAACGCGTGGTACGCGACTACCGACGCAGACAGCGCGGTGGATCCGGACTGGCTACTGCGGCAGTTGGAGTGCGGTGCCGATATGTTCCTCGGCCTGGTACGTGTCACCGACTGGCACCGGCAGCGGCCCGAGGTCGTTCAGCGTTATCAGGCCGCCTACGACATGCGGGTCGATGACGACCGGGAACAGACACATGACCACATCCACGGCGCAAACATGGGGTTCAGCTCGCGCGCCTATTGGCGGGTCGGCGGCTTCCGGGCCCTGTCCTCGAGCGAGGACGCCGAACTCGTCGACCGGTTCGAGCGCGCTGGATACCGGATTGAGCGGGACACCGCACAATCTGTCGTCACGTCGGCGCGGACGCAGGCGCGGGCACCACGCGGATTCGCGGACCACCTCAAAGAAGTGTCGAAAATGGCTACCGGGGATGTCGCATGACGGCGGGGTTGGTGCAGCACTGGCTGGAATCGGGGCGGTTGGAGCTGCCGCTTCCGGCCTCGGGTTACACCGCTGACCGCTGGCAAAGCCTGGCTCGACTGGCCGAGGAGGATATCGCCGCCGCCCGCATCGCCGAAGCTCATGTCGATGCCGTCGCGATTCTGAACGAGTTGGGAGGCAAGCCACCGGATCCCGCCCAGTTGTGGGGGGTATGGGCGGCCGAGGCGCCAGACGCAGTACTGACCGCCACCAATATCTCCGGTGACGAGTTCCTGCTCAACGGCACCAAGCTGTGGTGCTCGGGTGCGAGTTTCTGCGCCAATGCGCTTATCACCGCGCGCCTGGACGAGGATGAGCGCGGATTGTTCGCTGTCACCTTGACCGACCCAGGAGTAAAACCACTTCCGAGCACCTGGTGGAACTCCGGAATGGCCGGCAGCGACACCAGGTCGGTGCAGTTCAACAATGTGCGCGCGATCTTGGTCGGCGAACCCGGTCAGTACCTGACGCGCCCTGGGTTCTGGCACGGCGCCATCGGCGTCGCAGCGTGCTGGCTCGGCGGGGCGCGTCGAGTGGCCGATCCGTTGTATCGCTCCGCGAAGGGCAAGTCGGCTGACGCATACGCGTTGGCCCACCTGGGCGCGGTCGACGCCGCGCTGTCCGCCGGTGATGCGATGCTCGGCGCTGCGGCCGCGACTCTCGACGCGGACCCGTTCGACCACGCCGGTACCGCCCAACTACTGGCCCGTCGGGTGCGCGCGGTCGTGGAGCATGCTGTCGACGAAGCGATCACCCGTACTGGACGCGCGCTGGGCCCAGGCCCGCTCACCCAGGATGGCCGGCACGCCCAGCGAGTTGCCGACCTGACCATTTACATCCGCCAAAGTCACGCCGAGCGCGACTTGGCCGAACTCGGGCGCCTGGCCGGGCGTCCGACCAGCAGAGGATGACCGCTCGACTGCCGGACGCCTACTTCGACCGCATGTACGCCGGCGCCGAGGACCCTTGGCAGTTGTCGTCGCGCTGGTACGAGCAGCGCAAGTACGCGATCACACTGGCTCTACTGCCGCGGCGCAGGTACCGGCACGCGTTCGAGCCGGGCTGCTCCATCGGGGCACTGACATCCCACCTGGCGCTGCGTTGCGACCACATCACTGCGGTAGACGTAGCGGATGCCGCGGTGCGGACCGCTGACGCGCACCTGCACGAGGCGGGCTGCCGGGAACAAGTGACGTTGTCCCGCGGATCCCTGGACGAGCCGTGGCCGCTCGGTCCGTTTGACCTGGTGGTGCTCAGCGAGGTCGCCTACTACTTGACGGCAGATACGTTGGCCCAGACATTGCGCCGGGAACGTGATCGCCTGGCGCCTGGGGCCACAGTGATCGCCGCACACTGGCGGCACCCGGTGTCGGACTATCCGCTGACCGGCGAAGCCGCCAATTCCGTCATCGCCGCCACACCCGGGCTGATATCGGTGGGCCGGTACCTCGATGAGGACGTCGCCATCGAGGTATTCGACGCGGGCGATGGGCGGTCGGTCGCTGTCCGCGAAGAGCTCCCAGGAGCCGTTGAGTAGCCATGCGGGTCGCGACCTTCAACATCTTGCATGGCCGCACCGTCGCAGATGGCATCGTCGACGTGCAGCGTCTGCAGGAATGCGTCCGTCTGCTCAATCCCGATGTACTTGCTCTGCAGGAGGTTGACGTCGATCAGCCCCGCTCCGGCCGGGTAGATCTGACCGCGGCGGCCGCCGAAGCGATGGGCGCGGTCGAGCACCGATTCGTGGCCGCCATCTCGGGAACGCCAGGAGCGACCTGGATCGCCGCCACCGGCCGGGAGCGGCCCGGAACTGCGGCGTACGGCATCGCGCTGCTGTCCCGCTTCCCGGCCGTCAGTTGGCAGGTGGTGCGGATGCCGCGCATCCCGTTGCGCTTCCCGATGTACCTGCCCGGAGCGAACAAGGTGTTAATCGTCGACGAAGAGCCGCGCGCCGCCGTCATCGCCCGGTTGCAGACCCCGTTGGGGCTGATGACGGTGGCCAACACGCACCTGTCCTTCGTGCCCGGTTGGAATCGGCGTCAGCTGCGGCGCCTGGTGCGCGACCTGCGCGGACTTCCCGGTCCCCGGGTGCTGCTCGGCGACCTCAATCTGACGCCGGCGGCAGTGCAGCGCTATTCGGGTATGCGGCCGTTGGTCTCGGCCGTCACGTTCCCCGCGCCCGCTCCCAATCGTCAGCTCGACCACATCCTGACCGACGCTGACGATCTGCGCGCCGACGCCGCGAGCGCTGAGTTGATGCCGATTTCGGACCATCGCCCGCTGGTGGTCGACTTACAGCGGTAGCCGCCACGGCCGGCGTCTTCACGTTCTGGTACGGCGTAATGAAGTTGACGTCGTCCGTTTGCCTTGCAGGTCTTGATCGCGTGCGCGCGAGGCCTGATGATGTCTGCGACGTTGTCTTAAAGCTGGCACGCCCAACGATTAGATGGTGCAGAAACACTATCTATGGGATGCATTATCCAAATTGATTATTAGCTGTTCGATTAGGAGTGGTCATGGTTCACCTCGCAGCCGACGCGATAGCTCCCGGGTCGGCCATGGCCGGCGACTCGGACGAGGACGCTTTCAGCGTGCCCGGCCTGCTGGCCGCCGCCACCTGGGCGATCGGCCTGGTGATCGGGCTTGTCGCAATGACGCACGGACACGAACTTGTAGCCGGCGTCTCGCTGGTGCTGGCCATCCTGTCGCCGTGGTTCGGGCTGGCCTGGTTGTCGCAAAGTCAGCGGGCCGGGGCCCGTAATCAGCAGCGCGGGATCTCGGCTGTCCAGGTGTCGCCGTACGCGGGCGGTTGGCCCGCCCGGTAGGGCACGTTTCCGTTCCTTCCAAGGGGGCTCGCGCGGCCGCGTTACCACGTGCGGAATTTCTTCCGACAGTTGGGTGTGAGCCGCGGCCGAAAGGGGTATCTCCTGCGCCAACGGGCGAGCACGAGGTGCGTGGCCCGACCACTCAGGAGGGAATACCATGCGTACCGCCACTGACTACGACGCTCGCCGTGTGACCGACGTCGATACCGCAGACAAGTCTGCCCTGCGCGACCTGGGGCCCCTGCCCACGGTGGGCATGGTCGTCGTCGACGAGGACCCCAACGACACCCCCTTCTTCGAACTGCCGGGCGCGGATCTGTCTGGTGAGGAGCTCTCGGTAGTTGTCATCCCGCAACGCTCCGACGAGTTCACCTGCTCATGCTGCTTCCTGGTGCAGCACCGCAACCGCTTGCGCGTCTCCAGCGGCGGGCGACAGATTTGCGCCGACTGCTCCTAAGTGCCTCGCCGGGCCCCTTCGGGTCCCCGGGCGCCGTGGCGCCTTGACCTAGCTGGCGGCGCCGTGTTGGGTCGACAGCGTGGCAGCGCCCGTGAGCCCTCCGCCCGGCCTGCCCGCACCGCGCCGGTTGCGAAGCCTCTTCGCGACGGTGTATGCGGTGGCCTACCTGGTGGGCGGGGAGCGGCGGATGCTCCGATTGATCCGTCGCCACGGGCCGATCATGACGATGCCGATTCTGAGTCTTGGTGATGTCGCGATCGTTTCCGACCCGGCGCTGGTCAAGGAGGTTTTCACCGCACCAACGGATGTGCTGCTCGGGGGAGAAGGGGTAGGCCCCGCAGCGGCAATCTACGGATCCGGGTCGATGTTCGTCCAAGAGGAACCCGAGCATCTGCGGCGACGCAAACTGCTGACGCCGCCGTTGCACGGATCGGCGCTGAACAGTTACGTGCCGATCATCGAGGCTTCCACTCGGGCGGCGATGCGCGACTGGCCGGTTGACCATCCATTCGAGATGCTGCAGGCGGCGCGGGCACTGATGCTGGATGTGATCGTCAAGGTCATCTTTGGTGTCGAGGATCCCGCCGAGGTGCGGCGGTTGGGGCAACCTTTCGAGCGGCTGCTGAATCTCGGTGTCTCAGAGCAATTGACCGTCCGCTACGCCCTGCGGCACCTCGGAACGCTGCGGGTCTGGCCGTCCCGGGCGCGGGCCAACCGCGAGATCGACGATGTGGTACTTCCACTCATCGCCGCGCGCCGCGCCGACCCGGCGTTGGGAGAGCAACGCGACATCCTGGCACTGCTCATGTCGGCCCGGGGTGAGGACGGAGAGGGGTTGTCGGACAGCGAGATTCGCGATGACCTGATCACCTTGATGTTGGCCGGTCACGAAACCACCGCCACCACGTTGGCGTGGGTGTTCGATCTGTTGTTGCACCATCCCGACGCGCTACGGCGAGTACGGGAAGAGGCGGTCAGCGGAGCGGAATCCTTCACGACGGCCGTGATCGACGAAACATTGCGGGTGCGCCCGCCGGCGCCGTTGACCTCTCGAGTCGCCGCGAAACCGATTGTCATCGGCGACTATCTCGTAGCCGCCGGAACGCGAATCGTCATCCACATCATCGCCATAAACCGCAATCCGGCTACCTATGACCGACCGCACGAGTTCCGGCCCGAACGATTTCTCGGCACCCGGCCGCAGACCTATGCCTGGCTGCCGTTCGGAGGTGGCGTGAAACGGTGTCTGGGCGCGGCATTTTCGATGCGGGAACTCGTGACGGTCTTGCACGTGCTGCTGCGTGAAGGTGAGTTCACCGCCGTCGATGACAGGCCCGAGAAGATCGTGCGCCGTTCGATCATGTTGGCCCCGCGCAACGGCACCAGGGTGCGGTTTCGTCCGCGTATTGCGTTTGACGGCTAGGCCTGATTTCCCGACCAAAATCTGTTGCAATCCATTGTGATTGGGCGCACATGTCGCGGGGTACACATGAATTGGGTCGGCCAATTAGACAGCGTTCAACAACATCAGAAGGAGCGCGACGTGATTATCCTGGGGATCGTTCTCCTGGTGGTTGGTTATTTCACCGGGATCAGCATTCTGTACACAATTGGTGGCGTCCTCCTGCTCGTTGGGGTCGTCTTATGGATTCTGGGCGCGGTAGGTCGCCCGGTCGGCGGCCGTAGAGCTTGGTACTAACCGCCAGCAAAACTGCCGCGTCACGTCACCTTGAACCTCAAGGTGACGTGACGCGGCAGTTCGCGTCTGTGCGTCGAGAACTTTTGAGGTGCTGACCAGCGCCTGGTAGTTGTAACGTGACGGCTATGGCCAGGGTCGAATGCGCAGTTTGCGGGGCTTGTTTCGACGGCCGATCCGATGCGGTCTACTGCACGCCGGCGTGTCGGCAGCGGGCTCACCGCGTCCGCAGCGCCCGCCGAGTGGCGGCAATGGTCAAACGTCTGGAGGGCAACGCGTCAGCAGTGTCGACGCGGGATGCCGCTGCTGCCACCCGCAGGCGCGTTCAGGACAGCATCAGCAGATCCCGCGAACTGTGTGCCGCATCGAGCGAAGAATGCCAGCGTGCGGTCGTCCTTTGGCAAGAGTGCCGCACGAGTCGTCTGTCTCGCGCTGAGCAGACGGCGAAATCCCCACCTCAAACCCCTAGCCGGGCGCAGTGAAATCGGACCTGGATGCCCAAGCCGCAGCGGTGGACGAGGCGCTGACCATCGAGGCGCCACGGCGGGTGGGATGGTTCCGCTTCTATTTCGTGCAGGAGCGGTGAGAGTGGTCTGACGAAGTCCACCGCATCCACGGCTACCAACCCCCGACGACCGTCCGCAGGTAGCGAAGGTTGTCAGGGTGGGAATTCACGGTTCTACGTCAACGTGACGCCCGAAGGTCGAGGCGATCGCCCGGAGTCGTGGCGCAATCGAACAAGCCAAGGGCATTTTGATGTTCGTCTACGACATCAACGAGTCCGCCGCAATCAACATGTTGACGTCGCTGTCTCAAGCGCACAACACGAAGTTGGCCCGACTCGCCCAACAGATTGCCAGCGACTTATGCAGCATCAGTCAGGCCACTATCGGCTCACATTCGGAGTTCGACCAATTGCGGTTCACCGCATCCGAGCGTGCCAACAATTCGGCCGAACCGGTCTAGGGCACCGTCGGCGGCATCGCAGGACTACACGTCGTTGACCGACGTGCGCTCACACTCGACGATCAAACGCTCGGTGATTCGGCGTATCGAATATCCAAGAAACTTGGCTAGCGCCGGGCCGGTGCCGGGGACACGAGGCTCAAATCGGCCGGTCCAGACGATTTGCGTCCGACCGTCGACCTCGTCGATATGGACCTCTCCGATGTAATCGCGGGTAGGGAGGCCGCGGACCGTGTACCGCTGATATGTCGGCGATTTGGCTTCCAGGATCTCCTCGTCGACCGTCAGCAGCCCGCGGAGACCTGTCATTCTGCGGATCGTGCCGGCGCCCAACGGATCATTGGGGCCGGACTGAACCACTTCCGAACGGCCAACCATGGGGGCCCATTGATCCCATGACGCTGCGTCTGCGAGTCGGTCGTAGAGCTGTTGGGCTGCAACGGCAGTACTGCGCTCAATGCGGAACCCGTGCGGCATATTCGCTACCTCTCAACACAGATAAGCGAAATGTGTTCACGCGCCTGCTCGGCGCATTCCGATCGTATTAGTTCCTACCCAGGATGCAACAAGGCCCCGGCCACATATGTGCTGGCCAGGGCCTTGTGAGTGTCGGGGTGACAGGATTTGAACCTGCGACCTCTTCGTCCCGAACGAAGCGCGCTACCAAGCTGCGCCACACCCCGATTGAAGCCTCGACAGCCTATCGCACCCGACCAGGTACTTCCCAAACGGCAGGTCGGCGGATCAGTTCCAGCGACAGGATCGCTCGAACTCGACCAGTGTGCTGGACGCGGCGCGGGGATCGATCCCGGCAGCGGCCACCCACTCGTCGCTGAAGTAAGTGTCGGCATACCGATCACCGCTGTCGGCCAGCAGCGTGACCACCGAACCGCTGCGGCCCTCGGCGACCATCTCCGCCAGCAGGCCGAAGGCGCCCCACAGATTGGTGCCCGTAGACGGCCCCACCCGGCGCCCCAGGACGGCGCTGACGTGGCGCGCGGCGGCGATTGAGGCGGCGTCGGGCACTGCGACCATCCGGTCCACCACCGACGGCAGAAAAGACGGCTCAACCCGCGGTCGGCCGATGCCTTCGATCCGTGACGATGCGCCGGTCGTGATGTCCAGTCGCCCCTGGGCGTAGGCCGGGAAGAACGCGGAATTCTCCGGGTCGACTACACACAGCCGGGTCGCGTGCCGTTGGTAGCGGATATAGCGGCCGATCGTCGCGCTGGTTCCGCCGGTGCCGGCACCCACGACAATCCACGCGGGTATCGGGTGTGTCTCCGAGCGCATCTGCAGATAGATCGACTCGGCGATGTTGTTGTTGCCACGCCAGTCGGTGGCCCGTTCGGCGTTGGTGAACTGGTCCAGGTAGTGGCCGCCGGCCTCGTCGGCGAGGCGCGCGGCCTCGGCGTAGACCTCGCTGGACTTCTCGACGAAATGGCAACGACCACCTTGCGATTCGATCAGTGCGATCTTGGCCGCGCTGGTCGCCGCCGGCATCACCGCGACGAATGGCAAACCCAGCAGTGCGGCAAAGTAGGCCTCCGAGACCGCGGTCGAACCCGAGGACGCCTCGACGACTGTGGTGCCTTCGCCGATCCAGCCGTTGCACAACGCGTAGAGGAACAGGGAGCGGGCCAGCCGGTGCTTGAGGCTCCCGGTGATGTGGGTCGTCTCGTCTTTGAGATACAACTCCACGCCGGCCCCAATGCCCCACGCGGCCGGTAGCGGATAGCGCAGCAGGTGGGTGTCGGCGCTGCGACGTGCGTCGGCCTCAATCAGTCGGATCGCATTGTCAGTCCAACGCCGGGACAGACTGCGGTCCGCGATCTGAGTTCGATCGTTCAACGCACCGACGACGCAGTGGGCTGTCGGCCGAGATTGCTAGTGGTGTCATGGCCACCCATCGGGGTGGCGATCAGGGTCAGCAGCGTCGCTTCGGGCCGGCAGCAGAACCGCACCGGCGCGAACGGAGAGGTGCCGAGACCCGCAGACACATGCAGTCGGGTGTTCGCACCCCACTGGGACGGTCCCTTGGCCCGGGATCGGTCCAGTCCGCAGTTGGTGACGATGGCCCCGTAGAACGGCAGGCACAACTGGCCGCCGTGGGTGTGGCCGGCCATTACCAACTGGTAGCCGTCGGCCGCGAAGCGGTCCAGCACCCGCGGTTCCGGGGAGTGGGTCAGGCCCAGCCTCAGGTTGGCGGCCGGGCTGGCGGGTCCCGCGATGGTGTCGTAGCGGTCCCGGTCGATGTGTGGGTCGTCAACGCCGGCGGCGGCGATGTGCAGGCCCGCCACCTCGAATTCACGGCGGGTGTGGGTCATGTCCAACCAGCCACGCTCGGAGAAAGCCGCCCGCAGGTCCTGCCAGGGCAACGCTTCGCCGCGGACCCGGTGACCCTTGTTGATCAGGTAGTTCGCCGGATTCTTCAGACGAGGCCCGAAGTAGTCATTGCTGCCGAACACGAACACGCCGGGTCGGGACAACAGGTCACCCAGGGATTGCACGACAGCGGGCACCGCCTTGGGGTGGGCCAGGTTGTCGCCGGTATTGACCACCAGGTCGGGTTCCCAACTGGCCAGCTCACGCACCCAGGCCTGCTTACGCCGCTGGTTGGGCGTCATGTGCAGATCACTGATATGCAGCACTCGCAACGGTGTGGAACCCGGGGTCAGGACCGGAATCGTTACCTCGCGCAGGACGAACGCATTGCGCTCGACAACCGAGGCGTAACCGATCCCAGCGACCGCCGAGCCGACGACGGCGGCACCGGTGCGCAACAAGACGGGCAAAACATCAGCCATGCCCGGCAGTTTACTGCCGCCCGGCGACTGATCGCGCGTCTCCCGCGCGATCCGGGCCTACGGGGGCGGCGCAGGCGGTGGGGGCGGCGCCAACAGCGGAATGGTGATCGGCGGCAGCCCAGGAATCTCGACGACCTGCGAGCCGATGACCTCCGGTGGCAGACCACCCTCCGGTGGCGGCGGCGGTGGCGGCGGAATGCCGTTACTGATCTGGATCGTCACGATCGAACCCGGAATGGTCTGACCGGTGGGCGACGTTCCGACCACCTCGCCCAACTTGGCCAAGCTGTTGACCGAGTTCGACTGATCGGCGACCTGGAACCCCGCGTCCCGCAACCGCTGACGGGCTGCGGACTCGTCCAGACCGGCCACGCTAGGCACCCGGGACCCGGGTGAACCTTCGACGTAGCGCGTATCGGTGGGCGGTAGATGTACTTCACCGAAGTTGTTGGCGATCGGCTTCAACGCGGTGAACCAGGTGCGAGCCGGCTCGTTGCCGCCATACAAGTCGCCGCTGCCGCAGTGCCGCAACGGGCCGGAACACAGATCCGTCGGCGACGGTGAGTCGTCGTAGATGTAGTTGGCGGCCGCGTAGCGGTTGGTGAAGCCGACGAAACCGGACGACCGGTGAGCTTCGGTGGTGCCGGTCTTACCGGCCACCGGCAGATCCCAGCCGGCCGCGCCCGCGGAACCGGCGGCCGTGCCGCTGCCTACCGCGTCCTTGCTCATGGCGTTGGCGAGGGTGTTGGCCAGCCCCTCGGGCACCACCTGTTCGCAGGTCTCGGTGGTGACGGCGACCTCATTGCCGTTGCGGTCGATTAGCTTGTCGATCGGGTTCGGCGGGCACCAGGTGCCGCCGGATGCCAGCGTCGCGGCGACGTTCGACAGCTCCAGCGCGTTGACCTCGATGGGGCCGAGTGTGAACGAGCCGATGTTCTGCCTCTTGACGAAGTCGGCCAGGCTCTCGTTGCTGTCGGGGTTGTAGTCGCGAGCGGTGCCGGGATTGGCGTAGGACCGCAATCCGAGTTTGATCGCCATGTCGACCGCGCGTGTGACGCCGACCTGGGAGATCAACTTGGCAAAAGCCGTGTTAGGCGAGGTGGCGAGGGCGTCCGTGACGCTCATCGCGCCGCGGTAATTTCCGGCGTTGATTACGCACCAGGTGTCCTTGGGGCACCCCTTGGCGCCACCGCTGCCCAGGCCCTTGCCCTGGAACCGCGGCGGCACGTCGAGCTGGGCATTGATGCCCATCCCCATGTCCAGCGCCGCGGCGGTGGTGAAGATCTTGAAGATCGACCCGGCGCCATCGCCTACCAGTGAGAACGGCTGGGGCCGCATCGTTTCGCCGGCCTCGGTGTCCAGTCCGTACTTGCGGTTGCTGGCCATCGCGACCACTTTGTGCGAGGTCTTGCCGGGCAGGATCACGCTCATCACGCTCGAGATGCCGCTGAGCGTCGGGGGAGCGAACTTGTCGATCGCCGACTTGACCGGGATCTGCACATCGGGATCGAGCGTGGTGCGAATCAGGTATCCGCCGCGGGCAACCTGTTCCTTACTGATGCCGGCGCGCGACAGGTACTCCTGGACGTAGTCGCAGAAGAAGGCGCGATCGCCGGCCGCGATACAGCCGCGTGGCAACTCGTTGGGCTGCGGCAGGATTCCCAACGGCTGAGCTTTGGCCGCACGCAGGGCGTCGGCCTCGTTGGGGATGTTCGTGATCATGGTGTCCAGCACCAGGTTCCGTCGGGCCAGCGCGCCCTCGGGGTTGGTGTAGGGGTTGAGCGCGCTGGTCGACTGCACCATGCCGGCCAGCAGCGCTGCCTGCTGCCAGTTGAGGTCGGTCGCATTCACGCCGAAGTAAGTCTGGGCGGCATCCTGCACGCCGAAAGAGTTGTTCCCGAACGACACCAGGTTGAGGTAGCGGGTCAGGATCTCCGGCTTGGTGAAGGTCTTGTCCAGTGTCAGCGCCATCCGGATCTCGCGCAGCTTGCGCGCCGGGGTGGTCTCGACGGCGGCGCGCTTCTCCGAGTCGGTCTGGGCGGTGACCAGAAGTTGGTAGTTCTTGATGTACTGCTGCTCGATTGTCGAGCCACCGCGGGTGTCGACATCACCGGACGCGTACCCGGCCAGGCCCGTCAGGGTGCCCTTCCAGTCCACGCCGTTGTGGTCGGCGAAGCGCTTGTCCTCGATGGACACGATCGCCAGCTTCATGGTGTTGGCGATCTTGTCGGACGGCACCTCGAACCGGCGTTGTGAGTACAGCCACGCAATCGTGTTGCCCTTGGCGTCGACCATCGTCGACACCGCCGGCACCTGCCCCTCGAGGAGCTGCGCCGAACCGTTGGCGACAACTTCGGAGGCGCGGTTGGACATCAGCCCGATTCCACCGGCGAAAGGGAACATCAGCGCGGTGGCGACGATGCTGGCCAGCAAGCAGAAACCTGCGAGCTTCAGCAGCGTGAGCACAACCGGGGGACGTTCGGACATGCGTACTACAGTAGCGACCCCTCGTCACGGCACCTCGCCGCGCGGGTGGAAATAATTTCTCAGCAGGTGTTTTCCGGCCTAGGCACCGGTAAGGTGAGGCGAACTTACGGCTACGTCACTGGTCAGAGCCACAAAATGTATCGCGAGCGACCCAACTGCCCCGGCGGCTCGACGCAAGACGGCACGCACGTCCCAGAAGAAGCGTTATCGGACTGTTGCGCAATCGCCACCTGACGCCTAACTTAGAATCGCAGTGAGATTCAGGTAACACCGGTGGCTCCAATGTGGCGTAGATCGCATCACTGGCTGGTGCCGGAGGAGGGCGGTCGCAAGGTAGCGACCGGAAGGAAGGGATGAGCTCGTGTCCGATACACGTCCGGGCGGTCGCAGGACCAGCCTCACATCCGCAGGCAACCTCCTCCGCAGTGTCGAGCAGGACGACCGCACCGCGTGGGTGTCGCAAGCGTTGTGCCGGGCCACCGACCCTGACGAACTGTTCGTGCGTGGAGCAGCCCAGCGCAAGGCCGCGGTCATCTGCCGGCACTGCCCTGTGATGCAGGAATGTGGCGCCGACGCCCTGGACAATAAGGTCGAGTTCGGCGTGTGGGGCGGCATGACCGAGCGCCAGCGCCGTGCGCTGCTCAAGCAGAACCCCGAGGTGGCCAACTGGGGCGACTACTTCGACAAGCGCAAGCGTCGCGGCATCATCTGATCTGACCCCAATCTCATCCCAAGCGGGGACTGCTGAGCAGTCCCCGTTATTTCTTTTTCGTTAAGGCCGAGCTCATCACCTTCCGTGGCGGGCATATTTGTGCAGTTCAGGGCGATTTTTGGCAGCTCGGTTAAGCGGGCGCCTTTCGGATCGGCGCTTATAGGGCCGCAGAAACAGCGTCGGTGGGGTGGATCGCGGGTGGCGCGTCGTGGGCCAATTCGACACGTTCATCATTACTTTTTTGTTACACGTTAGCTCAGCGTACTATCGCGGAAGCGGCGTTCTCGCAGGTCAGAGATAGTTTTGGTGCTGGTGGGGCCAGTGTGGGCAGATCGTTATCACTGACGCGATGTCGAATATAACGAGATCATGAGGATATTGCCGCTGGTCACGGCGGTATCCGGTCGCGTCGAGCCCGATCAGCCCGAGGTGATCTGGTCCGCGAGAGCGCGTAGCGCTTCCAGGTCCGACACGTCGAACGGCAACGACGGCACCCCGATCACTGGCACGTGCGGGTTGGCGCCCGTGAATCGGGACAACAGGCGTATCTCCCGCTTGGCCGTCTGGGCGCGTTCGGAGTGGATCGTCAGCACGGCGGACGTCAATGACCCAGACTCCGTGTCGTCGGAGTGCAGTTTCTCGGTGGCATCGACGGCACTCTCGGCAGGCAGCGCGCACAGCATCGGGTGAGTGCGGTTCAAGACCAGACC
Organism: Mycobacterium sp. IDUB_37; assembly: GCF_055419245.1. Classification (NCBI taxonomy): domain Bacteria; kingdom Bacillati; phylum Actinomycetota; class Actinomycetes; order Mycobacteriales; family Mycobacteriaceae; genus Mycobacterium; species Mycobacterium sp. IDUB_37. The sequence goes on along the minus strand of NZ_JBVAXG010000007.1, from coordinate 208,680 downwards.
CGCCAACGGCATCCCTTCTTGGGACAGCCGGTCGATAAAGAAGGACGCCTCGCGTAGGGCGTCGGGCTCGGCGGCCGACACGACGACGAACTGGGTGCCTCGCCGTTTCAGCAACGCGTAGGTGCGGTCGGCCTTTTCCCGGAAGCCCCCGAAAGTGGCGTCCAGCGACTGCACGAATGCCGCCGCGTCTCCGAGCATCTGTGACCCGAGGATCGTCGACATCGCCTTCATGGCCAAGCCCATTACACCGGTGACCAGTCGGCCGAAGCCCCGTCCCGGCGCGAGCAACAGCCGCCACAGCCGGCCGTCCATGAAGCTGCCCAGACGTTTAGGCGCGTCCAGGAAATCCAGTGCGTTGCGCGACGGCGGGGTGTCCACCACCACCAGGTCCCAACGGTCCTGGGCCAACAGCTGACCGAGCTTCTCCATGGCCATGTACTCTTGCGTGCCGGCCAGCGAAGTGGCGACGGTCTGGTAGAACTGGTTGTCCAGAATCGACTGTGCGCGATCGGATCCCGAGTACTGAACGACCATCTCGTCGAACGTGCGGCGCATGTCCAGCATCATCGCGTGGAGTTCGCCGGGGACTTCCGGCGCTAGCGGGACGCGCTGCGGAGTATTGCCAAGGTCGTTGACTCCCAACGCTTGTGCAAGCCGCTTGGCCGGGTCGATCGTCAAAACGACTACGGTGCGCCCATATTCGGCCGCGCGTAACGCGATGGCCGCGGCGGTGGTGGTCTTGCCGACGCCGCCGGCGCCGCAGCACACGATAACCCGGTTGGTGGTGTCCGCCAGAATGGCGGCCATCTCAAGGGTTTTCGGCTTGTGTGCCTGGGTCATGCTAGCGAACCCCCTGTTGCGCAAGTGCTTCCGAAAGTTCGTACAGGCTGCCCAGGTCGACACCGTCAGAGATGGTCGGTAGTTCGAGGCGGGGCACCTTCAAGGCGTCCAGCTGTTGCGCGGTCTCGGCGCGCGCGGTGATCCGGGTGGCGTGCTGAATGGTCTCGGTCAGCAGACCGGCGAAATCGTTGTCGTCGAGCTCGATTCCGGCGGAGGCGAGCCCGGCCCGGACGGCGTCCGCATCGACGACGCCCTCGGCCGCCTTGGTGAGGTCGTCGGCATTGAGATGGGCCGGGATATTGCGGTTCACGATCACGCTGCCGATCGGCAGTTCCATCTCCGCGAGTTCCTCGATGGCTTCCAAAGTTTCCTGCACCGGAAGCGCTTCGAGCAGCGTCACCAGGTGGATCGCGGTCTGATCGGAATGCAGCAGCTTGACCACGCCGTCGGCCTGCGAATGCACGGGCCCGCCCTTGGCCAGCTCTGACACCGCCTTGGTGACGTCAAGGAAGCGGGCGATACGGCCGGTCGGCGGCGCGTCCACCACGATTGCGTCGTACACCGGGTTTTTCGCTTTATCGACGCGAATCACCGACTCTTTGATTTTGCCGGTGAGCAGCACGTCACGCAGGCCGGGCGCGATCGTGGTGGCGAATTCGATCGCGCCGATCCGGCGCATGGCGCGGCCGGCGATACCCAGGTTGTAGAACATGTCGAGGTATTCCAGGAAGGCAGCCTCGATATCGATCGCCAGGGCATTGACCTGACCTCCGCGTTCCGCGGTCGCGATTTTGAGTTCCTGGTAGGGCAGGGGCGGGACGTCGAAGAGTTGCGCAATGCCTTGCCGCCCCTCGACCTCGACCAGTAGGACTTTGCGCCCGCCCGCAGCCAGGGTCAGCGCCAGTGCGGCCGCGATCGTCGACTTACCCGTGCCGCCCTTGCCGGTCACAAAATGGAGGCGGGCCTTCGACAACCGCGACGGCCACCCGACGGAGCGACCGCCGCTAGAAGTGTTTGCCACTATCGCATGCTAGCCCTACCGGTTCGGCCGGCTGCCGGGCTGGCCGGAGCTGGTCAACTGTGGCGGATAAGCTCGCGGGATGACCCAACCTACGACATGGGAATACGCGACGATTCCGCTGCTCACCCACGCCACCAAGCAGATCCTCGACCAGTGGGGCGCCGACGGCTGGGAGTTGGTAGCCGTGCTGCCGGGGCCAACAGGCGAGCAGCACGTGGCCTACCTGAAGCGCCCGAAGTAGGGGGCAACGTCGATGAGCGCCAAAGCTCGCGTAGAAGAACTCGGCCTCGTGCTTCCGCAGGTGGTCGCCCCGCTGGCGGCCTACGTCCCCGCGGTACGCACCGGCAATCTGGTCTACACCGCCGGTCAATTGCCGTTCGTGGACGGCAAGTTGACGCATATTGGCAAGGTCGGTGCGGACGTGACACCCGAAGAGGCGCGAGCGCTGGCTCAGATCTGTGCGCTCAACGCGCTGGCCGCGGTGGACTCGCTGGTCGGCTTGGACTCGGTGACCCAGGTGGTCAAGGTGGTCGGGTTCGTCGCCTCGGCGCCGGGATTTCACGGTCAACCGAGCGTCATCAACGGGGCCTCCGAATTGCTGGGCGAGGTGTTCGGCGACCGCGGTTCACACGCGCGCTCGGCGGTCGGCGTGGCCGAACTGCCGCTGGGTGCTCCGGTCGAAGTTGAGCTCATCGTGGAGGTTGGTTAACGATCGTGACTGAGGCTGAGTCGCTGACCCATCCCGCATACGGATTGTTGCGGGCGGTCACGGACACTGCCTCGGTCCTGTTGGCCGACAACCCCGGCTTGATGACGCTGGAAGGCACCAATACCTGGGTGCTACGCGGCCCACGCAGCGACGAATTGGTGATCGTCGACCCCGGGCCCGACGACGACCAGCACATTGCGCGCATCGCCGCGCTGGGCCGTGTCTCCCTGGTGTTGATAAGTCATCGCCACCCGGACCACACCGACGGCATCGACAAGCTGGTCGAGCTGACCGGGGCGACGGTACGGTCCGCGGGCAGCGGATTCCTGCGCGGCCTCGGCGGCCATCTCACCGATGGCGAGGTGATCGACGCTGCGGGCCTCAAGATCAAAGTCATGTCCACCCCGGGCCATACCGCAGACTCGCTGTCGTTCGTACTGGAGGACGCGGTGCTGACCGCCGACACGGTGTTGGGCCGCGGCACGACGGTGATGGACAAGGAAGACGGCAGCCTGACCGACTACCTGGAATCGCTGAACAGGTTGCGCGGGCTCGGGCGCCGGGCCGTGCTGCCCGGGCATGGGCCGGAGCTGCCGGATCTGGACGCGATCACCCACGACTACCTGGTGCACCGACAGGAACGCCTGGAACAGGTGCGCTCTGCGTTACGCGACCTAGGAGAGGACGCGAGCGCCCGCCAGATCGTCGAACACGTCTACACCGACGTCGACGAGAAGCTGTGGGACGCCGCGGAGTGGTCCGTGCAGGTGCAACTCAACTACCTGCGCACCCAGTAGCGCTCGGCGTAACTAACGCGCCCGTCTTGCCAGGCGTTCGGAGTCGGAGATGAGCACGCTCTTCCCCTCTAAACGGATCCAGCCGCGGTGCGCGAAGTCGGCCAGCGCCTTGTTCACCGTCTCCCGGGAAGCGCCGACAAGCTGGGCGATCTCTTCCTGAGTCAGGTCGTGGGTGACCCGCATCGCGCCACCCTCCTGGGTGCCGAAACGCTGAGCGAGCTGCAGCAGCTGCTTGGCCACCCGGCCCGGCACGTCGGTGAAGATCAGGTCAGCCAGGTTGTTGTTGGTGCGACGCAGCCGGCGCGCCAACACCCGCAGCAGTTGCTCGGCGATCTCCGGCCGGTCGGCGATCCACGCCCGCAGCGCATCGCGGTCCATGGATACCGCGCGCACCTCGGTGATCGTCGTCGCGCTCGACGTCCGCGGACCCGGGTCGAAGATCGACAGCTCGCCGAACATGTCCGACGGGCCCATGATCGTCAGCAAGTTCTCCCGACCATCCGGTGAGCGCCGGCCGATCTTCACCTTTCCCGCCACGATGATGTACAGCCGGTCACCCGGCTCGCCTTCGGCGAACACGGTGTGTCCGCGGGGAAAGTCGACTGGCTGCAGTTGCTTGGTGAGTGCCGCGACTGCGCTGGGCTCAACCCCTTGAAAGATTCCAGCCCTTGCCAGGATTTCGTCCACGTGCCTTTTCAACCCTCCAACGAAGTGATGTGAGCGGGCCAATCTGTGACGGCCGACACGATTCTAAAGGTAGGCCAATCCGTGCGGCGTGCCAACGCTACACACGATTAATGTGCTGACTCACTGAAAATTGCGTGCTGGTCCGGTAGCGCACTTCCCTGCTGGGTGTGATGCGAGTGGGCAGGCCGGATTCGATGCGGACGACGTCCGCGGTTAAGAAAGTCTCCGCATGGTGTCGACCGGTGAGTGCCTTGTGCTGCGGCGGCGCGGCGAGTTCGAGAGCCTGCCGGCGATGCAGATACTCCAACGCTTCGGGCATTCCCTCTCGGGCCAGCGTGTGGACATCGACGGGCTCCGCCTGATCGAGAAATTCGGCGACGTCCGTGGCCGTCACCGTGTCATGGGCAAGCGACCGTTCCAGCCGTCCGAGCCCGAGTGTGGCCAGCATCAGCAACGCCGGAATGCAGGCCACCAGCAACCACAACACAAAATGAGTAAACATGGTCAAGGTCTCAGAGAGATTACGAAATCAGTACTCTGTCGTAGGTGACAGCGGCGGACTTCTCGGGGCGGAGTCCCGGGCGCGCGAAATCAAAGCCTGCCCCGGCCGCACCGGTGGTCGCCAAGCGCTTTGCCAACGAGACCCGCACCGGACTGGTGCGGCGGGCTCGACGAATGAATCGCGAACTGGCACAAGCGTTTCCGCATGTCTACTGCGAACTGGACTTCACCTCGCCGCTCGAACTCGCGGTCGCCACAATTCTGTCGGCGCAGAGCACGGATAAACGGGTGAATCTCACGACCCCTCCGCTGTTCTTGAAGTACCGGACAGCACTCGACTACGCGCAGGCAGATCGCACCGAGTTGGAGACGCTGATCCACCCAACCGGTTTTTTCCGCAACAAGGCGTCCTCGCTGATCGGGCTCGGCCAGGCCCTCGTCGAGCGGTTCGACGGTGAGGTGCCGAAGACCATGGCAGAACTGGTGACGCTGCCGGGCGTTGGCCGCAAGACCGCCAACGTGATCCTGGGCAATGCGTTCGACATCCCGGGCATCACCGTCGACACGCACTTCGGGCGCCTGGTGCGGCGGTGGCGATGGACCGCCGAGGAAGACCCGGTCAAGGTGGAGCACGCGGTCGGCGAACTGATCGAGCGCAAAGAGTGGACGCTGCTCAGCCACCGGGTCATCTTCCACGGCCGACGGGTGTGCCACGCCCGTAAACCGGCGTGCGGGGTGTGCGTACTGGCCAAGGACTGCCCCTCCTACGGCCTCGGTCCTACGGAACCGCTGCTGGCTGCCCCGCTGGTCCAAGGCCCGGAAGCCGAGCACCTGCTGGCTCTGGCCGGCCTCGATCCACAACCGTGAGGGCACCTTCTTCAACTGTCCGCTGGACCATAGCGATCGTCGCGGTGGTGGCTGCTCTGATAGTCGCGCTGGTGGGCCAACTGGGGGACGATCCGTCATCGGCGACACCCCACGCGGCGCCCGAGCAGCGCGAACACCGTGATGCCGACACTCCCGAAGCGCTGGCCGGTCCCCGGCAGCGAGCCGACCTGTCGCCCTGCCCGACCCCCGTTGTTGGTGACGGCGCAGCCTCGCTGCGGGGCGTGGTGGTGGAATGCGCGGCTGACGGGGCCGCCGTCGACGTCGCCAAGGTGCTCGCCGGACGGCGGGTGGTGATCAATTTGTGGGCGTACTGGTGCGCTCCCTGTACTGCCGAATTGCCCGCAATGGCCGAGTATCAACGTCGAGTGGGGTCTGACGTGACGGTGGTGACGGTGCATCAGGATGAGAACGAGACGGCCGCGTTGCTGCGGTTGGCTGAACTCGGCGTTCGGCTGCCGACGCTGCAGGACGGCCGCCGCAGGGTGGCCGCGGCATTGCGGGTGGCAAATGTGATGCCAGCGACGGTCGTCTTACGGTCGGACGGTAGCGTTGCGCAGACCTTGCCGCGTGCTTTCGCGAGCGCCGACGAGATCGCAGCCGCGGTCGGAAATGAGGCGGGGTGAGCGAGCCGCGCGAGGGCCGGGGGAGGAACCGCGCCAAGTGAGTCGAGTGAGGTATCGGTGAGTGCTGGGGAGACCGCGCGCGAGCAGGCGGTCGCCTTGAATCCTGATGCCGGCCCGACTTGGCTGCGACCTCTGATCGATCGCATCGATGAGATACCCGACGCTTACCGACGCAGGCTGCCGGCCGATGTGATTGCCATGGTGACCGCAGCCAAAGCGCTTACCCGGGGTGGCCGAGACGCCGCCGTACTGGTGCTGTTCTCAGGTCCTCAGACCGGCCCGGCCGACGGCAGCGTTCCGGATGACGCCGACCTGCTGCTGACCGTGCGGGCGTCGACATTGCGCCACCATGCCGGTCAGGCCGCGTTTCCGGGCGGCGCGTCCGACCCCGGCGATGACGGCCCCGTCGCGACCGCCCTGCGGGAGGCGCGCGAGGAGACCGGGATCGATGTCGGCAGGTTGCAGCCGCTGGCGACCATGGAGCGCACCTTCATTGCGCCGTCCCGCTTTCATGTCGTTCCCGTGCTGGCCTACTCCCCGGATCCCGGGCCGGTGAACGTCGTCAACGATGCCGAAACGGCGATCGTGGCCCGAGTGCCGGTGCGCGCGTTCATCAACCCGGCCAACCGGCTGATGGTTTACCGGGGCACGTTGGGGCAACGCTGGGCGGGACCGGCGTTTCTGTTGAACCAAATGCTGGTGTGGGGCTTCACTGGCCAGGTGATCTCAGCGGTTCTCGACGTCGCCGGCTGGTCCAAGCCGTGGGACACCGACGATTGCCGTGAGTTGGACGACGCGTTGGTGCTGGTCGGTGGCGAAAGGGGGTTGCGGTGAATTCGATGACCCCGTCGCAATGGTTGGACATCGCTGTACTTGCGGTCGCGTTCATCGCCGCGATCTCGGGCTGGCGATCGGGCGCCCTCGGCTCGCTGCTGTCCTTCGCCGGAGTGCTGCTCGGCGCGGTGGCCGGTGTGCTGCTGGCGCCGCACGTGGTCAGCCACATCGCTGCCCCGCGCGCCAAATTGTTCGCCGCGCTGTTCCTGATCCTGGCACTGGTGGTGGTCGGCGAAGTTGCCGGTGTGGTGCTGGGTCGGGCCATCCGCGGTGCGATTCGCAACCGGCCGTTGCGCACAATCGACTCGGTGATCGGCGTTGCGGTGCAGCTCCAGGTGGTGTTGGTCGCGGCTTACCTGTTGGCCACGCCGCTGACCCAGTCCAAGGATCAGCCCGAACTGGCCGCCGCAGTAAAGGGTTCGCGGGTGCTCGCCACGGTCAACGAGGTGGCCCCCGACTGGTTGAAGCAACCGTTGCGCCAACGACTATCGGGACTGCTGAACACCTCCGGTCTGCCGGCGGTCCTCGAACCGTTCAGCCGCACCCCGGTCATCCCGGTTGCCTCGCCGGACCCGGCGCTGGCCAACAACCCGGTGGTGGCGGCTACCGCGCCCAGCGTGCTCAAGATTCGCAGCCTGGCGCCAGGCTGCCAAAAGGTACTCGAGGGCAGCGGATTCGTCATCGCACCCGAGCGGGTGATGACGAACGCACACGTGGTGGCGGGATCGAGCAGCGTCTCCATCCAGGTCAACGGCAAGTCGATGGACGCCTCGGTGGTCTCCTACGACCCGGCCGTGGACATCGCGATCCTGGCCGTGCCGAATCTGCCGTCGGCGCCTCTGGTTTTCGACGACGCCCCGGCAAAGACCGGCACCGACGTGGTGGTGCTCGGCTATCCGGGTGGCGGCAACTTCACCGCCACCCCGGCTCGAATCCGCGAGGTGATCAAGCTCAGCGGGCCCGACATCTACCGCAGTCCGCAGCCGGTGACCCGCGACGTCTACACCATCAGAGCCAATGTGGAGCAGGGTGATTCGGGCGGGCCGTTGATCGATCTCGACGGTCGAGTGCTCGGCGTGGTGTTCGGCGCCGCGGTGGATGACGCCGACACGGGCTTCGTACTGACGTCCGAGGAGGTGTCCGGTCAACTCAGCAAGATCGGCGCCACCCAACCGGTGGGCACCGGGGCCTGCGTCAGCTGAGTTTCGGCTTGTGCACCTGCTCGAGAAACCGCATCAGGTGCCGGTTGATCTCCTCAGGTGCCTCTTCGTGGCTGAAATGCCCTGCGCCGGAGACGGATAGGTAGCGTCCGTGCGGTGCGTAGCGTTGCGAGCGCTCGACCGGGGCGGCCAGCACATAGGGATCAACGTCGCCGCGGATATGCAGCAGCGGAACGCCGAGTTGTTGAGTCATCGACTTGATGAACCGGTGACCTTCGCTACGTAGCTGGCTGCGCACCGCCCAACGCTGGTACTCGAGTGCGCAGTGTGCGGCCCCCGGTATCCGGATGGCGCGGCGCAGGTACTCGATCGACTGTGAAAAGTCTTCCGAGGCAACCCATTTGGCGCTGCTTCGGCTGCGGACGAGACGCTCGATCTCGGCGCCGTTGTGGCGGGTGAGCAATCGTTCGGGCCACAGCGGCGCCTGGTAGCGCAGCAGCGTCGGCAACAGAGCGCGACTCTGGTCGCGCCGGGTCAAGGTGGAGCGGCGCAATGCCGCCGGGTGCGGGGAACTGATGACGGCGATGGCGCGCACCAGTCGCGAATGCAGCAGTGCAGTGGTCCAGCAAGCGAGCCCACCGTCCGCGTGCCCGATGAGCGTTGCGGACGAATGACCCAGTGCGCGAATGAGTCCGGCCGTATCGCCGGCCAGCGTCCAGCCGTCGTAACCGCGTGGCGGTTTGTCGCTGCCCCCGTATCCACGCAGGTCTACCGCGACCACCCGCGCGCCGGTCAGACCGCGCAACTGGTGACGCCAGGACCACCAGAACGAGCCGAACCCGTGCAGCAGGATGACCAGGGGGCGTGCGGTGCCCGGGGTGCTGGTATCGGCCGGAAGCGCTTCGACGACATGGAACCGAATGCCGTTGGCGTGCACATCCAGATGACGCCAAGGCCCGTCGATGCGGGCCATCGACGGATCTGGTGGGGGCATTTACCAGCCCGAAGGATCGGTCTTGGCGTCGGCCGTGATCGCTGGGGTCTTTGGAGCGGCCACAGCAGGCGGAGGCTTGTCGTGGCCGGGGGTGAACGCCGTGCGCGCCTCCTTGACCGATTCGATGGTCTTCTGCGGTCCGCGAATCCGGCGGACCTTGAGAAAGCCGAAGAGCGCAAGTGCAGCGGTAACGACGACCATGATCCCGAAAACGATCAGGAACGCCGCCCAGCGGTACAGCCAGTTGTCGAGCAACTCAGCGAGGAAAAAGAAAAGGAAAAAGGTCGAGTAGAAAAGCACTACCAGCGCGGCGACGAAGAAGACGCTGCCGGTCAGTCCCTTTTTGACGTCGGCGGTGATTTCCGCGCGGGCCAACTCGACTTCGGCGCGCACCAGCGTCGACATCTGCGTCGTCGCGTCTTTGATCAGGTCACCCACCGACGGCTCGCCGGCCCTGGCATGCGGGTCTGCCAGCGGAATCGTGGTCAGCGTGCTGGGCACACCGTTCTTCCGATCAGGTTTGCTCACAGACGGTCCTCTCCGTTCAGGCACATTCAAGCCCACTCGACGCCACGCGGTGCGTCGTCGTCGCGGTTCATGTTGCCATGAGTCCCAATGCCGTACGAGGCCAGCCAAAACACCGAGCCGACCGGGCTGAATCAAACCCGCAAAATTCACGTTTATCGCTGATTCAGCATGGGCAAACGACCGAGTCCGATCATCTAGACTGGCGCACTGTTCGCCAAATTCTCTCCAACATTCACCGATTCGACGGGAGTACCACTTTGCGCAAGGCACTGAGTGGCCTTAAAACTGGTACTACTGCGGCGGTGGTGGCCGCGCTGTTGGGTCTGCTATTCCTGCCCGCCGTCCGCGCGGTCGCCGACGACAAGATTCAGTTGGGTGGCGGGTCGGGCATAGTCGTCAACACCGGCACCCTGTGCACCCTGACCGCGATAGGACACGACAATAAAGGTGACCTGATCGGATTCACCTCGGCGCACTGCGGAGGCCCCGGGGCACCCGTCGCGGCCGAAGGTCTGGAGAATAAGGGCCAGGTGGGCACCATGGTCGCCGGCAACGACATCCTGGACTACGCGGTGATCAAGTTCGACCCGGCCAAGGTGATCCCGGTGAACAACGTCAACGGCTTTGCCATCAGCGGCATCGGCCCCGACCCGAACTTCGGTCAGGTGGCCTGCAAGCAGGGCCGCACCACCGGCAACTCCTGTGGTGTCACCTGGGGGCCGGGTCAGGACCCGGGCACCATCCTGATGCAGGTCTGCGGCGGCCCGGGCGACTCAGGAGCGCCGGTCACGGTCGACAACCAGTTGGTCGGGATGATCCACGGCGCATTCAGCGACAGTCTGCCCAGCTGCGTCACCAAGTACATCCCCCTGCACACGCCGGCCGTGGTGATGTCGATCAACGCGGACCTGGCCGACATCGTCGCTAAGAACCGGCCGGGTTCGGGATTCGTCCCGATCGCCTGACTACTTGGCGTCCCGAATCGCGTCGAAGACGTCGGGATCCAGCAGCGTCGAAGTGTCGCCCAACTCCCGTTTTTCGGCGATGTCGCGCAACAGTCGGCGCATGATCTTGCCGCTGCGGGTTTTCGGCAATTCGGGTACTACGTGGATCTCGCGCGGCTTGGCGATCGGCGAGATCTCCTTGGCGACCTGACTGCGTAACTCACCGACGGTGCCGTCGTCCGGTTCGTAGTTGGAGCGCATCACGACGAAAGCGCAGATGGCTTGGCCGGTGGTGTCGTCGGTGACGCCGACGACAGCCGCCTCGGCGACTCCGGAATGCCCGACCAGCGCCGACTCCACTTCCGCAGTGGAGATTCGGTGGCCGGATATGTTCATCACGTCGTCGATGCGGCCCAGCACCCAGATGGCGCCGTCGGGGTCGAACCGAGCGCCGTCACCGGCGAAGTAGTAACCCTTGTCGGCGAACTTGGACCAGTAGGTGTCTCGGTACCGGTCGGGGTCGCCCCAGATGCCGCGCAGCATCGAGGGCCACGGCTTGTCCAGCACGAGATAGCCGGTGACGTGTTCTTCGCCCTCTTTGTCTGGGGGCAGCGGTTCGCCGTGGTCGTCGACGATCCTGGCCGAGATTCCGGGCAGTGGCTTCATCGCCGAACCGGGCTTGGCATCGCTGACTCCAGGCAGGGGAGAGATCATCGCGGCACCGGTCTCGGTCTGCCACCAGGTGTCCACCACCGGAACCTTGCCCGCGCCGATGACCTCGCGGTACCACCGCCAGGCCTCGGGGTTGATGATCTCTCCGACCGACCCCAGCAGTCGCACGCTGGACAGGTCGTGCGCGTCGGGGATCTCCCGGCCCCACTTCATGAACGTCCGGATCATCGTCGGAGCGGTGTAATAGATTGTGACGCCGTACTTTTCGATGATCTCGAAATGCCGGTGCTCACTGGGAGTGTTAGGCGTGCCCTCGTAGAGCACCTCGGTGATTCCGTTGGACAGCGGACCGTAGACGCCGTAGGTGTGTCCAGTGACCCAGCCGATATCGGCGGTGCACCAGAACACATCGCGGTCCGGCTTGACGTCGAATATCGCGTGCACCGTGTAGGAGGACTGGGTCAGGTAGCCGCCGCTGGTGTGCACGATGCCTTTGGGCTTACCGGTTGTGCCCGAGGTGTACAGCAGAAACAACGGCTGTTCGGCGTCGAAAGCCTCCGCGGTGTGTTCGGGTGAAGCCGAGTCGACGACGTCGTGCCACCACAGGTCGCGGTCGTCGTTCCACGACACGTCAATCCCCGTGCGGCGCACCACCAGAACCCGCTCGACGGGGCTGTCGGATACCGAGACCGCCTCGTCGGCGGCGTCCTTGAGCGGAGCGGGCTTGCCGCGCCGGTACTGCCCGTCGGCGGTGATCAACAGCTTGGCATCGGCGTCTGCGATCCGGGCCTGCAGTGCGTGCGCGGTGTAGCCGCCGAACACCACGGTGTGCATGATGCCTAGGCGCGCGCAGGCCAGCATCGCGATCACGGCTTCGGGGATCAGTGGCAGATAGATGGCGGCGCGGTCGCCGGCGACCAGGCCGAGATCGGTCAGCGCGTTGGCCGCCTTAGACACTTCTACTTGCAGTTCTGCGTAAGTCAGGGTGCGACGATGGTCGGTGGGTTCACCTTCCCAGTGGATGGCGACCCGATCCCCGTTTCCGGCTTCGACGTGACGATCGACGCAGTTGTAGGCGACGTTGAGCTTGCCGCCGACGAACCACTTGGCAAACGGCGCATCCGACCAGTCCAGCACTTCGGTATACGGCGTCTCCCAGGACAAACGGTCGGCCTGTTCGGCCCAAAACGCCAGCCGATCTGCATCGGCCTGTTCATACACCTCGGGTTGGACATTGGCCTGCTCGGCGAACTGGTTGGCAGGCGGGTAGGAGGCGGCAACTTCGGGACTCTCGGGTTCAGTCGCAGTCACGAGTGTGAGCGTAACTCCGTACTGGCTCGGCGCATTTCGAGTGGTGTTTCAGCGCCCGTCAATTGCGGAATAATCATGCGCCATGACACGCGTTCCTCGGCTGGCCGCTGCGGCTGCCCTCTTAACATGTCTCGCAACAGGTTTTGCCGTGGTAGCGCCGGGCGCACCCGCCGCGGCGGTCCCGGGCGACCATGATGCGCCGCCGTGCGCGTCGGGCCAGGTCGGGGTTAGCGTCTCCGAGCCTCAGGCGGCAGCAGGCCACCGCGGGGTGACCTTGATCTTCGCTCTCGCAGGCGGTGCCGCGCCCTGCACGCTGACCGGCTATCCGCGGGTGGAGTCGGCCGGAGGCGGACCGTTCGATCACGCGCGGCCGACGTTGCGCGGGTACATGGGCGGATTGCCTGACGGCGTCGATGGACCGCCGACCGTCACGCTGTCGCCTTCGCAGTTGGCGCAGTCGGTCCTCGAGAGTGTCGCCGACGACGCCAGTGGCGATCAGTGCTCCGGATTCGCCAACCTGAGTGTCATCCCGCCCGGTACCACCGCGGGGGTCGCGGTGGGAGCGCCGATCGACGGCTGTCAGTTGCAGGTGCACCCCGTCACGCCGGTCACTGTAGAACCGGGGCCACCGCCTCCTGCGGAGTAGCCAGAATCTGCAGGCCGCGCACAGCTAGATCAATGGCTCGGGCCCGCAGCGCCCGGCTGCGCCGCGCTCGCGACCCTCGCTAGATCAATGGCTCGGGCCCGCAGCGCCCGGCTGCGCCGCGCTCGCGACCCTCGCTAGATCAATGGCTCGGGCCCGCAGCGCCCGGCTGCGCCGCGCTCGCGACCCTCGCTAGGGTCGCTGTCATGCGTCGGATGCTGGCTGCGGTCGTTGCCGGCCTGTTGATCGTCGCGCCGTTGGCCGCCTGCGGGGGCGGAGTGCTGACGCCGGATGAGGTGGTGACCAACGGTGGTGAGCCGCCGAATCCGCTGATCCCGACGGGCACCAACGATAGCCTGGGCGGGCGGATCCTCGATCGGCTCTTCGCCGGCCTGATGTCGTACGACGCTGCCGGACGGCCATCGCTGGAAGTTGCCAAGTCGATCGACACCTCCGACAACGTCAACTATCGGGTCGTCCTCAAACCGGGCTGGAAATTCACCGATGGATCCCCGGTGACCTCTCACTCGTTCGTCGACGCCTGGAACTACGGCGCGTTGAGCGCTAATGCCCAACTGCAGCAGCACTTTTTCAGCCCGATCGCCGGGTACGACGAGGTTGCCGGGCCGCCTGCCGCCGGACAGCCGACCGTCATGTCCGGGCTGCAGATAGTCAACGATCTCGAGTTCACCGTGCGGCTCAAGGAGCCGACCATCGACTTCATCATGAGCCTGGGTCACAACGCGTTCTATCCGTTGCCGCCTAACGCATTTCGTGACATGGCAGCGTTCGGACGCAGCCCGGTCGGCAATGGTCCCTACAAACTCGTGGATGGTCCCGACGGGCCGGCGTGGGAGCACAACGTCAAGATCGATCTGGCGGCCAACCCCGATTATCACGGCAACCGGGTGCCCCGAAACAAGGGCCTTCGATTCGAGTTCTACGCCAACCTCGACACCGCGTATTCCGACCTGCTGTCCGGCAATCTCGATGTGCTGGACACGATTCCGTCCAGCGCACTGACCATCTACCAGCGCGACCTGGGCGGCAACGCCGTCAGCGGGCCCGTTGCGGTCAGTCAGTCGCTCGATACTCCGTTGCGACTGCCCCATTTCGGCGGCGAGGAGGGACGGTTGCGCCGGCTGGCGTTGTCCGCGGCGATCAACCGACCGCAGATCTGTCAGCAGATCTTCAACGGAACCCGCAGTCCGGCGCGTGATTTCACCGCAAGTTCGTTGCCGGGATTCGATCCGAACATCCCGGGCAGCGACGCGCTGGACTTCAACCCCGAACGGGCCCGACAACTTTGGGCCCAGGCCAACGCGATCTCGCCGTGGGGCGGACGGTACGCCATCGCCTACAACGCTGACAGCGGCCATCAGGAATGGGTGGATGCGGTGGCAAACAGCATCAAGAACGTGCTGGGGATCGACGCTGCCGGCGCGCCCCAGCCCACCTTCGCCGGGTTCCGCACTCAGATCACCAACCGCACCATCGACACCGCGTTTCGGGCCGGTTGGATCGGCGACTATCCGTCGATGATCGAATTCCTCGCCCCGCTCTACGCAACGGGGGCCGGTTCCAACGACGTCGGATACGCCAGCCGCGAGTTCGACGCCGCGCTCGCGACAGCGGAGGCGGCACCCGATCTGCATGGCGCCGATGTCCTGGCGAACGTCGCGCAGCGAATCCTGTTGTACGACATGCCGGCTGTACCTCTGTGGTACTACATCAGCGTGGTCGGGTGGTCCACGTCGGTGAGCAACGTGAAGGTGACCTGGAACGGGCTTCCGGACTACGAGAACGTCGTGAAGGGCTGAGATGGGCTGGTACGTGCTGCGTCGAATCGCGGTGATGGTGCCGGTTTTTCTGGGCGCGACGCTGCTGATCTACGGCATGGTATTCCTGCTGCCCGGCGATCCGGTTGCGGCGCTGGCAGGCGACCGACCGTTGAGTCCCGCAGTGACCGCACAGCTACGCGCCCAGTACCACCTCGACGATCCCTTCCTGGTCCAGTACCTGCGATATCTCGGTGGGCTGTTGCACGGTGACCTGGGCCGCGCATATTCCGGTTTGCCGGTCAGTGCCGTTCTGGCACATGCATTTCCGGTAACCATCAGGCTGGCGCTGATCGCGTTGGTGGTGGAAGCGGTGCTGGGCATCGGGTTCGGCGTGCTCGCCGGGTTGCGCCAAGGCGGAATCTTCGACGCCACCGTGCTGCTCACCGGGCTGGTCATCATCGCAATCCCCATCTTCGTGCTGGGTTTCCTGGCGCAGTTCGTGTTCGGGGTTCGGCTGGGACTTGCGCCGGTGACGGTCGGAGGCCGGGCCACCTTCGAGCGACTGTTGTTGCCGGGAATCGTCCTGGGGCTGGTCTCATTCGCCTACGTGGTGCGATTGACCCGTTCTGCGGTCGCCGCCAATTCACACACCGACTACGTCCGCACCGCTACCGCCAAAGGGTTGTCGCGGCCCCGCGTGGTGACCGTTCACATCCTGCGCAACTCGCTGATCCCGGTGGTGACCTTCCTGGGCGCGGATTTGGGGGCGCTGATGGGCGGAGCCATTGTGACCGAGGGGATCTTCAACATCCACGGCGTCGGCGGGGTGCTCTATCAGGCCGTCACGCGCCAGGAGGCGCCGACGGTCGTGTCGATCGTCACCGTACTGGTGCTGATCTACTTGACCAGCAATCTCTTGGTGGACCTGTTGTATGCGGCCCTGGACCCGCGGATCCGCTATGTATAAGCGCCCGAAGTTCGTGGTCGCCGGCGCACTGATCCTGCTCATCCTGTTGGTGGCTGCGTTTCCGGCGGTGTTCACCTCCGCTGATCCCAGCTACGCCGACCCGGGCCAGAGCCTGTTGAGCCCGTCGGCCGCGCACTGGTTCGGTACCGATCTGCAGGGCCACGACATCTACGCGCGCACCATCTACGGGGCACGGGCGTCGGTCGTCGTCGGGTTGGGCGCCACGGTGTTGGTGTTCGTCGTCGGCGGTGCCCTCGGCGCGCTGGCCGGCTTCTATGGCGGCTGGGTAGATGCCGTCGTGTCCCGCATCACCGATGTGTTCTTCGCGTTGCCGTTGCTGTTGGCCGCGATCGTGCTCATGCAGGTTCTGCACCACCGCACGGTATGGACGGTGATCGCGATTCTGGCGCTGTTCGGCTGGCCGCAGGTGGCGCGGATCGCGCGTAGTTCGGTGCTCGAAGTGCGGTCCAGCGACTATGTGCTCGCGGCGGAAGCGTTGGGGTTGAGCAGATTTCAAATACTTCTGCGACACGCGCTGCCCAATGCGATGGGGCCTGTTATCGCGATGTCTACCATCGCGCTGGGTATCTTCATCGTCACCGAGGCCACGCTTTCCTACCTGGGGGTGGGCCTGCCGACGTCGGTCGTGTCGTGGGGTGGTGACATCAACATCGCCCAGATGAGGCTGCGGGCGGGCTCGCCGATATTGTTCTATCCCGCTGGGGCACTTGCGGTTACGGTGCTTGCCTTCATGATGATGGGCGATGCCTTGCGTGATGGTCTGGATCCCGCGTCACGGGCGTGGCGGGCATGAGCAACCCGGAGACACTGCTCTCGGTCGAAGGACTCGAGGTCCGCTTCGGCGCCAACGAACCGGCGGTATGCGGCGTGGATCTGACTGTGCTGCGTGGCCAGACCGTGGCCGTGGTCGGCGAATCCGGTTCGGGCAAGTCCACCACCGCGGCGGCGATCCTCGGTCTGCTGTCGCCGGGTGGCCGAATCACGTCCGGTCGCATCACTTTCGACGGACGTGACATCACCGGGCGCGACCGTAGATCCGACCGGCGATTGCTCCGCTCCCTGCGCGGACGCGAGATCGGCTACGTACCCCAGGACCCGATGACCAACCTCAATCCGGTCTGGAAGGTCGGTTTCCAGATTCGGGAAGCATTGCGCGCCAACGGTGACGGTCGCGACGCGCGGCAGCGGGCACTGGAACTGCTGGCCGAGGCCGGGATGCCGGACCCGAGCAAGCAGGCTGGTCGGTATCCGCACCAATTGTCCGGCGGAATGTGCCAACGCGCGCTCATCGCGATCGGTCTGGCGGGACGGCCGCGCTTGCTGATTGCCGACGAGCCGACCTCGGCGCTGGACGTGACGGTGCAGCGCCAGGTACTCGATCATCTGCAGCGCCTCACCGACGAGTTGGGCACCGCGCTGCTGCTCATCACCCACGATCTGGCGCTGGCCGCCGAGCGCGCCGAGTCGGTGGTGGTGATTCACCGCGGGATGGTGGTGGAATCTGGTGCAGCGCAGCAAATTCTGCGAGACCCGCAGCATGAGTACACAAAGCGGCTGGTCGCCGCGGCCCCGTCGCTGACGGCGCGGGACAAGCGCTCGGCCCAGATCCGGTCGCGAGTGGCAGCCGAAGCTGCCGAACACGTGGAGGCGTCCGACGACATTCTCGTCGTTTCGGAATTGACCAAGAGCTATCGGGAATCGCACGGTGCGCCATGGCGGCGGGCAGAGTTTCGCGCAGTCGACGGGGTGTCGTTTCGGCTCCGTCGAGCCAGCACCTTGGCGATCGTCGGGGAGTCGGGCTCGGGTAAGTCGACGCTGGCGCGCATGGTGCTCGGTCTGCTGCGGCCTACGTCGGGCACGGTGGCCTTCGACGGTGACTCAAATGTGGGCAAGATGGACCGGGAGAAAACGCTCGCGTTTCGTCGGCGGGTGCAGCCGGTGTTCCAGAATCCCTACAGCAGCCTCGACCCGATGTACTCGGTGGCCCGTGCCATCGAAGAGCCGCTGCGAATTCACCGAATCGGTGACCGCAAGCAGCGTCAACAGGCGGTGCGTGACTTGCTTGATCAGGTGGCGTTGCCGGCGTCGGTGTTGGGCCGGCTGCCCCGCGAGCTGTCTGGCGGTCAGCGGCAGCGGGTCGCGATCGCGCGCGCGTTGGCCCTGAAACCCGACATGCTGGTGTGCGATGAGGCGGTTTCCGCTCTCGATGTTCTGGTGCAGGCGCAGATCCTGAACCTGTTGGCGGAGCTTCAGGCCAACCTCGGTCTGACCTACCTCTTCATCAGTCACGATCTTGCAGTGGTCCGGCAGATTTCCGACGAGGTGCTGGTGATGCGCGGTGGCCGCGTGGTCGAACACGCAATCACCGAGTCGGTGTTCACCCGGCCCGGTCACGACTACACCCGACAACTGCTGGAGGCCATTCCCGGTGCTCCGGCCGGGTCGGGTTAGGGCTAGGTGCGGTCGCAGGCCGCGCGCAGCGGGTCGCGACCATCGCGCTAGGCGCGATCGCAAGTGCGGTCGCAGGCCGCGCGCAGCGGGTCGCGACCATCGCGCTAGAAGCGATCGCAAGTGCGGTCGCAGGCCGCGCGCAGCGGGTCGCGACCATCGCGACTAGTTTGGCAACCTGTGACTGACGCGCTGGCTCCTCTGATGGACCTTCCCGGTGTTGCCGAAGCCAGCGACCGGGCCCGGGAAGCGCTCAGCCGTGCGCACCGACACCGGGTTAACCTGCGTGGCTGGCCGGTTACCGCGGCGGAAGCTTCGTTGCGGGCGGCGCGGGCGTCATCGGTGCTCGACGGCGGTCCGGTGCGGCTGGAGGACGTAGCCAGCGCCGCCGGCGTCAGCGACCCGGTTTTCGGGGGAGCGCTGCGGGTGGCACAGGCATTGGAAGGTGGCGAGGGCGCTCTGGTGGGTGTGTGGCGGCGTGCGCCGCTGCAGGCACTGGCTCGCCTGCACGTGCTGGCCGCCGCCGATCAGGTCGGCGAGGATCGGCTGGGCCGCCCACGCGGCGAGCCGGAGATCGGACCACGGCTCGAGTTGCTGGCGGATGTGGTCACCCGACCCACCAAAGCATCGGCGCCGGTGGTTGCTGCGGTGGCGCACGGGGAATTGTTGACGCTGCAGCCATTCGGGAGCGCCGACGGCGTGGTGGCCCGCGCGGTGTCGCGGTTGGTGACGATCGCCACCGGTTTGGATCCGCACGGACTTGGTGTGCCAGAGGTGAATTGGATGCGTCAGCCGGCCGCTTACCGCGACACCGCGATCAAGTTCGCCTCCGGCACTCCGGAAGGAGTCGCGGCCTGGCTGGTGCTGTGTTGCCGGGCGTTGCGAGCCGGCGCGCAGGAGGCGGTGGCGATTGCCGAGTCAATGCCTGCGAGGTAGCTGACGGTCGCGAAAGTTATTGTTCGGAAATGCAAAGCGGGCGGTGATTCGAACGAATTCGAATCACCGCCCGCCAACACAGTTCCCGGGTACCAAGCGTGCACCTGTGGGTTGCGTGGGTGGCCTCGGCGCGTTTACGAAACTTCATGCTGCAGCCCTACCCAAAGGACTGTCGCGGCATTCGATTTTCGCAATTACGCAGGCCCGCAACACTTCTGCCATTATCGCGGCTATGACTCCGCGTGGGTGCCGGGAACTGTGCTGGGTGCTCGGTTCGGGAGAGCGATCCTTCTCTTCCGGGTCGATCTTGGCCTCACCGAGCTGCCGTGATTCCTTTGTACTCCCAGGCCTCAGGCACAGCAAGGGCTACGGGCGGAAAGTTGTGCAATGACTTTGAATTGTGCCCATAACGACTTTGCTGGACAGGTTGCCGTGGCGGTTGGGAAAGCTGGGGCGCCTGCGTCAGAAAGCGAAGCGGCGCAGCAGGGCGTAGGTGACAGCGCCGGCGGCGACGGCGGTGACACCGACCGCGGCGGTGGTGGCGATCGCCGCACCAGAGGGCGCCGGGATCCGATCGCGCAATGACACCGGCCGGGAAAAGGACAAGACCGGCCAGCCGCGCTCGACGGCCTCCTTGCGCAAGCCGCGATCGGGGTTGACCACCGACGGATGACCGACGTTCTCGAGCATCGGCATGTCGGTGATCGAGTCGGAGTAGGCGTAGCAGTGCTCGAGTGGGTAACCCTCGCGGGCGGCCAGCTCGCGAATGGCCTGCACCTTGCCCTCGCCGTAGCAGTAGAACGCGACCTCGCCGGTGTACTTGCCGTCCTCGACCACCATCCGCGTGGCCATCGCGTGGGTGGCTCCCAATGCGCGGGCAATCGGCGCGACGATTTCCTCGCCGGAGGCCGAGACCACCACCACGTCGCGACCGCACAGCTTGTGCGCGGCGATGAGGTCGGCGGCCTCGGCGAACACCAGTGGCGTCACGATGTCGTGCAACGTCTCGTTGACGATCGACTTGACCTGCTCAACATCCCAGCCGATGCACATGTTGGCCAGGTGAGTGCGCATCCGATCCATTTGGTCATGGTCGGCGCCGGAGAGCAGGAAGATGAACTGCGCGTAGCTGGACTTCAACACGGCTCGACGGTTAAGCAGACCTTGGGCGAAGAAGGGTTTGCTGAACGCCAGGGTGCTCGACTTGGCGATGATCGTTTTGTCAAGGTCGAAAAAGGCTGCGGTGCGGGCGCTGGGAACGGTGGCTTCCGCTGGTTGCGGCGAGGTTTGCTGCGGCGCGTCCGAGTCGGGGGCGGTCACCAATCAAGCATAGGTCGGAGTTCTCCGGAGAAGCCCTGACACTCGCGACTTTGCGTCCATGCGGGCGGTTGAAAACCAACGTTGTCGTTCTGCTGGCAGTGTTTTGAGCGGTCAAGCCACATTTTGGTCCGCGGAATACTTGCGTGATGCCCCGCTGGCATGTGTATAGTAAGCGTTACTCGGCCACTGAGCCGAGAGTACATCAGCCCGACCCCCCGGGGCTGATGTACGACGACCTCCGCCTCCTCCCCCCCTGGCGGGGGTCGTCCCTTTTCTGGGGTAAGAAACTCCTGGTTACGGATCTCACGGATCCTTAGGCCTACTCTCTTCGCGCTGCGGGCACAGTGCTTGTCCGTCGTCTGTCCGGTGCCCAGCGAACACTGTTGTACACAGACCGGTCTCCCTCCACAGATCGGTCTTTGGCACTGGCGTCCAAGACCAGCGGCACCGCACGGTGGAGCGGTGACCAACACTTCTTGCGCCACCGAAACCAAAATCGGGCTTGGATCCGGCGTGCTGGCCATGGTGACCGATCCGGATCTGCGCGACGAAATTGACCGGGTCGGCGCAGCTGTCGGCGTGCGGGTCGTGCACGCCGGCGGTGATCTGGTGAGCAGGAAAGCGTGGTCGGCCGCAGCGGCGGTCGTACTCGACCAGGCCGCGGCGGAACGATGCGAGCAGGCCGCGCTGCCCAGGCGGTCCCGCGTAAGCGTGCTGAGCAGCATCGAAGCCTCGACGACAACCTGGGAGTCAGCGGTCGCGATCGGGGCGCAGCGAGTCCTTCGGATGCCGCAACAGGAGCGCGAGTTGGTGCATGAACTCGCTGAAGCCGCCGAGTCGGCGCGCGATGACCGGCGCCGTGGCCCGGCGGTCGCTGTCATAGGAGGCTGCGGCGGCGCCGGGGCTTCGTTGTTCGCGGTCGCAGTGGCATATGCAGCGGTAGACGCGCTGCTGCTGGATCTTGATCCGTGGGGCGGCGGCATCGATCTGCTGGTGGGCGGTGAGACGTCACCGGGACTGCGGTGGCCGGATCTGGCGCTGCAGGCCGGCCGGTTGAACTGGGCGGACATCCGCGCGGCACTGCCGCGACAGCGTGGAATCAGCGTTCTGTCCGGGACGCGACGCGGTTACGAGTTGGACGCCGGACCGGTGAACGCGATCGTCGATGCCGGCCGCCGCGGGGGAGTCACCGTGGTCTGCGACCTGCCGCGTCGCCTGACCGAGGCGACGCACGTTGCGCTGGACAACGCCGATCTGGTGGTGCTGGTCAGTCGATGCGACGTGCGGGCGTGCGCGGCCTCGGCGACCTTCGCTCCGGTGCTCGCCGCGATCAACCCCAACCTCGGTCTGGTGGTGCGCGGACCAGCGCCGGGTGGATTGCGTGCGGCCGAGGTCGCCGACATCGTGGGCGTGCCGTTGTTGGCTTCGATGCGCGCCGATTCTCAGATCCCCGAGCGACTGGAGCATGGCGGGTTACGCCTGGGGCGGCGATCCCCGTTGCGGTCCGCTGCGGGCGCGGTCCTCGGCGTGCTGACCGGGCGAGGCACGCTCGATGGGCGGGCGGCATGAACGGGTCGTTGATTGAACGCGTCCGCGAGCGACTGGCAACCGAATCCGGCCCGTTGCGGCCGAATGTGGTGGCCGCAGCGATTCGCGCCGAGTCCGGCGGGATCCTCGGGGACACCGAGGTGTTGGCCAGTCTCCGGCTGCTGCAGACCGAACTGACCGGCGCCGGCATCCTCGATCCGCTGTTGTGTGCGGACGGCACCACCGATGTGTTGGTCACTGCACCGGATGCGGTCTGGATCGACGATGGAAACGGCTTGCGCCGCAGCCGGATTCAATTTCCCGACGAAGCGGCGGTACGCCGTCTGGCACAGCGGCTCGCGCTGGCGGCCGGCCGCCGACTCGATGACGCCCAACCGTGGGTGGACGGGCAATTGACTGAGATCGGCGCGGGCGGGTTGGCGGTACGGTTGCACGCGGTGTTACCGCCGGTCGCCACCGAAGGCACCTGCCTGTCGTTGCGGGTATTGCGGCCCGCCACCCAGGATTTGGCCGCACTCGCCGCGGCAGGCACGCTCGCGCCTGACGCCACGGGCCTGGTCGCCGACATCATCGCCGCGCGGCTGGCCTTCTTGGTCTGCGGCGGAACCGGCGCGGGCAAGACCACGCTGCTGTCTGCGATGTTGGGTGCCGTCCCCCCGACCGAGCGGATCGTCTGCGTCGAGGACGCCGCCGAACTGGCGCCTCAGCACCCTCACCTGGTCAAGCTGGTAGCCCGGTGCGCCAACGTCGAAGGCGTTGGTGAGGTGACCGTTCGCCAACTCGTGCGGCAAGCGCTGCGGATGCGGCCGGACCGGATCGTGGTCGGTGAGGTGAGGGGGGCCGAAGTGGTGGATCTGTTGGCGGCCTTGAACACTGGACATGAAGGGGGCGCGGGCACGGTACACGCCAACAGTCCAGCGGAGGTTCCGGCGCGGCTGGAGGCACTGGGCGCGCTGGGCGGCCTCGACCGCGGCGCCCTGCACAGCCAGCTTGCCGCCGCCGTGCAGGTGCTGTTGCACGTCACCCGCGGCCGGACGGGGCGGCGGCTCAGCGAGATCGCCGTGCTGCGAAAAGTCGACGGCGGTCAGGTGCACGCGTTGACGGCGTGGCATGCAGATCGCGGGATGACTGACCACGCGACCGCGTTACATGCATTGCTGCACAACCGGATACCGGCATGACCGGTCTGCAACTCGCCGCGCTACTGCTGTCCCTCGCGCTGCTGGTATCACGGCCGCCTCGCCGACTGGTTGTTGCAGCACCGGTCCGTGGACGGTTCACCGGCGGCGCCGGATCGGTCGGTTGGGTGTGCGGGTGTGTCGTTGCCGTCATGGTCGTGATCTTGCCGCCGACCAGCGTTTTGGCAGTTGCGGTGGTGGGGGCTACTGCGGCCTTGCGTTACCGACGGCGTCACCGGGGACACAGCGGTATGGCCGAGGGACGGTCGCTGGAAGCCGGCCTCGAGGTGCTGGTCGGTGAATTGCGGGCAGGCGCTCATCCGGTGCGCGCGTTCGGCGTTGCCGCCGACGAGACCGCTGGTTCGGTCTCGACGGCACTGCGGACGGTAGCCGCTCGTGCCCGATTAGGCGCTGACGTCTCGGCCGGTCTGCGCGCCGCGGCCGGATCGTCGGCGCTGCCGGCGCACTGGGAGCGACTGGCGGTGTGTTGGCAGCTGGCCACCGATCACGGTCTGGCGGTCGCCACGCTCATGCGGGCGGCGCAATGTGACATCGCTGAGCGGCAACGGTTCTCGGCGAAGGTGGCGTCGGGTATGGCTGGTGCCCGCGCCACCGCCGGCATTCTGGCCGGCCTGCCGCTGCTCGGACTGCTGCTAGGGCAGTTGATCGGGGCCCGCCCGCTGAGCTTTCTGTTGGGCGGGCATGCCGGTGGCTGGTTGCTGGTGGCCGGCCTGCTTCTGGTGTGCTGCGGCCTGTTGTGGTCGGACCGGATCACGGATCGGGTGGTCGCGGCGTGACTACGGCGGCGGTGCTGTTGGCCTTTGCGTTATTGGTGGGCGCACGCCCTTCCGCAGTGCGCTCTCGGGCCGTCAGCGAATCCCGTACTCGGCGGCCGCGGCGAACGCGGTCCGACGGCCCAGATCCGTTGGCGGTCGCGTCCAGCCTGGATGTGCTCGCCGTTTGTCTGGCGGCGGGCATGGCAGTGTCCGCGGCCGCCGCCGCGACCGCGCCGTCCGCGCCGGCACGACTGGCGCAGGTCCTGCGGCGGGCCGCCGACTTGCTCGCATTGGGCGCTGACCCTGCCGTCGCGTGGGCGCCGCAGGCGGATGGGGCGCCCGGAATGGTTGACGCGTCTGCCGACGGCTTACTGCGACTGGCGCGGCGCTCGGCGGCTTCGGGCGCCGCACTCGCTGATGGTGTCGTCGAACTGGCCGCACAGTCCCGTCATGACGCCGCGCATGCTGCAACCGCGGCCGCGGAACGGGCCGCGGTGCTGATAGCCGGGCCGCTCGGTCTCTGCTTTCTGCCTGCATTCGTGTGTCTGGGGATCATTCCGGTGGTGGCCGGGCTGGCGGGCGAGGTCTTGCAATCAGGTCTGCTGTGAGAAGGGAAGTCATTGATGTTCAGCATGTTTCGGGTATTCGTAGCCCGCATGACGGTGTTGGCGACCGACGAGTCGGGCATGTCGACCGTCGAGTACGCAATCGGCACGATTGCGGCGGCAGCTTTTGGCGCGATTTTATATACCGTCGTCACGGGGGACTCGATTGTCACGGCGCTGAACCACATCATCGGTCGCGCACTGACCCCGAAAGTCTGACTGCCAGTGATGGTTTCAGCACGGTCGAGGCGGCCCTGGCGATCGCCTCGCTGGTGGTGGTGCTGGCGCTGTGCCTGGCCGGCATCACGGCGGTGTCGATGCAGGTGCGCTGTGTCGACGCTGCCCGTGAAGCAGCGCGGTTGGCGGCACGCGGCGACGAACGTATTGCGGTTGCGGCCGCTGGCAGCATTGCGCCTGATGGGGCGCGGATTCAGGTGCGCCGAGACGGTGAGTTCGTGGTCGCGACCGTCGTTGCGCGATCAAAGCTGTTGCCTGCACTGGATATTGCCGCCACGGCGGTATCGGCCGCCGAGCCGGGATGAGCGTGGATCCGCTACGGTGGTCGCGGTCGCCATGCTGGCTGTACTGCTATGCGTCACCGGGGCAGGTGTCTGCCTGGGCGCTGCCGTGGTCGCGCGTCACCGGGCCCAGGCGGCCGCTGATCTGGCGGCGTTAGCCGGGGCGGCACGGCTACCGCAGGGGGTTGCCGCGGCCTGCGCGAGCGCGACGACGGTGGCCCGGGCGATGCGCGTCGGTTCCACCGGGTGCCAGGTGGAAGGCCTCGACGTGGTCGTCAGCGTCGAGGTACCCGTTGCGCACGTCGGTATCGCGCGGTCGGCCGCGCGGGCCGGGCCGGTCGGCAAAGGAACGCCGGCTACGGCGCCGTCCCGTTGAAGTCAATCGGGTTGGACTACCGACTCAGTCGGGTTCGTCCGTCGCATTCCGTCGTTTGGCCGCCGCGAGTTCCTCTTCGGTAGGCAATCGCAGAGAGAGCAGCCCGGCAAATGTATCCGGCTCGAGCTCGACTCGATTGACGGTGACGTGCACAGGCACCCACTCGGTGTCATTTCCCGGCAGTCTCAGCACCCGGCTGGTTGCACCGTTGGCGAATTCCTTTGTCATGTAAGACAATAGGGCCTCGTCATCGGGATGGACCCGGGCGACGTCGGACTCGGTAGCGCGCCAGTTGTAGAACGAGCAGGGTTCGTCGAGCCATTTCAGCAAGGTCCAGTTCTTGAGGTCGACGAGGGCCCGATGAACACCCTCCTGCGCCAATCCATTCAGAATCCGTTGCGCCAGATCGTCACGGGCCACCGCCGCGCCCTTGTGTTCGGCACGCCAATTCATTGCGCGCGCCACAAGGTGGTCCCGCCCGTCTGGTCCCGGCTCCATCGCGCTGCGGGCAGTGAAGCCGATTCGGATCGGATTACCCTGCCAATCGGTGATATCCCATGTGCTGCAGATTGTTTGGCCGGGCTCGGCGCGCACCGCCATGGCCAGGACCTTGGTCTCGTTCGGATTGAGCTCGCGGGACGGAAGATCCTCGGCGAAGGCCCTGCCGTAAGTGACCTCAACTTCGGGATTCTTGCCGCTGTTAGCCAGCGACTCGGGGGTGTCGGTGGCCACGCCACGGGTGAGGTCCCATTTCAGCGGACCGGGCGTGGGCCGCTCGGGCGGTTCCTCGTTGACCGGACCGGTCCAGACGTGCACGCCATGCATGCGACCATCGGACATCATCACCGGTTCGGTGCGGATGACGCGGTCGTTCTTGGGGGTGATGCTGGTCAGAGCCTGGCCGGTCTGTACGGACTCGGCGATCGCTGTCTTGACGGACGCGAGGTAGGGGCTGCGCCGCAAGAACGTGGAGATCGGAACGAGGTTCTTCAGCTGTCGCCCTTGCGCGACGACGGCGGGCTCATCCCCCAACGTCTCCACGAGCAACCAGTCGTGGCCCATACGGCGCAGTTTACTGACTGCGACACAGACTGTTGAGGCGGGCGGGGGATCGTCGTGGTGACCGGTGCTGACAATGTCATCGCGCCATGCCTGGCAGCTCGCACATCGCGGGTCCGGCGGAATTCATTGCGCGAAAGGAAAATACGACCGGAGCCGCGCATCGGAGCACCGCCTCGACCGGCCCACTCGCGGGGCGCTCCCGGGGTTGCGCCGAACTGCCGCAGCGGTGTTGCCGACGTCCGCGGAATCGACCGCGTGGCGGAGCTCCCCGAATTTATTGTCATGAACGTCAAATCTGTTGGCTCCCTGCCCTTGGGGGGGCATATGCGGGGGAGAATTCGTGTGACCAATGGTCACTTGAGGACCGTAGGAGGTATTTGAAGGTGCCGCAACAGATCTGGGTCTTACTGCGCCAGATTTGCCATACCGATAGGCGGATTTCGCACAGGGATCGTTCGTGAAATGGCTCACGTGTGTGTTGCGCTCGAGACTTGAATCCATGTAAGTTTTTGCTGCATAACGTTTGACATAGACAGCGGATCTTGTTGTACGAGTGTCAAACAACGAATCGGTGGAGGTCGACCGTCGAGGGGTCGGTCGCCATCCACCGGATTTCGAACGTTATTGTCGCGGGATTTGCAATGCAGTTCCCATCCGTAATCTTTCAATGCATCCGACTTGGATGGAATTGATTCCCTGTAACGTAATTGGATCAATGGGCGCTCGGCGCATCGCAATTTGTTGTGTATCAGCGTGATTGATGTTTGGCAGCCGGCGGTCCTGCCGCGACCGACGAGGCTCCCCACCTGTCGTCGGGGAGCAAAGCGACGCTATGAATCATGTTGTGCTGCTGCGTATTACGCGGTGAGCTCAGCTAGATGCGCCGCGAAGATTCGGTCGGCCACCCATCGAGAGACCGCTATTTCCGCCAGCACTTGACGTGACGCTCAGCGGACCTGCCTCGGTGCCTGCGGCCGACGGCCTCAACTGCCCACCGGACCCGCCGACGCAGCGGCAGGAGTGCAACCAGCCCCTCGGGTCGCCGAACCTCAGCTTGCCGCCACCGACCTGGCTGGTAGCGCCGGTTGGCTCACTGTCGGCACTGGAGTCGGCCAGTCGACGCAGGGTTGGGCTCGGCCGCCCGGCGTCGCCCGAAGTGACGCTACCGGCGTGGTCCGTACGACTCACCGTACCCAGCAGTCCCCCGATGCGGCCCGGTTCGGCGGCACCGGCGTTGCCGAGTCGTGTTGCGGATCCGACGCCGCCGTTGCCAAACAGGAGTCCGCCGTAACGCTCGTTTCCGCCGGACTCGCCCAACCGGGCCGAGCCGCCACCGCCGACCAGACCCATGGTCAGTCTCGAGCCGCCACCGCCGACCCTTTGCTGTGCCCCCGCTGCGGCGCTGTTTCCATTGCTTCGCTGTGAGCCGTTTGCTCCGGAGCCTGTGGTAGTGCCGCCGGCACCGGCGATCGGTTGCCCCGCGACCTTTTCCGCCGTGTTGGCGGCGTCGAGTGATTGATCCATGGGGGCCGCATTGGCGGCCTCGGTGGCGGCGTAGTTATTGGCTCCCGTGCTGAGCTTCTGCACGAACTCGTTGTGAATCTCTGCCGCTTGGGCGCTGAGCGTCTGATAGCCACGAGCGTGCCCGGAGAAGAATGCCGCGACTGCGGCTGACACCTGATCGCCCGCGGCGGCCGAGAGGACAACGGTGGGTCCCGCTGCCATCGCGTTGGAACTGCTGATCGTCATGCCGATGCCGACCAGGTCGCGGGCCGATGCGCCGATGAACTCGGGCACCGCTCCGACGAAAGACACGCGACACCTCCCAATCCGCTCCCGACAGACCCGGCCAGTGTCTGATCACCATCGCAATGCCATGGATATGAGCAATTTAGCGCCTTTTTACGCAAGTGCAACACTTAATTTTTTGGGGCTTTGAATTGTTTGCTCCCGCGGTCGGCGGCTACCGCGCGCCCGCGATTGCCACAGGGTTCGGCGCCACAGTTAGCGGCACGGATCAGCCTGATTCGTCATCCAACTCAGCGAGCACGAGGCGCAGTACCCGTACGGCACCGGCCTTGTCCAGCGGATCGTTGCCGTTCCCGCACTTGGGCGACTGCACACACGACGGGCAGCCGGTGGGGCACTCGCACGCCTCGATGGCCGACGCCGTCGCCGCCAGCCAGGTGCGAGCCCTCCGAAAGCCGCGTTCGGCGAATCCGGCGCCGCCCGGATACCCGTCGTAGACGAAGACGGTCGGCAGGCCGTCGGGACCGAGTGCGGTAGACACGCCGCCGATGTCGCCTCGGTCGCAGCTGGCCACCAACGGCAGCAACCCGATCGCCGCGTGTTCGGCGGCGTGCAACGACCCCGGAATCTGGACGGCTTCAATGCCGTTGCACTCGAACGCTTCTGGGTCGATGGTGTACATGACCGCAACGGTGGGCAGCGAGCGTTCCGGCATGCTCAACTCGACGAAGTCGATCACCTCGCCGTCTGGGCGGCGCCTCAAGTACCCGACGACCTGGTTGGTGACGGTCACCGGCACGAGCCCCAGCGTCACGGCGCCGAAGACCGTTCGTTCCCCGGGCCCGGTGACTGTGATGTCGGTGATCTCCCGTGCGAATGTCGCGTAGCCAGGGTCTTCGGCGCGAACGAAGGCGATGCCCTCCTCGAAATCCAACGAGTTGACGACGTAGCTCTCACCCTGGTGCAGGTACACCGCACCGGGATGAATGGATGCCGGCGCCTGCCCGACCCCGGTGCTACCCAGCAGCCGACCCGTATCTGCCTCGACTATGACGATCTCGCCGCCGATGGATCCCCGAATGTCCACTGCCGCGTGCGGTTCCACGCCCGGAGCGGGAAAGTATCTGCCGCCGCGCCGTTTCAGCAGCCCGTCATCGACCAGTCCCTCGGCCACGTCCACGGCATCCAGCGCCCGGACTTCGGCGATATCGAGTGGTAGTTCGGTCGCGGCGCAGAGTAGTTGGGGTCCCAGGATGTAGGGGTTGCCCGGGTCGATCACCACCCGTTCCACGGGTTTTGCCAGCAACGCGGCCGGGTGGTGCACCAGATACGTATCCAATGGATCGTCACGTGCGATGAGCACCACGAGGGCGCCCTGGCCGCGCCGACCCGATCGGCCGGCCTGTTGCCAGAACGACGCGACGGTGCCCGGGAAGCCGGCCAACACGACGGCGTCCAGCCCCGCAATGTCGACACCCAGCTCCAGCGCATTCGTGGTGGCCAGGCCCCGCAGCCGTCCCTCGGCCAGGGCGTGCTCCAAAGCGGTGCGCTCCTCGGAGAGATATCCGGCGCGATACGAGGCCACCGTGCCCGATAGCTGCGGGGCGATGTCGTCCAGGCGGGCCTGGGTGCCCAGCGCGGTCAGTTCGGCGGCACGGCGCGACCGGACGAATGTCAGCGTCTGGGCACCCTCGACGATCAGGTCGGCCATCACCCGCGCCGCCTCCGCGCCCGCCGACCGCCGCACCGGGGCGCCGTTCTCGCCGGTCAGTTCGGCCAGCAGCGCGGGCTCCCACAGCGCCACCGTGCGGGCGCCCTGCGGGGACCCGTCCTCCACCACCGCCACGACTGACTGGCCGATGAGCTCGGTGGCGGTCACCCCCGGGGAATCGGTGGTCGCGCTGGCGAAGATCACGGTCGGGTAGGAGCCGTAGCGCGCGCACAACCGCAACAGGCGGCGCAGCACCATCGCCACATTCGAGCCGAACACGCCTCGGTAGTAGTGGCACTCGTCGACCACCACGTAGCGAAGGCCGCGCAACAGCACTGCCCAGCGGGCGTGGTTGCGCAGTATCGACAGGTGGATCATGTCGGGGTTCGAGAAGATCCACCGGGAGCGCTCCCGGGCGAATCGGCGCACCTCGGTGGGACTGTCCCCGTCGTAGGCGGTGGGCACGACGTCGTTGAGCGGAA
Source organism: Mycobacterium sp. IDUB_37 (assembly GCF_055419245.1). NCBI lineage: Bacteria > Bacillati > Actinomycetota > Actinomycetes > Mycobacteriales > Mycobacteriaceae > Mycobacterium > Mycobacterium sp. IDUB_37. The sequence goes on along the minus strand of NZ_JBVAXG010000007.1, from coordinate 178,050 downwards.
CGGCGGTGACCAGGGCGTGTGCGGTGCGCAACTGGTCGTGGCCCAGCGCCTTGGTGGGGGACAGGTAGAGCACGCGGGCTCGGGGGTCGGTTGCCAACGCGGTCAGCACGGGGAGTTGATAGGCCAGAGACTTGCCCGACGCGGTTCCGGTGCTCACCACCACATGCCGGCCGGTGTGGGCCAGATCGGCGGCCTCGGACTGATGGGACCACGGTGTGCGGATGCCGCGGTCGGTGAAGGCTCGGACCACTTCGGGCGCGGCCCATTCCGGCCAGCCGCGCGGCCGGCCGATTCGGGGCGGTAGCTCGGCGATGTGGCGCAGCGGTCGTTCGTCCGGAGCGGTGCCGGCGAGGGCAGCGGCAAGGAGTTCGCTGCCGAAACTGGCCATCACATTCCTTTCCTGACCTTTACCGACCGACCACTACGCCGTCGACGTCGCTAGCGGGGACGATGCACCTGCCTACAAGATGACGCCGACGTAAATTAGGTGCTGTTTCCGTCGTCTAGAGGCTGTCGTTGCGGCGATGAACATGGTTGACTGTTTGCGGTCGCAGCTTCTGTGTTCGTGTCAAAGCTTTCGCAGGATCGACGTTGCGGTCGCGGTTCCTGCGAGGTTATCTGTCGGGTGAAATTCCGGCGACTCCGCGAGGTATGGCGGTCGTGGCTGGCCCGGGGCATCGGAAGGCGGCGCCCCGCACCCAGATAGATAAGCAAAGGAACGATCGAGAGATGCCACAGGGAACTGTGAAGTGGTTCAACGCGGAGAAGGGGTTCGGCTTCATCGCCCCCGAAGACGGTTCCGCGGATGTTTTTGTCCACTACACGGAGATCCAGGGGACGGGCTTCCGCACCCTCGAAGAAAACCAGAAGGTCGAGTTCGAGATCGGCCACAGCCCCAAGGGCCCCCAGGCCACCGGAGTCCGCTCCCTTTAATCGAGCAGATTCTGACGAAACCCCCCGGCGCAGACTCGCTTTTGCGGGAACCGCCCCGGGGGGTTCTCGTTACCCGGGAGTGTGTGACCGCCTCCCGGCTCTGCTTGCTCGCTGCGCCGCGCCGGAGTGGAGAAGCCGCCGATCGACTCGCTGGCCTACTGTCTTGATTCGTGAGCCAGCTTTCCTTCTTCGCCGCGGAGTCTGTGCCGCCCGCAGTCGGAGATCTATGTGGGTTGCTGGCGGCGAGCGGCCAGATTGTCGTGGTCGGTTCGGGCGCGCGACTGTCGGTGGTGGTGGATCACCATTGGCGGGCGGCGGCGTTGGCCGACATGATCACGCAGGCCGGCCTCATCCCGGAGATCACCCGAACCGACGAAGACACCCCTTTGGTGCGGACGGCGGTCGACCCCTCGTTGCGTGGTATCGCCAGAGAGTGGACGCGAGGTGCGGTGAAGACGGTGCCCCCGCGCTGGTTGCCCGGTCCCCGGGAGTTGCGGACGTGGACGCTGGCGGCCGGCAATCCCGAGGCGGACCGCTACTTGCTGGGCCTGGACCCGCACGCGCCGGACACGCATTCGCCACTGGCATCGGCGTTGATGCGCGTCGGGATCGCACCAACTCTGATCGGTACCCGCGGGGCCCGGCCGGCGCTGCGAATCGGCGGTCGGCGCAGGCTATCGCGCCTGGTAGAGAACGTAGGAGAACCCCCGGAGGGTGCCGAGGCGTTGGAACTGTGGCCACGGGTTTGAGGACCCGATCCGCCCCTTGTCCGGGGTGGTCGGTTTGCGCAGGCCCGCCCAAGGGTGCGAAATTGTCAGTTGCCCGCGAGATGAAGGGAACGGCGGCGTACCTCTGGTTGACCGGATTTCCGGGAATTTCAGGGGTCGGAGCTGTCATTCTTCCCTGCGGGGCGGTTCCGCCAGGGGACCGGCACAGGAGATGGAGCGTAGGCGCAGTTGGCTGACGGGAGCCGTTCCGGCGGCAGAAACGGGATTACCCGGCGACTCGTGATAGTCGAGTCGCCCACCAAAGCGCGCAAACTTGCGGGTTACCTGGGGTCCAACTACATCGTCGAGTCCTCCCGGGGACACATCCGCGACCTACCCCGCGCCGCGGCCGACGTGCCCGCGCGGTTCAAGTCTGAGCCGTGGGCCCGCCTAGGTGTCAACGTTGACGCGGACTTCGAACCCCTTTACATCATCAGCCCGGAGAAGAAGAGCACGGTCACCGAGCTGAAAGGCCTGCTCAAGGACGTCGACGAGCTCTATCTGGCTACGGATGGTGACCGCGAGGGCGAAGCCATCGCCTGGCACCTGCTGGAAACCCTGAAACCGCGCATCCCGGTGAAACGGATGGTGTTCCACGAGATCACCAGGCCGGCGATCCTCGAGGCTGCCGAGAACCCGCGTGACCTGGACATCGATCTGGTTGACGCGCAGGAAACCCGGCGCATCCTGGACCGGCTGTACGGCTACGAGGTCAGCCCGGTGTTGTGGAAAAAGGTCGCACCCAAGCTGTCGGCCGGCCGGGTGCAGTCAGTTGCCACCCGCATCATCGTGCAACGCGAACGCGACCGGATGGCCTTCCGCAGCGCGTCCTACTGGGACATCCTGGCCAGGCTGGACGCCAGCGTTTCCGACCCGAAGGCGCAGCCGCCGACCTTTGCCGCGCGGCTGACGAATGTCGATGGCTTGAGGGTCGCTACGGGCCGGGATTTCGACTCGCTGGGCACTCTGCGCAAGGCCGACGAAGTCATCGTCCTCAACCAGGCCGGCGCGACAGAGCTGGCGACCAACCTGCAGGGCGCGCAGCTGACTGTGGCCTCGGCGGAGGAAAAGCCGTACACCCGCAAGCCGTACCCGCCGTTCATGACGTCGACGCTGCAGCAGGAGGCCGGCCGCAAATTGCGGTTCTCGTCCGAACGCACGATGAGCGTCGCGCAGCGCCTCTACGAGAACGGCTACATCACTTATATGCGTACCGACTCGACCACGCTGTCGGAGTCGGCGATCACGGCCGCGCGCAATCAGGCGCGCCAGCTTTATGGCGAGGAGTACGTGTCGCCTTCCCCGCGGCAGTACACCCGCAAGGTGAAGAACGCCCAGGAGGCGCACGAGGCGATCCGGCCCGCCGGCGAAACATTCGCCACTCCGGACGCGGTCCGCTCCGAGCTCGACGGTGACGGATTCCGGCTCTATGAGCTGATCTGGCAGCGCACCGTGGCCTCCCAGATGGCGGACGCCCGCGGCACCACCCTGAGCCTGCGCATCGAAGGAGCAGCCGGCAATCAGCAGGTGGTCTTCTCGGCGAGTGGGCGCACTCTGACGTTCCCGGGCTTCCTCAAGGCTTACGTGGAAACGGTGGATGACCAGGCCGGCGGCGAGGCTGACGACGCCGAGCGCCGGCTGCCCAACCTGACCGCCGGACAGCGACTCGAAGCGATCGAGTTGAACCCGGACGGGCACTCCACCAACCCGCCCGCCCGCTACACCGAGGCTTCCCTGATCAAGGCGCTCGAAGAGTTGGGCATCGGCCGGCCGTCGACGTACTCCTCGATCATCAAGACCATCCAGGACCGTGGCTACGTCCACAAGAAGGGCAGCGCACTGGTGCCGTCCTGGGTGGCGTTCGCCGTAACTGGTTTGCTGGAACAGCATTTCGGTCGCCTGGTGGATTACGACTTCACCGCGGCCATGGAAGACGAGCTCGACGCCATCGCCTCCGGGAACGAGCAGCGCACCAACTGGCTCAACAACTTCTATTTCGGCGGAGCGCACGGCGTTGCCGATTCGGTGGCCCGCTCCGGCGGCCTGAAGAAGTTGGTCGGCGTCAACCTCGAAGGCATCGACGCGCGAGAAGTCAACTCCATCAAGCTGTTTGATGACGTGGAAGGCCGTGCCGTCTACGTCCGGGTCGGAAAGAACGGGCCTTACCTGGAACGTACGGTTGCCGACGACAACGGTGAGACCAAGCCGCAGCGGGCCAACCTGAATGACTCGCTCACTCCTGACGAGCTGACTCTTGATGTGGCGGAAGAACTTTTTGCGACCCCGCAGGAGGGTCGGGTGCTGGGCGTGGACCCGGCAACTGGTCATGACATCGTCGCGAAGGACGGCCGGTACGGCCCGTACGTGACCGAGATCCTGCCGGAACCTCCGCCCGAGGAGGGCGGTGAGGCGCCGGCCAAGAGGGGTAAGAAGCCGGTCGGGCCGAAGCCTCGCAGCGGTTCGCTGCTGCGCAGCATGGACCTGCAGACGGTGACGCTCGAGGACGCGCTCAAGCTACTGTCGCTGCCGCGGGTAGTTGGCGCGGATCCCGCATCCGGTGACGAGATCACCGCGCAGAACGGGCGTTATGGCCCATACCTGAAGCGCGGCACGGATTCTCGGTCACTGCAAAACGAGGACCAGATGTTCACCATCACCCTCGATGAGGCCCTCAAGATCTACTCCGAGCCGAAACGCTCTGGGCGCCAATCGGCTTCGGCGCCGCCGCTGCGCGAGTTGGGTACCGATGCGGCGTCTGGCAATCCGATGGTGATCAAAGACGGGCGATTCGGCCCTTACGTCACCGACGGCGAGACCAACGCCAGCCTGCGCAAGGGCGACGATGTGCTGTCGATAACCGACGAGCGGGCTTCCGAACTGCTCGCCGACCGCAGGGCTCGTGGGCCCGTGAAGCGGACCGCGAAGAAGACCGCTGCGAAGAAGACGCCGGCCAAGAAGGTGCCCGCGAAGAAGGCGCCGGCGAAGAAAGCTGTCAAGCGCAGCTAGGTTAACGTTGGCGCGTGTCCGCTGAGGCATCGCCATTCGCTTTGGGCCTGCTACTGCGCCGGGCGCACTGGCATGCGGCCGCGGTGATGTCGGAGGCGTTGAGGCCACTTGGAATCGAAGTCCGGCATTTCGCCGTATTGATTGCGCTGGTCGAGCGTGGTCCCACCCGTCAGCAGGACCTGGTGGAGGCGACGGGCTCGGATAAGGCCGGAATCATGCGGGTGGTGGACGACTTGGAGCGGCGAGGTCTGGCCGTCCGCAACGCGGTCCCCGGCGACCGTCGGGCGCGCGCGGTGGAAATCACGGCCGCGGGTCTCGACCTCTTCGATGCCGCGCATGTGGCGGCCGAGCCGCTCGCGGAGCGTTTCGTGCAGGCACTGAAACCCGGCGAACCCGAGCAGTTGACCGATTTGCTGACCCGGCTGACCGGCCCCGCGGTCGAGTGAGGATGTCGCAACCGTCACAAAGTATTGAATGAAACCATCTCACTCAATACTATAAGGTGTAAGGGTTCGCATCGGGCGGATGACAGAGGTGACGGAGATGGACGTATACGAGGCAGTCACGAGCCGCCGGGCAGTGCGCGGGTTCACCGACCGACCGGTACCGCAGCAGGTGCTGGAGCGGGTGCTGGCCGCCGCGGCCTGGTCGCCGTCGGGATCCAATATTCAGCCGTGGAACTGCTACGTGGTCACCGGCGCGCCGCTGGCGGAAATCAAGAAGCGCGCCCTCGAAAGGGTCGCTATCGGTGACCCCTGGGATGAGCGGGAGTACGAGATGTATCCGCCTGCGATGAAGTCCCCGTACCGCGAGCGCCGCGCCGACTTCGGAGAGCAGCGCTACGGAGCGCTGGGCATATCGCGGGATGACGTCGGGGCGCGCCAGCGTGCCGCCGTCGCGAACTGGGATTGCTTCGGCGCGCCCGCCGCACTGTTCTGCTACATCGACCGTGACCTTGGCCCGGCGCAATGGGCCGATGTTGGTATGTACCTGCAGACCGTCATGGTCCTGCTTCGCGCTGAAGGACTGCACAGCTGCCCGCAGATGGCCTGGTCGGTGTATCGCGAGACCGTCGCCGACGTGCTGTTGCCCCCCGACCGGTTGATGCTGTTCTGCGCACTGTCGATCGGCTACGAGGATGAGACGGTGGTGCACGAACGGACGGGCCGGGCGCCGTTAGCCGAGACGGTTACTTTCGTTGACGGCTGAGGTCAGGTCAGCCTTGTCGCTGTCCACCTCGGCGGCCGCTTCCTCGGTCGGCCGGGCAAAGCTACCGGGCTCGGCAAGGTTCAGTGGACGCGCGAGTTGCGTGGGCGCGGTACGCCCACGCAGTTCGACGACTTCGCCCACATCCCAGCACAGCGCTTCGGCATCCAGCGCGCCGCTGACCGCGATCGCCGATGCCAGCACGTGGCCTTCTTCGACCTTGGCCAGCTCGGTCAACCGGGCGGCCTCATTGACCGGGTCGCCGATGACGGTGTATTCGAAACGGGCCTGAGCGCCGATATGACCTGCGATGGCCCGGCCGGCCGATACGCCGATGCCGAACTCGGCCGAACCCAGCACCGGAAGCAGTTCGTCGTGCAGGGCCCGGGCGGCCGACAGCGCGGCACCGGCGCCGTCGGGGTGTTCGATCGGCGCTCCGAAGATTGCCAGCGCGGCGTCACCCTGGAACTTGTTGACGAACCCGCCATAGCGACCGACGGTGTCGACCACCACCCGGAAAAACTCGTTGAGCAGATGCACCACTTCGGCGGGTGGCCGGGTCGCTGCCAACTGAGTGGAACCGATCAGATCCACGAAAAGCACCGCGACGTCGCGTTCCTGCCCGCCCAGTTCGGTGCCGCGCTCGATGGCCCGACGGGCGACATCCTCACCCACGTACCGACCGAACAGGTCACGCAGTCGCTGTCGTTCGGACAGATCGCGGACCATGTCGTTGAAGCCGGCCTGCAGAAGGCCCAGCTCGCTGGCGTCGTAAATCTGCATGTGGGCGTTGTAATTGCCGCGCTGCACCTCCGACAGTGCCCAGCGCAGCTGGCGCAGCGGATCGGCGATCGACATGGACACCAGCAGCGTGCTGGCCGCGCCGATGCCCAGCGCCGCCAGCGCCAGCAACAGGATGGGGTTGAACAGTGTCTCCGCTGAGGTGTGCAGCAGCGAGATCTTGTCCGAGGTCACCGCAAGCACGATCGTCAGCAGCGGCACGGCCGTGGAGAGCGTCCAGGTCAGCATCAGCCGCAGGATGACTCCGGGCGCGCGCACGTTCTCGGGCACACCGCTGCGCAGCGCGGCGACAGCCACCGGCCGCAGCACCCGCTCGGATTGCAGGTAGCCGATGATCGCGGTGGCCGTAGCACCCAGCGCGTTGGCCACCACGACCACGGGTGCGGCGTGCCGGGCTACCGACCAGCTGGCCACGATGAAAATCACGCTGCCGACCGCCCAGGACGCCGCGCTGATGGTTGTGCGATAGAAGGGCATGCGTAAGGCGCGGGTACGGGCCAGCTCGGTAGTGGATGGGTCGGCTTCGACCAGCAGGTTGTCGCGGCGCTGCCATCGGAATACCGGCACCAGAAGTTTGAGGTTCCAGGCGAACCCGAACAGGAACAGGAAGATCACTGACGAGACGAAAATCGCGACGTTCAGCGGCGGCAGATCCTGCAGCAGAATCCGGTCGTGCGGCAGCAAGCCGTAGCGCAGGAAGCCCAGCACGAACAGGCCACCGATGATGTCGGCTTGGAGCATGCTCAGCGAAAAGACGGGCCATGGCGTGCGCACCACCCAGCGGGCGAATGCGCTGATCCGCCGAGGGAGTGTTGCTGCCGTGCTCACGGAACCACCGTATCGGTCAGCAGGGACTCGTCGGAAACTAAAAAGTGGGTCGGCAAGTCGCCTTCGTGCAGGAAAGAAAAGGAAAGATCACGGAAGGGTCGCGAAACGGACGCTGAACGGTATCTGTCGGGGGCGCTGGCTACTGTTGCCGATGATGACGGGGGTGTTTACACGGCTGGTAGGCCAGCAAGTCGTGGAGGCTGAACTGCTGGCCGCCGCTAGGTCCGCGCGCGCTGGTTCTCGCAGTGATCAGGGTCACGGACCCGCGAGCTCCGGGACTATGACACATGCGTGGCTGATCACCGGTCCGCCAGGTTCTGGCCGATCGATTGCCGCTTTGTGCTTCGCGGCGGCGCTGCAATGCACCAGCACGGTCGAAGACGGCGGCCCCGGGTGCGGACGCTGCAAAGCCTGCACGACGACGATGGCGGGCACTCACGCTGACGTGCGGCGGGTGATTCCCGAAGGCCTGTCCATCGGTGTCGGTGAGATGCGGGGGATCGTGCAGATCGCGTCGCGACGGCCGACGACTGGTAGCCATCAAATCGTGGTTGTCGAGGATGCCGACCGGCTGACCGAAGGTGCCGCGAATGCCTTGCTGAAGGTCGTCGAGGAACCACCACCGTCCACGGTCTTCCTGCTGTGTGCGCCGTCGGTCGACCCCGAAGACATCGCTATCACGCTGCGTTCCCGATGCCGGCACGTCGCGCTGGTGACTCCGCCGACCGAAGCGATTGCGCAGGTCTTGATCGACGTCGACGGCCTGGGCGTTGACACGGCGACATGGGCGGCATCGGTCAGCGGCGGTCACGTGGGTCGGGCGCGCCGGCTCGCCACCGACTCCGAGGCACGGCAGCGGCGAGAGCAGGCGCTGGAGTTGATTCGGGACGCTGCACGCCCGGCGCGGGCGTTCCTCGCTGCTGAAGAGTTGGTGGCTGCCGCCGAAGCCGAGGCAGTGGCGCAGACCGCCGGACGCGCAGAGACCGAGACCGAGGAACTGCGTACCGCGCTGGGAGCGGGAGGCACCGGGAAAGGCGCCGCCGGGGCGTTGCGTGGTTCGGCGGGCGCGATCAAGGATCTGGAGCGACGGCAGAAGTCCCGCCAGACCAGGGCGTCGCGGGACGCGCTGGATAGGGCGCTGATGGATCTGGCCACCTACTTCCGGGACGCGCTGGTGGTCTCGGCGAAGGCGGGTCAGGTGCGGCCCAACCACCCGGATATGGCCGAGCGGGTGGGCTCGCTGGCCGACCATGCCACCCCGGAGCGGCTGCTGCGCTGCATCGAGGCGGTGCTGGAATGCCGTGAGGCGCTGGCGATCAACGTCAAACCGAAGTTCGCCGTCGACGCCATGGTGGCCACCATCGGCCAGGAACTGCGCTAACCCGGCGTCCGGAGTTGGGCCACGCGGTCCGCCTGCCGTAGACTCGTCCCGCCCGGCGCGTGGGCGCCAACGGGTACAGCCGCCTTAGCTCAGTCGGTAGAGCGATTCACTCGTAATGAATAGGTCAGGAGTTCGATTCTCCTAGGCGGCTCCATCTAGTCGGTCAGCCGTTCGGCCCGGGCTGACCGTCCGCACCGAACAGCACCCCTTTCGCGCCGCCGGCGCCACCGAGACCACCGACCGAGCTGCCAAACGGCGCTCCTGGGACGCCGCCGGCCCCACCGTCGCCGCCGGTGCCGAGGACCTCAGCGGACCCGCCGGTGCCGCCATTCCCGCCGTCGCCACCCTTTCCGCCGGTACCACCGAGCCCACCGGCGCCACCACCACCGCCGATCCCGCCGGTACCCACCACCCCGGTGGAGCCGCCGTAGCCACCGGCCCCGCCGTCACCGCCGATCCCGCCGGGGATGCCCGCCGCGTTGCCGCCTTGGCCGCCCGCGCCGCCCCGCGCGCCATTGCCGTACACGGCGCCGCCGGAACCGCCGGCACCTCCCGCACCGCCGTCGCCGCCGACCCCGGCAACGCCGGCGTCACCGCCTTGTCCGCCGTTCCCGCCGAACCCTCCGGCGCCGAACACCCATCCACCCCGGCCGCCAGCACCGCCGGTGCCGCCGTTGTGCGCGCTCAGGGCGGAGTTGCCCGCCCCGCCCGCGCCACCTTGGCCGCCTTGCCCGAACAGCGTGGCTGAGCCACCGTCACCGCCCGCGCCGCCATTCCCCTCGAGGGTGCTGTCGCCGCCCACGCCGCCGAAGCCGCCGGGGCCGTAAAGCAGGCCACCTTTGCCGCCCTGTCCGCCATTGCCGCCGGCCGCGCCCGCGCCGACGTTGCTCCCGGCCCCGCCCGCACCACCGCCGCCGCCGGCACCCCACAGTCCGGCGGCGCCGCCGGCACCACTTCTGCCGCCGGCCGTGTTCGCCAACGTCCCTGCACCGCCCAGCCCGCCGCGGCCGCCGTCGCCGAACAGCCAGCCGCCGTGCCCGCCGGCGCCACCCGCGGCGCCACCGATGCCGCCCGTGCCGCCATTGCCGCCGTTACCGATAAGTCCCGCGTCACCGCCGGCACCGCCGGACTGACTCGCGCCGCCAGCGGCGCCGCTGCCGCCGTTGCCCAGCAGCAATCCACCGGCGCCGCCCGCGCCACCGGCCGCTGCCGCGTCGGCGCCGTTGCCGATCAGCGGCCGCCCGAACAAGGTCTGAGTTGGTGCATTGATCAGGTCCAGCAACGGTTGCAACGGCCCCGCACCGGCTGCCTCCGCCGCCGCGTATTCCCCGGTGCCCGACGTCAGCAACTGCACGAACCGCTGATGCAGCGCCGTCGCCTGGTCGTTGAGTGACTGGTATTCCAGCGCATGGCCGGAGAACAGCGCTGCCAGCGCGGTTGACACCTCGTCCTGGGCGGCCGCCAGCAACCCGACGGTCGGTGCGGCGGCGGCCGCGTTGGCCGCGGTCAATACCGATTTGATGCCGGCCAGATCGGTTGCCGCAGAAGCCATCAGCTCTGGAATTGCAACCAGCTGCGACAACGGTGGCCTCCCGCCGGACGATAGACATCCAACGTATCGCTATCGCGGGCCCGAATGTTTCACCCGCCGGGCGTTATCCGGCAGCGCCCGGTGTGCCGAAGAGACTGCCGCGGGCACCACCGGGTCCGTCGGCGCCGCCAAGCGCAATGCCGATCCCTCCGGTGCCCGGAGGCCCACCGGGGCCGCCATTACCGCCGTTGCCGATCAGCTTCGCCGACCCGCCGGCACCGCCGTTGCCACCACTTCCGGGCAACCCGCCGCTGACGAAGGAAAGGCCCCCAGCACCACCTGCGGCACCGGCTCCGCCGTTGCCGTACAGCAGCCCGCCGGCTCCACCCGCTCCGCCTGCCCCGCCGCTTCCGGCGACGAAGCCCATGCTGGGCAGATCTCCTCCGCGCCCGCCCACTCCACCGGCGCCGCCGGAGCCGAGCAGCATCCCGCCCGCTCCACCGGACCCGCCGGACCCACCGAATCCGCCGATGCCCAGGGCGCCGCTGGCGCCGCCAGTCCCGCCGGCCCCCCCGATTCCGCCGAGGCCATAGATGAGGCCCCCGTTGCCGCCCACACCCGCGTTGCCGCCCACCCCTCCTGTAGCGGGATTGCCCTGTCCGCCGGCGCCGCCCCAACCTCCATCGCCGAACAAGCCGGCGTTGCCACCTGCGCCGCCCTGCGAGGCTGTCAACACGCTGGCGCTCAAGCCGCCCGCGCCGCCGTGCCCGCCGTCGCCGAACAGCATGCCGCCGCGCCCACCGCCGCCGCCGTTGCCGCCGATCTGGTTGCCACTTGACGTTGGGGCGGCTGACCCGCCGAACCCGCCGTTGCCGCCGCCGCCCATCAGCCCGGCGTTGCCGCCATTTCCGGCGTCGCCACCCTTAGCGGCGAAGGTGGCATGACCACCATTTCCGCCGTCACCGGCGTCGCCGCTGAGCAGCCCGCCGTTACCGCCATCGCCGCCACGGCCACCCGCGCTGCCGGGCGTCGCTACTGGGGCCCCAGATCCACCCTCACCCCCGTATCCGCCACTGCCCCAGAGCCCGGCGGCGCCACCGGCGCCGCCGGCGCCTCCGGTGAGAGCCACGCCCTGGCCGGCCCCGCCCATCCCGCCTTGGCCGCCGTCGCCGAACAACCAGCCACCGCGGCCACCTGCCCCACCGGCCGCTCCGCCGAGGCCGCCTTTGCCGCCGATCCCGCCGTAGCCGATCAGTCCGGCTTCTCCGCCGGCACCGCCGGCCTGAGCTGTTCCGCCCGCAGCCCCGTTGCCGCCGTTGCCGAACAGCAGCCCGCCGGCGCCGCCGGCTTGCCCCGGTGTGGCCCCGTTGGCTCCATCGCCGATCAACGGGCGTCCCAGTAGTGCCCGGGTGGGCGCATTGATCAGGTCGAGGGCGGGTTGCAGTGGCCCGGCGTTGATCGACTCGGCGGTGGCATACGACTGCGCGCCTGACCCCAGTAATTGCACAACCTGTTGATGGAACGCACCCGCCTGAGCACCCAGCGCCTGATACTGCTGGGCGTACCCAGCAAACAGCGCGGCCACCGCTGCCGACACTTCATCCGCGCCGGCGGCGATCAACCCGGTGGTCGAGCTTGCTGCTGCGGCGTTAGCCTCGCTGATCATCGAGCCGACACCGGCCAAATCCGCTGCCGCCGAGGCTATTGATTCCGGTGCAGCCACCAAATATGACATCGCTGCGGCCCCCTCACAGGTCTCAAATTGACCTTCTGGCTAACTCCCAGTATCGCCCTGGCGGCGCACCATTTTGAGGGTTTGGCGCTGCCATATCCCGGTGTTGACCAGGGAATTTGTAATTATGTGAATTCGATTGACGCGGGGTTGGAAACTGCTATGGCGAACAGTTCTCTCCGCCCTGGCCGGGTCGACTTCTAAAGCGGCGCCAGAAATCCCACCGGCCCCGACGCGAGGCATAGCGCGAGTGTGGTGGTGGCGGCGCGCACGGTTATCGCGTCGCCGGCGCCCGGGAGTCGGGCGTACACGCGATTCAGCCCCGGATGCACCGGAACCTTCACCTCGGGTCCTTCGGACAGGGACAGCATCATGGAGCCTTCAGTGTTGCCGAGGTAGTTCAGTTCGACGGTCCAGTCGGCCGGCAGCAGCGGCCCGTCCAGGATCAGGCGGGCGGGCTGGTCGGGCTGGGCGAAGTATCCGCACTGCGGCACCGGGCCCGGCTTGATGGTCCGCACCCACGTGACCCGGGCGTCGACCAACTGACCCGCGCTGTTGAGCATTCGTAATTGTGTTGTCGCGGGCTCGAATTCGGGTCGGTCGTGCAGCAGCGCGAACATGTGGCTGGCCATGTTCTCCGGCCAGGCGACGCGCTGCAACACAAAGGGATCGACCTCGGAATCCAGCAACGGCACCGCCTTGTTGGCGGCCGCCAGGCTGGCCCGGGCGTTCTTCAGATAGGGCTCGGCGGGGTTATCGCGCCACGACGTCAGAAAGGTCGCAGTCGAGTAGAGGCTGCTGGCCACGAACAACGCCGCCAGGCTGATCGTGGCTGCGGCGCGGGTGGGCGAGGCTTCCAGTCGGCCGGACGACTCGCGGTTGGGCGCGGTGAACGCGATTGCGGCCAGCAGTGCCAGCACCACCACCAGGTCCGGGAAGTAGCGCAGAGTCTGCGCCAGCTCGAGTGCGGTAAATCGTGACGACCGCATCAGGTAGATCGGGACCTGGCAGGCGACCGTGTAACCGACCGCCGTCACCCACACGAGTCCGATGCGCTGCTTGCGGGTCAGCGAGATCGCGACCGCCAGAGCCAGCACCAGCCACCCCAGCACCATCACAGTCAGCGGCGGAGTGGCCCAAGGGGACGACGGCGCCCAGCGCGCCCAGTCCCACGGTCCACCGGCCAGGCCGGGCACGATGCCGTGAGTGATCGAACGGCGCAGCAGCGCCCACGTCATCGCCAGGTCCGAACTCCAGCGACGCTGATTCACCACCGCCAGATACAGCAGCACCCAGCCAATGGTCAGCGCGAGCGATGACACCCACAGCCGGATTCCGTCCTTCCAGACCGTGCGCAGCGCCGTGCGGAGTGCGGTCCCCTGAACGTGGCTCAGCAGAGTCGCGACGGCGAAGGCGACGAACGGGATCACCGCGGCCTTCTCGAAGAACAACAGGCCGCCCAGGTATGCAAGCACGCCGGTGACCGCGTAGCGCTGGTTGCCGGTGCGCAGCAGCAGGACGGCATCGGCACTCACCCAGGCCAACGCCACCAGCATCGGCAATGAGTTCAGCGCCGCCGCCCACCACGCGAACCCCGGCACCCCCAGCGGGGTGAACAGTGCGAACGTCAGTGGGATCAACAACACCGGTCGCCAGCCCAGGATCACGTAGAGCGCCCGCAGCAGCGCCAGCGACGCCAGCAGTTGCAGCACTACCAGGCTGATCGCCGGCCCGGTCCAGGCCAGGGGTGCCAACCGGATAATCGCACCGGCGACCAGGAAGGCACCGGGCATGACGTGACCGTCGTGATCGTCGAACAGGTACGACGGCGACAGCAGCGGTTGTGTACCCGCCCGTCCGATGAGAATCAGATCGTCCCAATAGAAGTAGCCACCGAACGCCAGCACGGCGCGGATCCCCAGCTGCGCCAGGATCAGTACGGCAGCGGCGACGACGACCGCCCTGGCCCCTCGGTATGGTGGGCCGGTGCGCGCACTGGTCACCGGGGCAGCCGGTTTCATCGGATCGACGCTAGTCGACCGTCTCTTAGCCGACGGCCACACGGTAGTTGGCCTGGACAACTTTGCGACAGGTAAAGCGACCAATATCGAACACCTGGCCGACAACGCGGCGTACGTGTTCGTCGATGCCGACATCGTCACCGCGGACCTCGACGGCATCCTCGCCGAGCACCAACCGGAGGTGGTTTTCCACCTGGCGGCCCAGATCGACGTCCGCCATTCGGTGGCCGACTCGCAATTCGACGCCTCGGTCAACGTGATCGGCACGATTCGGCTGGCGGAAGCGGCCCGGCGCGCCCAGGTGCGCAAGGTCGTGCATACCTCCTCGGGCGGATCTATCTACGGCGTGCCGCCGCAGTACCCGACGCCGGAGACGGTGCCCACCGACCCTGCGTCGCCGTATGCCGCGGGCAAAGTGGCCGGCGAGATTTACCTGAACACCTTCCGGCATCTGTACGGCCTGGACTGCTCGCACATCGCGCCGGCCAATGTCTATGGCCCGCGCCAGGATCCGCACGGCGAGGCCGGCGTGGTGGCGATCTTCGCCCGGGCGCTGCTGTCGGGCAAGGACACCAAGGTGTTCGGCGACGGCTCCAACACTCGCGACTATGTATTCGTCGACGACGTCGTCGACGCCTTTGTCCGCGCTTCCGGCGAGGCAGGCGGTGGTCAGCGTTTCAATGTCGGGACCGGTATCGAAACCTCCGACCGCCAACTGCACACTGCGGTGGCCGCGGCAGTGGGCGGGCCTGACGACCCTGCGTTCCACCCGCCGCGGCTGGGTGATCTGAAGCGGTCCTGCCTCGATATCGGTTTAGCGACAGAGGTTTTGGGCTGGCAGCCTAAGGTTGAGCTGGCCGAGGGCGTGCGCCGGACGGTGGATTACTTCCGGCACTAGCTTCCCCGCGCCGAGCGTGAATTTCACGACGAGACACGCCGATTGGGCGTCGTACTGTCCACGCTCGGCGGCTGCCGAGGCGTAGGTGACGGTTACCGAGGGTCGGGTAGCTGCGCACCCTCGAGCGCCACTGCGCGCGCCAGTCGCGCGTAACGCAATTCCAGGTCCTTGAAGCGCATGTAGGTGCTCAGCGTGGTGAAACTGAACGCCATGATCAGCGCGTAGAGCATCAGGTCAGTGCCACGGCGAACGCCGAACCATTGCGCGATGATCGTGGTGTCGTCGGGCCGGATGACGGCGTAAACGCCGGCGAACACGAACAGGACGTAGCCCACCTTGACCCAGGCGCGGGCGCGCGCGCTGCGGCGCGACCGCAGCAGGAAGACCAGCAAGGCCATGATCGATCCGATCAGCAGAACCTGGATCCAGTTCATCGCCTGATCCTCCCTCGCAGAAAACCGTCGAAGATGATGTTGACGCCGTTGAGCAGCGGCTGCCCCTTCGACTTCGAGTACTCGGTGTAAAGCACCTCGACCGGCTGTTCGGCTACCCGCCAATTGTTTTCGGCGATCATCATGACGATCTCGGTGGCATGGCTCATGCCGCTCATGGTGATGTTCAGCCCGTCGGCGACAGTCTTGTTGAACACCCGCAGGCCGTTGTTGGTGTCGGTCAGGCCCAGCCTGCGACCGCGGCGGCTGAGCCGCGCGGCGGTCTGCAGCACCAACCGCTTGATGAACGGCGGCCGGCTGGCGGTGGACGCGGCGAACCTGGTGCCGATGACCACGTCGACGTCACCGGCGGCCAGTCGGTCGACCATCGCCGCGACATCTTTCACCCGGTGCTGGCCGTCGGCGTCGAAGGTGGCGAACACCTGGGCGCCCGGCTGCCGACGGGCGTATTCGACGCCGGTCTGGATTGCCGCGCCCTGCCCCAGGTTGATCGGATGGCGCACCAGATGCGCCCCGGCCTGCCGGGCCACTTGGCCGCTGCCGTCGGAGCTGCCGTCGTCCACGCAGACGACGTTGTCGAAGACCGAACGCAGCTCGGCGATCACCTCGCCGAGGACGGCGGCTTCGTTGAAGGCGGGAACGACGATCCAGACGTCGGGGTAGTGCGTATCAGAAGCCATTTCAAGCACAAATTACACGTCGAGCGGATTCAACTGCTGCGTCCGGCACGCCCGAGCGCAAGTAAATGGACGCCAATTCCCACCAGCGGACCGCACAGCAGACCCACCACGGTGCGGGTCTCGAGCGGCAGCGGTAGCAGCAGTAACAGCCCCGACGCCACCGTGGCGCCGACCCAGCCCAGCGAATAGGACCGGTGCAGCGCCGCTGCCACCGTAGCGGCGCCGGTGAGCGTCAGCAGGGCGATCGCCACGGCCGCGGCCGTCAGCCAGGCCAGTAGTGCACTACTGGCCTGATAGTCGGGGCCGAATGCGAAATGCAACAACCACGGTCCCAGCACGCCGGCCAGCAGGATCCCCACCGCGCCGATACCGGCGATCAGCAGCGCGGGGGAGATCAGCGCCCGCAGTCGGTGGCTGCGCTCGTCGACGAAATGGGCGATCAGGTTGCCCTGCATGGCGGTCAGTGGCACCAGTAGTGGCGCGCGGGTCAAAGTCACCGCCAGGATGACGACGCCGCCCGCCGCACCCAGTTCGGTCGACGTCAGCTTCAGCAGCACCGGAAAGCCCATCACCAGGATTGCGCTGGCACCGGCGGCGGTGACGGAGTGGGCGGCACCCCGCAGAAACGTTGCGGTGCTGCCGGGCGTCTGCAGTCGCGCCGCTGCACGTGAGGTGGGTGAGGCAGACAAAATGATCAGCCAGGCCACCGAGCCCGCGACCGTGGCCCACAGGAACCCGACCAGACCCCATCCCATCACCACGGTCGCGGCAGCCAGCGCCACCCGGATGATCGCGTCGGTCACCATCAGCGCGCCGTACGGACCCCACCGGTTGACGCCGGCCAGCATGCCCAGCAGGGTGGCGTGCAGACAGAATCCGGCCAGCCCGATCGAGAGCAATGCGACCGACGTCCAGCGCGCCTCGACGAAGACCCGGCCGCTCCACAGTGGCGAGCTGCCAGCGATCAGGCCGGCAGAAGCCAGCCCGATGAGCGCGGCAGTCCGCAGCGGATGTGTCCTGGGCTCGCCTGGCTCTGCCGGCTCCGGGGCCAGGTAGTGCATCGCGCGGACCTCACGCGTCGTCTCCTGCAGCAGCCCGTTGGTTGCACCGGAGACCAGTCCGAACGCACCCCAGAACACCCCGAATATCGAGAAACCGCCGGGTGCCAGGTTGCGCGCAGCCAGGTAGATCACCGCGTAGCCGCACAGGGCGGTCACCGCCGTTGCGGTGCCGACCCGCGCGACGCTGCCGCGCGCGATTGGGCCTGCGCCGGCTGCGGGGGTGCCCGCGCCCTCTGTCACCGTGGCGACACTAACCGTCCGGCCGGGTAGCGCAGCCGCTGGCCCTGCATTGATTCTGCGCTGACGG
This sequence comes from Mycobacterium sp. IDUB_37, assembly GCF_055419245.1. Lineage (NCBI taxonomy): Bacteria > Bacillati > Actinomycetota > Actinomycetes > Mycobacteriales > Mycobacteriaceae > Mycobacterium > Mycobacterium sp. IDUB_37. The sequence goes on along the minus strand of NZ_JBVAXG010000007.1, from coordinate 160,446 downwards.
CGCGGGTCACTCGCGTTTTCCCGCCCTCAGCGCAGAGCCATCGGGCGGAGGCTAGTGCCCTTCGGTCTGAAACCGCTCCACCGAACGCTGGACCTCGGCTTCGGCCTCGGCGCGGCCAACCCAGTCGGCAGCCTTGACGTACTTGCCCGGTTCCAAGTCCTTGTAGTGCACAAAGAAGTGCTTGATGGCTTCGAGTTCGTGCTCCGGGACGTCGGTGATGTCCTGGATCCAGTCCCACCGCTTGTCGCCGGCCGGAACACAGAGCACCTTGTCGTCGCCACCGGCCTCGTCGACCATCTTGAACATGCCGACTGGGCGGGCCTCGACCAGCACGCCGGGGTACAGCGGCTGGGGCAGCAGCACCAGCGCGTCCAGCGGGTCGCCGTCCTCACCCAGGGTGTCCTCGATGAACCCGTAGTCGGCGGGGTATGCCATCGGGGTATAGAGGTAGCGGTCCAGCCGCACCCGGCCGGTCTCGTGATCGACCTCGTACTTGTTGCGCTGGCCCTTTGGGATTTCGATCGTCACGTCGAATTGCACGGCTACACAGTAGTCGAGCAGGCACCCCGGCGGCGCTCGGCGGGCGGTTCGGCAGAATGGGTCCGGAAAGACAGGAGTGTTATGGGCCCCAAACGCTGGCGCAAGTCCACCCGCGTGCTCGTTGGGTTGGTGGTGCTTGCGTTCGTCGCTGCCGTTGTGGCGGCCGCGGTGCTCTTCACCGCGGGCGGGCACGGCGCGGGCAGCGCACGATCGCCCGTTCCCCCGCCGCGACCACCCACCGTCAAGGCGGCGGTGTCTCCGGCTGCTGACAGCGCCGCGATGCCCAGCGCCGAAGGTGTGGCCGCGGCACTGGCGGCCACCGCTGCCGACCCCAATCTGGGCCGCTTGGGCGGTCGCATCACCGATGCCATGAGCGGCAAGGAACTCTGGCGCCAGCTCGACGACCTGCCGATGGTGCCGGCGTCGACGAACAAGGTCTTGACTGCGGCTGCGGCGCTGCTCACCTTGGACCACCAGGCCCGGATCAGCACCCGGGTGGTAGCCGCAGGCCAGAGCTCGCAGGGACCCGTCCTGTTGATGGGAGCGGGGGATCCGACGCTGTCGGCGGCTCCGCCGGGTGTGGACACCTGGTATCGCGGCGCGGCGCGGATCAGTGACCTGGTCGAACAGGTGCACCGTAGCGGCATGACGCCGACGGCAGTGCAGGTGGACGTCTCGGCATTCAGTGGTCCCACGCTGGCGCCGGGCTGGGACCCCTCCGACGTCGACAACGGTGACGTCGCGCCGATCGAGGCGGCGATGATCGACGCCGGACGTATTCAGCCGACGACGGTCAACTCGCGCCGTTCCAAAACCCCGGCTCTGGACGCCGGCCGAGAGTTAGCCAAAGCACTCGGCCTGGACCCGGCGGCGGTATCGATCGCCTCAGCCCCGTCCGGCGCGCGGCAACTGGCCGTAGTGCAGTCGGCGCCGCTGATCCAGCGGCTGTCCCAGATGATGAACGCCTCCGACAACGTGATGGCCGAGTGCATTGCCCGCGAGGTGGCGCTGGCCATCAACCGGCCGCAGAGCTTCACCGGCGCGGTCGACGCGGTGACCAGCAGGTTGAACACCGCGCACGTTGATACCGGCGGCATCAGTCTGGTGGATTCCAGCGGGCTGTCGGTCAACGACCGCCTCACGGCCCGGACCCTGGACGGCACGATGCAGGCGGCGGCCGGTCCGGATCAGGCTTCGTTGCGCGCACTGCTGGACCTGCTACCGATCGCCGGCGGCAGCGGAACGCTCGGCGAACGCTTTCTGGACCGGTCCACCGACCAGGGGCCGGCCGGCTGGCTGCGCGCCAAGACCGGCTCGCTGACCGCCGTCAACTCACTGGTAGGTGTGCTGACTGATGCCAGTGGCCGAGTGCTCACCTTCGCGTTCATCTCCAACGAGGCCGGCCCCAACGGCCGCAACGCGATCGATGCGCTGGCCACGAAACTGTGGTTCTGTGGGTGTGCAACATGACTTCTTCTGCGACTTCCTCCTCGGCATCGTCTGGCTTGACGATGGGCAACGCCGTGGATTGGCGATTCGCAGCGACGGTAGGCGAGAAGCTGACTCGCCCAGGCCCACCGACTTCCGATTACACGCGGCAGCAGGCCATGGACGAATTGCTGCGGGCAGCGGAGCAGGCCGAGCCGCCGGTTCGCGATGTCACCGGTTTGCTCACCGGCGGTGTGGTGCCACCGGCCCGCGTCATCGACCGGCGGGAGTGGATTCGGGCGGCGGCCGACTCGATGCGGGCAATGATGAACGGGAGTGAGACGCCGCGCAGCTTTCTCACCGGCCGACTCACCGGTGCTCAGACGGGTGCCGTGCTGGCGTTCGTGTCCTCCGGAATCCTGGGGCAGTACGACCCGTTCAGCACTTCTGAGCCGGAAGGCGCCGGCAGTTTGCTGCTGGTGTACCCGAACGTGATTGCCGTTGAGCGCCAGTTGAAGGTCGATCCATCCGATTTCCGGTTGTGGGTGTGCCTCCACGAGGTGACGCACCGGGTGCAGTTCACCGCCAACGCCTGGATAGCGGGCTACATGTCGAGCTCGCTCGCGTTGCTGACCCAGGAACCCGCCGAAGACCTCGGCGAGGTGGTCGGCCGGCTTGCCGAGTTTGTCCGCAGCCGCGGCAAGGGCGCTGATGACTCCAATGCCGAGGGCATTCTGGGCCTGGTGCGCGCCGTGCAATCCGAGCCGCAACGCAAAGCCCTAGATCAACTGCTCGTGCTCGGCACACTGCTGGAAGGCCACGCCGAGCATGTGATGGATGCGGTGGGGCCGATGGTGGTGCCGTCGGTCGCGACCATCCGCGGCCGGTTCGACGAACGGCGACAGCGCAAACAGCCGCCGCTGCAGCGACTGCTGCGCGCTCTGCTGGGTCTGGACGCCAAACTCAGCCAGTACACCCGCGGCAAGGCGTTCGTGGACCAGGTTGTGGAGCGGGTCGGAATGAAGCGCTTCAACACGGTCTGGACGGGCCCCGAGACACTGCCACTGCCCGCCGAAATTGACCACCCGCAGCGATGGATCGATCGGGTGCTGTAGCCCAGCTGCGCTGGGCGACAAAGAGATTCGCACTCAACTACATGGGCGGCCAGCTGGGCGCCGACGATCGGTGGTGTGTCGGACTGTCCGGCGGCCCAGACTCGTTGGCGCTGACCGCTGTCGCGGCGACGCTGCGGCCGACCCGCGCATTGATCGTGGATCACGGGTTGCAGTCCGGCTCGGCCGAAGTGGCCGAAACCGCACGGGCGCAAGCGATTTCATTGGGATGCGTGGATGCGCGGGTGTTGCGCGTCGAGGTGGCCGCTGGTGGCGGCCCCGAGGCTGCGGCGCGCACCGCCCGTTACGCGGCGCTAGACGGCAATCGCGATGGTCCGGTGCTCTTGGCGCACACGCTCGATGATCAGGCCGAGACGGTGCTACTGGGACTCGGCCGCGGTTCCGGCGGACGGTCCATCGCCGGGATGCGTCCCTACGATGCACCGTGGTGCCGTCCGCTGCTGGGGATTCGACGCGACGTGACCCACGACGCCTGCCGAGAATTGGGCCTGACCGCCTGGCAGGATCCGCACAACGCCGATCCCCGGTTCACCCGCGCCAGGTTGCGAGCTGAGGTCCTGCCGTTGTTGGAGGACGTGCTGGGCGGAGGTGTGGCCGAGGCACTCGCCCGTACCGCGACCGCGTTGCGCGAGGACACCGACCACCTGGACGGTGTTGCCGCGGAATTGCTGCCCGACATCGCCGGGTCCGGACCGGACGGATCCGGTCTGAATACTCAGGCACTGTCCGCGCTGCCCGGCCCGGTACGGCGGCGGGTGATCCGCAATTGGCTCCAGGTCGGCGGGGCGATCGGCCTGACCGACAAGCAGATTCGCGGTGTAGACATTTTGATCACCGGGTGGCGAGGTCAGGGTGGGGTAGCGGTCGGGTCCGCGCTAAGCGGTCAACGCCTGGTCGCAGGGCGGCGAAATGGACTACTCGTGTTGCAATGCGAAGACATTTGACGTCCGCGTTGGTTGTTCACAGGTAGTCGTGGCACGCTGTGCACGTGACCGCGGACCTGTACCCGGGCGACATCAAGTCGGTCCTGCTCACCCAGGAGCAGATTCACGCCCGCATCGCCGAGCTCGGAGCGCGGATCGGCGCCGAATATCGCGACCTGGTGGCTGAGACGGGCCAGGACCTGCTGCTGATCACCGTGCTCAAGGGCGCTGTGCTGTTCGTCACCGACCTGGCGCGCGCGATTCCGCTGCCGACGCAGTTCGAGTTCATGGCGGTGAGTTCCTACGGTTCCTCGACTTCGTCGTCGGGCGTGGTGCGGATCCTTAAGGATCTCGACCGCGACATCCATGACCGTGACGTGCTGATCGTCGAGGATGTCGTCGATTCGGGCCTGACGCTGTCCTGGTTGTTGCGCAACCTGACCAGTCGGCACCCGCGCTCGCTGCGGGTGTGCACGCTGCTACGCAAGCCGGATGCGGTCGGCGCCAACGTTGAAATCGAATACGTGGGTTTCGATATTCCCAACGACTTCGTCGTCGGCTACGGCCTGGATTACGACGAGCGGTACCGCGACCTGCCCTACATCGGGACACTGGACCCGCGGGTTTATCAGTAGCGGGCCGGAGCGATCGCAAGCGCGGCGTAGGCGGGCGCA
>NZ_JBVAXG010000007.1:109490-155655 GCF_055419245.1 Mycobacterium sp. IDUB_37 | reverse complement strand
GGGCGCAGCGGGTCGCGACCATTGGACCGGAGCGATCGCAAGCGCGGCGTAGGCGGGCGCAGCGGGTCGCGACCATTGGACCGGAGCGATCGCAAGCGCGGCGTAGGCGGGCGCAGCGGGTCGCGACCATTGTGCGCTAACCAAGTTCCCACACCGCAGTGACCGAGAAGCTCACCGTCTGCTGACCCGGCTCCAGTGGGACCATCGAAGCGCGGGGCGCCGGTGCTGGTTGTGGGCCTGTCGTCGGCGTAGCGCCGGCTACCTCCGAGATGGACAGCACTTTGCCCAGATTGAGCCCGGACAGCTGGGCGTACTGCTGGGCGCGGCTCTTGGCGTCCTCGAAGGCGCGCGTCCGGGCGTCCTTGACCAACTGTGAGTCGTCGGCGATCGAGTAGTTGACCGAATTGATCCGGGTGGCGTCGCCGCCGGTGCTGGCGACCAGATCCAGGAGCCTGGACGCGGCATCGGTCGGGTGAATCTTGATCTCGATCGCGTCGTCGGCGCGGTAGCCGCCGATTCTCGCGGTTCCGGCAGGCTCCGGTGAACTGTATTGCGGCTGCAGGGTCACCTGGGTCGTGCGGATGTCCTTGCGGTCCAAGCCGGCGCCCACCAGCGCGTTGATCACGGCCTGTTGGCGGTCGTTGGTCTGGTTCATGGCGGTGGTGACGTCGCCGGCGCTGAATTCGATGGCGACGTGGGCGGTCAGGGTGTCCGGGACGCCCTGCACCTGCCCGGATCCCAACACGGTCACCTGGCGTGGATTGGCGCCGGAAGTCGGCGCCGGATTGTGGGAGTCGCAGGCCGACGAGACGCCTGCTGTGACCAGCGCCGCGGTGAGGAGGGCGAGCGACCGGCGGGAAGATCTATGGCTACGGCTGGCGATCGACATGGCTGGCACCCTAGCTCGCGGTTTCGATGAAGCGCTTTCAGTGCTGCGATGGCGAGTGTTAACCTTCTGTTCAATGTCGCCGGGTCCGCTGCCCGGAAGGTGTGACACACTCCGTGTGCCAGCAAAGACCTGCTAGGTGCCCATTTGGGCCTGCTCTCAGGTGGAATGCACCGAAATCTCACCATTTCTCCGCGCAACCTGCGCTGGTTGATTTTGCGCTTAGCAAGCACACTCATCGAACGCTAGACACCGGCCCTGTGTTGCATGTGAATGGGCTGGTCAGAGCCAAGTGTGGGCATTCGGAATCGTCGGCCCGACCGTATTCGAGCTCCAAGCCGGGAAATGGCCTGTTGTGGTGGACCAGCTCGACCGAGTTCCGGGGCGATTTCAGCGAATCCGCGTAAAGCCCTGTTGTGCAGTGATTTTGGTGGCAACGCAGTGCGTCCTGGTGGCGGCCGGCGTCAGCCGATCCCACTGGATCGGGAATTGTCACTCAGATCAATAAAAGGATTTCAACCGATTCGGGAAAACTCATATCAATTTCAAATCATATTTAAGTCATATATAACTCATATAAACACGGATTCGTCCTGGGGTTATAGCCCAGCAAATGAATAGTTACTTACTCAACAATGAACAGGCCGTAGGAACCTGGGATCACGCTGCTTGGCTGCCATAACGTTGCGACAGATCAGCTGGGGCGATAAGGCCGACGACGGTGTCGGGCGCTGAAAGCTGCTAATGCGGAACTCATCCAGGGAGGATTCTCATGTCGCTCGTGTATGCCGAGCCCGATGCACTGGCCGGGGCTTCGGAAGAGCTGGCGTCGATCAATGCCGCGATGGAGGCCGGAAACGCGGCCGCCGCCACCCCGACCACCGGGGTGATCCCGGCCGCCTCTGACTTGGTGTCTCAATTAACTGCAGCGCAGTTCGCGAGGCACGCCGAGCTGTACCAGCAGATCAGTGCGCAGGCCGCGGCGATCCACCAACAGATGGCGACCACGCTGGGGCTCAACGCTGCCTCGTACGCGACCACCGAGGCGTCCAACGCCAACGGCATCGGATAGCTGGAGAGAACCAATGGTGGATTTCGCTCAGTTACCGCCGGAAGTCAATTCGGCGCTGATGTACGCCGGACCGGGGTCGGGGCCGATGCTGGCCGCCGCCGCGGCCTGGGAAGCTCTGGCCGGCGACTTGCAGAGCACCTCGTCCGCGTGGCTGACGGTGCTGACCAGCCTGACCGACGGGCCTTGGCAGGGACCTTCGTCGGCGGCCATGGCGGCGTCGGTCACGCCGCAGATTGCCTGGCTGACCACGTCCAGCGAGCAAGCGCAACAGACCGCGGCGCAAGCCGTCGCGGCAGCGAGTGCCTTCGAGGCGGCTTTTGCCGCAACCGTGCCCCCGCCGGAGATCGCGGCCAACCGGTCGCTGTTGGCGGCGCTGCTGGCGACGAATTTCCTGGGCCAGAACACCGCTGCCATCGCGGCGACCGAGGCGCAGTATGCCGAGATGTGGGCGCAGGATGCGTCGGCGATGTACGGCTACTCGGGTGCATCCGCGCAGGCGGCGGCGGTGCCCGCATTCACTCCGCAGGCGGTCGCCGGCGGCATCAACGGTATCGGCGCCCAGGTCCACGCGACGGTGCAGGCCGTCAACGCCCAGATCGCCTCGACAGGTTTCTATGACATACCGAGAACGCTGTTGCGGTTGGCCGGCTTGACCAACGAAAACCCTGGGTTCAGCAATCCGCAGGCATTGCTCGGTCTCACCGGGACGACCTTCAATAGCAACGGTGACGGAGTCGTACTGAACGGCGTGATCGGCGACGTCATGGAGGGCATCACCGGCTCGCAGACGATCGACGGCAGCTCCGGTATGGACTCCTACATCCGGTTGGTTTCTCCGTTCCGACTCAGCACCACCGCCATGAAGGACATCGACGGCCTCTTCCACAGCGCGTTTCCCGCGTTCGGAAAGGCCGCTGAGGGTGCCGCGAAGGCCGCTGAGGGGGCCGCTGCCGGTATTGCGCCTACCTTCGGCAGTGGCTTGGGCAACGCCCTCGGCGGTATCACCGGAGCGGTGGGGAATGCGGCCAAGGTCGGGGCGGTCTCTGTTCCGGCTAGCTGGATCGCCACGCCGGCGGCGAACCCAATCAACGTGGCGCTGCACGGTGTCGCCGGTGCGGCCGCGCCAGAAGCGGCCACATCCGCGTTTGGCGGGATGCCGGTGATGCCCGGCGCCGGCGCCGGCCGCGGCGTGGCGAACTTCGCTGCCCCGCGGTACGGATTCAAGCCGATCATGGTCGTCCAGCCGCCCTCCGGCGGATAGCAGGCCCACGGGCTTCGGTAGTCATCAGTTGGCGCGGTCAGGCACACCGAACGTGTGCCGTCCGCGCCTTCTGTGTCGCTGGGCGCCTATCTGACCTCGGCGAGTTCGGCACCGGCCCGCCGCTCGACAAGCAACGGAACGAAATCCCGCACCGAACTCTGCTCGAACCGCTTCCACGCGTTCGCAACCGCGACAGAGATCTGGTCCTGCGAAAGATGCGTGTACTTGGTCCCTAGGCGCCGCTCGACGCGTGCGATCTGCAGGTCCTCATTGCCACCCACCACCGCAATAGCGTGTGTCACGAAACGCCGATCGTCAACTTCAGTTCAGCTGTGAGTTACCTGGACTTCCCATCTGTGCGGCGTGTCGTACATCGACCGAGAAAGGGCGCTCGATCAGCACCGGGTCTGACTGGTCCGATGGTCGCGACCCGCTGCGCCCGGCCCGATCTGATGGTGGCGACCCGCTACGCCCGGCTCGATCTGATGGTGGCGACCCGCTGCGCCCGGCTCGATCTGATGGTGGCGATCCGCTGCGCCCGGCTCGATCTGATGGTGGCGATCCGCTGCGCCCGGCTTCGCCGCGCTTGCGATCGCCACGGCCGCGCTTGCGATCGCCACGGCCGAGCTTGCGATCGCCACGGCCGAGCTTGCGATCGCGATTAGGGCGTCACCAGGATCTTGCAGTGCCGCCCGGGGTCCGCGAGGTCGTCAAAAGCTGCCCCGACTCCCTCAAATCCGACCTCGCCGGTGATCAGCGGGCCCACGTCAACGTCGCCCTCGGCGAGGGCTCTCAGTGAAGTGGTGAATTCCTCCATGTCGTAGGCCAGCGAGAACTGCACGTTGATCTCTTTGGCGATAGCAAAGAACGGGTGAATGGAATCCGGCTCCATGCAGACGCCGGCCACCACCAATCGCGTGCCTCTGCGGGCACGGCGCAGCACGTCGTCGATGAGGCCGGGCACCCCGACGGCCTCGAACACCACTTTTGCCTTCACGATGTCGAAGGGTGAATTTTGCGCGGGATCAACCGTCTGGTGGGCGCCCATCACGGCCGCCAGCTCGCGCCGCTTTGGTGAAAAATCAGCCGCCACAACATTTTCGACACCGTGCATCCGAAGTGCCGCGATGATGGCGACACCGATCGGGCCGCAGCCCAGCACCAGGGCCGCCTCGTCCTTCGCGATCCTGGATTTGTTCACCGCGTGCAATCCCACGGCCAGCGGTTCGGTGAGGGCGGCGTGCTTGAGGTCCAGGCCATTGGGGATGGGCAGCAACAGCGGTGCCGAGAGCAACATCCGTTCGGCGTACCCGCCCAATGTGGTGTTGCTGTAGACGATCTGCTCGACTCCCTTGTCCGACAGCAACACCGGCAGCGAGGTAACCAGCGTCCCCGGCGGGTGGGTCTCGGTGTCGGGCCCGGCCTCGAGGACCTCGGCGCTGAATTCGTGGCCCATGAAGATGTCGCGGCCCAGGTCGACGGCCATGCCACCATTGCCGCCCACCTGTCTCATCATCTCCAGCACCTGGCCACCATGGGCCGCGAAATGCAGGTCAGAACCACATATTCCGCAGGCGCGCACCGCGACCAGCACCTGTCCGGGACCGGGCACCGGGTCGGGCAGGTCGTCGCGGTAAATCATCCGTCCGTCGCGCAGCACCGACGCGCGCATCAGCCACTTGCCCCATCGTGTTCGCTGACATGTTGGGTGATGGCCTGCACGATTGCCTGACCGGCCCGGCCGATCAATTCGTCGCGCTTGTCCTTCGCCCATTCGTGCGATGCCCGCGGCGCTTCGAGCTGACCTTTGAAATGCGGAATCACCTTGCGGGCGAACAGGTCATAGGAGTGGAAGGTCGCCTGCGGCGATGCCCAGTCGTGGCCCAGTAACAGCAACGTCCCGAAACCACCGGACCGCTCCAGGAGATCCTCGATGTGCGCGATCGCATCCTCGGGAGTACCGATGCAGCAATTTCCTTTTGCCGCATAGTCTTCGACGAATTCCCGCGGGGACTGCGCGCCCTCGACCTCGTTGACCAGCGGCACGAACCCGGCGGCGCCGAAGTACTTAGCGAAATCGAGCAGTCCGTAAGTGCAGTCCTCGATCGCCTGTTCGCGGGTATCGGCGATGTGCATGATGCTCAAGACGCGCCAATCGGTGCGCTTGGGCTCCTCCCGGCCCGCCTTGGCCGCCTGTTCGCACACCACCTGCCAGGTGTTATCCAGGGCCGCGTAACCGCCGGGCACTGACATCGACAGCGAAAGCAGCGAAGTGCCCAGCGCGCCGGCCAGCCGTGGACCGGACGGAGAAATCATTGCCGCCGTTGATATCTCGGGATACGGCCAGGTGTATGGACGGATGTGCAATTGGGCATCGCGCAAGGTGAACCAGTCGGTGTGCCGATCGATGCGTTCCTCGGGCGCCGCGCGGAACAGCGCCAGGATCGCCTCGAGGGATTCCTGCATCATCCGCCGCTGGTCGATCGGGTCGATGCCCATCATGAATGCGTCCGACGGCAGCGCCCCGGGCCCGGTGCCGAACATGACGCGGCCCCGGGTCAGGTGGTCCAGCAGCACCCACCGGTCGGCGACCATCAACGGGTGGTGGTAGGGCAGCGAGACCACACCGGTGCCCAGTCGGATGTGTTTGGTCCGTTCCGCCGCCGCCGCGATGAAAACTTCCGGGCAGGAGATCAATTCGTAACCGCCCGAATGGTGTTCGCCGAACCAGGCCTCGTCGTAGCCGAGGCGGTCCAGCGCGACGACGCGTTCCATGTCGTATTCCAATGCCACCGTGGGGGATTGGCCGGTCGGGTGAAACGGCGTGATGAAAACGCCGAATCGCATTGGGGTGCTCACCATTCCACTCCTTTGAGGAATTGCAGCAAGGTCGAATTCACTTGGTCGGGCCGTTCCTGCTGCAGCCAGTGGCCGGCGCCGTCGATCATCACTTCCTGATACGGGCCGCTGACCACCTCAGCCGCCCGGTCTTTGCGAGTAAACGCCAACACCGGATCCGCCGACCCGCCGACGAACAGGCATGGCACCGTGATCTTGGCCGTGTCCAACCCGGGATCCAGCTCTGGCGTCGTCTCCCAGTTGCGGTCCATGTTGCGGTACCAATTCAGCCCGCCGGTGAATCCGGTCCGAGTGAATTCGCTTATGTAATGGTCAATCTCGTCCGGGCTGATCCAAGCGGGCAGTGCGTCGGGTTCGGGAAGCCGATCGATGAATCCTTCGGGTCCGGGCGCCACCATCCGCAATGCGGATTCCTGATCGCCCGTGAGCTGCAAGCTGCCCAGCATCCGGCGCATGGTGCGGGCGGGGTCACCGTTGAGTTCCGCGTCGGCAACACCGGGTTCCTGGAAATAGAGGATATAGAAGAAGTTGTCGCCGAACGTCCGGCGAAGCGCCACCGTCACCGGTCGCTTTGCGCGGGGCACCGGCGGAACGCTCAATGCGGCCACCGCAGCCACTCGATCAGGGTGCAGCAGCGCACCGTTCCACACCACCATCGCGCCCCAATCGTGGCCCACCCATGCCGCCCGCTGGGCCCCGACATCGTCGAGCAGGCCGACGATGTCGCCGGTTAACTGATGGATGTCGTAGGCCTCGATCGCTTCTGGGAGCGACGAGCCGCCATAGCCGCGCTGGTCGGGGGCCAACACGTGGTAGCCCGCGTCGACCAACGCCGGAATCTGGTGTCGCCACGAATAGGCGAGTTCGGGGAACCCGTGGCACAGCACCACCACCGGCGCTCCGCGGTCTCCGGCCTCGATCACCCGCAACCGCACACCGTTGGTGTCAACTAACCGTTCGGTTGGTGAACGCATCGTCTCACCAAAACACAACAGCTCGGGCCTTGAGAAGGGCCTGAGAAGGGGCCGCGCGCAGATATCGCCGGGATCCCGCGCACCATAGGTGTCATGCGGCTGGATCACTTGGTGCTTTGGACGAAGGATCCGCGGGTGGCGATGGATTTCTACTCGCGGGTGATCGGGCTCGCTCCGGTGCGCTTCGACGAGTTCGAGGCCGGCAAGGCACCTTTCCCCAGCGTGCGCGTCTCGCAGGAGTCGATCATCGACCTGATGCCGCAGGTGATGGCAACCGGTATCGGCGCGTTCGCGAAGGCCGACGGTAGCGCCGGCAATCCGGTCAACCACGTCTGCCTCGCGCTGTCGAAGTCCGAATTCGAGGAACTGGACCAGCGGCTGCAAGCCGAGGGTGTCGATACCAGCGCCCGAATGGTCCAGTCCTTCGGCGCGCAGGGCTTCGCCCCGGAGGCGTTCTACTTCGCTGACCCGGACGGCAATGTGGTCGAGGCCCGCTACTACGGGTGAGACGCCTCGGGAACTGCCGGTCGTCGTCATTCGTCGTTATCGAGGGAGGCGTTAGGACAGCTAGCGGTAGCCTGGACATTTGCAGCGGCGTTTATCGGAAGGGACCTGGCCGACTCGGCCGATGATTGATGAACCGTAAAAACGTGATCCGCACGATAACGGCGGTCGCCGTTCTGGTGCTGCTCGGCTGGTCGTTTTTCTACTTCAGCGATGACACCCGCGGTTACAAGTCTGTCGACACCTCGGTGGCGATGGCTCAGATCAACAGCGACAACGTCAAGAGCGCGCAGATCGACGACCGCGAACAGCAACTGCGATTGACCCTGAAGAAGGGCAACAACGACACCGAGAACTCCGACAAGGTCATCACCAAATTCCCGACCGGGTACGGCGTCGACCTGTTCAACGCTCTGAACGCCAAGAACGCCAAGATCGCGACAGTGGTGAACGAGGGCAGCCTGCTCGGCGAGCTGCTGGTCTACGTGCTGCCGCTGTTGCTGTTGGTGGGCCTGTTCGTCATGTTCTCCCGGATGCAGGGCGGCGCCCGGATGGGCTTCGGCTTCGGCAAGTCGCGCGCCAAACAGCTGTCCAAGGACATGCCCAAGACCACGTTCGCCGACGTCGCCGGTGTCGACGAGGCGGTCGAGGAGCTCTACGAGATCAAAGACTTCCTGCAAAATCCCACCCGCTACCAGGCGCTGGGCGCCAAGATCCCGAAGGGCGTATTGCTCTACGGCCCGCCCGGAACGGGCAAGACATTATTGGCCCGTGCGGTTGCGGGAGAAGCGGGCGTTCCCTTCTTCACCATCTCCGGCTCTGACTTCGTCGAGATGTTCGTCGGCGTTGGCGCCTCGCGGGTGCGCGACCTTTTTGAACAGGCAAAGCAGAACAGTCCCTGCATCATCTTCGTCGACGAGATCGACGCGGTGGGCCGGCAGCGCGGCGCCGGCCTCGGCGGCGGCCACGACGAACGTGAGCAGACCCTGAACCAGCTGTTGGTCGAAATGGACGGTTTCGGCGACCGCGCCGGCGTCATCCTGATCGCAGCCACCAACCGACCCGACATCCTGGACCCGGCCCTGCTGCGGCCGGGCCGGTTCGACCGGCAGATCCCGGTGTCCAACCCCGACCTGGCCGGTCGCCGGGCGGTCTTGCGGGTGCATTCCAAGGGCAAGCCGATCGCCGAGGACGCCGACCTCGACGGGCTGGCCAAGCGCACCGTCGGCATGACCGGCGCCGACCTGGCCAACGTGGTCAACGAGGCCGCGCTACTCACCGCGCGCGAGAACGGCACCGTCATCGCCGGCCCCGCGCTGGAAGAGGCCGTCGACCGGGTCATTGGCGGCCCGCGCCGCAAGGGCCGTCTCATCAGCGAGCTGGAGAAGAAGATCACCGCCTATCATGAGGGCGGGCACACCCTGGCCGCCTGGGCGATGCCGGATATCGACCCCGTGTACAAGGTGACGATCCTGGCTCGTGGCCGCACCGGCGGGCACGCGGTCGCGGTGCCCGAGGATGACAAGGGTTTGCGGACCCGCTCGGAGATGATTGCTCAGCTGGTGTTCGCGATGGGTGGACGCGCCGCTGAGGAACTGGTTTTCCGTGAGCCCACCACGGGTGCGGTCTCTGACATCGAGCAGGCCACCAAGATCGCACGCGCGATGGTCACCGAATACGGGATGAGTGCGCGGCTGGGAGCAGTGAAGTACGGCACGGAGCACGGTGACCCGTTCCTGGGTCGCACCATGGGCAATCAAGCCGACTACTCACACGAGGTCGCTCGCGACATCGACGATGAGGTTCGCAAGCTCATCGAAGCCGCGCACACCGAAGCGTGGGAGATCCTGACCGAGTACCGGGACGTTCTGGACACCTTGGCCGGCGAGTTGCTGGAGAAGGAGACCCTGCACCGGCCCGAGCTGCAGGCGATCTTCGGCGACGTCGAGAAGCGTCCGCGGCTCACTATGTTCGACGACTTCGGTGGCCGGATTCCGTCGGACAAGCCGCCGATCAAGACGCCCGGCGAACTGGCGATCGAGCGCGGCGAGCCGTGGCCCCAGCCCGTTCCCGAGCCGGCCTTCAAGGCCGCGATCGCGCGGGCGTCCAAGGCCGCCGAGGAGGCCAAGGGAGAGTCCAAAGGTAACGGCGCTAACGGTTCGCACGGCCCCACCCAGCCTGACTACGGCGCGCCGGACGACTGGCACGCCCCCGGTTGGCCGCCGTCGCAAGAGTCCAGCCGTCCGCAACCCTCACCAAGTATTCCCAGCCCGGATACCGACGAGTCCGAAACCGACGACACCTCCGCTGAGCGCGAAGAGGGTGTGACTCGGTCCAACCCGCCGGCTCACGGCTGAACCACGGAGGCTTTCGATGACGCAGCTGGATTCCAGAGAAACGCGCGCGCGGGTGTTCGACCAGCCCCGAGCCGAGGCTGCCGTTCGCGAGCTCCTCATCGCAGTCGGAGAGGACCCGGATCGAAATGGCTTACGGGACACACCTGCTCGTGTGGCGCGCGCCTACCGCGAGATATTCGCCGGTCTCTACACCGATCCGGACTCGGTGCTCAACACCATGTTCGACGAGGATCACAACGAACTGGTGATCGTCAAAGAGATTCCGATGTACTCAACCTGCGAACACCATCTGGTGTCCTTCCATGGTGTGGCCCATGTCGGCTACATCCCTGGTGTGGACGGCCGGGTCACCGGTCTGTCGAAAATCGCACGGCTGGTTGACCTTTACGCCAAGCGACCGCAGGTGCAGGAGCGGCTGACCAGCCAGATCGCCGACGCGCTGGTGCAGCGACTCAACCCACGCGGAGTAATCGTGGTGGTTGAGGCCGAACACTTGTGCATGGCGATGCGGGGCGTCCGCAAGCCCGGTGCGACCACGACAACGTCGGCGGTGCGGGGTCAGTTCAAGACCGATGCCGCCTCTCGAGCCGAAGCGCTCGACCTCATTCTGCGCAAGTGAGTTCTGCGCCCGTGCAGGTAATGGGGGTGCTCAACGTCACGGATGACTCGTTTTCGGACGGGGGCCGATACCTCGATGTCGATGGCGCTGTGCAGCACGGTCTGGCTATGGCCGCCCAAGGTGCGCACATCGTCGACGTCGGAGGCGAGTCGACCCGGCCCGGCGCCACGCGGGTGGAACCCGAAGTCGAGACGTCACGTGTGGTTCCCGTCGTCAAAGAGCTTGCTGCACAAGGTATTACCGTCAGTATCGACACCATGCATGCGCGGGTCGCGCGGGCCGCGCTGGAGAACGGTGCGCAGATCGTCAACGACGTGTCCGGTGGACGGGCCGACCCGGCCATGGCGCCTCTGGTAGTCGAGTTCGGAGCACCGTGGGTGCTGATGCATTGGCGGCCGGTATCGGCGGACAGTCCGCACCAGGTCCCGAACTATCGCGATGTGGTGACCGAAGTACGCGCCGACCTCCTCGCCAGTGTCGACGACGCGGTGGCCGCGGGCGTTGACCCCGCCAAGCTGGTGATCGACCCCGGACTGGGATTCGCCAAGACAGGACAACACAATTGGGTGCTGCTGCACGGATTGTCGGAGTTGGTGTCCGCCGGAGTTCCGGTGTTGATCGGCGCTTCCCGCAAACGGTTTCTCGGCACGCTGCTGGCCGGGTCGGACGGTGCGGCGCGCCCGCCGGCCGGGCGTGAGACGGCGACCGCGGTGATATCCGCGCTGGCTGCGGTCCATGGGGCCTGGGGCGTGCGGGTGCACGACGTGCGCGCGACGGTCGACGCCCTCAAAGTCGTCGACGCGTGGCAGGGCGCGGAAGGAGCCGAACTCGATGGCTGACCGAATCGAGTTGCGCGGTCTGCGAGTTCGCGGCCGGCATGGGGTGTTTGAACACGAGCGGATCAACGGCCAGGATTTCCTCGTCGACATCACCGTGTGGATCGATCTTGCCCACGCCGCAGCCAGCGACGATCTCGCTGACACGTACGACTACGGCGTTCTGGCCCAGCTGGCGGCAGACATCGTGGGTGGCACGCCACGGAACCTGATCGAAACGGTCGGTGCCGAAATCGCTGACGAAGTGATCAAGGACGAGCGCGTGCATGCCGTCGAGGTGGCCGTGCACAAGCCGCAGGCACCCATCCCGCAGACGTTCGACGACGTGGCGGTGGTCAGCCGAAGGTCACGTCGCGGCGGTCGAGGTTCGGTGATCCCGGCGAGCGGGCCGGTATGACCCGCGCCGGCGACGATGCCGAGCGAAGCGATGGGGAGGAGCGGCGCCGATGACTCGCGTCGTGTTGTCCATCGGGTCCAACCTGGGGAACCGTCTGGCCCAACTGCAATCGGTGGTCGACGGACTCGGGGACGCGGTAGTAGCACTGTCGAAGGTGTACGAGACGGATCCGTGGGGCGGCGTCGAGCAGGAATCGTTTCTCAACGCCGTGGTGATCGCCGACGATCCTTCCCGCGACGCTCACGGCTGGTTGCGCCGGGCTCAAGAACTCGAGCGGGCGGCACAACGAGTGCGCGACGTGCGTTGGGGCCCGCGCACTCTCGATGTCGACCTGGTGGCCTGCTACGCGGCAACAGGAGCCGCGCTAGGGGAGATTGTGTTCGAGGAGAGTGACCTCACGTTGCCGCACCCGCGGGCCCGGCTGCGGGCCTTTGTTCTGGTCCCGTGGCTGGATGCCGACCCGAACGCCGAGCTCACCCTCGCCGAGGGGCCGCGGTCCGTCGGCGAGGTGCTGGCCGAGCTGGGGCCCGACGAGCGCGCCGGTGTCCGCCCTACTTCGCTGTCCCTGGAACGCTGATGGGCCCCACCCGCAAACGTGACCTGACGGCCGTTGCCTTCGGCGCCGCGGTCGTCGGCTATCTGCTGATCAACGCCTGGTACCGCTGGTTTCCGCCGATCACGCTGTGGAGCGGGTTTTCGCTGCTGCTGGTCGCGATCGGCGAAGGGCTGTGGGCGCGATACGTCCGCACCAAGATCAACGACGGCGAGATCGGTGACGCGCCCGGTTGGCTACACCCGCTTGCCGTGGCCCGCAGCCTGGTGGTCGCCAAGGCGTCGGCCTGGATGGGCGCCCTGATGCTGGGCTGGTGGCTCGGAGTGCTGGTGTACTTCCTGCCGCGACGGTCGTGGATGCATGCTGCCGCCGAGGACACCTCCGGAGCGGTGGTTGCGGCCGTCAGCGCACTGGCGTTGGTCGTTGCTGCGTTGTGGCTGCAGCATTGCTGCAGGTCGCCGCAAGATCCGACCGATTACGGTGAGGGCGCGGAGAGTTAACGATAGTTAGCTCAGGTCGAGAATCGCCGGACCGGCGCGACACGCGGACTGACCACGCGCGGGTACAGTCACCCCATGACCGTTCTGTCCCGCGGCGCCCGTGTGCGGCGCGGCGGCCGCAGGCCGGGGTGGGTGCTCTTGACGACGTTGCTGGTCCTCGCAATCGGGGCCAGCTCCGCATTGGTTTTCACCGATCGCGTGGAACTCCTCAAGCTCGCTGTGATCCTGGCCTTGTGGGCCGCCGTTGCCGGCGCGTTCGTGTCGGTTGTCTATCGCAGGCAGGCGGAGGCTGACGAGGCGCGGACGCGGGATATGAAGCTTGTCTACGACCTCCAATTGGATCGTGAGATCTCGGCGCGCCGCGAATACGAACTCACCGTGGAGTCGCAGCTGCGGCGCGAACTGGCCGTCGAGATACGCGGCCAGGCCGCTGACGAGATCGCGGCGCTGCGGGCGGAGCTTGCCTCGCTGCGAACGAACCTGGAGATCCTCTTCGACACCGACCTCGAACAGCGCCCGGCGCTGGAGACGCCAAGCCGAGAGACTCCGCGGGCGTTACCGGACCGGTCGCAACGCAGCGCCCGAAACGGGGAGAGCCCGCCGGCCGACTGGGTGGCCAGTGACCGGGTCACCGCGGTGCGCCAAGACGACCAGGAGCGCGTTCGCGAGGACGAAGCCGCGATCATCGATGTGCCCGAGGAGCCGCTGTTGCCGCCGCGGCCACCCGCCCCGGTGCGAGAGCAGCCCGCGCCCGTGCAGCAGTACGCGCCCCCGCCGTCACCATCCTTCGAACGGCAATCGTTCGAGCCGCGGCACCGCCCGCCGGCACAGGCCCCGCCGCCGCCTTCCCAACCGTCCTGGCCGCAGCCGCCGGCAGCCTGGCAACCGCCGCCGCAACCTCAACAGCAACCGCCGCCACCACCACCGATGCCACGCGAACCGCAGCCAGAGCCGCGCGCGTCCGAATGGCAGCCCGCCCCTGCCGATGGGCAATGGTTGCCGGCCGGAACACCGGGCAGCCATTGGGCGCCGGCAGCGGCCCCGGTGCCGCCCGAGCAATCCGGGCGGCCGAGGCGCTACCGGGATTCGGATGCGGAAGGCGAGGCTGCGGCCGGTTTTGGCGCGGTCGACGCGCCAGCTCAGTACGGCGGCCGTCGGTCGCGGTCGCGACACTCGGCGGAATATCGCGACTACGGAGTTGGCCACCTCGCAGGCCCCGCAGATTCCGGGCCGGTAGCCGGCCCGCAGTCGGCCGAAACACCGCCTTCCTTTACTGAGCGACCGCCGGCCGAGCGCGCACCGGTGCCACCGCCCGCCCCACCGGAAATGCCCGCGCCGCGGCATCGCACCGCCGGGGAAGCGATGCCTGAGCTGGACGAGTCGGATCCGCCGAGCGGGGGCCAATCGTTCGCCGACCTGATGGCGAGGTTGGAAGTGCAACCGAGTGGCGGTGGGCGGCGGCGTCGTAGTGACGAGCCGGAGGAGCAGTCCAGTGGCGGTGGGCGGCGGCGTCGTAGTGACGAGCCGGAGGAGCAGTCCAGTGGCGGTGGGCGGCGGCGTCGTAATGACGAGCCGGAGGAGCAGTCCAGTGGCGGTGGGCGGCGGCGTCGTAATGACGAGCCGGAGGAGCAGCCCAGCGGCGGCGGACGGCGGCGTCGCAACGAAGAGCCGGACGACGAGCCCAACGCAGGCGGGCGGCGACGTCGGCGTGACGAGCTGGAAGAGCAGCCAAGTGGAGGCGGCAAGCGTCGCAGGCGTGACGGCTGACACGCTGCGCTCGGTTCGGCAAATCGACTACAGTCTCATTGGACCGTCCGGTACCCGGGATGTGGGACTGGAACGAACAAGAAATATGTGAGGTCGTCTGCGATGGTGCAGTTCGACGGTTTGCGCCCGGCCAGGCTCAAGGTGGGGATCATCTCCGCCGGTCGGGTTGGAACCGCGCTGGGGGTCGCGCTGGAACGCGCTGACCACGTAGTGGTGGCGTGTAGTGCAATTTCTCACGCCTCACTACAGCGCGCGCAGCGCCGGCTCCCTGATACCCCGGTGCTCTCGCCGACGGACGTTGCCGCCGGCGCCGAACTGCTGTTGCTGGCGGTAACCGACAGCGAACTCAGCGGGCTCGTATCTGGTCTGGCCGCCACTTCGTCGGTGCGCCCCGGCACGATCGTGGTCCACACGTCCGGTGCCAATGGAATCTCGGTGTTGGATCCGTTGACCCAACAAGGCTGCATACCGCTGGCGATTCACCCGGCTATGACGTTCACCGGCTCCGACGAGGACATTGCCCGGCTGCCCGACACTTGCTTCGGCGTCACCGCGGCCGACGAGATCGGCTACGCGATCGGCCAGTCGTTGGTGCTGGAAATGGGCGGCGAACCGTTCTGCGTGCGCGAGGATGCGCGGGTGCTCTACCACGCGGCACTGGCTCACGCCGCCAACCACCTGGTCACCGTGGTGGCCGACGCGCTCGAGGCGTTGCGTGCCGCGGTACGCGGCGATGAACTGCTCGGCCAGCAACTCGTCGACAACCAGCCGGGCGGGATTGCCGAACGCATCGTCGGACCGCTCGCCCGGGCTGCGCTGGAGAACACCCTGCTGCGCGGCCAGGCCGCCCTCACCGGGCCCGTGGCCCGCGGTGACGCGGCCGCGGTCGCCGGGCATTTGCGTGCGCTCGAGCAAGCCGACCCGCAACTCGCCCAGGCGTATCGGGTGAACGCGCTGCGGACCGCTCTGCGGGCGCACGCTCCGCAAGATGTGGTGGAGGTGCTGGCGGGTTGATCGGTAAGAAGGCGCCCGTCTTCAAACCGGGCCAACTCAATGTGTACTCCGAACCTCGGCGCATCACCGATGTCAGTCGCGCGCTGCGCCACACCGGCCGGCGAATCATGTTGGTGCCCACCATGGGAGCGCTGCACGACGGACACCTGACGTTGGTGCGCGCCGCCAAACGAGTGCCCGGCGCGGTGGTAGTAGTTTCGATCTTCGTCAATCCGTTGCAGTTCGGAGCCGGCGAGGATCTTGACGCTTACCCTCGCACTCTTGACGCTGATGTCGAGTTACTGCGTTCCGAGGGCGTCGAGGCGGTCTTCGCGCCAACCGCGGCGGCGATGTATCCGGACGGCATTCGGACCACCGTGCAGCCCGGACCGCTCGCCGGCGAACTCGAAGGCGCTTCGCGTCCAACGCATTTCGCCGGAATGTTGACGGTCGTGCTGAAGCTGATGCAGATCGTGCACCCCGACCGCATCTTCTTCGGCGAGAAGGACTATCAGCAATTGGTGCTGGTCCGGCAGATGGTCGCCGACCTGAATATCGACGTCGCGGTAGTCGGGGTGCCGACCATGCGCGAAGCCGACGGCTTGGCGATGTCGTCGCGCAATCGGTACCTCGACCCCGTGCAACGTGAAGTGGCCGTTGCGCTTTCGGCGGCACTGACAGCCGGGGCGCACGCGGCAACCTACGGTATCGACGCCACGCTGAACGCAGCGCGTGCGGTGCTCGACGCCACGCCCGGCCTGGTAGTCGACTACCTGCAGCTGCGCGGTACCGAACTCGGTCCGCTGCCCACCAACGGATCCGGTCGGCTCCTGATTGCGGCCCGACTCGGCACCACCAGACTCTTGGACAATGTTGCTATCCAAATCGGTAATCTCGCCGGCACCAACAACGGGCCGGACGGGCACGCCCAATCACATTGGAGGAACTGATGTTACGGACGATGTTGAAGTCGAAGATCCATCGGGCCACCGTCACGCAGGCCGACTTGCACTACGTCGGTTCGGTGACCATCGACGCCGACCTGATGGATGCCGCCGACCTGCTCGAAGGCGAACAGGTGACCATTGTCGACATCGACAACGGCGCCCGACTCGTCACCTACGCGATCACGGGTGAGCGCGGCACCGGCGTGATCGGAATCAACGGCGCCGCAGCGCATCTGGTGCATCCGGGCGATCTGGTGATTCTGATCGCTTACGGCACCATGGAGAACGCCGAGGCCCGTGCGTACCGGCCGCGGATCGTGTTCGTCGATGCCCAGAACAAGCAGATCGATCTCGGCCACGACCCGGCTTTCGTGCCTGACGGGGTAGAAGAGTTACTTGATCCGCGGATCGGCGTGCGGTAGCCGTGCTGCTGGCGATCGACGTCCGTAACACCCACACCGTCGTAGGTTTATTGTCCGGAGTCAAAGAGCACGCAAAAGTCGTGCAGCAGTGGCGGATACGCACCGAGTCGGAAGTCACTGCCGACGAACTCGCGCTCACCATCGACGGCTTGATCGGTGAGGATGCTGAGCGGCTCACCGGAGCGGTGGGCCTGTCCACGGTCCCGTCGGTGCTGCACGAGGTACGCGTCATGCTCGATCAGTACTGGCCCTCGGTTCCGCATGTGCTTATCGAACCGGGTGTGCGCACCGGTATTCCGTTACTGGTCGACAATCCGAAAGAGGTCGGTGCCGACCGAATCGTGAACTGTCTGGCGGCATTCAACAAGTTCGCGAAGGCCGCCATCGTCGTCGATTTTGGTTCGTCGATCTGTGTGGACGTGGTGTCGGCGAAGGGGGAATTCCTGGGCGGCGCCATCGCGCCCGGGGTACAGGTGTCGTCTGATGCCGCGGCAGCGCGTTCGGCGGCCCTGCGCCGGGTGGAACTGGCCCGGCCCCGGTCGGTGGTCGGCAAGAACACTGTCGAATGCATGCAGGCGGGTGCCGTATTCGGCTTCGCCGGACTGGTCGACGGCCTGGTCGGCCGGGTCCGCGACGACGTGAAGGGGTTCTCGGCAAGCGATGACGTCGCCGTGGTGGCAACCGGGCACACCGCACCACTGCTGCTGGCCGAACTGCACACCGTCGAACATTACGACCAGCATCTGACCCTGCAAGGTCTGCGGCTTGTCTTCGAACGCAACCAGGAAACCCAGCGGGGCCGGCTGAGGACTGCTCGTTAGGGCCGACGACGGTCATGAGACCGGCCGTGAAGGGCGCTGGGAGTTTATTTAAGTAAGCTGGCACGTCGTGACTGCTGCCGATCGCGACCTTGTCGAGGACCTTCCCGAGCAATTCCGGATTCGCCGGGATAAGCGTGCTCGGCTGTTGTCGGAAGGCCAAGACCCCTACCCGGTCGCCATTCAACGCACGCACACGCTGGCCGAGATCCGCGCTGCCTACCCTGACCTGCCGATCGACACCGCAACCGATGATGTTGCCGGTGTTGCGGGCCGCGTAGTGTTCGCGCGCAATACCGGAAAATTGTGTTTTGCGACACTGCAAGACGGCGACGGCACCCAATTGCAGGCAATGATCAGCCTCGACAGAGTCGGTCAGGATTCCCTCGATGCATGGAAGGCCGATGTCGACCTGGGCGACATCGTCTTTGTGCAGGGCACCGTGATCAGCTCGCGTCGAGGCGAACTGTCTGTGCTGGCCGATTCATGGCAGATGGCAGCGAAATCGCTTCGGCCGTTACCCGTCGCACACAAAGAGATGAGCGAGGAAGCGCGGGTTCGGCAGCGCTATGTCGACCTGATCGTCCGCCCGCAAGCCCGCACAATTGCGCGGCAGCGAATTTCCGTTATGCGGGCCCTGCGCAATGCTTTGGAGCGGCGCGGGTTCCTGGAAGTCGAGACGCCGATGTTGCAGACGCTGGCCGGAGGCGCCGCGGCTCGTCCGTTCGTCACCCATTCGAATGCGCTCGACATCGATCTTTTCCTGCGTATCGCACCGGAACTGTTCCTCAAGCGTTGCATCGTCGGCGGTTTCGACAAGGTCTTCGAGGTAAATCGGGTGTTCCGAAACGAAGGCACCGATTCCACCCATTCACCGGAATTTTCCATGCTGGAGACCTACCAGACCTACGGAACCTATGACGATTCAGCGGTCGTGACTAGGGAGCTTATTCAGGAGGTCGCCGACGAGGCGATCGGCACCAGAGAACTCCTGATGCCCGACGGCCGCATCTACGACATCGACGGAGAATGGACGACGTTGCAGATGTATTCCTCCCTGTCCGATGCCCTGGGAGAAGAGATCACACCGGAGACGTCC
Organism: Mycobacterium sp. IDUB_37; assembly: GCF_055419245.1. Classification (NCBI taxonomy): domain Bacteria; kingdom Bacillati; phylum Actinomycetota; class Actinomycetes; order Mycobacteriales; family Mycobacteriaceae; genus Mycobacterium; species Mycobacterium sp. IDUB_37. Next base: position 136,791 of record NZ_JBVAXG010000007.1, on the reverse strand, counting down.
GTCGAACGCTTACAAGCTATCGCGGGCCAACTGGATGTAGAGATTCTTGACAAACGTGTTTTTGGTCACGGAAAACTCGTCGAGGAACTCTGGGAACACGCTGTGGGCAAGAAGCTGACTGCGCCCACATTTGTCAGGGATTTCCCAGTAGAGACGACTCCATTGACCCGTCAGCACCGCAGTATCCCCGGAGTAACGGAGAAGTGGGACCTTTACCTGCATGGTGTGGAGTTGGCCACCGGATACTCGGAATTGAACGATCCAGTGGTACAACGGGAGAGATTCGCTGATCAGGCCCGTGCCGCGGCTGCCGGCGATGACGAGGCTATGTTGCTTGATGAGGATTTTCTCGCCGCCCTGGAGTTCGGGATGCCACCGTGTACCGGAACGGGAATGGGTATCGATCGGTTGTTGATGTGTTTGACTGGGCTGTCAATTCGCGAGACTGTTTTGTTCCCGATTGTTCGGCCACACTCCAACTGAACTGCGCAAGTCGCGTCTCGGATTGAGTATTTGAGACTCCTGTGGCAGATTAGATCAACGGGGACTCAGTCTTAACATGATCTGTAACTGCTCAAGAAGAAACGCGAGGGTAATCCAATGGCGAAGAAAGTGACCGTCACCTTGGTCGACGATTTCGACGGCGCCGGCTCCGCCGACGAAACGGTTGAATTCGGGCTTGACGGGGTGAGCTATGAGATCGACCTTTCAAGTAAGAATGCGACGAAACTGCGTAACGACTTGAAGCAGTGGGTCGCGGCTGGGCGTCGAGTCGGCGGTCGCCGGCGCGGACGTTCCGGCACGGGCGGCCGTGGCCGCGGCGCCATCGACCGCGAGCAGAGTGCCGCGATTCGGGAATGGGCGCGGCGCAACGGCCACAATGTGTCGACTCGCGGCCGTATCCCGGCCGATGTCATCGACGCGTTCCACGCCGCTACTTAATTCTGGGGCGGCTCGCCGCGTGCGTCTGCGTCCAGACGCGGCGCCGTGCAGGGCCGCGGTTCTACCTACATAATTGATCCGGTGCCCGGGCACGACGCCTGGGCGCCGGATTTTATGCTTTTCGCTTGAGGCGAACTGATCGCCGCTCAACGCGGAAACACGCAGGGGTTTTTCCTCGTTAATGTGTTGCGTTATGCCGTCGCTGGGGGCCACGAGGTTAGGAACCCCGGCAGCCCGACCACTACAGTGGACGGCAGGTACGCGGGGTCGGCCCTGTGCCGGCAAATGACGGAGTACCGAATGGTGAGGGAGAGCAGGTAACCGGCGATGTTCGAACGATTTACCGACCGTGCCCGCAGGGTGGTCGTCTTGGCTCAAGAAGAGGCCAGGATGCTCAACCACAATTACATCGGGACCGAGCACATTCTGCTGGGTCTTATCCACGAAGGCGAAGGCGTCGCAGCCAAGTCGCTGGAGTCCCTGGGTATCTCGCTGGAAGGCGTGCGCAGCCAGGTCGAGGAGATAATCGGCCAAGGCCAGCAGGCGCCGTCTGGGCACATTCCCTTCACGCCGCGCGCCAAGAAGGTGCTCGAACTGAGCCTTCGGGAGGCACTGCAGCTCGGCCACAACTACATCGGGACTGAGCACATTCTGCTTGGCCTGATTCGCGAGGGTGAAGGTGTGGCCGCGCAGGTGCTGGTCAAGCTGGGCGCCGAATTGACCCGGGTGCGCCAGCAAGTGATTCAGTTGCTGTCCGGCTACCAGGGCAAAGAGGCCGCAGAAGCCGGTACCGGTGGTCGTGGAGGAGAGTCTGGCTCGCCTTCCACGTCGTTGGTGCTGGACCAGTTCGGCCGTAACCTGACCGCCGCCGCGATGGAAGGCAAGCTGGACCCTGTCATCGGCCGCGAAAAGGAAATCGAGCGGGTCATGCAGGTCCTCTCGCGTCGCACCAAGAACAACCCGGTGCTGATCGGCGAGCCCGGCGTCGGCAAGACTGCCGTCGTCGAGGGCCTGGCGCAGGCCATCGTGCATGGCGAGGTCCCCGAGACGCTCAAGGACAAGCAGCTCTACACGCTGGACCTGGGTTCGCTGGTGGCCGGCTCGCGCTACCGCGGTGACTTCGAAGAGCGCCTCAAGAAGGTGCTCAAGGAGATCAACACCCGCGGCGACATCATCCTGTTCATCGACGAGCTGCACACGCTCGTTGGTGCGGGTGCCGCCGAGGGTGCGATCGACGCGGCGAGCATCCTGAAGCCGAAGCTGGCCCGTGGCGAGCTGCAGACGATCGGTGCCACCACGCTCGATGAGTACCGCAAGTACATCGAGAAGGACGCCGCGCTGGAGCGCCGCTTCCAGCCGGTGCAGGTGGGCGAGCCGACGGTGGCGCACACTATCGAGATCCTCAAGGGTCTGCGGGACCGCTACGAGGCGCACCACCGCGTCTCGATCAGCGACTCCGCGATCGTCGCCGCCGCCACCCTGGCCGACCGCTACATCAACGACCGGTTCCTACCGGACAAGGCGATCGACCTGATCGACGAGGCCGGAGCACGGATGCGGATCCGCCGGATGACGGCGCCGCCAGACCTGCGTGAGTTCGACGAGAAAATCGCCGACGCGCGCCGGGAGAAGGAATCCGCGATCGACGCCCAGGACTTCGAGAAGGCCGCCAGTCTGCGCGACCGCGAGAAGACACTGGTCGCCCAACGGGCTGAGCGGGAAAAGCAGTGGCGCTCGGGCGACATGGACGTCGTCGCCGAGGTGGACGACAACGAGATCGCGGAGGTGCTGGGCAACTGGACCGGCATCCCGGTGTTCAAGCTGACCGAGGCCGAGACCACGCGGTTGCTGCGCATGGAGGACGAGCTGCACAAGCGGATCATCGGCCAGGTGGACGCCGTCAAGGCTGTCTCCAAGGCGATCCGACGTACTCGCGCCGGGTTGAAGGACCCTAAGCGTCCGTCCGGTTCGTTCATCTTCGCCGGCCCGTCCGGTGTCGGTAAGACCGAGCTGTCCAAGGCGCTGGCCAACTTCCTGTTCGGCGACGACGACGCGCTCATCCAGATCGACATGGGCGAGTTCCACGACCGCTTCACCGCTTCGCGGCTGTTCGGTGCCCCGCCTGGGTACGTCGGCTACGAGGAGGGCGGTCAGCTCACCGAGAAGGTGCGGCGCAAGCCGTTCTCGGTGGTGCTGTTCGACGAGATCGAGAAGGCGCACCAGGAGATCTACAACAGCCTGTTGCAGGTCCTCGAGGACGGTCGGCTTACCGACGGTCAGGGCCGCACGGTGGACTTCAAGAACACCGTGCTGATCTTCACGTCGAATTTGGGGACCTCTGACATCTCCAAGCCGGTGGGTCTGGGCTTCAGCCAGGGCGGTGGCGACAGTAACTACGAGCGGATGAAGCAGAAGGTCAACGACGAGCTGAAGAAACACTTCCGCCCGGAGTTCCTCAACCGCATCGACGACATCATCGTCTTCCACCAGCTGACTCGCGACGAGATCATCGAGATGGTCGACCTGATGATCAACCGTGTCGGCAACCAGCTCAGGACCAAGGACATGGCGATGGAGCTGTCCGACAAGGCCAAGGCGCTGCTGGCCAAGCGTGGGTTCGACCCCGTCCTGGGTGCACGTCCGCTGCGACGCACCATCCAGCGCGAGATCGAGGACCAGCTCTCGGAGAAGATCCTCTTCGACGAGATCGGTCCGGGCCAGATCGTCAAGGTCGACGTGGAGAACTGGGACGGCGAAAGTGCCGGCGATGACGCGGTCTTCACATTCGCCGGAAGCCGCAAGCCGCCGGCCGATACCGATCTGGCGCAAGCTGGCGCGGGTCCTGCAACGACGATCTAATGCGGCCTAGTACGAAGGCCTAGTAACGGCAACGGACGACCCGGGGGTGTTGACGCACTCCCGGGTCGTTCGTTTTGGCATGTCCAGACGACGGGTCCTGGCAGCGGGCGTGGTCGCTGCGGCGACGGTCGTGGGCCGGGTGCCGGCGTCGGGACGAACCGAGACCAACGCGGAGGTCATTTTGACCAGCAGCGATGCACTGCGTGTCGGCGCGGCGTTCCCAGATCCGCCGTTCAACGGGATGCCCGGCGACGCCGGCCTCGATATCGACCTGATGAACTCGATCGCCGGCGCCCTGGGTAGGACGGCCGAAATGATCGCCTTCGCGGGCGCCGACTTCAACGGCATCTTCGATGCGCTCGACGCCGGCGACTACGACTGTGTCACCGCGGGCACGACAATCACGCCGGCCCGTCAGAATCTGGCGGCCTTCGCCAAGCCGTATCTGGTTTCAGGCCAGTCGCTGGCCGTCGACACCGTCCGATTGCCCCACGTGCATTCCGTCGACGAACTGGCCGGGCTGACCATCGGCGTGCAGCAGGGGAACACCAGCCAGCCGATCGCGGACCGTCTCGTGGCGGACGGGAAGGCCGGCGCCGTGCGGGTGTACGACTACGGCGACATTCGCTCGGCGTTGACCGACCTGACCACCGGCGCCTGCGATGTCTTCATGAAACTGGCGCCGGTACTCACCGAGCTGGTGAAGCCGATTCCAAGCTTGGCAGTGGTACAGCGCACCGGCATCTCGGTGGAACGAATCGCGATCGCCGTCCCGAAGGGCAGCCAAGCCCTCCTCGCACAGTTAAACGCCGCTCAGAGCGCACTCGAGAGCGACGGAACGCTGCCGCGGCTGCGGCGGCAGTGGCTGGGCGACGACAGGCTGGACCAGAGCCGACCTGCGGCCTGAGCTGCACCTAGCGCGGGGTCACCAGGGCGAAAACCTGCCTGGCGACCTTCAGCATCCAGCTGGTCACCGTGGGTCCGTGATCGTGCGGCCAGTTCAATTGAAAGCTGACCACCCACGGTTGTCCGGCCTTGTCGACGGCATACCAGCTGAAGGTCAGGTCTCCCGGCAGACCGCCGGCCTTTGCGCCGATGTAGGGCCATTGGGCGTGATCCAGCTGAATGCCCGCGACGGCGGACAGAATCTGCCGGACCGGCGCTGCCGCGCCGACGGCGTCGGCTTGCAGCGTCGCATGCACCCGACAGATGTCGTCGGCGTTGCCGTACCACTCCGCACCGAATTTCGAAGCCGGGGTGTGAGCGCGGAATGGGTCAGGGTGATATTCGGTGGAATTGGCCTGAGCCAACAGTTGGCCGCGTAGTTGCGGGTTGGCTCCCTTCCACTGTTCGCGCCGATCAGGCAGGCCCCAGCCGATGGAGAACAGCTCGTACATAGTCGGGAAAGGCGTCATGCTCGCCGGATCGTGGTGGCCGGCGGTGGCCAGGGCCTCCTCGATGGCGTGCGTTCCCAATCGGCCGATCAGCAGGTCAGTGGCCATGTTGTCGCTGGTGGCGATCATCTTCTCGGCGGCGGTACGGACCGAAACGTGGTCGCCGGGAGCCAATTCCAGGCCGGACGAGCCGACGGCTTTACTCTTGGCGGTCACCGTCAACTGGTCATCCCAGGACGCCGTGCCGCGCTTGACCGCTGTCGCGACCGCGTGCAGTACGTACAACTTGAAAATCGATGCCAGCGGCAAGGGTTCGCTGGTGTTGGTGCCCGCTACCCGGTTGCACTGGCCGTCGTCGACCTTGGAAACCTGATAGGAGTACCGAGCTCCGGTCTTGCTCAATACGGCGTCGACGTCGGACCAGGTGTCGATGGGCGGTGGAGGCTGGGTATCCACATCGAACCTGTCGACCTCGCCCAAGTTGTTGGTGTGGATGCGGACGTCCTGCCGCGATCCGTACGACGAGGTGAGCTGCAGGGTCGCCACATTGGCTCCGATGTACGAGCCGTCCAAGGTGAACGGGCGGTCCCACCACAAACTCTCCATCGTGGTTTCGACCGTCTCGACCTTGTCTGCCGCGGCCAGGGTGCGTACTCCGACCGGACCGATCGGCCAGTCGGAGTTGATCATGTCCAGGGTCTGCTGGGCCCGCAGCCCGGGAGGTGTCGAAGTGTCGAGGCGGTGCCCGGCGTTCGCCGCATTCGCCGATGGGGTGGGTGAAGAGGTGCACCCAGGTGTCAGCGTCACCACCATTGCGGCGGTGACGCTCAGCGCCAACGTCCGGGTCAAGGCTCGACGAGGCGGCGCGCCCGGGCTACTCAGCCTTGGTGTTCCCGGCAACGTCGAGCACGACTTCGAATTCGAGGAGCGAAGCGCCCGTAGCGACGGGATTGGCGCGCTGTCCAGCGTGGGCTGCGATGGCGGGCCCACTCGCCCAAGCCTGGAACGCTTCATCGGACTCCCAGTGTGTCACCACGAAATAGCGGTCTTCGCCCTTCACCGGCCGCAATAGCTGAAAGCCGAGAAAGCCGGGCGAATTCTCCACCGCATGAGCGCGATGCGCGAACCGCTTCTCCAGCTCCGGGCCAGCGTCCGCGGGCACCTCAATTGCGTTGATTTTCACCACTGGCATGCCGCAAGGTTACCTCGCCGTTATAAAGCCCGGTACAGGCCGGGTTGGGCGCGGCAAGATGAATAGATGCCCGCAGACCTGTTGACGTATCGCGGCGGACAGGGCAGGCCGTTGGTACTCGTGCACGGCCTGATGGGCCGTGGGAGCACCTGGCCGCGCCAGCTGCCCTGGCTTACCGGACTCGGCGCGGTGTACACCTACGACGCGCCATGGCACCGCGGTCGGGATGTCGACGATCCGCACCCGATCAGCACCGAGCGGTTCGTCGCCGATCTCGGTGACGCGGTCGGTTCGTTGGAAGCGCCGGTCACCCTGGTCGGGCATTCGATGGGCGGCCTGCATTCCTGGTGTCTGGCCGCGGACCGTCCGGAGTTGGTCACCGCATTGGTGGTCGAGGACATGGCCCCGGATTTCGTCGGACGGACCACCGGACCGTGGGAGCCATGGCTGCACGCGCTTCCAGTCGAATTCCCCTCCGCCGAGCGAGTATTCGCCGAGTTCGGTCCGGTGGCAGGACAATACTTCCTCGAAGCGTTCGACCGCACCGCCACCGGTTGGCGGTTGCACGGCCACACTTCGCGATGGATTGAGATCGCCGCGGAGTGGGGCACCCGCGACTACTGGTCGCAGTGGCAAGGGGTTCGTGCGCCGACGCTGCTCATCGAGGCCGGGAATTCGGTTACGCCGCCGGGACAGATGCGGGCGATGGCGGAAAAGAACGTTCCGACAACCTATTTGAATGTTCCCGGGGCCGGGCACTTGATTCACGACGATGCGCCCGAGGAATACCGGAGAGCCGTCGAGTCGCTAGTGGCGGCGACTCAGACTTGAAGCGCCAGTCGCGATCGCAAGCGCGGCGTAGCCGGGCGCAGCGGGCCGCGACCATCGGGCTAGTTTTCGCCCGCCAACGCGAAGCGACCGTCGGCGGTCTGGGTCACCAAGCCGTCGTCGAGCAGTGAGAAGAGGGCCCGGTCCCGCTGGGCGGTGTCGGTCAGCCACGCCACATCGAGCTGAGCTCGGGTGACTGGAGAGTCGTTGTCGCGCAACACATCTAGCAACCTTCCGCGAACCTGGCGGTCGGTTCCGGCGTAGGTCTGAGTGCGGCGGGCCGGTCCGGTCGCGGGGGGAAATCCGGCGTGACGCCAGGCGCAGGTGCCAAGCGGGCACAGCCCGCAACGTGGGGTCCGGGCCGTGCAGACGGTCGCCCCCAACTCCATCAATGCCACCGAAAATACCGGCGCACGTTCGTCATTGGGCAACAGCGCAGACACATCGGCATGGTCGCGGGTGGCCGACGGCGAACCCGCATCGGCGCGGCCGTGGACGGCGCGGGCGACCACCCGGCGAACGTTGGTGTCCACCACCGGCACCCGCTGCCGGTAGGCGAAACAGGCGATGGCTCGCGCGGTGTAGCTACCGACTCCGGGCAGGCCGAGCAGTACTTCGACGTCGTCGGGCACGATGTCGCCGTGGTCGCGCGCGATCACCGTGGCGCACTCATGTAGGCGTTTGGCCCGCCTCGGGTATCCCAGCTTGCCCCAGGCGCGCAACACGTCGGCGGCGCTGGCGGCCGCAGTTGCCGACGGGGTGGGCCACCGTCGCACCCACTCGGTCCAGATCGGCAGCACCCGGGCCACCGGTGTTTGCTGCAGCATGAACTCGCTGACCAGGATCTGCCAGGCGCTGACACCCGGTTCGCGCCAGGGCAGGTCACGTTTCGATCGGTCGTACCAATCTAGAAGTTCATATGAAGAGACGGGTGACCGACTAGTCATGTGCGGCCGTATCAAAGCAGAATGAGTGCCATGCCCAACAGCAACCCGATATCCGCATGGAAAGCACTCAAAGAGGGTAACGAGCGATTCGTAGCCGGACAGCCAGCGCACCCCAGCCAGAGCGTGGCGCACCGCGCCAGTTTGGCGGGCGGCCAGAAGCCGACCGCGATCATCTTCGGGTGTGCGGACAGTCGCGTGGCCGCCGAGCTCATTTTCGACCAGGGACTCGGTGACGTGTTCGTCGTGCGTACGGCCGGGCAGGCCATCGACTCGGCGGTGCTGGGTTCCATCGAATACGCGGTGACCGTCCTGGACGTCCCGCTGATCGTGGTCCTGGGCCACAACAGTTGCGGCGCCGTCAAAGCGACCATCAGCGCAATCGACGACGGCGCCATTCCGGGCGGTTTCGTGCGGGACGTGGTCGAACGCGTCGTTCCCTCCATCCTGGCGGGCCGTCGCGAGGGCCTGACCCGGGTCGACGAGTTCGAGGACCGGCACGTCAGCGAAACGGTGGCACAGCTGGTGTCGCGTTCGTCGGCCATCGCGGAGCGGGTGGATGCTGGAACCTTGGCGCTGGCCGGCGTCACCTATCAGCTCGCCCAGGGTAAGGCGAATCTGGTCGACCACATCGGCGACATAGGCGAATAGGCCGGCAGGCGAATAGGGCAGTAGGCGGTAGTGGGCGACGCGCGCTCGCCCACTACACGCGGATTGCCCAGCAAACTCGGCGACACGCCGGGGCGGGTCAAGCGAGTATGCGTGACCTGGCCCTACGGTGGGAATGTGCTGGATCTGGAACCGCGTGGCCCGCTACCAACCGAGATTTATTGGCGGCGCAGGGGACTAGCCCTCGGTGTCGCGGTCGTCGCGATCGGGATCGTCGTCGCCATCATCATCGCTTTCGTCAGCAGTAACGCCGGAGCCAAGCCCGCCGACAAGGCCACCTCCGCCCAGGGGCACCCGGGCTCGAACGCACCTCAAGCTCCCCAGACGCCCCAACCTGCCGGGCAAACCGAAGCGCCACTGCCCGGAGCTCCGATTGCGGGCAACCCGGAGTCGCCCACGCCGACCGCAGCGGTGCAGCCTCCGCCGGTGCTCAAGGACGGCGACGACTGCCCGGACTCCACCTTGGCCGTCAAGGGTCTGACCAATTCGCCCCAGTACTACATCGGAGACCAGCCGAAATTCAGCATGGTGGTGACCAACATCGGACTGGTCTCCTGCAAGCGTGATGTCGGTGCAGCGGTGCTGGCCGCCTACGTGTACTCGCTGGACAACAAGCGGCTGTGGTCCAACCTGGACTGCGCGCCATCCAACGAGACTCTGGTCAAGACATTCACCCCGGGCGAGCAGGTGACCACAGCAGTGACCTGGACCGGAATGGGTTCGGCGCCGCACTGCCCGCTGCCGCGACCGGCAATCGGTCCCGGCACCTACAACCTGGTGGTCCAGCTGGGGAATCTGCGTTCGCAGTCGGTTCCGTTCGTGCTGAACCAGCCGCCGCAGCCGCCCGGCCCGGTACCGGCGCCGGGTCCGGCGTTGGCGCCGCCGCCGGAGGCTCCGCCCGCTCAGGGCGGCTAGAGTCGCCGGTCGCGACCGGTTACGACCCTCGGGCCGCCGGTCAGTGGTCGGTGAGGGTCGATTCAGCTAGTTGGGAAAGCCCCTCGCGCACGTGGCGGGCCCACATCGCGCCGATCCCCTCGACAGACTGCAGATCGTTGGCGCTGGCCGCCAATAGGCCCTGCAGCGTCCCGAATGCGCGCACCAGCAGGTCGACGTGAGCGAACTGCAGCCGGGGGATGCCGTCCATCGCGCGGTAACCGTGCGGGCTCAGCGCCGAATCCTGGGCTTCGGCCGTGGTCGGATATCCGAATACCTTAGCCAGCGAAGTGAAATCGAGCAGTTCGGTGTCTGAGAGGGATTCCAGCTCAGCGAGCGTGGTCGCGATCTGTTCGTCGGATGGTGGCTCCGGGTTGGCGTGGTAGTCGCGCACGATCAAATCCCGAGCACTGTCGTTGCCGCCCAGCAATTCCTCGAGTTGGAGCCGTAGCTGGCGCCCGTCGGTGCCGAGTTCGACGGCGTCATAGTCGATTGCCGAACCGATGCGACGGACCAGTTCGAGCCGCTGCACCACCGTCAACACGTCCCGAAGCGTGACGAAGTCTTCGATCTCTGCCCTGGAGAGCTGCCGGGTGACCTCGTCAAGCCTGGTTTTGTACCGCTCCAGCGTGGCGATGGCTTGATTGGCTCGCGACAAGATGGTGGCGGAGTCGGTCAGCACGTGGCGCTCGCCCCCGACGTAAACGGTCACGATGTTCATCGAGTGGCTGACCGAAATAACCGGATAGCCGGTCTGGATGGCGGACCGCTCCGCGGAGCGATGGCGGGTGCCCGACTCGTCTGTCGGTATCGATGGATCGGGTACCAACTGCACGTTCGCCCGCAAGATGCGGCTGCCGTCGGTGGACAACACCACCGCGCCGTCCATCTTCGACAACTCACGCAACCGGGTCGGCGCGTAACGGACGTCGAGCGAGAAACCACCGTCACAGATGGCCTCGACGTTCTCGTCGTGACCGAGCACTATCAGCGCGCCGGTGCGGCCGCGCAGGATGCGCTCCAGACCGTCGCGCAGGCCAGTTCCTGGGGCCAGGCGGGCGACAGCCTCGCGCAGCGTCTGACGACTCACAGCGTGCATTCTGCTACGGCTGACCGCGCGACGGGAATGCATTAGGAATCGTCCAGGGGATGAAATTGCAGCGGGGCGGCGCTGCGGTGGTCGGCGATGTCGACCATGTGCTCCAGCGCCTGGCCGATGGTGTGCGCGCTGAGGGCCCGCATACCGCTTGGAATCGCGGTACAACCCGGTGGGATCAGCGCGATCGTGAACCCCTGCCGGGCGGCTTCGGCCAATCGCCGCTCCATGCCGTGCACCCTGCGCAGGTCGCCGGCCAACCCGACCTCGCCGATCATCACCGCGGTGTTGGGCAGCGGCAGGTCCTTGTACGCCGAGGCCAGCGCGATCGCGACGGCCAGATCCGACGATGGATCGGTCAACCGCATACCGCCCACGGTGGACAGGTAGATCTCGTTGATGCCCAGCTTCAGTTCAGAGTGCTTTTCCAGCACGGCGGTGATCATCGCCGCCCGGGCGTGGTCGATACCGCTGACCGCCCGTCGCGGTGAGCCCCCGTTCGGGGTGGCCAGCAAGGCCTGGACTTCGCCGATCATCGGCCGCTTGCCGTCCAGGGTCACCGTGATCGCGGTGCCGGGGACCGGCGTAGGGCGTTGATCGAGGAACAGATGCGAAGGATCGGCCACTCCCTGGATTCCGCCGTCGTCCATCAAGAAACATCCGACTTCGTCCGCTGCGCCGAACCGGTTCTTGATTCCGCGGACCATCCGGAGCGCGCCATTGCGGTCGCCCTCAAAGTGCAGCACGACATCGACGAGGTGCTCGAGAGAGCGAGGTCCGGCTATCGCACCGTCCTTGGTGACGTGCCCGACCAGAATCATCGCGACACCGTTGGCCTTGGCGGAGGCCGTCAACGCGGCCGTCACGGCGCGCACCTGGGTGACCCCGCCCGCGACGCCGTCAGCCTCGCTGGTGGACATGGTCTGCACCGAGTCGATGATGACCAGCGCCGGTTGCGTCGTCTCGATGTGGTCGAGCACCGTGTGCAGGTCGGATTCGGCGGCCAGGTAGACATCGTCCCCGTTGCAGCCGATTCGGTCGGCGCGCAACCGGACCTGCCCGGCGGATTCCTCGCCGGATATGTATAGGGCGCGCCGCCCCTGCTGTGCCCAGCAGTGCGCCACCTCGAGCAGCAGGGTGGACTTGCCCACGCCCGGATCACCGGCCAGCAGAATCACCGAACCGGGCACCACGCCGCCGCCTAGTACGCGGTCGAGTTCGCCAACTCCGGTCGACCGATGCCGGCTCTTATTGGGCTCGACGGAACTGATTGGCACTGCCCGCGACGACCCCGACGGGGCGGCCCGCTTTCCGGCGCCCACCGCGGCGAGGACGGCTACCTCTTCGACGGTGCCCCAATTGCCGCAGTCCAGGCAGCGACCCACCCACTTGGCGCTGACGTGGCGGCATTCCGTGCATCGATACTGCGAACGAGCATTGGCCACCACCAGACCGTATCCGGATGAGGTGACAATCCCCGGACGGAACGCCGGTAGCCGACGAACACTGCTAGGAGTGGTTGGGCCCCTGCTCGTGCGGTTGCGCCAGGCCCGCGGAAATCGGGACGTCCACGGTGCCCTCGCCGGCCTTCTCGAACTTGAAGGTGAAGTTGTAGGTGAGCCCGTTGGAGATCGGCTTGGTCAGGTTGATCGTCGCCTTGGCGGCCGCATTGCCCTGCCCCGGACCGGGCGCCGCAGCCTGGCCGTCGGGCGTGCCGAGGAACAGCGACCCACTCGCCGGAACCTTCCCGTCGCCGGAGAGCGTCACGGTGCCGATGTCGCTGGTGATGCCGGTCAGCCGGTCGTTGACGTCAGGAGAGTTGTTGGCCGCTACCAGCACCAGGTCGACCGTGTGACCGGGCTGCAGAAAGTCGCCGGTCTGGGCGGCCTGGATGCGGATGTCGCGCAGCGCCATGGTCTTGATCGTGATCCTGCTGCCGTTGACGGCCGGCTCCTGGGCCGCGGTCTGCGAAATCTGACCGGTTCCGCATCCGCTGAGCGCGGCCGCGGCCAATCCGATGACCGCCAGCCAGACGGTCAGCTTGGCAAGACGGAAGGGCAGGCGGATGTTCAAGCGGTTCACTCACTGCCTCCTGCTGGGGCCCGGGGGGTCACTCGATGCGCACAGCGCAATTCAACTATGCACAGTAGTAGCAAGGTACCGCCGGCGGTAGCGGCGGTACACATGGCGTTGGCTACCGATGCTTCCCGGCCAATCCCGGATGAAAATCGGGATGCCCGGCCCGCTAGTCTGGTAGGCGCTTTCGGGCCCGTGCCCAAGGGGTCGGACGCACTAAATGTGAAGACCCCCCGCATGTCTGGGCCTGCCTGTCAACCCCCAAACTGGGCGTGGCGTGCTCCTGACCTGCAACGTTGATCCCCACGCGTAGGGCCCGCGTGTTAGACTGAAGTATCGAAAGGGGCTCGAATCAGATGATCTTCAAGGTCGGCGACACCGTTGTCTATCCACATCACGGTGCTGCGTTAGTCGAGGCGATTGAAACCCGCACCATAAAAGGGGAGCAAAAAGAGTATCTCGTCTTGAAAGTTGCGCAGGGCGACCTGACGGTTCGAGTGCCCGCTGACAACGCCGAGTACGTCGGTGTCCGCGATGTCGTTGGCCAAGAAGGCCTCGACAAGGTGTTCCAGGTTCTGCGCGCGCCGCACACTGAAGAGCCCACCAACTGGTCGCGTCGTTACAAGGCCAACCTTGAGAAGCTCGCCTCCGGTGACGTGAACAAGGTCGCCGAAGTAGTGCGTGACCTGTGGCGTCGTGACCAGGAACGCGGTCTGTCGGCGGGCGAGAAGCGGATGCTGGCGAAGGCTCGCCAGATTCTGGTCGGTGAATTGGCTCTGGCCGAGAGCACCGATGAGGCCAAAGCGGACATCATTCTGGACGAGGTTCTGGCCGCCGCTTCCTGAATAACCCGAGGCTCGTAAGTGGGCACGGGTAACAGAAACGTCGTAGCGATAGTCCCAGCCGCTGGGTTGGGTCAACGTCTGGCTGCCGGCATTCCCAAAGCGTTCTACCAACTCGAAGGACGCTCGCTCGTGGAGCGGGCGGTCGAGGGGCTGCGGGCGTCCGGCGTTGTTGACACTGTCGTTGTCGCGGTACCGCCAGATCGCACCGATGAGGCAAAGCTGATCCTCGGCCACATCGCCACCATCGTGGCCGGTGGATCGGACCGCACGGAATCTGTGGGTCTGGCGTTGTCGTCGGTCGCCGATTCTCCGGGCGCCCAAGGGTCGCCGGATTTCGTGCTGGTGCACGACGCTGCCCGCGCTCTGACGCCGCCATCCTTGATCGTGCGCGTGGTGGAGGCGTTGCGGGCCGGGCACGGCGCGGTGGTACCGGCACTGCCGCTCTCGGACACCATCAAAGCCGTCGATGCTAATGGGGTAGTGCTGGGCACGCCGGAACGGGCGGGCCTGCGGGCGGTGCAGACGCCGCAGGGCTTCGCGACCGACGTGCTGGTACGTGCTTACCGTGGGCGGCATGGGGTCGGGGCATTCACCGACGACGCATCCCTGGTCGAGCAGATCGGCGGTCAGGTGCAGGTGGTCGACGGCGACCCGCTGGCCTTCAAGATCACCACTCAACTGGATCTCCTGCTGGCCAAAGCTATAGTTCGCCAGTGATCGAGATGCCGCGCGTCGGCCAGGGCATAGACGTGCACCCGATCGAGCCGGGGCGGCCGTGCTGGCTGGTCGGGCTGCTTTTTCCGAGCGCTGACGGTTGCGCCGGGCACTCCGATGGCGACGTCGCGGCGCACGCGTTGTGCGATGCCGTGCTTTCCGCGGCCGGTCTGGGCGATATCGGCGAAGTGTTCGGAGTCGACGATCCGCGCTGGGAAAACGTCAGCGGCGCGAAGATGCTCCGCCATGTGGTCGAACTGCTCACCGAAAACGGGTTTCGCGTGGGCAACGCGGCCGTTCAGGTGATCGGCAACCGGCCGAAGATCGGTTGGCGCCGTTATGAGGCCCAGGCGGTCCTCTCCCGCCTGCTGAACGCGCCGGTATCGGTTGCGGCCACCACCACCGACGGGCTAGGTCTGACCGGACGAGGCGAGGGCCTGGCCGCTATCGCGACGGCACTGGTAATTCCACTGAGATAGCCCGCGGGGGCGCTCGTGCCAAGCGGCTTCAGGCTTAGGCAGTAAGCTGGCACGTCGTGACCGAGACTGGCCGTTTGCGGCTCCATGACACGGCGACGGGCGCCGTGCGTGATTTCGTACCGTTGCGGCCCGGGCATGCCTCCATTTACCTCTGCGGCGCCACCGTGCAGGGTCAGCCACACATCGGGCATGTGCGCAGTGGAGTGGCCTTCGACATCCTGCGCCGCTGGCTGACCGCTCGCGGCTACGACGTGGCGTTCATCCGCAACGTCACCGACATCGAAGACAAGATCCTGGCCAAGGCGGGCGCAGCAGGCCGGCCGTGGTGGGAATGGGCCTTCACCCACGAGCGCGCATTCACCGCGGCCTACGACGCGCTTGATGTGCTGCCGCCGTCTGCCGAACCGCGGGCAACCGGGTTCATCACTCAGATGGTCGAATTAATTGACCGGCTGATCGAAACCGGGCACGCCTACGCGGCCAACGGCGATGTCTATTTCGACGTGCTCAGCTACCCGGAGTACGGACAGCTGTCCGGGCATAAGGTCGATGACGTACACCAAGGCGAGGGCGTTGCTACCGGCAAGCGCGACCAGCGCGACTTCACCCTTTGGAAGGGCGAAAAGCCCGGTGAGCCGTCGTGGCCGACGCCGTGGGGCCGCGGGCGCCCGGGCTGGCATCTGGAATGCTCGGCGATGGCCCGCACCTACCTCGGCCCGGAATTTGATATCCATTGCGGCGGAATGGATCTGGTCTTCCCGCACCATGAGAACGAGATCGCGCAGAGCCGCGCGGCCGGCGACGGGTTCGCGCGCTACTGGCTGCACAACGGCTGGGTCACGATGGGCGGCGAGAAGATGAGCAAGTCGCTGGGCAATGTCCTGGCGATCCCGGCGATGCTGCAGCGGGTGCGTCCGGCCGAACTGCGGTATTACCTGGGCAGCGCGCACTACCGGTCGATGCTGGAGTTCTCCGAGATTGCCCTGCAGGACGCGGTGAAAGCCTATGTGGGCGTTGAGGAATTCCTGCACCGCGTGCGCAGCCGGGTGGGTGCCATCGGTCCGGGGCAGTGGACACCGCGCTTTGCTGCGGCGCTCGATGACGACTTGGCAGTTCCGATCGCGCTGGCTGAGATCCACCAGACTCGCGCCGACGGTAACCGCGCCCTCGACGCCGGTGACCATGAGGGTGCCTTGCAGAGTGCCGGCGCCATCCGGGCGATGATGGGCATCCTGGGTTGCGACCCGTTGGACGAGCGCTGGGAGACCCGCGACGAGACGTCGGCCGCGTTGGCTGCCGTCGACGTATTGGTGCAGGCCGAACTGCAGAATCGGGAAAAGGCTCGCGTGCAACGTAATTGGGCAATGGCCGACGAAATTCGAGACAGACTCAAGCAGGCCGGTATCGAGGTCACAGATACCGCCGACGGCCCGCAGTGGACATTGGGTGGTGACGGCAAGTAGATGGCCGGTAACTCTCAACGTAAAGGTGCGATCCGCAAAGCCGGCTCCAAGAAGGGGCCCACCGTCGGCTCGGGCGGGCAGCGTCGCCGCGGGCTGGAAGGCCGCGGTGCCACACCGCCCGCGCACATGCGTCCCCACCATCCGGCGGCCAAGCGGGCCAGCAAGCCGCAGCAGCGGCCCGCGCGGAAGCCAACCGACGAAGCCGAAACCGTGCTCGGACGCAACCCGGTGGTGGAATGCCTTCGTGCCGGCGTTCCGGCGACTGCGCTGTACGTGGCACTCGGCGTCGAGGCAGACGAGCGGGTGACCGAATCCGTGGCCCGGGCGGCCGACTCCGGCATCTCCATTCTCGAGGTGCCGCGCAGCGATCTGGACCGGATGACGGCCAACCACCTGCATCAAGGCATCGCATTACAGGTTCCGCCGTACGCCTATGCCCATCCCGACGATATGGTCGCCTCCGCGTTGGCGTCCCCGCCCGCGCTGTTGGTTGCGTTGGACAACATCTCCGACCCGCGCAATCTGGGTGCCATCGTGCGGTCGGTGGCCGCATTCGGCGGTCACGGTGTGCTGATCCCGCAGCGGCGTTCTGCTTCGGTGACCGCTGTCGCGTGGCGGACCAGCGCCGGAGCGGCGGCCCGGCTACGGGTGGCCCGGGCCACCAATCTCAATAGGACACTGAAGGATTGGGCCGATCGAGGCTTACGGGTGGTCGGATTGGACGCCGGGGGAGACACCACGGTGGACGATATCGACGGCACTGACCCGTTGGTGGTGGTGGTCGGCTCAGAGGGCAAGGGGCTGTCCCGGTTGGTGCGGCAGAACTGCGACCAGGTGGTGTCGATCCCGATGGCCGGCAAGACCGAATCATTGAACGCATCGGTGGCGGCGGGCGTGGTGCTCGCCGAAATCGCGCGTCAGCGCAGAAGTTAGTGGGCGGGCGCCACTTCGCCGCTGCGCTGTTTGTCGCATCCATCGTCATGTCGCCGACGGTGTCGGCGGTGCCGCCCGGCTTCGATGTGCAGGCGCACGCCGGGGGCCGCGGTGAGACCACCGGGGAATCGTTGCGCGCCTTCGCCAAAGCGATCGAAATCGGCGTCACCACACTTGAATTGGACATCAACATCACCGAGGACGGCCATCCGCTGGTATGGCACGACCCGTTGATCAAAGCTGAACAATGCGCTGACACCGGGCCTGCGTACCCGGGCGACCCGGCCTATCCGTACGTGGGCAAGCTGGTGCACGACCTCACCCTGGCCCAGATCCACACCCTGGACTGCGGTAAGCCGTACCCAGAATTCCCGGCCGCGGAAGTGCTGCGAGGCAACAGGATTGCGACGCTACCGGAAGTATTCGCGCTCGCCGGTGACGTCCGGTACAACATTGAGACCAAGGTGGAGGCGGATCATCCGGGGGCGTCCGCGCAACCGCAGGAATTCGTCGACGTGGTGCTGGCCGCAGTGCGGGCCGCGGACAAGGTGGACCGCGTCGAGATCCAGAGCTTCGACTGGCGCACCCTGCCATTGGTGCATCAGGCCGAGCCGTCAATTCCGTTGGTGGCGTTGTGGGACGAGCAGACCTGGGTGCCGGGTTCGCCGTGGGTGGCAGGCATTGACGTGCGTGCCGTCGGTGACCCGATGATCGGCGCGATGATGGTGGGCGCCGGGATTCTTTCGCCGTACTACCGACTCGTCGACGCGGCATTCGTCGACCGGGCACATGCGTTGGGGCTAAAGGTGATTCCGTGGACCGTCGACGATGTTGAAGCGATGCGCCAGCAGATCGCCGCCGGAGTCGACGGCATCATCACGAACTATCCGACCAGGCTGATCGGCGTGCTGGGCTGATTAGGTGCCCAGTACTCGCACACTGGCCCACAACGCCAGCACTGCCATCACCAGAGCAGTAGGCACGGTGCACAACCCGAGCAGGGTGTATTCGCCGACGCCGGTCTCCACTTTGTGGTGGTGCAGCACGCGCCGCCACAGCAGGTTCGACAGCGAACCGGCGTAGGTCAGGTTGGGTCCGATGTTGACGCCGATAAGCACGGCCAGCACCGCCGCCGGACCGCTGGCCGCAACCAGCGGCACCAGTACCAAAGTCGCGGGCAGGTTGTTGACGACGTTAGCCAGTACGGCGGCCACGGCAGCGATACCGAGTAGCGCCGGCAGGCTGGAACCGGCCGGCAGCACCGCCGACATCCGGGCCGACATCCCGTTGAGTGTTACCGCCTGAACGACGATGCCCAGCGCCAGTACGAACACCAGGAAAGGCAGATTGGCCGAGCGAACTATCTCTGCCACCGACGTGTGGCCATGCCGGAGGCTGCGCACCCCCAACACTGTGGCGCCGGCCAGCGCTGCCCATGCCGGGGCCACGTCAAGAGATTCTGCGACGACGAACCCGGCGAGCGTCAGCGCCACCACCACCAGAACGAACACCGGCGGCCGCGGCGGCGGTCCAACTTCGGCAGGGTCCGGTTGGACGCGCAGATCCCGGGCGAAGAACAAGCGGAAGACCAGATAGACGGTGGCGATCGCGGCCAACCAGGGCAGGGTCATCAGCAGCGTGAACTTAGTGAAGGAGATGTTGGCGCCGCGATAGACGAGCAGGTTCGTCAGATTGGACACCGGAAGCAGCAGCGAGGCCGCATTGGCCAGGTGAGCGGTGGCATACGCATACGGGGGCAACGGAGTTCGCAGCTGCCGGACGGTTGCCAGCACCACCGGGGTCAGCAACACCACGGTGGCGTCGAGGCTGAGTACCGCGGTGATGACGGCCGCGATGACGAACACCTGTCGCAGCAGGCCGCTTGACCCTGCGGTCGCGCGCGCCATAGCTGCGCCGGCGGCTTCGAAGAGACCTTCGGCATCGCAGAGGTTGGCCAACACCAGAACCGCGCCCAGGAATGCGACGACGCGAGCCAGCCCGGAGGTTTGCGCCGCGGCCTGGTGTGGGGATATGGCGCCGATCCCGATCAGAATGGCGGCTGCCGGTACGGCCGCCACCGCCTCCGGCCATCCTCGGGGCCGGACCACCGCAAACCCGAGGACGACAACAAGCAGCAGCAGACCGAGGATCAGGGCCAAGGCGACGGCAGGGTCATCGGCGGCTTGGCTCCTTCTGGGACGTGGGGACAACCGAAATCATCGATCAGGTGACGTGGTACGTGACCGCTTCACCGGCCCCCAGGAAGCAATCTCACCGCATGCTACCGACAGGCTTGCGAAGACTTCCCCGTCGCAGCCGAGTTCCACCCCCACGCCGGCACTTGACAGCCGATTCACAGATTTCAAATGTCACTTCGGGTGAATAGCTATCCACCATGGAGACAAGCACCGTTGCTGCACCTCCGCGACGAACAGCGCATGCGCTTGACTTGCTGGCCTTCTCGTTAGCGGATGTTAGGGACGGTCTGGGTCCGTACCTGTCTATCTACCTATTGCTGACACACCATTGGGACCAGGCTTCGATCGGGTTCGTGATGGCCGTCGGCGGCATCGCCGGGGTTGTCGCGCAGACACCGGTAGGCGCGCTGGTCGACAAGACGACCGCAAAAAGGGCGTTGGTGATCGTTGCTGCCGTGGCGGTCGCAGTAACCGCGTTGGCGATGCCGCTGCTGCCTGGCTTCTATTCGATCTCGTTGCTGCAGGCGGTGAACGGCATTGCCGGCTCCATCTTCAGCCCCGCGATAGCCGCAATGACGCTCGGCATCGTCGGGCCGCGGCTGTTTTCCAAGCGGATCGGACGCAACGAGTCGTTCAGGCATGCCGGCACTGCCGCGACGGCCGCCGCAGCAGGTGGACTCGCCTACTTCTTCGGACCCGTCGTCGTGTTCTGGCTGTTGGCTGCCATGGGGATAGTCAGTGTCGTTGCAACGCTGAGGGTCCCGCGCGACGCTATCGACAATGACTTGGCGCGTGGGATGGATGGGGAAACCGAATCCGGGCACCCGCAGCCGTCGGGATTCGCTGTGCTGCTGCGTAACCGGCGATTGATGATCTTCGCCTTGGCGATGTTCATATTCCACTTCGCCAACGCAGCTTTACTGCCACTGGTCGGCCAGAAGCTTGCGCTGCACAACAAAGAGGTCGGTACGGCGCTCGTGTCGGCCTGTATCGTCGCCGCGCAGGTCGTCATGGTGCCGGTCGCCTATGTCGTCGGCGCGAAGGCAGATCAATGGGGCCGAAAGCCGATCTTCTTGATTGCGTTCGCTGTCTTGACCATTCGCGCTTTCCTCTACCCGATATGGGACAACTCCTACTGGCTGGTCGGTGTGCAGTTGCTCGACGGTGTCGGCGCCGGCATATTTGGTGCGCTATTTCCCCTCGTCGTCCAGGATGTGACGCACGGGACGGGCCGATTCAACGTGAGCCTCGGGGCGGCAACCACCGTGTGGGGGATCGGCGCCTCGTTGTCGAACTTCATCGCCGGCTGGCTGGTGGTCGCAGTCGGCTACAGTGCGGCGTTCATGGCACTGGGCGTGGTCGCCGGCACCGGATTCGTCCTCTATCTGCTGGCGATGCCGGAAACGGTCGCGCCGGCTAAGCCCAGGGATCCTCGCGCCGCCACACGGTAGGCATGTGCATCTCGACGCCGTCCTGTGCCGCCAACTCGTCGAGGATACGGATGGACACGTCTAGGTCGTCACCCGCATATGGCGTGGCCCGCAACGGTTCTGACAGCGGGCTGAAGAAGTCGTCCCAGTGCACGAGAACTACGCGGCGCGCCCCCACTGTCCGTACAGTCTCGGTCCAGTAGTCGACCAGGTATGACCTCGGCTGCAATCCGAGTTGGCCGACGCCGAGGTAGACGACCTCGGCGCGGTAGCCGGCCAGTGCGCCCCCGACGAAACCGGCACTGCCTTGAATCAACACCCGTCGCCCCGATGGCCGGTGATGAACAAACGTCGACCACGCTTCTCCGCAGCGGTAGGCCGACGCCTTCACCGGCGGAACCACCGGTGTGCTGATCTTTCCGGGGAACCGGTCCGGTGGGCAATGATGTGACTCCACCAGAGTTACTTCAAAGGCGCCCAGCGTAATTGGCTCGCCAGAGACCGCGACGACGAGACGATCTTCGGGCAGCCCGTAACCCCGCCCCACGTTGGCCGCCGACTCGCCACCGACCAGCTGGGCTCCGGTCCGATCGGCGACCAGTGCGGAGTCCAGGGCGTGGTCGATATGGGTGTGCACCGGGATGACGGCAGCAAGCCGGGACACCTTGGCGCGCGCAAGACACCCGTCAACGCGGGCCTGCGACGGTGCGACCTTGCCGGCGACCACCTGGGTCAGGCTGGGGCGGGAGAAATAGCCATCGGTCATCAGCGCCGAGGATCCGTCGTCGAGGAGCAGGGTCGAGACGCCCATCCACATCGCGGTCAGCGGCGAATCATCTTGTGCTTCGGGAACATCGAACCGTTCCGAATAACGTCCGATATCGGGACGACCGAGCTTCAGGCGCATCAGCAGAACGCTCCAATCTCGACACCGGCGGCGGCGAGTTCAGCACGCACGGCGACGGCGATTTCCACCGCTCCCGGTGAATCACCATGCACACAAACCGATTCCGCGGTCACCGCGACCGAAGTCCCGTCGACCGCAGTGACTTCACCGTGGGTGACCATGTTCAATACCCGCCGAGCAATGTCGGCCGGGTCGTGCAGCACTGCATCGGGTTCGCGACGGGAGACCAAGCTGCCGTCGGGCCGGTAGGCGCGGTCCGCGAACACCTCGGCGACGGTGTGCAGACCAACCCGGGTGGCTTCGTCGAAAAACATCGAACCCGCCATGCCCAGCACCGGCAGCGTGGGGTCCACTCGTTGTACCGCTTCGGCGACGGCGGCGGCCTGCTCTCGATGAGTGACGATCGTGTTGTAAAGCGCGCCATGGGGTTTGACGTAACAGACTGTCGAACCGACGGACTTGGCCAGCGCCTGCAGCGCGCCGATCTGATACACCACGTCGGCAAGCAGGTCTTCGGCGGCGACGTCGATGAAGCGCCGGCCGAATCCGGCGAGATCTCGGTAGCTCACCTGCGCTCCGATTCGCACGCCGCGCTCGGCGGCCGACCGGCAGACCCGCAGCAGCCCGGCCGGGTCGCCGGCGTGGAAGCCGCACGCCACATTGGCGCTGGTGACGATCCCGAGCATGGCGTCGTCGTCACCGAGTTGCCAGACGCCGAATCCTTCGCCCAGGTCGGCGTTGAGATCGATACGGGCCACCCGGCCAAGCTTAGGCCGGGCGATTGCGCCCGAACGCGGGCCTACAGCTTGCTGACCTTGACCGCGATCATGCCTGCGATATCGGTTGCCGAGGCGCCGGTTTGGTTGTACGCGCACGTCACGACGTCGATGGCCACGTTGTTGCGGACGGTGAGGGCGCGCTGACAGGTCCACCCGTCCCCAGCCTCCTGAACCTGCGAGCTGGTCAGCGTGCCGTCGTTATCGGTCACGTCGCCGACAGTCCAGATGGTGTCGGGCTGGCCCGAGTTGACGTCGTTGAATCGCCGGTTGGAGCAGGATTTCCAGCTCCGGACCGAAGAGTTGAAGAAATTATTCGAGTCCTTGGCGTTCGGGAACGCCACGACCGCCTGAATTGCGTAGTGCTTGCGCTTCTTGGAATCGTCGACGCTGTCGTCGAGACGTTGACCGCGCATCGACGTCCATCCGGTGCCGGCGTAGACCTTGTCTTGCGCGGCACCATCCACGGCCAGGCAGCCCGTGTCGGTCACGTTCTTGCTCCAGTCCCACATCGCCTTGGCGTTGAACCAGATCTTCATAGATGTCGCGTCCAGCGCGGTGTTGATCTGGCTCGAGTCGAGCAGTAGACCGTCCAGCGCAGTGACGGGTATCGGCGTCTGATTCGCCAGACCGGCCTTCTCGCCGGCCACGGCCTTGCCGTCGACGACATCGGTGCAGCCGGCGACCATTATGCTCCCACCGGCCAGCACGGCCAGCGCAGCGAAACGCAAGCGCACTTTCCCTCCCCAATCTCGCGGCTTTCGTTCGCGAGCGTTCTACCAGCTTAAATGCTGGCTAGCGGCGCCGTCCGAGCAACCAACAAATCAGGTAGATGAGGAAGGAGATAGTGGCGACAAATACCGAAACCGGAACTCCGGGTGCCAGCGAGAGCACGATCCCCCCGACCGCGGCCACCTCGGCGAAGACCACGGACGTCGCGATTGCCGCGGCCGGTGCGGTGACCACCCGGGCGGCCGCGGCGGCCGGGGTGATCAGCAGCGACATCACCAGTAGTGCCCCGACGATCTGGACGGCTTGGGCCGCGACCACTCCGACCAGCGCGGCGAACACGATGCCCAACGCCCGCACCGGCACGCCGCGAGCGGCCGCGACCACCGGATCGACCGTCGCGAACAGCAACGGCCGATAGCAAGTCACCAGCACGGACACAACGAGCACGCAGACAACCGCGAGCATGGCCAGCCCCGAGTAACCCACCCCGACGATCTGCCCGGTCAACAGCGCGAAGCTGGTTCCGCTTCGGCCGGGGTAGAGGTGGATGAACAGCACCGCCAGGCCCAGCCCGAACGCCAGCACCACCCCGATCACCGAGTCTCGCTCCCGCGCCCGCTGACCGAGGATGCCGAACAAGGCTGCCGCCAACGCGCTGCCGATCAGTGCGCCCAGGCCCACGTGAAATCCGACCAGCAACGCGAATGCCGCACCGGTCAAAGACAATTCGCTGGATCCGTGCACTGCGAACGACATCTGTCGCATCACGATGAACGGCCCGATCAGCCCGGCCACCAGCCCGAGCAACGCCGCCGCGATCAGTGCTTGTTGGACGAAGTCATGCCGGAGCAGATGGGCGGTGAGGTCGAACGAGAACAGGTGCTGCAGCATCTCGGTGAGTCGCTCGTTCATCCGGTCGCACCATCTGGGCGGTCCTGTTGGAGGCGACCCGCTGCGCCCGGCTCCGCCGCGCTTGCGATCGCCTCGCCAACAACGAAGTACCGGTCTTTCACTTTGACCACCTCGATGTCGGCCCGATAGAGCTCCGACAGCGTCGCGGTGGTCATCACCTGTTCCGGGTCGCCGATCCGAAACCGCCCGTCCACCAGGTAGAGCACCCGGTCGACGTAAGGCAGGATCGGATTGACCTCGTGCGTCACGACGATGACCGTGGTCCCGGCGTCGCGCCGGCGACGGTTGATCAAGGTGGCGACCAGTTTCGCGTTGGCCGGGTCCAGTGTCAGCAGCGGCTCATCGCACAGCAACAGCGTCGGGTCGCTGGCCAGCGCTTGGGCGATGCGCACCCGCTGTAGCTCGCCGCCGGACATCAGACCGACCCGGACGTCGGCCAAGTGTTCGGCGTTGACCTGTTGCAGCGCCACCCGCACTGCCTCGCGTCGATGAGTGCGCTGCGACGCACGCAACGGCAGCGCGCCCCAGCGGTGTCCGTCGACGCCCAGCGCGACCAGGTCGCGCCCGCGCAGCATCACCTCCCGGTCGATCGGATGATGTTGCGGCACATAGCCTATCGGCCTGCTGACCCGGGATGACCCGGCGCTGAGCGGCAGCTGCCCGAGTAACACCTTGAGCAGTGACGTCTTGCCGGTGCCGTTGGGCCCCAGCACCGCGATGAACTCACCGGGGGATACCGACAGGTTGAGGTGATCCCAGAGCACCCGATCGCCGAATGTCAGCCGCGCGCCGGTCAGCGCCACCGTGGGTTGGTTCACGAGGCGGTACTCAGCGGCCCGACCGCAACGCGGCCGTCAGCGCATTGACGGTGGTCCGCTGCCAGGTCAGGTAGTCGGAGCCGTTGGGCAGGGTTTCGGACACTTCGGTCACCGGCACTCCGGCGCGGCGAGCGGCTTGCTGCAGGTCGACGGTCGCGGCGGTGGCGGTCTGCGGGTTTATCAGCACCGCCGAGACCTCGCGATGGTCGATCAGGTCCAAGACCGACGTCATGTCGGCCGGGGCGGGGTCGTCGTCGTTTTCATTGGCCTCGGAAAAGGCAGTCGGGGTGCGATTGATCAGACCCGACGCCGTCAGCAGGTAGTGCACGACGGGCTCGGTAGCGATGACGCCCGCCGCCGGATAAGTGGTGGCGATGGCGCGTTCGGAATTGGCGATCGTGTCGGCGCCGCGGCCGAATTCGGCTGCGTTGGCGCGGAAGTCGGCCGAGTTGGCCGGATCGATGACCGCGAGCCGTTCGGCGATCGCGACGGCTACGGCCTTGGCGACGCCCAGGTTGTAGAAGACATGCTCGTCGGGCGTTTCGCTGACCGGCCCCAGAAAGGCGTACGCGTCGACCGCCTGGATGCCGGGATGGCCGGACAGCACGCGTTGTACCCATGGGTCGTAGCCGCCACCGTTATAGACCACCAGGTCGGCGTCGGCCAGCGCGGCCGCATCGGCGGGAGTGGCCTGATAGGAGTGCGGATCGGCGTCTGCGCCGGTCAGGATCGACTTGACGGCGATGTGGTTGCCGGCGACCGCGCGCGCGACGCTTCCCCAAACGTCTGTGGAGGCAACCACGGCGACCGCGCCAGGGTGCTCGGGGCCGTTGCTGCTGCAGCCCGTCAGCGCGGCGCAGCAGAGCAGGCAGGCAGCGGCGATCCGCAACCAGGTGGGCCTGACTCGTAGCACCATTCGGTCCTTTCGCACTCCTGCAACTGGCCGAGCGGCCAACGCTCAATAGTAATGAAAATCGTTTCCATTAGAAAGTTGAGTGGTGGCTCGCTGCGGCATCCACGTGGGGATCGCTGTAGCCTCACCGAACGTGAGTCCCACACCGCGCAGGCGGGCGACTCTGGCGTCGTTGGCGGCCGAGCTCAAGGTGTCGCGCACCACGATCTCGAATGCCTTCAACCGGCCGGATCAGTTGTCCCCAGAACTCCGTGAGCGGGTGCTCGCCACGGCCAAGCGGCTGGGCTACGCGGGACCCGACCCGGTGGCGCGATCGCTGCGGACCCGCAAGGCAGGCGCCGTCGGTCTGGTGATGACCGAAGCACTGACATATTCCTTCAGCGACCCGGCAGCACGGGATTTCGTGGCCGGCGTGGCGCAGTCATGCGAGGAAATGGGGCAGGGCCTGCTGCTGGTGGCGGTAGGCCCCAGTCGGAGCATCGAGGACGGCACCGCGTCCGTGCTGGGCGCCGGCGTCGACGGGTTCGTGGTGTATTCGGTCCGCGACGACGATCCCTACCTGCAGGTGGTTTTGCAGCGCCGGGTGCCGGTGGTGGTCGTCGACCAGCCGGTGGGTCTGTCGGTGGCGTCCCGGGTGGGCATCGACGACCGGTCGGCAATGCGCGAACTCGCTGATTACGTGCTGGGACTGGGGCACCGCGAAATCGGCCTGCTGACAATGCGCCTCGGTCGCGACCGGCGCCATGGTCTGGTGGATCCCGGGCGGCTGAAGTCGCCGACCTTCGACGTGCAGCGCGAACGCATCATCGGGGTCTGGGAGGCGATGGCGGCAGCGGGTGTCAACCCCGAATCGTTAACCGTGGTGGAGAGTTACGAGCACCTGCCGACATCGGGTGGCGACGCCGCCAGGGTGGCTCTCGAGGCCAATCCGCGGATCACCGCGCTGATGTGCACCGCAGACATTCTGGCCCTGTCGGCCATGGATTACCTTCGCGCACACGGTATTTACGTGCCCGGACAGATGACGGTCACCGGATTCGACGGCGTCGAGGACGCAATCAGCCGAGGGCTGACCACCGTGGCACAGCCCAGCCTGGAGAAGGGCCGTCGCGCCGGCGAGTTGGTGCTCAAGCCGCCGCGTTCTGGTCTGCCGGTGGTGGAACTCCTTGGCACCGAACTGATCCGGGGACGGACGTCGGGTCCGCCCGCTTAGCCAATGGCGGCGACCCGCTGCGCCCGGCTGCGCCG
>NZ_JBVAXG010000007.1:0-109394 GCF_055419245.1 Mycobacterium sp. IDUB_37 | reverse complement strand
GCCGCGCTTGCGATCGCCGCTTAGTCCAATGGCGGCGACCCGCTGCGCCCGGCTGCGCCGCGCTTGCGATCGCCGCTTAGTCCAATGGCGGCGACCCGCTGCGCCCGGCTGCGCCGCGCTTGCGATCGCCGCTTGTCAGCAGTTCTCGTGGTCGCCGATCAGCAGTCGCACGGCCAGGTCGAGTCGCTTGCTGACGTCGGTCGCCGAGGCACGCCGGGTGAGCCAGGCGAGCAGGTTGGACAGCCACACGTCGGAGATCACCCGGGCGATGTGGAACTGGTCCTCGGTCGGCTCTCCGTCGCTCATCGCGCGGGCGAACATGCTGTCGATCAGCTTCTCGACCTGGTCGACCTCGGCTGACGCCGATGCGTCGGCGAACACGTAGGCCCTGGTCATGGCCTCGGTGAGCAGTGGGTTGCGCTGCATTGCCCGGTTGAGCTTGCTGACCATGAAGCTGAGCCGCTGGAAAGGCGTGCCGCCGGCGATCGAGGAGCGGTCGGTTTTGGCGTCGATGCGACTGAACTCCCGGCCCAGCGCCGACACCAGCAAGTGCACCTTCGACGGGAAGTACCGATACAGCGTGCCGACGGCGACGTCGGCACGGTCCGCCACTGCCCGCATCTGGACGGCCTCGTAGCCGCCCTTCGACGCGATGGCCATCGTGGCGTCCAGAATGCGCTTGCGACGCTCGCGCTGTGCCTCCGAACCGAGCTCTGATTCAGCCAATACCGCCACGTTCAGAACCTCGCGGGGCTTGCCGCTGGCGGCTTGACGCGGGCCGGCGTTCGCTGAAGACATGTCCAAGGCAGCTCCTCGTGCGGGTTATTTGTTCGCAAACGATACGCACTACCCACGTGAATCTCCCGTCTCCCCCACCGCCTGTGCAACGACGTGTACTGGACTTATATCTGCCAACTTGACGGTTGCTCGATCCCACTATTAGAACACGTTCTAGTGTGGAGAAAAGATACTGAACCGTGTGAATTTGATGACGTGGAGGACTGCTGGTGGTAGCGACCGTCACCGACGAACAGTTCGCGGCACGCGAACTGGTTCGCGACTGGGCCCGGACTGGGGCGTCGGGGGAGGCCGCCACAGTGGCAGCCCGAGCGATCGAACAGGGTGACGCCGACGCCTGGCGGCCGGTGTTCGCCGGGTTGGCCGACCTCGGGTTATTCGGCGTCGCCGTCGATGAGGAGAGCGGCGGGGCCGGCGGCAGCATCTCCGACCTCTGCGCAATGGTCGAGGAGGCGGCCAAGGCGCTGGTTCCTGGACCGGTCGCGACCACCGCGCTGGCCACTCTCGTCGTCGATGACCCTGCGCTGCTCGGCGCGCTGGCAGCGGGGGAGCGTTTCGCCGGCGTTGCGCTGGAAGGTGACGTCCAGTTCGACGGCCAGAAGGCCACTGGCACGCTGCCGTGGGTACTGGGCGCTTCGGTGGGCGGTGTCCTTGTGGTGCCGGCCGGCGGAATATGGCTGCTGGTGGACGCTGACGCCGAGGGCGTCACCCTGCAACCTCTGCAGGCCGCCGATTTTTCCCGACCGTTGGCTCGTGTGGTGCTGACGTCGGTGCCGGCGACCCTGCTGGGGGCTGCGACGGAACGAGTCACGGACCTGGCGGCGACCGTGCTGGCCGGCGAGGCCGCCGGAATCACTCGCTACGCGCTGGAAACCGCCGTGGCTTACGCCAAAGTGCGGGAGCAATTCGGCAAGCCGATCGGAAGCTTCCAGGCGATCAAGCACCTGTGTGCGGAAATGTTGTGTCGCGCCGAACAGGCCGAGGTGGCCGCCGCCGACGCCGCGCGTGCCGCCTCCGACGCAGACGCCGAGCAATTCGCCATCGCCGCGGCACTGGCGGCGAGTATCGGCATCGCCGCGGCGAAGGCCAACGTCAGGGACTGCATCCAGGTGCTCGGCGGCATCGGTTGCACCTGGGAGCACGACGCGCACCTGTACCTGCGGCGCGCCCACAGCATTGGCCGGTTTCTCGGTGGAGCGGAACATTGGCTGCGACGGGTTTCCGCACTGACCCAGGGCGGCGTTCGTCGGCGGTTGTCGATCGACCTCTCCGACGTGGAGGGGCAGCGCGCGGAGGTCGCGGCGGCCGTCGCTGAAGTGGCCGCATTGCCGGTGGAGAAGCAACAAGTGGCGCTGGCAGAGGCCGCGCTGCTGGCTCCGCATTGGCCTGCGCCGCACGGCCGCGGTGCGGGTCCGGCCGAGCAGTTGCTGATCGACCAGGAGATGGCAGCCGCGGGTGTCGAGCGCACCGACCTGGTGATCGGTTGGTGGGCGGCGCCGACCATCCTCGAGCACGGGACGCCGGAGCAGATCGATCAGTTCGTGCCGGCCACCCTGCGCGGGGATTTCCTTTGGTGCCAACTGTTTTCCGAGCCGGGCGCCGGCTCGGACCTGGCGTCCTTGCGTACCAGAGCAATTCGTGGTGACGGTGGTTGGTTGCTGACCGGACAGAAGGTGTGGACGTCGGCGGCGCAGAAGGCGCGCTGGGGAGTCTGCCTGGCCAGGACAGACCCGAACGCGCCGAAACACAAGGGAATTACGTACTTCCTGATCGACATGAAGGCACCGGGCATCGAGATCCGGCCGCTGCGTGAGATCACCGGCGACTCGTTGTTCAACGAGGTCTTCCTGGACAACGTCTTCGTTCCCGACGAGATGGTTGTCGGCTCGGTCAACGATGGCTGGCGGTTGGCCCGCACCACCCTGGCCAACGAGCGGGTCGCGATGGCTACCGGAACCGCGCTGGGCAACCCGAT
This sequence comes from Mycobacterium sp. IDUB_37, assembly GCF_055419245.1. Lineage (NCBI taxonomy): Bacteria > Bacillati > Actinomycetota > Actinomycetes > Mycobacteriales > Mycobacteriaceae > Mycobacterium > Mycobacterium sp. IDUB_37. The sequence continues at coordinate 106,621 of NZ_JBVAXG010000007.1, read as the reverse complement.
GGAGGAGTTGTTGAGGGTGCTGGCCAAGCTCGACCTCGACGCCGCGCAGCAGGACCGACTGGGCCGGCTGATCCAGCTCGCGCAAGGTGGCGCGTTATTGGATCAACGCATTGCTGTGCTGGCCGTGGAGGGCCAGGACCCGGGGGCGCAGTCCAGCGTGCGCAAGCTGATCGGCGTGCGTTACCGGCAGGAGCTGGCCGAATTCATGATGGACGTCTCCGAGGGTGGTGGCCTGGTGGTCAACCGGGAAGTGTTCGACTTCCTGAACACCCGATGCCTGACGATCGCCGGTGGGACCGAACAGATTCTGCTGACGGTTGCCGCCGAACGGCTGTTGGGCTTGCCGCGTTAGGGCATCACCGGGTGTTCCGTTGCCGAGACTGAAAATTTGCAGGCCGCTACTCGAAATTCGTCTGCAGATTTTCAGGCTCGACGCAGCGCTCAGTCGCGTCGCACGCGGCGCAACCTAGGTGATCTGCGTCTGCGCGCAGGTGCTCGGCGAGGTGAGGTTCACGCCGGGATAGACGACCTGCATGAACGTGCACACGAAGAGCAGCGTGTTCCCCATCGGCTGGCCGGTCGACCAACTCACCGAGTTGATCACCCCAGTGGTCTGGTACTTGTCCGGCGGACCGTCACCGAAGTAGACAGTGGTGATCACGTCGGTCCCGCCCTCTTTGTGGACGCGCTCAAACTGGCTGGTCGCGTGCGCGTCCAGATACGCCAGGCGATTGTTCGACCGGATCTCAGTGGTTTGCCGTGCCCATAGCCCGGACGGGAAGCCGGCCGGGCCGTCGGGCGTGCGCATATTGGCTCCAGCGACGAAGTCGCAATTGCCGCCGCCGTGGCAGTTGACGTAAGTGTGGGTCTCGATCTGGTTCGCGTCGTCGATCGGGAACAGCGTGGTGGCGGTGTTGTCACCCGCGACCGCCGTCGGCATCGGCGAGAACGCCAGCATCAGACTGATCGCTGCCAAACCCGGTACCAGTCGCTTCATCGTGCTCCTCTTCCCGGTGACCCACCCGATGCTCAAGGGAGAACCTAACCCCGCGACTACTCGTCGTAGGTAACTTCTACCGAATCAGATTCCGGGTGAGATTGACAGGCCAGAATTAGGCCCTCGTCGAGGTCCTGCTGCTCGAGCACGTCATTGATTTCCATCGTCACCTTGCCGCTGCGCAGAGTGCAGGCGCACGCACCGCAGTGACCTTCCCGGCAGGAGAAGGGTGCGTCGAGGCCCTTGGCCAGCAAAACGTCGAGAAGTTTGGCGCTGCGGGGCCAGGACACCGTGTGGGTTTCGCCATCCAGTTCGACCACTGCGGTCGCGGGCCCCTGGTCGCTGTCGTCGCTGTCGTCGATCTTGATCGCCGCGAACGGATCAGATTCCAGAGACTTGAATACTTCGATATGCACTCGCGGGGCAGGCACTTTCAGCGCCTGCAAGGCCTGACGTGCCGCCTCCATGAACGGGCCGGGTCCGCAGATGAAGGCCGGCCGGTCGGTGAACGGGGTGGCCAGCTTCGCCAGCGCCGCGGCGCTCGGCAGCCCCTGCAGTGACTCCAGCCAGTGCACAACCGTGAGCCGGTCGGGATATTTGGTGGCCAAGTCCCGCAGTGCGTCGCGGAAGATCACCGAACGTTCATCGCGATTGGCGTAGACCAGCGTCACCTGGCCGCTGCCTTCGGCCAGCGCCGATTTGCAGATCGACAGGATCGGTGTGATCCCGCTGCCGGCCGCGAGCAACAGGAAATCATCGTCCAGCGTCTTGGGCACGAAGGTGCCCGACGGAGCCAGCAGATGCATCCGCATGCCCGCCTGCGCGTTGTCGCACAACCAGTTGGATGCATAACCGTCCGCGGTCCGCTTGACGGTGACCGTCAGGGCTTCGGCGGTGAACGGTGAACTGCACAACGAGTAGCACCGCGCGACCGAGCCGGTGCGGTCGCTGGGCACCCGTAACGTCAGGAACTGACCGGGGGCATAACGCAGTCGCTGTGGCGGGATCGCGGGGTCGTCGGGACCATCGGGCACCGAGAACACCAACGACCGTGCGTCGTCGGTCTCGGCGACGACTTCGGCGATCTGCAGCTCCAGCACATGGTCACCGAGCGGCTCGTCTGGTTCTTGGTCGAGATCCGCCTCGGTCACCGTCTCACCCTCTCCGCCGTATCAACTAGAACATGTTATAGAAAACCCAATACGCATCTCTACCAGCCGCAGGAATACCCTGCTCGACACAAATCGGAACGTGTTCTAGTCTTGCCTTAGGCCCCAGTCGGTCCGTGTTGGTCGTGGGCGCAGCCCGCCACTTCCCAGGAGGCAACCGTAAGTGACCACCATTCAACAGCGTGATGCGCAGTCAGTCCTAACTGCCATCGATGATCTGCTGCCCGAGATTCGGGAGCGCGCCCAGGCAACGGAGGACTTGCGCCGGCTGCCGGATGAGACCGTCAAGTCGCTTGACGCGGCCGGCTTTTTCACTTTGCTGCAGCCCGAGCAGTGGGGCGGATTGCAGTGCGACCCCACCCTGTTCTACGAGGCGACCCGCCGGATCGCCAGCGCCTGCGGTTCCACCGGTTGGGTGAGCTCCATCATCGGCGTGCACAACTGGCACCTGGCGCTGTTCGACCAGCGGGCGCAGGAAGAGGTCTGGGGCGAGGACATCAAGACGCGCATCTCGTCGTCGTATGCCCCGATGGGTGCCGGCGTCGTGGTCGACGGCGGCTACCTGGTGAGTGGTTCCTGGAACTGGTCGTCCGGATGCGACCACGCAACTTGGGCCTTCCTCGGTGGGCCCGTCATCAAGGATGGGCGCCCGGTCGACTTCGGCAGCTTCCTGATTCCGCGCACGGAGTACCGCATCGACGATGTGTGGCACGTGGTCGGGTTGCGCGGCACCGGCAGCAACACCGTTGTGGTCAAAGACGTTTTCGTGCCCCGGCACCGGTTCCTGTCCTACAAGGCGATGAATGACGGCACCGCCGGGGGGTATGAGAACAACACCGCACCGGTTTACAAGATGCCTTGGGGCACAATGCATCCCACCACTATTTCGGCGCCGATCGTCGGAATGGCGTACGGGGCCTACGACGCCCATGTCGAGCACCAGGGTAAGCGGGTACGCGCCGCGTTCGCGGGAGAGAAAGCCAAGGACGACCCGTTCGCCAAGGTGCGGGTCGCCGAGGCGGCAAGTGACATCGACGCCGCGTGGCGCCAGTTGAGCGGGAACGTCGCCGACGAATACGCATTGCTGTCCGCCGGCAAGGAAATCCCGTTCGAACTGCGTGCGCGTGCTCGCCGCGACCAGGTACGTGCCACCGGGCGTGCGATCGCTTCCGTCGACCGGCTTTTCGAGGCATCCGGTGCCACCGCGCTGGGCAATGACCAACCGGTGCAACGTTTCTGGCGTGACGCGCACGCCGGTCGGGTGCACGCGGCGAACGACCCCGAGCGGGCCTACCAGATCTTCGGAAACCACGCGTTCGGGTTGCCGCCCGGCGACACCATGGTCTGATGACAGCAACCGAAGAGATAACGTTCGAATCTACCTCGCGCTACGCGGAAGTCGACGTCGACGGCCCGCTGAAGTTGCACTACCACGAGGCCGGTGTCGGCAACGAGCAGACGGTGATCCTCCTGCACGGCGGCGGTCCCGGTGCGTCGAGTTGGACGAACTTCTCCCGCAATATCGCGGTGCTGGCGCAGCAGTTCCATGTGCTGGCCGTCGATCAGCCCGGGTACGGGCACTCCGACAAGCGCGCCGAGCACGGGCAGTTCAATCACTACGCTGCCAGGGCGCTCAAGGGCCTGTTCGACCAACTGGGCCTGGAACGCGTTCCGCTGGTGGGCAATTCGCTGGGCGGTGGCACCGCGGTGCGGTTCGCCCTGGATTACCCCGACCGGGCCGGCAAGCTGATTCTGATGGGGCCGGGCGGACTGAGTGTCAACCTGTTCGCGCCGGATCCGACCGAGGGCGTCAAACGGCTGGGCAAGTTCTCGATGGAACCCACTCGTGACAATCTGGAGGCGTTTCTGCGGGTCATGGTCTACAACCAGAAGCTGATCACCCCCGAACTGATCGACCAGCGATTCGAGCTGGCTAGCACTCCGGAGTCGCTGACAGCGACCCGCGCGATGGGAATGTCGTTCTCCGGGGCCGATTTCGAACTCGGCATGATGTGGCGTGAGGTCTACAAACTGCGCCAACCCGTGCTGCTGATCTGGGGCAGGGAGGACCGGGTCAACCCGTTGGATGGAGCACTGGTTGCCTTGAAGACCATCCCGCGCGCGCAGTTGCACGTCTTCGGGCAGTGTGGACATTGGGCTCAGGTGGAGAAGTTCGACGAATTCAACAAGCTGACAATCGATTTTCTGGGAGGTGCGAGATGAGCATCCGGTCACTGGGCTATCTGCGCATCGAGGCCACCGACATGGCGGCCTGGCGCGACTACGGCCTGAAAGTCCTCGGCATGGTGGAGGGCAAGGGCAATGTCGAGGGCGCGCTTTATCTGCGGATGGACGACTTTCCGGCCAGGTTGGTGATTGTGCCGGGTGAGCACGACCGGCTGTCGGAGGCCGGCTTCGAGTGCGCGAATGCCGAAGGCCTGCAGGAGATCCGGAACCGGCTCGACGTTGAGGGCACGCCATATAAGGAAGCCACCGCAGCGGAACTGGCCGACCGTCGGGTCGACGAGATGATCCGGTTCTCCGACCCGTCGGGCAACTGCCTGGAAGTCTTTCACGGTGTAGCGCTGGAACACCGCCGGGTGGTCAGCCCCTACGGCCACAAGTTCATCACCGGCGAGCAGGGCTTGGGCCACGTTGTGTTGTCCACGAAGGACGACGCCGAGTCGTTGCACTTCTACCGGGATGTGTTGGGCTTCAAGCTACGTGACTCGATGCGACTGCCACCGCAGATCGTCGGCCGCCCCGCCGACGGGGCGCCGGCCTGGCTGCGTTTCTTCGGCTGCAACCCGCGGCACCACAGCCTGGCGTTCATGCCGGCGCCGACACCAAGTGGCATCGTGCACTTGATGGTCGAGGTCGGTGAGGCCGACGACGTGGGTCTGTGCCTGGACCGGGCACTGCGCCGCAAGGTGAAGATGTCGGCCACCCTGGGCCGGCACGTCAACGACCTGATGCTGTCGTTCTACATGAAGACACCTGGCGGCTTCGACATCGAATTCGGTTGTGAGGGCAGGCAAGTCGAGGACCATGAGTGGATCGCCCGGGAAAGTACCGCGGTGAGTCTGTGGGGCCACGACTTCTCGGTCGGTTTCAAGGCCTGAGGCTGGAAATGGCTGCCGCGCCGATCGACCCGCGTACCTTCCGCAGCGTGCTCGGTCAGTTCTGCACCGGAATCACCATCATCACCACCGTGCACGACGACGTGCCGGTCGGCTTCGCCTGTCAGTCGTTTGCGGCGCTGTCGCTGGATCCGCCGCTGGTGCTGTTCTGCCCGACCAAGGTGTCTCGGTCCTGGCAGGCGATCGAGGCCAGCGGCAAGTTCTGCGTCAACGTGCTGACCGAGAGCCAGAAGCACGTCTCGGCGCGCTTCGGATCCAGGGAACCGGACAAGTTCGCCGGAATCGATTGGCATCCTTCGGAACTCGGCTCACCGATCATCGAAGGGTCGCTGGCCTACATCGACTGCACAGTGGCATCCACGCACGACGGTGGCGACCATTTCGTGGTGTTCGGTGCGGTCAGCTCGCTGTCTGAGGTGCCGCAGATCAAGCCGCGGCCACTGTTGTTCTACCGCGGCGACTACACCGGAATCGAACCGGACAAAACCACGCCGGCGCAGTGGCGTGACGACCTGGAAGCGTTTCTCACCACGACCACGCAGGACACCTGGCTCTAAGAGGCTGAACACGCGCCGCTACGGGTGAGCTGGATCGCCGCCGAACGTGGGTCTCAAGTACGAAAACGTTGGCCCAACTCGTCCATAAGCCACACGCTCGGCGTGGCGTTTCTAAACGCGAGCCGCCTCAGGCCAGATGGCCCGGGCCGCGGGCGACGCGCAGAAGGTGTCCTGTGCGGTGCCGATATCCATGTCGATCGCGCTCAGGCTATCCAGGGGATGGGCGCGGCAATTGACCGTGAGCACCCGGTGAGTGCCCGGGTCGAACGTCTCGGCTTCGATCGTCAGAACGGTGACGAGCGTGAACCCGGCACCGGTCGGCAGGTAGAAGCTGAGGTCCCGGCTGTTAGGCGAGCCGCCGTTGGAAACGACGTAGCCATCTCCGCTGGGATAGACGGCCTGACCGACCATCTGCGTCCGCTCGAAGTGCAGGCTGTCGCCCTGCGCGCGCCATACGGAGAACCGGGTGTTGGGGCTGCCGTTGAAGACGGCCTGGTTGATCGGGATTATCAGTTCGTCGCGACCGTCCCCGTCGAGGTCCTGCAAACCGGCGCCGCTGGGGCTCGATGGCTCGAGTAGCTCGTCGATCGTCTGGGTGACGGCCCCCGACGCGTCGGTCACAGTGACCTTGACCGCCCTTGGTCCGGGCGCCTCCGGCACGGTCCAGTAGTCCACGTCGAAGTTCGCGCCGACACGATCGCCGGCGTGCAGTCGGCAGTCAGTGTGCGGCAGTTGAGCCTTGGGATTGATCGTCGCGACGGTAGTCGCGCACGGCGCGAGACTGGGAGTTGCGTGGGCCCGTGGGCACAGTGCCCCGGCGATGGCGACCGCAATCACCGCGGTGAGAAGCGTCGGTGACTTCATGCGGGTGCACACTACCGTCGCCGCTGGGTGCCGCCAATGGTCAGATTTCGGGTCCACGGCGGAGCGCAGGCCGAACTTTCTCTCCAATTGGCGAAACGCATGTTCTCTGATGGCGGTGTTGCGGGCTAACATCTGGTGACCGTCGTCACAACGATGTAATGGGGGGTAGTAAGGATGTCATCCGAACTTGCCGAGTCTCGCGTCTCGGAACTACGCGAGCGCGAAGCCGCGGACGAAGCCTGGCAGTGGATCGTCGACCTCAAAGAGGCGGCGAAGTCGGACGCGTCGGCCGCGGAGGCTGAACTCGACTCGATATTCAAACTCGGCAAGCCGCCCACCAGTCTCGAGGGGCCCACCGACGGCATCCTGGTGATGACGACCACCAACCCCGCGGTCGACGCGGGAGTGCGGATGATCACCAGTCTGTGGATGCCGTGGCAGGGGAAGCGGTTCGACTCGGTGAACCGCACTGGCGACAACCGGATGGTCAACAGCGCGACCCTTCCGTCGAAACTGTTGTGGCCGCTGTACAAGATGAAGGACGCGGTCGACGGCAAACTCGCCTTCGACTTCAAGACCTACACCGACGCCGGCAAGGCTGATCCCGACGTGCAGGTGATGGTTATCGATTACTCCGATGTCGGCGACAACCCGCGTCTTGTTATCAGAAGCATCCGCGACGAACTGGTCGAGGTGGTGCCCGGTACCTATCTGGGCAAGATTCTCTTCCGGATGCCCCGCGACCGTTACGAGATGATCGGTTACTTCGCGCTGCGCACCTGATATCTCCCTCTCCAACACCGAATTCGACTGGCCAACGAAGGCTGCCCGCTCAATTGCGATGCTTTTAATTTGATCGTGTCCAGATTTTTCGTCATCAGCGGAAACGCTGGAATGTGCTGCACGGCAAGACGATTCGGTCCGTCAAGGTCGCCGGCAGGCGGCCGTCCACCGCGTGGCGACCGCTTGCCCTGCTGTGCAACATTTGGCAATCAAAGGGCCTTTGTCCACTCGTTTTACGTTGCCCAACACGTCTTTTGATCGTTCGCTTGGGGAGCTTGGCAGGTGCATTTCTTGATAAGCGACAGACTGCTACCATCAATCGCCCCCTGCACTACCGTGCGTGTTCTCGGCAACTCGGAGGACGTAAAGAATGAGTGTTCTCGCTTCTGGCCCATTCATCGATTGGGAAGAGCTCACCGGACAATCCGCGTTCGTCGTTGACCTCGTCAGTATCCCGATCTTCAGTGCGGTCGCGGGTCTCATCACCAACTGGACCGGGGTGCTCATGCTTTTCGCGCCGGTCTATTTCACCGGCTTCTACGTGCCAGGTCTGAAATCACTCTTCCCGTTTCTGCCCCGCAAAGTACAGATCCTGCCCATCTTCGCGCCCGAGGGAATCCTGGGTTTTCAGGGCTTCATACCTTGTCGTGCCGAGAAGATGGCCAGCCTGATCGTCGATATGTCGATCGCCCGGATCGGGAGTATCCGAGATTTCTACGAGGAGCTCGGGCCGGCTGACCTCGCCGCCCAGCTGGCTGATGCGTTGCGACCAAATATTCGGCGACTCGCAGAGGACATCATCGAAAGCGAGCACCGCACGCTGTGGCGGAGTTTGCCGGTCGCGGTGCAGAACCAGACGCTGAAGCAACTGGATGAGAAGTTGCCGCAGATTTCGCGCCGGGTGTTCGCGAAAATCGGAGACAACATCAGCGACCTACTCAATGTGAAGCTGATGGTGGTCAACCACCTGCGACGCAATCCCGCCGTACTGGTGGGAATCATCAAGGGCATGGGGGCGCCTGAGCTTCGGTTCATGATCAAGATCGGCGCGCTCGGCTTCGTCTTCGGAATCCCTCTCGCGCTCTACATCTCCTGGGTCCGCGAAGACCAACCACCGGTCCTGAGCTCTATTCCGATGTGGCTGGTGGTTCTCGGCGGGGCCGCGCTCATCGGAATCGTGGTCAACTACCTGGCGGTCAAGATCGTGTTCGAGCCGGGCGACCCGGCACCGCGGTACAAGTACATCTGGAAGCAGGGCCTCTTCCCCAAGCGTCAGCACGAGGCCGCGGCTGAGATCTCGCTCATGCTGGCCCGTGAGGTCATGACCGTGCCGAACTTTGCGAATGAGTTGCTCTTGGGCGCGAGCGGCGACAAGACCGCGCTGATCATCGAGGAGTCGGTGGGCGAAGAAGTCGAGCAGATACTCACGCCCTTCGCGACGATGACGGCGAAGTCGCTCGGGATCGTGCATGTCGGTGTTCTCGAGCACAAGGCGAGTCTGGCCGCCGTGGAACTGGCGCCCGGGTTGCTGTCCATCGACGAAAGTGGTGGCCAGCGTGAGAAGAAGATCGCGGAATTCGCCACCGAGAAGTTCCGGGCGTTGCCTCCGCACGAATTCGCCGAAATGCTCTACTCGGCTATCGAGCAGGATGCCTGGCTGCTCTACGTCCACGGCGGCCTGCTGGGCATAGTCGTAGGCGCCCTGCACTTGTTGATCTTCGGCTGGTAACCCCACTCAGCCCGAACCTGGTCCGGTAGCGCGCTTGCGCGCTACCGGATTTTTCTGTCTCGGCATCGCCGGCGACGCACAAGTGCAACAGAAAAGACGAAAGCCCGGGGCGTCATGCCATGCCCCGGGCTCCTCGCTGCTAAATCAGGTCACACCGATTCGCGGGCGCTGGGCGGACCCTTCCCGACGATCTTGTCCTCACGGCCGTCGGTCGCCCAGCCACCGCCGTCGTAACCGTCGGTGTCGATGCAGGAGGCGACGAATTGCCGTCCGAATGAGGTCAGGCCGATGCTCCGGTAGGTACTGATGAACTTGGCGACCCCGACAGTCCGCTCCACGACGATTGGCTGCACTTCCAGTAACGCGTAGCGGCGGTAGTCGTCGATGGGCTCCTTGGAAAAGTCGATAAGGCCTAATCGAGCGAGGTTGGCCAGATACTGGTAACCCCGATCCGTCCATTTACAACCCGACATTTCGGAGATCATGTTGACGCCACCGACCAACTTGACTGAACCGACCTGAAATAGCGACTTTGTTCGGACGTCAATGGCGGGCTGGGCGCCGGCTACCGCCAGAAAGCGAAGTATCCGAGCCTCGTCGGGTAGCAGTTCGTCGAGAATATTCGAAAATGACGGATGCACGTCCCGGCGCTGATATTCCGGCTTGCACGAGATGCGGACAAGCTCGTCACCGCGCTTGCGTAACTCTGCGGTTTCGTCACGAACGCCGGTGGTGCCCAGGAACGAGCTGACCACGCTGTCAATGGCGTGCGATGGCGCCATGCCGTGCTGCACCTGTTGTACCTGACGTATCGTCTCAGCAAACAAGCCGACGGGGCGGGAGGCGACTCGGCCCACCGTGCCCATGATGCTGCCCAGGGAACCGTCCGTCGGGGCGGCGTGGCCGTCCGAGACAGGCGCGGCAACCGCGGGCGTCGGCAGCTGTGTTGTCACTGCCGAGTTGGTCGAGACGTCAGAGGCGAGCGGACCGGCGATGGCCGACGCGGACGCAGTCGCATCGCCTCCGGTGAGTTGACCCACGACGCCGCCGGTGGCCGCCGCCGCGATCTCGCGGGCGGCGGACGTCGAATTTGACAGGTAGTTCACAAGATTCGTGAAATTGTTGACCGCGGCTCTGGGGTGGGTGACTGCATGCACCGTCGACGAGAACAAACCCCTGGTGCTTTCGACGACGTTGGCTGCGTCGCGAAGCACCGTGGAGAACTGGGAGTACGCCGCCACTTCGGCGGACCGGCGCGGGTCCCCGTCGTCCTGCGGATTCGGGTGGGCGAGGCCCTTGGATTCAGTCATGACCTACCTGTTCACGGCGTTGTGTGTCAGATCACATTACGTTGTGACGGAACGAAAGTGTATCTGCTCAACAAGGCCACCCGAGCAATTGGTTCGGTATAGGTGCCGCGGGCGGGCCGGCACCAGGGCGTGACCCCGAACGCCGAGGGGCCACCCGGGCCGGGAGTGCCAGGTGGCCGGCATGGGTCCGCGTGGGAACCTCGCCGCTCTCAGCCTTGGTGCGGCAGCGGCCGTAACCCCACTGGGAGCTCTGAACTGCCCTTATGCTGCGTCCCCCACAGTCGCCGCCACCCGTTTAAAGCAGTAAGGTCATCCGTTGTCAAAAACTTTGACACGACAGACTATAACGTTTGTATAACCGTTGCGTCTCTATTCAATAACGTACTCAGCGGTACTAGGTGGACTCAATACCATCCCTTCAGCACTCCTAAGCCCACCTTGATCAGGGGAACGCCAATGTCGCTTATCTGTACAAAGGCAGCATTTTTGTGCACTGAGCCCGTTTTCTTGGGAGTCGCGGCAGATTTGGCAAAGATTGGTCCGCTCATCGGTGAAGCGCGATCGCCCTCACCAAGGAGCTGGGACTGTTGAGTTCAGCGGCGAAAACCGATACTTCGGCAAAAACACTGGCTCCGGCAACTCCGGTTGCTCCCGAACGTCGCCCCGGCCGGTCGGCCGCGACCACTCTGGCGCGGCCGTGGCGCTTCTTCGTCCGACGGACGGACCAGGGGTTGCAGACCCTGGGCCGATTCTTCGAGCTGGGCACCCAGTCCGTCCTGTACCTGGTCACGGACATCATCAGGCTGCGTCATCCGTGGCGCGAAACCCTCAGTCAGGCTTCCTTCATCGTCGGAGTCACGGCGATTCCGGCGCTGCTGATATCCGTTCCCTTCGGCGTCATCATCGCTGTGCAAGTGGGCAACCTCATCGTGCAAGTGGGAGCGACGTCGATCTCGGGTGCGGTCGGCGGCCTCGGCGTGATCGGTCAGGCGGCGCCGATCATGGCGGCATTGCTGCTGGGCGGGGCGGCCAGTTCGGCGATGACCACAGACCTGGGTGCGCGCACCATTCGCGACGAGGTCGACGCGCTGCGCGTGATGGGGATCGACCCCGTTCAACGACTGGTCACGCCCCGGTTGGCGGCGATCATCTTGCTGGCGCCGGTGCTGTGCATCTTCATCATCTTCATGGGACTGGCCGCCGGCTACGTGGTCAACGTCGGTTACCAGTCGGGCACTCCCGGCAGCTACATTGCCTCGTTCGGGTCGTACGCGACGGTAGCTGATGTCGGGGTGGCGTTGCTCAAGACGTGGTTATTTGGTGTGATCGTGACGCTGATCGCCTGCCAGCGCGGTTTGGAGACCAAGAGGGGCGGTCCGCGGGGTGTGGCTGACTCGGTCAACGCATCCGTTGTTCTGGGGGTGGTCACAGTGTTTGTTCTGAACCTCGGTATCACCGCGCTGGTCGCCACGTTCATGCCGACAAAGGTGGGGTGATGGCTACACCGTCGCGGCATGCGCCGGCCGGACTGACCACGGGGCTACGGGCCGGATGGTCGGTTCTCTACAAGGGGGGCTCGGTATTCGAGCGCCTCGGGCACCAGGCGACTTTCCTGGCTCAAGTGCTCGCCTCGATTCCGCGAACCATCGCACGGTACCGGCGCCAAACCGGCGTGATTCTGGTCGACATGATCTGGGGCAATGGCTCAATCGTCGTCGGCGGCGGCATGATCGGCGTGCTGGCGTTCATGGGCCTCGCGATTGGCGGCGCGGTCGGACTCGTCGCGTATGACGTGCTGGACATGGTCGGTATGGGGCCGCTCACCGGCTTCATCTCGGCCTACGCCAATACTCGAGAGCTGGCGCCGATGATTGCCGGAATCGGATTCGGCGCCCAGGCGGCCACCCGGATGACCGCCGAGATCGGCGCCATGCGAATCGCCGAGGAAATCGACGCGCTCGAAGTCCAGGGCATCCCGGCCATCCCCTACGTGGTGACCACCCGCGTCCTCGCCGGGATCATCACCATCATTCCGCTGTACTTGTTCACCCTCGCTCTGAGCTACTTGTCGTGTGCGCTGATGGTGACTCTGCATCAAGCATCGGGCACTTACACCCACTACTTCGACATGTTCATGCAGCCGTCCGACGTCGTGTACTCGGCTATCAAGGCGGTCGTTTTCGTCATCCTGATCATCGCCATCCACTGCTACGAAGGCTTTTACGTCGGCGGTGGTCCCGAGGGCGTCGGACGCGCTTCCGGTCGAGCTATCCGGGCCAGCCTGATCACGCTCGTCATCGCCGACATGGTGCTCACATTGCTGTTCTGGGGCAACAACGCTGGCTTGCGGCTGTCGGGATAAGACCATGCCGACATTCCTCACCAGAACCGCGCGGCCGCCGAGCTCGGGCACCTTACGACTCCGGGGCTTGGTCGTTGCCGTAGTGCTGGCCATTGCGGGCACCTTCCTCTACCAGGCGACCACCGGCTCGTACGACGACAACTTCGAACTGACCATGGTCGCCAACACGATCGGCGAGGGCCTGGCGCCTGGTGCCGAGGTCAAGTACCACGGCATGGCCATCGGGTCGGTGAAGGAACTCGAGACGGTCGGCTACAACAAGCAGCAGATGACAGTCGTGATCGATCCGCGCCAGGCGAAAGTGCTGACCGCCGACACCATCGCCAGGTTCACCTCGTCGAATCTGTTCGGCACCACCGAAGTCGAGCTCGTGAGCGACGGCAAGGGCCCGCCCTTGCGCTCGAGGCAGACGTTGACCGTCCGCACCGAGGTGGAGGCAGCGACGATCACCGAATTGCTGCGCGAGGGTCAGCAACTGAGTCGGACGCTGGACACACCCGAGCTCAGTCGCGTGATCGACGACCTGCGCCGGCACGCCGACCTCGTCGGCCCGGCCACCAGAGCCGGCCTCGATATCGCGAAGATCCTGGCCGATTCCCAGACGGTGCCCATCTCACAGTCACTTTCGGTGCTCGCATCGTTCTTGAGCGGCCTGGGTCCGGTACTTCCCGGCCTCAATCTGGCACCCGATCTGATCGGTTCCATGACCTTCCTGAACACGCCGGGCGCGAGCGAACGCACCAACCTGGTCATGACCCAAACCGGTCAGCTGTTGGGGAGTGTCGGCGACCTGCTGCAGCGGAACAACCCCTGGCTCATCCCACTGGTCAACGGGATGATGAACGCCGCGGTGCCGGGCATGTACGCCGCAGGCAGCCTGGCGCCGGCCTACGACCGAATTTCGGGGCTCCTCGACCGCACCAGCACCGCATTCCCGATCGTCGACGGCCAAGTCCGGATGCGCACCGAGGTCATCATGGACACCGCGCCGGGCATCGCCAACGGGCTGGCCGGGCCGGCTGAGCTACCAGGACCCGCCCCCGGGCCCGTAGGGTTCTCGCCGGGGGGTGGCGAGTGAAAAAGCTAGGCAGCTCAGTGTTTTGGGTGGCGTTGTTCACGACGGTCGCAACGGTGTGCGGCCTCATGCTGCTCACCGCGCTCCGCAACCCGGTCAGCGGGCCGACGACGCATTACTCGGCGACCTTTACCGACGTTTCGGGCCTCGACGCTGGAAACGACGTCCGCATCGCGGGGGTGCAGGTCGGCAAGGTCGAGACGATCCGTCTCGAAGGCCACACGGCCAAGGTCGATTTCACCGCTCTGAGCGCCCACCCGGTATATCGGGACACCGTTGTCGCCGTGCGATTCCAGAACCTGTTGGGTCAGCGCTACCTGGAGCTGGTTCAGTCGGGCGCCGCCGGCGAACGGCTGGCCTCGGGCGGCGCGATTCCGATCGGGCAGACCATTCCGTCGTACGACATCACCAAGCTGTTCAACGGATTTAAGCCGGTGCTGTCCACCCTCGACCCGGCCCAGATCAATCAGTTCGGCGAAAACCTGCTGCGGCTGATTCAAGGCGACGACACCGGACTCGGGCCAGTGCTGCGTGATCTGGACTCCATCACAAAGTTCGCCGCAAACCGCCAGGCTGCCATCACCGTGTTGCTCCGCAATCTCGGCGAGATTTCGGGTGACCTGGGCGGCAAGTCACAGCAGTTGATTCATCTGATCAGCACGCTGAACGGGCTACTGGGGTCGTTCACGGTTGCCGCCGACGAGTTCCGCACCTCCCTCGACATCGAGCTACCCCTGATGCGAAGCCTGGTACACACCTTGCAATACGCCGAGCGGACCTTCGACGGAACGACGGTCCCGGTCTACGACCTGATGAGCCGGATGTTCCCGCAGACACCAACCATCGTCGCGGGCCTTTCGCTGGTGCCGTCCCTGATTCAGGGACTGCGAGACTCACTCACCGACGAACCGACGACACCCGCACCCAACTACACCTGCACCAACGGCGAGGTCCATCTGCCGGGTATCGGGGAAGTGGCCTTCGGGCAACAGGATCTGGTCGTCTGCCAATGAAAATCCACATCAGCAGAAACTGGGGACGCGTACTCGACGATCGCGCCACGGCGAACCGCAGCCGCCGGCATGGAGTCATCGGCATCATCGTCATCATCATTGCGCTGACCATTCCGATCGTCGCCTTTGTCGTTCCCATCGGGCAGAGCAACTACACGGCCAATGCCAGCACGTCCGGCGGTCTGCAGAGCGGCGACGAGATTCGCCTAGCCGGTGTTCCGATCGGGGAAGTCACCAGCGTCAAGCTGGTGCGAAACCTGGTGCAGGTCCAATTCCAGTTGAAGCAGACGATTTTCGTCGGCTCGGAATCGACGCTCGACATCAGGCTGCTGACGCCGATCGGTGGCCACTACATCGCGATCGACCCGCAGGGCACGGTGCCGTTGGGACACAACGTGATTCCGCCGAACCATGTCAAAGCCGCGTTCGAGACCAGCGACCTCATCCAGTCGGTCACACCGCTGGTCAAGGACGTCAACGGCAAGGTGCTGCACGACACCTTCACCCAGATTGCCAACGCCGCCAACAAGTATCCGAATTCGCTGCGCGAGATCGTGCACTCCGCCAACGACTTGACCGGGTTCCTGGGCAAGATGAAGGACGACGTCCATCGCGGCATGGGCTTCGTCAACGACGCGGTCAGCGCGCTCAACGAGAACCGTCAGACACTTGTGGCGTTGCTCGAACAATTCGCGCTGATCGGGCGGGGCTATACCTCGAGGACCGTCGACATCGTCGAGTTCTTCACCTTGCTCAATGAACTGACGCGCATCGTGGACCGCATCATGGTGTTCTACGGCCGTGAGGTCGCGCCGTCGGTCAACGGAATCGACGATATCTTCGACTCGCTGTTCACCCATCCCGACCGGATCGGCCGGGCCGCTGACGGCCTGGGCCAGATCATCAACATCGTGGGACCCATGCTCAGCGGAAACGGTGTCGCCATCGACGAGAACCACCGGCTGGTCCCCGGTCAGGACCTCTGTCTGCCGAACATCATGAGGCACTGCTGAAATGACGAAGAAGCGCATCGTAATTGCCGTGGTGGTGACCGCTGCCGTCGTAGCAGTGGGTGTCATCGGCGCCAAGTTGTTCTGGCCGAAGTTCGACGACTCCAGGGCGATGTGCGCCGAGTTCACCGACGGCGTGGGGCTTTACCCAGGCAACAAGGTGCAATTGCTGGGTATCGACGTCGGCGTGGTAACCGCCGTCACCAACAAGCCCGATTACGTCAAGGTCGACTTCACGGTGGCCAAAGATGTCGACCTGCCTGCCGACGTCGGCGCCGTCACGTTCTCGCAGTCGATCGTGACCGACCGCCATGTTGAACTCACCAAGCCCTACAGCGGCGGCCCCAAGTTCACCGGCTCCCAGTGCATCAAGCTGGACGCCACCAAGACACCACTCGGAATCAGCGAGACCTTCGCTGCCGCAGACCATCTGATCGACACTCTGCTGGGAACCGAACCGGGGCAGGACCCGTCCAAATCGTCCGGCGCGCAAGCCATCAACGACACCCTCGGAGTGGTGAGTAAATCGTTGGAGGGGACCGGCCCGGGACTCAATCAGACGCTGCGTGACCTGGTCGTCATCCTCGGTGACCCGCACGAGCTTGACGACGGTGCCCGGCAACTCGTCGACAACGGTGAGCTGCTCACCTCGACCCTGCTGGCGAACTGGGGCAACGTGGCCACCGCGCTGGTCACGCTGCCCGGCAGCCTCGCCATGATCCAGGGGCTCGCGGACGGCTTCGGGAGCGCGCTGCACCATCTCGCGCACGCGTTGCCCATCCTGGTCGACGCGCTGAACCGTTTCGCACCAAGGGTTTACAACAACATCACCGACAAGCTGGTGCCCTTCGTCAGGGATGTGCTCAACGCCTACACCCCGAACATCGTCGGCTCCATCAATGCTCTCCCGCAGCTGACGAACTGGGCGCACGACAACTACTACCCCGCGTTGGGAACCCACAACGTCACATATCTGCCGCCGCAGGTGGCTGTTTCGCCGCCGCAGGCCAGTGCGATCTGCTCGGTGCTGCGGGAGCGCAAGACTCCGGGTAGCGACGCGGCGTGTGCGCCCGGTACTGCCTCCGATCCGGTCACGCTGGGCCTGACCGATCTGATCCTGGGGAACGCCTTGTCATGACCCGACGATCGATACGCGGACTGATCGCGCTGCTGGGTGCTTCGCTAGTCGTTCTGACGGCGGGATGCTCACTGGACCCGACCAAGTTGCCGGTGCCCGGCTCGTATGTCCCCGGCGAGAAGTACGGCATCAAGATCGAATTCTCGAGTGTGCTGAACCTGCCGGCCAAGGCCAAGGTGGACTACGGCGGCGTTCGGGTTGGGGTCCTGAACAAGGTCGAGTTGGTCGAGAACACGGCCGTTGCCTACGTCGATATCTCCAAAAGCGCAGCGCTGCCGGAGAACACCCGGGCCGAACTCCGCCAGGCCACCGTCCTGGGCGACATCTACATCGCGCTACTACCGCCGGACAAGCCGGCCGCGCGACCGCTACGTGACGGCGACACGATCCCGTTGCGCAACACCGTGCCGGCCGACAACATCGAGAACATCCTGCGGGGAGTGTCGAACCTGGTAACCGGTGGCACACTGACCACCCTGCAGGACTCACTGGTCAGCCTGAACAACGCGTTTCCGAAAGATCCCGCCGAGCAACTCCGGATCCGCAACAAGCTCACCGGCGTGTTGAGCGACCTGGCGGCCAATCAGGCCACCATCGACGACATCCTGGACAGCGCCGAGAGCGTGACCAGAACTCTGCACGCCGACGCCGGAGTTCTCGACAATCTGATGGCCAACGGTCCCGGCAACCTCAACGCAATGACGGGCGTGCTGCCGAACATCCTCGAGCTGCTGGTCTATCTGCAGGGCCTCGGCCGCGCGGGCAATGACTTGCTGGTACCTCACACCGGCGATTTCATCCAGATGCTCTCCTACATCACGCCTTTGGTCGGATCGATCGCATCGGCGGACACCACGGTTCCGGTCAACTCTGACAAGTTGCTCGGCCTGGTGCGCGACAAGCTGATCCCGTTCTTCGGCAACGGCGGGCCGAAATTCAACGTGTCCGAGGTTCATGGTCCGCGCGGGAACCCGCCGGACGTGGATCCTGCGGACAGAGCCGACCAGGCGGTCTCGGCCATGCGGACGATGGGGATGCTGCCATGAGGTTCAACGCCACAACCACTTTGGTGATCCTGGCAGTGATGACGGTATTCGGGGTGGGATACCTCTCCTTGGAGGTACTCAAGAAGGACCCGACCGTGACGCCCACCCGGGTTACGCTCGTGCTCGATAAGTCGGGCGGTCTGCTGCCCACCTCGCAGGTGACGATGCGCGGGATTCAGGTGGGCAAAGTGACCGGAATCCAAGCCACGCCAACGGGTTTGCGGGTCTCGATCGATCTCGACCCGGCCCATCCGGTTCCAGCCGACAGCCCGATCAGCATCCAGAACCTCTCCCTGGTGGGGGAGCAGTACATCGACTTCAAGCCGAAACGCATTGCGCCGCCGTACTTCAACAGTGGTGCAGTGATTCCCGCCGATCGTGTCGCGCCGTCGGTGACGGTGAGCGAATTGCTCGCGAAGGCGAATGCGGTGCTTTCAGTGATCAATCCGGCTCACGTTCAAAGCATCGTCACCACCGTGTCGCAGACCTTCGCCGACAACGACGCGACCTTTGACTCGCTGGCCACCACTGCAGGGCTGATTTCCAAAATGGAGTTGGAGAACAAGCAACTGCTCACCACGCTCTTCGGCAATGTCTTCACGTTGGTCGACGATCTGAACGGCGTGCACGCCGACGCATCGCTGCGCCAGGCCGGCGCGGTACTGCCGAGTGCGTTGGTGGCGTTGACCAAGTTGGTGCACGGCACCGATGAGTACTCGCACGCCGCCGACGGGACCTTCGCCCAAGGTGCTCCGGTACCGGTGATGGTCGACCACATCAACGGATACATGGATGATCTGTCGGGGCCGCTGGGTACCTTCGCCACCGTTCTGGAGCCGGCGACCGCGCCACTGCGCGGGCTCAATGTCAACGGCGGGCACTGGTTGGACTTCTGGGAGTCGACCTTCAACAACTCGGGTGCACTGCGGGTCCAGGTGAATGTGCCCGAGGGGCAGTAACCCGAAGGGGAATACATTGAAGGTTCGAGCATGAGCATCAATATGGTCAAGGAGGCCGAATTGGCCGCGGGGGAAGAGGACGCCCAAGGCAGCGGCGAAGACGGCGTGAAGGCCGACAGCGCAGAAGCCGACAGCGAGGACGAGGGCCCAGCCGAAGTCGCCGAGGCTGAGACCGCCGCCGTCAACCTCGAAAAAGACGCCCAGAAAGACGCCAAAGACGAGGCGAAGAAGGCTGCGAAGAAGGCTGCCAGGAAGGCGGCCAGGAAAGCAGCAGCCGAGGAGGCCGCCGCGAGAGACGCCGAGAATGCCGGCGACGACGCGGAAAGCGACACCGAGGATGCGGTTGCCGAGGACAGCGAGGAAGAGGCGAAGCCAGGCCGCTTCAGCAAGCTACAGCGCCCGAAGTCCTTGTGGCAGTGGGTTGCGGCGGTGCTTGTGGGGGCGGCGATCGGTGGCGGGGTGTTCGGTTACATCCAGTACAACCGGCTGAACCACGAGCTGACCGCGCTACGCCAGACACAATCCGATCGCGAAGTTGCGGCCAGGCTGGCCAAGGAATACGCGCTGAAGTCGCTGACCTACACCTTCGAAGACCCAGACGCGTTCTTCCGTTCCGTGGAGAGTGGTGTCTCGCAGTCCCTCAAGGACAAGTACGTCAACGCCACCAACATTTTGAAGGGCGTCATGGTGCAGGCGCAGGTGACGTCGTCGGGCGAGGTGTTGGCCGTCGATGCCGTTCCCCAGCCCGGTGACGTGTTCCAAGTGGTGGTGTCGGCAGCCCAGACCACCCGCAACCTGCAGAATCCGAAGCCGCGCGTTTCGCTGATCCTGCTTCAGGTGACCGTCAACAAGACCAAGGATGGCTGGCAGGTCTCCGACATCGGGCCAAAGACCGGTAGCCACGCGGGATTGGCGGATCAGATGGCACCGCCGCCGGCACCCGCGCCCGAGTCCGGACCGCCACCCCCAGCGGCGCCGCCGGCACCCAGACGCTAGTTAGCTGAGGGTACGCACACGTAACGCTGCCGCGAAGACCAAGGGGAAGTCTTCGCGGCAGCGTTACGCCCGCTTACATCAGGTGCGCGCCCCGCGGTAAGTGTCGGTGCCGCGGAGGTGGTCAGTGTCCTGGTCGCCGGATTCGCGGCCCCACGCTTCGTCATTGAGGCCGTCGCGCTGACGTACCTCGTCGCGGGTTGCGGACCGCTCGGCTTGGTCGGCCTTGATGGTGGGGTCGATGGTGTCGGCGTGCTTCCACTGCTCGTCGAGTTGCTCTCGGGACGTCGCGACCTCACTCTGGTGCGCGGCGGCGCGTTGTTGCAGGCGGGCCGCCTCGGCCGCTTTGGCCTCGGCCTCGGCCTGGGCCGCACGTGCACGCGCTGCCGTCTCCTCGGCCAGTGCCTCGCGGCGCTCGACCCGAGCGGTCTCCAGACGTGCCTGTTCGCGGATCTCTTCGGCCTGCTGAACCTGGCGGCGCCGCTTCTGCTTGGCCGCGACGACAGCGAGTGTGGCGCATATTGCGATGACAACCAGTGCGGCGATCACAATCAACACGATATTGCTGGTACTCATGGTGAGCTCCGTCAGTAGATCGGTTTGCGGTGGTATAGCGGCCGTCTGTACCGAATCCCCGTATTCAACAGATATAAAACAACCGATTTGACGCTGCTGACGGTGAGATGCGGGAGGCGATCGTCAGTTGAAGTCGAGGGCCTCGACGGTCGCGGTCCCGCCTTCGTGGGACGGCCGGTTTGCGCCGCCGATCACGTAAATGGTGTGGCCCACCGTGGCAACGGCCTCGCCATGGCGCGCGGTCGGCATCGGCGTCAGCGTCGACCACTTGGCCTCGGCGATGTCGTAAGCCTCGACCACGGCCAAAACCTGTGTGGGTTCTTCGCCGCCGACCGCGACAATCCTGCCATCGATGAACGTGGCGCCGTAGCTGCCGCGTGGCGTGGGCATGTCGACCAACTTGGTCCACGCGCCGGTCGCCGGGTCGAACCGCTCGAGAGCCGCGGAGTTCTTGTCGGCCGACAGGAAACGCCCGCCGACGCTGTACACGTAGGTGCCATCGGAGACTGCGGCCAGGTGCTCGCGCGGGGTCGGCATATCGGCGGCGTCCGTCCAGGAGTTGCCGTCGAACACTTCGGTCTGCGGCACCAACTGCTTGGCGTTCTGCCCGCCGACGATGACGAGCTTGTCGCCCACCACCGCCGCTGCCGCTCCGGCCCGGGGATGGGTCAGGCTCGGCAGTTCGACCCAGTTATTGCCCCGCAGCGCGAATACTCTGTTGGATGCGTTCGCGATGCTGTCGCTGGCGCCCCCGAGCACGACCACCTCGCCGCGGTAGGTTGCCGCCGTGGCGTGGTGCAATCCGATCGGCAGTGGAGGACCGGTTTCCCATACGCCCGTACTCGGGTCGTAACTCTCGACGGTGGTGAGCACGGTGCCGTTGTAAAGGCCGCTCATCAGCCAGATCTTGTTGTTGAGCACCGTCCACGCCATCATCAGCCGGGGACTCTTCGCGTCCGGCAGGCTGCGCCATTGCGACGCGGGTTGGGTCTCGCGGACCGGCAGTGTCAGGGACTCGGCTGTCGAGACGACCTGCTGATCGGCGGTGCCGGTCGACCCTCCGATCGCGTAAATCGTCTTCTCCACGGCGGCCAAAGCCATGCCGTGCCGAGCGGTCGCCATGTCCGGCAGCGCGTCCCACCTCTTGGCGGTCAAATCGAACACCGTCACGCTCTTGAGGACTTCACCGCCCGACAGTCCCCCTGCAGCCACCAATCGGCCATCGGTGATGGCGATGCCGAGGTCACTGCGCGGCCGGGCCAACGGCGGCAAGGTCGCCCAGGTCTTGGCGACCGGGTCGTAGGCCTCCACAGCGGCCGAGTCCGTGCTTCCGCTCGCGCCGCCGACCGCGTAGACCAACTTGCCGTCGGAGGCTGCGGCCAGATACTGCCGTGGCGTCGGTATGGGTGTGCCGAGGGTCCAGGAGTTGCCGTCGAAGATCTCCGTCGTGTTCAGCAGCGCACCGTCGGCGTCCACGCCGCCGGTGACGATGATGCGGTCACCGACAACCGCCGCGGCCGCGGCCGCCCTGGGTTGCAGGAGGCGGGGCAGTTCGACCCAGTGGCTGTTCACCATGCGCCAAACCTGGTCGCTGGCAACGTTTTTGGCGCTGGCTGTCTTCCAGCCACCAAGCGCCACGGGGTTGCCCTGCCAGGTCACCGCTGCGGCGCGCTGCACCGGGACGGGAAGGTCGTCGCCGCCTTTCCATTCGTCGATGGCGGGGTCGTAACCCTCCTGACGTCCGGTGACGGCGCCGTTGCTTCCGACGCCACCGAAAATCCAGATGGTGCCGTCGGATTGGGTAGTCGCTGCCGCGTCCCGGGCCACACGAGCGTTGGTGATCGGCTTCCATTGAACGGGCGGCTTGGGGTGCGATTGAGCCGTGCTGGCCGGCTTCTTCTCACCCGATGTCATCAGGAACACGCCGCCGGCCACCAACAACAGGACCACCACGATCGCGCCGGCCACGATCAGTCGAGTTTTCTTGGTTCCCGACGAGCCGAGCAGCGCGGTTGCCCTCGACCCCGGCGATTTTCGACCCGATGAAGGCACGGGCGACTTGGCAAGCCGGGGCTCAGTTCGTGCGCCGTGCTTGTTGCGCGACCCGCCCGCGGCCTCGGGGAACTCGTCTCGCGCATCGTCACGGGGCGCGATCGGCTGTCTGATCGATGACGTGACGTGGTCAACCGGCGGCGGTGCCTGGCGCGAGCGGGACGCCGCTATGGACGTATCTGGGTCCGGCGGTTGCCCGTGCCGACTAGTCGCACCGGGCGGCGTCAGCGAGACCCCCGGCGCCAGGATCGCAGTCCGTCCGGTGCTATCCGCCGACCTGGTGATCGCCATGGCGTCAGGCTTCAATCCGTTGTGGCGCTGCGCGGCCTGCAGGTCGTGACCAAATGCCTCGGCCGACTCGGGCCGGTTGGCCGGGTCGATCGACATCGCCTTCTCGATCGCCGAGCACACCGCGTCGGGGATACCCTCGGATCGCAGATCAGGGACCCCGGTTGAACTGATCCGCAGATACTGCGCGATCAGGTCTTCGCCCTTGCGACGCTCATGTGCGGCATTGCCTGCGATCAGGGCGTAGATGGTGGCGCCGAGTGAGTAGATGTCGGCGGACACCGTCGCCGGGTTTCCGGTCATCACCTCCGGCGAGGTGTAGTCGATCGTGCCGGAGAAGAATCCGGTCTGCGTCTGGAAGCCGCCCTCGATGTGCGCGATCCCGAAGTCGCTGAGTTGCGGTTCGCCGTAGTCGTTGATCAGCACATTGGCCGGTTTGATGTCGCGGTGCAAAGTGCCGTTACGATGCGCGGTTTCCAGCGCCCCGCACAATTTCACGGCTATCCGCAGAGCTTCGGGCCAGGGGAGTGAGCCTTCGTGACTCAGTCGCACCGCCAGGGAATCCGCGGCGTGATAAGGCATCACAATGTAGGGCCGATTGCTGGTGGTCATGCCGACGCGCAGGATATGGACGATGTTCGGGTGTCCGGAGAGGCCGCCCATTGCGTAACCCTCACGCAGAAAACGTTCCTTGCCGCCCTCGTCGAAATGTGTTGGCAGCACCTTCACCGCAACGCTGCGGCCCAGCGCCGTCTCGTAGCAGCGATAGATCACCCCGGCGCCGCCACGGCCGACTTCCCGCGCGTCCTCGAAGCCGGCGGCCGCCAACTCCACCACGATCCCGCTCGGGGGAACGTTTTCCGGGGGTACTTCGGGCATTTTGTCGCGCTTCTCCTCGGCTGCATTGGATGATTCGCGAGGTCAACAGTAGCGAACCTGTTGCGTGCTGGGGAATGTTCTGGCAACTGTAGTTCTGTCGGGTCGCGATCGAGATTGTGCAAAGGAGAATGGTTGTCATGCCATTGGATCTGACCGCGTATTTCGATCGCGTGAACTACCGCGGTACTGCTGAACCGACGTTGGGCGTCCTTCAAGATCTGATGACGGCGCACACCAAGGCGATTCCTTTCGAGAATCTGGACCCGTTGATGGGCGTGCCGGTGGCCGATCTGGGCCCAGAGGCGTTGATCGACAAGCTGGTTCACCGAGGCCGGGGCGGTTACTGCTACGAGCAGAACGGCTTGATGGGCTATGCGCTGGCCGAAATCGGATTTCGGGTGCGCCGGCTGACGGGGCGCGTGGTGTGGATGCGCCCGGCCGACGCACCGCCGCCCGCACAGACACACACCGTTCTGGCGGTGACCTTCCCCGGTTGCGGAGGACCGTATCTCGTCGACGTCGGGTTCGGTGGCCAGACGCCGACGTCGCCGCTTCGCTTTGAAACCGGAGGGGTGCAGCAGACGACACACGAGCCGTACCGGCTCGACGATCGTGGTGACGGATTCGTCTTAAAAGCTCAGATCGGCGACAACTGGCAGGCGCTATACGAATTCACCAGCCAGACGCGCCCGCAGATCGACCTCACCGTCGGCAGTTGGTACGTATCGACCCATCCCGCGTCGCAGTTCGTCACCTCCATGATGATCGCGTTGGTCACCGACGATGGCCGGATGAACCTGTCCGGCCGCCACCTGGTGATCCATCGGGCCGGTGGCAGCGAAAAAATCCTGCTGGATGACGCGGCAGCTGTGGTGGACACCCTGAGTCAGCGGTTCGGAATCAACGTGGCCGACGTCGGCGACCGTGCTGCGCTCGAAGCCCGCATCGAAGCATTACCGGTGGGGCAGCCAGGAACCGATGCGGCGTAGGCATTCTCCGATGTCGTCGGTGGGCCCGGCGAAGGACAGCCGGACAAATGAATTGCCTCGGGCCGGGTCGAAGTCGACACCGGGTGCGATGGCAACGCCGGTATCTGCCAACAGTTTTGAGCAGAACGCGAGTGAGTCGTCGGTGAAGTCGGAGACATCCGCGTAGACATATAACGCGCCATCGGTGGGCGCCAGTCGGTCGAGGCCGATTTGGCGCAGGCCATCGAGCAGCAGCGAGCGATTGACCGAATAGTGCTGCAGATTCGCCTCGGCCTCGGCGATGGCCTCCGGGGTGAATGCCGACACCGCGGCGATCTGTGACAGCACCGGCGGGCAGATGGTGAAGTTACCGGTGAGGCAGTCCACCGCCCGACGCAGTTCGGCGGGCACCAGCAACCAGCCCAGTCGCCAGCCGGTCATCGCGTAATACTTGGAAAAGCTGTTGACTATGAACGCATTTCGCGAAGTCTGCCAGGCGCAGCTGGTCTGCGGCGCGCCGTCGTACACCAGGCCGTGGTAGACCTCGTCGCTGATCAGTTGCACCCCGGAGTCGTCGCACCACTTCGCGATGGCCGCCAGTTCCGGCGCGGGTATGACGGTTCCGGTTGGGTTGGCCGGGCTGGCGACTACGACACCTTGCACCGGGGGGTCGAGTTCGGCGAGCATCTGCGCGGTGGGCTGGAACCGGGTTTCCGGCCCACAGGGGATCTCGACGACTTCACATCCCAACGCGGTCAGAATGTTTCGGTAACACGGGTAACCGGGGCTGGCCATCGCCACCCGATCACCTACGTCGAAGCAAGCCAGGAACGCGAGCAGGAAGCCGCCGGACGAACCAGTGGTGACGACGACCGCATCGGGTTCTACCGAGATGTCATGCTGGCGTTGGTAATCGGCCGCGATCGCGGCGCGTAGCTCCGGAATGCCCAGCGCCACCGTGTAACCCAACTGGTTGAGATGCAGGGCGGAGGCCGCGGCGGCGCGCACCGGCTCCGGGGCACCGACGCTGGGTTGGCCGGCCGACAGGTTGATCAAGTCGCCATGCGTGCGTTGGCGTTCAGCGGCCGCAAGCCAGACGTCCATCACATAAAACGGTGGGATGCCCGCTCGCAGTGCGACGCGATTTTTCACGGTGTCGGGAGGACTTCTGATTCCAGACGGCGCAGCAGCTCCCGTGGCGAGTCCAGGAGCTGCGTACTACCGTGCGCGCGTTTGAAATACAGGTGCATATCGTGTTCCCAGGTGATCGCGATGCCGCCGTGCATCTGGATGCCTTCAGCCGCCACGATATTGAGCGCCTCGGTCGCCGCCAGACGCGCGGCTGCGGCCTTGCTGGCGGTGGGTTCGGCGCAGGCTTCGTTGACGACGGCCTTGGCCGCGGCCACCGTGACGTACAGGTCAGCCATCCGATGCTTGAGCGCCTGAAAGCTGCCGATCGGGCGGCCGAA
Organism: Mycobacterium sp. IDUB_37; assembly: GCF_055419245.1. Lineage (NCBI taxonomy): Bacteria > Bacillati > Actinomycetota > Actinomycetes > Mycobacteriales > Mycobacteriaceae > Mycobacterium > Mycobacterium sp. IDUB_37. The sequence goes on along the minus strand of NZ_JBVAXG010000007.1, from coordinate 80,244 downwards.
CTGGACACGGCTCTTGGCGTAGTCGACGGTCAACTCAAGACAGCGTTCCGCTGCGCCGATCTGCTCGGCCGCCAACAGGATTGCCGCGATGTCGGCCAAGCCGGGGTCATCGCCCAGGGGGGCGGTCTCCTCGGGGCGCACCCGCGCCAGCCTGCGGGTCAGATCCATCGTTGAGACCGGCTCGGCGTCGAACCGGGTCCATCGGCTCAGTTGACCGTCGTCGGCGGCGACGACGACGTCGGCAATGTCTCCGTTGATCACGTAGTCCGGGTCGAGGACCAGCGCGCCGATGGAACGGCCTTCGGCCAGAGCCTCGAGAGTCTCCGCATCCGGCTCAGGCGCGGCGAGCAGCGCGAGTTCAGCGAGCGTGGTGCCCAGCAGCGGAGACGGCACCAGCGCGCGGCCCAGCTCCTGCAGAACCGTTGCGGCATCGGCAAGTTCGCCGCCCGCACCACCCAACTCCTCGGGGATGACCAGCGCGGCGGCGCCCACCTGCTCACACAGCAGCGCCCAGAGCGACTCGTCGTAGCCGCGTTCGGATTCGATGGCGGCTCGCACCGCCGCCGGACCGGCATGCTTGCTGACCAGGGAGACAACGGTTTCCCGCAGCATCTCCCGTTCTTCATTGATTGTCATAGCGCCTCCAGAACTCGTCGCCGGTGCGTTTCCGGGGTACCCCAGGCCGAACGCAGCGCCTGCACCCGCAGTAGCTGTAGCGACAGGTCGTGCTCCTGAGTGAACCCGATCGCGCCGTGCGTCTGCAACGATGACCGCGCGGCCAGCAGTGCCGCCTCGCCCGCCGCGACCTTGGCCGCGCTGATATCGCGGGCATCCAGCGACACCGCCGCGCCGTACACCAACGGGCGGGCCAGTTCGATGGCGATGTGAACGTCGGCGAGCTTGTGTTTGATCGCCTGATAGGAGCCGATCACCCGGCCGAACTGGGTGCGTTGTTTGGCGTAGTCGACGCTGCCGGACAGTAGCGCTTCGGCCGCGCCCACCAGCTGGGCCGCGGTCGCCAGCACGCCGAAATCGTAGGCGCGCTTGGTATCCGCCTGCCAAGTGGAGCCGGTTGCGGTCACGTCGAAGAGGCGCCGGCTGGGGTCGACGGACTCGTGTTCAGCGCCGACCTCAGCTTCACTGACCTGCTCGCCCGCGACCAGCACCAGCCCGGCGGTATCGGCGTTGACGGCGCGCGGAACGTCCGGGGGCAGGGCGACGGTGGCGATGAGTTCACCGGAGGCGAGTGCGCCGCTGCGGTCATCTTCGATCAGCAGGATCGGCGTGACGGCGATGGATTCGGTCACCGGGCCCGGCACGCACCAGCGTCCGAGCCGTTCCATCGCCACCACCAGGTCGACCGGAGACGCATCGATGCCGTCGAACTTCTCCGGCACGATCAGTGCGGTGACGCCCAGGTTGGCTAATTGTTCCCATATCTTGCGGCCCGGCGCGGTGTCTCCTGCGGACCAGGCGCGCACCGCGTTGGGCAGGTCCGCGGCACCCAGGGCCGCGTCGATGCTGGCCGCGAAATCACGTTGCTGTTCGTCGAGTGCGAAGTACATCAGCGTTGCTGCCCCTTCTGTTCGCGAGGCAGACCCAGCAGCCGTTCGGAAATGATGTTGCGCTGAATTTCGTTGGTGCCGGCGTAGATCGGCCCGCCCAGCGCAAACAGCAGGCCTTCGGTCCAGGGGCCGGCCAGCTCACCGTCTGCACCCCGGATGTCCAGCGCGGTCTGATGCAACTCCACATCCAGATCCGACCAGAAGACCTTGGTGATCGACGATTCTGCGCCCAACTCGCCGCCGCTGGCCAGCCTGGTGACGGTGCCGAACGTCTGCAGCCGGTAGGCCTGCGCTTTGATCCACCCGTCGGCGACCCGATCGGCTAATTCGGGTGGGGAGCCGCTGTGTTTCCACAACTGCACCAGCCGCTCGGCGGCGGCCACGAAGCGGGCCGGACTGCGCAGTGACATGCCGCGCTCGTTACTCGAGGTGCTCATCGCGGCGCGCCAGCCGTCATTCGGGGCGCCGATCACGTCCGCGTCGGGTACGAAGACGTCGTCGAGGAAGATCTCGCCGAACCCAGTGTCGCCGCCCAATTGGACGATCGGGCGCACGGTGATGCCGTCGGCTTTCAGGTCGAACATGAAATAGGTCAGCCCGTTGTGTCGTTGCGCTTCGGGGTCGGAGCGGAAGAGCCCGAATCCCATGTCGGCGAACGGCGCGCGCGAACTCCAGATCTTCTGCCCGTTGAGCAGCCAGCCACCGTCCGTCCTGGTCGCGGTCGAACGCAGCGAGGCCAGATCGCTACCTGCCTCGGGCTCGGACCAGGCCTGCGCCCAGATCTGTTCGCCGCTGGCCATTTTCAGCAAGATTCGGTCGAGCTGCTCCTCGGTGCCGTGCGCGAACAGGGTGGGCGCCAGCATGGAGGTGCCGTTGGCGCTGGCCCGCCCCGGCGCCCCGGCGGTGAAATATTCCTCTTCATAGACGACCCAGTGCAACAGGGGCGCCTCGCGGCCGCCGTATTTCTTCGGCCAGTTGATCACCGACAAGCCGGCGTCGAAGAGCACCTTGTCCCAAATGCGGTGCTGAGCAAAGCCTTCCGCGTTGTCATAGGACTTGGTCGGGATCGCTTCCCGGTTGGCGGCGAGGAATTCGCGCACTTCGGCCCGGAAGGCCGACGTATCGTCATCGAAATTAAGGTCCACCTTCAGTCCAACTCTCGCAGTTGCGGTTTGACCACCTTGCCGCCGGCATTACGCGGCAACGCGTCGACGAACCGCACCGAGCGTGGTGCTTTGAAGTTCGCCAAATGTTCACGGGTGTAAGCGATTACCTTCGATTCATCGATGTCGGCGCCCGGCCGGGTGATCACGAACGCCCGGCCGACCTCGCCCAGTCGTTCGTCGGGGACACCGATCACCGCGGCATCGGCGATGCCGTCCATGCGGGCGAGCACCTGCTCGATCTCGGCGGGGTAGACGTTGAAACCACCGCAGATGTACATGTCCTTGAGTCGGTCGGTGATGCGCAGGTTGCCGGCATCGTCGACAGTGCCGATGTCGCCGGTGTGCAGCCAGCCGTCGGAATCGATCGCGGCAGCCGTCGCGTCGGGATGATCGAGATAGCCCAGCATCACGTTAGGCCCGCGCAACAGCACTTCCCCGGTCTCACCAATGCGCAATTCGAAGTCGGCGAACGGACGTCCACAGGTGTTGGCCACGGTGACCGCGTCGTCTTCGGGACGGCAGGCCGTCCCCATGCCATTGGCCTCGGTGAGTCCGTACGCGGTGAGCACGATGTCGATGTCGAGTTCGGATTGCATCCGTTCCACCAGCACCACGGGGACGGTGGCCGCGCCGGTGACAGCAAAACGTAGTGAACTCAGGTCGTAGTCGTCGCGCGCCGGATGATCGAGCAGGGTCTGATAGATCGTGGGCGGTCCGGGCAGCACGGTGATGCGGTGCCGCTCGATTGCCTGCAGCGTTTTGAGCGGGTCGAACGTCAGGAGCGGGATCAGCGTCGCGCCGGTCTGCAGGCAGGCCAGGATGCCGGCCTTGTAGCCGAAGTTGTGGAAGAACGGATTGATGCACAAGTAGCGGTCGGCGATGGTGATCTTGCCGTTGGCCGCCCAGGAGGCCGAGGCAGCCAACGATTGCCGGTGCGCGCACAGCACGCCTTTGCTGCGACCGGTGGTGCCCGAGGTGAACAGAATGTCGCTGACGTCGTCCGGTGTGACGGCGGCAGCCCGGGCGCGTGCCGTTTCGGCGGCGTCGGGATTGTCCCCGCGCGCGATGAAGTCGTCCCAGGTCCCGTCGTCCTCGTCGATCGGGATGCGGACGATGTGCCCCAACGCGGGCAGCGCCTCGCGGTCGAGGTCAGCGGCGCGATCGGCACCCAGGAACCGACCCGCCGCAAACAGCACCGGAGCGTCGGTGCGGGCCAGGATGTCGGCGGCTTCAGCGGCGGTGTAGCGCGTGTTCAGCGGCACCATCGCGGCGCCGACATGGTGAATGGCCAGGCAGGCCACCACCCAATGCCAGGTGTTGGGCGACCAGATCGCCACCCGGTCTTTCGCGGCGACGCCGAGCGTCACCAGAGCGGCCGCCGCGCGATGCACCTCGTCCCGAAGCGCCGTGGCGGTGAAGCTGCGGTCATCGGTGAGCAGCGCGTCATGGTCGGGGTACAGAAATGCGAAACGATCCAGCGCCGCGGGCACGGTGCGGGGATCGCCGGTCATCGGATGCTCCTTCTCAGCCGGGCTTGGCCGGGCTGCGCTTGCCCGGTCGTCCCCACGGTAGCCACGCTAACAAAGCAAGTGCTTGGTAGGTTAGCCTACAGGTTATGCAGGAGGTCGAGGAGTTCCGGGCCGAGGTCCGCCAGTGGCTTGCCGACAATCTGGTCGGCGAGTTCGCAGCGCTGAAGGGCCTCGGCGGACCGGGTCGCGAGAATGAAGCAATCGAAGAGCGCAGGGCATGGAACCAGCATCTCGCCAAGGCGGGGCTGACCTGTCTGGGCTGGCCGGTAGAGCACGGCGGGCGGGGGCTGTCGACCGCCCACCGGGTGGCCTTCTACGAGGAATATGCGAAGGCCGATGCTCCGGAGAAGGTCAATCACTTCGGCGAGGAACTGCTGGGGCCGACGCTGATCGCATTCGGCACCCCGGAGCAGCAGCAGCGCTTCCTGCCGCGCATCCTCGACGTCTCCGAGCTGTGGTGCCAGGGCTATTCGGAGCCTGGCGCCGGGAGCGACCTGGCCAACGTCTCGACCACCGCCGAGTTGGACGGCGACCAATGGGTGATCAACGGCCAGAAGGTGTGGACGTCGCTGGCGCACATGGCGCAGTGGTGCTTTGTGGTGGCGCGCACCCAGAAGGGTTCCAAGCGGCACGCCGGGTTGTCGTATCTGCTGGTGCCGCTGGATCAGCCGGGTGTGGAGGTGCGCCCGATCGTGCAGATCACCGGTTCCGCGGAGTTCAACGAGGTGTTTTTCGACGACGCTCGTACCGATGCGTCGCTGGTGGTTGGCCAGCCGGGCGACGGTTGGCGGGTCGCGATGGGGACCCTGACGTTCGAGCGCGGTGTCTCGACGTTGGGTCAGCAGATCATCTACGCGCGTGAGCTTTCCAATGTGGCCGGGCTGGCGCAGCGCACCGGCGCGGTCGACGACCCGTTCATCCGGGAGCGGCTGACCCGGGCCTGGACCGGCCTGCGGGCGATGCGTTCGTATGCCCTGGCCACTATGGACGTCGAGCAGCCGGGCCAGGACAACGTGTCAAAGCTGTTGTGGGCCAACTGGCATCGAAGTCTGGGTGAACTCGCCATGGATGTGCTCGGCAAGCCCGGACTAACGCTGACCGACGGAGATTTCGACGAGTGGCAGCGGCTGTACTTATTTACCCGCGCCGACACCATCTACGGCGGATCGAATGAGATCCAGCGCAACATCATTGCCGAGCGGGTGCTCGGCCTGCCTAGGGAGGTGAAGGGTTGAGTTTGTCTGAAGCGCCCAAAGAGATTGCCGGACACGGACTTCTGGAAGGCAAAGTCGTGGTGGTGACCGCGGCCGCCGGCACTGGCATCGGCTCGTCGACCGCGCGGCGCGCGTTGGCCGAGGGTGCGGATGTCCTGGTCTCCGATCACCACGAGCGACGGTTGGGGGAGACGGCCTCGGAATTGGCGGCATTGGGGCTGGGCCGCGTCGAGAGCGTGGTGTGCGACGTGACGTCCACTGCCCAGGTCGACGCGCTGATCTCGTCGGCGACTGCGCGATTCGGGCGCCTGGACGTGTTGGTCAACAACGCCGGGCTGGGCGGGCAGACGCCGGTGGCCGACATGACCGATGAGGAGTGGGACCGCGTCCTGAATGTGTCACTGACGTCGGTATTCCGCTCCACTCGCGCGGCGCTGCGCTACTTCCGCGAGGCACCGCACGGCGGGGTGATCGTCAACAACGCCAGTGTGCTGGGCTGGCGGGCGCAGCATTCGCAATCGCACTACGCGGCGGCCAAGGCCGGGGTGATGGCGCTAACCCGTTGCAGTGCAATAGAAGCCGCGGAATACGGGGTGCGGATCAACGCGGTGTCGCCCAGCATTGCCCGGCACAAGTTCCTGGACAAGACGTCGTCGTCTGAGCTGCTTGACCAGTTGTCGGCGGGCGAGGCGTTCGGGCGCGCGGCGGAGCCGTGGGAGGTGGCCGCCACCATCGCGTTTTTAGCCAGTGATTATTCGAGTTACTTGACCGGTGAAGTGATTTCAGTCTCCAGTCAGCATCCGTAGCCGTTCGGATTCGGTATCTCACGAAATTCCGGCGCGGAATATTGCCTACTGCATCGGCCTACAATTGACGGCAAGCTCAGACGGCGGTTTGGCCCGAGTTATCGCTGGCCATCCACACGGGGGAAATCAGATGCGCAGTAGTTGACTGCTGGTAGGAGGGGTTGTGCCATGACGTATGGGTCGGATCCGCAACCGTGGGGACAGCCCCCGAATCCCGCCGACGGTGCGACGCAGGCCGGTTGGCCCCTGCCGGCCCAGCCTTATCCGCCGGCACCCTCGCCGGGGCCCGGATGGCCCGGGCATGCGGCACCTCCGCCTCAAGCGGGCTGGCCGGCCGGACCGCCTATGCCTGGGGGCCCGTACGGGCCACCGCCCCAGCCGCGCAACCGGAAACCGCTGATTATCGGCTTATGCGTGCTTGCCGCCGTGCTGCTGGTCGTGGTCGGCGTGGTTGCGCTCGTGTCGTCCAGCGACAGCGGATCGGATAAGGCCGGTGACGCCATCAAGGGCTACCTCGATGCTCTCGCGCGCGGCGATGCCGCGGCAGCACTGAGTTACAGCAGCGATCAGCCCGGCTCCACCGATTTTCTGACCGATGACATTCTCAAGAAGCAGATCGCCCAGTGGCCGATCACCGGGGTCAAGATCCTTGATGACGACTCAGGGCACGGTCTCAGCTTTGCGCGGGTGCACGTGGTCGCAAAGTTCGGCGACAACACATCCGATGTCACGATTTCGGTGAAGAAGTCCGGCAAAGCATGGAAGCTCGAACACGCGGCGATCAAAGTGGAACCCCTCGGCGCCGTCAACAACGAAGCACTCAAGACGCTGCAATTCTTCGGCAGCTCAGTCGGCACTTCGCCGGTGTACATTTTCCCGGGTTGGCTCGACGCAACCAGCAGCAATTCGAATCTGGCGGTGAAGCAGAAGAAGGCGTTCCTGCTCGATGGGCTGTCGTCCACGGGCGGCTACTTCAACGACTTCGACTTCTCGCTCAGCGATACCGGCCAGTCGGCGACGATGTCGGCGATAACGGCGGCCCTCGCCGCATGCACGGCATCCAACCAATTGGCGCCGCGCGGATGCCCCCAGCATGCCTATGACCCGGACATTGTCGACGGCACCGTCAGTTGGGGAACTCCCGACACGAGCGGTCTCAAGCCCAGCATCTTCGATCCGTACCACCTCGAGGCCAGGTTCAGCGGCGATGTTCAATTCCCGCTGACCGCCAAGACGAAGTCCGGGGGTACGAAAACCGGTGTCGTGCGGTCCTACTTGAGTGCGAAGTCCGATGTTGCGCAGAATCCGCCCGAGGTTTCCATCCGGTAGTTCCCGGGCGACGGCGGCCTGCAGATCACTCCAGTCACTTGCGTCACTGGAAATGTCGGCATGACCGCTTCGAGAAAGCGATATCGCCGGCGGTATCAGCCCAGATTCTTGAGCAGATTTGTGATGCTGAGCAGACCCGCAACGCCGGTGCCCGAGTTGAGCAGGCCCGAATTCAGGCCACTGAAAAAGCCGGGTGGGTAGCCCGGAACTAGGCCTGGGATGCCGGTGTTGAAGAAGCCGGAAATATTTCCGTTGACGACCGAGCCACCGTTTGCGGTGTTGAAGAATCCCGACACGTTGCCGGCGTTGGGCCCGGTCACCGAGTTGAAGAAACCTGAAGTGTTAGGCCCCGTGTTGCTGAACCCCGAGTTCGGGACCCCATTGTTGGTGGCGGCTCCGAAGCCCGTGTTGGTGTTGCCCGAGTTGTAGAAACCGGTGTTGGTGGAGCCGGAATTGCCGTCGAAGGTATTGAGAGTGCCGGAGTTCTCGTTGCCGGTGTTGTAGCTACCGGTGTTCCCGTAGCCGGTGTTGTTGGAGCCCGCGTTCCCGAAGCCGGTGTTCAGATCACCCACATTGCCGAAGCCGAAGTTTCCTTGGCCGGCGTTGCCGAAGCCGATGTTGCCGAAGCCGATGCTTTGGAGCTGGCCCAAGTTAGCGGGATCGATGTTGACACCGGAGCTGAAGAATCCGACGTTGCCGTCGCCAGAGTTGAAGAACCCGATGTTGCCGTTACCCGAGTTGCCGAAGCCGATGTTGCCGCTGCCGGAGTTCAGCCCGTTGAAGACGAACTGGCCGTTGGCCGTGTTGTAGTAGGCGTTTCCGAGCCCAATCAGGTTGCTGCCGGTGAGGCCGAAGCCGATGTTGTTGTTGCCGGTGTTGCCGGCGCCTTGGTTGCCGATGCCGGTATTGCCCAGCCCGACGTTGTTGTTACCGAAGTTGCCCAGACCGAAATTTCCGCCGGTATCAATGGTGTTGCCGCGATTACCGAGTCCGATGTTGCCGGCGCCACGGTTTCCGAAGCCGAAGTTCCCATTGCCGATGTTGCCGCTACCGACGTTATTGGTGCCGCGGTTGCCGCCGCCGACATTGGAGTTGCCGGTGTTCCCGTTGCCGAAGTTCCCTGCGCCGGCGCCGCTGTTGTTGCCGTTGCCTACGTTGCCGCCACCCTTGTTGCCAATGCCCAGATTCGGGTCTCCCGGCGCGGCGGGGCCGACCGGTTGCGCGCCGAAAAGGCCTCCGATACCCGGCAGACGCTGCAGTGTCTGCTGCCACGACGACAGCTGCGCGGCGGCGTCGGATGCGCCGCCGTGATAGCCGACCATTGCAGCGACATCGGCGGCCCAGAACTCTTCGTAGATGCCCTCCGCCGCGGCGATCGCAGGTGCGTTGAGTCCAAGGAAATTCGACCGGACCAACTGCACAAACGCGTTGCGATTGGCGGCGATCGCCTCCGGATGAACAGTGGCTGCCTTGGCCGCCTCGAACGCACTGGCCACCGCGTTCGCTTGGCCTGCCGCGTCGAAGGCTCGCACTGACGTGGCTTCCAAGAATGCCGTATACGGCGCCGCTGCAGCCGACATCGCCTCGGCCGCTGGTCCCTGCCAGGCTTGTCCGGCCAGATGCGTGGTCACGGAGCTGAAAGCGTTTGCCGCTGAACCCAGCTCGTCGGCCAGGCCGGACCAAGCCGCCGAGGCTTGCAGCATGGGCGATGAGCCGGCCCCCAGGAACATGCGTAATGAGTTGATCTCAGGTGGGAGAACCGAAAAGTTCACAGCGTTGACCTCCGAAGGCAGTCGCTAGTCGCAGAACTGATGGGAACGGGAAAACCCTACGACGCGAATTTGACAGCGGTGTGAAATTTCGCTGATTCGATAGCTGAGGCAAACGCTCGGGGCCACTGCGGCGCTCGGAGTGATCGTTTGAGGCCGAAACCTGCACGTGCGCAATGATGTTTCGCTCAGAATGCGCGCATGCATCAATGGGCAGGCGCGCACCCGCCGCACTCGAGTCAAACGTGGGCCCGGCTGAGCCTCGGGAGGCCCGCCTACTTGCCCTGCAACACCTTGAGCAGGTTGAAGAAGGCGGGGATGCCGGTGTATTGGTTCCCGACGCCTGAGAGAAGACCGCTGATGGCGTTAATCGGTAACGTGATCCCATTCGAGCTGACAGGGGCCGTCACACCGTTGTTGAAGAGCCCCGAAACCAAGCCGTTGATACCGACCCGAACAGTGGGCGAAAGCGGGGTGCCGAGCGCGCCGCTGGCGGTGTTGCCGAAGCCCGACAAGCCACCGGCGGCGGCAACATGTGCTGTTAAAGCGCCGCCAGTCACTTCAACGCCGGTGGCCGTGTTGCCGAAGCCCGAGATGCCGCCGTTGTAGGTGCGGTTAAACACCACTCCGCCTGAGGCCTTGGCGCCGCTGGCCGAGTTGTTGAAGCCAGACACGTCGGTACCGGTGTTGCCGAAGCCCGATTGAGTGGCGCCGGAGTCGGTGTTGAACCCGAAGCCCGTGTTGTATCCGCCCGCGTTCCCTCCGCCCGTGTTCACATTGCCGGCGTTCCAGAAGCCGGTGTTTATGTCGCCCGCGTTTCCATAGCCCGTGTTGCCGGAGCCGGAGTTCCCGAAGCCCGTGTTGCCTGATTGCGGTGGGCCCCCTCCAAGGATGCTGGTTAGGCTGCCGGTAACGCTGCCGCCCGAATTGAATGCGCCTGTGTTCAAGTCGCCCGCGTTGCCGAAGCCGGTGTTCAATTGGCCTGAATTCCCGAAGCCAAAGTTTCCTGCGCCAGTGTTTCCGAAGCCGAAGCTGGCATAGCCCGAGTTCCCGAGGCCAACGCCTTGGAGTTTGCCAAAGTCAGCGGCAGACTGGTTCGCGCCCGAACTGAAGATGCCGAGGTTGCCATCTCCCGAGTTGAAGAAGCCTATGTTGCCGTTGCCAGAGTTTCCGAAGCCGATGTTGCCGCTGCCTGAGTTCAGGCCGTTGAACACGAACTGACCGGTGTTCTGATCGAAGTAGGCATTGCCGAGCCCGATCAAGTTGTTCCCGCTGAGGCCCAACCCGATGTTGTTATTTCCGGTGTTGCCGAAGCCCTGGTTGTGGATACCGGTGTTGCCCAGCCCAATGTTGTTGTCACCGAGGTTGCCAAAACCGATATTCGCGCCCCCGTTGACGGCGACGTTCTTATTGCCGAAGCCGATGTTGTTGTTGCCCGTATTTCCGAAGCCGACGTTGCTATTGCCGAGGTTTCCAAGGCCGAAGTTGCTACTGCCCTTATTGCCGACGCCGAAGTTGCCGGCGCCGGTGTTTCCGTCACCGACGTTGCCGCCGTCGCCAACGCCGACAGTGTTGTTGTTGCCGTTGCCGACGTTGCCGCCACCCTTGTTGCCGGCGCCGAAGTTCGGAAGAGTGTTTTCGGCGGGAGCGGCTGCTATAGGCGCGCCGAAGAGGCCACCGATACCCGGGAGCCCTTGCAGCGTCTGCTGCCACGATGACAGCTGCGCCGCTGCCGCCGAGGCACCACCGTGATAGCCGGCCATCGCAGCGACATCGGCAGCCCAAAACTCCTCGTAGATGCCCTCGGCCGCGGCGATCGCCGGTGCATTCAGGCCGAAGAAGTTGCTCCGGATCAAGCCCACAAAAGCCTGTCGGTTCGCCGCGATCGCCTCGGGGTGAACGGTGGCTGCCTTCGCGGCCTCGAACACGCTGGCCACTGCATTTGCCTGTCCTGAGGCGCCCAACGCGCGTGCTGACGCGGCTTCCAGAAACGCCGCGTACGGGGCAGCGACAGCGGACATGGCTTTGGAAGCCGGCCCCTGCCAGGCCTGGCCGGCCAGGTTGGAGGTCACCGACGAAAACGAGCTTGCCGCCGAACCCAATTCTTCGGCCAAACTTGACCACGCGGCGGAGGCTTGCAGCATGGGCGCCGAACCCGCGCCGAGATACATCCGCAAGGAATTGATTTCTGGTGGGAGTACCGAAAAGTTCATAGCGTGGACCTCCGTTGGCCTGGGCGCCCGTCCCCCGAGCATTGTGCGAACGTCGCAAACATTACGACGAACTGCGCACGCCGTATAGGACTTGTCAAATTTGCAGCAAAACTTTCGCGAAATGTCCTAACTGCGAAGCGCGGCTAGCTGTGAGGCGGGGCGCACCTGCCTATTGCCTTCGGCGCTCTGCAAGTTTCGCATCAGAGTCGACCCGGAACGGCGTGCGCCGGAGAGTCACTCGAAAAGTCCGCTCGCCCAATTGTTTTGGAGCCATCAATGGCTATGCAGACTTGGTCGCTATACGCGCCGGCGAATGGCTTTGTTGGTCGATCAAGCCTGTAGTTCGGCTGCGAGTATCAAAGGATGCTGGGATTTCGGGCAGGGGATGAACTCAAGACGACAACATTGCATTGCCGCGTCCAGCTAAAGCGGTACGAAAGCTATCCGCCCAGTGCCTTCAAGAGGTTGGTGATACCGAGGAGACCCACAAAACCGGTGCCCGAGTTGAAGAAGCCGCTGCCGAGGCCGCTCAGGACACCGCTAGGAGTGACCATGGCGCCTGTAGTGATCGGGCCTGTGACACCGCTGTTGAAGAAGCCCGAGATTCTGCCGTTTACGGCTGCACCGCCACTGGCGCTGTTGAAGAAGCCCGATGATTGGCCGTTCCCGTTGCCGGTGAAGTTGTTGTTGAAGCCGGATACCAAGGCCCCGTTGTTGTTGAAGCCCGACTTCGTCGTCCCGCTGACATCCCCAGAGGATCCGATAGTCGTGTTGAAGTTGCCCGAGTTATAGAGGCCGGTGTTCACGCTCCCCGAGTTGCCGTCAAAGGTGTTGTAGCTGCCCGAGTTTTCATTGCCAGTGTTCAGGCTGCCCGAGTTGCCGAAGCCGGTGTTGAAGTTGCCGATGTTGCCGAAGCCGGTGTTGGCCTGGCCGCCGTTTCCGAAACCGAAGTTTCCGCTGCCGGCGTTGCCGAAACCGATGCTGTTCAGTCCGGAGTTGCCGAAACCGATGCTTTGGATGTTGCCGAAATCAGGCGAGTTGGCAACATGGGCACCGGAGTTGAATAAGCCGACGTTGCCGTCGCCGGAGTTGAAGAAGCCGATGTTGTTGGTGCCGGAGTTGCCGAAGCCGATGTTGCCGCTGCCGGAGTTGAGGCCGTTGAACACGAATTGGCCGTTCGCGGTGTTGTAGTAAGCATTACCGAGCCCGACCAGGTTGTCGCCGGTGAGGCCGAAGCCGAAGTTGTTGTTGCCCCGGTTGCCCCAGCCCTGGTTCCCGTTGCCGGTGTTGCCCCAGCCGCTGTTGTTATTGCCTGTGTTGCCCCAGCCAAAGTTGTGGCCGCCGCCGGAACCGATGCCGTTGTTGCCCAGGCCGAAGTTGCCGTCACCGCGGTTGCCGAAGCCGATGTTGCTGTTGCCGCTGTTGCCGCCGCCGAAGTTGCTGTTGCCCGTGTTGCCGCCGCCGAAGTTGCCGCTGCCGCTGTTGCCGTTACCGAGGTTGCCCGCCTCATTGATGCCGTTGGTGCTGTTATTGCCGTTACCGACGTTGCCGCCGCCCTTGTTGCCGACGCCGAAGTTGGGGTCGGAATTGGCGGCAGGTGCGGCGCCCTGACCACCGAAGAGCCCGCCGATGCCCGGCAGGCCTTGCAGCGTCTGCTGCCAGGACGACAACTGCGCGGCGGCGGCAGAAGCGCCGCCGTGGTAGCCAGTCATGGCGGCGACGTCGGCGGCCCAGAACTCCTCATAGAGGCTCTCGGCTGCGGCGATGGCCGGTGCATTGAGGCCGAGGAAGTTGCTGCGGATCAGTCCCACGAAGGCCTGGCGATTGGCGGCGATTGCCTCGGGGTGAACGGTGGCTGCCTTGGCCGCCTCGAACACGCTGGCCACGGCGTTGGCCTGCCCGGAGGCGGTGAGGGCGCGAGCCGATGCCGCCTCGAGGAACGCCGCGTAGGGGACGGCGGCGGCGGACATCGCCTTGGCCGCCGGGCCCTGCCAGGCCTGGCCGGCCAGGTTCGTGGTCACCGACGAAAAGGAGCTCGCCGCCGATCCCAATTCTTCGGCCAGACCCGACCAGGCCGCCGAGGCCTGCAGCATGGGTGCCGAACCCGCGCCTAGATACATCCGCAAAGAGTTGATTTCTGGTGGAAGCACCGAAAAGTTCACAGCGTTGACCTCCGTAGCCCCCGGCGCCCGTCCCCACGGGCACGTCTGAAAGTGAGACTCTACGGCGTGCTGAGCTCGCAGGTAAGGTGTTTGCCGGAACATTACGACGACCATGCTATCGGCGTATCGACTTTGCGTCGGGAGTCAACTGTGCGGTGCCAATTTGGGTGGGTCGTGACGCCGCGATGGGTTTAGCTACGGTGTCTGCGCCACATGTCGCGGTCGACACCTGCTGCGGACGCAGAAAACCCTGAGTTGTGGCGGCCGCCGCCGAGACGAAGGCGCCCGCGGCAGCAGCTTGTCGCCGGGAGTGGGCGCAGCAACTCCGCTGCAGGCCACGACGAAAACGGTGGCACCGCATGGAGACGCGGTGCCACCGAATTTCGTCCAGTCGCCGGCTAGTCCTCCCGAGTGCAGAGGATTTCGCACGGACGCTATGTCAAGTTCTGCAGCAACTTGACGAGGTTGAACAGGCCGATGAAGCCTGTGCCCTGGTTCAGCAGGCCGGAGCCGTAACCGCTGATGAAGCCAGCGGGAGTCCCCTGGAAAGCCTGCGAGAAGCCGGTGTTGAAGGCGCCGGAAACATTCTGGTTCTGTGCTAGACCGCCACTGACGGTGTTGAAGAAGCCCGAGCCGAAGCCGGCTCCGTTGCCGGTGAAGTTGTTGTTGAAGCCCGACACAAACGTACCGACGTTGTTGTAGCCCGACTTCGTCACGTTGGGAACGTTGGTGGTCGACCCGAAAGTCGTGTTGAAGCTTCCGGAGTTGTAGGAGCCGGTGTTGACGTTGCCAGAGTTTCCGTCAAACGTGTTGTAGCTACCAGAGTTGTCCATGCCGGTGTTTAGCGAGCCAGAGTTGAACAGGCCGGTGTTACCGAAGCCGCCATTACCGAGCCCGGTGTTGAGCTGGCCGTAGTTACCAATGCCGAAGTTTCCTGAGCCAGCCTGGCCGATGCCGATGTTGCCGAGGCCAGATTGGCCGATGCCGATGCCTTGCAGCTGGCCGAACTCGGCAGAGTTAGCGGCGTGAGCCCCGGAGTTGAACAAGCCGAAGTTGCCGTCACCGGAGTTGAAGAAGCCGATGTTGTTGGTGCCCGAGTTGCCGAAGCCGATGTTGCCGCTGCCGGAGTTGAGGCCATTGAACGTGAACTGGCCCGTCTGGGTGTTGTAGAAAGCGTTACCCAGTCCGATGTTGTTGCTGCCAGTCAGTCCCAACCCGATGTTGTTGCTACCGCTGTTGCCGAAGCCCTGGTTGTTGTTGCCCGTGTTGCCCAGGCCGACGTTGTTGTTGCCCGTGTTGCCGATTCCGAAGTTGCCACCACCGTTGGCGGTGTTGGTGGTGTTGCCGAAGCCGAAGTTGTTGTTACCACCGTTGCCGAGGCCGATGTTGCTGTTGCCGGTGTTGCCGCTGCCGAAGTTGCTGCTGCCGCGGTTGCCGCTGCCGAAGTTGCCGGTGCCGGTGTTTCCGTTGCCGACGTTGCCGCCGTCGCCGACGCCGACGGTGTTGTTGTTACCGTTGCCGACGTTGCCGCCGCCCTTGTTGCCGACGCCCAGGTTCGGGAGGGTGTTGGCGGCCGGTGCGGCTTCCGCCGGTGCTGCGCCGAACAGCCCGCCGATGCCAGGCAGGCCCTGCAGCGTCTGCTGCCAGGACGAGAGCTGCGCGGCTGCAGCGGAAGCGCCACCGTGGTAACCCGCCATCGCCGCGACGTCCGCGGCCCAGAACTCCTCATAGATGCTCTCCGCCGCGGCGATCGCCGGTGCGTTGAGGCCAAAGAAGTTGCTGCGGATCAAGCCCACGAAGGCCTGGCGGTTGGCCGCGATCGCCTCGGGGTGAACGGTCGCTGCCTTGGCTGCCTCGAACACGCTGGCCACGGCGTTCGCCTGGCCGGATGCGGTCAGGGCGCGGGCCGATGCGGCCTCGAGGAACGCTGCGTAGGGCGCGGCGGCGGCGGACATCGCCTGGGATGCCGGGCCTTGCCAGGCCTGGCCTGCCAGGTTGGAGGTCACCGACGAAAACGAGCTTGCTGCGGACCCTAACTCCTCAGCCAACCCCGACCAGGCCGCGGAGGCCTGCAGCATGGGCGCCGAGCCCGCACCCAGATACATCCGCAAGGAATTGATCTCTGGCGGGAGTACCGAAAAGTTCACCACGTTGACCTCCGTTTAAACCCCGCGCTCGCTACCCCGAGCACGACTGGACGAGCAGACTCTACGACGCTTCGGGCATCTAAGTGTGAGGTTTGCCGAAAACTCCAGAGGAAAGTTTGGGGAAGCCGCATTGCCGTAGCGCCCAGTCTGGTGCTGTGTAGAGTGATTGGACGTTTTAGCGTGGCGAGCGGATCTCCGAACGCGATCGCCAGTTTCGTGGTGGATGAATCCAACCAAGGCCAGCACGCGAAATATGGGCTGCTCGACAGGCAGTCGTCGAGCTTGTCCATCGGCGGTGTCAGGTGGTCGATCGCGTGCTGGGACTGGTGAACCGGCAAGATCGTGGACTTCTTAGGCCTACCTGAAGCACAGTCCGTGGCGCGAAATGGATGGATGCAACCCAGATTCAGATGAGGCCGTATACCGCCTGGGTTCGAGGATCGGGATTCCTTGACTTCAACCGCTGCGCCGCTTGGAGTGGCCTCGGCCTGCAGCGACCGTTGGCACCACGGCGGCAAAGTGTGTGGGTTTTGCCCGTGGCGCCTACGGTCGCGTGGTAGACCGGATCGCGCGTTGAACCCAGCGAGGAGTCGCTGGTGGACGCTGCAACTTTGGTGCGCGATCCGCGAGAGACGAGCAGCGGAGGCGACGGAGACCGTTCGGTCGAGTCAAGTCGCCGGCCAGAAAAAGGCGCAGCCCCTGAGTGGCACGAATGCCAACTCAAGGGCTGCGATGAGACTGGCAGCTAGCTGCTGCGCAGGGCGTTCGTCAAGCTGAAGAAGCCCGCCACGGTCGTGCCGGAGTTGAAGAAACCGGTGTTCAATCCGGACACGACGCCGGCAGGCAGATCAAATCCGGCGATGGCGAGAGCTTTAGTGACTCCGGAGTTGAAGAAGCCGGAGGTAAAGCCGTTGATTCCGGCTACCGGTCCCAGTGGGACAGCGACTGCGCCGCCGCTGGCTGAGTTGAAGAAGCCCGACATGTTGCCCGCGGGGCCGAACAGGAAGCTAGCCGGTCCAGTTGCCGTGTTGTTGAAGCCCGAGACGTTCTTGCCCGTGTTGCCGAAGCCCGAGTTGTCGAGCCCAGTGTTGGTCGTCGAACCGATGCTGGTGTTCGTGTTGCCCGAGTTGTAGAGACCGGTGTTCGTGTTTCCCGAGTTTCCGTCGAACGTGTTGAACGAGCCGGAGTTATCCATACCTGTGTTGAAGTTGCCCGAATTGAAGAAGCCGGTGTTGCCACTACCGGAGTTCCCGAAACCGGTGTTCAGTCCACCGGGGGAGAGGGGTGCAACGGATTCGGTGCCGCTGTTGCCGAAGCCAAAGTTGCCCTGCCCGGTGTTGCCGAAGCCGATATTGCCAAACCCTGCGTTCCCGAAACCGACGCCTTGCAATTTGCCCAGGTCTGCGGCCGCAGTGTTGGCACCTGAGCTGAAGAAGCCGACGTTTCCATCGCCGGAGTTGAAGAAGCCGATGTTGCCGTTGCCTGAGTTGCCGAAACCGATGTTGCCGGTGCCTGAGTTCAGCCCGTTGAAGACGAATTGGCCATTCGCGGTGTTGTAGTAGGCATTACCAAGGCCGATCAAATTGTCGCCTTGGAGGCCGAAGCCGATGTTGCCGTTACCCGTATTGCCTGCGCCTGAGTTATGCGTGCCGGTGTTGCCAAGGCCGAAGTTGTTATTGCCGAGGTTGCCCAAGCCAATGTTGGCACCGCCATTGGCGGCGAGGTTCTTGTTGCCGAGGCCGATGTTGTTGTTGCCGGTGTTGCCGAAGCCGACGTTGCTGTTGCCGGTGTTGCCGCTGCCGGCGTTGCTGCTGCCGATGTTGCCGCTGCCGAGGTTGCCGGTGCCGGTGTTGCCGTTTCCGACGTTGCCGCCGTCACCGACTCCGACGGTGTTGTTATTTCCGTTGCCGACGTTGCCTCCGCCCTTGTTGCCGACGCCCAGGTTGGGGAGGGTGTTTTCGGCCGGGGCGGCTGCCGGTGCTGCACCGAAGAGTCCGCCGATGCCCGGCAGGCCCTGCAGGGTCTGCTGCCAGGACGAGAGCTGCGCGGCGGCCGCGGAGGCGCCACCGTGGTAGCCGGCCATCGCCGCGACGTCGGCGGCCCAGAACTCCTCATAGATGCTCTCCGCCGCGGCGATCGCCGGTGCGTTGAGGCCGAAGAAGTTGCTGCGGATCAGCCCCACGAAGGCCTGGCGGTTGGCGGCGATCGCCTCGGGGTGAACGGTCGCTGCCTTGGCTGCCTCGAAGACGCTGGCCACGGCGTTCGCCTGGCCGGATGCGGTCAGGGCGCGGGCCGATGCGGCCTCGAGGAACGCTGCGTAGGGCGCGGCGGCGGCGGACATCGCCTGGGATGCCGGGCCTTGCCAGGCCTGGCCTGCCAGGTTGGAGGTCACCGACGAAAACGAGCTCGCTGCGGACCCTAACTCTTCGGCTAACCCCGACCAGGCCGCGGAGGCTTGCAGCATTGGCGCCGAACCCGCACCCAGATACATCCGCAAGGAATTGATTTCTGGTGGGAGTACCGAAAAGTTCACCACGTTGACCTCCATTGATCCAACGCTCGTACCTCGAGCACGGCTGAATGACCGAACTGTACGACGAGTTGAGCTCGCAGAGATGCGATTTACTGAAAAATCGACGCCAATACATTGCTTTATTCGATTCGCTTCCCGGCGAGGTGAGGTCGGTGTACGATTCACAACTTTTCGGATAGCGCCATCCGGTGCGGACACCGCCATTTGGCCGGGCAACTGGTAGGAATCGTCGCAGTTTAGGTGAGCCTAAGCAACCCTGTTGAATAAGGCTTTCGTTCTGAAATTCAGCAGTCGAATGTGGGCGCACGAGCCGTATATCCGCCAAGCGGTTATTCGGCAGACCCATATCGAGTGCTGAGTTGCCAAAACGGATATTGTCGGCGGCTGAGTTCAGGCGGGACGGGTTGATGCCGAACGTTATGGGTCATGCGAAGGTGCGGCTACCACTCAGCTAGGTTTCGCCGAGCAAGTACTCAGCTAGGTTCGCCGAGCAAGCGCTTGGTTGATACGCTGACCGGATGGAGCGAGTGGCCGGCCAGACGAACAGCCGCCGTGACGAGTTGCTTGAACTCGCCGCGGTGATGTTCGCCGAGCGCGGTCTGCGGGCCACCACCGTGCGTGACATCGCCGACGGCGCCGGCATCCTGTCTGGCAGTCTCTACCATCACTTCGCGTCCAAAGAGGAGATGGTCGACGATCTGCTGCGCGGATTCCTGGATTGGTTGTTTACCCGCTACCGCGAGATCGTCGACAACGAACCCAACCCGCTGGAGCGGCTCAAGGGACTGTTCATGGCATCCTTCGAGGCCATCGAGCACCGCCACGCGCAAGTGGTCATCTATCAGGACGAGGCGCAACGACTCTCGTCGCAGCCCCGGTTCGCCTACCTCGAAGAGCGCAACAAGCAGCAGCGGGGGATGTGGGTCGACGTCCTCAATCAGGGCATCGCGGAGGGCTACTTCCGGCCGGATCTGGACGTCGACTTGGTGTATCGCTTCATCCGGGACACCACCTGGGTGTCGGTGCGCTGGTACCAACCCGGCGGACCGCTGACCGCGCAGCAAGTGGGTCAGAAATACCTCGCCATTGTTCTCGGCGGGATCGCAAAAGAAGGAGCATGAAAATGCCGGAGGCGTACGTCATCGACGCTGTGCGTACCGCGGTTGGCAAGCGCGGTGGCGCCCTGGCCGGAATTCATCCCGTCGACCTCGGTGCACTGGGGTGGCGCGGCCTGCTCGACCGGATCGACGTCGACCCGGCAGCGGTTGACGACGTGATCGCGGGTTGTGTCGACGCCATCGGCGCACAGGCAGGCAACATCGCTCGGCTGTCGTGGCTGGCCGCCGGCTACCCCGAAGAGGTGCCGGGTGTCACCGTCGACCGGCAGTGCGGCTCCAGCCAGCAGGCGATTTCCTTCGGCGCGCAAGCGGTCATGTCTGGCACCGCGGACCTCATCGTCGCGGGTGGCGTTCAGAACATGAGCCAGATCCCGATCTCGTCGGCGATGATCGTCGGCGAGCAGTTCGGCTTCACCTCACCGACCAACGAGTCCAAGCAGTGGCTGCATCGGTACGGCGACCAGGAGATCTCTCAGTTCCGCGGTTCGGAGTTGATCGCCGAGAAGTGGAATCTCTCGCGCGAAGAGATGGAGCGCTACTCGCTGACGAGTCACGAGCGTGCCTTCGCGGCGATCCGCGGCGGCAACTTCGACAACGAAATCCTCACTGTCGAAACGGAAACCGGCTCGTTCCGGGTCGACGAAGGTCCGCGCGAGTCGTCGCTGGAGAAGATGGCCGGCCTGAAGACGTTGGTCGAGGGTGGCCGGCTGACTGCGGCGATGGCCAGTCAGATCTCGGACGGAGCGAGTGCGGTGCTGTTGGCGTCCGAGCAGGCCGTCAAGGATCACGGACTCACACCGCGTGCCCGCATCCATCACATCAGCGCTCGTGCCGCCGACCCGGTGTTCATGCTGACCGGGCCGATCCCCGCGACTCGTTACGCGTTGGAGAAGACGGGGCTGTCCATCGACGACATCGACACCGTCGAGATCAACGAGGCATTCGCGCCGGTGGTTCTCGCCTGGCTCAAGGAGATCAAGGCCGACCCGGAAAAGGTCAACCCCAGTGGCGGCGCCATCGCGCTCGGGCATCCGCTGGGCGCCACCGGCGCCAAGCTGTTCACCACGATGCTCAATACGTTGGAGCGCACCGGCGGTCGTTACGGACTGCAGACCATGTGTGAGGGCGGCGGCACCGCGAACGTGACGATCATCGAGCGGCTTTAACTGCTGCTCCCGAACGTGAATCGCGCGACGCTTCGGCGGCGAGTCGCGTCGTAGTATTCACGCTCGGCCAGGCTGTGAATGGGTGACGGCGGCCTGCGATGGTCCGGTGGCACCATGCGCGCATGGACTGGCCGTTTCTTGGCGCTGAAGCCCTGTCCGCAAAGGCAATTCCCGAGCGGGTGATGCGCCTACTGTATGAACCCGTCTACCCCGGCGTTTACGGTCCATTCGGTGTAGAGCTGTCCGCGAGTCAGCGGGCGCAGGCGGCGTGGCTATGGTCGCGGCGGCGCGGCGTTGTCGCGGGCAACTCGGCAGCGTCTCTCCTGGGAGCGAAGTGGGTCAGCCCGTCACTGGATGCGGAATTGGTGCACGACAACCGAAAGTCCCCGGCGCGCATAACTATTCATTCCGACACGTTGGCGTCCGATGAAGTGCTGAGCATGGGCGGCATTGCGCTGACCACGTCGGGGCGCACGGCCTTCGATATCGGTCGGTGGACTACCACCCGCCTGCACGCCGTTCAGCGACTCGACGCGCTAATGAATGCGACCGACGTCAAGGTCGCCGACGTCGAGGCCGTCATCGCCCGACATCCCGGGATGCGCGGCTTGGTGAGGCTGCGTCGGGTGCTGCCTCTGGTCGATGGGGGCGCGGAATCCCCGCAGGAGACGCGAACCCGATTGGCGTTGCTCGATGCCGGCCTGCCCAAACCGCAGACGCAGATCAGGGTCTGTGACGAATACGGGGATTTCGTCGCCCGCATCGACATGGGTTACGAGGAACTACGCGTCGGCATCGAATACGACGGACCACAGCACTGGACAGATCCTCGTCAACGCGACCGGGACATCGACCGGTACACCGCCCTGCTCGATCTGGGGTGGACGATTATCAGGGTCAGCAGTGAACTGCTGCGATACCGGGAGGCCACGTTCATCGCGCGCGTCGTCGCGGCGATGCGAGCGTCAGGGTGGCGTCCGTGACCACCGAGAGTGAACTCTGCGACGCCGGATCGGCGGGTCGCGTCGTCAGGTTCACGGTCGACGGTCTGAGAAAGTTCGGGTGGCCGAAAACTATGATTTGGGTTATCGTAACCAGGTCGGAGGGTGTACCGACAGCCAAGCGGCCCGCACCGGGGATCTGGTGCGGGCCGTGGTTGGCTCAGGGCGGAACCGACCGTCGAGGGTGAGCCCTACGACGCCGAATCGGCGTGTTGCGTAGCTGGATTCACGCTCGGCGCAAGGAGCTACGCGTCGTAATCCACCGACACGAATGGCGTCAGCGGATGCGACTGGCAGGTCAGGATGTAGCCCGCGTCCAGCTCCGCTTGGCCGAGGGCAAAGTTGTGGTCCATCTCCACCTTGCCGTCGACGACTTTGGCGCGGCAGGTGCCGCACGCTCCGCCCATGCATGCGTAAGGCGCGTCACTGCGCACCTGCAGCGCACCCTCGAGGATCGAGTCGCCGGGGGTCAGATCGTGTGTCCACTGCGTACCGGACAGCGTGTACGTCACGGTCGCGCCCGCGTACGCATTCTCGGCCGCCCCGCCGGAGTCCTTATCGAAACCGTGGAAGAGTTCGAGGTGGATGTGTTCGGAGTCGGCGCCGTGTTCGAGAAGCGCCTCGCGCACCGTGGTGGTCAGCTGTAGCGGGCCACAGATGAACCATTCGTCCACATTCTGCGGCCGCAGCGTGCCGGTGAACCACCTGTCGAGCTTGTCCTTGTCGATCCGCCCACGCAGATTCGGGGTGTGCAGCGACTCGCCCGTCAGCACGTGCAGGATCTCGAGTCGGTCGGCGTAGCGCGTCTCGAGGCGATCGAGCTCCGCCCGGAACATCGTCGACTCCTTGCTGCGGTTGCCGTAGATCAGCGTGAACCGGCTTTCGGTCTCGATCTCCAGCGTGGTTGCCAGGATCGACAGCACCGGGGTGATGCCGCTGCCGGCCACCAGTCCCACATAGTGCTTCCGGTTGAGCGGATGCAGTTCTGTCCCGAACCGTCCGGTCGGGGTCATCAGCTCCAGCACGTCGCCGGCCTTGAGATCGTTGGCGACGAACGTCGAAAATGCGCCACCCTCAATGTGTTTGACGGCAATACGCAGCTGGGCTCGGGTGGCCGCAGCGCAGATCGAGTAGTTGCGACGCACTCCTTCGCCGCCCAGATCGGTCTTCACCGTCACGTGCTGGCCGGGCTCGAAGCGGAATGCGTCCTGCAACGCCTCGGGAACGGCGAAGGTCACCAGCGTGCTGTCGGAGGTGATGGGGTCCACCGAGGCCACCGGGATGCGGTGCAGCACCGCATGCGGCGAGCTCGACCTGGCCGGCATCCGCACCGGCAGCAGCTTGGTAAGCCTGCCGTTGAGCTCTTTCCATTCCCGGAACTCGTCCGGATTCAGTTGCTGCCCAAAGACTGTGTTGATCGCGGCGTTGCGCTCGAGGTAAGCCTCCTCGTTGCGGTGCCAGGTCCGCAGATACCGGTAGAACGGCACGGACGGGTGCAGGTGATGCACCAAGTGGTAGTTCTGCGACAACAACACCGGAGTGAACAACCACTCCGCGCCAACCCGATTGCGGGTCGCGCGATACCGGTTGGAACGCTGGGTGTCCTCCAGGCCGTGATGGGGAAGCCAGTCGAACCACCACGCGAGGATGGTCAGGCCGATGCGTTGCGGGATGAGGAAGACGACGGCCAGAGTCCAGAAGTTTCCAGTGGCGATCGCGATCGCCAGGCCGGTGAGGCTCAAAGTCAGCATCACGAGCGTCTCGGAGACCTCGCCGACCGGACGGCTGCGAGCGCGCGGTAGGTAGAACTTCAGGTAGAAGTACTCCACCATCGCCCAGCGCCACGGAAACTGCCACCACTTCCCGTGCGAGGCAAAGGTGTCCGGATCCTCATCGTCGTCATTGGAGTGCCGGTGATGCTGAATGTGGATGAAGGCGAACGACGGGAAGGCGACCACCGGCCCGACGAAGCACCAGGCCAGCCGCCCCATCAGCCCATTCACCCAGCGGGTGGAACTGATCGAGTAGTGCGACGCGTCGTGCACGACGGTGAACATCACGAACGTCACCGTGGCATTGACGGCGATGGTCACCCCTGCGGGCAGCCATCCGTTGGCGTAGCCGATCGTCGACACGACGAATGCCGTGAGGGCTGTGAGAAAGACCGCGATAGTGGGCAGCGCGAGCTTGGGCACCGCTTCGCCAGGGTCGGGCAGCGCGTGGTGCGCGGGGGCCTCGTGAGTCGCGTGGTCTACTGCGTCGAGAGTCGACATAGGTGCAAAAATAGCCTATTTGACACGCGAGACTATATGGCCAATTTAGAAGTGTTTTGTAAATGTGCTATCGCGTCACTCGTGATCGATTCGATGAGGTCAGCGCAGGGCGTCAGGCCCGGCTGGGGCCGCCGATTCGAGTAGTCGTCTACTCAGTCCCGTCACGTCTCCCGCTGCCAGACTCAGCTGCGCAACACCTGCTCAACTCAGTATGGAGCGACACCATGGCCTCGCCGAAATATAAGCACGCCAACAACATTGGATGTATTGGGACGATCGATCGGGCGGGGACATGCTGCCGGTGATCGTCGCGCCGGAGGTAATGACCGCAGCCGCATCGGATCTGGCCGGCATCGAATCGGCGCTCAGCGCAGTCAACGCGACCGCGAAGGCCGGGACCACGGCGGTGCTGGCAGCAGCCGGGGATGAGGTGTCGATCGCGATAGCGGCGCTGTTTTCCAGTCACGGCCAGCAGTACCAAATGCTGAGCGCTCAGGCGTCGGCCTACCAGGCCCAGTTCGTTCGGACGTTGAGCGGGTCAGCGGGCGCTTATGCCCTGGCGGAGGCGGCAAACGCCACACCGCTGCAGACACTCGCGGACGGCGTGATGGCGGTAATCAACGCGCCAACGCAGGCCGTGTTAGGTCGCCCGCTGATCGGCAACGGCACCAACGGGACGCCGGGCACCGGACAAGCCGGGGGAGGTGGCGGGTTGCTGTGGGGCAACGGCGGTAACGGCGGGTCCGGAGCAGCCGGGCAGAACGGCGGCAGAGGCGGGGACGCCGGGCTGTTCGGCAGCGGTGGCGCCGGGGGAGCCGGTGGCACCGGTGTGGCTGGTACGGCCGGCGCGGCCGGCGCGACTGCTGGCATCGGCGGCGCTGGGATTGCCGGCGGGCCGGGTGGTAACGGTGGGGCGGGCGGTCACGGCGGGATCTTGTCGGGCAATGGTGGTGCCGGCGGAGCCGGTGGGGTCGGCGGTGCCGGCGGTGCCGGGGGCGCCGGGGGTGCGGGGGCGGCCGGGGACTCCTTTGAAGCCCTGGGTGCCGGCCACTCCGGCGCCCCCGGCGGTTCGGGCGCGAACGGCGGTAACGGCGGCGAGGGAGGGATAGGGGGTGCCCCAAGTGGGTTCGGTGGCACTGCCGGTGTCCACGGCGCCGCCGGCAACGGCGGTTCCGGGGGCGACGGTGGCGCGGGCGGTATGGGCGGCGCAGGCGCTGCCACTACCGGCGCGGGCGGCCACGGCGGCGCGGGCGGGTCAGCCGGACTTGGGGGTAGCGGCGGTACGGGGGCCAGTGGTGGCGCTGCGGGCATCGGCGGCACTGGCGGCATGGGCGGGACGGGCAGCACCGGCGGCGACGGCGGCGACGGCGGCGAGGGCGGCCCTGTGGTCTGGACCGGAGCCGGAAATCTTGTCGGCGGGGCCGGTGGAACGGGAGGCATCGGTACCACCGGACAGGGTGGTAACGGGGGCGCGGGCGGATTGGCGCAAACCTACGGGCCCGGAAACGTTACCGGCGGCAGCGGCGGGGCCGGGGGCAACGGCGCGTCCGGCGGCGGTCACGGAGGTCACGGCGGTGATGCGCTATCCGACGGAGCCGGAGCTGCCACTGGCGGGGCGGGCGGAGCTGGCGGGATCGCTACCTTTGGCGCGGGCGGCGCCGGCGGTGACGGTGGCGAGGGTGCATTGACCAACAGTGCTTCGACAGGCAGCGCCGCCGGAGGCTCCGGAGGGGCCGGCGGGTCGGGCGCCACTGGTGGTACTGGCGGCGCCGGCGGCGTTGGATACTCGAACGGGACTGGGAGCCTCACCGCCGGCAACGGCGGGGAGGGCGGCGCCGGCACCGCCGGCAATGGCGGTAACGGCGGAGCCGGTGGGGGGGCGTCGAGCCACAACGGTGCTGCCACGGTCGACACCATCGGCGGGGCCGGCGGCGTCGGAGGTAACAGCATCAGTGGGACCGGCGGAAACGGTGGCGCCGGCGGCTCGGCCGTCAATTACGGATCCGGAAACGCCACCGGTGCCGCCGGCGCGCTAGGCGGCACCGGCGATGCCGGCGGCGGAGCCGGTGGTGACGGTGGCTCTGGTTTCAATTATGGAAGCGGATTCGCCACTGGCGGGGCCGGTGCGCCCGGCACCAGTGGCGGCACCACCGGCACCGGCGGGGCGGGCGGCCACGGCGGCTTCGCGAAGATTGGTAACAGCGCTGCTACCGCAACCGCCGGACAGGGCGGGGCCGGCGGGGACGGCATCACCGGCGGAAACGGTGGTGGCGGCGGCTTTGCGTCGACCGACGGAACGGGGACAGTAGCCCCCGGCACCGGCGGCATTGGCGGTGCCGGCAACAGCGGCGACGGCGGGCAGGGGGGGAACGGCGGTGAGGTCTACATCTTCAACAGCGCCCATGCCGTTGACGCCGTCGGGGGGACCGGCGGCGCGGGCGGTATCAGCGCTACCGGAAAGGGCGGAAACGGCGGCGCCGGCGGCTATACGCAGTCCACCGGGATTGGCACCCTTACCGGCGGCAGCGGAGGGGCCGGCGGCGACGGGGCCTCCGGCGGCGGTACCGGCGGTGCTGGTGGCGGCGCCAATTACGACGGAACCGGAAATGCCGTCGGTGGGGCCGGCGGCGCGGGTGGCATCGGCACTGCCGGGGGCGGCGGGGTCGGCGGGGCGGGCGGCGGCGCGTTCATCGTCGACAGCGCTTCGTCGGCTACCGCCACCGGCGGCACCGGCGGGGCCGGCGGGCAGGGCAGCACCGGCGGAAACGGTGGGGCCGGCGGTGTTGCCGACGTTCAAGTCGCCCCGGCGGCTACGGCCAAAGGCGGCGACGGCGGCACCGGCGGTAACAGCGCGGGACCCTCAATCAACGGTGGCGGCGGCGGAAACGGCGGTGACGCCTTCGGAGCCTTCGGAATGGCCGCCGCCCATGGCGGTTCCGGCGGTCCGGGTGGTGCCGGCGGACCCGGGGGATCCCCCGGCGCCAAGGGCGTCAACGGAACGCCTTAGTCAGCTACTCCACTAGCGCGGACGCCGCCTTCAGATGCTCGATCGCGTCACTCACGATCGACTCGATCAGCTCCTCGCACGTCGGCAGGTCGTCGAGAATTCCGGCGACCTGGCCCGAGGCCAGCACTCCGGCGTCGGTGTTGCCTTCGACCAACCCGGCTTTGAGCAGCATCGGGGTGTTGGCCGCCATCACCACCTGAGACCAGGTCAGTTCCTTGCCGTGCCGCATGGCCAGACCGTCGGTGATCATGGAGCGCCAGCTCATCCGCGACATCTTCTTGAACTTCGCGGCGTTGCCCACCGCGGCAGTGAAACCCCTTGCCTTCGAGCCGCTTTCCAGCTTCTCGACCAACCCGGTCCGCAGCACCCGGTGCGGCATGCCGTCGACCCTGGTGGTCACCACGGTGCCGTCCAGGGCCGACTCCAGATACCGCTGCTTGACCGCGTCGGGCACGGTGGAATCCGAGGTGAGCAGGAACCGGGTGCCCATGGCGACACCGGCAGCGCCGTAGGACAACGCCGCCGCGAGCCCGCGCCCGTCGAAGAAACCACCGGCCGCGATCACCGGAATGTTGGTTCCCTGAACGGCGTCCAAAACCGATGGCAGCAGCAGCGTGGTTGCGACCGGTCCGGTGTGGCCGCCGCCTTCGCCGCCTTGCACGATCATCGCATCGGCGCCCCACCCGGCGACCTTGCGCGCGTGCTTGGCCGCGCCGATCGACGGAATAACCACCGCGCCAGCCTCTTTGAGGCGGGCGATCAGTTCCTGCTTGGGCGCCAGCGCGAACGATGCCACCTTCACGCCCTCGCGGATGAGCAACTCGACGCGATCGCCGGCGTCGCCGGCGTCGGCGCGCATGTTGACCCCGAACGGCTTGTCGGTCGCGGCCTTGACCTTCTTGATCGCCGTCGCCAACTCGTCCAAGGTCATGGTCGCCGACGCGAGGATGCCGAGGCCGCCGGCGTTGGCCGTAGCCGACACCAGGCGGGCGCCGGCCACCCAGCCCATGCCGGTCTGCACCACCGGATGCTCGATGCCGATCAGCTCGGTCAGCGGGGTCTTGATCCTCACTGGCGGATCTCTCTGTCGCGCAGCGCTTTCGGGTCGATGACCTCGCGGATCAATCGCAGTTCGTCATCGGTCGGCAGTCGCGACTCGCCTGCCTCGTCAACCGCACCCACCTCGAACGAGGTGGCTTCGCGGACATCTTCAGGGGCGACTCCGGGATGCAGGCTCAGCGCACGCATGGTGCCATCCGGCCCGCCGAAGTCGAAGACGCCGAGGTTGGAAACCACCCGGTACACGTTGACGAATCGGAACGCGGGATTGTCCGCATCGACCTTGTCGTAGCCGATGCCGGAGACGATGTCGACGGTTTCGGTGAACACCCGCTTGGAGTGGTTGCCCACCCAGTAGCTGGTCGCATGGTTGATCGTGTTGCCTGGTGAGCCGCGCAGGCCGAACATCTGCCGGGTCGGCTTCTGCAGCGGCCCGAAGGCGGAGATGTTCTGATTGCCGTAGCGGTCAACCTGATTGGCGCCCATCACGACGTGGCGCCGGCCCCAGGCCAGCGTCTCGAAGACCCGGCCGAACGGCATCCAGCCCTCGATCGCTCCCGTCTTACCCATCGCGGGAGTGTCCGCGAGCAGTCGTGCCTCGCCGTCGGTCAACAGGATGTCCGGCGAAAAGGTCAGCCGAGCCAAGCGTGCCCCGACCGCCACCATGTTGGTCATCGGGCTGATCATGATTTCGCCCGCGTCCCTGAACAATTCGGCGCAGGCGACTGCGCAGATCTCAGCTCTGGTCGCTTCCCCGGTCATGAAGATGCCTCCTCGCCGAACTTGCGCACCGCCGCTTGGTAGTCGTCTTCGCTACCCGACAGATAGGTCGCGACGAACTGTTGCCAGCTCTCTTCGGTGGCCGCGGCCTCGGCATAGTGTCGCTGGAACTTCTCGTCACGTCCGTAATCCGGTGCGGCGGTGGTGAAGTGGGCCCCGCCAGGCGCTTCTACTACGCCGTCGACCATCATCCGGTTGATCAGCAGTGCCTGGGGCGGAACCGATTTCACCAGCTCCTCGGTGGACACAACGCGTTCCACCGACAGAAAACGCTTCTCGGCGGCCATCAAGAACAGATCGTCGAAATAGGGGTCGATGCCGGTGTAGGCCGCATTGCCTTGAGTGTCACCGAGATTCAGGTGGGCGAAGGCCGCGTCCAGCCGCAGTGCCGGCATGGCCAGCAGCTTCTCGTACCCGCCGTCGGTTGGATACGGTGACGTGACGGTCTGCAGCTCACCGTCCCAGAAGTCCAGTACCGAGCTACCGAGACCGGCGCGGATGGGCAGGAATGGCAGTCGCTGGGCGGCCGCCTGCAGGCCACAGCGCAGCATGCCTTCGTCCATCTCGCGGGCCTCGATGGCGCCCGCGGTGCGGGCCTTGGCGAACCAGGGATCGTAGAACGGCGGCGAGTCAAGCGAGACGAAGCCGTAGTAGACGCGTTTCACTTTGCCGGCTGAGCACAGCAGGCCCAGGTCCGGTCCGCCATAGGTGACGACGGTCAGGTCGGTGACGTCGGTGCGCAGCAGCGCGCGCACGAACGCCATCGGTTTGCGCCGGGATCCCCAGCCTGCGATGCCGATGGTCATCCCGCTACGAACGTGCGCGACGGCGTCGTCGAGGGTGGTGCGCTTGTCGCTCATTCCTTTGTGCCTTTTGCCGTGCCCGCGAATGCGTCGCGGTGCTCGTCGGCGACGCCGGCGAGGTTCAGCTCGAAGGTAAAGCCTTGCTCCATGCGATAACTCGAGTGAACCTTTTGCACGTCGATGAGGTTGAGCGCTTCCTTGGCGGCCCGGATGACCCGGGTGTCCTTCGCGGCGATATCGCGCGCTACCCGCAATGCGGCTTCATCGAGATCGTCGCGGGGCACCACCTCGTGCACCGAACCGAAATGGTGCAGGGTGGCGGCGTCCACGGTGGCGGCGGTGAAGAACAGCCGGCGCATCATGTGCTGCGGCACCAGGCGGGACAGGTGGGTGGCCGCGCCGAGCGCGCCGCGTTCGACCTCCGGCAATCCGAAGGTGGCGTTGTCGGAGGCGACGATGACGTCGGCGTTGCCGACCAGGCCGATGCCGCCGCCGACGCAGAAACCGTTCACCGCGGCGATGACCGGCACCGCGCATTCGTACACCGCGCGGAACGCGGCATAGCAACCGCGATTGGCGTCGATGAGCGCGGTGAACCCTTCGGTCTTTTGCATCTCTTTGATGTCGACGCCGGCGTTGAATCCGCGGCCTTCGGCGCGCAGGATCACGACTTTGGTGTCGAGGTCGGCGCCCGCGGCCGTAATGGCGTCGGCGAGTTCGAACCATCCGCGCGACGGGATGGCGTTGACGGGCGGGTAGTCGACAGTGACCGCGACTATCCCTGGTTCAACGGTGGCTGTGGTGATCGTCATGGCACTTCCTGCCGGGGTCTGTTACCTAAGCAAGCACTTGCTTGGTACGCTAGCACAGTGGTTCACCCTCGATCAGCACCCCTGAATGGCGGCGCGATCAACTTTGGATTGGCCGGGCGAGTGGTGCTGGTGACGGGCGGCGTGCGCGGCGTAGGTGCCGGTATCAGTGCGGTTTTCGCCGCACAGGGCGCAACCGTGATCGCATGCGCCAGGCGTGCAGTCGAAGGGTTTCCGCACGAGTTCCACTCCTGCGATGTCCGCGACGAGGAAGCAGTTAAGGCACTGATCGACACCATCGTCGAGCGACACGGCGGCATTGATATCGCGGTGAACAACGCGGGCGGTTCGCCGTACGTCCTGACGTCGGAGTCCAGTCCCAAGTTCAACCGCAAGATCATCGAGCTCAATCTGATTGGTGGACTGATCGTTTCGCAGTTCGCTAACGACAAGATGCAGAGCCAGCCCGGCGGCGGGTCGATCATCAATGTCGGCAGTCTGAGTGGTCGCCGACCAAGTCCGGGCACCGCGGCGTATGGGGCGGCGAAGGCCGGTCTGGAAAGCCTCACCCAGACCTTGGCGGTCGAATGGGGTCCGAAGGTTCGGGTGAACGCGTGCGTGGTCGGCATGGTCGAGACCGAGCAGGCCGACCTGTTCTATGGCGATGCCGAGTCGATAGCTGCGATCTCCAAGAACGTGCCGCTCGGCCGACTGGCTAAGCCCGAAGACATCGGTTGGGCCGCAGCTTTTTTGGCTTCGGACGCGGCGTCTTACATCAGCGGTGCAACGTTAGAGATACATGGTGGCGGCGAACCGCCGCATTATCTGGCCACCACCAATGCGAGTGCGGTCAAGTAGAGGAGACAGACAGTATGGGTGTGGTTGACGGCCGGGTGGTCATCGTCACCGGAGCGGGTCGCGGCATCGGACGTGCGCACGCCTTGGCTTTTGCCGCCGAGGGTGCGCGCGTGGTGGTCAACGACATCGGTGTGGGCCTGGACGGAACGGCCGGCGAGAGTCCGGCACAGCAGGTGGTGGACGAGATCACCGCGGCCGGTGGGGAAGCGGTCGCAAACGGCGACGACATCGCCGACTGGACGGGTGCGCAGAACCTCGTCGACACCGCGGTCGAGACCTTCGGTGGCCTGGATGTTCTGGTGAACAACGCCGGCTTCATCCGCGACCGAATGTTGGCCAATACCAGCGAAAGTGAATGGGACGCCGTAATCCGCGTCCATCTCAAGGGGCACTTCGCGACGCTGCGGCACGCCGCGGGCTACTGGCGCCGCCAGATCAAGTCCGGTGTCGTCGGTCCGGACACGCTCAACGCGCGGATCATCAACACCAGCTCGGGTGCCGGTCTGCAGGGCAGCGTCGGGCAGGGCAACTACTCGGCGGCCAAGGCAGGTATCGCTGCGCTGACTCTGGTCGGCGCCGCCGAACTGGGCCGCTACGGAATCACGGTCAATGCCATCGCGCCGGCGGCGCGGACGAGAATGACCGAGGCGGTGTTCGCCGAGACCATGGCCGCGCCCGAGGACGGCGGCTTCGACGCGATGGCGCCGGAGAACGTGTCGCCGCTGGTCGTGTGGTTGGCCAGCGTCGAATCCCGCGATGTCACCGGCAAGGTGTTCGAGGTGGAAGCCGGGCTGATCCGGGTCGCCGAGGGCTGGGCGCACGGACCGCAGATCGACAACGGCGCACGATGGGAACCCGCCGAGTTGGGGCCCGTCGTCAACGACCTACTGGCCAAATCGCGCACGCCGGTGCCGGTGTATGGAGCGGGAGGCTAGTTCGATGGTCGCGACCCGCTGCGCCCGGCTCCGCCGCGCTTGCGATCGCTCCTAACCCGACTCAGCCGGGGTGACCGCTTCGAGGCTCATCTCAATGAAGTCGAGGCGCCACAGCGACTTGAACAGTGCGCGCCCGAACTTTGCATAGAGTTCGAGCTTGAAGGGGTCAGTCTCGTCCCCGGCCACCGCGGCCGCGATTTCGCGAATCGTGCGCTGCCCGTTGATGTGCTGGGCGTACGGCAACTCGGCGGCGTTGAGCGTCATGTCCCAATGCGGCCGGTGAATCTCTGCACCGTTGAGCCTGCAGCTCAGTCGCATCCGAGGCACGTAGTCGAAGGCTTCGGGTGACGAGAAGTCAATGGCATAGCTGGCTTTCGGCCGGTCGGGATGACATCCGATGAAGAAGTGGCACGAATTCGCCGTCCGCAACCGCTCTATCACCGACCACATCTTCAGTTCCGGCAACGCGGACATGACCTCGTAGAACTCTGTCGCCGGGGCCGACAAGTTGTTGATGTCGTGCGGGTAGTAGGGCGCGTTGTGGAACCACCGCTGGAACACGAGTCCGGCCGAGTTGAGCAGTTCCATGCAGTCGTCGGTGGTGAAGCTGCGGTCCCGGCCGTGCAAGGTCGTGTCCACCAGACCTGCGTCGTAGTACAGGTCCGGCGCCGCGTCCCGGTAGACCAGGAAGGGGTGCTTCGCATCCAGCATCCCGATCACTTCTTTGACGATCCGGATGCCGTCGTCGTCCTGGCGCAAACCGAGGTCCCGAAACACCGACTGCACCATCTCGACGCCGGTGCGGCCGTAGCGTGCGTAAAGCATCAGTGCCACGACGCCGTCCGGGCGCAGTCGTTCGGAGAGTGCTTTCATGCCAACCGAAGGATCGGCCAGGTGGTGCAGCACGCCTGTCGACATGATCAGGTCGAAGTCCCGCCCGAGCGTTGACACCTCTTCGATCGGAAGCCGGTGCAATTCCAGGTTCGTCAGACCGTGCTTCTCCTTGAGGTACTGCTCGTGATCCAGCGACCGTTGGCTGACGTCGATCCCCACCACCCGCGCCCCGCGGTTGTTGTAGGCGATGATCGCGGCCTGATTGCTGCCACAGCCGGCGATGAGAATGTCCATGTCAGGCTTGTATTCGCGGTCCGGCCAGAAGATGCCGAACGAGTGAATCGGGTCATACCACTGCCAACCGTCGACAAGCCATTCCTCGATGTCGTAGATCGGGTCGGGGTACGTCCACTTTTCGTACTGGTTGGAAACGACGTCATTGAGCTGATTACTCATTCAGCTGTGACTCCTTAAGCGGGGACAGGGGTGCGCACTGCCCTGACATGTTAGGGGTCGCAGAGAACGATTGGGATAGTGCGGTCCGTCCAAGCCTGATAGTCGTCGTAGGTCGGGTACATGTCGACCAGTTGGGGCCAGTACTGCGCGCGCTCTGCGTCGGTGGCATCACGTGCGGTCAGGTCCAGTGCTTCCTTCTTGATCTGCACCTGGACCTTGGGATTTGCCTTAAGGTTGAGGTACCACATCGGGTTCTTGGCGGAGCCGCCACGGGACGCCGCCACGACCACCCGGTCGCCGTCGCGCAGAAAGTACAGCGGACTGACCCGGGGCTCGCCGGTCTTGCGTCCGGTAGTGGTCAACAGGGCGACGGGGATCTTCTGGAACGTGCCCCCGAGACCGTCACCGCCGTTGCGGCGGTACATCCAGGTGTTCAGCCGTGACATCCACTTGATCAGACGGTCGGAGAACGGCGAATTCAGATACCGGGGTGGTTCTTTGGGCATGAAGACATCCTCGTCAGCGTTGGATGAACGGCGTGAACCGGACCCTGATGTGTTGGATCTCTGCCTTGCCGCTGGGGCTCGCGGCCGGGATCAGGAAGGTCTCGTCGATCCGGCCCGCGATTCGGCGACCGGCGAACGCGGCTTTGGTCAGCACGTCGTACTTGGCGTGCACTTCGTCGCCGTCGATCCGGTAGGCCGGCGGCGTCGCGTCGGAGATGACCCGGTACTGCAACCCGCGATTGAGGCCGCGCCGCAAGTGATTTCCGGAGAAACCATTCTTGATCCCGAGTTCGATGCGGGTGCAACCGGCGGCGAACGGAACCGCGTCGGCGTCATGGCTTACCAGGGCGTCGATGTAGCTCTGCGCCGCCGCGATGCGCTTTTCTTCTGAGACCTGCACGGACCGATTAGATGCGTTCGATGATCGTGCCGGTCGACAGGGCGCCACCCGCGCACATGGTGATCAGCGCGGTGCTCTGGTCGGTGCGCTCGAGTTCGTGCAGCGCGGTGGTGATCAGCCTGCTGCCGGTGCTTCCCACGGGGTGCCCCAGGGCGATGGCGCCGCCGTTGACGTTGACCCGGTCCATGTCCGGCTCGTGGACCCGCGCCCAGGACAACACCACGGAGGCGAATGCCTCGTTGATCTCGACGATGTCGATGTCACCCATCTTCATGCCGGCCTTCTCGAGCACCTTCGCCGTCGACTGCACCGGGCCGTCCAGGTGGTAGTAGGGCTCGGCGCCGACGAGAGCCTGGCTGATGATCCGGGCTCGCGGCCGTAGCCCGAGTGCCTTGGCCTTGTCCTCGTCCATCCACAGCACCGCCGCTGCGCCGTCGGAGATCTGGGACGACGTGCCCGCCGTGTGGATTCCACCCTCGAGTACCGGCTTCAGCGTGCTCAGCCCCGACAGCGAGGTGTCGCGGAGGCCCTGGTCGCGGCTGATAGTGACGCGGTCGGCGGTCGGTTGCTTGTTCTCGTCGAGAGCGGGAGCCTCGATCGGTGAGACTTCGCGGTCGAAGCGGCCCTCGGCCCACGCCTGCTTGGCCTTGGCTTGGGACCCGTAGCCGAATTCGTCGATTTCGTCGCGGGTGATGCCGCGGCGCTTGGCGATGCGCTCGGCCGCGGTGAACTGATCGGGCAGATCGATGTCCCAGGACGCGGGCCGCAGAATGCCGCGGTCCGGACCGGCGTTGGCGCCGAGGCCCACCCGGCTCATGGCCTCGATGCCGCACGCGATGCCGACGTCGATAGCGCCCGCTGCGATCAGGCCGGCCACCAGTCCATTGGCCTGCTGGCCGCTGCCGCACTGGCAATCCACCGTCATCGCGCCGACGTGTTCCGGCAGTCCGGCGACGAGCCAGGCCACCCGGGTGATGTTGTTGGACTGCTCGCCGAACTGAGTCACGCAGCCGCCGACGATCTGTTCGACGTCGCCCGCGTCGATGCCCGCCTTCTCGACCAGCGCCTTTTGAGTCGCCCCAAGTAGCTCTGTGGCGTGCAGTCCAGACAGCCATCCGTTTCGCTTGCCGATGGGGCTGCGGGTGGCTTCAACGATTACCGGGTTACCCATGCAGCCAGGCTAGAACACGTTTCATTACTATGACAAGCGAGGACTCCGCACTGCCTTTCGTCTGCGGTGGAGGCATGTTTTACTGAGACTAGAACACGTTGCAATTTAGGAGAGAGCACCCTAATGGCACCCCCAAGCATTTCGGCCGACTTCGACTTCCTCGACCCCGACGTCAACCTGGCGGGACTCCCGGTGGCGGAACTCGCCGAGCTCCGCGAGTCCGAACCGATCCACTGGGTCGATGTACCCGACGGCTGCGGTGGATTCGAGGACAACGGCTATTGGCTGCTGACCAAGCATGCCGACGTCAAGGAAGTCTCGCGCCGCAGCGACGTCTTCTCCAGCTGGCAGAACGGCGCCATCCCGACGTGGCCCAAAGAGATGAAGCGCGACATGGTCGAGCTGCAGCGCAACGTCATGCTCAACATGGACGCTCCGCACCACACCCGGCTGCGCAAGATCATCTCCCGCGGATTCACCCCGCGTGCGGTCGGCCGACTGGAGGCCGAACTCGCGCAGCGCGCACAGAACATCGCCCGGGAAGCTGCCTCCGCGGGCGGCGGCGACTTCGTCGAACAGGTGTCCTGCGAGCTGCCGTTGCAGGCCATCGCCGGCTTGCTGGGCGTGCCGCAGGACGATCGCGACAAACTGTTCCGCTGGTCCAACGAGATGACCGGTGGCGAGGACCCGGAGTTCGCCGACGTCGATCCGGCGCAGTCCTCGATGGAGCTGATCATGTACGCGATGGGGATGGCCGCCGAACGCAACGAGAACCCGACCGAGGACATCGTCACCGCGCTGATCCAGGCCGACTTCGACGGGGAGAAGCTGTCCGATGACGAGTTCGGGTTCTTCGTGATCATGCTGGCGGTGGCGGGCAACGAGACCACCCGTAACTCCATCACGCACGGAATGATCGCGTTCGCGAGCAACCCGGATCAGTGGGAGCTCTACAAGAAGGAACGACCGTCCACCGCCGCCGATGAGATCGTCCGATGGGCGACACCGGTCTCGGCTTTCCAGCGGACTGCGAACGAGGACCTCGAGCTCAGCGGCGTCCAGATCAAGAAGGGCCAGCGGCTGGTGATGTCCTACCGCTCAGCCAATTTCGATGAAACCGTCTTCGAAGATCCGCACAC
Source organism: Mycobacterium sp. IDUB_37 (assembly GCF_055419245.1). NCBI lineage: Bacteria > Bacillati > Actinomycetota > Actinomycetes > Mycobacteriales > Mycobacteriaceae > Mycobacterium > Mycobacterium sp. IDUB_37. The sequence goes on along the minus strand of NZ_JBVAXG010000007.1, from coordinate 43,496 downwards.
GTTCAATATCTTGCGCGACCCCAACCCGCATGTTGGCTTCGGCGGCACCGGCGCCCACTACTGCATCGGCGCAAACCTGGCGCGGATGACGATCAACCTGATCTTCAACGCCATCGCCGATCACATGCCTGACCTGAAACCGCTGTCGGAACCCGAGCGGCTGCGCTCCGGTTGGCTGAACGGCATCAAGCACTGGCAGGTCGACTACACCGGAGCCCGGTGAACCACTGATGGACTTTGATCTCAGCGCAGAGCAAGAAGCGGTCGCCGACGTCGTCACATCGGTGCTGGACCGCGACCTCTCGTGGGAAGCACTTGTTCAGGGCGGAGTGACGGCACTGCCGGTGCCCGAGCGCCTCGGCGGTGACGGCGTCGGTTTGACCGAGGTGGCCACCGTCCTGACCGAGATCGGCCGGCACGGAGTTGTGACGCCGGCCTTGGTGACCCTCGGATTCGGTTTGGTGCCGTTGCTCGACTTGGCCTCCGAGGAGCAGCAGGACCGTTATCTGGCCGGCGTTCCTGGTGGCGGTGTGTTGACGGCCGCGCTCAACGAGCCGGGACGCGCACTGCCGGACCGGCCTTCGGTTGGTTTTGCCGGCGGTCGGCTGTCGGGCGTGAAAGTCGGTGTCGGGTACGCGGAATCGGCGGACTGGATTCTGGTGACGGCGGACAGTGCGGTGGTGGTGGTGTCGCCAAAGGCCGATGGTGTCCAGGTGGTTCGCACGCGTGCGTCCAACGGCGCCGACGAATACACCGTCACGTTCTCCGATGTCGCCGTAGCGGACTCGGATGTGCTGTCCGGTGCTCACGCGGCTCGGGTAAATCAGTTGGTGCTGGCCATGGTTGGCGCCTACGCCGACGGTTTGGTGGCCGGGGCGCTGCGGTTGACGGCCGATTACGTGGCCGGCCGCAAGCAGTTCGGCAAGCCGTTGTCGACGTTCCAGACTGTGGCGGCGCAGTTGGCCGAGGTCTATATCGCTTCGCGCACAATAGATTTGGCCTCGCGGGCGGTGCTGTGGAAGCTGGCCGAGGGCCTGGACGCGGCTGCTGACTTGGATGTTCTCGGGTATTGGCTGGCGTCGCAGGCGCCGCCGGTGATGCAGATCTGCCATCACCTGCACGGCGGCATGGGCATGGATATCACCTATCCGATGCACCGGTACTACTCCACGATCAAGGACCTGGCCCGACTGCTGGGTGGGTCATCGCACCGATTGGACCTGGTGGGAGCTTCATGTTCATAGACCTGACTCCAGAGCAACGTGCGTTGCAGGCCGAGTTGCGGGAGTACTTTACGAATCTGATTTCGTCCGACGAGGCGAAAGCGATGGAGTCCGACCGTCACAACGAGGCCTACCGCGCGGTCATCCGCCGGATGGGCAAGGACGGCAAGCTCGGTGTCGGTTGGCCGAAAGAGTTCGGCGGCTTGGGCTTTGGGCCGATCGAGCAGTCGATCTTCGTCAACGAGGCGCACCGCGCCGACGTGCCGCTGCCGGCGGTGACGTTGCAGACGGTCGGTCCGGTTCTGCAGCAGTTCGGTACCGACGAGCAGAAGAAGAAGTTCCTGCCCGCGATCCTGGCCGGGGAGGTGCACTTCGCGATCGGCTACACCGAACCGGAGGCGGGCACCGACCTGGCGTCCCTGCGCACCACGGCGGTTCGTCAGGGCGACGAGTACATCGTCAACGGCCAGAAGATCTTCACCACCGGCGCACACGATGCCGACTACATTTGGCTGGCCTGCCGCACCGACCCGGAAGCGGTTAAGCACAAGGGTATTTCGATCCTGATCGCAGACACCAAGGATCCCGGCTACTCGTGGACGCCGATCATCCTGTCTGACGGTGCCCACCACACCAACGCCACCTACTACAACGACGTGCGGGTGCCGGCCGACATGCTGGTCGGCGAGGAGAACGCCGGGTGGCGGCTGATCACCACCCAGCTCAACAACGAGCGGGTGATGCTCGGTCCGGCCGGGCGCACCGCAGGCATCTACGACCGGCTGCACGACTGGGCGGCCAAACCCGGCGGCGACGGGGTCACGCCCATCGACCACGACGACGTCAAGCGGGCACTCGGTGAGATCTACTCGATGTGGCGGATCAACGAACTGCTGAACTGGCAGGTCGCCGCGGCCGGTGAAGAGATCAACGTGGCTGACGCAGCATCGACGAAAGTGTTTGGTACCGAGAAGATTCAGTACATCGGCAGGCTGGCCGAGGAGATCGTCGGCAAGTACGGCAACCCAGCCGAACCGGCCACCGCGGAACTGCTGGAGTGGCTGGATTCGCAGACCAAGCGCAACCTGGTCATCACGTTCGGTGGGGGTGTCAACGAAGTCATGCGCGAGATGATCGCCGCCGCCGGACTGAAGGTGCCGAGGGTTCCTCGATGACCGATATTCAAGAGGCCATCGCGGACATCGTCGCGACGGTCGTCGCCGCACCGCGTGACGCCCGGGATCCGGTGAACCAGCCGATCGTCAACAACTGGGTAGAGGCGCTGGGCGACCGCAACCCGATCTATACCGACGATGCCGCGGCGCGTGCTGCGGGGCATCCGGGAATTGTGGCCCCACCGGCCATGATTCAGGTGTGGACCATGTTCGGTCAGGGCGGTGATCGCCCGACCGACGACCCCATGGGCCCGATCATGAAACTGTTCGATGACGCCGGATATATCGGGGTCGTCGCGACCAATTGCGAGCAGACCTACCATCGGTATCTACGTCCCGGCGAGCAGGTCACCATCGCCTCCGAGATGCGCGATGTGGTCGGCCCCAAGCAGACCGGACTCGGTGAGGGCTGGTTCATCAACCAGCACATCACCTGGCGGGTCGGCGATGAAGACGTTGCCGAGATGGCTTGGCGCATATTGAAATTCAAACCACGTTCGGACGGTCCGGCCGCTTCGTCCGTGCCGGACGACCTGGACGCGGATGCCTTGATGCGTCCTGCAGTGTCGCGGGACACGGCGTTCTTCTGGGAAGGCGTCAAGGCGCACGAGTTGCGGATCCAGCGCCGTTCGGACGGGAGCCTGGTGCATCCGCCGGTGCCCGCGGTGTGGCAGGACAAGGCCGAGCCCACCGACTACGTGGTGTCGAGCGGGCGCGGCACGGTGTTCAGCTTTGTAGTGCATCACGCACCGAAGGTGCCTGGCCGCACGCTGCCGTTCGTCATCGCACTGGTGGAACTGGAGGAAGGCGTACGCATGCTCGGCGAGCTTCGGGGCGTCGACCATGCCGAGGTCAAGATCGGAACACCGGTTCGCGCAACGTATATCGACTTTCCTGCCGGAGACTCCGGCCCGGAATGGAGCCTTTACGCATGGGAGCCGGAGGCATGAGCGCACCCGTTGTCGAAGTGGGAACTGTGCTGCCCGAGCTCAAGCTGGAGGGCACCCCGACATTCATCATCTCAACGGCTCTGGCTACCAGGGACTTTCAGGATGTACATCACGACCGAGACCTGGCCCAGGCCAAAGGGTCCAAGGACATCTTCGTCAACATTCTTACTGACACCGGACTGGTGCAGCGCTACGTCACTGACTGGGCCGGACCGACGGCGTTCATCAAGTCGATCGGGCTACGGCTGGGTGTGCCGTGGTACGCCTACGACACGGTGACTTTCTCTGGCGAGGTGACCGCGGTGGAGGATGGTCTGATCACGTTGAAGGTGTTCGGCCGCAACAGCCTTGGTGACCACGTCATCGCGAATGTCACGTTGACGATAGGAGACGTTTAGATGTCGGCGGGCTTGCTCAGTGGACGGGCTGCGATCGTCGGCATCGGCGCCACCGACTTTTCCAAGAACTCGGGCCGGTCAGAGCTGCGTCTGGCGGCCGAAGCGGTCCTGGATGCGTTGGACGACGCGGGCCTCTCGCCTTCGGACGTCGACGGCCTCACGACGTTCACGATGGACACCAACAAGGAGATCGCCGTCGCCCGCGCTACCGGGATGGGCGACTTGAAGTTCTTTTCCCAGGTGCACTACGGCGGCGGCGCCGCCTGCGGGACCGTCGCTCACGCTGCGATGGCCGTCGCGACTGGGTTGGCCGATGTTGTGGTGGCCTACCGGGCATTCAACGAGCGGTCCGGGATGCGCTTCGGCCAGGTGCAGACGCGTCTGGTGGGAAGCGCTGGCGTCGAGGCGGATTCAACGTCGGCCGACAATTCCTTCTCCTATCCGCACGGGCTGTCGACGCCCGCGGCGCAGGTGGCGATGATCGCGCAGCGGTACATGCACTGGTCCGGCGCCACCAGTCGGGACTTCGGCGCCATCTCGGTGGCTGACCGTCGACATGCGGCGAAGAATCCGAAGGCGTATTTCTACGAGAAGCCGATAACCATTGACGACCACCAGAATTCGCGGTGGATCGCCGAGCCGCTGCGGCTGCTGGACTGCTGCCAGGAGACCGATGGCGCGGTGGCCCTGGTAATCACGTCGGCGGAACGCGCGAAGGACCTCAAGCATCGTCCGGCGGTGATCGAGGGGGCGGCGCAGGCGTCCAGCCCCGATCAGTACACGATGGTCAGCTATTACCGCCCCGAACTCGGCCTACCGGAGATGGGTGTGGTGGGCCAGCAGATGTGGGCGCAATCCGGGCTTTCGCCTTCAGATATTCAGACCGCGGTGATCTACGACCACTTCACGCCCTTCACGCTGATTCAGTTGGAGGAGTTGGGGTTCTGCGGCCGCGGTGAAGCCAAGGACTTTGTTGCCGACGGCGCGGTCGAGGTCGGTGGGCGACTGCCGATCAACACCCACGGCGGCCAGCTTGGTGAGGCCTACATCCACGGGATGAACGGAATCGCCGAGGGCGTAAGGCAATTGCGTGGGACGTCGGTGAATCCGGTGCCGGATGTCGAGCATGTGCTCGTCACCGCGGGTACGGGTGTGCCGACGTCGGGGTTGATTCTGGGCTGACGGTGCCCGCGCCGAGTGTGCGGCTAGCCGCACGTGGGACTACGAGTGTGCGGGTAGCCGCACACTCGTCCCCTGTGGATTGCTGAGGTGCTCGTCAAAGTGGGCCGTGAAACGCTGCCGTTGTGCCCGAGCCATTCATCGGTAGCGAGGCCCTCGCTGCAGGGGCATTGACCAAGTCGCAGTTGGCGACGCGGTACCGCCGGTTGTTTCCCGACGTCTACGTCGACCGTGGCACGGAGCTCACGGCGGCATCGCGCGCCAAAGCGGGCTGGCTGTGGAGTGGGCGTCGAGGCGTGCTTGCCGGGTTCTCCTCGGCGGCCCTACACGGCAGCAGATGGGTTGATGACGCTCGAGTTGTGGAGTTACTGCATTGCAATCGCCGGCGTCCGGCAGGGATCCAGACGCACCGCGACCGCATTGGTGAAGACGAGATCGAATTGTGTGCTGGAATGCCGATCACGTCGCCGGCGAGGACGGCGTTGGATCTCGGTTGCTGGTATCCGACAATGACAGCGGTCGCAGCGATTGATGCGCTTGCGCACGCCACTGAATTGAAGGCTGCCGACGTCGAGAATCTGTTCTCCCGATACCTCGGGCGACGCGGAATTGCCGGAGCGCGAATGGCAGTCGACTTGTTCGATGCCGGTGCGCAGTCTCCGAAGGAGTCTTGGCTGCGGGTCGTGTTGGTGCAGGCCGGATTGCCTAGGCCGCGGACGCAGATTCCAGTCAGCGATGAGTTCGGCGAGGTATTCGCCTATCTCGACATGGGTTGGCCCGATTTGAGAGTCGCCGTTGAATACGACGGTGAACACCATCGAACTGATGACCGGCAGTACAAGTGGGACAGCCGGCGGCGGGAACGTCTTGAGCGGCTTGGCTGGATCGTCGTTCGGGTGCTCGCCGGCGACCGTCCAGCAGACGTCATTCGCCGGGTTCGTGATGCGTTGGCTGATCGAGTGTGCGGCTAGCCGCACGCTCGGTGTCGACGGTGCGGCTAGCCGCACACTCGGCGAAACGGGGAAGCTAGGCGGGGAGGAGTTCCACGCCCGACAGCACCACCGCGTTGTCGCGCGCGGGCGCGACGACACCGGCGAGGAAGCGGCCGTCTTCTTTCCAGACGTTGACCTGCAACGTCTCACCGGGATACGCAACGCCTGCGAATCGCGCACCGTAGGCGGCGACGGCGGTGGCATCACCGTCCAGCAGGGCGTCGGTGATCGCCTTGCAGGTCATGCCGTAGGTGCAAAGGCCGTGCAGGATCGGCGCGGGAAAGCCTGCGGCAGAAGCAAATCCGGGATCCGAGTGCAGTGGGTTGCGGTCACCGCAGAGCCGGTACAGCAACGCCTGCTGGGGAAGCAGCGGCAGCGCAAGCTCCATATCCGGCGCGCGGTCCGGCGGACCGTCCGAACCCGAAGGCCCACGATCGCCGCCGAATCCGCCCTCCCCGCGGGCGAAGATCGACCGCTTCTGCGTCCACAGCAGGGTGCCGTCCGGCGCGGTTACCGTCGTCTCGCTCCAGATCACCGCGGCTTTGCCCTTGTCCCAGATGTCGGTGAATCTGGTGACAGCCTTAGCTGAGCCCGAAGGTGGTAGCGGCGCAGGCACTTCCACGCGCTCACTGGCATGCAGCACCCTGGCCAACTCGATGTCGATACCGGGAAACTGCACCGCCGGCGGCTTCGTCATGTGGAAGGTTGCCGCGACGTTGCCGAAGGTGGGCAACACCTGCGGGGTGTCGTCGATCAGATAGCGCAGCTCGCGCTGATCCAGCGGATCCGCACCGGCACCCAGACCCAAGTGGTAAAGCTGGATATCGCTGCTCTCCCAGGAGAATTCGAGCGGCTCGAGTTCCGCCGCCAGCGCCACATCAACGTCGATCGGCATGTCAGTTCTCTCCCGCGATATGCAGTGCGGCCAGGTAGCCGAAGGTCATGGCCGGGCCGATGGTGCCGCCGGGGCCGGGGTAGGTGTGGCCCATCACCGGCGCGCTGACATTGCCTGCGGCATAGAGCCCGTCGATGACGCTGCCGTCGTCACGCAGGGCACGTCCGTGGACATCGGTGCGAATGCCGCCCTTGGTGCCGAGGTCACCGGGCACCATCTTGGCGGCGTAGTAGGGGGCATGGACCAGTTCGCCGAGGTTCGGATTCGGCTTGTTGGTGGGGTCGCCGTAGTACTGGTCGTAGGCACTCTCGCCGCGGTGGAAGTCCTCGTCGCGGCCGGACCGGGCGAATCCGTTGAAACGGGCAACGGTGGCGGTGAACTCGTCGATCGGTAGGCCGGCCTTGCTGGCCAGCTCTTCGAGGGTGTCGGCCTGGATGATGACGCCGGACTCCATCCACTTGCGCGGAATGCGTTGTCCTGCCTGCAGTCCCGCGAAGATGTAACGGTCCCGGTACTGCTGGTCGAACACCAGCCAGGCCGGGATGTTCTCGCCGGGTCCGGGACCCTGGCCGTACTCGCCGCCGTACATGTGGTGGCAGGCCTCGACGTAGGGCATCGACTCGTTCATGAACCGCTTGCCGGACATGTTGACGATGATCGACCCGGGCGAATTGCGTTCCGACAGCGCGAACCAGGGTGCGCCGACCAGCGGCACCGTCGGGCCCCACCACGCATCCTCCATCACATCCAGTGCGGCGCCCAGCTTTTCGCCGGCCACGATGCCGTCGCCGGTGTTCGCCTTCGCGCCCACCGTCCATTCCGTGGTGATGGGAGCGCGCTGGTACTTCACCCGCATCTGCTCGTTGTGTTCGAACCCGCCGGAGGCCAGGATCACGCCGCGCCGGACCCGGATCAGCCGCGGTTCGGCGGATTCTGGGGCGCCTGCGTCACGAACGTAGACGCCGCGGACCACCCCGTCCTCGACGTAGAGGTCGGTCAGTGCGGTGTTGAGCAACACGGGAACTCCGGCTTTTTGCAAACCGATCCGTAGCGGCGCGATCAGTGCCCGGCCCATGCCGACCAGGTTCTTGCCGGTCGCCTTGGCCCACATGGTCCGGCCGCCGACTTTCAGGCTGCGCAGGACGCCGCGCGGGTGCCGCTTGAGCATGTTCAACCGGACGTAGTCCTGCTGCATGACAACCACATTGAGCGGCACCTTGCCGTACGCGGGTTCGAGGCCGGCCTCGTCGGCGCCGAGCTTGCGGGCGTTGAACGGCTTCGGCTCGATCGACCGGCCGTGCGCACGCCCACCCGGCGCCTCTGGGTAGTAGTCGGAGTAGCGCGGCACCCAGCACATTTTCAGGGGTGAGTTCTTCAGGACGAACGACAGCATCTCGGGACCGCGCTCGAGATAGGTGTCGATGCGTTCCGCTCCGACGACATCGCCGACGATGCCGTGCAGATACTGTCGTGCCGCCTCGGGGGTGTCCTTCACCCCGTCGCGCTGCAGGATCTCGTTGTTGGGAATCCACACGCCACCGCCCGACCGTGCGGTCGAGCCGCCGAAGTGTGGGGCCTTCTCGATGACTACCGTCGAGAGGCCGCGGTGCGCAGCGGTGAGGGCAGCCACCATGCCGGCGGCGCCGCTACCGACCACGACGACGTCGTACTCCTGTGCTGTCATGTAGAACACGTTATAGAATTGCTCGGGTCAGGCGCTACTGGCCCGGTCAAACGGGCGAAGGGAATTCGGTAAATGCTCACTGTTGCGGCTCGTGACGAGCTCGCTGCCGACTTGGCGCAAGCCGAACGGAGCCGGGATGGGATCGCTCCGCTGACGGTCGCCTACGCCGATATCGACGTCGTCGACGCCTACGAAATCCAGCTCATCAACATCCGCCAGCGGATCGCCGAGGGCGCCCGGGTGGTCGGTCACAAGGTGGGGCTGTCGTCCAAAGTCATGCAGAAGATGATGGGCGTGAACGAGCCCGACTACGGGCACCTGCTCAACGACATGCAGGTGTTCGAGGACGTCCCGGTTCCAGTGGCGAGATACCTGCTGCCGCGGGTGGAAGTCGAGGTCGGCTTCATCCTTTCCGATGACCTGCCGGGCGCCGAGTGCACCGAAGAGGATGTCCTCGCCGCGACCGAGGCCCTGGTGCCGTCGATTGAGCTCATCGACACCAGGATCCGGGACTGGAAGATCAAGATCTGCGACACCATCGCCGACAACGCCTCGTCTGCCGGATTCGTGCTGGGTGCGGCCCGGGTTTCACCGGGCGACATCGACGTCAAGGCGATCGACGCGAAGCTGACCCGCAATGGTGAGTTGATCGCCGAGGGTCGCAGCGATGCGGTGCTGGGCAATCCGGTCACCGCAGTGGCCTGGTTGTCCCGCAAGGTGGAAAGTTTTGGTGTGCGCCTGAAGAAGGGTGACATCGTGTTACCGGGATCGTGCACGTCGGCGATCGATGCCCGGCCAGGTGATGAGTTTGTTGCCGACTTTGCGGGCCTCGGTTCGGTTCGTCTGTCTTTTAGCTAGGAGTGATTAGATGCCGTCCAAGGCGAGTGTTGCCATCGTCGGATCGGGAAATATCAGTACCGATCTGCTCTACAAGCTGCTGCGATCCGACTGGCTGGAACCCCGGTGGATGGTGGGCATCGACCCGGACAGCGAGGGCCTGGCGCGGGCCCGCAAGCTGGGGTTGGAGACGAGCCACAAAGGCTCGGACTGGCTGCTGGAACAGTCCGAGAAGCCTGACCTGATCTTCGAGGCGACCAGCGCCTACGTCCACAAGGCTGCGGCGCCCAAGTACGAGGCCGCCGGCATCCGGGCCATTGATCTGACGCCTGCCGCGGTAGGCCCGGCGGTCATCCCGCCGGCGAACCTGCGCGCCCACCTGGACGCCCCCAACGTCAACATGATCACCTGCGGGGGACAGGCGACCATTCCGATCGTCTACGCCGTCAGTCGCGTCGTGGAAGTGCCCTACGCCGAGATCGTGGCATCGGTGGCATCTGTATCGGCCGGCCCGGGGACACGGGCCAATATCGATGAGTTCACCAAGACCACCTCACGCGGCGTGCAGACAATCGGCGGAGCCGCACGCGGCAAGGCGATCATCATCCTCAACCCCGCGGATCCGCCGATGATCATGCGCGACACGATTTTCTGCGCCATCCCCGAAGACGCCGACCGCGATGCGATCGCCAAATCGATCAAAGAGGTGGTGGCCGAGGTGCAGACCTATGTGCCGGGATACCGGTTGCTCAACGAGCCGCAGTTCGACGAGCCGTCGATGAATTCCGGCGGGCAGGCCGTCGTCACCACGTTCGTCGAGGTGGAGGGCGCCGGGGACTACCTGCCGCCCTACGCGGGCAACCTGGACATCATGACCGCAGCGGCCACCAAGGTGGGCGAGGAAATCGCCAAAGAGACGCTCGCTGTGACGGGAGGCGCCCGATGACCGGCCACATTTTGGAAGGCGCGTGGGACATCCGGATCACCGACACCTCGCTACGCGACGGTTCGCACCACAAGCGCCACCAGTTCACCAAGGACGAGGTGCGCTCGATCGTGACGGCGCTGGACGCCGCTGGCGTGCCGGTGATCGAGGTGACGCACGGCGACGGACTCGGTGGCTCGTCGTTCAACTACGGGTTCTCCAAGACGCCCGAGCAGGAGCTGATCAAGCTCGCCGCCGAGACGGCAACCGAGGCCAAGATCGCCTTCCTGATGCTGCCGGGCGTGGGCACGAAGGAAGACATCAAACAGGCTCAGGACAACGGCGGCTCGATCTGCCGGATTGCCACGCACTGCACCGAGGCCGACGTCTCCATCCAGCATTTCGGCCTGGCGCGCGAATTGGGCCTGGAAACCGTTGGATTCCTGATGATGTCCCACACGATTCCTCCGGAGAAGCTGGCCGCCCAAGCCCGCATCATGGCGGACGCGGGCTGTCAGTGCGTCTACGTCGTCGACTCTGCCGGGGCGCTGGTGCTCGACGGTGTCGCCGACCGGGTGGCGGCGCTGGTCTCCGAACTGGGCGAAGACGCGCAGGTGGGCTTCCACGGGCACGAGAACCTCGGTCTGGGAGTGGCCAACTCGGTGGAGGCGGTTCGCGCGGGTGCCAAGCAGATCGACGGCAGCGTGCGCCGGTTCGGAGCCGGGGCCGGAAATGCGCCGGTCGAGGCACTGATCGGGGTCTTCGACAAGATCGGCGTCAAGACCGGCATCGACTTCTTCGACATCGCCGACGCCGCCGAGGACGTGGTTCGCCCGGCGATGCCAACCGAGTGCCTGCTGGATCGCAACGCGCTGATCATGGGGTACTCGGGCGTCTACTCGAGCTTCCTCAAGCACGCCATCCGTCAGGGTGAGCGTTACGGCGTTCCGGCGCACGAGTTGTTGCACCGGGCCGGGCAACGCAAACTCATCGGCGGTCAGGAAGACCAGCTGATCGACATCGCGCTGGAAATCAAGCGTGAGCAGGAGGCACCGGCCTAAGAGCCTGGTTAGGATCCTCGCGTCGGTTCCTCGCAGCGTCGCAGCGTCTCGGCCAGGCCGGAGCCCGGGCTTTCCTGAGTAGCCTCGAGTGTATGACCAGCATCTCGAAGGCTTCCGGCCTGGTGGCCGGCGGTCTACTCAGTGTCGTCGCCTCAGCAGTGATCGCCGTACCGGCCGCTCACGCCGATCCGGCGCCGTGCAACGCCACGTTCGGCCAGACGGCATCCGAGCAGGCGATGGGCTACCTGGACCGTCACCCGGACGTGAAGGCTCAGTTGACGGCCAGAGCCGGCGGCTCCGGCACCAGCCTGCCTGACTACCTCAACCGGCATCCGGACGTCCGCCAGGCGTTGATCACGCTGGCGAATCAGTGCGTCTCGTGAGGTGAGCGGGCTTCGTTTCTTCGGTATCCCCGCGACACGCGGATATGTTCGCGGTTGACTCAAAACAGGAACACGTTCTAGCGTCAAGTAGTGCCCGTTCCCCCTTTCTCTGACCCACTCACAGCGGCAATCGCGGAAGCCGAGAATTTGGTGTCCGCCGCTCCGTTCATCGAGACCGAAGCCGACCTACTCGAAGGACTCCAATACCTGGCCGGCTGTATCGCCGGATGCGCCCATCTGGCCTTCGACTACGACCGCGACCACCCGTTCTTGCAGTCGGGAACCGGGCCCTTCACCAAGATGGGCCTGGACAACCCCGACACCCTCTACTTCGGCACCCGTGTGCACGCCAACCATGACTACGTGGTCACCGGCAGGCGCGGCACCACGACCGATCTGAGCTTTCAGTTGCTCGGCGGCGAGTACACCGACGACAACGTGCCGGCCAGCCAAGCCGCGTTCGACGACCGTGAACTCGACATCGCTCCCGACGGGAGCTTCGAATACCGGCTGCGCCCGACCAGTCCGGGGCAACTGTTGATGCGTGAGGTGTATGGCGACTGGTCCGCGCAACGCGGCACACTGGCCATCGCGCGGTTGGATACCGCGGGCACGGCACCGCCGCCGTTGACTCGTGCGCTGATCGAAAAGCGTTACGCCACTGCGGGAAAGCAATTGGTGCAACGGGTTAAGACCTGGTTGCAGTTTCCGCAGTGGTTCTATCTGGACATCCCGGTCAACACCATGGTGGCGCCCAGGCTGACACCCGGCGGACTGGCCACCCAGTACTCGTCGGTCGGGCACTTCGATTTGTGGCCGGATCAGGCTCTGGTGATCACGGTCCCGGTGAGTGACGCCCCCTACGTCGGGTTCCAACTGGGCAGCTTGTGGTACATCTCGCTGGACTACATCAACCACCAGACGTCGCTGAATAACACTCAGGCGCAACCGGATCCGGACGGTAAGATCCGCATTGTCGTCAGCGACCAGAACCCGGGTGTCACCAATTGGGTTGAGACACTGAATCATCGACGCGGGTTCCTGCAGTTCCGCTGGCAGCGGGTGTCGCGTCAGCTGACCGAAGCCGATGGGCCGACCGTCGAACTGGTCGACATCGACGCGGTGGCGGCCACGCTGCCGTTCTTCGACCACAACAAGATTTCCGAGGACGACTGGCGATCGCGGATCACGACGCGTCAGCAACAAATTCAGGCAAGGATGCTGGGATGACGAATCTGCTCGAAGGCAAGGTAATAGTGATCAGCGGTGTCGGTCCGGGCCTGGGCACCACGCTGGCGCGCCGATGTGCGAACGAAGGCGCCGACCTGGTGTTGGCCGCCCGCAGCGTCGATCGCCTCGATGACGTTGCCAAGCAGGTCATCGACCTCGGCCGCAAGGCGGTGGCGGTGCGCACCGACATCACCGAGGACGATCAGGTGAGCAATCTCGTCGACTCCTCGCTGGAGGCGTTCGGCAAGGTGGATGTGCTGATCAACAACGCCTTTCGAGTGCCGTCATTGAAGCCTTTCTCCGGCACCACCTTTCAGCACATCCGCGACGCGATCGAACTCAGCGCGCTAGGTGCGTTGCGGCTTATCCAGGGCTTCACGCCCGCGTTGGCCGAGGCGAAAGGCTCCGTGGTCAATGTCAACTCGATGGTGATCCGGCATTCACAGGCCAAGTACGGCGCCTACAAGATGGCCAAGTCGGCGCTGCTGTCCATGTCGCAGTCGCTGGCCACCGAACTCGGTGACCAAGGCATTCGGGTCAACTCCGTTGCCCCCGGCTACATCTGGGGTGACACACTGCAGGGCTACTTCAACCACCAGGCCGGCAAATACGGCACCACCGCCGACCAGATCTATCAGGCCACCGCGGCTAATTCCGATCTCAAGCGGCTGCCCACCGAGGACGAAGTCGCGTCGGCGATCCTCTTCATGGCCAGCGACCTATCCAGCGGCATCACGGGGCAGACCCTTGATGTCAATTGCGGGGAGTACCACACCTAATGGCGGTTAGAACTGATATCGGCACCGTCGAGGACCTGCATGCGTCCGCGACCAAGCTGACCGGGATGGACGATTTCGGCGCCGACAAAGAGAATTACCGCGAAGCGCTAGGCGTGCTGCTCGACTCCTACCAGCGCGACGCGGGCCTTACGGAGTTGGGCAGCAAGATGAATCGGTTCTTCCTGCGCGGCGCGCTGGTGGCCCGATTGCTGTCCGAAGCCGCGTGGAAACAGTATCCGGCTCACGCCGAGGTGCCGGTAGAGCGGCCGATCTTCGTTACCGGGCTACCGCGCACCGGCACCACCATCCTGCACCGGTTACTCGGCGCCGACCCAGACCATCAGGGCCTGCACTTGTGGCTGGCCGAATTCCCGCAGCCGCGTCCGCCGCGGGACACCTGGGATTCGAATCCGTGGTACCGCCAACTCGATGATCAGTTCAACCAGCACCATGAGGAGAACCCGGAGTACACGGGTCTGCATTTCATGGCGGCCTACGAGTTGGAGGAATGCTGGCAACTGTTGCGGCAGTCGCTGCATTCGGTGTCCTACGAGACCCTCGCGCACCTGCCCAGCTATGCGCAATGGCTCTCGCGACAGGACTGGACGCCGTCCTACCAGCGGCACCGCCGCAACCTGCAACTGATCGGCCTGAACGACATCGGTAAGCGATGGGTGCTGAAGAACCCCAGTCACCTGTTCGCGCTGGACGCACTGATGGCGACCTATCCCGACGCGTTGGTGATTCAAACCCACCGACCGGTCGAGACGATCATGGCGTCGATGTGTTCATTGGCCCAGCACACCGCCGATGAGTGGTCGACGAATTTCACCGCAGCGCAAATCGGTGCGGACGCGATGGAAACCTGGTCGCGTGGCCTGGAGCGGTTTAATAGCGTACGTGCGCAATGTAATTCGGCGCAGTTCTACGACGTCGACTACAACGACCTGATCGCCGACCCGTTGGGCACGGTTGCGCAGGTGTACAGCCACTTCGACCTGGCGTTGACTGACGAGGCTCGAAAAGCCATGGAGGACAGTCACGCCGAGAGTCAGACCGGTCCACGGGCGCCGAAGCACAAATACTCGCTGGCGGACTACGGGTTGACGGCGGAAGCCGTCAGGGAGCGCTTCGCTGGGCTGTAGGCCGTCAGCTGGGCTTCTTGCCGTTCAGGTCAGACATGTGCTGCGGGCAGTAGTCCTCGATGCTCGCCCCGACGAAGTAGCCGGCGTGGTAGGCGGTCATGCCGCCGGTGCCGACCATCTCGGACGCCTCTTCCTTCGGTGACTTGCCGCTGTCGAGATTCTGGCAAACCACGTGAGCGGCCTCGATCGCGTAGTTGGCGGGAAAGTGCTCGGTGATGCCCTCGGACTGAAGCGTTGAAATGAACTTCGTGTCATTGGTGTCGGCATGTGCGGTCGGGATCGTTCCCAACGAGCCGAACAGCGCGACTGCCGCGGCACCTGCGAGAAGACGGACGGCCATTTCGAACTACCTCCTGAGATGGCTTGCAGCACGGGCGCACAGCAAGCCGGACCGGTGTGCCTGTGTGCCCTGAGTGTGAAGGTTCTATGAAAATTATTAACCCGCGGGCATCGGTCCAGCACGCCACTGCCGCAGAGTTCACCTGCTGTACACCGGTTGGGCAAGTGTTGGCCAGGTAGCTATTCCGGCTCCGGATAGTCCAGGTAACCCTCGGCCACCGCGTGCTCGATGCTGTCGGAAAGTCGCGGACAGGTCCTGGTGCGCGCGGTATCGCCACCGGAAGCGCGCACCTCGGCGAAGTGCGCACACCGCTGCGAGGCCTCCGAACTCCATTGCACCGCGGTGTGACCCGGACCCAGCCTGCGCACGGTCACCGTCACATGGCAGAACCGGCAGTCCACCGGTCGCAGTCCTGCGGTCAGGTACCGCTCCCGATCGGCACGGCTCGCCTCGGCCACCGCGGCGGCGCGTTGCGGGTCATTGGTGAAATCCCTTGACTTCGACCAGATTCCAGATCCGCCGTTGGTAGACGGAGCCTCGTCGTGATCGTGGTGATCGCCGTGCAGTGTCAACATCGACCGGGCGAGCCGATCGACGTCGGGAACCGCCGGCTGGTCGTCAGACATTTCGATCAGGTGGCCGGGACTTCGTCGGAAACAGTTTCCGAACCTTCACTGTCCCGCGCCGCCAAGTTCCCGGCGACCTCGGCGTTCCAGAACTCGTTGGCGCGAGTGGTGTCGACCTCGATCTCGAAGCGCTCCACCATCTCCGGCGTGACGTCGGCCGCGTCGACGTAGAACTGCTGATACCAGCGCCGCAGCTGATAAACCGCGCCGTCTTCCTCCACCAGGAGCGGGTTGTCGATGCGGGTCTTGTGCTTCCAGATCTCCACGTCCTGCAGGAAACCCTTGCTGACGCCGTCGGTGAACACCCGCGACAGCTTGTCGGTCATCTTCTCATCCATGCCCTTGGGCTTCTCGACGATGACGCCCCACATCAGCACGAACGAATTCTGCGTCACCGGGTAGTGGCAGTTGATCAGGATCGACTCGGCTTTGTATCCGCCGTAGCTGTTGTGCAGCCAGTTGATCATGAACGACGGCCCGAAGTAGGAGGCCTCGGAGTCCAGGTGCGCCTCGCCGTAGGACGTGCCCAGGTCGTTCACATCCGGTCGGCCCACGTTGTGCAGGTACTGCGAGGCGACGTGACCCTCAAAGACGTTCTTGAAGTACGTCGGCAAGCCGAAGTGGATGTAGAAGAAGTGCGCCATGTCGGTGACGTTGTCGATGATGTCGCGGCAGTTGGAGCCCTCGATGAGGATGCTGTTCCAGCGCCACTCGGTCCACTCGTCGCTGGCCGCCTCGGGTAGCTCAGGAACCCGCACCGCGGGGTCCGGCGGGTTGTTCTCGTGGTCGTGCCACACAAAGAGCAGGCCGCTGACGACGTCCGTCGTCCACGACCGGGTGCGTGCGGTCTTGGGGGTGCGCTTGGCGTACGGCACCAGCTTGCAGCGTCCGTCACCACCCCAGCGCCAGTCGTGGAAGGGGCAGGCGACCTCGTCGCCCTTGATGGTGCCCTCGGACAGGTCACCACCCATGTGCCGGCAGTATCCGTCGAGAACCTTGATGTCGCCGTGTGAGTCGGCGAACACCACCAGCTTGGTGCCGAACGCCTGCACCGAGTGCGGCTTGCCGTCCTGGAAGTCCTTTGCCACGCCTAGGCAGTGCCAGCCGCGGGCATACCTGGTCGGTAAGGCGCCGGGATCGATTTCCCGGACACCGACGCTGCTTGTGCCGGTAGTCATCTGAATACCTCCGCCGTGCTGTTGCCAAGAATGGGGCTGCTAACTAGAACACGTTACAGTTTTTGGGTAGGAACGCGCAATCGTGGCGAGTCTGGCCACGGCATATGCGTATTGCGGTATATGTAATTGATGCCGTTGTATTCATTCGAGGGTCGCTCGCCGCGGGTCGATCCCACCGCGTTTGTGGCCCCGACCGCGACCCTGATCGGTGACGTCACCGTCGAGGCGGGGGCATCCATTTGGTACAACGCCGTGCTGCGGGGGGACTACGCGCCGGTCGTGATCCGTGAAGGCGCAAACGTGCAGGACGGCTCGGTGTTGCACGCACCGCCGGGCATCCCCGTCGATGTCGGCCCGGGAGCCACGATCGCGCACCTTTGCGTCATTCACGGCGCGCACATCGGCAAGGAGGCGCTGATCGCCAACCACGCCACGGTATTGGACGGCGCGGTGATCGGTGCCCGCTGCATGGTCGCGGCGGGCGCTCTGGTGATCGGTGGCACGCAGATCCCGAAGGGAATGCTGGTCGCGGGTGTGCCGGCCAAGGTCAAGGGACCCATCGAGGGGACCGGCGCCGAAATGTGGGTCAACGTCAATCCGCAGGCCTACCGGGACCTGGCGCAGCGGCATATCGCCGGGGTCGAGCTGATCGAGCCGGTCGAGACCGACTAGATCTTGCGGGTGCTTGCGGCCGCCTGGTCCATCTCCCAGTAGGCCCGCAACGCCACCAACTGGCCCGCCTCGTTGGCTTTGTAAGTGAAGACGCCCTTGGCGGTCACCTGGTACTCAGCCGTGGTGATCAGGATGTGGCCGACGTTGGCTTCCTCGTTGCCGCACTGATAGGTCTCGTCGAAGACGAACTCGATCTTGTTGGTCGGTGCGATCGCCAGATCCCAGAAGGCCGAGATCGCGTCGCGTCCTCGGTGCCCCTTGCCTTCCGGGTCGAAAGCCGAAGGACCGATGGGATCTTCGACGATCGCGTCCTCGGCGAACACCGCCAGCCAGGCTTCTTTGTCCCGGGCGGCGACCGCCTCCCGGGATCGCCGCCCAGCCTGGTGTGCGGGGTGCTTGTCCGTCATGCGCTTGTTCCTCCTGGCCCGCGAGTGTGGACTCTGCGACACCCAATCGGCGTGTCGCGTAGCAAGGTTCACATTCGGCGAGACAACGCGATAGGCGCTAGTCTTGCCAGCCCGAATGGATGTGAACGTCGGCGAAGCGCTTGAGCGAATCTTGCTTCTTGTCCAGCGGTGCGTCGAAGGCGAGCCCATCGAAGACCCAGGGAATGGTGATGTAGTCGGTCACCCCGATCTCGACGAGTTCCTTGTGACCCTCCACGCCGAACTTGTCCATGCAGACGGCCTGGTACTCGAAAGGATCATCCGCACGGCCGTTTTCGGCAAGCAGACCCTTGAGCTTGCGGATGGTCTCGTCCAGCTCGGCATGCGTCATCATCGCGCTGGTCCAGCCGTCGCTCACCCGTGCCGCACGCTTGAGTGCCACATCAGTGTGGCCACCGACGTAGAACGGCACCGGCTCGCTGGGGGTGGGGCTCATCTGCAGGCGGTCGAAATCGTAGAAATCACCGTGGAATTCGACCATGCCGCCGGCCAACACCAGCTTGATCACTTCGATCATTTCGTCGACGCGCTTGCCGCGACGCGCATACGGCACCCCGCACCACTCGAACTCTTCTGGTGCCCAGCCGATTCCGACGCCGAAGCCGAAGCGGTTGTTGGTCAGGTTGGCCACCGAGCCGACCTGGCGGGCCAGCAGCAACGGGTTGCGCGAACCCAGCTTCATCACGTTGGTGTAGAACCGCAGCTTCGAGGTGACCGCACCCATCGTGCCCGCCAGGATCAGCGGGTCGACCCAGGGGGAGTGCTCATCGAACATCCGCTTGCCGTCGGCGGTGTAGGGATAGTCGACGGACTGCTTCTCGAAGTAGAAGATCGAGTCCGGCAGCGCGATCGAGTCGAAACCGACTTCCTCTGCGGTCTTGGCCAGTTCGGTCAGCTGATCGATCGGGCTGAACGCGATACTGAGGGTGTACTTCATCCGGCTCACGCTGGTTTGTCCTTCCCGACCACCCACATGGAGTAGTACTGAGAGCCGCCACCATAGGCGTGCCCCAGAGCTTTTCGTACATTCGGAACCTGGTGGTCGCCACCCTTGTCCATCACCTGAATCGCTGCTTCGGCGAAGCGAATCAGGCCGGAGGCGCCGATCGGGTTGGAAGATAGCACCCCGCCCGACGGGTTGACCGGTAGCCGGCCGCCGATCGCGGTCTCGCCGGCTTCGGTGAGCTTCCAGCCCTCGCCTACTGGGGCGAAACCGAGGCTTTCCAACCACATTGGCTCGAACCAGGAGAACGGCACGTAGATTTCCGCGACGTCGATCTCGTCGATGGGGCTCGTGATACCGGCGGACTTCCACAGCGCGGCGGCCGCGTCCCGGCTGGCCTGCGGGCTGACCTGGTCGCGACCGGAGAACTGCAGCGGCTCGGTGCGCAGCGCGGTGGCGTGCACCCACGCCACCGGATGTCCTTCCGCGAGGCGGGCATCGGCGATTTCCTCGTTGCCGATCACCACCGCGCAGGCACCGTCGGAAGACGGGCAGGTTTCGTCGAAGCGAATGGGGTCCCACAACATCGGCGACTCCATCACCTTATCGACGGTGATGTCGGGCTGATGCAGGTGCGCCAACGGGTTTCGGGCGCCATTGAGCCGGTCTTTGACGGCCACGATGGCCCCAATGTTGAGCGGTGCGCCGGAGCGGCGGATATACGACCGCACGTGCGGGGCGAAATACCCACCCGCGCCCGCGCCCACCGGCTTGATGAACGGGATCGGAATCGATAACGCCCACATGGCATTCGACTCCGACTGCTTCTCCCAGGCCAT
Organism: Mycobacterium sp. IDUB_37; assembly: GCF_055419245.1. Classification (NCBI taxonomy): domain Bacteria; kingdom Bacillati; phylum Actinomycetota; class Actinomycetes; order Mycobacteriales; family Mycobacteriaceae; genus Mycobacterium; species Mycobacterium sp. IDUB_37. The sequence continues at coordinate 23,596 of NZ_JBVAXG010000007.1, read as the reverse complement.
CGCCAGCACCCGGCGGTACTTGCCCGATTGCACCAGGCTGGCCGCGACCACCCCGGTCGATCCGCCGACCGAACCTGCGGTGTGCACCCGGATCAGCGGCTTGCCGGTGGCTCCGACCGCATCGGCCATGAATAACTCGGGCATCATGACGCCCTCGAAGAAGTCCGGCGCCTTTCCGACGACGACGGCGTCGATGTCGTCGAACGTCGAACCGGAGTCGGCCAGCGCGCGGTCGATCGCCTCGCGCACCAGGCCGTTCATCGAAACGTCCTTGCGCTTCGCGACGTACTTGGTCTGTCCGGTACCGAGTACCGCGGCGAGGTTTGCCCCTGCGCCTGCCATCAGTTCTTTCCTTCCAGGACCGCGACCAGATTCTGTTGCAGCGCAGGCCCGCTGGTGGCGTGCGCGAGCACCCGCCCCGCCGAGCCGTTCCAGATGTGTTGTGCGGCAAATCCGATGCGCTCCAGGCCGGCGACGAACATCGGGTTGGCCGCCAGCGCACCGCCGGACGGATTCACCTTCGTCGAGTCAGACAACCCGATTGCCTCGGCGAGGATCAGGTGCTGGTGGGTGAAGGGTGCATGGATCTCGGCGACATCGAAGCTGGTGTCTCCGCCGGTCGCGGTCTTCGCCGAGGCGGCGGTGGACGTCGAAACGGTCAGGTCGCGCAGGCCGAGGGCGGGGGTCTCTATTCGGTGATCGATTTCCGTTATCCAGGCCGGGTTTTCGCGCAGTTCTCGGGCCCGGTCGCCGGCGGCCAGCACGATCGCCGCGGCGCCGTCGGTGATCGGCGCGATGTCGTGGCGCCGCAACGGGTCATTGAAGAACGGCCGCGCCAGCAGTTCGTCGATGCTGTTGGCCGGCTTCTCGGAGTCGGTGCGTTCGGACTGGGCGAACGAGTCGAGGGCGACCTGTGCCATCTGTTCGTGTGTCCACTTACCGGAGTCGAGACCGATGCGGGCCTGCAATCCGGCCATCGACACCGAGTCGGGCCACAACGGCGCCACGGTGTACGGATCGGTCTGACGAGTCAGAACCTGGCGCAGGATTCCGGCCGAGGACTTGCCGAAGCCGTATACCAGCGCGGTGTCGACCTCGCCGGTGAGGATCTTGATGTAGGCCTCGAACAGCGCCCAGGCGGCGTCCATCTCGACGTGTGACTCGTTGATCGGCGGTACAGCACCGATCGAGTCAATGGCCGAGATGAACGAAAATGCCCGTCCAGCAAGGTAATCCGAAGATCCAGAGCACCAGAAGCCGATGTCGGTCCTGGCGATGCCCAGCTCCTCGTACAGCTGGGCGAAGCACGGTATCAACATCTCGACGCCGTTGGTGGTGCCGTCGGTGCGGCGGACATGCGGGGCGTGGGCGAAGCCGACGACCGCAACATTGCGTTCGCTCATAAGTAGGTAAGCCCCTTACAGGTGGTGCTTGTAGGTGTCGTACTCGGCGTCCGGTTCGCCGGTAGGCCGGAAGTACTCGATGTTGTCGATGCCGAAATCCCACTCCTCGCGGGGCCGCCACACCGCCTCGACTCGCATGCCCATCCGGACTTCGTGCGCGTCGATGTCGGCGACCAGGTGCAGAAACGGGATGTCGGCACCGTCGAGCAGCACGTAGGCCGCGACATACGGCGGCTTGATGCGCTGTCCCTGGAACGGGATGTTGATGATCGCGAACGTCGTCACCGTGCCCTGGTCCGGCAGTTCGACGAACTCGGTAGTCGGCTGGCCGGTTGCCGGGTCAGCGCCATGCGGCGGGAAGTAGACCTTCCCCGATTCACCGGTCCTGGCGCCCAACAGTTTTCCTTCGGCGATGGCCCGCAGGTACGCACTCTCCTCGTGGGAGGCGGTGTGCTGGATCGTCAGCGAGACCGGCGTGACGATCATGGAGACCGGGTCCTTATCGCTGGACGGGGGCTCGACGGACTCTTCCTCGTCGCCCAGCTTGAAGTAGGCGATGTCGGTGATGGCGCCCACCGGCTCTTCGGCCCAGTGCACGTGTACCCGGGCGCCGGTTTCGATCGCGTCCGACGAGCCCGCATCCACCGCGTGGATGAGTGGGGTGTCGGCGCCGTCGAGTTTGATCAGTGCCCAGGCGAACGGACGGTCCAGTGGTTGGCCCTCGATTCGGTCCGGTTGCCAGGTCCAAGACACCACGGTTCCGACGCTTGCCACGGGTACCATCTCGCCCAGCGGCTCGTAGGTGACCGGGTCGTATTCCGGCGGCGGTACGTGCACCCGGCCGTCGGAACCGCGCACTCCCAGAACTTGGCGATCACGCAGTGCGGTGAAGAACTTGCCTAGCGTGGGACCCACCGAACGGGTGTAGTCGAAGGACAACGTCAAAGGCGCAGAGAGAGGCGGCTCGGGATGATCGATCAAGGTCGGGCCGCTCGAAGTGGCTGTCACGCCTTCGAGTAGAACAGGTTCTAAGAATGGTTTCAACTAGTGATGAGCGCAAGCGCGGCGAAGCCGGGCGCGGCGGGTCATCACGATCGGTATAAGCCTTTATCGAAGGCTTGAGGAGGCTGGCTATGAAGCTCGGACTGCAACTCGGCTACTGGGGCGCTCAGCCGCCGGAGAACCATGCGGAGCTTGTCGCGGCCGCCGAGGATTCTGGCTTCGATGCCGTGTTCACCGCCGAAGCCTGGGGCTCGGATGCGTACACGCCGCTGGCCTGGTGGGGTTCGTCCACCTCGCGGGTGCGGTTGGGCACCTCGGTGGTGCAGTTGTCCGCCCGGACCCCCACGGCGTGCGCGATGGCCGCGCTGACGTTGGACCACCTGTCCGGTGGCCGGCACATTCTCGGGCTCGGAGTGTCCGGACCCCAGGTGGTTGAGGGCTGGTACGGCCAGCGCTTTCCCAAGCCGTTGGCGCGCACCCGCGAATACGTCGACATCTTGCGCCAGGTGTGGGCCCGCAAGGGCCCGGTGATCAGCGACGGCCCGCACTATCCGTTGCCGTTGTCGGGGGAGGGGACAACGGGTTTGGGCAAGCCGCTAAAGCCGATCACCCACCCGTTGCGCGCCGATATTCCGATCATGCTCGGTGCCGAGGGTCCGAAGAATGTGGCGCTGTCCGCCGAGATCTGCGACGGGTGGCTGCCGATCTTCTACACGCCGCGGATGGCTGACACCTACAACGAGTGGCTCGATGAGGGATTCTCGCGGCCGGGCGCGCGCCGCAGCCGTCAGGACTTCGAGATCTGCGCGACCGCGACCATCGTCATCACCGACGATCGTGCGGCCGCATTTGCCGGAATGAAGCCCTACCTGGCCCTCTACATGGGCGGGATGGGAGCCGAAGACACCAACTTTCATGCCGATGTGTATCGGCGAATGGGCTACGCCGACGTGGTCGACGATGTCACCAAGCTGTTCCGCAACAACCAGAAGGAGAAGGCCGGCGAGATCATCCCCGATGAGCTGGTTGACGACGCCGCGATTGTCGGTGATCTGGACTACGTCCGTAAGCAGGTAAAGGTCTGGGAGGCCGCTGGCGTCACGATGATGGTCGTGAACGGGCGCAATGCCGAGCAGATCAGGGAGCTTGCCGGTCTAATCTAGGCGCCGCTTGCGGCGTCATTAGAACACGTTCTAGATTGGCCCGATGGAGATGTGTTCAGACGGCGCGTGCGTCGTCGAAGGTCATCTCCACATTGGTGACCGACTGCGTCATCATCGCCCGCTTGGGCAGGCCCAGCGTCGCGAGTTCCTTGGCGTAGGGGTGGTCGCCCAGCCTGATCCGTGCACCGCCGAGACGGGTCCGCACGCCGGTCGTGGTCATCTGCGAGGTGGTCTCCCGGGTGACACCGTCCAGGTGCGAGTAGGTGACCAGGCTCTGCGGTCCCGGCGCGGGATGCGGCAGGCCGCGACTGAACTCGATGCCGGCGATCAACTGCCCGTCGGCGCTGACGTCGAACTCGAACTTGCGTCCCTCGCGAACGTTGAAGTCCGCCATGATCTTTGGGTAACCCCAGATGGTGCGGCCGGCTTCGAGGGTGAATCCCTGGTCGACCGGCAGGTGGTGGATGAAGGTGGCCGCCTTCGCCATCGCCCGCAGGCCCCGGTTCGTGGTGCCCGGCGGGTTGACCAGGAAAGCGGTGCCGTACTCGTGGTACTTGCCCAGGTCTCCGTCGATGTAGCGGACCAGCAGTTGCACGAGAATCGCTCTGCCAGGCAGGTATTCGAAGACCTGCAGGCCGCTGTAGTCGATCAGTCGCTGCGCCGCCGCGGCGGGAACAGAGAACATCGCGGAGTGCTGATCGGCTTTGCGGATGCGCACCGGCATGGTGAGCACGGTGCCGGCGATGGTGTGTTGCGAGACAGACATGGGGCTTACTGTAATGGGCTCGAGGCAGAAAACTGGAGGCTGTAAATGACTGCGATAATCCCGGACGCCATCCGTGACCTCGATCTGGCGGACGGCAATTTCTATGCCGATGGCGTCGCGGCCCGCGAGGCGTACCGCTGGATGCGTGCCAATCAGCCGGTGTTCCGCGACCGCAACGGATTGGCCGGTGCGACAACGTATCAGGCGATCCTCGACGCCGAGCGCAACCCGGATCTCTTCTCCAACACCGGCGGTATCCGTCCGGACCAGCCGGGCATGCCCTACATGATCGACATGGACGACCCAGCCCACCTGATCCGTCGCAAGCTGGTCAACGCCGGGTTCACGCGCAAGCGGGTGAAGGACAAGGAAGCCTCGATCGAGGAACTGTGCGACACGTTGATCGACGCGGTATGCGAACGCGGCGAATGCGACTTCGTCCGCGACATCGCCGCCCCACTGCCGATGGCGGTGATCGGCGACATGCTGGGGGTGCGACCGGAAGAGCGCGGCATGTTGCTGAAGTGGTCGGACGACTTGGTCTGCGGGCTGAGTTCGCATATCGACCCGACGTCGTTGGTTTTTCAGACGGTGATGGAGGCGTTCGCCTCCTACACCGCGTTCACCATGGATTTGATCGGCAAGCGGCGCGCGGAGCCGACCGATGACCTCTACTCGATCCTGATCAATGCCGAGGTCGAGGGTCAGCGGATGGCTGATGAAGAGATCGTCATGGAGACGCTGCTGATCCTGATCGGCGGTGACGAGACCACCCGGCACACGCTGAGCGGGGGTACCGAGCAGTTGGTGCGCCACCGCGAGCAGTGGGAGGCGCTGGTAGCGGAACCTGCATTGCTGCCCAGCGCGATCGAGGAGATGCTGCGCTGGACGTCTCCGGTGAAGAACATGTGCCGGACGCTGACGGCCGACACCGAGTTCCATGGCACGTCCTTGAACAAGGACGAGAAGATCATGCTGCTGTTCGAGTCGGCCAACTTCGACGAGTCGGTGTTCGACCAGCCGGAGAAGTTCGACATCCGGCGTAACCCGAACAGCCACGTGGCCTTCGGCTTCGGAACCCACTTCTGCATGGGCAATCAGCTGGCTCGGCTGGAGTTGTCACTGATGACGTCACGAGTGCTGAAGCGGCTGCCGGACCTGAGGCTGGCCGACGACTCGGCGTTGCCGCTGCGGCCGGCGAACTTTGTCAGCGGCCTGGAGTCGATGCCGGTGGTGTTCACGCCGACGGCGCCGCTGCGCTGACCCCGGCCCGCTGTCCGAGCGCGGTCTAGCCGGGACCGCCGGCACCGCCTCCGCCACCGGGGGTTCCGCCGGTTCCGCCGGTTCCGCCTGTTGCGCCGACGGGGCCGTTGCCGGTGTTGCCGGTACCGCCACCGTTGCCGGGATTGCCTGGATTCACGCCAACGTTGCCAGCCCCGCCCGCGCCGCCTTTCCCGGCGTCGCCGCCGTCACCGCCGGTGCCGCCGGTGCCCGTGTCCGGGCTGTTCCCGCCCTGGCCGCCGATGGTGCCGATGCCGCCCGAGCCCCCGGTTCCGCCGACGGCCGTAGTGCCGCCCTGACCGCCGATTCCACCTACGCCGCCGTCGCCGCCGTCCCCGCCGTCGCCGCCGTTTCCGCCGCCGACTCCGCCGTTGCCGCCGACACCGGCGACGCCACCGGCCCCGCCGGCCCCGCCTACCGCACCGACGGCACCACCGGTGCTCACCTTGCCGGCGTTGCCGCCCGCGCCGCCTGTGCCGGCGTTGCCGCCGTTGCCGCCCTTGCCGCCGCCAACTCCGCCGATACCAGCACCGCCGGCACCGCCATTGCCGGCTGCGCCGCCGTTGCCGCCCTTACCGCCGGCGGCGGGATTCGTGGCGTCGGCGGTGTTGCTGCCAGTACCGCCGGTGCCGCCGTTGCCGCCGTTGCCGCCGAGGCCGCCAATGCCGTTGAATCCGCCGTCGACTCCGCTGCCGGCGGCCCCCGCGGTGCCGCCGTTGCCGCCCTTGCCGCCGAAGCCTGCGCCGCCGCCGGTGTTGCCGGTGTTGGATCCGCCGGTGCCGCCGTTGCCACCGCTTCCGGCCGCACCGCCATTGCCGCCGTTACCTCCTAGGAGGCCGGTCCCCGGCGCGCCCGCGCCGCCGGTCCCGCCGGCGCCGCCGGCGCCGCCCAAGCCACCGGAGCCGCCAGTGTTGGGCCCCGCGGCACTCAGTCCGGCGGTGCCGTTGCCGCCAGCGCCACCGATGCCGCCGTTGCCGGCGTTGCCGCCCTTACTGGCGGTGCCCGCCGCGCCTCCGTTGCCGCCGATGCCGCCGGCGCCGCCTGCACCGGCAGTGTCGCCGCTGCCGCCGGCGGCGCCATTGCCGCCATTCCCGCCGTTGCCGCTGATGCCGACATTGGAAGCCAAGGTGTTGCCGCCGACGCCACCGGCGCCGCCTGCCCCGCCGAGGCCACCGTTGCCGGTGAGGCCGTTGACCGCAGTGCCTCCGTTGCCGCCGATGCCGCCGTTGCCGCCGTTGCCGGCGTTGGTGCCGATGCCACCGAAGCCGAGCGCCGCCGCAACACCAGTAGCTCCGGTACCCCCGGCGCCACCGGTGCCGCCGTTGCCTCCCTTACCGCCACCGGGGCCGCCGTTGCCGCCGTTGCCGGCCGCGCCGCCGTTGCCGCCGTTGCCGCTATTGCCGGCAAAGCCGTTGAGGCCGCCGGCGGCACCGCCGACACCGCCTGCGCCACCCTTGCCGCCGTTTGTGCCGTTCCCTCCGATGCCGCCGAGAGTGGCGCTCTGGTCGGTGCCGGTCCCGCCGATGCCGCCGTTGCCGCCAGTCCCGCCGGTGCCGCCGTTGCCGGCGACGCCGATAGTGCCCATCTTGCCGCCCATGCCGCCGGCGGCACCCCCGTTGCCGTAGACGCCGCCGGTGCCGCCCGTGCCGCCGGCGCCGCCTGCGGTGCCGTCGCTCACGGTGTTGCCGTTGTTGCCGACGCCTCCGGTGCCGCCGCCGCCGCCCAGGCCGCCCTTGCCGCCGGTGCCGCCGTCGCCTGCGTTACCGGTCGCTCCTCCGGCGAGGCCGCCGGTGCCACCGGTACCGCCTGCGCCACCGGTCGCACCCATGCCACCCGTGCCGCCGCCGTTGCTACCGGTTACGCCGATCCCGCCGTTTCCGCCGGTGCCGCCGTTTCCGCCGATGCCACCGTTGCCGGCTATGCCAACCGCACCTGGGCTTGAGCCATTACCGCCGGCTCCCGCAGCGCCACCGGTACCACCATTGCCACCCTGACCGCCGGCGTCGCCGGCGATGTTCGCACCGCCGTTGTTGCCGGTGCCGCCGGTGCCACCCATGCCGCCGGTACCGCCGGTGCCGCCGACGCCGCCGGCGCCCTGCTGACCTAGGGTGCCGCCGTTGTCAGCACCGGCCGCACCGCCGACACCGCCAGTTCCGCCCTTGCCGCCGGTGCCGCCAATCAAGCCCTGGAGTCCGGGTCCGACGATGTCAGTGTTGGCGGCGCCGTTGCCGCCAATGCCGCCCTGGCCGCCGGCGCCGCCATTACCGGAGGTGCCGGCTTTGCCGGCGACTGATCCGCTGCCTCCCAGGCCTGCGGCGCCGCCGGTGCCACCTATGCCGCCCTGGGCGCCCTGGGTTCCGGCTCCGCTGCTGCCAACGCCGTCGCTGCCGACGCCGCCCTGGCCGCCGGTGCCGCCGACGCCGCCAGTTCCGCCCAGCCCGCCGACGCCTTGCTTGCCGGCGGTGCCGGTGAACGCGTTGCCCGCCGCGCCTCCGGCTCCTCCCACGCCACCGTCGCCGCCACTGGCGCCGGGGTTGCCCATGGTGTCAGTCGCCGCGATCGACGTGTTAGCGGAAGCAGCGCCACCGGTTCCGCCGGTTCCGCCGACGCCGCCGTTGCCGGCGGTGCCATCGGTGCCAACGGTCGATCCCGCGCCGCCCTTACCGGCGTCGCCGCCGTTGCCGCCGACACCACCCTGACCGCCGACGGTCCCGGCCACACCGCTGCCGACTCCGTCGGTACCCACGCCGCCGATGCCGCCCTGGCCGCCGACTCCGCCGTTGCCCGCGTTGCCGCCGATGCCTTGCTGGCCCACCGTTCCGCCGTTGTCCTTGCCGGCGGCGCCACCAGCGCCGCCGTTGCCGCCGTTACCGCCGTTACCGCCGGTGGCGCCGGTCGCCCCAGGCAGGACGGTGTCGCTATTGGCGGCGCCTTTACCGCCGTTGCCGCCCAAGCCGCCGCCGCCGCCATTGCCCGCGGTGCCGGCCAAGCCCTTCGTGAGTCCGCTACCGCCGAGTCCGGCGCCGCCGCCGTTACCGCCGGCACCACCGTTACCGCCGTTGGCGCCGGTTGCGCCACTGGCGCTCGCGTCCAGACCCGTGCCGCCCGCGCCACCCTTGCCGCCGGTGCCGCCGACTCCGCCGTTGCCGCCGATGCCCTGCTGGCCGACGGTGCCGCCATTGGCGTTGCCGGCAGCGCCGCCGGTGCCGCCGGTGCCACCACTGCCACCGTTTGCCCCCGCGCCGCCGTTGCCGCCGCCCACGATCACGACCGTGTTGTCGGCGCCGTTCCCGCCGGTGCCGCCGGTGCCGCCGGCACCGCCGTTGCCCGCGGTGCCGGCTGAGCCTTGGCTGGAACCGGAGCCGCCTGCACCGGCTGCGCCGCCGGTGCCGCCGGTGCCACCTTGGGCGCCGGCCGTGCCGACGTTGCCGGTGCCGACGCCGTTGTTGCCGTTGCCGCCGTTGCCGCCGGTGCCGCCTACGCCGCCTACGCCGCCGCTGCCGCCCTTGCCTTGCACGCCGGTCGCGCCGCCGTTGGGATTGCCGGCTGCGCCGCCGACTCCGCCGACTCCGCCGTTGCCGCCGGTGCCGCCGGTGCCGCCTTGTTTGCCAGCGGCGACGGGGTCGGTGTAGGCATTGCCGGCTCCGCCGGTGCCGCCCTGCCCGCCGATGCCGCCGTTGCCGGCTTTGCCGGCGTTGCCCGTGAACAGTCCGCTACCACCCGCGCCGGCGCCGCCGCCCTGGCCGCCGTTGCCGCCGTTGCCGCCTGTGACACCGGCCCCGGCATTTCCGGTGCCTGCGTCGCCGGTGCCGCCGGTGCCGCCTTGGCCACCGACGCCGCCGATGCCGCCGTTGCCGCCGACGCCGATGCTGCCGCTGGTGCCGCCGTTGGGATTACCGGCCGCTCCGCCGTTGCCGCCCTTGCCGCCGTCGCCGCCCAGGCCGCCAGTACCGCCGGTGGCGCCGTTGGCCACGGGATCTGTGTAAGTGTTGCCGGCCCCACCCGTGCCGCCCTGCCCGCCGGTGCCGCCACTGCCTGCAGTGCCGGCAACGCCGGTGGAGGATCCGGTGCCGCCGAGGCCGGCCGCACCGCCCTGTCCACCGTTGCCGCCGGTTCCACCGGTGTCACCGGCCCCGGCGTTGCCAGTGCCGTTATTGCCGGTTCCGCCTTGTCCGCCTTGCCCGCCGCCGCCGCCGGTTCCGCCGGCGCCACCCTTCCCGATGATGCCGTTGCCGCCGCCGTTGTTGTTGCCGGCAGCGCCGCCACTGCCGCCCTGGCCACCGGCCCCGCCGTTGCCGCCGTTGTTGCCAGTGGCGCCGGCGGTGACGATGTCGGTGTTGTTGGCACCGGTGCCGCCCGTGCCGCCGATGCCGCCCTGGCCGCCGTTTCCGGCGTTTCCGGCCGTGCCGGCGTTGAGTCCGGTGCCGCCCTTGCCTGCGTCGCCGCCTTGTCCTCCTGTACCGCCCTGGGCGCCCGCATCGCCCGCGACGCCGCTCCCCGCCCCGGTGTTGCCGGCACCGCCCTGGCCACCGGTGCCGCCGTTGCCGCCGTTGCCGCCCTGCCCGCCGTCGCCGACGATGCCGGTGCCGCCGCCGTTGGCATTGCCGGCCAAGCCACCGCTGCCGCCTTGACCGCCGTTACCGCCACCACCGCCGGTGTTGCCGATCTGTCCGTTCGCAGCAGCGGTGCTGTTCGCGGCGCCGTTGCCGCCGTTCCCGCCGGTGCCGCCGTTACCGCCATTGCCGGACGTGCCGGCGTTGCCGTTGGTGCTTCCGGCACCGCCCTTACCGGCATCGCCGCCCTGTCCGCCGGCGCCGCCTTGCGCGCCAGCATTGCCGGCGACGCCGCTGCCGACCCCGTTGTTGCCGATGCCGCCCTGACCGCCGGTGCCGCCGTTGCCGCCGGTGCCGCCGTTACCGCCGACGCCCTGCTTGCCGGCGCTACCGCCATTGGTGTTGCCGGCCGCGCCTCCGGCGCCTCCGGCTCCGCCGTTGCCGCCGCCACCGCCGGTGTTACCGATCTGCCCGGCCGCGACCGCAGTGTTGTTGGCGGCGCCGTTGCCGCCGTTGCCCCCGGTACCGCCGGCGCCGCCGTTACCGGCGGTGCCCGCCTTTCCGGTGGCCGAACCGGTGCCACCGACCCCGGCATTGCCACCCTGGCCGCCGACGCCGCCTGCGCTGCCGGCGATCCCGGCTGCCCCGGTGCCGCCGACGGCGTTGTTGCCGGTGCCGCCGGTGCCACCCGCGCCGCCGTTACCGCCCAGGCCGCCGGTGCCACCGACGCCCTGGATTCCGGCGGTACCGGCGCCGGCGTTGCCGGCCGCCCCGCCGACGCCACCCTGACCACCGGCCCCGCCGGTGCCACCGACGCCACCGACGGCCCCGCTGGCGGCAATGCTGCTGTTGGCGGTGCCGTTGCCGCCGGTGCCTCCGACGCCGCCTACGCCGCCGTTGCCTGCAGTACCGGCCTTTCCGGTGGCCGAACCGGTGCCGCCAGCTCCCGCGTCACCGCCCTGACCGCCGGCCCCGCCCTGCGCGCCGGCTTTGCCGGCGCCGGCGTTTCCGACGCCATCGTCACCAATACCGCCCTGGCCACCTTGGCCACCCTGGCCGCCGGTGCCGCCGGTGCCGCCGACGCCTTGCTTGCCAGCAGTACCGCCGCCGGCGTTGCCGGCCACGCCGCCCTGGCCGCCGCTGCCGCCCGCCCCGCCGGTGCCGCCGGTGCCGCCGACGGTGTTGGCCGCCGCGATGCTGCTGTTGGCGGCGCCTTGTCCGCCGGTGCCACCTTGTCCGCCGGTGCCGCCGTTGCCGGCAGTGCCGATCGCGCCCGCGGTGAGTCCGGTGCCGCCTGCGCCGGCGTCGCCACCCTGGCCACCCTGGCCGCCCTTGCCGCCGGCGTCTCCAGCGCCGGCACTGCCGGTGCCGGCGTTGCCGTTTCCGCCTTGGCCACCCTGGCCGCCTTGGCCGCCGATGCCGCCCTGGCCACCAGCGCCTTGCTTGCCCGCGCCGCCGTTGCCGGCGTTACCCGCGCCACCGCCCACACCACCGGTGCCGCCTGTGCCGCCGGTTCCGCCCACGCCACCGGTCGCTCCGTTGGCGACGATGTCGGTGTTGGCCCCGCCGGTCCCGCCGGTCCCGCCGATGCCGCCGACGCCACCATTACCGGCGGTGCCAGTCGCGCCGGTAATGGACCCGGCGCCGCCCGCTCCGGCGTCACCGCCCTGGCCACCGGCACCGCCCTGTCCGCCGATCTGGCCGGTCCCGGCGCTGGTGGCGCCGGCGACGCCGACGCCGCCCTGGCCGCCTTGGCCGCCGGTGCCGCCGATCCCGCCCGTGCCGCCGACGCCCTGCTTGCCGATGGTGCCGCCGTTGGCGTTGCCGGCCAACCCGCCGGTGCCGCCCGTGCCACCCGCACCGCCTGTTCCGCCGTTGCCTCCGGTTGCGCCGATGGCCGCGATGCTGGTGTTGGCAGCCCCATTGCCGCCCTGGCCGCCTTGGCCGCCCTGGCCGCCGTTGCCCGCTGTGCCAGCTGAGCCCTGGACCGATCCGTTGCCGCCGAGGCCGGCGTTGCCGCCCTGGCCGCCGGATCCGCCCTGACCACCGGCATCGCCGGCGCCGGCGTTGCCGGTGCCGTCGTTGCCCAATCCGCCGGTACCGCCGGTACCGCCAGTGCCGCCGGTGCCGCCGTTGCCGCCGACACCCTGTTTGCCAGCAGTACCGCCGTTCGCGTTGCCGGCCCCGCCGCCAGTGCCACCGCTGCCGCCATTGCCGCCGGCGCCACCCGCACCACCGTTTTGCCCGATACCCGCGGTGGTCAAGTTGTTGGCACCGGTGCCGCCGTTGCCGCCTAGGCCGCCGGTGCCGCCGTTGCCTGCGGTGCCGGCCTTGCCGGTGGTGAAGCCGGTGCCGCCAAGACCCGCCGCGCCGCCGAGGCCGCCGGTGCCGCCCTGCCCGCCGGACTGGCCGGCCTGGGCGAGGTTGGTGCTGGCCGCACCCGCGCCGCCCTGGCCGCCTTGGCCGCCGTTGCCGCCGATTCCGCCCTGGCCGCCTGCGCCTTGCTTGCCTGCGGTGCCGCCGTTTGTGGCACCAGCCGCACCCCCGGTGCCGCCGTTACCGCCTGCGCCGCCGTTGCCGCCGGCCGCACCGGCTAGGCCAGTTGCCGCCACAGTGCCGTTGTCGGCGCCGTTGCCGCCTAGGCCGCCGGTTCCGCCGTTGCCGCCGCTGCCGGCGGTGCCGGCCTTGCCGCTCGTGAGTCCGGTGCCGCCGAGTCCGGCCTTGCCGCCCTGGCCGCCCGAACCGCCGTTGCCCCCGGTAGTTCCGGAGCCCGTGTTGCCGACGCCGTTGGTGCCGATGCCGCCCTGGCCACCCTGACCACCAGTACCGCCGGTGCCGCCCTGGCCGCCGACACCCTGTTTGCCTGCCGTACCACCGTTGGTGTTACCGGCCGCGCCGCCCGCGCCGCCGTTGCCGCCGGCCCCGCCGATGCCACCGGTTCCGCCGACCGCCCCAGCCGCCGCAATGTCTGTGTTGGCGGCGCCGTTGCCGCCGGTTCCACCCGTGCCGCCGCTACCGCCGTTACCTGCGGTGCCTGCCGCGCCAGTGGTGAATCCGGTGCCGCCCAGTCCGGCGTTGCCGCCCTGGCCGCCGGCCCCGCCGTTGCCGCCGGCTACGCCTGCCTCGGCGCTGGTGGTGCCGTTGGTACCCACACCGCCCTGGCCGCCGTTGCCCCCGGTGCCGCCGACGCCGCCCTGCCCGCCGACACCCTGCTTGCCTGAGGTGCCGCCGTTGTTGTTGCCGGCCGCCCCACCGGTGCCGCCGATGCCGCCGTTACCGCCGCTGCCTCCGGTCCCGCCGGTCGCGCCGGCAGCCGCGAGATCGGTGTTGTTGGCGCCGTTACCGCCCGTACCGCCAGCGCCACCCACGCCGCCGTCGCCGGCAGTGCCGGCCTTCCCTGTGCTGAATCCGTTACCGCCCAGCCCGGCGTCGCCGCCCTGGCCGCCGGAGCCGCCCTGGCCGCCGGCGTTTCCTGCCACGCCACTGCCGACGCCGTTGTCACCCAGACCGCCTTGGCCACCCTTGCCGCCAGTGCCGCCGATGCCACCCTGACCGCCGACGCCCTGGTTACCTGCGGTGCCGCCATTGGTGTTTCCTGCCAGGCCGCCGGTGCCACCCTGTCCGCCCGCGCCGCCGTTTCCGCCGGTCCCACCGGTGGCGTTGGCCGCAGCTAATGACGTGTTGTCAGCGCCCTTACCACCTGTTCCGCCTACACCGCCGGTGCCGCCGTCACCGGCTGTACCGGCTTTGCCGGCGATGGATCCGGTGCCGCCCAACCCGGCGTCACCGCCTTTACCGCCCGACCCGCCTTGGCCGCCGGCCTGCCCGACCGCGCCGCTACCTACTCCGTTGACACCGTTGCCGCCGGTGCCACCTTGTCCTCCGACACCGCCGTTGCCGCCGGTTCCGCCCGCACCTTGGTTGCCGCCACTACCCGTGCCGGCCAGGCCTCCGATGCCGCCCTGCCCGCCGGCGCCGCCGGTACCGCCGGTGTTGCCGATGGCGCCGTCGGCAGCCTTGCTGGTGTTGGCCGCGCCGTTACCGCCCGTGCCGCCGGCGCCGCCGATACCGCCGTCACCGGCCTTGCCTGCTATGCCCTTGGTGGAACCGGTGCCGCCGACGCCCGCGTCGCCGCCCAGGCCGCCGGATCCGCCTTGGCCGCCGGTGTTTCCGGCCGCACCGCTACCTGATCCATTGGTGCCGGTGCCGCCCTGAGCGCCGGCGCCGCCGACGCCGCCATTGCCGCCGGTGCCGCCAACACCTTGGGTGCCTGCGGTGCCGCCGTTGGCGTTGCCGGCCACACCGCCGGTCCCGCCGGCGCCGCCGCTGCCGCCCTTACCGCCGGTACCACCGGTCGCGCCCGCTGCCGCCAATGTGGAGTTGGCCGCGCCGTCACCGCCGGTGCCGCCGTTTCCACCCGCGCCGCCGTCCCCGGCACTGCCTGCTAGGCCCTTGGTGGAACCGGCGCCGCCCAGGCCGGCGTCGCCGCCCTGGCCGCCCGATCCGCCCTGGCCGCCGGCGGTTCCTGCCGCCGCGCTGCCCACCCCGTTGGTGCCGGTGCCGCCCTGGGCGCCGGCGCCGCCCAGTCCGCCGTCGCCGCCGCCGCCGCCGACACCTTGAGTGCCTGCGGTGCCGCCGTTAGCGTTGCCGGCCAGACCGCCGGTCCCGCCGCCGCCGCCGCTGCCGCCCTTACCGCCGGTGCCACCAGTGGCCCCGGGCGCGGCGATGTTGGTGTTGTCGGCGCCGTTGCCGCCCAGTCCGCCGTCGCCGCCGGCCCCGCCATTACCTGCCGTTCCTGAGGTGCCCTTGGTCGAACCGATGCCTCCCGCGCCGGCGTCGCCGCCCTGGCCGCCGTTGCCGCCCTGGCCGCCGACCTGCCCGGCCGCCCCGCTGCCAACCCCGTTGCCGCCGGTGACCCCGTTACCGCCGGCGGAGCCGTTGCCACCGTTACCACCCGCCCCGCCGATTCCCTGCAGGCCCGCGACCGCGCCCGTGCCGGTGCCGGCCGCGCCACCGGTGCCACCGTTACCACCCGCGCCGCCATTACCGCCCGCACCGCCATTGGCCCCGGCCGCGGCGATGCTGGTGTTGTCGGTGCCGTCGCCGCCCTGACCACCCGTACCACCGATACCGCCTGCGCCCGCCTTGCCTGTAGCCCCCGCGGTGGAACCGGCCCCGCCGACCCCGGCGTTGCCGCCCTGGCCGCCGGCGCCGCCGTTACCGCCGGCCTGTCCTGCCGCGCCGCTGCCGACACCGTCCAGGCCGCTGCCGCCGTTTCCGCCGGCACCGCCGGTGCCGCCGCTGCCGCCGGCCCCGCCCGCGCCCTGGGTGGCACCGCTGCCACCACCGGCGCCGCCGTTGCCGCCAAGGCCACCGGCAAGGCCCGCGCCGCCGTTTCCGCCGGTACCTGCTCCGGCGTTGTTGCCGGCCAACCCGGCCCCGCCGGAACCACCTTGGCCGCCCGCACCGGCGACACCCGCGCCGCCGGCCGCCCCGGCACCCAGACTGAACAATTGACGCGCCCCGCCGGCGCCACCCAACCCGGGAGTTCCGCCGTTGCCGCCATTGCCGCCGGTGCCGGCCGCGCCCAAGATCGCGGCGTCACCGCCATCGCCGCCCACGCCGCCGATCCCGCCGTTGCCGCCGAACCCGCCGTGGCCGCCAGTACCGAAGATCAGCCCGCTCTGCCCGCCCGCACCGCCGTTACCGCCGCCACCGCCGGCACCGCCGTTACCGGCCAACGCGAGGCCGGACGCCCCGGCCATCCCGAACCCGCCCGCGCCGCCGTTACCGCCCGCACCGCCGCCGGAGAACAACCCGCCGGCCCCGCCGACCCCGCCGTCGCCACCGATGCCCGCCGCCCCACTGCCCACACCCAGGGTGCCCAAGCCACCCGAACCGCCGGTGCCGCCGCCACCGAACAGGAACCCTGCCCGCCCACCTGCACCACCGGTGCCGCCGCCGAAGCCGCCCGTCCCTCCGTTGCCGCCCAGGCCGTACAACCAGCCACCGGCACCGCCCGCGCCACCCGTGGCGCCGGCGCCACCGGTGCCACCGGGACCGCCATTGCCCAACAACCCGGCTGACCCGCCGCCGCCGCCGGCCTGGCCGGTCGCACCCGCCGCGCCTGCACCGCCATTACCGAACAGCAAGCCGCCATCGCCACCGGTCCCGCCCGGGGTGGTTGCATTGGCGCCGTCGCCAATCAGTGGCCGCCCAAATAGCGCATTGGTCGGCGCATTGATGATGTTGACCACGCCATCTTCGAAGGCCTTCAACGGATTTGCCGCGGCCGCCTCGGCCGATGCGTAGGCGCCCCCGCCGGAGGTCAACGTCGCCACGAACCGGTCGTGGAATTGGGCTGCCTGGGCGCTGAGCGCCTCATACTCCTGGGCATGCGCGCCGAACAACGCCGCAATACGTGTGGAAACCTCATCAGCGGCAGCCGCCGCCACATCCGTCAGCGCCGGACCCGCTGCTCCGTTGACCGTGCTGATACCTGACTGGATCGCCGCTAGATTGTCGGCCGCAATACTCAGCAATTCCGGTGAAGCAACTACATAACTCATGTGACGGCTCCGCACCTCAGCACGACGTTGTGCGCCCCCGAGGCGCATGGCAGGGCCGCATCGTATCCACCATTGGGGCGGAATGTCAGTCCCTGAGTGGCTACTCTTTTCGTGTTTTTGCTACAAGTCGATAATTGGTCGACAATCGCCATATCTTTGTCAATGCCTTGGGCATTCGGGTGGTACGAAGGGGCTTCGTCGCGCTCGTGTCTAACCTGGTCAACTGGGTGGTTACGGGCTCATCGGCTTTTCAGCTGCATTGCCGTGTAGGGGCATTTTCATTCGGGCTTGAATATTTATTACGACCGTCCGCAAGTTGACAATCGCGTCCAAGACTGGCGAGTCCGGACCCGTAGCTCTCGATGGTCGCGGCGGTTCTGCCGGCTCAGCGATTCTGGAAGTTGGGCTTGCGCTTCTCGGCGAAGGCGCGAGGGCCTTCCTTCGCGTCGTCGGACAGGAACACCTGGATGCCGATCTGGGTGTCGATCTTGAACGCCTCGTTCTCGTGCATGCCCTCGGTCTCGCGGATGGTGCGCAGAATCGCCTGCACGGCAAGCGGACCATTGTTCTCGATGATTGCGGCCAGCTCCAGCGCTTTGGTCAGCGCCTGCCCGTCCGGAACGACGTGACCGATCAGGCCCATCTCCTTGGCCTCGGCGGCGGTGATGTGCCGTCCGGTCAGCAAGACATCGCAAGCCACCGTGTACGGAATCTGCCGCACGAGTCGCACCGCCGAACCGCCCATCGGGTACAGGCTCCACTTGGCTTCGGAGACGCCGAACTTCGCACTCTCGCCGGCCACCCGGATGTCGGTGCCCTGCAGGATCTCGGTCCCGCCGGCGATTGCTGGTCCCTCGACCGCTGCAATCAACGGCTTGGTGAGCCTGCGCCCCTTCAGCAAGGCGTCGATACGCGACGGGTCGTAGCTGCCGTCCTTGAACGAATCGCCTGGCGGCTTCTTGGTCGCCGTTTTGAGATCCATGCCAGCGCAGAAGTAGCCACCGGCGCCGGTCAGGATGCAGCATCTGATGTCGTCGTCATTGTCGACGCGGTCCCACGCCTCGACCATGATTTGCATCATTTCGGTGCTCAGGGCGTTGCGGGCGTGTGGTCTGTTCATCGTCACGATGAGCGTGTGACCGCGCTGTTCGACTAGCGCGTCGGGTCCAGAATCATTTGCTGGCGTCTCTGCCACGGTGACCGCCTCTTCGTCGGCATACGGCGTAACTTGTCAAGAAATGTAACACGTTCTAATTTGGGTTCCGTGGCCCTGAATATTGCTGATCTCGCCGAGCACGCCATCGATGCTGTGCCGGACCGTGTTGCCCTCATCTGTGGCGACGAGCAGGTGACATATGCCCAGCTAGAGGAGAAGGCGAACCGCCTCGCGCACTATCTGATCGATCAGGGGGTGCGCAAGGACGACAAGGTTGGCCTCTACTGCCGCAATCGCATCGAGATCGTGATCGCGATGCTCGGCATCATCAAGGCCGGCGCCATCCTGGTCAATGTCAACTTCCGCTATGTCGAGGGCGAACTGCGCTACCTCTTCGACAACTCGGACATGGTGGCCCTGGTACACGAGCGGCAGTACTCCGACCGGGTCGCCAATGTGCTGCCCGACACCCCGGACGTCAAGACCGTGTTGGTGGTCGAGGATGGCTCCGACAACGACTACCGGCGCTACGGGGGAGTGGAGTTCTATTCCGCGATTGCGGACAGCTCGCCGGAGCGTGATTTCGACGAGCGCAGTGCCGACGCCATCTACCTGCTGTACACCGGCGGCACCACGGGCTTTCCGAAGGGCGTGATGTGGCGTCACGAAGACATCTACCGGGTACTGTTCGGTGGAACCGATTTTGCCACAGGCGAATTCATCTCCGGTGAGTACGACTTGGCGAAGGCGGCAGCCGCCAATCCACCGATGATCCGGTATCCGATTCCGCCAATGATCCACGGCGCCACCCAATCAGCCACCTGGATGTCGCTGTTCTCGGGCCAAACCACTGTGCTGGCACCGGAATTCAATGCCGACTCGGTCTGGCGCACCATTCATCACCACAAGGTCAACTTGCTGTTCTTCACCGGCGACGCAATGGCGCGGCCGTTGTTGGATGCCCTGCTGGCACACCAGGATGCCGGTAACGAATACGACCTGTCGTCGCTATTCCTGCTCGCTTCGACGGCCGCGCTGTTTTCGCCGAGTATCAAGGAGAAACTCCTTGAGCTGCTGCCGAATCGGGTCATCACCGACTCAATTGGGTCGTCAGAGACAGGTTTTGGTGGCACCAGCATTGTAGCGAAGGACGCACCGCACAGCGGCGGCCCGCGGGTCACGATCGATCACCGCACCGTCGTACTCGACGAAGAAGGCAATGAGGTGAAGCCGGGCTCGGGTGTGCGCGGCTTCATCGCCAAGAAGGGCAACATCCCGGTCGGGTACTACAAAGACGAGAAGAAGACGGCCGAGACTTTCAAGACCATTAACGGTGTGCGCTATGCGATTCCGGGGGACTGGGCACTGGTCGAAGAGGACGGTTCCGTCACGATGCTGGGCCGCGGTTCGGTGTCGATCAACAGCGGTGGCGAGAAGATCTACCCCGAAGAGGTCGAGGCCGCGCTGAAGGGTCACCCCGACGTTTTCGACGCGCTGGTGGTCGGCGTGCCCGACCCGCGCTACGGGCAACACGTCGCGGCCGTCGTGCAGGCCCGGGAGGGGTCTCGCCCGACGCTGTCAGAACTGGACAGCTTCGTGCGTTCGGAGATCGCGGGATACAAAGTGCCGCGCAGTCTTTGGTTCGTTGACGAGGTCAAGCGGTCGCCGGCCGGCAAGCCGGATTACCGGTGGGCCAAGGAGCAGACCGAGGCGCGGGCGGCCGATGACGTGCATGCGGCGCATGTGACCGCTTGACCGACTTCGTCAAGCAGCATCCCGGAGCGCCCGCCGGTTATTTTGGTTGGGAAGCCGCGGGTTTGCAGTGGCTTTCAGGTGTTCGCGGGGGAGTGCCCTGCGCCGACGTGATTTCGGTTGACGCCTCGAGCCTGACTTTGCGGCGGCTTCAATCGGTGAGGCCTCGCGCGGAGGCGGCGCGGGTATTCGGGAGTCAACTTGCCGTGACTCACGATGCGGGTGCTATCGCGTTCGGTGCTGGGCCCGAGGGCTGGGGTGGGCCAGGTTTCTTCGGTCCTTTGTCGCAGCCGTTGCCGATGTCTTTGTGTCGGCACACGAGTTGGGGGGAGTTCTACGCCGACGAGCGGCTAGAGCCGATGGTTGAGCTTGCTGGGGGGCGGCTTGATCTTTCGACTCGTGCTGCCGTTGAAGCTGTCGCTATGCGTTGCCGTGCAGGCGATTTCGATGATGGCGATGGGCCGTGCCGGCTGCACGGGGATTTGTGGAGGGGCAACGTGATGTGGACGCGGGACGGGGTGGTGCTGATCGATCCCGCTGCGTACGGCGGTCATCGCGAGACGGACCTGGCGATGCTGGCGCTGTTCGGATGTCCTTTCTATGACGACGTGCTCGAGGGTTATCAGCGGGTGCGGAAGTTGCGCGACGGGTGGCGCGAGCGGGTTGGGTTGCATCAGTTGTTCCCGCTGTTGGCGCATGTGGTGTTGTTTGGGGGCGGGTATGTGGGGCAGGTGGGGGAGGCGGCGCGAGGTGCGTTGAGCGCCTAACCCTGATCGGCGGCCTCTAGTGCTTCGTTGCTCACGTCCCGCCAGCGCCGCCTGCGCCGCCTGCGCCGCCGTTGCTGCCGGTTGGACCCGACCCCGCCGTGCCGGAGGCACCAGCATCACCATCACCGCTGGTTCCACCTTTGCCGCCGGTGCCACCGCTGGCGCCGCTACCGTCGCTGCTGCCGGTTCCGCCGTCACCGCCCTCGCCGCCGGTACCGCCGGTTCCGCCGGTTCCGGTACCGGAGCCGTTACCACCGATGCCGCCGGTGCCCCCCGCGGCACCATTGCCGCCTAAGCCAGCCGTGCTCAGCAAGCCGGTGCCGCCAAGGCCGCCCTGGCCGCCGATGCCACCGGTACCTCCGTTACCACCGTTTCCGTTGCCACCTGCGCCAGCGTTACCCCCCACGCCAGCGACTCCGGCTGCTCCGCCTGTTCCGCCCGCGCCGCCCTTGCCGAGGATCACTGGCGTGCCACCCGTGCCGCCTTGCCCGCCGGCGCCCGCGGTTCCAGCGTTGCCACCAGACCCGCCGTTGCTGCCGCCAGTACCTCCATTGCCCGCGGTGCCGCCCTGGCCGCCGATGCCGCCGGTACCCGCGGCACCCAGGATCAGCGTCGCTGAACCGGTGCCGCCAATGCCGCCGGTGCCGCCGTTACCGCCCAGTCCGCCAGTACCCCCGCCGACTCCACCAATTCCAGCGCCACCAACGCCGCCGCTGCCGCCGGCACCGGCCTGACCGCCATTGCCGCCACCGGCTGCGCCCGCGGCACCATTACCACCGAGGCCGCCGGTTCCGCCTGTGCCGCCGGTGCCCACGCCGCCAGCAACGCCTCCGTTGGTTCCGGTACCGGCCGCACCAGCAATGCCGCCGATTCCGCCAGCTCCGCCGTTGGCACCAGTGCCACCGGCGGCACCGGTGTTGCTGCCACCGGTGCCACCGGTACCGCCTCCACCGCCGAGGCCGCCTTGGCCGCCGTTGCCGCCACCGACGCCACCGATGCCGGCACCGCCGGCGCCGCCATTACCTGCGGCACCACCCTGACCGCCTTGGTTCCCAGCGGTGGGGCTGCCGCTGGATGTGCCGTTGGCGCCAGACCCGCCCTTTCCGCCGTTGCCGCCCAAGCCGCCTGTTCCGCCAGTGCCGATGCTCCCGGCAGCGCCTCCGTTCGTTCCGGCACCGGCCACTCCCGCGGTGCCGCCCGTACCGCCGTTGCCACCGTTCGCGCCGGTGCCGCCGGTGGTCCCGGTGTTATTGCCGCCAGTGCCGCCGGTTCCGCCTCCGCCGCCGCTACCGCCTTGACCGCCATTGCCGCCGCCGACGCCACCGATGCCTGCTCCGCCGCTGCCGCCGCTGCCGCCGGCCCCACCTTGGCCGCCCTGGTTGCCGGCGACGGGTGCGGTCGGTGAGTTTGCGCCGGTGGCGCCAGCGCCACCTTTACCTCCGGTGCCGCCCGTGCCGCCGTTGCCGCCGGTACCGATGCTGCCATTTGCGCCCCCGTTGGTTCCGGTACCGGCAGCCCCTGCGGTGCCGCCAGTACCGCCCAGGCCGCCGTTCGCGCCGGTGCCGCCGACGGAGCCGGTGTTGGCACCACCGTTGCCACCGGTGCCACCCCCGCCGCCGATACCGCCCTGTCCGCCGTTGCCACCGCCTATGCCGCCGATGCCGGCACCACCACTGCCGCCCGCGCCGCCCGCGCCGCCTTGGCCCCCCTGGTTGCCCGCAGCGGGTGTGGTTGCTGAGCTGCCACCGACGGCGCCGGTGCCCCCTTTACCTCCGGTGCCGCCCGTGCCTCCGTTGCCAGCGGTACCGATGCTGCCTGCGGTACCGCCGTTTGTTCCGGTACCCGCGGCGCCGGCGGTGCCACCGGTACCCCCTTGACCGCCCGCTGCTCCGGCGCCCGCAGTAGCGCCGGTGTTGGTGCCGCCGGTGCCGCCATTGCCGCCGTTGCCGCCTATACCGCCTTGGCCGCCGCTGCCACCGCCGACGCCGCCGATGCCAGCACCACCACTGCCGCCAGCCCCGCCGGCGCCACCTTGGCCCCCCTGGTTGCCCACGCTGGGCGCGGTTGCCGAGTTGGACCCAGCGCTACCGGTGCCCCCAAGACCGCCGTTGCCGCCATTGCCGCCTTTACCACCCGTGCCGATGCTGCCGGCTGCTCCTCCGTTTGTTCCTGCACCAGCCGCTCCCGCGGTGCCGCCGGTGCCGCCTTGGCCACCAGCGGCTCCAGCGATTGCAGCACCGGTGCCGGTGCCGGTGTCGTTGCCGCCGTTGCCGCCGCTCCCACCAGTGCCGCCAGTACCGCCCTTTCCGCCGGCACCGCCGCCGACTCCGCCGATACCCGCGCCACCGGTGCCGCCGGCGCCGGCGTTTCCTCCTTGCCCACCTTGGCTGCCGGCGACAGGTGTGGTGCTGCTGGCACCGGTGGTGCCGGTTCCGCCGGTCCCGCCGTTGCCGCCGAGGCCACCCACCCCGCCGGTGCCGATACTTCCGTTGGCGCCGCCATTGGTCCCGACGCCAGCCGCACCGGCGTTACCTCCGGTGCCGCCCTGGCCGCCGCTGCCGCCCGTGCCGGTGCCGGTGTTGGTGCCTCCGTTGGCACCCTGGCCGCCGCCGCCTCCGGTGCCGCCATTGCCGCCACCTGCGGCGCCGACACCGGCACCGCCGGCGCCGCCTTTACCGGCGGTGCCGCCCTGGCCGCCCTGACCGCCAGCTGTGGGCGTTGTCGCGCTGCTGCCGTTGCCGCCGTTGGCGCCGAGGCCGCCGGCGGCGCCGTTACCGCCCTTGCCGCCGCCGCCCTGGACTCCGGCGGTGCCACCGTTGGTCGCCCCGGCCGCACCACCGGTACCGCCGGTGCCGCCGTTACCGCCGGCACCGCCCTGGGCGCCGGCCGCTCCGGCAGCGGCCACCGTGGTGTTCGCCGCGCCGGCCCCACCGTTACCGCCCAGCCCGCCCGCGCCACCGTTACCGGCCTTACCGGCCCCGGCGGTGCTGGTCGAGGAAGACCCGGCCGCCCCGGCCGCGCCACCGGCCCCGCCGGTACCGCCCTGACCGCCGGCCTTGCCGTCGATGACCGCGCTGGTGGTGCCCGCCGACCCGGCCGTGCCGTCCCCGCCGGCCCCGCCGAGGCCACCGACGGCACCGTTACCGCCCTTACCGCCGCCGCCCTGGACGCCGGCGGTGCCACC